>NZ_CH672426.1:0-20963 GCF_000152905.1 Nitrobacter sp. Nb-311A
ACGCGTTGCGAGTGCTGGATCTCCGCTTTTATCTGGTCTCTGTCTTCCGGCTGTGTATCGAGAAGCGCCGCCATCTCTTTTATATTCTCCTTTATCGAGACCTTGAGATCGCGCAGTTGATCCCATCTGACTTTGTCTTCTTTGGTCATCGGCCCTTTGATGCGGACCGAGCCGGTGTTCATATCAATGATGATATCGTCGGGATGAGGAAGCGGAGGTGGAGCCTCAATGCCAAATTTCTTGCGGCGCGCGAGCTCCTCATCCCATTCGGCCTTGTAGTTGATCGCCGTCTTCAACCATTCATCGTGCAGCTTCTTGTTATCGCGCTCGACCGAGGTCAGCAGTTCGGTGAACAGGCGTTGAGCCCGTTGATTACCTTTGGCTGCATTGACGGCGAGCGAGCGTACGACGGCCTGGGCCATCGGGATGTCGATTTGACCGTTCGGGTCGTTGATGCTGATCGAACGATAGGCCTCCTCGAGGATGATGGTCTTCAGCCGTTCGTCGTTGAGAGCGGGCAGGGCGGTGCGCTTTTTGATCGCCCCTTTGCGGCGACCAGACGGGTTGCCGGATTGTCCACGCTGGAATCGGGTCGAAAGCGGAGGCTTGGCGTAGCCGATCTCATAGTCCGCCCGTTTCGAGGGCAGGTTCGGTCGGGCGGTCGGCTTGTCTGGCCCGCTCATGCTGCTGCCCCCCGGTTGCGGTCTGGTCGGATCCCGCAAGCGACCTGTTCGGCTTCGTCTTTGGCGTAGGTCTCCCAGCGCTGGATTATCCGATCACAATAAATCGGATCGTATTCGCAGACGTAAGCGCGCCGCCCGGTTTTGTGGGCTGCAATGAGGGTCGATCCGCTGCCCGCAAACAGATCCAGGACGATGCCGCCACGCGAGGAGACGTCCTTAATGGCGTCGGCGATCATCGCAACCGGCTTCACGGTTGGGTGCAGCGCCAGCTCGTCGAGCCGTCCGGCTTTCATGGTATTGACGCCGCGATACTCCCAGACATTGGTTCGGTGGCGTCCGTGCTGGCCCAGCTCAAAGTGGTTGTGGTGGGGGGCGGTCCCATTCTTGAAGGCAAATATCAGCTCATGCCTCGATCGGTAGAATGTGCCCATTCCGCCATTGTCCTTGGCCCATACGATCAGATTCTTGAGTTCGGTGTAGATGCCGTCGCCCGCGTTCAGCATCTCCGCCATGTGGCGCCAATCCATGCAAATGTAATGGATCGAGCCATCGATGGAGTGACGAGTGAGATTGCCGAAGCTTGCCTTGAGAAAGCCGGTAAACTCCGGTTCCGACATCTCGCCTGACGCCATCGCGAACTCGCGATGCCGGATCGAACCGAGGCCGCCGACGTTGCCGTCGATCCGAACATTGTAGGGTGGATCGGTAAAAACCATTTGCGCCTGCTCTGTACCCATGAGTGCGGCAACGGTGTCGGGATCGCGAGCATCCCCACAGATCAGCCGATGGGATCCTAACTGCCAGATATCGCCGCGATGACAGCGCGGCGGTGCCTCGACCGGTAATCGGTCGTCGGCAGGATCTCCGGTCTCTTCCGGTATCAAGCCATCGACAAGGCTGTCGATTTCCGCCACCGCAAACCCGCTCAGCGTAAGATCAAAGTCAAGGTCGAGCTCGCTTAACGCTTTGAGCTCTTCCGCCAGGATTTCTTCGTCCCAACCGGCATTCAGCGCCAGCTTGTTGTCGGCAATGACGTAGGCCCGTTTCTCCGCTGCGGTCATCGATTCTAGTCTGATGCAGGGTACCTCACTCATTGAAAGCAGTTCAGCGGCAGCAACCCGTCCGTGGCCAGCGAGAATGGAATTTTCACGATCGACCAGCACCGGATTGGTAAAGCCAAACTTGCGGATGCTGTCGGCGATTTGCCGAATCTGCTTCCGCGAATGAGTTCGTGCGTTGCGTTGCCACGGGCGAAGCGCGCCGATCGAAAGATATTCGAGTTGAGCTTTAGGCATAAGGACGGGCTCCGACAAAAGACGATGTCGTAAGATATATAAAACGACGGCGTGTTTTACAATAGCACCACGGTTACGTAAGCTGTAATGAACGGGAAAATTCCAGATCGAGAGTAAAAATGAGCAGTTTGGCAACGCGGGTAGCAAAGCTACGCAGATCGAAAGACCAATCATTGCAAGATGTTGCCGAGGCGGTCGGAGTTTCGAAGGCTCATATCTGGGAACTGGAAAAGGGCAGGGCGGACAATCCATCCATGGCCCTGGTCACGCGCCTGGCCGATCATTTCGGGGTGTCGGTGGCGTTTCTGGTCGGGGAAGATGTCGAATCGCCTGATGCGGATCGGCAACTCCAGCGAATGTTCAGACAAGCCCAGCAGCTCGATGCCAGCGAGCGTGCGATCCTGGATGACATGATTGTCCGGGATCAGCACCTATGGCACAGAATTGATGGTGTGATCTAAGGAGTGTTCGGTTCTCGTCGCAGACGAAGGAACGAACATGAGCACGAAGTCGACTGGCGGCAAACGCTCCGCCGAACACGTAGTCAAAGATATCCGCCGTGCGACGCGGCGGCACTTTTCATCAGAGGACAAAATCCGGATCGTGCTGGATGGGCTTCGGGGCGAAGACAGCATCGCCGAGCTGTGCCGCAAGGAAGGGATAGCCCAGAGCCTCTACTACACCTGGTCGAAGGAATTCCTGGAAGCTGGCAAACGGCGGCTGGCTGGCGACACGGCTCGTGCTGCGACGACCGGTGAAGTTCAGGACCTGCGCCGTGAGACCCGTGCCTTGAAAGAGGCGGTTGCCGATCTGATGCTGGAGAACCGTCTGCTCAAAAAAAGTATGATCGCGGATGGGGGCGACGACGAATGAGATACCCCGCATCCGAGAAGCTCGAGATCATCAGGATGATTGAGCAGTCGCATGTTCCCGCGAAGAAGACGCTCGATCAGCTCGGCATTGCTCGGCGCACCTTCTACCGCTGGTATGACCGCTACCTTAAAGGCGGGCCCGAAGCGTTGGAGGATCGTCCTTCCCGGCCGAGCCGGGTCTGGAACCGCATCGGCGACAATATCCAGGCTCAGATCATCGAATTGGCGCTGGAGCAATCCGAGCTGTCGCCGCGCGAATTGGCGGTGCGATTCACCGACGAGAAGCGCTACTTCGTCTCGGAAGCCACCGTCTATCGCCTGCTCAAGGCCCACGATCTCATCACCAGCCCGGCATTCGTGGTGATCAAGGCTGCCGACGAGTTCAAGGACAAGACGAAGCGGCCCAACGAGATGTGGCAGACCGACTTCACTTACTTCAAGATCATCGGCTGGGGCTGGGTCTATCTGTCGACCGTGCTCGACGACTTCTCCCGCTACATCATCGCCTGGAAGCTGTGCACGACCATGCGGGCCGAGGATGTCACCGACACACTGGAACTGGCGCTCACGGCATCAGGCTGCGACAGCGCCAGGGTGCTGCACAAGCCAAAGCTGCTCAGCGACAACGGGCCGTCTTACATCGCGGCCGAACTCGCTGAATGGATCTACGCCAACGGTATGAGTCATGTTCGCGGAGCGCCGCTTCACCCGCAGACCCAGGGCAAGATCGAGCGCTGGCACCAGACGCTCAAGAACCGCATCCTGCTGGAAAACTACTTCCTGCCGGGCGATCTCGAACACCAGATCGAGGCCTTCGTCGAACATTACAATCATCGCCGCTATCACGAGAGTCTCAGCAACGTCACGCCGGCCGACGCCTACTTCGGTAGGGCCTCTGCCATCATCGAACAACGCGAAAGGATCAAACGACAGACAATCCAATTCAGGCGCTTGCAACACCGCAAGCTCGCCGCTTAACATCACCAACCAGAGGCCGACACTCCGCTAAATCAGGCAGCCATCTGCGCCAAATGTTCTGACGACGGACATGGGATATCGTAGCTCAGACCATTAATATTTATAAAGACGAAGTCCTCGCCTCGACAATAACAAGTGTCGGAAGCCGAACCCGTGAGGACTTTTACTTTAACTAGAGCATTTTTCGATCAGGTTGCGTCGTATCCAGCGGCGGCGAGATAATTTTTACATTCATCGGGTGAGAAGCGTTTGAGAGCGTTTGCGATTGCTTGCCAGAGGTCTGTCATGGTGCGCGCGGCAGCGGCGCGCAACAGCGCCTTCAATTTAGAGAAGGCCATCTCGATCGGGTTAAAGTCCGGACTGTAGGGCGGGAGATAGAGCAGGCTTGCTCCGGCCGTCTGAATGGCCTCTCGAACGCCATGGACCTTGTGAGCGGGCAAGTTGTCCATGATGACGGTGTCGCCCGGCCGCAGCGATGGGACGAGCCATTGTTCGACATAGGCCAGGAAAGCGTCGCCATCCATGGGGCCGTCCAGAACAAGCGGAGCGATCAGACCGTCGGAGCGCAATCCAGCGGTGAATGTTGTCGTCTTCCAATGTCCGTGTGGGACGGCAGCACGGCATCGCTCGCCGCGTGGCGAGCGCCCGTAAAGCCGCGCCATTTTGGTGTTGGCGCTGGTTTCGTCGATGAAGACGAGGCGCTCAGGGTCGAGATCGATTTGCCCTTCGAACCAATCCTCACGCGCGGCATTTATATCGCCGCGCCGTTGCTCGGCAGCGTGCGCTGTCTTTTTTTAAGTGTGATCTTTCTGCGCTGGAAGAAACGCCAGAGCGAAGCAATGCTGGCCGATATCCCACGACGCTTCAACAGGTCTCGCAACCCGGCGAGCGTGATATCCGGCTTCACTGCCACCGCGTCCAAAATCAATTGTGAGTATGTTTCGATGCGCTGCGATCTGCGATCCCCGCCCTGGCGTTTAGGAACGATGTCGCCAGCTTCTTTGAGGCGACCGCGCCAGCGGATCGCGCTGGCCGCGCTAACACCAAAATGCTCGGCGGCCTGTCGACAGGACAAGCCACCATCAATCGCGGCGATCACCCTTCGACGAAGATCAACCGAAAGCGCCTTGGCCATACATGCTGACCTCCTTCGCCAGCATGCAGCTTGAAGCTGACTCGCGCCGTTTTGGGAATCCCCAACGATTCATTCCGGTCGGAAAATGCTCTAGGTTTTGCATTGGAGCGTTGGTTAGAACCTCAATAGCGAATTATTTTGCAGCCCGTGCGTATGCATGGTCTTGTTGTCAACCGAGCAATCATTTCGACTGAGAGATCTGATGTCGCTGTGAGCGAAAGCGAAGGGTGGTATCGAGGGCTATCGGCCAAACAAAAGACCGCCCGAAGGCGGTCTCTCTCGAACACGTAGGGCGCTGCAGATCAAGCGAAGCGTGGCGTCATTTTTTTTCGCTGACGATAGGTCATCGCACCAACGCCGAAAAAGCCCAAGATCATCATGGCCCAGGTTGAAAGCTCGGGGACGGCCGCGATAGATGTGATTCCATCAATACGAACCTGCCGAACGTCATCGACGATTCCGCCAGTGGCTACAAAGCGAATTGACGTAATTGACTGAAGGTCGTCCGAGTCCACCGTAAAGAAGTTCTGACCTCCACTGTTAAGTGCGAAAACTTGAGAGAATTCAGTATTATTTTGGTCATAAGCGAAAACCGTCACGCTGGTTGCCGGCCCACCATTTTGATTGGGAACGTTGATATTAAATACCCCGAGATCATATCCCAATGTCGGATCAGAAAGATGCCATTCAAGGTTATTCAACGAGCCATCAACTGCGCTGATGCGAGCTTGCCCACTTGAATTGTCGCCGGTCAGCGCTTCGTTGCTGGTGAACGTTACCCGATCACCTTGGTTAGTGTCCGTGGAAAGGGACGTTGTGCCATTCCCAACCACGTTTTGGAAGAGAACGTTATTACCAGTTCCGGTGGCGCCTTGGCTGATAACGATGCTAGCCGAAGCCGGGACACTAAAAGCCATTACGGCCGCTGATATTGCTAAACCCCCGAGTATGGTTCGTTTAACCATGGGTTTAATCCTTTCATGGATTACTGTAGGTTGCATTTAATTTTGTTTAACTCACCCGATTTCAGTATATTGAAATTTTTTTAAGAATGCAAAGTTCCGAAAAAATTCACCAATTAAAATTGGTCGCCGTATTCCTCTCGGGCTTCGACGTTGGCTCATCGTGCGTCCTAAGCGCTGCGCTGGCTTTGGGAATGCATCGTACCAGCGTTTATCTCGGATAGAGCGCATCAGCGTCGTAAAGTCCGCGCGAACTGGCTTCACCCACTTTTTTCATGCAGGCAAGGTCGAGGCCGCCTGCGGAGTTAAGGGGATACGCCGACGACCTCGCTCCGCGCGGAGCCGGACGTGGGTGGCGTCCGGTGAAGAGAGCAAAGAAGAAAATGGGCTAGCGCACAACCATAGCTTGAAATTAAGCTTGATGCGCCGGTTTGACGTTAAATCTAGAACTAATGAGCGAGCTGCTATGAAGCGTGCCCGTTCATCGCCTGATGCTGGTGTGACAGTTAGGAAACACTCCCCTCGGTTAGTTTCCCCATGAGCCCCACCCCCACCGCGGGGGCGCGTCACCCCGGAATTTCGCTCGGGGTAAATTTTTTCGTAGGCCATTTTCTTCCTATTGGAATTGTTGATGATTTTGAAGACCTCGCAGCTCGACCTGCTTACGACGCGGCGAGCCTCCGCAGCGTACAATCGCAAAAACCAAATCTCTGACGAGGTTTTGCTCTCAACGCACAATCATGGAGCAATAGATCATGTTTAAGAAATTCAAATTTTCTGCGCAGCGGCGATTCTTCGGCGGCCGGCATCAAGCGGCACTTGCGGAATACAATATCGCAGAATGGGAATCTCAACTGGCCACAGCGGCCCAAAGACGCGCGGATCTGCTTCTAACCGGGACGGATCCTGAAATTCTCGCAGCCGAGGAAGACGCGACGAAGGCGCGACTTGATCTAGACCGAGCTGTTGCGGCAGTTACTGAACTGACCCGAAGACTAGAGGGGGTGCGAAAGGCCGAGGCGCGTGCTGCAGTTCAGAAGCGCCGCGACGATGCCGTTGTCGCTGTTGAAAAGGTCATTGCCCGAATTGAGAAGGAATACGTAACGCACGGCCCATGCTATCGCTGAGATCGTTGAGGAGGCGCAGGCGGCAGATAATCAAGCGCGTTCATTTAACAAGGATATATTCCACGGCGAAGATTTTGAGGGCTTCGAGCAAGTCGCATTGGTTCATGAATCGCTCTGTTGTCACAAGAAATACCTCCTGATTACGAATGATTTTGCGGGCGGTATTTCGTTGCCGGCGAGCGGGACTTTTCCAGGCGTCGGCGATGCTGCGAAATGGGTAACTAGAGAGACAGCGTACGCTTTGTACGGGATCGGCAACCCCAACAACTTCACGGAAGAGGCATCGTGAAGTTTGACGACCGTGCAATCCTCCGCGCCCGCGAACTTGGCACGCCATTGGCGCGATTGAAGGAGTTGGCGCCCCGCCTCTTGAAAGTTCTGCCCGATACGATCGGAGGCGGTGCGGAGCGGCTAGGTGCTATGCGGAGGGAGGTGGAAGATACAGCCAGTTATGCTCGACGATGTTTGTTACCGAGATGGGAGGCTGGTGGCGAGGAGGTGAGGGGGTGCAGAGAAAGACCGCCAAGGCGTTTGGCAAGCACCCTGACGGCCATGCCAACACCGAAGGGACGAATAACGGCGCTGGCGCTACTGTACCAGATGAAGCTATACGGTGCGCGCGGAGGAGATCTGTGCCTCATATTGGAATATAGCGCGGTTGTCGCCACGTCTCGTTTACCGCGTGCTCACGCGAAGCGCATAAGCTGCAAGCCTTCGCTGCCGTTGTGCCGGAGCCGCGCGGGGGTGCTGGCCGGCACAGGCGAGCAGTAACCAAAATTCTCCTTCTCTTCTTCTTGGTCGACGGGGCACTGGTCCATGTGTCACGGATGAGGCGAGTTAAGGACTTGTAGTCGCTCGCTATCTGCGGCGGCTTCGGTCGCAACGATCCGAAATGTTTCCTGCGAGCGGGTGCCATTCGCGGCTGATTGGAGAATCCGTTCGGCCATTAACGCTTGTGTGGACGGATCCGGACGGACGTCCAGTGTGGCTTGCTCAAGCGCGCCTCGCATAACCGCAATTAGCTCTGCGTCAAACATCTAAAGTCTCCGTTTTTGGCAGCGCTGTACCGTGGATAGGTGACGGCTGTACTGCGGAATTTTGACGAAGGTGAGTCAACCGAGTTAACTTCGGACAGATCGAGTCACAGCGGCGTGTGACGATATGCTTGACCATCACAACCATCGCGCGACCGCGAATGAACCGGCGCGCGGTGGCTCTGACGATGCTGTTAGGCTCGATGTGAGCACCAGCGCTACGTAGCAAAAGATCGACGCGGCTTTCTCCTGTTAGCTAACCTTAACGATTGAATTGAAGCTTGAGAAATTGAGAACCTGACAGTGTTGACGCTCCTATTCTCCAAAAGGGAGGCCGAAATGCTTAGACGGATCGCGATTGCTTTAGCCTTACTGGCCACGCCGGTACTTGCCGATCCAGCTGCCATCGAAGGCCGGGCGCAGGTTATCGACGGAGATACGATCGCAGTTGAAGGGACGGCACCGCGTATCCGTCTGGCTTATATCGATGCGCTCGAGAGTTCTCAACCCTGCTACGATGCAGCCGACAAGCGATACCTGTGCGGGTCGCGCGCTGCCGAGGCGCTGGCGGAGATCATTGGCCGTAATGGTCGGGTATCCTGCACCGAAAGAGATCGCGATCGTTACCGTCGCATTGTTGCGGCTTGCTTGGCAGGAACAGTCGATATCAACCGCGAAATGGTCAGGAGCGGCTGGGCTGTCGAGTATAACAAATATTCGGACGGCAGCTACGCCCAAGATGGGATGGAAGCAAAGTCTGCGAAGAAGCGGACTTTGGGTGGGACGTTTCGATGAGCCAGCAACATTGCGGCATAGGGCCAAGGCAGGGCGATTATTCGCGGTCGCCGGATCCGCTGCGGCCTCCCAATCTTCCGACGCGACGATCACCTACTAGTTGAAAGTCGGCACATACCTGTCGTGACGCCGTCATCCTATGGTGCGGCGGCTACAGCCGCGCCGACAATGATGGTGATGGCATACCCTGCGAAAACGTCTGCAGGACTCTAAGGCAAGTAGGAGCGCTCAAGAAGGGGGCCGGCTGCGCTGACTGATTCTCGGGTATTCGCCGTCCAGCTGCGAAGCCCTCCAGAAGGGTGCAATTTGCAGCGTGTGCGAAAAACTCGCAAGCGACCTGGCGGCGCTGGCGAGGGATGCCGGGAGAGTCGAGTGGGCTGAAGAGGAAACCGCCGGCATGCAGCGGGTGCTGAGCGTGAGGAGAGCGGATACGTTGTCGTCTTGCGTCCCTCCGTATAAACCCAATGCTTCAGAATGCGGTGTCGGGCTGCAAATAGATTCTTGCTTATCTACAAGTAGGCATTGTGATATGGAGGCGGGACAATCTTTTAATGGCTGGCCATGGATGCACTACTCGCCGATTCCGACACGAAAGAGGCTTACTCGATCGCCTATGTTTGTGCTGTCGCGGCAAGCGCTGGATATGCAGTCGCTACCCGTCATCACGATCGGGACAGTATTGATCTGACTATAGAGGCCGGTGAGTCGATGCGGCTAAAGATCGATATCCAGATCAAGGCAACTGTTAATCTCGACGGAGATGGGACTACCTTCCGGTACGCTCTAAAACAAAAAAATTACGATGATCTCAGGATCGAGACTCAAACTCCGCGCATCTTGGTTGTCCTTCACCTCCCTCCAGAGAAGGAGCACTGGTTAACTATTTTAGATCAAGAATTGACGCTCCGAAACTGTGCCTATTGGGTGTGTCTTACCGGGCTTCCCGTGAACGACAACCAGACAAGCACGACGATCGACGTTCCAGCAAGTAACTCATTCAACACTGAGAGCCTGATAGAGCTAATGCGCAAATCTCGATCGGGGAGAATCAGTTGAAAGCTCTGATCACAGACTCTGACGCCCTGAGGGCCTTAACGCCGCAAGCAATCTCCGCCTATGTTAGAGCGGAGGGCTGGCAACAGGTCGAGCAGTATGGTGATCACAGTGACGTTTTTGCAAAGTCTAATACCAAGACTCGCTGATCAAAACCGGTACGCCCAATCACGCATTCCGATGAAGATAATGCGCCAAGGCTGATCGATTAGCCTGTTCCAGGCGAAGCAGCAGTGATCGACGATATCTTCGTAGGACTTGAACACGCGGTTCGACAACCAATTGTCGCGCATGAACTGCCAGACATTTTCCTGCGGATTAAGTTCCGGGCATTTCGCTGGCAGCGGCAGGATCGTGATGTTGGGTGGAACGATCAACCGGCTCGACAGATGCCAGCCGGCCTGGTCGAGCAGCAAGATGGCATGCTTGCCTGGCGCGACCTCGGTCGCGATTTCGGCCAGATGCAGGTTCATCGCCTCGGTGTTGCATGCGGGCAGGACGAGGGCTGCGCCCTTGCCGTCCTTCGGGCAGATCGCGCCGAAGATGTAAGTGGAGGCGGTTCGCTGGTCGCGCGGCGCCGAAGGTCGCGTCCACGCCGCGCCCAGCGGCGCGTGATCTTGTTCTTCTGGCCGATGCGCGCCTCGTCGCCAAACCATATTTCTATGTCGGTTGGATCGACGCTCTTGTCCTTCGCAATTTCCGCAACTCGGGCGGGGAAAGTTTTTTAAAATTCTCGATCGCACTCTCGGCTTGCGCATGATGGCGCGGACGAGCGGAGAGTTTGCGATAGCCCATGCCTCGCAGCTCCCGGCTCAGAGTCTGCTTGGAGACTGTGATCGTGAACTCCTCATACAGCCACTGGCAGAGATCGATGATGCGCCAACGGACAACGCCGTGAATAGCAGGGATCGGCCCGCTTTCGATCACGGCAGCCAACGCCTGACGATGCTCGTCCGCGAGCCGGGACGGCTGACCGGGCGCCTTGCGATCGAAAAGGCCGTCCGGGCCGAGGGCGTTGAACTTCATCACCCAGTCGCGAACAATTTGCACACCCACTCCACCGATCTTGGCGGCTTCCGTCCGCGTCGCACCGTCGTAGATCGCGGCCAGAGCCAGAAGTCGCCGCGCCTGCGGCCCGTCTTTCGACCGCTTGGCAGCGGACCGTGTCGTCTGCGCGTTGAAATCAGCCCGGAGTGGCAGGGGCGACATGGCGAACCTCCCTCGTTCGCCATGTTGAATCAGCCCGCCGCTGATTTGAAAAGCCCCACAGAGTCACGCTCTCCGAGATTTGGTATAACACTCCAGAACTCATTATTCCTGGAAACTCTTCTCTATTCGGGGCGCATGATGCAAGCTCCTTTTTACACGTCCACGAGGTCAGAGATCATCCTGCGAGGCTCTTGCTTCTCTCCGAGGTCAGCATTTTGCAGCCTCATGATGGGATCAGAGGGAAAGGGCGGAGCCATCTAAGCCGCGCGGTCGTAAGTGCGCCGCACGAGTTTCCTCGGTCTCACCCAATCCCGTCGTCCTCGCGGGACGCCTCCTCCAGCATGGAGGAAGTTGAATCGGTTGTCGTTTTCCTCTGTGTTGTAGCTGCACACCAGCGGAAGTCGGTATCATCCCTCCACATCCGGTGAAGTATGATTGCGAGCTTGCGTGCAACTGCGACCATCGCCTTTTGCATCCCGCGCCGGCGCGCCACTGCAATGCCCCAGGCCTTGAGCGGGTTCCAGCGACCTGGACCAGTTAATACGACGAGAGCTGCTTCATAGAGACTGGATCGAAGGATCACATCCCCAGATCGGGAGATGCGCCCCGTCCTGGAGATCTCGCCGGACTGATAAATGCGCGGCGTAAGTCCGTAGTGAGCACCCACGCACTTGGATCTTGAGAAACGCGCGGGATTGTCGACGCAGGTTCGGAACGTGAGAGCGACGATTGGCCCGACCCCTGGCGCGGACATCAGGCGGCGACAGACCGGATCGACCTGCACCAGATCAAGCAGCATGCGGTGAAGTTTAGCAAACTGAGCTCGTAGAGCTGCTCGTGCCTCTAACAACGGAGCGACGACGGCAGCAACGAACGAATGATCTGCAACGAGCTCACGGATACGGTCCTCAAATTTGATTTTTCCAACCACACCAACCTTGAGTCCGAAATTACGCAACGAGCCCCGCAGGTCATTCTCGATGTCATAAATCTTCCGCTGCAGCAATTTGCGAGAGGTCAGCAGAAGTCTTCGATGTTGGCTGGCGGGAGTTTTGACGTGGACTGCCTTGAACAGCCCGACCCGCATCATCTGGGCGATCCCGCGGGCGTCGTTCCGGTCGGTTTTGTTGATGCGTGCCGAGAGCGCTGCATGCATATGCCGGGTCTCCACACAGATCGCCGCAAGGCCAACGTCGACGAGACCGGCATAGATCCACTGGGATAATGGTCCTGCTTCCAACCCGATCCGCTCGAAAGGTTGACCGAACTCGTGCAAACGACCGGCAATTGCCTCTGGTGCACTATCAACCATCGTCTCGAGAAGGACACGCCCGTTCGCGTCCAGGACGCAAATA
Organism: Nitrobacter sp. Nb-311A; assembly: GCF_000152905.1. Lineage (GTDB taxonomy): Bacteria > Pseudomonadota > Alphaproteobacteria > Rhizobiales > Xanthobacteraceae > Nitrobacter. The sequence goes on from NZ_CH672426.1 coordinate 12,499, forward strand.
GCGGTCATCTTCAGCAAACAGTGACATGACGGGCTCCTTCGATGTTGAATACGGAGCTTCAATCTCTCCTCGCAACGGACGCCTTGGCGAGGGAAAACCCCGAATACCCCATCTGAACTTGGCGATTACGAGAGTGTTGTCTCTGAATTAATCAGGATCATTGCCAAAGTTGAGGATCGTTCTGAATTGCAGGTCTACAGAGACATAGCTGGGGCGGACTGTGACGTCATCCGTGTTAGGGCATCCGACGCCAAGGATGATGGCTCTGTTCGTGTTGACGATGGGGTTGAAATATTTTCTCATGCGAGAGACCTGTTGCTATCAGCGGCTTGCGCCGCGACTGAACCGAGACCAGCTTATCGCGCTGGCGGCAACAAAGAAGCCTCCGAATACATGGATCAAGTACGGCTTGGGCAGACTGAGCATGGCAGCTTCGTCGTTACGATGTTAGCACCCGTGCCACCTGCTTTGCGGCGCGCAGTACAAGAAGAAATGTGGCCCGTACCGGAGGAGGAGCCATTCAAGCGGCTTGTGACGCGACGCCTTGCTGACGGCCTACAGGCGGCAAGAAAGGCCGCCGAGCATGCAATAAGGGCAACAACTTTTGCGCCATTTTATACAGCCATAAAGAGCGGCGTTAGCGCCAACATGTGTGAAGCGCTAAGTACACTCATACAGCGAGGCGATGGACTTGATGGGTCGGTAACCTGGGCAAAGACCCGCCCGACGCCCGAGGCTAGACGCAGAATCGATTTTTCCAAAGGTGATGGTGAGATATTTCAGGAGGCAGCTCGGATTCTCCGGTCGCAGGAACCTAGACCGGACGAACAGCTCGAAGCTTATGTGACCGGAACCGAACGAAAACTAGAGCAAAGTGAAGGACGTGTGACTTTAAAAACGTGGCTTGATGGCCGACCTGTTTCGGTTCGGACGGTTCTGCCGCCGGAGTCTTATTCAGCCGCGTTGAGCGCGCATGATGAGAAACATGCAATTTCTGTCACAGGAGATTTGAGACGAGAGGGGCAGCGTTGGCACCTAGCAATCCTCGCAATCTTCAAGTCCTCGTCGATGACGCGGCACAGAACGGAGATTAGCGAAGAGTTCATGTATCCTGATAGGCCGAAGGGGCTGCCGAAATTACGGGTGCCGGTTGATATGCATCGGTTTGGGAGAAGGTCGGGCGGCGATAATCGATCGTTTAGACACAAAAAGGCCCGCCGGATGGGGGTCATACAGCGGACCAGTTCGGGTTCGAGATTGATGGGTGACAATCCCGTTCCTCGGATCCAATGCGGAGCGCGGAAGAGCGTTCCTAACTCCTTTGCCTTTGGCCGAGAGCTGTCAATTCCGCTCGAAGGCGGTCGCGATCTGCGACGTAGGCTCCATGGCTCTGCTCGAACGTTGTCAGTAGATCTCGGGCTATGATCTCAGCTTGCTCATCCCCCTCCCGCTCGAGATAGGCGATGATTTGCCTTTGCTGAATGATGTAGCCTTCGCCCTCTGCGACATGAGCCTCGGCCTGAGCCAAGTATCTCTCGATCGTTGCTCGGTCGTCCATGGGGGCGAGCTTACCTTCGAAATCGATACGCCCGAAACCATCCCAGGGTTGAGCTGCAGCCTCAGCTTCGGCGGCGCCGCCTGCCATGCGAACCTAAATCTTTGCTTTCATCGCGCTTATTCCTGCGGATGTGATGCGATACGTGCCGGGCCCTACGGCTTCGACCCACCCTTTCGCCACCATTTTTTGAACGGTTACCGGACCAGGGTGAAGCTGAGTTTCGGTTAGCTCCCCTCGGTCGCGAAGCATCTGCAAGATTCTCCGTTCTCGATGAACGGGAATATGATCGGCTCGTGGAGGCATTATTCGCCTGTGGTTTTCAACTCTGCAGCCTCTCGGGCCAGCCGCTCGGCCTTTAAACGCTCGCGGTTCTTGGTGAACGCCTCGGCTGTTTTCTCATGCTCTGCCATTGCCACTCGTGCGTCTGCTTCCTTGAGAGCTTTGCGGGTTTCTTTAGAAGGAAGCTTGCGTTGGGGTTTGAACCAGTCGGGAGCCTTCATTTCATTGTCCTTCGCCTTCAGCCGAGAAGCGTTTTGAGTTCTTCTTCGGCGGATCCCTCCACGGGGCATCTCCGGGAAGCGCAACAGGATCAGCTTCGTCCTCCTTATTTCGGAGGAACGCGAGGCCAACGGCGCCCGCCACCACCAGCAAGGCTCCAGCTATCATCAGCCCATACCCAAATTCTATCGGCAACATGGCAGCCTCCTTAAAGACGATGCGTGGGCTGTGCTTTGGGCTATTTGCTTTTCCGGGTTGCTACCCCTTGATGACTTCGAAATAGCAAATAGCCGTTAAAGGCTATGTCCATCCTTGCGTCGGATTGCACCGTTGGGCTCTCGCGCTCGCTCATCAAGACCCAATCCTTTACCGAAAACTGGGGAGGCAGCTTAGCGCCAGGCCTAGTTCCAAGCGCACCGAGGGTCGGCTCTTCTCGCAGTAAACGTCAAAAACCTTATTAGGGGTCGGATCCATTTGCCATAAATATGGTGAGGCCGAGTCACTTCCAATTGGCACCGCCCATAACGTTACCGGCTACCAGTGCGGCGCGCGGATCAGTCGGCGAAAAGGCCCGCCGGGAGTTGGAGACAGCGGGCCAGTTCGGGTCCGGTACTGTGCGGAAATCAGTCCCGTTCCGGGCGATTTAATGCGTTTAATGGAAATTTGTTCCGGGAAAGAAAAGTCCGCCAGGTTGAGCGTCTCCGGTCTAGGCGCCCCAAAACGTCTGCTCCAGTCGGTGGCGACGCGCGATGTGCTCCTTATGGAACTCCACCAAGCTAGTGAGCCGCTTTCTGGCTTCATCCGCATCTAAATCGAACCCGTCGCGCTCGAACTCCGAGACGATATCGTACTGACGAGCTATGTACTTCTCGCTAAGCGCCAGATGTCGCTCGACCTCTCTTAGCTGATCCGCGATCATCTGGTGATTATTCATTGGCGCGCTCCTGAATGGCTAGTTCGAAATCAAAGCATCTGACAGCGCAAACGTTCCCTCCATTTTGAAAAGGGTTCGTTCCGCACCCGCAATCTAATGTGGCTCCCGACGTTACTAACGCCCGCAGGACGAGCTGCCCGTTTATCGATCGCGCCAGCTTCCGCGTTCTCCAATGGTGGCTCTTCTTGCCTTCCCGATTTCCGATTGGAGGCGGTTTGTCGCCGTATACGGCCCGATAGAAGTTGATCCGAGCCATGAAAACGAACGGGCCGCCGTGCTCCGCGGCCCGTGCAACGCCTTGGCGGCGCGCTGCCATGGCTCGGTGTTGGTGACCTTTTTTGACTGGCCAGTCGCGTATTCCGCCGCTTGGCCAATAGTTCGGATCGTGGTGCCGTTCGGCATCGTGATTGGATCCTCGAAGCGGCGAGATCAGTTCACCATCCTGAGCTCGGCCGATTAAAGTCGATCTCGTCACTCCAATTCGGACGCGTATCGACCCAACCTACAGCACCGCACACGGTACACCATAAGTGAGCGCTAATGTCCGCCCAGTCCCAATCCAGTAGATCAGCGATTCGGAGTATCGAGTTGTGGCCGCAAGGTTTGCGGTTAACGTCGCCGACGCAATAGACGATGATCGTCTTAATCTTGATGTCGCGCTTCGGCCTGCCGGTCCAATATCGCAACGAGGGCGAAGGTTTCTTCCGCCAGGGCTTTCGTTGGGGCATAGGAATCTATGGGCTGACGGCCACGTCTCGATAGGCGGGGCCGCCATTCTTAGTAATCTGTCTACCTGAGGGGGACGCTAGGACGACGCTGAACCCGGCCCGGGATTCGGCTAATACAAAGCCATTCTTCACACTGGGAGGCAATTTGTCCACCAGCGCGGCATGGGGATGACCTACTACAAACGGGAAAACGAATCGGGCCGCAGTAGGGCGTCAATGTAGAAGACCCGAACTGGCACCACGGAACAGATGGCTGAGTCGGTATCTGGCCTGGCGTGAACGGGGTGAGGGGACCCTGTGCATATGCAATGGAAGTGGTGAAGCTCGCGATACTCAAAATCACCAAGGCGGTGAGGCGGCGCATTGCAATCTCCATCGTAGCTTAGGAGATTCAAAAGTAGCTTGGTTAAGGATCGTTTGTCAAAAAGATCCTGTAGATCTTCGGCGCGGGTCGTCATCGGCTCTTAGCCTTCAATCCCAACTCTACCAACCTCCGACTAGCTTCAGGGCGGCCAGGAGGTCGTCCTGTTTGCGGCGCAGATCGTTTAGTGTTTCGTCAATCCCGGCTGCTCTCCTAAGAACAACCGAATGCCTTCAACCTCCAGCGTCCGATAAAACGCGGCGTATGCTTCTTTGTCGGTAGCAAACCGATCTTCCCACACGGTCGATCCGCCTTCGTGGTCGACGACTTCAAGCGTCCAGCTTTCGTATCCTTCAACAAGACGATAAATCTCGACGCGGACAGTCATGCCATCGCGCGCCACCATGCCGCTCAGCGGCGATTCTTCAATCTCGAGATTTTCGTTCAACATAGGAATACCTGATCATTGTGCGGGTTAGTTGGTTACTCTCACAGCTATTCGAATGCCACACCAATTCGGTTCTGCTTGATCCAGACGACTCGGCAGTTGAGCACGACGCGGCCATGTTCGGTTACAAGCTGAAACCGATCGGGGACGGCGTGCGGATTCTCTAATTCAATGGCGGCCCCATTAGCGGATATATTTGCGACGCTGCAGCCGACGCTCATTCCATTGCTATGGATATGGGCAGGATGATCGACTGCTGTTCTCTTCCGCTTCTCGGGCATGACGAACCTCCGGGGTCGCGAGCCACCGCCGAATAGGCAAAGGAGAACCGAATTAAGACAAAGGAGAGTGGCCGAACAAGTACGCTAATCCGTACTTGGCCTATCGGATTTGGGTCGCGTATCGGCCATTTGGCGTCAACGCTTGGCTAGTAGCCTCACGCCAGGCCAGCCATTCACCGACTCGCCTTCCGCCAGAAAGATTACGCCAGCGGATTCGAGGGCGCGCCTCAGGGCAGTAGCGGTTGAGACGCGGGGATCCGTCCTACCCGTTTCGATGTTCTTAATTGACTGTAGTGCTACGCCCGAGGCGTCGGCCAGCTCGGCCTGTGACCAGCCAAGAAACCGACAGAACGCGGTGATCCGCGATCTCGGACAGCGTGGCGCCTATCTGCGCCGCCGAGGACGCGAGCGAGGCCGACCTGCAGGCCGATCTACGAGATTCCCTCAAAGGCAATCTGGTCAGCGCGGAGGTGCTGTCCGAAGTGCGCGGCGTCGCGACCGGCAGAACCGATCTCTACATTAGCTTTGGCGGCCCGACCTTCGTCATCGAGCTCAAGAAGCATGATGGAGAGTTTTCGCGCGAGGCCGCCGAGCGCTATCGGCCGCAGGCAACCAGCTACCAAGCCGCCAATGTCCGGCTCGGATTTATCGGCGTCACCGCTTCTGGAAAAAAGCGCAGCAGATCGGGCCTGTCGCGCACCTCGATTTACGAGGCTTGAAGCGGCAAGACATCACGGCAAGTAAGGCAGGTCGACGCACGCTCATCTCTTTTGCTGAGCTCAAAGACTTTTTGGCCAGCCTCCCACGTATCAGGCAGGACATGAGCAAGGCAAAGTACCGACAATTGACCAATCGCAAGAAGTTGGACCGCGGCGTGAAATCAATCATGCCCTGACTGTCGAGCAAACACCGGATGAGACCACCGCTCAGGCTAGCGCGCGCAGGCTGCTGGAGCGCAACTTCGTCTCGCGCTCAGTGCGTCGAGCCATGCGAGCAAGTGCTGGGCAGCAACATCGATGGGCCGGGCTTCAGGGACTTTGTGGACCATGTTCAAAAAGAGACCGGGAAAACCGAGGCGTGCGAGCTCGCCATCGCCGGCCGGTTGGCCGGTGGGGCTGGGTCGGGCCGGAGATTGTACCATCAACACCGCTGCTGCTCCGGAGCGGCGCGTAATCTTTGGGAACTGAGGCGGCGCCGGAGCCATCCCAAACCCCGTTGATAGGAGGCGTCACCATGCTTTGTCGCTGTTTGCAAAGCTGAAGACCGGTTTGTGGCCAATCGCCAACAGCTGCATGGCCCCAGCGACGACGAGCTAATTCTCAAGCCGTTCGAGAAAACAGCTCTATGAATGCAGCCCGACTGGTCGTCACCGCTGGATCATCACGGACGCCGCCCAGCTGATCGATCCGCGCGAGCGAGCCGGCATTCTGGAAGCTGTCGCTAGCGAGGTAGGCAGGTATCCGGAGATCGGTCCCGGCATCGTCGCCCGCGTTTGTGCCCGGCTTCAACGCCAATATCTGACGCCGCGCGTGGCGATGGGAAATGGCGCTCACGCGGGGAGGCCGAGCCGCCTGCAAGGCTAAGCGTTCTATGGCAATGCGACAAATGGCCGTTCGGCAAGCGTTAGCCGCTTGGCGCGTGGCGTTCTGACCAGCGAGGCAGCGGCGCGCACCGCCTCGGCTGGAAAGCGCTTGCATTAACTGGAAGGTTCTAAGGTCGTCTGGTTCCGATCCGGTGCCGGTGAGTCCCTGAGTACGCCTGCTCCTCCTAGCACTGAGTCGCGCCGCTGTGCCGATACAACTTAATTCACGGGAGACCTTCTCGTTCTCGCGGGCTCTTGAGCCCCCGTCTGACCCCTAGCTGGGTGTTGCAATACGGCCTGAACCGAGAGGATGCTGGGAGCCGGTGAAGATCGCGATCCCCGCAGGGCCAAGCGAAATCTTCGAGTTTCCGAGGTTCACGCTGCCTGAGTTTGACTTCGTTGTTCGTCCTGATGCGCTGATCGTGTCTCCATCGAGGATGGCGGGCGAGGCGCTTGCTCGATCCGAAGACGCGGTTGCGGCGATGCTGGAAAATCTTCCACACACGCCCATCAACGGTGTCGGGCACAATTTCGAGTTCTGCGACGGCGATCCCGATCCGCAGCACCTCGGCGTGTTCACGAACGCCAGTCAGGATGTGGCAGACAACGCTCCCGAGGGGTGGACGCCAGTTTTGACCATGATCGCATCGAGCTTCAGGATTGGAGACGGAAACACGATTGCAAATATCCAACGCCAGTTCGACGGGACCAACACCATCGTCAATTTCAATTTCCACCACTCAGTGATGAATATCCAACAGGCGACCCAAGTGCTGCGCGGCGACAACCCCTATGTGAAGATGCAGCAGCATTTCGAGATAGCCCGTAGCCTCGTTGCAAGTTCTTTATGGAGTCGTGCTCTATGAGCCATAAGCATTTCAGGATTTCAACAACGACACCAACGGTCCCAACCGAGTGGAGAGAGGCCGACGTCGTCATTCGAGTGGCGAAAGGCAGTACGAGTGAAGCTGCAGAATCCGGAGATAGAGTTGATCTCGGCTCGATCCTCGACGGACGAGCGCGGGCGAGTGGAGATCATATATTCGGAACCCGACCACGGTCGCAAAGAGGTTGGCAATCCGTAAGCTTAATGATGAGCTTGAGGGGCGCTTGCTAGCGAGCGAGACCTACGCTTCGAAAACGGCAGGTTAGCACATCGCATGCCTCGCCATGCTGCACGTCACATATGAACAGGTACCATCGACTACCGAGTTGATGCAAGGGGACGTGTGAACCGCCCCGGGTTTGCCGGAGGCCGTTTGGTTTAAGTTATGCCGCCATGGCCGATTGTTCCAGCATGGCGTAGTAGCGTTGCTCGGCTTCGGCGGGCGGGATGTTTCCGATGGGCTCCAAGAGCCGTCGGTTGTTGAACCAATCGACCCATTCCAGCGTTGCGAACTCGACGGCCTCGAAGCTACGCCACGGTCCGCGTCGGTGGATCACCTCAGCTTTGTAGAGGCCGTTGATGGTTTCGGCGAGAGCATTATCGTAGGAATCGCCGACACTGCCGACAGACGGCTCGATGCCAGCTTCAGCCAGGCGCTCGGTGTACTTGATGGATACGTACTGACTTCCTCTGTCGCTGTGGTGTACGAGCCCGCCGCGATGGACCGGCCGTCGATCGTGCAGGGCTTGCTCCAGCGCATCGAGCACGAAGCCGGCGTGCGCCGAACGTGATGCCCGCCAGCCGACGATCCTGCGGGCATAGGCGTCGATGACGAAGGCGACATAGATGAAGCCGGTCCAGGTGGCAACATAGGTGAAGTCGGAGAGCCAAAGCGCATTCGGCCTCGACGCCTTGAACTGGCGGTTGACGTGATCCAGCGGGCATGGCGCCGCCTTGTCGCCGATCGTGGTCCTGACCGACTTGCCGCGGATAACACCGTGCAAGCCCATGGTCCGCATCAATCGTGACACCGTACAACGGGCGATATCGAAGCCTTCGCGCTTGAGTTGCCGCCAGATCTTGCGCACGCCATAGACGCGGAAGTTCTCATCGAAGACGCGCCGGACCTCGATCTTCAGGATGACATCCTGCCTGGCGCGCGCCGACAGCTTGGCGGGATCACGCCGTT
>NZ_CH672426.1:21063-34038 GCF_000152905.1 Nitrobacter sp. Nb-311A
AACTCGTCGGCAGCCTTGATCACCACGAATGCCGGGCTGTGATGAGATCGTGGCCTTGAGCAGCGATAGACGGTGGCTTCCGAGACGAAGTAGCGCTTCTCGTCGGTGAATCGCACCGCCAATTCGCGCGGCGACAGCTCGGATTGCTCCAGCGCCAATTCGATGATCTGAGCCTGGATATTGTCGCCGATGCGGTTCCAGACCCGGCTCGGCCGGGAAGGACGATCCTCCAACGCTTCGGGCCCGCCTTTAAGGTAGCGGTCATACCAGCGGTAGAAGGTGCGCCGAGCAATGCCGAGCTGATCGAGCGTCTTCTTCGCGGGAACATGCGACTGCTCAATCATCCTGATGATCTCGAGCTTCTCGGATGCGGGGTATCTCATTCGTCGTCGCCCCCATCCGCGATCATACTTTTTTTGAGCAGACGGTTCTCCAGCATCAGATCGGCAACCGCCTCTTTCAAGGCACGGGTCTCACGGCGCAGGTCCTGAACTTCACCGGTCGTCGCAGCACGAGCCGTGTCGCCAGCCAGCCGCCGTTTGCCAGCTTCCAGGAATTCCTTCGACCAGGTGTAGTAGAGGCTCTGGGCTATCCCTTCCTTGCGGCACAGCTCGGCGATGCTGTCTTCGCCCCGAAGCCCATCCAGCACGATCCGGATTTTGTCCTCTGATGAAAAGTGCCGCCGCGTCGCACGGCGGATATCTTTGACTACGTGTTCGGCGGAGCGTTTGCCGCCAGTCGACTTCGTGCTCATGTTCGTTCCTTCGTCTGCGACGAGAACCGAACACTCCTTAGATCACACCATCAATTCTGTGCCATAGGTGCTGATCCCGGACAGTCGCCGATCGTGGTCCTGACCGACTTGCCGCGGATAACACCGTGCAAGCCCATGGTCCGCATCAATCGTGACACCGTACAACGGGCGATATCGAAGCCTTCGCGCTTGAGTTGCCGCCAGATCTTGCGCACGCCATAGACGCGGAAGTTCTCATCGAAGACGCGCCGGACCTCGATCTTCAGGATGACATCCTGCCTGGCGCGCGCCGACAGCTTGGCGGGATCACGCCGTTTGGCGACATGGGCATGATAGGTCGAGGGGGCGATCGACAGAACCTTGCAGATCGGCTCGACCCCATGCGCCGCGCGATGATCGTCGATGAAGGCGATCATGGCTTGGACCGGCGGTCGAGCTCCGCCGTCGCAAAATAAGCGCTTGCCTTGCGCAGAATCTCATTGGCTTGCCGAAGCTCGCGGTTCTCACGCTCAAGCGCCTTCAGCTTCTCCGCCACGTCCGTTGGGACGCCTGCTCGCTTGCCGCTGTCGATCTCCGCCTTCTTCACCCATTCCAGCAGGGTATGGCCGGAACAGCCAATCTTGGGGGCTATCGCCTCAATCGCAGCCCAGCGGGACGGATACTCGCTGCCGTGATCCAAAACCATTCGAACCGCTCGGGCCCGAACCTCCGGTGAAAACTTGTTCGTCGTCTTGCTTGTCATGGCTCCATCCTCTCAGGAGTTGGAGCCTCCGGCAAACCCGGGGCGGTTCAGTGCTTAGGCGGACCTCTGCGATCAATGATCTGCTTCAGGCGGTGCATCCGCACTTCCACAACCATCCAAAAAATTCTTGCTTCCTTGTGCTAACGAAGAGCTGCGATCTGGTGCCACGCGGTCGCGACCGGCAGTGCAAGGCACCGTACATTGTCATCGCTCCGGTGCGGGCGCTGGATGCGGTAGTCCAGAAGCATCTCGATGAGCTCAATTCGGCCGACGTCAAGGCAGCGCTTCCCGTCGTCGGAAATCGAGCTAAGTCGAAGTTGTCGGAGTTCATGCAACGCCTACTCAACAACAACGAGTCCGGCTACTTTTATCTCGACGCGGAGGACACCGATTTGCCGGAAGACAGCGTCGCCTTTCTCAATCTCTCGATAGCCATCAAGACCAACCACCATCTGCAGACCTGCATCGATGCAAAGGTGCTGCAGTTGACTGACACATTTCAGGCCAAACTGGGCTGGCTGCTTGGACAAAAGTACTCGAGAGTCGGCACTCCCGACATGGATGCCGATAAGGCGAGGAAGAAGATCGCGGCGGCACTTCAGACCGTCGCGCCTGGGTGGACGAGACTAAGATTAAGGCTCTAGGGAGCCGTTTCGCCGAGCTGAGTCAAACCGAGCCCAACAAGGTCATGTCGCCGCAAGAGATCGCCGCTGCGTTGAAGGCAGTTCCGAACCTGAAGCAACCGGTCATCAAGCGAGCAACCGAAATTTTGACCGAGGCTTTGGGTGCCGGTGAGGAGGCGGTGACGCGCAAGCTGAGCAGCCGTCTTTCTAACGATGCGGCGTTGACAAAATTGCTCAAGTAGCGAGGTCAGTGTTCAGGACGTGTCGCTGAGCGACCCACTTGCGGAACGGTTTCCGTGGCACGGATAGATCATCGACCACCATACTATTGTTTTTGCACTAGAACCTGAATGATGCTCGCGCTGGCCGCTTGCTCAATTTGATCTTGCGAGAACGCGTAGAGCGTTACACTTGTCGGAGTCCAAGTCTCTCCGACTTGATTCCACTTGATTTTATTGTCATCCGCTCCCTTAAACTTCTTATCGACGCTGCCGCAATACGGATTTTGTCCCCCACCATCAGCGCTATCTTTTCCTTCCATATTGTCAGGGCAACCAATCGTCACCTTCTCCCCAAAATCGATATTGAGCTTCGACGAGGTTTCGACAAACTGCTTCATTTAAAGCGTTCGCTGGAGCGTTTCGGTCACTAGCTGCCAGGACTTACCGGCGGTAAAGACACGCGCATTCCTCGGGACAGCCTGTGACTTCGAGAATGATATCAGACGCGGTAAAATGATGCGACGATAGCTGAACACAGGCGCGCTACCTATCTGATCCGCGATCGCGCATGACCGCGTTGTCACCCGCCGATTACGTGCCATGGGCAACTAGGACGAACCCACCGTACCAGCTTCGGCCTGGCAGAATGGCTTTGCCGAACCGGTGATCGATCGATTCGGCGCGAGTGAGTGGACCACATCATTGTCCTGGGTGAGGTGCATCTGCGCCGAAGCCCTGCAATCTTGCGGTGTGATCAGGTCAAGCGGCATCGTGGGGGACTTCATCACCACAACGTTTGAATTTAAGCTCGGTACACGCAGCACGATAGGCTGAAGGTCTCGCAAACAACGTTCGAGTGTAGTGCAGAGGCCGCTTTCAAAGATTCTGACGAAGTTGGTCCGGAACGGCGCCTGAAGGGGTCCCAATGCTGCCGATGGGGGTCATTTTTCGATCAGCATTCACGTTCAGGAGACACCATGTTCCTGCGACTCTTCCGCGCACCTGGCCCGCGCCTGGCACAGTCGCGTTGAAGCGAAATCACGTCTTCGTACTCGAGCGGCACATCGGCGGCTCGACGTGGCTCGTTTTTGACGCGAATTCCGGCCGCCCATCGAACGCGTGTTCACCTGCGATCGATTGCTGGATTTTACCATCGTCGGTCCTAGGGCAGGTGCATGACCCTTCGCCGCTTGCTTCTCGCGATCGTGGTCTGGAGCGGCTTCGGCCTGGTGTGTGCTTGGCGGAAAGCCCAAAGCGGACGAGCCGCCAAATCCTCGTATCCGACTGATCATCACCTGTGCCGATGTTGGTGAGATCGTCCAGATCCTCGGAGAACAGAAAGCCGAAGATGCTGCAAGGGCGGCTGGGGCGTCTGAGGCTCAAATAGCGGGGGCAAAACAATGCCTGCGATGATCTTGGCACTTGCCGCGGTCCTATTTCTGTCCGGCTGCGACAGCCGCCCGACGGAGGCCGACATGGCGGGCTGCGCAGTGCGTAGTGGCGGGCCTCCTATCTCGGTTCGCGAAGGTGCTGACTGCGCCGTCAACCGAGATGACCTTAAGCGGGAGCGAGAGCGCGAAACGACGGTCCGTGAGTCAAGCCCAGCACGCTTTCCCAGCTGCTCAACATTAGTGGTTTCCTATGATCCCCACACGTAAGCGTTGGCAAATCTTCTCATGCGATCGAGACTATGCGCGATCACGGTTGGCGAAGCGAGCCAACAAGTCTCGCTCGAAATAATGGAAACACTTCAACGCGAAGGCCGTCTCTGCTTTGGCAAGTTAGTAAGAACGTCGCCAGGGATGTGTTTCCACTTGCCTCCTGGTACCCGCCTCACCTGAAAGCAATCCTTAGTACTTGAATTGCAATAAAAGCATGTACCATTTCCGCCCTTACTCTTCGGGGAACACCCGACTACGTCTCCGTTGTTGAGCTTAGAAAAGCCGCAGCCCTTTGAATTACGGCAAGCCTTCAATGTGTCGTTCATTGGAGCCGCATCGACTGGTGCGCCCATTCCAATCGTTACAATCCCCGCCAGCACCGCGCCCCATAACTTTCGCATCAAAAACTCCTCAGACCAGCATGAGCCAGAATGCTAATTTGGCAACGTAGAGGCGACAAGGATTATCTTACCAAACGGGAGTTAAGTGCACCCGCGTGCGGCTGTGGGATGGCCGGCTAAGGGGTTTTTCGCACCGACAGCACGTTGAACGGTTGGATGCGTGCTAGTTAACCGTCCAGTTGATCTTTGCTTTTCACCAGGACGTATCTATGCGACTGAAGCTGTGGCTCGGTGGCGGAGTGGACACGCAAGGCACTTGAACGTGCCTTCACCCTGGTTCGAATCCAGGCCGTAGCCTCCACGCCCTTGTCGGAGATGTAGTCATCTTTCTTCAACCTATATCTCCCTAAGATTGGAATCCATGGTTTCTGTCAGGGCAAATGCGACCCCACTTGTCTTCGACCGCGCCACGGGTGCCATCGAAGGAGCCGGTTTTCGGGAAAAATTGCTGATCATGGCTTTCCAAGCCGGGGCACGCATTTCCTCCTCTTGGACCCACCGGGGTTTTGGTTTGAGCTGCCGGGCATTGCGCCCGATTGTGCCGAACCGGGATATTCTCGTCCGTCTCAATCAGGATGCTGTGTTCGCGTTTCCATTCGGTGACGAATACTGGAGCACGATCCTTGATCGCAAGTACGTTTATGAGCGTGACATCGACCTGTTTCTGCGTCGCATCTCCGACACCGACTACGTGTTGCTCGACTGTGGCGCCAACTACGGTTACTGGTCTACGCTGGTTTCGAGCGGCCCCTACGGCTCTCATCGCGCTATCGCTATTGAGCCTTCCTCTTCTAACTATGCTGTTTTACGCCGGAACGCCGTCATTAACGGCAACCGTTTCGAAACGATCAGAAGCGCGATCGGCGAGACGTCAGGCACGGCCTACCTGTCCGGCCGCAAGCACGAGTCGATGACCATCGCCGACCATGACGAGGGCGGCGAAGCTGTCAACCTAGTATCTCTCGATGACCTGATGGACCATATTGCTCTGTCCGCGAAACGTTTGGTGTTGAAGCTCGACGTCGAGGGCGTCGAAATTGGTGCCATGGTGGGTGGGGGGCGGTTACTCAAGACTGACTGCATCGTGATCTGCGAGGACCACGGTAACGATCCTCTCCACACGGTTTCCAAGCACATCCTCAACCATACCGAGATGCGACTATTCTGCTACGATCCAGATGCAGGTCACTATATCCGCCTGAAGGACGTATTGCCACTCGACCGCATTAAGAAGGCCGTCAACCGCGGCTACAACGTGCTTGCGACGGCAAGCCCCTTCTGGGAAGCACGCGTCCTCGGGGCTTGGAAATAACAAACTACGGACGCAAGCCGGGACGCTGTGCCGTTGGCACACATCCATAGACGCAGAGTCTGGCACGTATGCGCGCGCTGGGCTTTGTGGAGGAACAAGAGATCATGCCACGCTGTAACTGCCGGCTTTGAAATGTCCTGACCTGCTCGATGAGACGAGAAAGCGAGACGCCACGCCGCGCCATTGACAGCTTCGTCCCGTGTCGTCTACGGGCGCGCATAAACGGCGCCAGCGATGATCTCGATGCAAAAATTCTGCTGACCGACCTTTCTGATCCATTTCGTCTGCAAGTGGGTCAACCATTGCTTGCGGATCGTACGGAAGTTTGGCGCAAAAGCTCGCAACCGTTCGGAAAGTATTCAACCCGCCGGGAACGTCGCGCGAACTAGAAAAACTTTGCTGCTTCTGGCCTGACCCAACCTAACCCTTGCGGTTTGTACGTCGCGAGGAAAGCACACGCCGTATCAAAAGAACGCCGAGAGCGCAGGCACAGGATTGATTCATGCCTGCGGCCGATGTGACACATCTCGTTGCGATAGCATGCAGGGTGTTGATGGTTTGAGCAGCCTCGTCTAATAACCTCGCTTCGATCTTCGCGGATTCGGCTTGGTATTGAAGGTGCGGCCAAAGCGCTGTGTTCAGCGCTTCCTGGTGTTCTCAACGATATAATTGGGACGCTTGTCCTCGCAATCTGGTGAAGCATCATTTCAAAAGGCGTTGTCGGTCAGCATGACGAAGCGCGCATTGTTCACGTCGCCTTTGGCGAGGTGCTCACGGCGAGATCAACGTGTTCGATGAACCGAGGTCAGAAACATCCCAAAACACAATTTATCTATAGGTTTGTGATGGAAAAGTAAGAATTGGTTGGAAGCCGAACGGGCTATATTCGTTGACGCTATTCCATTGCCGCGAGAAGCGACGTTTGTCGCGGCCATCAGATAATGATCCCTCACGCGTAGGCGAAATGTACCTCGGCAGAGAAATTCGCATCAGGGTCCCAGCGTCGGTGTCACTACCCGCGAGACAGGTGCCTCTTACCCGGTATCGCGGCAGCACTCGGTCCCGCGTCCGCGGGCGGCGGCGCTATGCTGATGCTCCTGCGGGTGATTCATATTGTAAAAAGCCCGCGTTTCCTGCGGGCTTCTGTTTACCAACCACTGCCGAAGCCAACCGAGATGCCCGGGCCGTAGCCATAGCCGCCGCCGTAATACGGATTGCCGAAGCCAACTGAGATGCCCGGCCCGTAGCCATAGCCGCCGCCGTAATACCCGTTGCCGAAACCAACCGAGATGCCCGGCCCAAAGCCATAGCCGCCACCGTAATATGGATTGCCCACGCCAACGGAGATGCCCGGCCCCCCAAAGCCGTAACCGCCGCCGTAATACGGACTGCCGTAGTACCTCGAAGCGTATGCGGAACTTCTGTAGTACGGGTGATGCTGATTGCCATAGTGGTGATGATGCCTATGTCCGTAGTGGTAATGATGCCCATATCCATAGTGGTGATGATGCCTATGGCCATAGTGGCGGTAGTCTGCGCTTGCACTGGTAACAGTGAGTAACGCGGTCGCGCCCACCGCCATCGCAAAATTCAACTTTTTCATCTGAATACTCCGTAAATGTCCCGAGTGCTAATGAGCGAAACCAATCTATGTTCCTTACTGCTATGTATATGAACAACCGTTCATTCCCTCCGGCGGCTTCGGCTTCCAGGAAAACTGGCCTGCGAAACGCGTCGCTGCGGCAGTCTTTTGCGTTGTACGGGAATAGGCGGCCGAACTCTTCAGTCTCGGGACCGTCCAAATCGACGAAGCTGCCGGCACCGCGGGCTTACCGTGCTGCCTCAAAACCAGCATTGCTAGTAGGTTGGTCGCGTTGGCGCGATCCACGCGCCAACCACCTTCGTGCGCGCGATTCTGGGTCGCGCGGGACATAGGACAATTCTTCAAGTCGGCCGCGTGTCGGTATACCGAGCGGTTTAGGGGTAGCGCTCCTTGTACAAGGAAGCTCAGGGCGCCCAGGAGGGTGCCATTACTGGTTGCCGCTGAGGGACGAGTGCAAGAGCAGGGTGGCACTCATTGCCAAGCTGTCCCGCGAAACGGCGCTCTATGTGGCCGACCTCGACAAGGCCGCCGCTTTCGTGTGAAGGGAGCGCGCTTCCGCCGGAGCGCAAACATGAAGGGCTCTGAAGAACAGGTTTTAAGCCGCTGGACGATCGTCGATCCCGAAGGACTCCGCTGGAGTCCCCGGGTCTCCGGTTACGTCTCGGACGCGAAAGATGGTTCAGCACCGGCTTTACTACACACGCGCGAATAACTCCAAGCTAACTGAACCGGGCGTGCTGAACAGGATAAAAGCGCTCGCTATTCCGCCAGCCTGGTCCGAGGTCTGGGTTTGCTCCTTCACCGACGGCCATATCAAAGCTGCGGGACGGGACGCAAAGGCCGCAAGCAACCCGCTATCATCCACGGTTTCGCGAAGTGCGTGAATGCGCGAAATACGAGCATCTTTTTGCCTTCGCCGACGCGTTGTTGGCATCCGGCTAAAAGTAAACGAGCATATGACCTGCGAAGTGCTGCGGGAAAAGGTACGAGCGACTATCGTGATTTTTTAGAGACGACGCTGATCCGCTTTTGGAAATGACGAATACGCAGCGCAAAAACAAAAGGCTATGGCCTGACCACGCTCAATTAATTGGCATGTAGCCATCGACGAAATTGAAGAGCGGTTCAGATTTGCCTGCAAGAGCGGCAAGCAATGGTCTTTGGACCGCCGCATTGAGGAAGCCGTCGTTCTGGCGCTATTGCGTCGCTGCTTGCGAAGGAAGCGGATCGCCGGGCGACGAAGAAACAGCGACCAATGCGGCTGATGTTTCAGCGCTATCTGGAGCTCGGCAGCGTCAACCGTCTCGTCAAGTACAAAATCGTGACCTCAGCTCTGCCGTAGCTGCCTGTAATCCGCTGGTTCAAGTACTTTGTTGCTTAGGCCGCAACCGATCGTAGCGATGCTTGCCGATACATCGCAGCACCAAGGGCTTCTCGCGGAAGGCCGAGAGTATCCAGCGGCGAGCCAAATACGCTTCTTGCTCTAAGCGTCTAGGCAAATTGATCTATCTCGCGCACTCCGGTGGTGATGATGCAATCGGGACTGAGGAACCAATCAACGGAGGGCGAGTTGGCGGAAAGAAAAGCTGAAAGGACAAGACATGCCACGTTCAGTCGAGGAACTGAGTCGGAGCGTAACCGCGCCCAGCTCGCAGCGATGGTTGATCAGTTGAAGGAGCGGATATCGGACGCCGCCGAAGACATTCGTCACAAGACTTCGCCCGAACACGTAAAATCGGAGTTTTCCAATTACGTCAGCCTCAAGACACACAGTTGGGCTGAGGCACTGAAACAACGAGTAATGGACAACCCGATGGGAACCGTCGCGGCGGGTGCCGTGGCTGCGATCCCCCTGGTGCGCCTGGTGCGGGGCGCACCGCTGCCGCTCCTGATGCTGGGCGCGGGCCTTCTCCTAACTTCTAAGACGGCGCGCGATCGCGCTGCACAAGGCGCGGCTTCTTTGAAGGAGAAGGCGGACGAGATGCTGGATGAGGCTGGAACCTCAGAGGTACTTGTAGGCATGAAGGACCGGCTGGCATCGGCTCGAACACAGGCTGCCGACATGGCCATTGAGGTGAAAACTCAGGCGTCTCAAGTTGCCAGTACTTGGGGCGATAAGGTCGGGAGCAGCGCCTATGCCATCAGGGACAAGACCATTGCGACCAGAGATGCAGCCGCGACCGGATGGTCCAAAACTCGCGAGCTTACGGGTGATGCCGCGTTGATCGGCGGCTTGGGAATCGCGATCGGCGCCATCGTTGCCGCGGCTCTTCCCGAAACAAGGGCTGAAGCCAAGGCGATGGGCCAAGCCAGCGATAAGGTCAAACAGAAGGCCGGCGAAGGTGTGCGCTCAGGATTTTCAGCAGCCAAGGATGCGGCAATGTCGGCCGCCGACGCCGCGGCGAAAAGCGTTGGGGAGAGTGACTTAGGACGAGAGGCGGGCCGCATGACGCAGAACGTGTCCAATGCGCTCAAAGAAGGCGCCGATGATGTTGTGAGGGCGGCGTTCAGCCCCTCACGAAACCCCTAACCGAAAGAAACCATGATGAGCAATTTCGACCCGACGACAAGACTGACTTCGATCGGAACCGAGGCGACGGTTCCACACAGAGCCACAAGGAGCAGGTGGATAAGGCTGGTGCGGAGATCAAACATCGTGCGGATGAGTCTCTGCGCACCTCGACGGATGTTGTCTCGGAAATGACCGAGCAGCTGGATAGCCGGGCTCATGAGCAGCAGCAGGCTGGCGCTGAATTTATCGGGCGCTTCGCCGATGATATCCGCAAAGCGGCGCGAGCCTTCGAGAGCGACATGCCCTTCGCGGCGCGCGGTATCGACTCAGCTGCTGACTACGTTCACCAGGCAGCGGAGAAGATCCAAAATGGAAATTTCCGCGATCTTCTCGACGGTGCGAGCGATTTCGCGAGACGGCAGCCGGCCGCATTTCTCGGATTATCGGCCCTCGCCGGATTTGCGGCGATGCGCTTTTTCAGAGCGTCTGGGGGACAGCGATCTTCATCCCCATCCTCACAAGGCAATAACCTGTCATGAGCATCCCCAACGATATCCAAACCAGTCAGAACGATCTTCGAACGATCTTGAAGCTGTTTGGCAATGCGCTTTCGCAGTTTGCCAAGCTCTTCCAGAATGAAATCGATCTGGCGAATGCCGAATTGGGCGAAAAGGCTCAGGAGGTTATAGGCGCGGTGAGCTTCATCGCTGCCGGCGCCATCCTGGTGTTTCCCGCTGTGGTGATGGTGTTGTTCGCATTATCAGCGGCTCTCATAGCATCGGGTTGGTCAGAGCCGCTCTCGTATCTCACGTCGGCGGCCGTGGCCGCGGGGATCGCTGGCGTGCTGTTTGCCATCGGCATAAACCGCTTGCATGCGCGCCGCCTCACGCCACACGAAACTATCGGGCAGCTCGAAAAGGACAAAGATGTGATGAAGGAAATGGTGCGATGAGCAATAAGAAAACAGGTTTTTTCGATAATCTTGTGGCGGCAGCGAGGGAAAATCCGTTGGCGGCTGCCCTCATCGGAGCCGGCGCATTCTGCCTTTTCACGGGCAATGAGAAGTTGAAGGACGCCGCGCGCGCGGCGACGGCGGCTGCGCCGGCCAGCGATCTTCGCGCACTGGATCCGCGTTCGACTTTGTCCACTCACCAACGATCTGCCGCGCCGCCGCTAGCTCCTAAATTGAATGACGAGGGATCGTTCCATGTCGGTGATAAGTTGCGCGATGCGGGCAGTGCGGCATCGCATGCGATTTCAGGCTCAGCCGATAAGATCAAAGACCGGTGGCACGAAGGTGCTAACTATGTACGAGAGAACGTCGGCAGGCCGGGAGAAGAGGCCCTCAAAACGGTTCAGTCTTCCTTGGGCGGCCTGCTCGAGCGGCAACCTCTAATGCTCGGTATCTTGGGCTTAGCCGCCGGAGCGGCCGTGGCAGGTGCATTCCGGACATCTGATCTTGAGAACGATTGGGCGGGCGCGGTCAGCGACGAAGTCAAAGCCCACCTGAACACGCGCGCCGGAGCGGTATCACAAGGTCTCCATGAGGCCGCAGATAAGCTTCAGACCGAACTCAGGGAAACGGGCGCCGACGTGGTCGAGCTGGTGAAGCAAACCGCCACGGGGGCCGCGAACGCCGCACGAGAAGCCATGAAACTGCCCTGATCCGCCCGCGACGATGCATGTCATGCCCTTCCACTTTCGTGCCCACTTATGGCTGGAGAAGTTCTTTGGCACGTGCCAGTACGACTTCGAAGCTACTCCCATTGTCGCGCCTGTTCTAACACCGCAGCCGCCGATTCCTTTGCAACGTTGCCCGGTCACTAAGCGTTCGGCTTTTCGGTTACGAGCGCCAGCTCAAGTTCGGCAGATGTCCGGCGCTTGAAACGTGGAGAGGTTGGCGAAACATTTCTGCGCGCATTTTGTTAATGGCGCGCGGAGAGCAAAAAGCCCCGCGTCAAAACGACCGCAAAGGAGAGGACGTTATTGCGGGCGAAGTGTAGCCGAACTCTGACTGGTTCACCACTTTGGACGGCTCAGCGGACAGCTGACGACGCGATAGAAGCCGGGCTGCAGCCGCGACATCCACAGTACTCGCACCATTGGGCCGCCTGCTGCAGTTCTTTAGACACGAGGTAAAGCTAATCCCACCTCAATATGTGAAAGCCTACGTGAAGCGTGGCAAGAACGACGCGGCCGCTGTGCGAGGCGGTTACCCGACCGAACATACGGTTCGTACCGGTGAAATCGAAGGAACGTGTCAATCGGCTCGCAAATTTGACCCCGTATCGGCGTTCAATTTTGACCCCTTCGCGCGGCGTGGTTTGAGGGTAGCGCTCGACTCGTCGGAGCTGGCCGGGATTGCGGAGACGAGACGAGCGCGGGTGGCGTGATCGTCGTCGCGGCTTTTGAAGCGCCAGCTGTCGTTACCGGTTTCGACGATGTCGCAGTGGTGGGTCAACCGGTCGAGCAGCGCGGTGGTCATCTTGGCGTCGCCGAACACGCTGGGCCATTCGCCGAAGGCGAGATTGGTGGTGACGATGACGGAAGCACGCTCGTAGAGCCGGCTGACGAGATGGAACAGCAACTGGCCGCCGGATTGGGCAAAGGGCAGATATCCGAGTTCGTCGAGCACGATGAAGTCCATCCGGGTCAGATGTTCGGCAAGCCGGCCCTGACGTCCGTTACGGGTCTCGATCTCGAGGCGATTGACGAGGTCGACCACGTTGTAGAAGCGACCGCGGGCGCCGGATCGGATGCAGCTTCTGGCGATTGCGATGGCCAGGTGGGTTTTGCCTGTGCCGGTGCCGCCGACGAGCACGACGTTGCGCTGCTGGGCGATGAAGCCGCCGCCGGCGAGATCATTGACGAGCGTCTGATTGATCGGCGTGCCTTCGAACTGGAAGTCATCGAGATCCTTGGCCAATGGCAGCTTGGCGATGGTGAGCTGGTACTTGATCGACCGCGCCTGCTTCTCGTTGATCTCGGCGCTGAGCAGGTCGCCGACGATGTGCTGAGGTTCGTGCTGGCGCTTGACGGCCGTCGCCATGATCTCGTCGAAGGCAGCCCTCATTCCGTAGAGTTTGAGCTCACCCATGAGGTCGAAGATTTGGGTTCGTTCCATCAGATGGTCCTCCGGAGGTTGT
>NZ_CH672425.1:0-10001 GCF_000152905.1 Nitrobacter sp. Nb-311A
CTGCAGCCGCGGCATCTACGACACATGAGACGCGTAGAGACGATCTTCGTCGGCAAGGATCGCCGCTACAATCGCCGCTTCCTGCAGATGTGCAGCCACTATCTGATCGATCCGGTCGCCCGCACGCCGGCGTCGGGCTGGGAGAAGGGTCAGGTCGAGAACTAGGTCGGGCTGGTCCGGGAACGGTTCTTCACGCCACGGCTGCGGTTCAAAACCCTGGACGCGTTGAACGCGTGGCTTCTGGATAAGTGCATCGCCTACGCCAAGGCGCTCCGACATCCAGAACTGGCCGAACAGACGGTCTGGGAGGTGTTCGAAGCCGAGCGGCCCAAGCTCGTTCCCTATGCTGGCCGGTTCGACGGATTCCACGCGGTGCCGGCATCGGTCTCGAAGACCTGCCTGGTGCGCTTCGACAACAACAAATACTCGGTCGCTGCCAGCGCCGTCGGGCGCCCGGTCGAAGTTCAAGCCTATGCCGATCGCATCGTGATCCGTCAGGACGGGCGCATCGTTGCGGAGCATCCGCGATCGTTCGGACGCGGCGAGACGACCTACAATCCCTGGCACTACGTGCCGGTGCTCGCGCGCAAACCCGGGGCCTTACGTAACGGCGCACCCTTCAAGGACTGGGTGTTGCCGGCCGCGATCGAACGGATCCGGCGCAGGCTCGCCAGCACCGACGACGGCAATCGACAGATGGTCGACATCCTCAATGCGGTGCTGACGGACGGTTTGTCGGCGGTCGAAGCCGCCTGCGCCGAGGCGATCGCTCATGGCGTTCATTCCGCTGACGTCGTTCTCAACATCCTGGCTCGCCAACGCGAACCCGCTGCACCGGCCAACATTTATGACGCCGGCGGCACTGACGCTCCGCCATGCGCCGATCGCCGATTGCGCCCGTTACGACAACCTCCGGAGGACCATCTGATGGAACGAACCCAAATCTTCGACCTCATGGGTGAGCTCAAACTCTACGGAATGAGGGCTGCCTTCGACGAGATCATGGCGACGGCCGTCAAGCGCCAGCACGAACCTCAGCACATCGTCGGCGACCTGCTCAGCGCCGAGATCAACGAGAAGCAGGCGCGGTCGATCAAGTACCAGCTCACCATCGCCAAGCTGCCATTGGCCAAGGATCTCGATGACTTCCAGTTCGAAGGCACGCCGATCAATCAGACGCTCGTCAATGATCTCGCCGGCGGCGGCTTCATCGCCCAGCAGCGCAACGTCGTGCTCGTCGGCGGCACCGGCACAGGCAAAACCCACCTGGCCATCGCAATCGCCAGAAGCTGCATCCGATCCGGCGCCCGCGGTCGCTTCTACAACGTGGTCGACCTCGTCAATCGCCTCGAGATCGAGACCCGTAACGGACGTCAGGGCCGGCTTGCCGAACATCTGACCCGGATGGACTTCATCGTGCTCGACGAACTCGGATATCTGCCCTTTGCCCAATCCGGCGGCCAGTTGCTGTTCCATCTCGTCAGCCGGCTCTACGAGCGTGCTTCCGTCATCGTCACCACCAATCTCGCCTTCGGCGAATGGCCCAGCGTGTTCGGCGACGCCAAGATGACCACCGCGCTGCTCGACCGGTTGACCCACCACTGCGACATCGTCGAAACCGGTAACGACAGCTGGCGCTTCAAAAGCCGCGACGACGATCACGCCACCCGCGCTCGTCTCGTCTCCGCAATCCCGGCCAGCTCCGACGAGTCGAGCGCTACCCTCAAACCACGCCGCGCGAAGGGGTCAAAATTGAACGCCGATACGGGGTCAAATTTGCGAGCCGATTGACACTCTCAGCGCTGATAGGCATAAGCGCCTGCTTCATGGCGGTGAATGGAAGCACTTACGCGCAAGATCATGGTGTAGATTGGGGGAAGGTCGATGGAATACTCGGTCGGAATCCGGCCGTAACCGAAGACGTGCATCGTTATGGTTTCCCTCGAACCGATTTGACGGTGACCCTTGACGGCGTGACCATCAAGCCAGCCTTAGCGCTCGGCGGCTGGATCGCTTTTAAGCAAGCTCACGAGGGCGCTATGGCGATGGGAGACCTCGTATTGCTGGAAAGTGAAATCAATCCAGTTATGTTGAAGATGATCGCTGGCGGACTCGAGATTACGGCGATCCATAATCATCTGCTCCGGGCGAGCCCCGCGACGTTCTACATGCATGTGGCCGGGCATGGAGACCCCGCCAAACTTGCAACCGCGCTCCATGACGCCCTCGCCGAAAGCAAGACCCCGCTGCAAGCTACTCCGTCGTCAAATCCACCTCCTGCTGTCGACCTTGATACTGCGCAGCTAGATCAAATTATCGGCGTGAAGGGTAAGACCAATGGCGGCGTCTATCAGTTCAATGTGCCGCGACGTGATCCTGTCAGCGAAGGTGGCATGACGTTGACACCGGCCGGGCCGATGGGTGTTGCGATCGGAATCAACTTTCAACCGACGGGCGGTGGTAAGGCTGCCACCACCGGCGACTTCGTCCTGACAGGCGATGAGGTCAATCCGGTGGTAGCTGCGCTGCGCACGCACGGCATCGAAGTCACCGCACTTCACAGCCACATGCTGGACGAACAGCCAAGGCTCTTCTTTATGCACTTTTGGGCCAATGACGATGCAATCAAGCTCGCCAAAGGCCTACGCGCGGCACTCGACAAGACCGCAAGCACAAAAAACTAAGGCGACGACCCCACGCGGCGTAATGCGACGCAACGACCGTTCAAGCGGCAAGGTTGCCAAGTTGGCGATAGCCCATTCCCGCTAACATATGAGCGCAATTCTGCATTTCCTGCTTCGCGTTACCCCGTGGTGGTCTTTTCCTCATTCACCATCAGCTAATGCGTTCCGCTGGTTGAACTTCGGTCGCCAAGCGCGCGCATCGAGCGACCAGCGACCTGATCCGGACAGCAACATGAAGATTGCGCTCATCAGCATCGCCCGCGTCTCATGAGTGAAGCTCAAGAAACCATAGCGATCCAGGTGGCGGAGGCTGAATATCCACCAGTTACGGCCTAACAGGATTGGGATTTTCGTAGAGATGATCGCCACGATCATGATGACGATGATCGGCACGGCCGCCGCGCGCGAAGCATAGCCGATCAGGAACATGATCCCGGCTAGCATTTCAATCACGCCAACGAACGGCCCAAAGAACTCCGGCCAGGGAATACCGATCTTGACGAAACGGCCGGCACCGAGAATGTCGGCATGCGTCAGTTTCTGCAGGCCTTCAGGGATGAACACACCAGCGAGCGCCAAGCGGATGAAAATGGCCCAGATCGATTCGCCGGGAGAGAACCACCAGGACTGTTTCATGAAAGCGTGTTCCTATTCGTTGCTGCCTAAGGCGCGGCGCCAGAGTTTTCCAAGCCAGTCCAATGAGAATGAGGCCGGAGCCCACACCCCAGATCGTGACCGGCAACCCCTTTTGCACGTCGCATGGGAATCCCTTCCGTAATGGCGGCAACCACGGACTAATGCGGGCCGCGTTGACAAAGCAGCCCACGAAGCGCCGCCATAATGTCGCGGCGCGCAAGAACCGTCCAGTGGCCGGTCAGGCTCTTTGGGATTCGGCCAGGTAAGTCTGCTGTGGAACTAAGCTGCCGGTTTCGCCATTGGCTACGGTGCTACCGGTGGATCAAGCGTCGGCTGTTGACAACTAGGAAAGCCATCGGCGTGGGGCCCAGACGAAGACCATCCGAAATGGGCGGTGAGTTGGGTCAGCTTGGATTTGACAAATCGGTGCATCCACGGCTCCACAAACCGCCAGATGGCCCACGCAAGGAGTGCAATGCCTGCGACGATTGTTGTGACGGCTATTGCAGCATGATCATGTGGTTCCATCGCCGAGAAAATCACGTAACCCATCTGCATGTGCAACAAATACAGCGGATAAGTCATTCCACCGGCGGCGAGCACAAAGGTGGCAGGGAACGGGATACGCTTGATGCGCGTCGCGAGGAATACGCCGAGCAGCGCGACGACACAGATGACTGCCACGACTCTCGGGTCGAACGTATTATCCGGATGCGCACCGAGCCGCCCCAGCTTGTGCGTTGCTTGAAAGATTGCCGTTCCCATTGCAAGGGCGAACAGACTCCAGAATCGCGTCCCGCGACGTCCACGGTAGTGCTGGTAGATCAGCAAGCCGACTACGAAGAATCCGCTATCGTCGGCAATGAAAACCTTCTCGAAGATCGGTGCATCGATCGTCAGTTCGTTCGCAAACGTGATTGTGAGCCAGACGAGGATAAGCGCATCAATGTGGCGAGGAAACCAGCCCAACATCATGAACAGCGCGACCCATCCATAAAACACCACCTCGATCACGAGCGACCAGTAGACGGTGTCGACATAGGGCTGGCCGAGGAATGGCGCGGCGATGACCAGGTTGGCGAGCCATTGTGAGCGCGTGACATGCCCGACGCCAACCGCCAGCATGACCGTAAACGTCAATGTCATGCAGAGAACAAATGTCGGATAGATGCGACTGAAGCGCGCGATGATGAAACCGATCCATGACCGTCCCTCCGCCGAGTACGCAATGACGAAGCCGCTGATGGCAAAGAAAACCGATACACCGAGAAATCCGTATTGTCCGGCAGGCGCCAATGCAGGCAAGGCCACCTGCGAAACGCCGCTCGCGGAGCTCGGTCCCCAAAAGCCATAGTGGTAAAGGATAACGGCTACCACGGCTGCAAGACGCAACAGGTCAAGAACCGGTACCCGAGAATGCGTGTGGACGGTCTTGCCCATGGGACGCTCTCTTAAGTCGGCGGGATCTATCGGTCACACCGATTGAGACTGCCTTAACGGAATCGCTGAAACAAGTCGCGTTCTTGCTTTGAAGCCGCTCGAACGCTTAAGCTCGCGAAACGACCATTCCCGCCACAGTGCCATCAGTCATCAAGCCACGCAGCCTGTTGTTTGGCGCGATCCGACCGGACAGGTCCAGACTCGAAGATATCGAGGTCCACCGAGGCGCATGAGCGCCCATATAACTCGGGGCAGCAGTTACGTATGACCGGTCGAACGTCTCTTTTGCGTTCTGGGAGTTCAGGGGGGCTGGTTTGGCGCTTAGCGGCACGATCTGATAATGATGGGCTTCAAGAAAAAGGCTTGGAAGAGCGAGTGAATGCCTGGCATGCGCTGGGTTGGAGTCAACATGCACACACACTCAATAGATCCATGGGTTCACGGCCACGTTTTTCTCGGTGAGCAGCACGCCCAGAATGAGCGCAGAACCTGGATTGTCGTGGCGCTTACGGCGTCAATGATGGTCGGCGAGATCGCGGCTGGTACCATATTTGGATCGATGGCATTGTTGGCAGACGGTTGGCACATGGCGACGCACGCAGCGGCGTTGAGCATTGCAGGGTTAGCCTATTTATTAGCTCGCAGGCATGCCAAAAATTCGCGATTTGCCTTTGGCACAGGAAAGTTCGGCGATCTTGCCGCCTTTTCGAGCGCAATCATGCTTGCGATGATTGCCATGCAGATTGCTTACGAGAGTGTGGTTCGGCTCTTTAACCCCGTCACGATTGCCTACAGCGAAGCGATAGTGGTTGCGGTGCTGGGATTAACAGTCAACATCGCCAGCGCATGGCTCCTTCAAGACTCTCACCACGACCATCACCATCATGGAAGCGATCATTCGCATCATCACCATGATAACAATCTCCGTGCCGCTTACGTCCATGTACTGGCAGATGCGGCCACATCAGTGCTGGCAATCGCGGCGCTGTTGCTCGCGATGTACTTTGGATGGACGTGGGCCGATCCTCTAGTTGGCATCTTAGGTAGCCTGGTTATCGGTAGCTGGGCCTATGGGCTGATCCGAGACTCCGGGTCTGTGCTCTTGGATGCCAGCGCTGACAAAAATCTCGAAATGACGATCCGCGAGCGAATCGAAACCAAGGGTGACCGCGTCACCGACCTTCACCTGTGGCAGGTAGGACCAGGACATCGCGCTGCAATCATTTCGGTTATTTCGAACAACCCGCTGCCGCCGAAGGCGTACAAGCGGCGGCTCGGAGGGTTGCGTGGCCTTAGCCACCTAACAGTAGAAGTCGAGGCCTGTCCGCACCACGCACACGGCTGAAGGCGCGACCCGCGCGAGTTCCCGTAAAAGCTCGTTTTCTGATGGAGCTGGACCATCACGGCTAGACACTCCGAAGAGCACCCTGCCGAAAAGCGACGGGATCCTCAACGTGATTCCAAGCCGCTCACGCCCGGGGCCAGATGTAGGACCGGATTGGTGACGATTGTCGCTCAAAGCGATCAGCGACAGTGCAGTGTCTGCATGAGAAGCGAGGTAAAATTGGCTATTTTGAAGTTCGCCAATCTTCGTTGCCGCAAGCCGTCGCGTTTCTCGGTGTCGAACGATTTGCGCAAGCGGTGCGTTTGCCTTCTGTCTAAGCGCGCATATGAACGATCAAAACGTAGCTTTATTACCGATGAGTGATTAGGCCGTGCAGAAGTCATGAAGTCTCCATGGCTCTAAGATAGTCACGGTTTGGCGACTAATCTTGATCCCGACTCATGCGGCTGAGCAGCGTTGCGGCGTCATGGAGCCGCCCGGCCTCGTAGATCAGCTGCTCGATATCCATTGAGATCTCGATGCCCTCAGCGATAGCGCCGTTCTGGACACAGGCCTCGGCGGCCTTGGCAATGCGTGTCGCTTCGCTCAGCTTATTGTGAACCTCAGCTATGATGAGCTTGATCGCTGCTTCGAGGTTGGCGCGCTCCATCGGGCCCTCCGTAAGAGTTGGCTCCACTACCGCTCTGCTGCCGCGCGATGTCGAGCGGAACCTGGATAATCTTGTGGCGAAGATCGGGGACGCCGGATCACGATGTGATCGCAAAGGGCCTGTATAGGGGAAGGGTGGGCTATTTCGCCGGCGAGCGCCGAGGTTTGGCCGGCGGCTTGCCGGCCATCAGATCCCGCAGCAGCTTGACCGGATCGGCTCCAATAGCCCGCACGATCGTCACGAACTCGATGACGTCGATCCGGCGTTCACCGCCTTCGTACTTGGCGACAAAGGATTGAGGCCGCTTGAGCCGGCGCGCCAGCTCATGCTGGGTCAGACCGGCCTGTTTGCGGGCAGCCACCATCAGGGCGCAGAACGCGGCCTGATCGGAGGAGTGGACGGTTTTGCCGATCCCGCGGGCGGAAATAGTCATCGCCCGGGCAGGCTGATCCCGAGACAGGATTATCCCAAAAAAGGATTATATTAACTTTGAAGTCCGATGCTGGACCGCTCCAACTGGACTTCGGCAGCACGGCAAGCGAATTGCCAGCTCATGATGAATCCTCGAATGATCGATCTGAGGCCCGAGACCGGGCAAGCCGAACCGCTCGCGCGAACCTTTGCCCCTTCTGTGGTCCGATACATCAAGCTGGGGCGGGGCGGGCAGTGGTCGGATCAGGCCCTGGATCAAGGGATCATCACCTTCGGTTACCTGAAAATTGAGCACGTCGTTTGTATGAAGGGCGATTGGGCGCTGGCCAGACAGCAGTTGGCGCAGATGGGACGAAGATCAGGCGGCGTCAGCAACGGATTGAGGGAGCTGCGGGAGTTTTACGAACTACCGAACGACGCCTTGTGGGTGACCTGCGCTCGAGGTCATTTCTGGTGGGCTTTCGCCGACGGCGGCGTGGTTGAGATCGAGCCTCCTTTGCCCGGCGGTCCGACCCGCTATCGGTCTACGCGAGCGGGTTGGTCGAACACAGATCTCAACGGCGAGCCGCTGACGGTTCGTAGCCTCAGTTCGGCGCTCACGAGCACCGCGAACTATCAAATGACCATTTGCGCGGTCAAACAGGCGAATTATTTGCTGGCTCGCATTCGAGGGGAGGTCGATCCCCTCAGGACGAAGGCCGCAGCTCTGATCAAGGACCAACGTGATCTGGCATCGCAAATGATCTGCCGGCTCGATTGGCGCGATTTCGAGACCCTGATCGATTTGATCTTTGCCCGGGGAGGGTGGCAACGGCAAAGCGCAGTGGGCGGCAATCAGGCTGATGTGGATATGGTCTTGACGCAACCGATCACAAACGAGGTTGCCTGGGTTCAGGTCAAGAGCCGGTCAACACAGGCGGAACTCGATGACTATGTCCGGCGGTTTCATAACGACGGCAGTTTCGATCGCTGTTTCTTTATCTATCACAGCACCCCGAAAGTCCTCAGGATGCCCGACTCCGCCGATTTGCATCTTTGGACGGCTGAGCGGGTAGCGAACGCCGCGATAGAGGCGGGGCTGTTTCGTTGGCTGGTCGAGCGGATGCATTAACCGCGACAAATTGGAAGCCGGCTCTCCAATTTTGAGGTCAGCCAGGTTCTGAGCGCTCGGCCTAGATTTAAATCGCTCCGAGATATGGAATCACAACCGACTCATCAGACTCAGGTTCTTCCTGGATCGGCTCTAAGTACCTTCGACCGCGCTCACGCAGTGGCAGCCACGTTCCACGATGCGCTGTCATAACCGGTGAGCTGGGCTTCGAGCTCTGTCATCGCGAGACGCTCGTATTCATAGGCTTGCGCCAGGAGCGTCCATCTTTGCGCAGGACGGAATGCTGCGGTCTGACGATAGAGCGAAGCAATGGTGCGATATCGACGCACGTTTTCCAGGTCAGCATTCCCACTCATACAACAAACCCCGTTTCTTGTTGACGCGGGCGACTATGCAGCGAGCGATCTTCGAAATCGTTAGCGGATTTGACAGCCGGAGCGAATGGTTTCGGAACTGTTATCGGAAGACAACTGATTATCCCGCGGCGAGCCAGCAGCTCGACCTCCGGATGCGACTCGATGGTCGCGAGTTCATCACGCTACTCAGCTGCGTGGCGGTGGCATGGCCTCGCGCAGCGCACCGGGCAGCAGTCGCGCCTCAAGCTCCAGCTTTGAGGCGGGCCTAATCCTTCGCCTTCAGTCGCGCTTCATTTTCGGTAATAAAGGCGCGGATCTCGTCGGACATGTTCAGAAGCTTCAACCATTGCTCTTTATACAGAGTCACTGGAAAACGTCCCATCCCGTAAACGGAGAGGCCACCTTTGTCACTCACCTTCATGCGGGTGCCCTCTGAAGCTCCTTTCTTCAGGGCATCGTTCTCCCTGCGGAGACGTTCGAGCTCAGCTTTCATATCGTCGTCCGGCATCTCATCTCCCTTTCGTGAGCGTGATAATATCATGCTATGCTCTCACTTTTACCTCGTCGCCGGTGGCCGGCTGCGCCGTATTGTCAATCGGCTCGCAAATTTGACCCCGTATCGGCGTTCAATTTTGACCCCTTCGCGCGGCGTGGTTTGAGGGTAGCGCTCGACTCGTCGGAGCTGGCCGGGATTGCGGAGACGAGACGAGCGCGGGTGGCGTGATCGTCGTCGCGGCTTTTGAAGCGCCAGCTGTCGTTACCGGTTTCGACGATGTCGCAGTGGTGGGTCAACCGGTCGAGCAGCGCGGTGGTCATCTTGGCGTCGCCGAACACGCTGGGCCATTCGCCGAAGGCGAGATTGGTGGTGACGATGACGGAAGCACGCTCGTAGAGCCGGCTGACGAGATGGAACAGCAACTGGCCGCCGGATTGGGCAAAGGGCAGATATCCGAGTTCGTCGAGCACGATGAAGTCCATCCGGGTCAGATGTTCGGCAAGCCGGCCCTGACGTCCGTTACGGGTCTCGATCTCGAGGCGATTGACGAGGTCGACCACGTTGTAGAAGCGACCGCGGGCGCCGGATCGGATGCAGCTTCTGGCGATTGCGATGGCCAGGTGGGTTTTGCCTGTGCCGGTGCCGCCGACGAGCACGACGTTGCGCTGCTGGGCGATGAAGCCGCCGCCGGCGAGATCATTGACGAGCGTCTGATTGATCGGCGTGCCTTCGAACTGGAAGTCATCGAGATCCTTGGCCAATGGCAGCTTGGCGATGGTGAGCTGGTACTTGATCGACCGCGCCTGCTTCTCGTTGATCTCGGCGCTGAGCAGTCGCCGACGATGTGCTGAG
>NZ_CH672425.1:10399-55894 GCF_000152905.1 Nitrobacter sp. Nb-311A
GTAGGCGATGCACTTATCCAGAAGCCACGCGTTCAACTCGTCCAGGGTTTTGAACCGCAGCCGTGGCGTGAAGAACCGTTCC
Source organism: Nitrobacter sp. Nb-311A (assembly GCF_000152905.1). Taxonomy (GTDB): domain Bacteria; phylum Pseudomonadota; class Alphaproteobacteria; order Rhizobiales; family Xanthobacteraceae; genus Nitrobacter. The sequence continues at coordinate 10,482 of NZ_CH672425.1, forward strand.
CGGACCAGCCCGACCTGGTTCTCGACCTGACCCTTCTCCCAGCCCGACGCCGGCGTGCAGGCGACCGGATCGATCAGATAGTGGCTGCACATCTGCAGGAAGCGGCGATTGTAGCGGCGATCCTTGCCGACGAAGATCGTCTCTACCGCCGTCTTCATGTTGTCGTAGATGCCGCGGCTGCAGGTACCCTTGAACAGTGCGAACGCCCGGTCGTGGGCGTCGAATACCATCTCCTGCGTCTCCCGCGGATAGGCCCGCACGAACAGCATGCGGCTGTGGCACAGCCGGACATGAGCGACCTTCACGATCGCCGTCACGCCGTTGAGGAGAACGATCTCATGGCTCCAGTCGAACTGGTAGGCTTCGCCCGCCGCAAAGCTCAACGGAACATAGGCCGCCGCGGTCGATTGCCCGCGCTCCTTGCTCCAACGCCTGGCGTAACGCCGTACGGCATCGTAGCCGCCGTCATAGCCGCGTCCGCGCAACTCTTCGAAGATCCGGATCAGCGTCAGCTGTTCGCGAGCCGATTTGGCCGCGTTCGCCGCCAGCAGTTCATCAAGCTCCGCCGCCCAACGCCCGAGTTTGGGGCGCGGCTGGATCGAACGCTCATACTCGAACAAGGTCTTGCCCGACCTCAGCACCTTCCGGACCGTGTTCCGCGACACCTTCAGGTCACGGGCGATCTCCTTGATCGTCTTGCCCTTGATGAAGTGTTCGCGCCGTATCCGCGCAATCGTCTCCACGATCAGCATCCCCGACCACCTGCTTCATGACAAAGCAGGCAGCGCAACAGCCAACCTGTAGGGGGTCAATTTTGGACGCCGATCCCCCGGCTTACGGGGTCAATTTTGCATGCCGAATGACAATCACCACGGCCGGTTATGACCGCCAATCGGTGTGTCGCCAGCATCACGAATTCTCGGTCAAAGCGCTGGAAGGCACGGTACCGACGGAGTCGGCTGACAGCTGGTTCGGCTACATCGCAACAATAGACGACGGCGACGACTGGACTGACCCAGAAGTCTGGGTGAAGGCCAATCCGAGCCTCGACGTCACCGTCAAGGTCGATGATCTGAAACGCCAGATCGATGAGGCCAAGGAAATGCCGGCGCAGCAGAATGCGATCCGGCGGCTCAGATTGAATGAATGGACCGAGCAGGTCACGCGTTGGCTCGACATGGGGGTGTGGGAAGAAGGCGGCCTGCCGGCCTCCACCGACTGGCGGATCGTCAAGCATGATCTGGAAGAGGTGGAGCAGAAGCTCATCGGCCGCGAATGCTATGGCGGACTCGATCTCGCCCGCGTCAATGATCTGTCGGCATTCGTATTGTTGTTTCCGCCGACGTTGGAGGACGAGCTCGGTGACCTTGCCAACAAGTGGATCGTGCTCTGCCGCTTCTGGATTCCGGAGGACGACATTCTGCGCCGCGTGCGGCGTGACCGCGTGCCTTATGATGTCTGGCGCGATCAGGGATTCTTGATCGCCACACCGGGCAACGCGACCGACTTTGCTTTCGTCGAGAAAGAAATACTCGATCTGGCGTCACGCTTCGACCTGCGCGAGCTTTCCTATGACCGCACCTTTGCCGGCGAGATTGTCCAGCATCTGCAGGATGAAGGGCTAAATCTGGTCCAGTTCGGCCAGGGCTTCTTGAGCATGGCCGCGCCCACGGCGGAACTGGAGCGGCTGTCGGTGTCGCGTGCGCTCTGGCACGGCGGTCATCCGGTGTTGCGCTGGAACGCCTCCAATGTCGCCGTGCGCCATGATCCGGCCGGCAACATCAAGCCGGACAAGGAGCGCTCGACCGAGCGCATCGATGGCATCGTCGCGATCTGCAACGCGCTCGGCCGGGCGCTGGCCCGTGACGTCAATGCCGGCCGCTCGGTCTACGAGACCCGCGGCATCCTGATGCTGTGAGCTGAGCAGCTTACGAAAGAAACCAATGGCATTCTGGTCGAACTGGTTCGGTGGTGCACAACCGCCGGCCGTCTCTCCGCGCGCGTCGTTCCAGGATGCTGGCGGTGGCCTGGTCATCACGACGGCGCAGCAATTGGAAGAGGCGTTGCGGGCCGGCAATGTTACGGCATCGGGCACAACGGTTACACCCAACAGCGCCATGCGGGTGGCCGCCGTCTATGCCTGCGTGCGTATCATCGCGGGCGCCGTTGCCACCCTGCCCTTGCACATCAAGCGCCGGGTCGACGAGCGCACCCGCGAGGATGCCTCCGACACGCCGATCTGGTCGGTGCTACGACGCAAGCCGAACCGCTGGCAGACGCCGTCGCAGTTCCGCCGCATGCTGCAAGCGCATCTGCTGTTACGGGGCAATGCCTATGCCATGATCGTGCGCTCGCGCGGATTGGTCCAAGAGTTGATCCCGCTGCATCCCGATCGGGTCGAGGTGAAGCAGACCGACGCTTTGGCGCTCGACTATGTTTACACACGTCCGGATGGCCGACGCATCAGGCTGGCGCAGGGTGAAGTCTTCCATCTGGTCGGACTGACGCTCGATGGCGTCCATGGCGTGTCGGCCATTTGCTACGCCCGCGAGACCATCGGGCTCTCGCTCGCCATGGAGGATCATGGCGCTGCCACCTTCCGCAACGGTGCCCGCGTCAGCGGCGTCTTGAAACACCCGAACAAGCTCGGGCCCGAGGCTGTCGCCAATCTGAAGGCAGGCCTCGACGAATTCCGCTCCGGTGGCGAGCAGGAGGGAAAGAACCTCATCCTCGAAGAGGGCATGGATTATGCCCGCATCGCCATGACGGCGGAGGATGCGCAGTGGATCGAAAGCCGCAAATTCTCGCGTACTGATATCGCCATGTTCTTCGGCGTGCCGCCGCACATGATCGGCGACACAGAGAAATCCACAAGCTGGGGCACCGGCATCGAGCAGCAGTCGATCGGCTTCGTCGCCTATACGCTCGAAGACCATCTGACCATGTGGGAGGAAGCCATCAACCGCGACCTGATTGGCGCGGACGACACGCTCTATGCCCGCTTCAACCGAGCGGCACTGGTCAAAGGCGACATCAAGGCGCGCTGGGAGGCTTACGTCAAAGGCCTGCAATGGGGCGTCTACAGCCCCAACGAAATCCGCGCGCTGGAAGACCAGAACCCGCGTGCGGGCGGCGACATCTTTTATCCGCCGCCGAATACGGCCGGCGTACCGCCGAATGAAGATGATCACGATCGCCGTGATGTCGGCGATGGCACCGATGCCGGAACTGACAGCAATCCCATTGATTGAGGACAAGAAAAGATGAGCATTCTGAACACGCTGAAGCTGACCTCGACGCTGATCGTGATGGTCGTCGTCGGCCTGGCCGTCATCAGCCCGGCCTTTGACTTCGGCATCTTTCTCAGCGGCTTTGTCCTTGGCTGGTTCCTGCTTCTCCTGCTGGAGAACTATTGATGAGCCTTCGCAAACTGCCTGAGGCGCGGGTCTTTGCGCGGCCGCATAACTATCAGTGGGACGCGCCATCCTATGTCCTCGCGAAATGGGCTGAGGCTCCGATCGCTGCCGGTGCCGATGGCAACACCACCATCTCCATGTTTGACGTCATTGGCGAGGATGTTTGGTCGGGCGGTGGCGTGACCGCCAACCGCATCTCGGCCGCGCTGCGCTCGATCGGCAATCGTGACATCACCGTGCGGATCAATTCGCCGGGCGGCGATATGTTCGAGGGCATTTCGATCTACAACATGCTCCGCGGCCATCCCGCCAAGGTCACGATTGAGGTGATAGGCTGGGCCGCGTCGGCTGCGTCCATCATTGCCATGGCCGGCGACGAAATCCGCATGGGTCTCGGCACCTTCATGATGGTGCACAATGCCTGGGGCGCCGTGGTCGGCAATCGTCACGATATGCGCGAGACCGCGGATATGTTCGACGGCTTCGACGCAGCGATCGCCGACATCTATGAGGCGCGCACCGGCATGAAGCGCGCAAGCATCGAGAAGTTGATGGACGCCGAGACCTTCATGGGTCCGTCCGAGGCCGTGAAGAACGGCTTTGCTGATGTCGTTGCGGATGACCTTTCCGCCGACGCCGGCGATGCGAAAAACATGGACCGGGGGCTGATGGCTCGCCGGCAGACCGAGGCCGCGCTCGCCCGCGCTGGCTTTTCCCGCACCATTCGCTCCGAGATGCTCTCGGAGCTTATCGGCTCGGCCACGCGCGATGCAGGCCAGCCGTCCGCCGCGCGTGATGCAGGCATAGACGAGGTCGCCCTACAGCGGCTGATCGACATTCTCAGATCATAGGAGACCCATCATGGGTATCGAGTTGAACCCGCGGGCCCGCGGGATCCTTGCCGTGCGCGCCGATTCCGGCAACACCACAAAGATCCTCGCCGAGTTGCAGAAGACCTTCGAGGACTTCAAGCTCGAACGCGACAAGGAACTGGCCGACATCAGGGCAGGCCTTGCCGACGTTGTGCAGACCGAAAAGGTCGACCGCATCAATGCCGAGCTGACCAAGCTGACCAGGGACATCGACAGCGTGAATGCTGCGATGGCCGCGATCAAGGTCGGTGGCGTCGGTAATGATCACGACCCGGAAAAGGCGGAGCACGCACAAGCCTTCGACCGCTTCTTTCGCCGTGGCGTCGATGCCGGTCTGCGCGATCTCGAGGTCAAGGCCAAGCTGACCACGCAATCCGATCCTGACGGCGGCTATCTCGTCCCGGAAGAGACCGAAGCCGGCATCGACCGGGTGCTCGGTACGGTGTCGACCATCCGCTCGCTCGCTCGCACCATCTCGATCTCGACCAATACCTACAAGAAGCTGGTCAATATGGGTGGCGCGACCTCAGGCTGGGTTGGCGAGGAACAGGATCGTCCTGGCACAGCCACCCCGACGCTGCGCGAGATCGCCATAAATACCGGCGAAATCTACGCCATGCCCGGCGCCACCCAGACCTCACTGGACGATGCGCGCATCGATCTGGCGGCTTGGCTGGCCGATGAAGTGTCGATCGAGTTCGCCGAGCAGGAGGGGGCTGCTTTCGCCAACGGCGATGGCATCAACAAGCCGCGCGGCATTCTTGCCTACGACAAGGTGGCGAACGCTTCCCATGCCTGGGGCAAGATCGGCTTCGTGGCGTCCGGCAAGGCCGATGGCTTTCTCGCTCCGACAGCATCGGTCAGCCCGGCTGATGCTCTGATCGACCTCTATTATGCGCTCAAATCCGGCTATCGGAACGGGGCGTCGTGGCTGATGTCGGACGCGACCATGAACACGGTTCGCAAGTTCAAGGACGCGGAAGGTGCCTATATCTGGGCACCGCCTTCGGGCGCAGCCGAGGTCGCCACCATTCTCGGCAAGCCGGTCTACACCGACGACAACATGCCGGCGGTGGAGGCCAATGCCTTGCCGATCGCATTCGGCGACTTCAACCGGGCCTATCTGATCGTCGATCGCATCGGCATCCGGGTCCTGCGTGATCCGTTCACCTCCAAGCCGAACGTCCTGTTCTACACCATCAAGCGTGTTGGCGGCGGCATCGTGAACTTTGAAGCTCTGAAGCTGCTGAAGATCAGCACCTGATCTCATGACGGGCGGCTTCGGTCGCCCGCCTCTTCCCTAATCCCATTCATTGAAAGGACTGTTGTCATGAAGGACGGTATCTCCGGCCTCGGCCTCGTTGCATCCCTCGTTCCCGCCGTGGTCACCGCCACGACCAAGGGCAGCCATGCTGATCTACAAGGCTTCAACCGAGCCACCCTGATCATCAACACCGGTGCGATTGCTGGCGACGGCCTCTACGTCATCGCCATGCAGGAGAGCGACACGACCACGGATGGCGATTTCGTCGATGTTCCGGCCGCCGATCTGCTCGGCGCCCTGCCGGACGCGCTTGAGGCCAGCACGGTCTACAAGCAGGGTTACAAGGGCAGCAAGCGATACGTCCGGGCGGTTATCACCAAGACCTCCGGCACGTCGGTCGCCGCCGGCGCTGTCTTTGTCCTCGGCCATCCACACGACGCGCCGGTGGCCTGATATCGCTCGAAGCGGCCGGTCATCACTCATCCGGTCGGCTGGTCGCTTCTCTTTATTATACGGTCGACCAAAACGTGCTCACCCCCATTCGCACCGTCGCCCCAGCCGAAATGCCGGTGACACTGGCCGAGGCCAAGGCCCATCTGCGTGTTGATCATGACGACCAGGACGATCTGATCACCGCCCAGATCAAGGCGGCGACTGCCTGGTTCGATGGCTATTCCGGCATTCTCGGCCGGGCGCTGATTACCCAGACCTGGCGGCAGGATTTTGCCAGCTTCACTGATCGCCTGAATCTGCCGCTGTCACCGGTGATCTCGCTTGTCGGCGTCACCTATTACGATACCGACAATTTGCAGCAGACGCTGGAGGCGGGCAGCTATGAACTGTTTGCCGATGCGCGCGGTGCCTATGTCACCCTGCGGCCAGGACAAGTTTGGCCGGTCACCTTCTATCGCCCCGATGCCGTCACCGTCACCTTTACAGCCGGTTTTGGCGCAGCGGCCGACGTGCCGGAGCCGATCCGGCAAGCTATCCTGCTGATCGTCCAGCGCCTGTTCGATGGCACCGATACCAGCATTGATGTTGCTATCGATCGCACCGTCCATGCCCTGATCGCGCCCTACCGCAGAAGTCCGATCTGATGGCCAGGATCACCGCCAATGATCTACGCGACCGCGTCAGCTTCGAAAAACGCGAGGAAGTCGACGACGGCTACGGCAATACCGTCGGCATGTGGGTGGCCCAGTTCGAGCGCGACGCCTGCATCCTGCCCTCCAAGGGCGGTGAGACCGTCATCGCCTCGCGCCTGCAGGAGGTGCAGCCGGCGCTGATCATCGTGCGCTTCGATGCCGAGACCACCACCATCACCGCCGAATGGCGGCTGATCGAGGTCCGCTCCGGCACCATCTATAACATCAGCACCTCAGCCGACATGGAACGTCGCGGCCGCTTCATCACCATGTTGTGCGAGGCTGGTGTCGCGACCTGAACGGCCGCGGGCAGCTTCGCAACCGGATATCAAAATCACCGGGAGAACCGCCATGACGCCGCCGGAAGCGAACGAGCAGTTCCGCATGTCCGAGACCGAGTTCGAGGTGCTGCTGGCACGCGCAGCCGAAACTGGCGCCCGCCGTGCTCTGCAGGAAGTCGGTCTCGATGGTAAGGATGCAGCGGAAGATATCCAGGATCTTCGTTCGCTCCTGGCTGGCTTCCGGCTCGCCAAGCGGACCGCCGTGCAGACCACCGTCCGCATCATCACCACCGGCATCATGATCGCGCTGATGGCCGGCGTCGGCATCAAGCTGAAGCTGTTTGGTCCCGGGCCGTAATCGCAAAACCAGAACCCGATTGATCTTTTGCCCGCTCGCGCCTCGCGCGCGCGGCGGAGCGTGTGTCATGAACACCTGTCGCTGTTGATGTGAGTCAATGTGAACTGGTTCACGGTATGATGGATAAATTTGGATGGCGGGGGTCCAGGTTATGGGAGATCAGGACAATGATTGCCAATGTAGGAAACTTGGACCGGGCGGTTCGTCTTGTGCTCGGCGTGGCGCTGATTGCAGTCGCGCTTCTTAGCGGCTGGGCCGTCTTTGATGGAGTTGCGCTGAAGTACGGAACAATTGTCCTGGGCATCGTGATGCTGGCGACAGCCACAATCCGGTTCTGCCCGCTCTACACCGTTTTGAGGGTCAATACATGCCGGAACTGACCGTTATCGAAACCCTTTTCACCCCCTGGCAATCGTTGGCGGGTGGTGTGCTGATCGGGCTGGCTTCGGTACTGCTGATGCTGACGCTGGGCCGGGTCATGGGCGCCACCGGCGTTCTCGCCGGCGTGCTGACCCCATCAGCGCATCCGGATGCCGGCTGGCGCCTAGCACTTCTGGCCGGGATGATCAGCGGTCCTCTGGTCGTCCTGGCGGTCACCGGACAGATGCCTGCGGTCGAAGTGCCGGCGTCCTTGCCGATGCTCCTGGCTGGCGGTCTGCTGGTCGGAATCGGGGTCACCTATGGGTCGGGTTGCACCTCGGGGCATGGGGTGTGCGGGATGGCGCGGTTGTCGCGCCGGTCAATCGCGGCCACGGCGACCTTCATGCTGACCACCGGATTGACCGTCTTTGTCATCCGCCACGTGCTGGGGGTCTAAGCCATGCGTCTCGTTTCAACCTATCTCATCGGACTGATTTTCGGCATCGGCATCGCAGTCTCGGGCATGGCTAACCCGGCTAAGGTGCTCAACTTCTTTGATGTCGCAGGCACCTGGGACCCGAGTTTGATCTTCGTGATGGGCGGCGCAGTTACGGTAGCCTTCATAGGCTACCGCATTGTGCTGCGAAGGCCCGCACCGATCATCGACGCCAACTTCCACTTGCCCGACAACCCGCGCATCGATGCGCGTCTGCTCGGCGGCTCGGCCCTGTTCGGCGTGGGCTGGGGCATCGCCGGGTTCTGCCCGGGCGGCGCACTCCCCGCCCTCGGAACCGGCCGGATCGAGGTCTTCGCCTTCGTGGCGGCCCTCATCGTCGGGATCTTTTCTGCCAAGGGGGTGATGGCGCTGACCCATGCTCGAGCTGCGCGCCTGTTGCGCCGTGAAACCTGAACCGAAAAGCAAACCGTCATGAACGACTATCCAATCGACATGTCCGTGAAACCCCAGGTCGAGGCGTTCTTCGATCCGGCGACCAACACCATCAGCTACGTCGTCAAGGACCCGTCCTCGAATGCCTGTGCCGTGATCGATTCCGTCATGGATATCGACTATGCGGCAGGCCGGATCACCTATGATCATGCCGACGCCATCATCGACTACATCCGCAAGAACGACTTGGAGCTGGAGTGGATCATCGAAACCCACGTCCATGCCGATCACCTGTCCGCCGCGCCCTACATCCAGAACGCCCCGGGCGGCAAGATCGGTATCGGTGACAAGATCATGGTCGTGCAGGATACCTTCGGGAAGATCTTCAACGAAGGCACCGAGTTTCAGCGCGACGGCAGCCAGTTCGACGCGCTGTTCGAGGATGGCGATACCTACATGGTCGGCAACATGCAGGCAGTGGCGATCCACACGCCTGGCCACACGCCCGCCTGCATGGTGCATGTCATGGGCGATGCGGCCTTTGTGGGTGATACACTCTTCATGCCCGATGGCGGGTCGGCCCGCGCCGATTTCCCTGGTGGCGATGCGGCGACGCTTTACGACAGTATCCAGAAGGTGCTGGCCCTGCCGGATGAGACGCGCCTGTTCATGTGCCACGACTACGGCCCCAACGGCCGCGACATCCAGTGGGAGACCACGGTGGCCGCCGAAAAGGAGCACAACGTCCATGTCGGGAAAGGGTCCACGAAAGAGCAGTTCGTGAAGTTGCGCACCGAACGCGACGCAACGCTGGCGATGCCGAAGCTCATCATCCCGTCGCTCCAGGTCAACATGCGCGCAGGTGAGGTGCCGACCGACAAGGACGGCCGTCCGATGCTCAAGGTGCCCGTCAACGGGCTCTGACCAGACACTCCGTAGAAGAAGCGACAACGGTCCACTGGAAGCCTGAAGCAGAAATAACCGTCGCATGAACGTCGCATCGCTCGCCCGCTATGTTCCGATCCTGAAATGGGGCCGGACCTATGGCCGAAACGCTCTGACGGGCGACGTGCTGGCGGCGGTGATCGTGACGATCATGTTGATCCCGCAATCGCTCGCCTATGCGCTGCTTGCCGGATTGCCGCCCGAGGCCGGGCTTTATGCCTCGATCGCACCCATTATCCTCTACGCGATCTTCGGCACCAGCCGGGCGCTGGCGGTGGGGCCGGTGGCCGTGGTGTCGTTGATGACGGCCGCTGCAATCGGAAATATCGCCGACCAAGGCACCATGGGCTACGCCGTTGCAGCCCTGACCCTGGCGGCACTGTCGGGCGCGATCCTGCTGGTGATGGGGCTTCTGAAACTTGGGTTCCTTGCCAACTTCCTTTCGCATCCCGTCATCGCAGGTTTTATCACTGCATCGGGCATCCTAATCGCGACCAGCCAGATCAAGCATATTCTGGGCATCAGCGCGGGCGGCGATACCCTGCCCGAAATGGTAATCTCGCTGGTCGGGAGTCTGTCTGCTACGAACTGGATTACGCTGGTGATTGGGGTCGGTGCCACCACGTTCCTGTTCTGGGTGCGCAAGGGGCTTAAGCCGCTGTTGTGCCGAATCGGGCTTGGCCCAAGACTGGCCGGTATGGTCACCAAGGCTGGGCCGGTGCTTGCCGTGATGGTAACGACGGCGGCGGTTTGGGGCCTCGGGCTGGATGCACAGGGGATCCGGATCGTCGGCGTGGTGCCGCAGGGCCTGCCTCCACTGACGCTGCCGTCGTTTTCAACCGATCTGATCCGCCTTCTCCTTCTACCAGCGCTGCTGATCTCGGTCATCGGCTTCGTTGAATCCGTGTCGGTCGCGCAGACGCTCGCCGCCAAGAAGCGCCAGCGGATCGACCCCAATCAGGAATTGATCGGTCTCGGCGCCGCGAACCTCGGAGCGGCCTTCACAGGCGGCTATCCCGTGACGGGCGGGTTTGCCCGGTCAGTCGTCAACTTCGATGCAGGGGCTGAAACACCGGCCGCGGGGATCTTTGCAGCTTTGGGCCTGTCCATCGCGGCCATCGCGCTGACCCCGCTGATCTATTTCCTGCCCACCGCCACCCTGGCCGCCACAATCATCGTGGCTGTCCTGTCGCTGGTGGATTTCTCAATCCTCAAGCGCAGCTGGACCTATTCCAAGGCAGATTTCAGTGCAGTTGCCGCCACCATCCTGCTGACACTGGGGCTGGGTGTGGAAACCGGCGTTTCGGCGGGGGTGGTCCTGTCCATCGCGCTCCACCTCTACAAATCATCTCGCCCCCATTTGGCCGAGGTAGGTCTTGTTCCGGGCACGCAGCACTTCCGGAACATCCACCGTCACAGCGTTCTGACCGACCCGACCCTTCTCACCATCCGCATCGATGAAAGTCTCTACTTCGCCAACGCCCGCTTTCTGGAAGATTATGTTGCTGATCGCGTCGCCACGGATCGCCCTATCAGGAACGTGGTGCTGATGTGCTCTGCCATCAACGAGATCGACCTGAGCGCGCTGGAAAGTCTGGAAGCAATCAATCATCGGTTGGAGACAATCGATGTGAAACTGCACCTGTCGGAAGTGAAGGGGCCCGTGATGGACCGGTTGAAGAAATCCGATTTTCTTGATTTGCTGACCGGCCAGGTTTTTCTGTCGCAATACGACGCAATGCGGACCCTTGCTCCTGAGCAGGCATTGACGTGAAGCGCTGTTGGCGGCGCCATGCCGGCGTTCCACGCACATGGCTTCGGCGATGATGATCCCCGGCGTGCGACGGGACGGCGACCAGAAGACCGACATTCGGACCACCGGCGAAGCCTGCTCTGAACTGGCGCGCTCGCCATTAGGCCTGCTGCTCCAGGTCCCAGCGCAGGTTTCTCTTTGCTCAAACGGCGGCTACGGCCTTGTCCAGCAAATCGCGCACCTGACCCGCGACCTCACGCAAGGCGGGGTTATCGATGGCCTGCATCGATGCAACGGGATCAACCGCGCTGACCTCGACCCCACCCTCGACCTCCCGAAGGATGACGTTGCAGGGCAGCATCGCGCCCACCCGGGGCTCTATGCCGATGGCCTGATGCGCCATCCCCGGATTGCAGGCGCCGAGGATCCGATAGGCCGGCATCTCGACATCCAGCTTCTTTTTCAAGGTTGCCTTGACGTCGATTTCGGTGAGGACGCCAAAACCATGCTTGCTCAGCGCGCTGCGCGCGCGAAGCTCAACATCGTCTATTGTGGCGTCTGCAATCATGCGATTGATTGTGTAGTTCATAGGTCATCCACTTTCTAGATTGGCCTGGGGTCGGTTTGCAAAAACACCAGACAGCGTTTGCTCTCTTCAGCTTGACCATGACAGCCCGAAATAGGCCACCACTTCCTGGGTTTACAAGCGGCCGTGGGCAGGGCGCAAAAGGAGCCGTCCTTCTGACTTTGGAACTTAGTGAACGAACACAAACTGACCTTGACGAACATCATCGTCGACACCATCGAGCGGCGCATTTAGTTCGGTCGACTTATGCCTCTCATTTAAGCGAGGGCTTTCGCGAGGCGTGCCCGTGGTTCGGATATTCTCTTTTAGAAGGTCGTTTCCGACCATGCCGACCATCATCTCGCGGACGCGAACCAGAAAGCGTTCAGCTTGGCCCTTTGGAAAGGGCAAGCTCACTGTTCTTGCCGTGCGCACCTGATGCACAACGCCGCTTCCGGACGAGCGTCTAGACGCTTGGCTGAAATCTGCTCTCCGCAGCGGACACACTCACCATATGTTCCGTTCTTGATTCGCGTCAATGCGCGCTGCACGGAAGCGATCTCTCGGACGAGGAGTGCTGCTTGTCCTTCGAGCGAAGCGTCATCCTCCAATTCAACCGCTTGTTCGGACGAGTCAGGATTGAGCGGTGTGGTCAAGTCCTGCGCAATCCTTTCCTGCCGTTCTTTAAGCTCCACAAGTTGCGCCTCAAGATGGGCTTTCGCTGCCGCAGTGTCGGCCATGCCAAACCTCCTTTGTTTGCCTCAATATTAACAGCCAAGATCGCTTTGCAAAGCTGCTCATCTCGGATGAAGCCAAGCCGCGACGCGGTCGTGGGTGATCAAGAAATTAGGCCTTACGCCAACAGACGACCTCGAAGAATTGACTGCCAGACTTTTGTTTCGGTGTGGGGTCTCAGCCCTTATCTTCATGCGGTCCATCATCATGCCGCTCAATGAGATCCATGGTCTGAGCGCGGCCATGATGCCGATTGAGGTCATCTTTCGATTAGATCCACATTCTGGGCATCGGGCATAACTATATCGAGGTGTTCTGGCAGCACTTTCCCTTCTCGCGGCTGCGATGAACCAGAAATTCCTCTCTTAAGCTTCGCTTTGGTCTGCTGGCGCCGGACGTGTCTTATGACGACACTATTTGCCGCTGTCCGTTTTGATCCAGCGCAATACGCACCGTCGATAACCTCCATAGCTTTGGAACTGTTGGTCGCGCGCCAGACAACAATATGGTCATGATGCAACGGCGGAAGATTCCGGAACGCCGTCGAATCGCGAATATAAAAGTTCGGCGAGCCGGTTAACCGATTTCTCTATTGACAAGTGGGAAGAGGATAATGCGGTGGCGGGTAGCACCTCTGGCAATTCGCTGGCGTCGTTCGCAGCGCGACGCAGAGTCAAATGCACGATTATCCGCCCATCGTGAAGAGCTTCGAAGAGGTTCAGAACACATCACTTGTTCCACCGAAGATCGCGCCCGCAGAGCGCGGCGCTTGTACAGTTACAGGGTGCGATCGTAGTAGCATTGATCTTTGCCGCTGCGCCCGCTGAGTGATTTAGAGCCGGATATCCGCGATACAGATCAGTGATAAATAGAGCGCGATCATGAACGACCCTGCACACGCCGCTGCTAGGCCGCTATCCGAGCAGAAACGAAAAAGCGCGACTTTCCTCACCATCTTTCGCATGCCGTTAACGAAATATGCGCTAACAGCGATCGGTGTCCTCGCTGTCGTAGCAGTGGCTATCTTTATCTATTCCAACCACACGATCAATGTTCAGGTGGCGACAATCGAGCGGGACGTTCCGATCCGAGTGTTCGGTTTGGGTACGACCGAGGCTCGCGTTCTCTCAAAGATCGGCTTTGAAGTCGGCGCCACACTGACCGAACTGCACGCCGACCATGGCGATCGTGTCAGCAAGGGCCAGGTACTTGCCCGGCTTAGCACCAGCGAACAGGACGCCAAGGTTGCCAAGGCACGTGCCGCACTGCTGATTGCCGAGGTCAATATTACCAAGAGCGCAGCAAATGTGGAGAAGGCGCGTGCGGTGTTCACTCAGAAGCAGGAGACTAATCGGCGCAAGCAGACCCTGGCAGGCCGCGACGTGGTGTCACAGCAAGCAGCGGAGGAAGCGGTCCGCGACGAGGCCGTGGCCAAGGCGGACGTCACGGTGGCCGAGAGCGAGGTGGAGAGCGCCAAGGCGCAGCTGACTGATGCCCACGCCCAGCTTCAGTATGAAGAAACCATGCTGCGGCACCGGACATTAGTTGCGCCGTTCGACGCGGTGGTCATTGAGCGCCACAAGGAATTGGGATCGGTGATCAAGGCTAGCGATCCGATCTTCACTCTCGTTGCGGTCGGTAGCTATTGGGGCCTCGCCTATGTCGATGAGGCGCGAGCCGGTTTCATTGAGGAAGGGCAACCCGTCGAGGTGCGTCTGCGCTCCCGGCCGCTCGAATCCTTCAACGGCCGCGTGGTTCGGGTCGGGCTGGAAAGCGATCGCGTCACCGAGGAGCGGCGCGTCTATGTGAAAGGCGAGAATCCGCCGGCCCGTGTCTACCTCGGCGAACAGGTGGAGCTTTGGATCACGGTTGCCAAGCTCGACAAGGCGCTGCTCGTGCCTTCGGCCGCGGTGCATGGCTACAACGGCCGGCAAGGCACGGTATGGACAGAGGAGCACGGACGTTTGGAGCGTCGCCTGGTTCAATTCCGTCATCGCACCGAAGATTCCCGCCTCGAGATCGTCGGTGGATTGCCCGCAGAAGCACGCGTCGTGACCCGGTTAGAGAATGGGCTACGCGAGGGTCGCGCAGCGCGCGCAGCCGAGGCGATGCCCAAATGAACCTCGCCTATCGTGACATCCGACACAAGCTCGGCCGCTTTCTGCTGACGTGCGTGGGGCTTGGTCTTTTGCTCGGCGTCGTGCTGGCCATGATCGGCATCTACCGTGGCCTCGTCGTTGATGCCCTGACGATCGCCCGGGCTCCGGCCGTCGATCTGTGGGTCGTGGAGGCCAATACACGCGGTCCTTTCGCCGAAGCTTCACGGATTTCGGGTGATCTCCGCGAGGCAGTGGCGCGTATCGCTGGGGTGACCGCCGCCGGGAGCATCACCTATCAGACTGTCGAAGCCGAGCATCAAGGCGGCAAACTCAGACTTTATGTCATAGGCTATGAATTGACACGTCCGGGCGGGCCGCCAGAGATCGCCGAAGGCCGCGATATCGCGCGCAGCCATTATGAGATGGCCGCCGACCGTTCATCGGGGCTGACCTTGGGCGAGCGAATTCGGATCGGCCGCAGAACGTTTACCGTCGTAGGGTTAACCCGGAATCAGGTTAATTCCGGCGGCGACCCCGCTGTCTACATCACGTTGGCCGACGCACAAAAACTACAGTTCGAACTCGCTCCGCCGGCGGCGCGGGTGCAGCTCGCCCGCGGCACAAGCAGTAGCAGCCTGAACACCGTCAATGCTGTAGTCGCCCGTCTACACCCGAATGCCTCCCCCGATGCTACCGCGGCAACGATACGACGATGGAAGCATCTGGCGGCGATCACGCAGGATGATCAGGAGCTCATCCTGTCGCGCTCGCTAGTCGACCGCGCGCGGCGGCAGATCGGGCTGTTCACCTCGCTGCTGCTGGTTGTCTCGGCCGTCATCATCGCGCTCATCATCTACACGATGACAATGGAAAAATTGAAACAGATCGCCACGCTGAAGCTGATCGGGGCGCCGGATCGCACCATCATCGGCATGATCGTGCAGCAGGCGATGGCTCTCGGGCTGATCGGTTTCGCCATCGGCGCCACGCTTATCATCGGAATCAAGGATTACTTCCCCCGGCGCGTGGTGCTGGAGCCCGACAACGTGGCCGTGCTCGGCGTGATTGTATTTGTGGTGTGCCTGCTGTCCAGCGGCCTCGGCGTCCGTGCGGCGCTGCGGGTCGATCCGGCAACAGCGCTCGGAGGCTGACATGGCAGAACAAGAATCAGACACGCCCCTGGTGCGGCTTGATGGCATCTCCAAGCATTTTGGCGAAGGCGAGACGCGCGTGGATGCACTGCGTGACGTCTCGCTCGAAGTATTTCCCCGCCAGGTGGTTGCACTGCTTGGACCTTCTGGCTCCGGCAAGACCACGCTCCTCAATATCATTGGCTGCATTCTTGATCCGTCGGCCGGCGCAATGGAGCTCGACGGCGAGCTGGTTCTGCATGAGGGGCAGTGGCAGCGCAGTGACCTGCGGCGTTTGAGGCTCGAAAAGATCGGATTTATCTTCCAGTTCCACAATCTACTGCCATTCCTTGATGCCACCGACAACGTCGCCGTTGTCCTGCAACTCGCAGGCGCCGACAGTGGGACGGCACGCAGGCGGGCGGGCGACCTGCTCGACGACCTGGAGATCGGCCACCGCAAATATGCTATGCCGGCTAAGCTCTCGGGTGGCGAGGCGCAGCGCGTGGCCATCGCTCGCGCGCTAGCCAACAGCCCGCGCATCATTTTAGCCGACGAGCCGACCGCCGCGCTCGATTCCAAGCGGGCCGGCATCGTCATGGACCTGTTGCGCAACCTTGCTGTTGAGCGCGACGCTGCCATCATCGCCGTCACACATGATGAGAAGATTTTCGACCGCTTCGATCGCATCTTCCATCTCCGCGACGGCCGCCTGGCCGATGCCTGATCTTGAATGCGGCGCATGATCCAAGTGATGAACTCGCGGTCAGGCGAAGGAAAGCCCGCCACCGAGGAAGCGGGCTGAGCAGAACGGCCGTCCTGCGAGGATCGTCTCCGTCGGCCGGTGTGATGTTTTCGATGCTTTCATGATAGCGGACATGATTGTAGTGCTCGACGAAGGCGCCGATCTGCCGTGCGAGATCTTCAGGCATGTATAGTTGTCGAGCAATATACGGTTCTTCAGAGCCTGGGCCAGCGCTCGATCTTTCCCTGGTGCCAGTATTGCAGCGTTGAGGGCATCGCCGAGCATCAGCGACGCAAGGATGGCTGTCACTCACCGGCAACAACTGCTATCCATGTGCACCAGGAGAATCATCTATGACTGCACGTGTGATGTCCATCACTGCCATTGCCCTTTGGCTTGTTACCATTGCCGTCGCCGCATTCTTCTTCGTTCGCGGTCAGACGGAACTGGCGCCGGACGGGCGCACGACTGTTTTGCTCAAATCAGATGAGCGCAATCTCGTGCTCACCGAAATGCGCGGCATGCTTGAGACCGTGCAGATCGTTGTCGACGGTTTGAAGGAAGGCGACATGAAGCAGGTTGCGCAGGCGGCGCGCGCTAGCGGTATGACAGCGGCCGCCGACGTCAATCCGGCACTGATGGCCAAGTTGCCGCTAGAGTTCAAGCAGCTCGGACTCAGCGTCCACAAGCGCTTCGATGAGATTGCTACCGCAGCCGATTCAGGTGCGAGCCGCGAGCAGTTGCTCGCGACACTCAGTACGCAGCTATCGGCCTGCGTTGCCTGCCATGCGAGCTATCGCTTCGACGCGATGACGCCGGCGGCGAAGTGAGTGAGGACAACCGAAAAAGCCTGAGACTGCACTGAATCGGCGCGCTTCACTTATGGTCCCGTCTATGCCCCCCCGTGCAACGCACGATGGCTTTGCCAACAACGGAGTTTCTGTCGCGTGCGTTTGCGAACGGTGGCTGCGGTCGCAGCCCACATTTCGCGCATGTCGCCAGGATGTGAACTACGTGTCACCTCCTGACGTTGCTAAGGCACTGTACGAACGATGGCGCTGCCAGAAGCAAAACACTGCAGGTGGCGATACCTGAGGGCCCGAGGCCAGCAAATATTGTGGCTAAAAGAACACGGAATGCCCGGTTTCTACGGTGGGCCGCGCACCAAGACTGAAACCGGACCACCTCATAGAGTAGTGATTTTGACGGAACGTTCTACAGCTGTCGAACGACTTCCAACTTTCTGTGTAGGGACTTGCCGTACTTGTTTGTGCGGATACGATGTTGAGACAAAAACTGGGAAGAAATCCATGAAAGCGTCTGTACTGTGCTTCCGCGCCGCCGTGCTTATGGTCGTGTGCGGCATTATCTGGGGTATCGCAATGGGCATCAGCCATGACCATTCGACTTTTCCCGCCCATGCGCACCTTAATCTGCTTGGATGGGTGTCCCTCTTCCTCTTCGGCATCTACTATCATCTGCATCCGGCCATCGACGACAACCGCTTGGCTTCCTTGCAGGTCTGGATTTGGATCGCTGCTACAGTGGTCCTGAGCATCGGAGTAGCCTTGGTGCATTTGGGACGACCGTCAGCGGAGCCTGCGGCCGCGATAGCTTCACTGGTCATTCTTGCTGACATGTTACTATTCGGATGGCTTGTTTTTCGGCGCGAGAAGAAGCAATTGGCACACCAGCCGTCAGCTGCACCCGCCGATTAAGGCAGGCGCAGCGGTTCATTCAGGCTCGAGGGCAGGCAGAATGGTCGGCTACGATCTCTGGCAGGAGAAACGCGTCGCGAAGCAGAAGATGAAGCAAGCTCCGATCGCCGTGAGCGACAAATGATGGCCTTCCTGCACCATAGCCGCTTGCACGTTTGAAGTGAAAGCAAGGTATCAAGGAAAAGGAGAAGGTTAGACGCCAGGCCCCTCTGCTCCGCCACTTGCCTTGGCTCCAATATTCTCCGTTGCCAATATCCACGCTCAAAACGCGCAGAATTGCAGGGTTTTCGCGCAAAGCTCTTGACTGCGCCGTCTGGCCAAAACGTCGATTTCGTTCTCTCTCGGCCGATATTCTCCAAACCTCACGACTTTGCGGATTTGGTACGGTTTCGTAAGGCGCTGAAATCTCGCCGTTATCCGTGAGGGTCAATCCGTACTTTCCGCACGGTGGTTGCATAGCGAGAGAACCTGTAATCGAACTTTCCAGTCGCTGCTACGCGCTCTGAACAACCTCCCGCAGCATGACCTCGGCCTGCGCCAGCACCGTCTGCACCGCCTCCTGCTCCAGTCGGGCGGGTAGCCGTACTTCTTGAGAATACGCTTCACCAGAACCCGCATACGGGCGCGGGCGGATGCCTTGTGCTGCCAGTCGACGGTGGCCGAGCTACGCATCTGCTTCACCAACTCGGTAGCAATGATTCGAAGCTGCTCGCTGCCCATGGCTTGGACCGCGCTCTCGTTTTCAGCAAGCGCATCGTAGAAGGCCAACTCCTCCGGCGACAGGCCGTGTTCCTCGCCACGGGCGGCCGACGC
Organism: Nitrobacter sp. Nb-311A; assembly: GCF_000152905.1. Classification (GTDB taxonomy): domain Bacteria; phylum Pseudomonadota; class Alphaproteobacteria; order Rhizobiales; family Xanthobacteraceae; genus Nitrobacter. The sequence goes on from NZ_CH672425.1 coordinate 29,570, forward strand.
CTTGATGTCCCTGGCCAGCGCAATCAGCTCCTGAATCATCTCGACCGTCGAGATGGCGTTGGCATGATAGCGGGCCACAGCTTCTTCCAGGCGCTGGCTGAAGGTCTTCGCCTCCACGACATTCGAGCGCGACCGGCTCCTGATCTCGCCGTTGAGCAGCTTCTTTAGCGCCTCCAGCGCGAGGTTCTTCTTCTCCATCTGCTGGATTTCGGCGAGGAACTCGTCCGACAGGATCGACAGGTCGGGCGACTGGATGCCCGCCGCTTGCAGGATGTCCACGATCTCGGCATTGGCAACGGCCTGATTGAGCAACTGCTCCACGATCAGGGATTTCGCCCTGTCCGACATCCTGCCGCTGGCGGTAGTTTTCACGAGTGCGGCCCGCACCGCCTGAAAGAAGCCGACCTCATCGCGGATGGACCGGGCCTCGTCGCTGGCCGAGGCCAGCGCATAGGCCTTGCTCAACTCCAGAACGGCGTCCTGATAACGGCGATGGGCCTTCTTCTTCTCCTCGGCGTTCTCGACCTTGGCCGCCTCGCGATCCTGCGATTTCAGTACCCAGTCAATGGCATCGGCAAGGGCGACAAGACGCTGCTGCGGCAGACCGGTGATCCCGAGGATGTAATCGTGGCCGTGGAACATGCCACGCACGATCTCGTATTTTTCCATCAGGACCGCGACGGCTTGCTCCTCGTCGATGCCGGTCTTGTCACGGTCGGACGCCGTGTACTGGCTGAGCGCATTCTTCAGGTTCTGCGCGATGCCGATATAGTCCACGATCAGGCCGCCGGGCTTCTCCCGGAAGACGCGGTTGACGCGGGCGATGGCCTGCATCAGGCCGTGACCACGCATCGGCTTGTCGATGTACATGGTGTGCATGCACGGCGCGTCGAAACCGGTCAGCCACATGTCTCGCACGATCACCAGCTTGAGCGGATCGTTTGGGTCACGCGCCCGTTTGGCAAGATCATCACGACGCTTCTTGTTGCCGATATGCGGTTGCCAGTTCAACGGATCGGATGCTGAGCCGGTCATCACGATCTTGATCGCGCCCTTGTCGTCATCGTCAGAATGCCAGTCAGGACGAAGGGCGACGATCTGGCTGTAGAGGTCAACACAGATGCGGCGGCTCATGCACACCGCCATCGCCTTGCCCGGCATGCCCTCGATACGGCTCTCCAGATGTTCGACCAGATCGGCGGCGATCTGCGACAGTCGCTTCTCCGCGCCGACCAATCGCTCAACGGTGGTCCACTTCGCCTTCTGCTTCTCCTGCTCGCTCAGCGTCTCGTCTTCGAGGATCGCCTCGATCTCGGCGTCGATATGCGGCTTCTCGTCGTCGTTAAGTTCGATGCGGGCAAGCCTGCTCTCGTAGAAGATCGGCACCGTGGCCCCGTCCTCCACGGCGCGGCTGATGTCGTAGATGTCGATGTACTCACCGAAGATCGCGGGCGTGTTCACGTCCTCGGCTTCAATCGGTGTGCCGGTGAAGCCGATGAAGGAGGCATTCGGCAATCCCTGCCGGATATAATGTGCATAGCCATAGCGGCGCTTGCCGGTCGCCTTGTCGAGCTTGGCGTCGAATCCGTACTGGCTGCGGTGCGCCTCATCGGCCACCACGATCACATTGCGCCGATCCGTCAGCAACGGAAATTCTTCCTCTCCGGCCTCCGGCGTGAATTTCTGTACCGTGGTGAAGATCACGCCGCCGGAAGCACGGTCGAGCAGACGGCGCAGATCGTCGCGGCCGTCGGCTTGTTCCGGCGTCTGCCGGATGAGATCGCGGCACATGCCGAACGTGGAAAACAACTGGTCGTCGAGATCGTTGCGGTCGGTGAGCACCACCAGTGTCGGGTTCTCCAATTCCCTTGATCGCACGACAAGCCCGCCAAAGAACGCCATCAGCAGGCTCTTGCCCGATCCCTGCGTGTGCCAGATCACGCCGATCTTGCGGTCGCCCTCCGGTTGCGCCGCCTGAATCGCGCTGGCGAGCGCCTTCCTCGCGCCGTGGAACTGGTGGTATCCGGCGATGATCTTGAACGGCCCGCCGCCTTTGTCGCCGAACACGATGAAATCGCGCAGCAGGGCGAGGAACCGGGTCTTGTCGAAGACGCCGCGCAGCAGGGTTTCCATCTCACGCGGGCCGTGCGGCGTGAAATCGTTCTCGGCGCCCGTGATCGTGCGCCACGGCATGAAGCGTTCCTCATCCGCCGTCAGCGAGCCGATACGCGCCATCATGCCGTCGGAGGCGACCAGAACCGCATTGGTGCGAAACAGCGACGGGATCTGCGCCTTGTAGGTCTGCAGCTGGTTGAAAGCGCCGGTGATATGCGCATTCTCCGCGCCGGCATTCTTCAGTTCGATCACGCCAAGCGGCAGGCCGTTGACGAACACCACGACGTCCGGGCGGCGATTGTACCGTCCCTCCACGATGGTGAACTGGTTCGTCACCAGCCAGTCATTGTTGTCGGGATTGTCGAAGTCGATCAGCCAGACCTTGTCGCCCTTGATCTCGCCGTCGCCGGTCGCGAACTCGACATCGACGCCCTCGGTCAGGAGACGGTGAATGCGCCGGTTCTCCTCGACCAGTGATGGCGTCTCGATGATGGATAGCTGCTTGATGGCATCGGCCCGCGCTTCAGCCGGAATGTTGGGGTTCAGCCGCTCGACGATCGCGCTCAGACGTGCTGCCAGGATGACATCGCCATAAGCCAGACGTTCCGGAGCGGAACCGTCCGGGGCGATCCGGGCAGAGCCAGCATACGCATAGCCCAGATCCGCAAGAATGCCGAGCGCGGCCTGTTCGACCACGTCCTCCGTAATACCCATCCCGCGCTCCCCCCAATCCCCAGACGCGTTGTGGCTCACCTGTTCGCATCAAGCCTTGTTGTGTATCACATATCGGCAATATGTGAGCAACAAGCTGTCTTGTCGCTCATCCATGAGCCTCAAAATACGCTCCGCCCCTCCGCAATGTTCAACAGTTCGGCAAATGCCAGAATGGCTGCGCGCCTGCCGCTCGCAGACTGCAATTCCGTCAACAGCCCCTCATCGCGCACCAGCCGCAAAATGCGGTTTGCCGTTGGGCGAGGAATATCGGCGGTTTCGACAAAATCCGATGTCTTGAAGATCGGGCGAGCAAACATCCAGTCGAGCGCCCGCACCCCGTATTGCGACCGTGTAACCTGCGCAATCCAGTCTTTCCGGTCACGGTAGAGGGTATGGATCGCCTGCGCCTTGGTCTGGTTTGCCTCGGCCTGCGCGATCAGCGCCTTCAGGAAAAACGCGACCCAGCCCGACCAGTCATCGTCGCGGGAGACGGCCAGCAGGCGCTCATAATACTCCTCCCGGCGGCTTTCGAGGTAGTCGCTCAGATAGAAATTGGGGCGCGAAAGCAGTCCGTTCGCGTAGAGGAACAGCGGAACAACCAGGCGACCGAGCCGCCCGTTACCATCCAGAAAGGGATGGATTGCCTCGAACTCGGCGTGAACAATCGCAAGCTGGACGAGCTTGTCGGGAGCATCGGCATGGAGATACTGCTCCCATGCGTCCATCGCCTGCGGCAGCTTGTCGGCAGCACAGGGCACGAACCGCGCCTCATCCACGGAACACCCCCCCGGGCCGATCCAGTTGGCGATACGTCGATACTCGCCGGGGTCCTTGTTGCGCCCGCGCACACCCTGCATCAACACGCCATGGGTCTGGCGGATCAGCCGTTGCGAGAGCGGTAGCTCGGCCAGCAGCCGCGTGGCCTCGTTCAAGGCGGCGCGATAGTTCAACACCTCGCGAATGTCGGCCTTCTTTGGCGTGCTCTCGTCAAACAGCTCGCCCTGCGCCTCGAACTCCAGCACCTCACCGAGAGTGGCCTGCGTGCCTTCGATGCGGCTCGACAGCACCGCTTCCTGCGCGGTCAGCGGCGACAGCAGCACATTCGGATTGGAAATGCCGTGCAGCACGCCCTCGTAACGGGCGACCGCCGCATTGGCTGGGCCGATCAGCGGCAGCAGGCGCGGCCAGTCGAGATTTTCGGGCGGGAACCTGCCCTGATGATACTGCACCGCCATCAGGCAACCGCCTCATTCGCGCGTTCGGCATCACGTAGGCGGATTTCGCCGGACATCAGCTTGGGCAGCAACAGGTCGCGGGTGGCGGCGAGGATGCGATTCTCTTTTTTATTGTGTTCGACCTTAGTAATGAGAGGAGCACATACCGAAGCAAAGCCATCTACTATGTCCAAGGGTACGATTGGCATATTCGTTGCCAAGACAACATCGGGCCGAACTGCAGGGTAAGCTCCGCCGTCCGCGAGCTTGTCTAGCCTTTCAATGTTCTCAACAGACGTCGCGGCTAGATAAACCAGCGGAGCCATCGTTTTTTCTTTGGGGCGAAGCGCAGCAAATCCAGTGCTGGCCGTCAGTCCATCAATTCCCACATAAGAATACGAGCCATTTCCGGGTCGGACGGTACCTACAATCGTATCGCCACCCCGCACAATTCTCCGGGCACGGCTAGGTGCATCTGACCATCGATACACGGTGGTCAGTTCAATTGTGCCCCATTTGGTATTCGCGAGGTCAACATACTCAATTGCGTGCGGTGCATTCCGGACGCTCCAACTTTCTGGGTTAAGGAACGCATAGTGGCCAAGATCACCCTCGCTCCACCCCTCAGGCAGTCCATCCTCGCCCAGTTCAGAGGGAAACAGCGCCGCCAGTTTCCGCGCCCGGTCGGGATCGTTGACCAGCCCGCCCATGACCTCGACAGGATCGGTCGCGCCGTCGATTTTTCGTCGCGTGGGGCCGAAATCGACAAACCAGTCGAGGAAGATCGCCTGCGCCATCGCCTCCAGCGTCTCGTTCGTCCGCCGGTTCAGCTCGATCTTGTCGTCGAGGGAGCTGAGGAGTGCAGCAATCGCGAGTTGGTGCTCCCTGTCCGGTACCGGCACACGCCATTGCGCAGCGAAATCCGTGTACTGGAAGCGCGCAACGCCGGTGTGTTGAATGTGATACGGGAACATTGCGCCCGTGGAGTAGATCGACTGGAGGTACCAATACAGGTAGTTCGGATCGACCAGTTCCCTGTTCACGCGCAAGAAGCGCGCAAAGCTGGCGCACGTTGCAGGCATGTCCAACATATCGAAGACACGCTGATTGAGATACACTGTTCGACCCGTTGGCTGGTCCTTTGTTCCACCCGCCGTCTCGATCAGAATGTCGCCGGGACGTAACGTCTTTCTGTCGGCTGCTTTCTTAGGGATGTAGCGAACCGGAGCCGATGAGACATCGCCGTATCTAACTGCCGAGAAATCGGTCCCGCGTATCACGGCCATCTTCACGAGATCAGGACCGGCTTCGCCCTTTCCCCATTCGCCATCTCTCGTAAAGATGAGCAAGTCTTGGAGCGGGACAAGATCAGCCATCAACCTGCTCCAGCAGGGTAGCAATCCGCTCCTCCAGTGCTCGCCCTTCATCGAACCGTGCCTGCAACTGCTCCCGTAGCGCCTCGAACTTCTCCGCGAACGGCACGCCATCATCCTCGGCATCCGCCGCACCAACATAGCGTCCCGGCGTCAGCACATGGCCGTGCTCGCGCACTTCGGCGAGCGTGGCCGATTTGCAGAAGCCCGGTTCGTCGGCATAGGCGTCGGCGTGATCCTTGCCCCGCCAGCGATGATAGGCGTCGGCGATCCTTGAAATATCCTCGGCACTGAATTCGCGACGCACGCGGTCCACCATGAAGCCGAGCTTGCGGGCGTCGATGAACAGGATTTCCCCGCGCCGATCGCGGTGACCATTGGCGCCCTTGTCTCGCGCCAGGACCCACAGACAGGCCGGAATCTGGGTCGAGAAGAACAGTTGTCCCGGCAGGGCGACCATGGCGTCCACCACGTCGGCTTCGATCATCGCCTTGCGGATGTCGCCCTCGCCCGATTGCTGCGAGGACATCGAGCCGTTGGCGAGCACCACGCCCGCCGTGCCGCGTGGCGCGAGATGATGCAGGATATGCTGGAGCCAGGCGAAGTTGGCGTTGCTCTTCGGCGGCGTGCCGTATTTCCAGCGTTGATCCTCGCTCAGCCGCTCGCCGCCCCAATCGGAAATGTTGAAAGGTGGATTGGCGAGGATGAAATCCGCCTTGAGGTCCGCGAACTCGTCGCGGTGGAAGCTGCCTTCATTGTTCCAGCGAATGTCGGCGTCAATGCCCTGCACGGCGAGGTTCATCTTCGCCAGCCGCCATGTGGTGTGGTTGATCTCCTGCCCGTAGACGGCGATGGCATCGCGTCGCCCGCCATGTTCCTCGATGAATTTCTCCGACTGCACGAACATGCCGCCTGAGCCGCAGCATGGATCGTAGACGCGGCCCTGATAAGGCTCCAGCATCTCGACCAGCGTGCGCACCACCGAGCGGGGCGTGAAGAATTCGCCACCGCGCTTGCCTTCGGAGCCGGCAAAGCCCGACAGGAAATACTCGTAGACCCGGCCGAGCAGATCTTTCGCCTTATCGGTGCTGTCGTGCATGCCGATGTTGGAGAACAGGTCGATCAGTTCGCCCAGCATGGTCTTGTTGAGCGTCGGGCGGGCATAATTCTTCGGCAGGACGCCTTTCAGGCCCTCGTTCGATGGAGCCTTCTCGATGGCCTCCATCGCCTCATCGATCAGCTTGCCGATTTCGGGGCGCTTGGCGTTCGCCTGGAGATACGACCAGCGGGCTTCCTTCGGCACCCAGAACACATGCTCGGCCAGATACTCCTCGGGGTCTTCGGCATCGGCGTATTGATCGGTCGTGAGCCTGACCCGCTGGGCCTCGAAGGCATCGGATATGTATTTGAGGAAGATCAGGCCGAGCGCGACATGCTTGTATTCCGATGGCTCCAGATTGCCCCGGAGCTTGTCGGCCGCCTTGAACAGCTCCGCCGTGAAGGCAAGATCGCCATTGCCGTTGCTTGCTGTTGTCAATTCCTGCCCCTCACGCGTTCGCTCGTCTGGACGCGACCCTTGAAGGGTTTAATGCCAGCTGGCGCACATTGGAAGGCTGCGCCGAACGTCTGGATACAGAACGACGCCTGACATCGTCAAAATCGCTGCTTTTCCCACTCCACCGGAAACGGCCTCATCAGCTTGGCCAGCATGATGTCCGGCCGCTGCCTTGCGTCGAGGATCGCAACAACGTTTATGGTCCGGGCCGCATTGCCCCTGGCTCCGGAAGCTCCTTGAGACACAAGCGCGCAAACTTCCGATCCGCCAGTTTGCAACCATATCTCCCGAGCACTAAGTGAAAGCGTAGATTGTCTCGAAGAAGCGAAGGATCACCCATGCTCTATGTCGACATCCCCGCGCTCTCCGATTTGCGCAAGCTCAATGATGTGCGCGCCGATGCCTGCGTATCCATCTACGTTCCGACTACTCCTTTGACCCAGGATGTCGAGGCCTCGCGCATCGAGGCCGGCAATCTCGCTAAGCAGGCCTATGCCCAGCTTGAAGCCGGTGGTCTGGACAAGCGGCGACTGGCGCTCCTGGCGGAACAGCTCGACGATTTGTTGGATGATGACGAGTTCTGGCGCTTTCAGGCGCGTTCCCTCGCGATCTTTGCAACGCCGGACACCATCCAGACCTTCCGGCTGGCAAATCGACTCCAGTCGGCGATTGAAGTGGCGGATCGCTTTTTACTCAAGCCGCTGATGCGCGCCATCACCTTCCCAAATGAAGCGTTCGTGCTGGCAATCTCCGAGAACAATGTGCGACTGATCGAGGTGTTTCCTGACTTGCCGCCGCAGCGTCTGCAGGTGCCGGACCTGCCAAAGGATGCGGCCAGCGCGGTCAAGGTCTCCTCACTTAACAATCGTACCTCGTTGCGCCGCGTAATGGGGTCGGAGGGTCAGAAGGTACGGCTTGCACAATATTCGCGCATGGTGGATGCGGCCATTCGCCCGATACTTGCGGGACGCGACGTGCCACTGATTCTGGCTGCGAATGAGCCGGTGGCGGCCATTTTCCGTTCGATCAACAGCAATCCAAATCTCGTCCCCGAAACCCTGACGGTGACCGATGACCGTTCGACGGAGAGCGAGATCGCCGCAGCGGCGCGGCCCATACTCGATGCCGCCTACGCGCGGGAGATCGAAGGCGTCAGGGCTCTGTTTGAACAACGCGCCAATGACCGTCGGGCCACCACAGATATCTCGGACGCAGCGCGTCTTGCCACGTTTGGCGGAATAGAAACCCTGCTGGTGAACTTCGACGAGATCGTCCATGGCACCGTCGACGAGGATACCGGAGCCGTAGTCTTTGGCGAGGAAGGGCCCGACACCTATGGAATTGTGGATGAGATCATGCGTCGTGCACTAACCAGCGGTGCTCGCGTCATTGCCGCACGCAAGAATGATATTCCGGGCGCAGGATCGTTGGCGGCTACCTTGCGCTATCCGCTTTAGAAATCGCAAGATAACTACATTGCCTCTCCCACTCCACCGGAAACGGCTTCATCAACGCCGCCAGCGTGATTTCCGATCCCTGCCGGCCATCTATGATTGCCTCCACGATGTGCGGCGCCAGTAGGGTGAGCCGCAGGACACGGCTGACATAGGATGCATTGATCTTCTCTGCGGCGGCAATGTCCTCGACGGTGGCATGAACGCCGGTTTCCAGCAGCTTGCGCCAGCGGAAGCCTCTGGCGATAGCTTTGACCATGGTGTTGTCGACACGGGCGCGTGGTAGCACCCACGACGAGGTGCCGTCGGGTAGGACAATCTGCTTGCGACCGCCGCGCTTGGCGAAGGTCAGCGTGTCAATCGGCTCGCAAATTTGACCCCGTATCGGCGTTCAATTTTGACCCCTTTGCGCGGCGTGGTTTGATAGCGTGTCATTCGGCCTGCAATATTGACCCGCTGAGCCGGGGGATCGGCGTTCAAAATTGACCCCCTGAAGGTTGGTCTGTTGCGCTGCCTGCTTTGTAACGAAGCAGTTGGTGGGAGATGCTGGTCGTGGAGACGATTGCGCGCATACGGCGCGAACACTTCATCAAGGCAAGACGATCAGGGCGATCGCCCGCGACCTTCCTGGACCAGATCTGCAGCGCGCGCGTCGTCGTCCAGCGCGCCGGTCTCGTACTTTTCGACCCAGATGCGGATCAGGTTACGCAAAAGGTCGTGGCGCTTGGCCAGGCCGTGAAGCGTCTCGCCACTCAGAAACTCCTGAGCGACCTGGCGCTTAAACTCAACGCTGTGGGATCGGTGTCTCGGCATGGGCTTTTCTCCAAAAGCCCGGCCACCCGGTCAATCCAACTCTGCTTACCTGTCCGGCACCAGGGGCCCACTCCAATACGGGGTCAAATTTGCGAACGATGACGTAATTGCGGTCAGCGCTCGGGGCACGAGAGCTCCGTTATCGTCTACCTCTCGCAATCAAGCGATTCGGAGGAGCTGTCATGCGGCAATACGTCGGGCTAGATGTCTCGCAGAGAGAGGCTGCGGTTTGCGTAGTCAATGAGACGGGTGAAGCAATTTTTGAAGGAAAGGCCAAGTCTCATCCTGGAGATCTGTCAAAGTTACTTCGTAAACATGCGCCACTGGCGGAGCGTATCGGCTTTGAGACGGGCGCAATGGCGAGCTGGCTTTGGCATGAGCTTCGTAGGGTCGAACTCCCCGTCGTTTGCATCGATGCAAGGCATGCACACGCAGCGCTATCGGTTCGCATGAACAAAAGCGATCAGAACGATGCTCGGGGCCTTGCCGAACTGGTGCGGGTTGGTTGGTATCGAGAAGTCAAAATCAAGAGTGAGGAGAGCCAGAAGGTTCGAGCTATCCTCGTCGCGCGATTCCGCCTTGTGTCCATACGCCGGGATATCGAGAACCAGGTCCGCAGTCTGATCAAGGAATGTGGGTTGCTATTCCCTCGCGCCATTGGCCAACAGTTCCGTGACCAGGTCGGCGAGCTATTGGGAGAAGATCATCAACTCCTCAGCGTGATCGCGCCGCTCCTGTCGATTCATGAGCTCATCTGCCAGCAGCAAAGCAAATTTGACGACGAGGTCCGCCGATTGGCGAAGTCGGACGAGACGACGCGTCGCCTGATGACAGTTCCTGGTGTCGGCGTGGTCACCGCCTTGACGTTCCGCCATACGATCGATGACCCGTCTCGCTTCCGATCGGCCTCGACAGTCGGCGCCTATCTCGGCCTCACACCCCGGCGCAACCAATCTGGTGAAACTGACACTAGTGGCAAGATATCCCGATGGGGCGACAGGCTCCTCCGAACGTACCTTTACGAGGCGGCGACCGTTCTGCTTTATCGAACAAAGAAATGGTCCTCCCTCAAAGCCTGGGGTATGAAACTTGCGAAGCGGATCGGCATGAAAAAGGCAAAGGTCGCTATCGCCCGCAAGATCGCTGTCATCCTCCACTGCATCTGGGTCGACGGCACATCATTCGGCTGGGGCAACGCGCCGGCCTGACCTTATTTTGCAAGTTCCTGGCCCGGTCCGCCGGGCTGGTGATGTCCCGCTGGGACGGTGGTCGTGGTGACCTCGGTCAATCGGCTGGTGGCGGCTCGTCCGCACCCCGTTGCAAACGATGAGGCACCCGATCCGGACATCATCATGAGGCGCTTGCGACCTCGGAAAGGACCATGACCCCAGCGACGGGCAACTGATCGCATTGAAACCAGGTGACAGCTAATCGGCCCACTACTACGAGTTGGCTATCGATCCACCAGCCGCGCTCGCCCCGTCTGCGCAACCCAGACCTGCTCCGTCGGGCCGAGCGCTACCACTTTGCCGAATGGCTTCAAAAAGAGAGTTGACAACAACCCGCAATTAAAGGGCCGATTGACAGCCTATAACCTCAAGCGCACGCTTTCCATCGTCACGGTAGCAACATGACGACAAACCCGTAGCACCGGCGAAATCACGCACAAAGTCGTTTGCCCATAATCCTTCAAATCAACGCTCTACATCCATCCGCGCACAGGTCTCTCAGTCAGAACACGCGCCGACCGACGAGGACGCCGGTTCGGTCAGCAGAATGGGTGTGGTGCCGGGTTCAGCGCCTTTCTCGGCCAATGTCGAAGCCTCCAGCTTTCGCTAACCTCCATTCCGAAACCGCAATGAAGTGGCTGTAGACCTGCCGCGACGGCGCGGACGACATGGATGGAGGCGCGCGCCACGTCGGGTGGGGTAAGGTCGGCCACCGCGATTTCGACTCCATCGCCGGCCAAACGGGCCGCCAATTCAGCAACGCTCGGAATCGGCCTGTCATAGCTCTCCACCTCCGGTTCGTAGCTCGGCGCGTTTCGAAGAAACGCCAACTCTTCCTCTCGCTTTGGCACATAGTAGCAAGCATGGTCGAGAAACTGGCCGTAGCGCACCTCCTCCGGACGCATTGGCCGTGGTCCACTTCCCTCGCGCAGCATCCTCATCAGGCCGAAGCCCGAGACAGCCTGCTCCAGCACCGCCCCTCGGGCCGCATGCCGGAGACTGGGATGCGCCGCCGCAGTGGCGGAGAGACCGGGCCATGACAGTCCGTCTCCTGTGGCTGCGCACAGAACCACCGGGATCTTCCCCGCGCCCTCGAGCAGGTGAAATGCGACAGAGGCGCCGGCGGACATCAGTTCACCGGCGATGTAGCGGGTTTCGGCGTCACAGAGATTGAGCGGCAGTCGGCGCCCCGGTTCGCGGCAGAGCCACGCGACCATGATCGCGTCGCGCTCAATGAGTTCCAAAACGGCCCGCATCGTTGCGCTTTCCACGTCCGTTCCAGCGGCGAGCCCGCTCGAGGTGACCTGCGCGACGAAATCCGAAAACACGGACGGAAACTTATAGTACAGCTGACTGGCCAGTACCCACGTCTTCGCCCCGGTCCGCAAATTCTTCGCCAAACTCCAAAAATGAACTGCATCGCGATCGAAGGGCGCGAACGGAAAACCTTGGGAGGCATATTGTGCCTTATCATACATTCCGACCTGACGCGGATCGAGCACTTGGCCATCGAGTTCGGCCATACGGGCTTGGACCAGAGCATCAAGATCGCAGCGCGAGGCGGCATATCTTTCCAACGCTTCCCCGATCGCGCCGAGCACAGCGTCTCCCTCCGTCATCCCCTTGCCAGAGGCTGGCTCCGGTAGGGTAGGATCGGTTCCAAACGCGCAGAAAGGGGCAATCTCCGCAACTGCAACAAAAGTTTTGTGCGCGAACTGCGGCAGCTCCCTGAGGACCGGCCCGACAATCGGCCCTGTTTCGGGATCGATCCAGTCCCGGAATGCCGCTCGAATCGTCTCCACGTCAGGCTCGCCAGTGGTGGTCGAAAGGTCCGGCCGCGGTAGTGCCGGATCATCTGCTCCACAGGTCCCGCACCAGGGCATCGGAACGAAGCCATGGAGCGCCGAGGTCTGCCCGGAGACGTCGACGATCCGCACATGTGCACGCAGCGACCTTTCACCGGTCGACCAGAGATGTCGCCGGACCTCCACCGCAACCGATTGCCCGAAGCACCGCGCCACGTCCCACGGCAGAGGTGGGTAATTCGCAACCGTCAGATGATCGGCGCGCGCCACCGCCTCGGGATCGGGGTCATGGGCACGGCGCCGCTGACGTGCGCAGAGCCAGCAACCCACGGTGCCTGGAAGGGAGATCGGGCCGATGCATCCCCGCGTGCCGACGATCTCCGCACCGAGAAAGGCGATCCTGACAGCGCGGCAAGCGCGCTCCAGCTCGACTTGCCGCCCGACTCTGACCGGGGCTAGCGCGCCGACGACGAGGTCCACATCCGGAGGTAAATCCCATTCTCCGTCGGCGCATGCGTGCAAGCGAGTGATGCATTCCGGGGCCATGATTTTGATCCTGCCGCGCAGAGCCTCCGAACTGGTTGCCGCGTCGCAATTGCCACCCGGCTCAGGATACCAGAACGACAGGTGCGCTATCCCCGAATGGGCGAGTTCTTCGGCCAAGGCCGGCACCCAATCGGCATTGCCAGCAATGAGCACGTGGCCCTCGCGTGGGCGTGGCGCCTGCGCCGCACCACTTCCGGCATCCGCCACGCCCGCCATCTCAAGCAACTGGGTCAGTTCAGTGTAACATGCCTCCATCCGGCCGCCATGCGGCCGAATCCCGTAGACTTCTCCAGAAGTCGGATCAGCAGAGTCCAGAAGCGCTTCGATCATCTCCCTGACCGTTTCGCTCCGGATCAGGATCGGGCCGGCTACGCCGATGAGCAGAACGCCGTCCGGCTCCAGATGAATACGGTCCCGCGTGATCCGCATAACCGTTCTCCGAACCGGCTCACGCCACCGCTTAGGCAGCCTCGGCCGGATCAGTCGCCGAATCAGTGCGACTGAAAGCCGCCGCCAAAAGCAACCGTTCCGCCATATTGCGCTTGGAGCTGGGGCAGGGCACTCGGCCCTCGATCCATTCCTTCGGACATGCGCCTCCACAGACAGGAAGCATTCGGCAGCGGCTGCAGCCGAAGGCGCCGCTCTGAACTTGATCGTTGAAGCTACCAAGGACGTCGCGCGTCGTGCCCCGCTCGCCATTCATGACATCACCAATGGCAAATCGGTTTGGCGTGCCGTAGCCCGGCACATAGGAGACCTCAGTGCAGTTGAAGAGCGTGCCATGCGCGTCGACCAGGGCTCCTTGCGGCTGCACCGCAAGGCAGACTACATGCTGCACCTTGGGGACGAGCGGCACCGAAAAGCCCAGCCGTTTCATCTCCACGAACCAGGACAGCTCCATGCGGGCGTAGTCCTCCGGGTCAAGGCTCCGCCGATGGGCATCATTGCCCCAGGAGTGGATCGGCGCCGTATAGAACTGGACCGCACGGTGCAGCCCCTCGTCATGCAGGCGCTGCAGCAGCCGTAAGACATCGGGCGCATTCTCCCGGTCGACATTGCAGCGGACCTTGATCTCCACCGGATCGGAGCCGATCGTATCCGCCAGCGCAACGAGGTTCGCAAGGATCTGGTTGAAAGTCGGTTTACCGGATTTCGTATGCCGTCGCCGGTCGTGGTACATCGCAGTTCCATCGAGCGACACGGTGATAGACACAACCCCGAGTGCGTTCACTAGCTCAGCGCCTATCTTTCGTGACATTGCCAATCCGTTGGTAACAATGCTTGCCCGGTATTCAACATTCCTTTCTTCCGCAATTCGGCGAAGCTGAGGCGTCAGGGAGCGCATCTGCACAAGCCCGGAAAGCGGCTCGGCGCCAAACCAGCAGAGGTTCAGCTCTGCAAACTTCCCGGCATCCAGTCTGTCTCGGACGTCCCGCAGAATGGCCGCCTCATTCTCTATGCTGAGGTTTCTTTGCTCATGCGTCTGGCCGCAGTAGCCACAGCCGAGCTGGCAATGCGCGGTCGGCTGGATTACGTAATTCAGATGAGTATTGGTCCGGATCGCCTCCCGATTGCGCGATAACACAACGGCGAGCTCGTCCTCCACCTGCGGCACGAGTATTTCCGCTTCCGACAGCTCGCTCCGGATCTTGGCGTTCAGTTTCTCGAATGCGCCCGTCCGCAAGACTTGCCAGATCGATAGCGGCAACTCGAAAACGGCGCCCGTCCGGGTGGCGAGAACCACTAGAAGGGGTGTGTTATCCTCGGAGAATATAGGTGATGCGACAACATATGAGGATAGCTTCTGCATGATCGGGCCTCATTAGCAGCTGAGCACGGTTATCAAACCGAGCAGCGTACCCGCATCAGAAACGTCCGGCGGAATAACATTGGCTTCCGCCGGACGAGGCGAACGGACTTACTTCCGGCCCCCGGCTTTCGCCGCCAGCGCAGCCTCCGCACCACCGCAGCCGCTGTTCTGACAACCGGTGTTCTGGTCCGACAGCGCCTTAAGCCGGCTCAACTGAGCCTCGGAAAGGCTCGACGCCGCCGTGCCGGTTGTCATTTGTTCGACTGCCTTGCTCAGACTCAGCTTGGCACTAGAAAGGGCTTCGATAACAGAATCGAGTTCTTCGGCCATTTTGGCATCCTTTCAAATTGAAGACGCCCATCGCACCCGGCGCCGAAAACAAATAAATAATCTTCTCCAAAACCGCCACCGTTTGCTCCGTGATGGACCGCTCCACTGTATGCGATTACTTATGATCAAGCTGTGATGCCCGATGATCGGATTTAGTTCGTTAAACGTTAAAATGTATCTCGATATTCGCTGTAGCAATTCGCCGAGTTAGGTTTCGATGGGCTACGCAGGCTGGTCTTGAGGTGGTGCCGGTTTCTGAGACAGGGGCATAAGGTGGATCGCCCGATGAAAAGGACGATCCGGTATGAAGACACGCAGACGATTTACGGCTGAGTTCAAGGCCAAGGTTGCGCTTGAGGCGATCCGCGGCGAGCGGACGATTTCGGAACTGGCGACAAAGCACCAGCTTCATCCGAACCAGATTACGCAGTGGAAACGGCAGGCCATCGAGAACCTGGCCAAGACGTTCGACGACAAGGCTGCTGATGCGCAGGTCGGCCGGGAAGCGAGGTGACCAAGCTGCACGCCAAGATTGGCCAGCTTGTCGTTGAGCGGGATTTTTTGGCCAAGGCCTTCGATCGCTGAGCCTGGATCGGAGGAGAATGATGATTGACCCCGATCACAACCGGCTCTCGATCCGCCGCCAGGTCGGGTTGTTCCGTCATGCCGGTCAGTTCCATCTGGGCCGGGCGATACTGGGTCGCGACCTCCCTCAGCACCGCAGCCTGTACATCGGGCTGCTGGAGATAGGTGACGCTCGGCAGCTTCTCCGGTTGGAGGTCATGGCATCCCCAGACTCCCTGAGCCCCGCACCGTTATCCCCCCGGGATTATTTAATCTCCTTAATCGCTGACATTCGTAGCCTCGCGAGATGGACAAACGGCGGTTGGCTGAGATCGAGCAGCGCGCGGAACTAATAGGCGTTGTCCGGGATCAGCACCTATGGCACAGAATTGATGGTGTGATCTAAGGAGTGTTCGGTTCTCGTCGCAGACGAAGGAACGAACATGAGCACGAAGTCGACTGGCGGCAAACGCTCCGCCGAACACGTAGTCAAAGATATCCGCCGTGCGACGCGGCGGCACTTTTCATCAGAGGACAAAATCCGGATCGTGCTGGATGGGCTTCGGGGCGAAGACAGCATCGCCGAGCTGTGCCGCAAGGAAGGGATAGCCCAGAGCCTCTACTACACCTGGTCGAAGGAATTCCTGGAAGCTGGCAAACGGCGGCTGGCTGGCGACACGGCTCGTGCTGCGACGACCGGTGAAGTTCAGGACCTGCGCCGTGAGACCCGTGCCTTGAAAGAGGCGGTTGCCGATCTGATGCTGGAGAACCGTCTGCTCAAAAAAAGTATGATCGCGGATGGGGGCGACGACGAATGAGATACCCCGCATCCGAGAAGCTCGAGATCATCAGGATGATTGAGCAGTCGCATGTTCCCGCGAAGAAGACGCTCGATCAGCTCGGCATTGCTCGGCGCACCTTCTACCGCTGGTATGACCGCTACCTTAAAGGCGGGCCCGAAGCGTTGGAGGATCGTCCTTCCCGGCCGAGCCGGGTCTGGAACCGCATCGGCGACAATATCCAGGCTCAGATCATCGAATTGGCGCTGGAGCAATCCGAGCTGTCGCCGCGCGAATTGGCGGTGCGATTCACCGACGAGAAGCGCTACTTCGTCTCGGAAGCCACCGTCTATCGCCTGCTCAAGGCCCACGATCTCATCACCAGCCCGGCATTCGTGGTGATCAAGGCTGCCGACGAGTTCAAGGACAAGACGAAGCGGCCCAACGAGATGTGGCAGACCGACTTCACTTACTTCAAGATCATCGGCTGGGGCTGGGTCTATCTGTCGACCGTGCTCGACGACTTCTCCCGCTACATCATCGCCTGGAAGCTGTGCACGACCATGCGGGCCGAGGATGTCACCGACACACTGGAACTGGCGCTCACGGCATCAGGCTGCGACAGCGCCAGGGTGCTGCACAAGCCAAAGCTGCTCAGCGACAACGGGCCGTCTTACATCGCGGCCGAACTCGCTGAATGGATCTACGCCAACGGTATGAGTCATGTTCGCGGAGCGCCGCTTCACCCGCAGACCCAGGGCAAGATCGAGCGCTGGCACCAGACGCTCAAGAACCGCATCCTGCTGGAAAACTACTTCCTGCCGGGCGATCTCGAACACCAGATCGAGGCCTTCGTCGAACATTACAATCATCGCCGCTATCACGAGAGTCTCAGCAACGTCACGCCGGCCGACGCCTACTTCGGTAGGGCCTCTGCCATCATCGAACAACGCGAAAGGATCAAACGACAGACAATCCAATTCAGGCGCTTGCAACACCGCAAGCTCGCCGCTTAACATCACCAACCAGAGGCCGACACTCCGCTAAATCAGGCAGCCATCTGCGCCAAATGTTCTGACGACGGACATAGCGTTTTCGAGCGAAGTGGAATCCGGTTCGCGTGAAGAAAACGCGTCAAAGCTAGAGACTTTCACCGTTTCTGTGGAACGGTGAAAGTCTCTAATAGATGGGGGCGAGCGTCTCCTCATCCGCCTCTTCCCTTTTTGTCTAGCTAGGTGCCGATCCTCGCGAGGACGAGCGTTAAGCCATCTGCGCTGTTCGGGCGAATGTGCATCGGCTTCGTGCGTCATGGCGGCGACGTCCACTTATCGGGACATAATGGTCTTCTTCAGGGACGCGTCGTTTTTTCCCTCGGAAAGGTCGATGATGGTCAGCCTGTCGGACAGGAGACGATTTCGCCGCAGAGCGCGCTCGATCTCGCCGACCCGCTCGGGGCTTTGCGGAGACCTGCTCAGGGGTTGGACATTGTCAACTTTTCCATTCGACATATAAAAGCGATAGCGCGCCGCGCCTTCCGTCGCCGGGCCCAGTCCGTTGGCGTGGTTCGCCAGATTGATGTGCGTTCCGACCATTACGCCAGGCGCCAGCTCGTCCTTTCTGTTCGCCGAGACGATGCTCACCGAGCCGTCGTCTCTGACTTCCAGCACTCCTATGTCCGGACTCTTGCTAAGGGGTCTATATTCGCCCCGCCCCCCACCGGAGGTCGTTATCCTGTCGCCCGCGGATTGCCCTTGCTCGACGGTCGATGTGGCCTTTGCGCCTGGGTCGCGGCGGCCGGATGTCTTGCTCTTGGGATCGCCTTTGAAGGCGCCTTCTTCGCCCGCCGTCGTCGAAACTTTCGGAGCGTCGGCGCCGCCTCCTAGCCTTCCCTTGGGCGCTCCCTTGCCGGCGTCCTCGCCCATTTGTGATGTGATTTTCGGACCCCCGACCGCTCCACCTGTCTGGCCGCCGACGCTCGACGATCGCGATCGTCCTACGCCAATGCCCGGTAGGGGCCGGCCAGGAAGCACCGCCGGGCCCGTTCGTCTGAACGCGCCGATCGAAGCCTTGAAGCTGCCTTGTGCCGCGCCATAGAATCCCAAGATCGAGGCAAAGGTCCCGCCCACCTGCAGAAGGCTGTAAAGCTGCTGCAGTTCTTTGACTTGATATTTGAGGCCGTTTTTATATGAGATGATGTTGGGAGTTAGATTCTGATGGAAATATATCTTCCCGTTGGTCGCGGGATACACCAATCCATTCTTTCTCTTTATGTATAAATGGTCGAGTATGACAGACGCTGTGTGCCCATAGTGAAAATCGCCGACGTCGTTCAGCACGAAGTACTCTGACGTGCCGTTCTTGTATTTTACGAGCAGGACGTGGAAGCTGTCGTACTGGACATTTTCCCAGGTCGTCCCCGGCACCGCATAGCCAACGGCGCTAGATATGTTTCGATCGAAATAATTGCTTGAGTACTCCTCATCGGTGTTGATTTTCATGCATCGCGTATTCCAAGGCTCGTCTTCATATTGCAGCATGAATTCGCGTTTGGCGATGTCGCAGTTCAAACCATGGATATCGCGCCTGTATTGTTCGAATAGATCGCCGCTAGACTGCGGCTTTTCTATTTTGATCTCGCTGGCGCAAGTCTCCATAATCACCATCCCCGCGTCCGACCCGCCAAAATCGATCACGGCGTTGCCAACCATCTGCAGATAGCTAGCTTTTGCCTTATCCTTGAAAAAGCGCGTCTTCGTTGCAATCTCCGATGATAGCTGCACCGATACCGATTGCCTTTTTTGGATCAACGCCCTGTCTTTCCTGCCGAGCAAGACGGCGTAGTTCGCGTCATTGCTCTTGTCGTGTTTGAGACGGAGCGCTTCTTCGGCGTCGAATTGCGCCTCGTCCTGCGCCGTTGTGCAGAATGCGCCCGCCGCGCGCGCGCGCTCGATGGCGGCTTCGCGCTCCATGTCGGCTTTGGACTTTGGCTCGCGTTGCAGCATCGGCGCATGGGTACCTCTCTGCTGCGCGACATGAGCCAATTCATGCGCGAGGAGCCAGCAGCCGCCAGCCGTCTCGGGTCCATATGCGCCGCGCCCGAAGGCGACATCCTTACCGAGCGTGAAGGCGCGCGCATCTATTTTATCGGCGGCCGATGCGGCTGCGCCATCGAAATGGAGTCGCACGTCCGAGAAACTCCGTCCGAACCTTGGTTCAAAATAGGCGCGCTGGCTGGGCGTGAGCTGCGCGCCACCACTGAAAACCGCTTGAGCCGCCGCAGCTACGTCGGACCGCGCGACGCGACCACTAGAGTTATCCGAGCCCTTGCGTTGGATGCTTGCATCTTCTTCTTCATCGCATTGCGCGCATTTCCGTTGCGGAGCCGCTATCGGCGCGCTGCTTACGGCTCCCACTGCGTTACCAGCGAGAACGGCGGTGGCGATCCGATCTGCTTCGCGCTCTAATGGATCGTCAATCGCGCCGATGTGCAGCTCATCTCGCCCGACACTGCCGGCGAAGCTTAGCGAAGGTCGGGTCGCTGCGGTTGCTTTTAAGGGAGGCGCGCTGATGGGTGTGCTATCCGAATGGGCTCTGGAAACGAACGCCATAGCGTTTCCCTCCAAAAGGATGAGCGGCAATCATGCTGCCCGCGCCGCGCTCAAGCGGTTGAGCCCGGTTGCGCGCCGACTGAAGATACCGCGCTGGAAAGAACTGGGCAAGTCGGCGCCGGAGGCCTCGCCAGGGTGGGAATACCGCGACTTCAACACTGCGTTCAGGAGGCCGCACGTCTGCGGACGGAAGCGCAGCAGCTTCTGCGAGGATAGCAGCAACAGGAGCTTATAAAGAAGGCGCGGCATACATATACAGCTGCGCATCTCGATGAGTGGCTTCGGTCCCCTGGACTTCGGCCGCAGCCCTTTCCTAACATTGGCGGCGCGCGGGGTCGAGGTCTCGCACATGCGGTGTGGCTGTTCATGCGCCACGAGGGGCTGCGATTCAAAAAAAGCTGTTCGCTCTTGAACAAGGCCGGCTTAATGTGGCCCGCCGACGGCGATACTGGCTATCGTGGCAGCCTGGCCTTGATCCTCAGCGCCTCGTCTTCATGGACGAGACTGGATCAAGACCATGATCGCCACCGATGTGATACTCGCGCTGCTGTCGCGCGGCGCCCGCGTGCCCAGCGCGGGGCTGCCTAGAAAACGAAGTGCGCCGCCGACCATACGCAAGTCGTCGGCGCAGACATCGGCTCAATTTTTCTGATGGAAGAAGCAGACAATATCCCTGACTTCGAAGTCGTCGAACTGGCCGCCGCCAGGCTGACCATCATCGACCCGTCCGACAACTAGCGTGTTGACCTCAGACGAGGCGTGGGCTCAGGACATTCGTGGGAATGACGAACTGCTCATGTCGCCAAAATTCTCCATGGGATGCTGAACTGGCCTGGATCCGTCCAATGGTGACTTCGCCGTTCAGCGAACTGTGGATCGCTACTCGTGCGGATCCGCGGGTCAGCCGCCTCACCATCAAGGTCAGAAGGCCGGGCGACTGGTGCCGACCCCCTGTGTTGAATGTATGCCGGAACGCCGTAGTGAGATTGTCACCAATGACATAGGGCCGATCGAAGCTGCCGTCACGGCCCGCAAGTCCACCCGATCCTGGCTTATTCAGAACTGTAAAGTCGCAGAGTACTGGCATGTATTCGTCTCCTCTGTCAGATGCTGGTCTGAGGGGCGCACCCTTCTGTCGATCGGTTCGGGATGCAGGTTCATTCGTCATTGCCCACGGGAATCAGCATCACGATGGCGTCCAGTCTACCGTAACCATCGCAACTAACCTCGCCCGGGAATGGTGAGGAAAAGTGACGCAAGAGGACTCAATAAATAGGCGCACAAAAAAGACCGTCTTTTTGGCTTAAGCACCTGAGCAAGCGTGGGCAATAGCCATCCCCGAACGAGCGATTTGGGGCTCCTTTTTAGAAAGGCTGGAAAAACCTTTCACTGCGTAACCTCTGTGACCGCGACGCCGGCATCATCTCCCTTGATAGCGGATCGCTCTTCTTACATCTCGCGAAGGTTGGCGGCTCCAGCTTGCACAATCGCGGGGATGCATTGCTACAGTTGCTACGGTTTGAGAGATTCACATGAGAATCAGAGGAGCAGAGACAAAAGCCCTGATCATTAAACCGGAGCGCTCAAAACTCACTGATCTGTTTCCGCTATCTACCTTGGCCGGAATCTGCCGGTTGTCAGTGCACCCCGCCCTGAGGGGGCGGCCTTGCTGCTAGCATGGAATTCTTGACCGCGATTTGCTGCCTGTCGGGACGAACTCTTGGAACGCTGCTGCACCGGGCCGTGTTACTCCTTCATTGCTCGACGCTTGAATCGCCCTTCGACCAAAAACGGAATGCCGCTTATGGGTTTGTGACCTAGGAGGCGAACAACAGGAGAAGCATGGCAGGCGGTCTGGTAGCGTTACTCGATGATGTGGCCGCGCTGGCACGACTTGCAGCAGCATCGGCTGACGACCTGATGACTGCTGCCACAAGGGCGGGCAGCAAGACGGTAGGCGTGGTGATCGATGACGCTGCGGTCACGCCAGGGTATGTCGTTGGACTGCCGCCCGCCCGCGAATTGCCGATCATCGCCAAGATCGCGATCGGATCTCTTCGTAACAAGCTGCTGTTTATCCTGCCGGCCGCGTTAATATTAAGCGCATTCGCTCAATGGGCGCTGACGCCGATCTTGATGCTCGGGGGCGTCTATCTCAGCTTCGAGGGGGTCGAAAAGATTATCAAGTCGCTTAGAGGTGAAAAGGCGATCAAGGAAGTCGCCCGGATAAACGACCCTGCCGAACTTGAAGCACGGCTGGTTGGCGGCGCGATCCGAACCGATCTTGTACTTTCAGCGGAAATAATGGTCATCGCATTGAATGAGCTAGCGGAGGCCTCAATCGGCACTCAGGCACTGGTGTTGGCGTTGGTCGGGGTCGTCGTCACCATCGCGATCTATGGTGTGGTCGGCGTGATCGTGAAAATGGACGATGTCGGCTTGCGCTTGTGGAGGTCGGGCGGAACCGCCGCGGGTTTGGGCCGTGCGATTGTCCGAGCGATGCCTCTGCTACTTACCGCGCTGTCGTTCATCGGCACCGCTGCAATGTTGTGGGTGGGAGGCGGGATTCTGATACATGGGCTCGCCCACTTTGGGTTCGCTATGCCGGAGGAGATCATACACGACCTTGCGGTCGCTGCCGGCGGTAGCGTTTCTATAGTGGAATGGGCGGTCGCCGCTTTGTGCACAGGAATTGTCGGAATCCTTGCGGGCACGATCCCTGCCGCGGCAACGAATTTGAAGCCAAGTGGGAAGCACTGAGACCGCTTTCAAACTTTTGCATAAACGGAGCCCTAAGACGCCTTCTCACATGACGAAGGCCAGAGGGGTCCCAAGTGCGGCACATGGAAGTTGAGCGGCCATGCCCGAGACGACGAGCGCCGCTTCGAAGAGGAGGCCGAGAGCGAGATTGACGAGGAAGAACGTTCGATCAGCCTCAGACTCCAGTGGCGGACGATAACGACGGTGGCGAAAGCCGCCCCATCAAGGCGCAGGTCGCAACGAGCGAGCGCCTGGACAGGCGCGATAGGGCGAAGACGCCGTGGCCAGAGGTGGAAACAAAGCGACTTTGCACCGATACCTCGCCGGATAATGGTGAGGAAAAGTGGCGCAAGAGGACCAATAAACAGGCGTACGAAAGACCGACGTAATGACCGTGACCGTGACCGTCAGCCGCCTGCGCCCACCCGCCGAATTATGCCGGCCACTGATCGCAGTCAGGGTGCGTTCCACCGAACCGCTCGCACCGTCTCCGTAAGCGACGGACTCTACTCAAACTGAAGGTGCACGACTCGAAAATGGTTACGCCATCCGTCTATTTGGTCGAACCCGAGAAGGAAGCCGGGCGGCGAGATGCTCAGGATTTACTTGTTAGTTTTGTGGAAACCTCGGGTTGGCGATGGCCAGCCATTTATCGCTTACAGTGGAATCTTCGTACTGGGGAGGCTTCATACTCATTACAGCGCTTGCTTCCGTGGACCGCCGACGACCATCCGCCATCCATAGGGGAGCGCAGGATCCATTGATTACGTGCATTTAGCCTCATGACAATCCGGCTCAAATATGATTCCGCTGCGTTGAAACGAATGATTCCATAAGAGTGGGCCGTCGAACCGGAATTGTTTCGAGCCGCCCTGCTCTGTGGTGCCAGCAGCCGCAGCTTTGGATAGATACGGAAGTGGCCGATTAGTCCAAGCCTAAACCCAGGCTCTCGTAGCTGCAGGTGCGAACTGCCAGTGGTCCAAACGTCGTATTCGACGTTCTCGAAGGGGAGATGCGGCAGCTTCTCCATAACGCATTCCGCAGGTAATACGGAATGATCAGGTGGAAAAATGGGCGCGCTATGCTCGATATGAGCGCCGATTTTTAGGGAAGGAAGGCATCAAGAATCTCAATTACAGGTTCGAGATGGCCCGCGTCTTTCCGTGCCATTGCCTGCCACTTAGGAGCCTCAGCCTTGCTGCGCTCGTGAAACACTTTTCGGTCAGGACTGGGGTGTCCGCCCGCTCTCTCAATGTCCCATTGATATGCAGCTCCCGATGGTACAACAGAGTATCACCATTTATCAGGTCATCACGGATACGGAGCCAGCGGTGCTGGGCACAATTTGACGTGGGAGAAGAAACTGAAAGAGAAAAGAGAGATCGTCGAAAATTGGCTGCCGCGTTACACGGGCACGCCGCTTAGTGAATTTGGACAATATGTTCTCTTGACGAATTTCGGCACCTACGTCGCCTGGTTCGCCGCTCAGTACGACGTATCGATCAAGGGAATGGATCGACCGATGCCTAACGCGACTGCCGATGGTATTACTTTGATCAATTTCGGTATGGGAAGCCCTAATGCCGCGACCGTGATAGACCTCTTGGGCGCCATTTCCCCAAAGGCTGTTTTATTTCTCGGAAAGTGCGGCGGATTGAAACGCAAGAATCAGAGGGGCGATCTGATCTTGCCCATTGCGGCCATTCGCGGCGAAGGCACTTCGAACGATTATCTTCCGCTGGAGGTTCCTGCGCTGCCCGCATTCCAACTGCAGCGCGCAGTGTCAACCATGATCCGCGACCTGGGTCATGATTATTGGACAGGCACCGTGTACACAACAAACCGTCGCGTCTGGGAGCATGATGATGCTTTCAAGGAGCGGTTGCGTCGCACACGGAGCATGGCGATCGACATGGAGACTGCGACTATCTTTGCTGCGGGATTTGCCAATCGCATCCCCACCGGAGCGCTGCTTCTCGTGTCCGACCAGCCTATGATCCCTGAAGGTGTGAAAACCGAAGCGTCGGATTTAGCTGTGACCGAGAACTATGTTGAAACACACATCAAGATTGGGATAGAGGCCCTCAAACTCGTGCGGCGTCATGGCCGAAGCGTGAAGCACCTGCGCTTCGAAAGCGATTTCGAAGAACCGAATAAGCCATAAAGGCGATAGAGTGTTGAATGCGACGCTGTATTTCGGCGCGGGCTCGACCATGATTGGAAGCGGTCCCGTCCCAGCTCAACGATATCCACGGGCTGAAGAGGCTTTGACGCCCATGGAGGCCATTTTTCCGTCAGAGTGCAAAAGTGAACGTCGATGTCATTCGCACGCGTTCAAATTGCCTCAAAGGAGGCAAATTGGTTACGCGTGCTGCCATTAAAAGATGGGTTACACGTGCGGTTACGCTTCACGGCAACGCAAGAGGTCATAGCCTTAATGAAAAGTGGTCGGGCCTAGCATTGATCGATCACATCGCCAGGTCTGTCACATCTGTCACATGGTTACATTCGTCCGGTCTCTGGCCCATCCGGATCGGCATTTTCGCCGGAATCGATTCGCAACGTAAGCTGGTCTGCCCCCTGAAAGGTGGTCCTCCCTGAAGTAGGTTTTTGAGCCATAGGAGGACGTTGGAATGCCCCAGAAGAAGCACAAACCCGAAGAGATCGTTGCGAAGCTGCGCCAGGTGGATGTGCTGTTGTCACAAGGCCGATCGGTTGGCGAAGCGGTTCGCTCGATCGGTGTGACGCAGTTTACGTACTATCGTTGGCGCAAGGAATTTGGCGGCCTGAAGAGGGATCAGGTGCAGCGATTGAAGGAGCTGGAGAAGGAGAACGGACGGCTGCGCAAGGCGGTGTCGGATCTGACGCTTGAGAAGCTGGTTTTGAAAGAGGCTGCCTCGGGAAACTTCTGAGCCCCGCCCGTCGCCGTCGCTGCATCGATCATGTCATGGCGAAGCTTGGTGTATCGGAACGCTTTGCCTGCCGGGTTTTCGGACAGCATCGTTCGACACAGCGCAAGAAGCCAACAGGGCACGCCGACGACGCGGGGTTGACTGCCGATATCATCAGGCTCGCCACCCGGTATGGCCGCTACGGCTATCGCCGGATCACGGCGATGCTAAGGTCTGAGGTGTCAATCGGCTCGCAAATTTGACCCCGTATCGGCGTTCAATTTTGACCCCTTCGCGCGGCGTGGTTTGAGGGTAGCGCTCGACTCGTCGGAGCTGGCCGGGATTGCGGAGACGAGACGAGCGCGGGTGGCGTGATCGTCGTCGCGGCTTTTGAAGCGCCAGCTGTCGTTACCGGTTTCGACGATGTCGCAGTGGTGGGTCAACCGGTCGAGCAGCGCGGTGGTCATCTTGGCGTCGCCGAACACGCTGGGCCATTCGCCGAAGGCGAGATTGGTGGTGACGATGACGGAAGCACGCTCGTAGAGCCGGCTGACGAGATGGAACAGCAACTGGCCGCCGGATTGGGCAAAGGGCAGATATCCGAGTTCGTCGAGCACGATGAAGTCCATCCGGGTCAGATGTTCGGCAAGCCGGCCCTGACGTCCGTTACGGGTCTCGATCTCGAGGCGATTGACGAGGTCGACCACGTTGTAGAAGCGACCGCGGGCGCCGGATCGGATGCAGCTTCTGGCGATTGCGATGGCC
>NZ_CH672424.1:0-17407 GCF_000152905.1 Nitrobacter sp. Nb-311A
TGACGGCCTTGCTTCCTCCAAACGTAAAGGTGCACCTGGCTCTGGGCTACATCGATATGCGCAAAGGCATCGACGGTCTCGCGATGCTGGTGCAAGGCGTCCTGCACCAGGATCCATTTACCGGACATCTGTTTGTCTTCCGAGGTCGCACCAGGGCCAACCTTATCAAGATCATCTACTGGGATGGCACCGGCTTCTGCCTGTTCACAAAACGGCTCGAGCATGGTGTCTTTCTGTGGCCGCCGAGCATTGCGCCTGGCGAAACGCTGTCGTTGACCTCAGCACAGCTGTCGCTGCTGATCGAAGGTGTCGATTGGCGCGCGCCTGAGCAACGCTGGCGTCCGGCAATTGCCGGATGATCTGCGACCGATTGACTCGATGATGCAAGAAATGCGGCGAGAACGGTGCGAGTCAGTTAGATTCTTCTCGTATGAACGTCGATCTCGCCGCACTGCCCGACGACGTGGAGACGCTGCAAAAGCTGGTGCGTTCGCTTGTAGCCGAGCGCATCAGCCTCAGCAAGGCGAAGGCCGAGATCGAACGGCTCAATCTCATCATCAAGAGGCTGCAGCGCAACCAGTACGGCCGCCGGGCTGAGCGGCTCGATGACGAGCAGTTGCAACTCGGCTTCGAAGACCTCAACGCCGATCTTGCGCACGTCGAAACTAGCCTTCCGCCTCCGCCAGCCGAGAGCCGTCCCCCGAGGCCCCAAAGCGAGCGCCCGAGCCTGCCGGTGCACTTGCCCCGCGAGGATGTCAGGCTCGATGTTGAGCATCAAACCTGCCCGTGTTGCGGCGGCATACTGCACCTGATCGGCGAAACGACGAGCGAGATGCTCGACCATGTACCGGCGCGGCTGCGGGTCATCCGAATCTGCCGGCCGCGCTATGGCTGTCGGGCCTGCGGGACTATCCATCAAGCGCCAGCACCAGAGCGGCCGATCGCCAAAGGGCTGGCCTCCCCGGCTCTGCTCTCCCATGTTCTGGTCTCCAAATACTGCGATCACCTCCCGCTTTACAGGCAGAGCCAGATCTTCGCCCGGCAGGGCGTCACGTTGGACCGCTCGACCTTGGCGAACTGGATCGGCGGCGCCTGCTGGTGGCTGGAGCCCCTTCAATCCAAGCTCGCTGAACACATCTTTGCATCGCAGAAACTGTTCGCCGACGACACGCCTATCCCGGTACTCGATCCCGGCCGCGGCCGCACCAAAACTGGCCGGTTGTGGGTGTACGCCCGCGATGACCGGCCTTGGAACGGACCGGATCCGCCAGCCGCGGTCTATCTCTACAGTCCGGATCGCAAGGCTGAGCGTCCCGCTGCTCATCTGGCCAACTTCAGCGGCATCGTTCAGGTCGACGGTTATCCCGGGTTCGATCGGCTTCGCGACGGCGGCACCATCCAGCTCGCAGCTTGTTGGGCTCACGCCAGGCGGAAGTTCTACGAGGTGCAGCAGGCGACCGCCTCGCCTGTCGCGACCGAAGCGCTGCGACGCGTCGCCGAGCTTTACGTGATCGAGGCCGCCATCCGCGGCCAGACCGCGGAAGCACGGCAAAGCATGCGTCGATCAAAGTCGTTGCCTCTGGTCACGGCGATGAAAGCATGGCTCGAAATGCAACTCGCCCAAATCCCGCCGCGCGGCGGGCTCGCCGATGCCACTCGCTATGCCCTAAGCCGCTGGGATGCTCTTTGCTGCTTCCTCAATGACGGCCGCATCGAGCTCGACACCAACACCGTCGAACGCGCCATTCGTCCGGTCACGCTCGGACGAAAGAACCACCTGTTCGCCGGATCAGATGGCGGGGCTCAGCGCTGGGCCACAGTCTGCTCCCTCATCACCACGGCAAAGCTAAATGACGTCGAGCCCTTCACCTATCTCAAGGACATCCTTGAACGCATGTCGGCAGGTCATCCCATGAGCCGGCTCGATCAGCTCTTGCCATGGAACTGGCGCCCGGCAACTATCCTCAACTAAGATGACGTGTCAGGAATAGACGCTTACTTTCAATGGTAAGCGTCCATTTCTCGCACCCTTGTTCGATCGTTAGCGACCCCGATCTGTTCCTGTCTTCAATCAGCATGACGCGCGAACATCGAGGGTGGAGATGTCAAGGCGAGGATTTTTGGCGGGCGCATCACGAGGCATGGACACGTAGCGACTTGAATCAACGTCAAGCGCAAGGCATTTCGCTCAAGGCGTTCATTGTTGCACATCGCCGACGGAGCGACGAGTTTCCCGGCGATTAACCAGCACGAGTGGGTTCAAACATTGGCCACTTTTCAATGGAAAAACCGCTCACTCTCGGGCCAGTTTCTCGGTGGAAATCAACACTCGCATCCGGCCCTTAGCCAGTAGGCGTCCTTACGACAACCGGCCGAGCGCCTGCCACTGCAACAACGCTTGAGTTTGACTTGCGGATGGGTATCGTTCCGGCCCTCTGCGAGTTCCCTCGGTGATGCGGCAGGTTGGCGGCCTGGCGAGACCTCGTGAAAATGGAGCGAGAGAGTGCGGGCAGGGCTTCGATACGGTATGACGGGCGTCATCGCCCTCGCGCTGGCGGCGGGCGGCTGGTACGCCGCCAGCGCCTCGTTGCCCGCGAAAATGGCCGATTACTTCAATGGGAAGGCCGACGAGGCACTCGAGAAGCCGGGAGAACCCGAGATCAAGGTCAAGGTGGCAATTGCAGAGACGCGCGAGGTGCCGATCGCCTTCACTTACACGGGCACCATTGTCGCGGAGGCGGACGCCCTGCTTCAGGCGCGAGTGACGGGTGTGGTGATGGACAGGCCCTTCCAGCCGGGTAGCCACGTCAGGAAGGGTCAGCTCCTGTTCCGAATCGACCCGCGGCCCTTCGAGGTCGCCCTTCAGGCAGCCAAGGCCCAGCAGGAGCAGGCGAAAGCTCAGCTCGAATTCGCCCAAGCCGAGGTCCACCGCACCAAGACGCTCGCCGGTAAGGGCTTCGCCACTGAGCAACGCCTTCAGCAGCTCCAAGCGAACCACGCCGCGGCAGCGGCCCGCCTCCATGAGGCCGAAGCTATGATTTCCCGCCAGAATCTCAACCTCGACTTCGCCGCTGTGAATGCCCCTTTCGAGGGCCGGGCGAGCCTTTCGCAAATCAATGTCGGCGACCTCGTCACCGAAAACCAGACCGCCCTCGTCTCGGTGGTTCAGCTCGATCCGATCGACGTACAGATGGCGCTCTCGTCAGACGACTCCGAGGCCCTTCGCAGGGCCATGACGCAGGGCAGAGCTACCGTGACCATCCTCGACGACAAAGGCGAGCCTGTCCGCGAGGCCGAGGTTTACCAACTCGACAACCGCTTTGACCCCCGCACTGACCGGCGGCTTGTGCGGGCGAGCATCGCCAATTCCGATGAACGCTTTCTCCCCGGCCAGTTTGTTCGCGCGCAGATCCGAACGGGCACTGAGCGCAAGCTCCTCGTGCCGACGATTGCCCTCTCGGCGCAGCTTGCCCAGCAGATCGTGCACGTGGTGGACGCGGATGGCAGGGTGCAGCAAAGATCCGTCACGACGGACGGCGTCTTTGGTGACAGCACGGCGATCGTCGCCGGCTTGTCCGGCGGCGAGCGTATCGTCGTCGACCATCTTCAGGAAATGCGCCAAGGCTTGAGGGTTGCCGTCCAAGAGGCAGGCGGTCCGGTGAGTAGCGAGGCAATCTCTATTTTGCCCGGCCGGACCAAAGAGGCCCAGAACTGACAAGGGTGGGGGCCACTCGCCGCATGTTCGCGCGTTTCGTCGACCGCCCGATCCTCGCGGGCGTCATCTCGGTGTTGATCACGCTGATCGGAGTCGTCGCCGGTCTGACCCTTCCGGTTGCACAGTTTCCCGAGATCGCGCCGCCGGTCATCAACATCCAGGCGACGTACCCCGGCGCCAGCGCCCAGCAGTCGTACGAGGCCATCGCCATTCCAATCGAGCAGGAGGTGAACGGCGCACCGCACCTTCTCTACATCAACTCGGTGAGCAGCACCGATGGCAGCGTCAGCATCGACGCCACCTTCGCGGTTGGATCAGATCTGAACGCGGCGGCTGCCGAGGTGCTCACCCGCGCCAGCCGCGCGGAGGCCAAGTTGCCGGCGGCTGTCCGGGCGCAAGGCCTTGAGATCACGAAGAGCTCGCGGCAGCGCCTCGGCAATATCGTCCTCTACGCTGAGGACGGTGCTAACTACGACGAGCTGTTCCTCTCGAACTGGGCCGAGACGCAGGTGATCAAGCCGCTGCGCCGGGTCGATGGGATGGGGCGGATCGTGAACTTTTCCAACATGCGCTACGCCATGCGCATCTGGCTCGACCCGGTGAAGATGGAGGCGCTGGCGATCAGCCCCTCGACCATCACCTCGGCGATCGAGCAGCAGAACGCGCAGATCACGACCGGCGTTCTCGGCAAGCAGCCGCTGAACGAATCTACCGCCTTTGAGCTGCAGCTCGTCACGCAGGGGCGCCTGCTCAAGCCCGAGGAATTCGCCAATATCCTGCTGCGCGCCAATCCCGACGGCTCGGTGGTGCGAGTGCGCGACGTCGCCCGAGTCGAACTCGGCTCCGAGCAGTACGGCGTCAGGTCGAGCTTCGACGGCCGGCCCTCGGCGACGCTCGGAATATACCAGAACCCCGACGCCAATGCCGTGGAGGTGATGGAGGGCGCGCGCGCCACCATGAAGGAGCTTGCCAAACGTTTCCCGCCGGGCCTGACCTACCGCATCGCCCTCGACCGGACCGAATTCGTGCGAGAGGCGATCGGGGAGGTAGTGCGCACTCTCTTCGAGGCGCTGATCCTCGTGGTGATCGTCACCTACCTATTCCTACAGAACTGGCGCGCGACACTCATACCAGCGATCGCGGTGCCCGTGGCGCTAGTCGGCACGTTCGGTCCGATGGCGCTTCTGGGCTTCTCCTTCAACACCCTAAGTCTGCTCGGCCTGGTGCTGGCGGTGGGCCTCGTCGTCGATGACGCGATCATCGTCGTCGAGAACACCGAGAGGCTCATGGAGGAAGGCGCCGAGCCGAAGGCTGCTTCGCGCGAGGCGGTGGAGGAGGTGGCCGGGCCCGTCATCGCGACCACCCTGGTTCTCGCCGCTCTGTTTGTTCCCGTCGCCTTCATCCCCGGGTTGACCGGCCAGCTTTACAACCAATTCGCCCTCACTATTGCGATCTCGGTTCTGATCTCAGCCGTGGTCTCCCTGACCCTCACGCCTGCGCTCTGCGGGCTGATCCTGAAGCCCCGGGCGGAGGAGGCGGAGCGATCCCGCTCGTGGTGGCGCGCGCCATTGCGCGGGTTTAACCTGGGTCTGGATCGAGCGACAGGTGGCATCGTCGCGGCGATCGGCTTCCTCAGCCGCCACCTCGTCGCCCTCGGGCTCGTCTTCGTGGCCTTTGCTGGCCTCACCGTCTGGATGACGATGCAGCGTCCCTCCGCCTTCGTACCCGACGAGGACCAGGGCTACTTCTTCGCCGACATCGCAATGCCGAAGGGCGCCTCCGTCGACCGCACGCACGCCATGGTGGAGCGAGTCGGTGCCGCCTTCCGCGAGCTCGACGCGGTCGAGCACACGATCGGCGTCTCCGGCCGAGGCATCCTTTCCGACACGGTGGCGCCCTTCTACGGCTTCCAGATCCCGACCCTGAAGCCATGGGGTCAGCGGGACAAGTCAGCCGACGAGATCATCGCCGAGATGAGCGCCCGCTTTAAATACGACCCTGACGGGCAGCTGCGCATCCTCAATCCTTCGCCGCTGCCGGGCCTCGGCTCCATCGGCGGTCTGACCCTGGAGTTTCAGGATCGCAGCGGCACCGGCGGGATTCAGCTCGCCCAGGCTGCCAACCGCTTCCTCGAGGAGGTGACCAAGCTGCCTTCCGTCAGCCATGCCTTGCCGACGACAACCTACGGCGTCCCTCAGCTCCACCTCGAGATCGACCGGGCGAAGGCGGAGCAGTTAGGCGTGCCTCTCCAGCGCCTGTTCGACGCGCTCGGCACCTACGTCGGCTCGTCCTTCGTTAACCTCTTCAATCGATTCGGCTACGTCTACCAAGTCTACGTACAAAGCGAGGCGAGCGGCCGGCGCACCATGGAAGACCTAGAGCGCCTGACCGTGCTCAACAATCAGGGGAAGCCGGTGCGGCTTGGCTCCGTTATCCAGGCCCGCTTCGTCAGCGGGCCGACCGCGGTCCTGTCGTACAACACCTATCCAGCGATCGAGGTCGCGGTCGACACGGCGCCAGGGGCGAGCTCCGGAACGGTGATCGCTGAGATCGAGCGGATCGCCGAGAAGCTGCCCTCAAACTACGCAGTCGCGTGGACCGAGGTCGCATATCAGGAGAAGATCGCCGGCGGCTACGCACCGCTGATCTTCGGCCTGGGCGTTCTGATGATCTTCCTGCTGCTCGCCGGGCAGTACGAATCGGTTCGCCTACCCTTCGTCATTCTGCTCGCGACACCGTTAGCGATTTTCGGGGCGATCGGCTTCCTGGCTCTGCGGGATCTTCCGCTCGACATCTTCGGGCAGGTTGGGCTCCTGCTTCTCGTCGGGCTCGCGGCCAAGAACGCGATCCTCCTCGTCGCCTTCGCGGAGGACCTGCGCCGGAACCAGGGGGAAAACTCGCTGAGGGCTGCCCAGGATGCGGCTCGGCTGCGGCTGCGCCCGATTCTGATGACCTCCTTCGCCTTCATCCTCGGCGCCGTGCCACTCGCCATCGCGAGCGGGGCAGGCGCGAACGCCCGGTTGTCAATGGGCACGGCGGTGATAGGCGGTCTCCTGGTGGCGACGCTGATCACTCTCTTCATTACCCCGACCTTTTACGTCGCCGCCGAGCGGTTGCTCGGCCGAGAAAAGGAAAGCCGCCGAGAGGCTGGAGAGCGAGCCCAGCCGGGCGAATAGGCCGGCTTGGGCCATCCTAGGGACCGGTCGCTACGGAAGGAGAGCGGCAGCTCTGCCGGAAGTACGGTCAGAAGCGGGCGAGCGAGACGCGGTCAGAATGTGAATGCTCGTCCAAAATGACCATCAGCATCATGGGGACCCCTTCGGCCCATTGATTTCGTTGAGCTGGATGATGGCACCCCTTGCAGATCACGGACGAGACTCACGCCGAAACATAAGAGGCTTTGTTCCGCAGCCGTTTACATTTGACTCGCTCACTTAAATTCGTAGCATCCGGCTGAGGGATAGGTTACGCCTCTTCGCGCTTGATGATCGATATATTCCCGTCATTTTCGAGAATGGCGTATCGGATATCGGTGATATTGGCGCATCCTTCGGCTCGCATCGCCTCCGTCAGCTCCGATATTGTCACCCGTTCGCTGCGCATCGCCTGCTGCAAGCATCGGCCGTGGCGCACGAGAACCTTCGGCGTTCCTTCCAAGAGGCGGGAAGCGCGTTTGTATCTCCAACACAAGTAATTCACCGCTTGCGCAAGCGCGACGTGTGAATCGGCGCCGAGGTCACTTCGCTGGAAGGATGAGCAGTAACGTCCTGAAGGAAATTAAGAAAGCGTCGGCGGAGTGGGGTCACGATAGGCGCCGGTGTTGACCCCACCCCGGAGCGGGTTATGTCAACTGCGACAAGGAATTGTGGCTCATAGTTCACGGGGTCAAGTTCGGCGCCGATTAACAGTATAATTTGACGTTAATACCCTATTCGCGTAAATGTATTCGCATGATCATTAGTACAAATTCTCAAGTTAATATTGAATTGAATAATCAGGATGACATTCGCATCCCTGCGGAATGGGAACCCCATGCCGCGTGCCTCATGGCCTGGGCGGTCCCGCCCGAATGGCAGGACTGGACCACGCGAGTAAAAGACGATCTGGCCATCGTCATCCGGACCATCTCGGAATTCGAGCCCGTGTGGCTGCTGACGTCGCCTGAATGCCTTGCGGACGCGCGAGCGCGCTTCCAGGGCTGCCAGGTCGAGATCATCGAGGCCCCGGTCGCCGACATGTGGATGCGCGATAGCGCTCCGACCTTTGCACTTCGGGCCAGGAGCTCGTCGCGATTGACTGGAACCCCAGGGACTGGGGCGCGGCCGAGCTCCGCAGCAGCCCGACCCGCGGCAACGCGCAAGGCACCGTCGGCAGCTTCAGCATGGTCCTGTCTGCGATCCTCGATATCCCGCGACTGCAGGCGCCCTTCGTTGCGGAAGGCGGCGCCTTGATCACCGACGGTCAGGGGACGCTCGTGACGACGCGCAGTTGCCTGCTCAATCCCAACCGTAATCCACCCTGCGCCGGCCCAAGCCGTCAATCCCGCATCTGCGAAGCCCTCCGATCCTTTGGAATTTCCAAAGTCATCTGGCTGGAGGGTGAGCCCTGTGAGCCAATCACCTCCGGTCACGTCGACGGCTACGTCCTGTTCACGTCGTCAGGGCGCCTGCTTGTGGAGAGCGTGGAGGATGAGCAGGTCGAGCCCCCGATGTGGCGTGCGCACGATACACGCATTCTCCAACAGAGCCTGGACGCGCAAGGGCGCAATATGCAGGTCGAACGCATCCGTTCACCACGCAAGCGCCACTGGAAATATCGCGGGAACTATTGGGCACCCTGCTATCTCAACGCCTATGTTTCCAATGGCGCCGTTATTACAGGTTGCTTTGGTGATCGCGAGCGCGACCAGGCCGCGCGCGAGTCTTTGCAGAGCGCCTTTCCGGAACACCGGGTCATTATGCTTCGCATTGATCACATTGCGTCGGGGGGTGGAGGCATTCGCTGCCTGACGCAGCCGATCCCACGTGGTTCAAGCGGCATTTCAAAGGGAGGATATTGAGCCATGGGAAATATTGCCGTCGCATTGCGCGCGAAGGGATTCAAAGGCGCCAACGATCCTCAAGAAGTCGTCAATCGATTCATTGAATACGCGCGCTCCATTATGTTCGGCCATAACCTCGTTCGCGGGAATTGCGAATGGCGGATTACCGCGCTCGAACTTTATCTATATTTCAAGGATTTCAATTTCTGGCGCGATCCCTACACACATCAACGACCTGCTCAACTAAAAACTGGCACTTGGTACGTTCATGGCGATGGTTGTCGTGCCCCGACTTACTCAGGGATCGACATAACCTGCGGATCGGAGGACCATGGCGTATTTGGAGGGTTGCTTATCAGAGAACTGGACAAGGAGCAGAGGTGGGTGTTTCAGCGAATTGTTCGCGGAAATCGTCATCCGTTCGCACGCAAGGGAAACAAATGGCAGGATAACGAGCGGAAGATGATCCAAGACATTCACACCAAACGTATCGACGATCCGACGGGCCTGTTGCAGCTTGTGCCATGCAGCCATCACGCTGAAGCGCTCTTCAAAGGGCCTCGCATAGGACTTCGACCCAAATTGAATGAACCAACGGCTCAAGATTTCAGATTGAAGCCCCTACGGATCGCCATCTGGCAAACGAACCAGCACAAGTTGGCAATGGAAGCGATAAGCGACACCTGAGATTTCATCAATGCATTTGGTACGGAAGGCAATTGTTGAGCGAATTCGGACTTCCCGAAGACCCTCCAGGTTCTCCCGCGGCCGTTCCACTCGATTGTACCTGCCCACAGGCAGAGAACAAGTTCGGTCGCGGTCGAACAAAGAACAGTAATTTGAACAAGATTTTGCTTCCGACCCGCGCTGTCCTGTCCTTTCACAATTCCGGTGAGAGTGGCGGTGCAAAATTATTCCACGGTAGCGGCGGGATTGTCCGGAAGCGCTCAGTTGATCCCCTTGTATCGGGTTAGAATCGAACGTGCGAAGAATCCTCCGGGTAGGACGGAGGTTTGGGATGGTGTTGGACGGCAAAAAGGGCGTCCATTTGGACGGCTCATTGATTGGGACAGTCAGCCGGCTTGAAGTGCTTGAGGGACCGACGGGGCGCCGCGTACGTTCGGAAGCTGAGCGGGCTCGGATCGTTGCCGAGAGTTTATTGCCTGGGGCCCAGGTGTCGGAGGTGGCGCGCAAGCATGGGGCGACGCGCTGGCAGATTTACGACTGGCGCCGACGTTTTCGACAGAGAGGCGCCTTGCCGTCGCGCGAATCTCCGGCAACGAGCTTCGCGCCGCTGGTTGTGGAAGAGCGGTTAGCAGGCTCTATCGCTATTACACCTCGATGGATCTGATCCGAAACCGGGCAACAGATGTCGCAGGGCCGCAGCGTCTTGCCGCCGGCATGGTCGAGGATGCCGTCATCGGCGAAATCCGCCGCATGATTGCGACGCCGGAAGTCCGCGCTCAGGTGCTTGCCGCCCTCAAATCCGACATGCCGGGCATTAACGACAAGGCGGTCATTGCTTCGCTCGGTGAGTTCGACAAGCTGTGGGCGTCGCTGTTTCCAGCCGAGCAGGCGCGAATCGTCCAGCTTCTGGTAGCTCGCGTCACGGTCGGCGTGGGCGGTATCGCCATCGATCTGCGTAATGAGGGCATCGGCTCGCTGGCACGACAGATGATGGCACCGCAGATGAAAAAGGACGCAGCATGACGGACAACACCATCCGCGTGGTCATCCCACTCACCATTCGCAAGAAGAATGGTCGCCCGAAAATCTTGCCGCCTGCCGATATACAGTCTGCCGGCGCACGGGCGCAGGATCCGCATGTGTTGCGCGCCATCGCCCGCGCCTGGAACTGGCGGCGCAAGCTCGAGCGTGGCGAGGTATCGACCCTCCATAATATCGCTATGGCCGAAAGGGTAACCGACCAGTATGTTGGACGGATGATGTGGCTTGCGTATCTATCGCCTAACGTCCTGGAAAGGCTGGTCATTCATCGCCAGCCACCAGCGCTGGCGCTCAACGATCTGATGGCCGTTCCCGATCTGCCGTGGACGCAACAGATGGAGAGGGTGTTCGGCTCTGATTCGGAATCGTCTGCCACCCATTGACCGATAAGGCGCTTCCGGCAACTCTCACAGAACCACAACAGCGGCTTGATTGCTGTATGGGAGCTGAAAGATAGAGGGGACGCCGTGGCTTCGAAGCCGAAGTTGTCAGTAGCGGACGAAGATCACATTCGGCAATTGCTCGAGAAATACGTCTGCCCCGTGCAATACCATGAGGTGCGCACCCGCTTCCTGGGTAACATCGCCACGCCAGCGCTATCCACCTCGCCATTGCAACTTGTCAAAGACCTATGGGGCGGCGAGCTGCCCGAATTTGAGCGTATGGACGACGTCAATGAGTTGATCGGCACCCTGGTCAACGGGTTGTGGAATTCGCTGACACGACATCAGAAGCGCAACGATCCGTTCCGTCTGACCCGCATGGCGCCGGGATCAACGCGCCAGGACATTGCTGACCTCGCACTGCTCCGTCGTCAGGAACTTGATGGCTTCGTTGAGGGCTTGTTCGACGGTCAGGACAGAATCGATCTGCCTGAGAAAGCCAATGCGGCACTCGGAAACCTTGGTGAAATCCGCGCGATGATGGCTGGCATTTATGAACTGACCAAGAATAAGGCCAAGCCCGCCGACAGAAGTAACCTTGACCAGACGATCAGACATATCCGTGAGCTGACATTGATCATGGAAAAAGAGATCAATATCGTCGTTCTTGATTGCGCCCGCGCGCGTCGGCGGATGATGAAGAACGCAGATCGATTCCCGCCGACGACATTACATTGACGCTGTTCCGCGGCGACCGCATTAATTTCGTGCCCGGCGCCACCCCGCCGCCTGCGCCTCGTCCTCGCTACAGAACCACCGCTCGCCCTTGGTCTCGGTGATCCGGGTTCTGTCGTAATCGTGCTGGCCCGGCATGTGATAGATGCGAGTGCCGTTACGGCTGATGTTGCCCTTGATCCGGCAGCCGGTTATTGGACTCACGGACGCTAGTGGTTTCGGCAAGAGACGCTGCTGTGCATCGATCGGGACCGATAACGCACCGAGTATCTCTGTCTGCGGACCGCGATGGCGCCAGTCCCATGGCGCAATGAATGCACCAGACCACAGTCCAGCCTGCCGGGAACGAGCGGTCTGTTCCTGGTTGGCATAGATGTTCGAGTAGCGCCTGAAAGCGAGCGCCCAGCCGCTGGCCACCATTGCGGCGTTAATGTCCATCTGGCCGGCAGAGCAGGTCATGATGTGTCGGCCATAGAGGTCGATCTCGTCGCCGCTGCAGATAATTGCGCGGCCGTGGATCAACCCGGTCAGTGCATCACGCGCGGCAATGCCGCAGGCGTAATTTTCGCCAGTCTTGTTGATACAAGTCTGGTCCGTCTCCGGCGCGTCGATACCATTCAGCCGGATCCTCGCGCCCTCCACCGTAATCGTATCTCCATCGGAAATCCTCGCCATGCCTGTTATTGTCGTTGCTGCCGGCGCAGTCGTCGGGCCTGCAAGCAGCGTTGTAATGACAGTCAGGGAAGCAAGGGCGGAGCGAATAACCATGGGCGTATTGTCCGCTGTTTCAGGATGGATTGAAAGACGGCGGCAATTGAGACGTTTATTCCAGGATAATGCACGTCAATTGATCGAGCGCGACCCCGCTAAAACCTATTACGATGCACAGAGGGCCGCTGCCCGAGCCCGCTTTTCCGGCGATCGCCAGGCTTTCCTTCATTGGGGCAAAGGTGGCGGCGGTGACTGCAAGGAGCCTTCGAGCATGTCGATGACCGACCCTCATGATCGTATTGGCATAGCTGCTCTGATCTGAAGTTGACATGAACCAGGCACACCAGGATCAGGGACGAGAGCTTCTCGCAGGTCTTGTCGAGCGGGTCACGTTCCACAATTCCGAGAACGGCTTCTGCGTCTTGCGCGTCAAGGCGCGGGGGCTGCGTGATCTCGTAACGACGGTCGGTCACGCGGCAACGATCTCGGCGGGTGAATGGATCACTGCTTCGGGCGTCTGGATCAACGACCGCACCCACGGAC
This sequence comes from Nitrobacter sp. Nb-311A, assembly GCF_000152905.1. Taxonomy (GTDB): domain Bacteria; phylum Pseudomonadota; class Alphaproteobacteria; order Rhizobiales; family Xanthobacteraceae; genus Nitrobacter. Next base: position 12,857 of record NZ_CH672424.1, read on the forward strand.
TGCAGTTCAAGGCTCATTTTCTCAAGACCTCGGCGCCCTCCAGCATCGAAGGCATCGAGAAGTATCTGGGCTCCGGCATGATCCGCGGCATCGGAGCGGTCTATGCGAAACGCCTCGTCAAGCAGTTCGGCAAAGACGTGTTCGACATTATCGAAGAAACCCCGGAACGCCTGCGAGAGGTGGAAGGGATCGGGCCGATCCGGGCAGCCCGGATCATCTCGGGCTGGGCTGACCAGAAGGTCATTCGGGAGATCATGGTCTTCCTGCACCAGCATGGTGTGGGCACGGCGCGCGCGGTGCGGATCTTCAAGACCTACGGCACCGACGCCGTGCAGGTGATGAGCGAGAACCCCTATCGGCTGGCCAGGGATATCCGGGGCATTGGCTTTCGCACCGCTGATCTCATTGCGGAAAAGCTTGGCATCGAGAAGACCGCCATGATCCGTGTGCGTGCCGGGATTTCTTTTGCGCTAACCGAGGCGATGAACGACGGCCATTGCGGACTGCCACGAGGCGACCTGACGGGGCTTGCCGGGAAATTGCTGGAAGTCCCGATCGATCTCATCGATGCCGCCATACGGCTCGAGCTCGAAGAAGGGACCGTCACAGCGGACCGTGTTGGCGATACCGAATGCCTGTTCCTGACCGGCCTCTACCTGGCGGAACGCGCCATCGCGGAGCATCTGGCGCGGCTGGGTGGCGGGGCGCGGCCATGGCCCGAGATCGATGCCGATCGTGCCCTGCCGTGGATCGAGCAGAAGACCGGCCTCACACTTGCCGCCAGCCAAGCCGAAGCGATCCGGCTGGCGCTGCGCTCGAAGGTTCTGGTCATCACCGGCGGCCCCGGTGTCGGCAAGACTACCATCGTCAATTCGATCCTGCGCATCCTGGCAGCGAAGGACACAAAGCTTCTGCTCTGCGCGCCGACCGGCCGCGCCGCCAAGCGCATGACCGAGGCGACCGGTCGGGACGCCCGGACCATCCACCGCCTGCTCGAGTTCGGTCCCAAGACCTTCGGATTCAAACGCACCGACGATAATCCGCTCGACTGCGATTTGCTCGTCATCGACGAAAGCTCGATGGTCGACGTCTCGTTGATGCAGTCGCTCCTGAAGGCGGTGCCCAGTTCAGCAGCCCTGCTGATCGTGGGTGATATCGATCAATTGCCGTCGGTCGGACCGGGACAGGTTCTCGCCGACATCATCGGCTCTGGCGTCATTCCGGTCGTACGGCTGACGGAGGTGTTCCGCCAGGCCGCGCAAAGCCGGATTATCACCAGCGCCCACCAGATCAACGAGGGGCGCCTGCCGGACCTTCTGCCTCCTGACGGAGAATCAGACTTCTATTTCGTGCCGGCTGCGGACCCCGAACAGGCCGTGCCGCGCATCGTCGAGCTGGTGCGCCATCGGATCCCGCGCCGCTTCGGCTTCGATCCGATCAGGGACATTCAGGTCCTGTGTCCGATGAACCGCGGCGGTGTTGGTGCCCGTTCGCTCAATATTGAACTCCAGGCTGCTCTCAACCCGGCGGGCGAAAACAAGGTCGAGCGGTTCGGCTGGACCTTTGCACCGGGCGACAAGGTGATGCAGATTGAGAACGACTACGATAAGGAAGTCTACAACGGCGACATCGGCATGATCACGGCCGTCGACCCGGATGAGGGCGAAGTCGCCATCGATTTCGACGGCCGCACCGTCAGCTTCGACTTCGGCGAGCTCGACACCGTCGTGCCGGCCTACGCGGCGACGATCCACAAGGCGCAGGGCTCGGAATATCCGGCCGTCGTCATTCCGATCATGACGCAGCACTACGCCATGCTTCAGCGCAATCTCCTCTACACCGGCGTCACGCGCGGCAAGAAGCTGGTGGTGCTGGTCGGGCAGAAGAAGGCCGTCGCCATCGCGGTGAAGAACGTCTCAGGTCGGCGGCGCTGGTCGAAGTTGGGCGAGTGGTTGATGGCGGGCCAACATCATGAAGATCGTCGACTTTCATCGAATGCTTCGCAGTGATCTTGTCCGTGGGCTTTTCGCTGCACCACGCGCCAAAACGCCCACCTCGGGTGTCTCTTTTAGGCTGGCTGGTGGCGACTCCCATTACAACTCGGGCGCAGTCTGAAAACTGCAAGTTATTGAAACAACGCCATCTTTTTCAACCAAACCAAATCGGTCGAGGTTTGGTCGATCTGAGACGAAAGCCATTCTGAGACCGGAAAACGGCATTCCGGCAGTCTCCGAAGTTTGGTCGCTCCTGATAAACTCCTTTGAAACCAAAAGGAATTTGGACGCTCAGAGCAGCATTTAGGGGGTTCGCAATTTGATAGTGGCGGAGGGAGAGAAACTGGGTTCGAACCTTCTCCACTTTTGCGCAAATACCACGTCCGAACCCCGGATGCGGCCCGAGGAATAGCGAGAGCAGAATGACGCGCGGGGTGCGGCGGCGGGGGACCTAACCTGGCGCCTCGTTAGCGTAAAAAGAGCTATGTTTTGAAACCACCGTGCGTCAATCAAGCTTGGCCTGCGCGAGAGATCGTGCCGCTTTTAACGGCGCTGCGGGATCAACGTGCCTCAGGTTTACAACGACGGCAAAGCTACTGCGCGGCCCGGCCTGCACCATGAGGCGGCGGCCGAAGGATCCATCGGGAACTTCTGGATTTATGACTGGTTGGCCAACGATGGCATAACGGGAAACGCACCAATGCTCGTCTATCCATTTACCCGGCCGCCCGAGAGCCCGCAAATGGTAGGGATCACGCTGTTTGTCGCGGCGACTATTGCGCTCACTGGGACCGCTTTTGGCCAGTGCGGCAGCACGATTCAGGTGGAGGAAGACGAAACGCTAAGTGACCTCGCCGAGCGCTGTCAGACCACGGAAGCCAGAATTCTTGACCTGAACCCAAAAATCGAAGGTTCCAAAGATCTGCGGGCAGGCATGAATCTGATCCTGGCGGCGCCCTCTGCCGGCGAAGCGGCCGCCAAGGCCCGCGAGGCCGCGGATTCGCTCTTTGCTCGTTTGAAATCTTACGCCCAAGATGCCGGACGTTCGATCGAACGAGCAACCGAGACGGCCAGCCAATCTCTCGAGGAATTTATCCAGCAGAATCCGGATCTGCACCAGCGGGTTCGCAAACTCGGGCAGCGCCTGAACATTCCAGGCATGGAGAAGGTCGAAGCGCAGGTGTCGCTGTCGGTCAGGAAAGGGGCCGCCGGCACTCCGGTGACTTTATCCGTAATTGGGCTACCTTCTGGTAAGCGTGTTGAGATTGCCGGTGGCTCGCCCGGGAGCGACTACCAGATCATCGAGTCTGCTCGCACCAGCACGGAAGGGACGCTGCAGTTTACTGTTCAGCTGCCGACGTGGGCCGACCCCAGCTCGACTTCCTGTTCGTGATCGCCCTCCCGGAGGGCAACATCGCTGTTCGCTCTGCAACCTTCGATGTGTTGGAGAAGCGCGATCAAAAATGAGCGCCATGTGCATCGCGCCCCTCTGCTGGGCAGCTAGGTTGCGAGCCCGGTCGCTTGAATGCTTCGGCGCCAAATCATTGCGCTGTTTCGAAGTGCTTCGGATTCACCTTCGTCGCGGCGGCGTCAGCTTGTTCCAAGGTCACGAACGGAAGACCATAGTAGCTCATTTCGGGACTCCAGCGACCGGTGCGTCCCGGATATGGAAACGCCACCGTTCCGATGCCCGTCCGAGCATCACGAGCTATCAGTACCGCCACCATTTGCCCCGGAGGAGCGAGCACGACGTCCTTCACGTAGCCATAGCCGAGGCCGGTCTGAAGGCGCGCATAGTCGCCAATCACCTCGCTGATGAGAAACTCGGCTCCCTCCTTGGGTTCTTGAGCAAAAAGGCCGAACTGATCCGAGCGCGCGTCTGACAGATCCGCGATCAAAGCACCTGGTCGGGCCGGCTGTACCACGCTGTCCCAGGGAATGCGGAATACAAATTCGAGCGTGGTGCCGATACCGGCTTGCTCGGCGATGAGAGCCTTTACCGAGCCATCGTCGGCAAGAACGATATTGCGAACCTGCCCCAGGTACCCGCCTTTTTTCGAGAATACTCGGCTTTCCAGGATGCTGGATGCGCAGATTCCGTTGTAAAGTGTCTCCGCCACCAGCTTATCTGCTTTCATCTCCTTCGGCTGCGCGACCGCGGGCGGCGACGCAAAGCCGATCACGGCTGCAATCATGCACAAGACGATTCCCTTAAGTTTCGCCACCGGAGCACTCCCAAAGATGCTTGCAGGTGAGCAATAATGCGCCACGGACCTGTGAGGTTCCTGCACGTCCACCGTCTCAAACTCCTCAACTCCATGCGATCGTGAGCATCCGCATTCGCCAAAAACAGATTCCGATCGAATCGAGCTGTCTGGCTGCCGTGGTCTGGGACGGCACAGCGGTCAGGCTCAATCTTCGCGCGCAACTCGCCTCGCGCCGCCGCAAGGCGTAACAATTCCGGCATTTACCACGCTCACCGACATCCCCTTCACTGCCCCCGCAGCTTGGAGAAATACCAGCTCCGCGCCTCGTTCCGACGCCACCGGCCGACGTC
>NZ_CH672424.1:17761-61473 GCF_000152905.1 Nitrobacter sp. Nb-311A
TCCCCAGCCGGATCGTCCAACAAAAAGATGGGTCCGTGCAATCCGAAGCGATGTCCGATTGGGTCTTCTTCCGCCGCGTGCTGGTGGTCCTGGCAACGGTGGTGGTCGCCTACCTTGGTTGGAAGATCGCCGCGCTGTTCTTCATATTCTTCGCCGCGGTCTTAATTGCGGTCCTTCTGTCTGGGCTTGCCGCATTGCTCGCGAAGCTCACGTCGACGTCGCGCGGGTGGGCTTTGACCGCAAGCAGCTTGACCGTGGCTGCCGTCATAGTGGCCATCCTGAGCCTCTTCGGAACGCAGCTTGCCGGCCAGATTTCAGACGTCTTCGCACGTCTTCCCGATGCAATCGAAGCGGGCGGTGAGCGGCTTGGGATTCACAATGCGTTCGAACAGATCAAGGAAGCGGTCTCGGGTGAAGGTGGCGGTCAGCTATTGTCGAGGGTTGCTAATCTCGGCTACACCGCGATAGGTGTGGCGACGGACCTCGTCCTGATCATTGTGATCGCGGTCTACCTGGCCACCGACCCGCGGCTGTACCGCGCGGGCATGATCAAGCTCTTTCCTCCCGAGCAGCACGAGCGGGTCGGAGATGCTCTGGACGTCACCGCCTCCGCCTTGCGCCTCTGGTTTCTCGGTCAGTTGGTCTCGATGGTTCTGGTTGGTGTGCTCTCCGGGGTCGCATTCTGGTGGATCGGACTGCCATCGCCGCTTGGCCTCGCACTCGTCGCCGGGGCGACCAATTTCGTTCCGATGATCGGTCCCCTTGTCGGCGCCATACCGGCATTGCTGTTCGCCGTCACGCAGGATTTCGGCACCGTGCTCTGGACGATGGTTGCCGTGCTTGCCATTCAGCAGTTTGAGGGTAACCTCATTACACCTATGGTCCAGCGGCGCGCAGTCGATATTCCTCCTGCAGTCATGTTGCTGGGGATTGCAGTTTTCGGCCTGCTTGGGGGAATCGCAGGCGTGATCTTGGCAGTTCCGCTCACGGTCGCGATCATGGTGCTGGTACAGAAGCTGTGGATTCGTGAAACGCTTGGTGAGAAGACAACGATCCCAGGGGAGACATGAGGATTTAGCGCCAGCGGCGGGCTTATTTCACCTGCAGCCTCTTTTAACGAGAAAAATGCGCAGCCGGCGTCCAAGACATACACGACCCGGACCTCATGCCCGTGGTCAGAGATTTTGACACACTTGGCGGGCTGACCTAGCGAAGGTTCAGGCCCATCTGTTAGTCATTTTAAGCTGGCGGCTTAGGCAGCGGCCCTGTGATGCTGCAAGCGTCGCTGTTCGATGGTTTGCTTGATCCCTTCTCGTTGCAAAAGGATGGAAGTGGACGTCAGCCGTCGTCAGATTGTCGAGGCCCTCTGATAGCGCCGATGATTGTGTGCTCGACGAAGGCGGCGATCTTGGCTTCGAGATCATCCGGGAGGAAGTAGTTTTTGAGACGGATGCGGTTCTTCAGCGTTTGGGGCTATAGCATTTTGGAGTGAAGTGGAATCCGGTTCGCGTGAAGCAAATGCATCACATCAAAAGACAACCTAGCGCTCGATCTGCCATTGGTTGTGGATGGCAAAATGACCCGCGGGTGTTGATCCGGGAGCCAATGAGCCAGGACGCCGGCCCCGTAACACGGCCTGTCGAGAAAGCGGTCGCGGCCGCTGCTCGTGACCTGGCGATATCCCAGCCCGATGCCGCGAGCGCCAGGCAGAGCATACCGGTGACCTCCTCAAACTAATGATCGTCTTCAGGCGATGATCTAGCGCGAGGCGTCATCGAGGAGGATTGACGAAGCGCATGATCTCCAGCTTCTCGGAGACGGGGTATCTCATCCGTCGTTCCCCGACCCGCGATCATTCTTTTCTTCAGCAGCCGGAGTTCCAGCGCCTGCTTGGCGACGACTTCCTTTAGGTCGCGGGTCTCCTTCCGAAGTATCATCACCTCGTCGCCGGTGGCCGCGCGGGCCGTGTCTCCGGCCAGTCGCCTCGTGCCTCCTTCGGCGGAAACAATGTAGCGATCCCACGTTCCATATCGTTCGCGGATCGCGCCACGCCGGAAGCTCAGTGCAATCAGCATGAGACCAATAACAATGCTTCCAATGCGATGAGTTGCTCCGGCCTCGAGCAGGAAAGGCGTGATCAATAGCACTGCACCCAGCGGAATGAGGCCATAGCGTAGCGGCCGCGCCACTTCCGCCGCGGCAAGCGAGATAATTGTCAGCGCGAGGAATCCGATGAGATGATCGGCATCGGCCATCGCTCCTTCCGCGCCAAAGGTTAGCCGCGTGAACAAGAGGGACGCTGCCAGCACTGCAGCCAGAGCCAGATTCCACGGTAGGTTGACTCCGCCCGCCAACATGTCGCGGAGCACCGCGCCGGGAGCGCGCTCGAACTCATCAGTGCGTTCTCCGCGCTGGCCCTGGTCGGTATCCCCAAACAAAAACACTCGGAGCCACGGCCGCCCGGCCTTCGCTCGCCGCCGCAGGAACTGGATCGTAGCGAGCAACTCGTCGAGCGAGTATGGGATCTGGATGAGCATGGCCGCGGCGCCGATAAGCGTCAGCGTCGCCCAGGTGCCGATGACGATCGGCTGGATGATGACGAACAGAATTGAGACGATCCCTAGCGGCGCGATCATGAGGCCGAATAGGAACACGAGCCACGGCATAGTGCGCCAGCGCGCCCGTGAGCCGACGATTCCCGTTACGATTTCCAGCGCATAGGTATAGCCGCCGAGCGCGGCGTCCGGGATCGGGAAAGCTTCGGAGACAGACGAAGTGATCACCGCCTCAGTGCCATTTTTCGCAGGATCGTCCGGCAGCCCGGGGAAAAACGGTTCCCATACGCTGTCGATCTGGCCCAGCTGATATGCGCTTAGGTAACGGGCAATGAGCACTCCGATCAGCGCCAGAAAAATAATCGGCAATCGCTGCGTCCAGGCCGAAGGATTGTAGCTCCATCCCGGCGGAATCTCCGGGCCGGTCATCGCCGCAACGACCGATGTTCCCGGCTCCGGTCGTGTGCCGACGGCGAGGCCAAAGGCGAAGGCGCCGACGAGCGTATCGGATAAGAATGCAGCCGGATTACCAGTCCAGAATAGAAAGGGGACCGCCATGATGCCGGCCGCTACCGCCGCCGACGCCCAGCGCGCCCAAGCCAAGCGCCAGGACAGCGATAGAGTTGCGAAGAAGATCAACGCTGCGCCCAGAAAAACCTCGGACCAGAAGAGGGCCGTTTCCTCGACCTCGACGATCACGGGTTGAACCAGGATCCAGCACCCCAGCGCAATGTTGACGAAATGCGCCCATCGCGTGTCGCCATGCGCGGACCGCCGCCATTGTTCATGGCGGGCGCGCAGTTCCTCAGGATTTTCGCCGACTGCTTCGGCTTCCGTGACAAAGGCCGGTGGGGCAATGCGATTGGCCTTGTACCACGCGGCCGGATCCTGCTTTAGCGCGGCCACGATGGCGGGCAACTCTTCTGCGAGGCGGTGTCTTGGTTTCCACTCGAGAAGCTCGCGTGCACGCCGGATATTCAGCGCGTAATGATCGCTCGCCATGCGCGTCATGAACGGCTGAATGAACGGCCGCTCGCCCTGATCGATCGCATCGGGAACGACCGGCTCGGCCTTGTCCTGCACCCAGGCACCGATCCCGGCCACTGCCGAAGGCACGCGCAGTGTGGCCCACTCATCCTCGCCATGGATAAGGCAGCCGAGCCGATCCTGCAGATCGTCGTAGCCGATCGCTTCGGGCTCACCGATCAGGAGGACGGCTTCTTGTGGTAACTCGCCGCGCCGGTCGATCGCGCGGACAAAAGCGTCGATCATGTCTTCGCGGTGGACCATCGATTGCCCCGCGGCGGTATCGCCGGAGTAGAGATGGCTCTGGAAATCCCGCTCATAGATGCGAGCTATTTGATTCGCTAAGGTTGGAACCGATGTGCGTTCGTCATAGAGGCCGGCGAGATGCAGGAACACAACGGGGATATCGCCGCGTTCCTCCCTGATCGCCTGCTCGGCCTCGGCCTTGGACTTCGGATATGCCCAACCGGGCGCAATGGGACGGTCTTCATCGATACGCTCGCCTGGCCGGCCGGGCTCATGAACCAGCATCGTTCCCGAATAAACGAACTGTTCGACTTCGAACGCTTGCAGGGCGCGGATAAGATTGCGGCTGCCATCGACATTGACTGTCTTGTATTGCGGCTTGTCCTCGCCGCTGAAGTCAAAGAAGGCCGCCAAGTGGACGACGCTACTGATGTGATGCCCGTGCTCGGAACCGAAGCGTGCAAGGGCCTCAGCTACGTTCTTCTCGTCAGTGAGGTCTACCTCGATGATGGGATAATCGGTGTCGCCGCTTGCCACATCGAGGCCTATCACCGTGTAGTGCTGCTGCAGAGCTTGCGCCAGCGAGCCGCCGATGTTCCCCGCGGCGCCTGTGATTAAAACTATAGGCTTGTCGGCCATCGACATCCCCAAATGGCGGCAACTTGTGAGGGCTGTGTGGACAGCCTCTGGAACGGAGAACCTTCTCCCCGCATCGAAGAGTAACTGCCCTAGCCACTGATGTTTCCAAAGCGACCGATTTCAGTCAGTCGGCCATGCTAAAGTAGCGATAGACCCGCAAGGCCGCCGAGATAGATGACAACCACCATCGCGCTATCAGTGCCCATCCGACCGATCGTTCGGTTCCGGCGCTCGAGGAGACCGACCAGGAATATACCGGTGAGCACGGCGGCTAGACAGCACGCGGCGATTTCAAAGCTCCCCGCCTGGTTGAGCAACGCGCCCTCGCGATAGAGCAGATCTCCGAGGAAGAGGATCAGTATGTTGAACAGATTGGTGCCGAAGATGTCACCGATTGCCAACTGATAACGGCGCATTTTTAGTGCCTTCAGCACGGAGCTGAGTTCGGGCAGCGAGGTCGAGAAAGCGATCAGAGTGAAGCCGATGATTGAACTGCCGAGGCCGGTCTTGTCGGCAATCGCGTCACCGGTCATCGCCAGCGTTGCTCCTCCGCTCAGGATCGCCATGGCTGCTGCCGTCGTAAGAACTGCAAGCCTGCCATTGCTCAGCTCGACATCCGCGGACTCAGCCGCCTCGACATCGGGAGGGTCGATCACTTGCCATGTCGTGTTTCGTTCGAAACGCCGGGATATTCGCAGCGCTTGAACGCATGCTGCAGCGAGAATCACTGTTGTCACGCCAGTCCCGACTACGGGGATGACGATGTCTGTCACCGTAATGGCAAACCCTACCGCTGCCAGCAGGATCATTCCCAGCGTGCCCTGCATCAGCGTCTGAGGTCGGCCCGCTACGCAGGTCAACGCATTCTTGCCATAAAGCAGGTCGCCGATCGCCAGTAGCACGAGATTCATGGAGGCGCTGCCGAGGAGATCGTTGACCGTCAGCAAGGCGTTGCCATTAGCCGCGGCGGCCCCGGCCGTCGCCACTTCCGGCAGTGAGGTCACACCTCCAAGAAGGAGCATCCCGGCGAAAGCCTCGCCGATGTGCGAGCGGCGCGCGATGGCATCCACATAGCAGGTGATCCTGGTTCCTGCGTACCAGACGATCGAACCGGCGATCGCAAGAATCAGGAACAAGACAGGTAACGAGTGCTCGCTTAGGTTTGGCAAATTCGTATCCCGGGATTTAGCGCAGATGCGTTGAACCTGATGAATCCCGTGCGGCCGATGCGAACGGGTCACACAGTCTTGTCGCCGGAGAGTTCGTCCCCTCGTCGTATCAGCTAGTCGGCCATATTTGTCATTTGAATGGGAAGACGATTGTGAAGCTGTTACGTTCCTTGGCGAGGACGTTGACCGACGATAGATAGCGCAATTGCTCGCTTGGTCGGAAAGCGCACTTATCGATGAATACACAAGACCTGCCGATCGGGTGGGTAAGTCTGCCAATCCTCCTGAACAGGCGGCTCCATCCAACAGATTGCCCGATTTGGTCCGCCGGAAGCCGAGCGATGGACCCAGCTGTTCAGGCTGCTTAGGCGCGAAGCACTACGCTCAGCGTGCCATCGCTTTTCCAAAATGAGCGACTCGACTTGAGTAATATCCTTGCCACCAGCTGCCCGGACAGCGCTCAGCGCTTCATCCTCGGTGATACGCTCGCGCTTCATAGCATCGCTGCAGAACTATCCCTTGCGCGCGAGCAGAGCCGGCTCGGAGCGGATCGCATTTGCGAACCGCGCCGATCGTACGGACCAGAACGTGACAACAAACTGTAGAAAAATGAGCAGCGCTAGGGCGGTAGCACCTTCGGCCAGGGATATGGTTTCTTGGAGAATAATGGCCGATAATATCGAGCCAAGCGCAACAGTCACCACAAGGTCGAATGCGTTGAGTTTGGCAAGGGTCCGTTTTCCGGATATTCGCAAGAACACGACAAGGGTTGCGTAAGCGAGCGATCCGACAAGCACCGTCCGCACAATTCCTGACCAGCTCTGAAAAAACATGCCTTCCAAGTTCATCGTGCCTTTGGTCCTTTCGGTGAATCGCTAGTGAGCGCATTGATCTCGGGCCCTGGGTGAACCAGGTTTTTGCGCCAACACGGGACCAATACCTGCGCGGCCGCGCGAGTTGCTAACAGGGCGCAGAAATGTCTTATGAAGCAAGATCTGGATCTCCAGCAAAAATTGAGCTTCTGCGGGATGGCGCGAACTGTCGCCGGCCGCGATCGTAGGCACCCACAATCCTCAATGCGGCTCCAGTAGCCGGACGGCGCGCTCAATCACCTCATTGCGGGTACCCGGATCGTTCCGTCTGGAGATAGCCACGCTCGCGATCTCGCCGCGATGAATTTTGTTCATCACGCTCCCGCCCGCTCACGTCCCTTTGAAACGGGGATGCCTCGGATCCCGGTCATCCACCACGCTATGGAACGGAATAGCGATGGGCGACTTGTTTAGCACAGAGAGGGAAGCGCGATGTTGAAATGGGCACTAGTGTTCTTCGTCATTTCGTTGGTTGCCGGCTTCTTTGGCTTTTCTGGCGTATCTGCTGGTGCCGCTACAATTGCAAGGTGGTTATTCTTTGCGGCGGTGGCGATATTCGTAGCCCTTCTGGTTATGGGAATTCTCGCCGGTGAAGCGCTTTTTTAATGATGCTGCCAGACTTCCTTAAAACCATTACCTCTTCTTCCTTCGTTCAGGAGTGGCGGAAGACTCTAGCCCTCTTCCGCCCAAACAGAAAAGGGCCTCGTATGAAAACTCATATCATCTTACTAACTGCCGCAGCGTTTTCAGCAGTTTCACCGCTTGCGAATGCTCAGACGCCGGCCCCCGCTACGACGCCGGCGTCCGACGCGGGAGCGGCGACGGGTGCGTCTCAGAGCGGCTTGCGAGTCGCCGACAAGGCTACTGTTGCGCTTAAGTTCGTCACCGTAAAATCGGCCGACTTGATGAGTTCAAAAATAGTCGGCACGAACGTTTATAACAACCAGAACGAGTCTGTCGGAGAGATCGTGGATCTGGCTATTGAGAACGGCAAAACGATTACAGGGGTCGTTGTCAGTGTGGGTGGCTTCCTCGGCATGGGAGAGAGATATGTTGTTCTTGATCCGTCGACTGTCGTGTTGAATCGAAGGGACGACACCTGGAAGGCTTTTGTCAACACGTCCAAAGATAACCTGAAAGACGCGCCCAAATTCAAATACAGCAAGAACAAAAGCTGACGGGCTCTCGATCGACAGGATTTGATATGTCCCGCGCAGCGCAGCCTCGGCCAGCATTGTCGCTGCGATTCTGATGCAAGCGGAACTTTTCGGCACTCGAAGGCGTAGAGCCTCAACTAACTGAGGCATACGTCTTCGGGTGCCGCGACTACTACAACGCGCCCGATAGTCTTCAGAACTTTTTCAATTTGTCCACGAGTGGACGAGGGGCCTGTGCGCCGCTGCTGACCTACTGCACAAGCGCAGTACGGCACCGACCTTCCCTTAGTTTCAACGCTTAGCCTCAATAAAGCGAGCCTTAGCGGATGTGGTTCATGGCTAAACCTCTTGCAACGTCCGCCATTCTGGTTTTCGTTCTGCTCAGCACCGACACACTTGCGCAATCGCAGACGCCTTTCTCGCCATCGGCAGAATCACCAGCAATAGAGCCGACGGTTACGCCGAAAACACCCGTTAACGTCGCACCGGCGGCGAATGATCGTGACATTTCCCGGCGTCTCGAAGGCATCCTCAAGTCAACGGGGTGGTTCGAAGCGCCACAGGTATCCGTGCGAGACGGTGTTGTGTCCTTGGATGGAACTACAAATACGCAAGAACATAAGAACTGGGCGGGGGACCTTGCTGAAAAGACGCAGGATGTCGTAGCGGTAGTCAATCGGCTCAAAGTCCAAACCGATGTAGGCGCGACGTTTAAAAAAGCAAACGCAGAATTCAGAGGACTTTACCAGCAAGTCGTTCAATCATGGCCGCTCATTGTTCTCTCAATCTGCATAATAGCCATCGCGTGGCTTCTCGCCAAGTTGGTAGCGCTGCTTGCGCGTCACTTCCTCTCTCGCCGTGTTACCTCGCCACTTTTGCTCACGGTAATGGCGCGAGCTTTCTCCGTCCCAGTATTTCTTGTCGGCGTCTACTTTATTCTTCAGGTGGCGGGACTCACACGGTTGGCTCTTACTGTTCTGGGAGGAACGGGCCTTATCGGTATAATAATTGGATTCGCCTTCCGCGACATCGCTGAAAACTTCCTTGCCAGCCTCCTGCTCAGCATCCGAAACCCCTTCCGAAGCGGCGACCTCGTTGAAGTCGCCGGACACGCGGGAATTGTTCAAAACCTGAATACACGAACAACCATCCTGCTCACGCTTAATGGAAGTCACGTGCAGATTCCAAATGCAATCGTGTACAAAAACACCATCGAAAACTTCAGTAGCAATCCGACTCGTCGTGCGACCTTCACCATTGGCATCGGCTATGAGTCGTCGGCAGCTCAAGCTCAGAAGCTAGTTTCTCAAGTTCTACATGAGCATCCCGCTGTGTTAGATGCTCCCGAGCCGCTTGTGCTGGTGGAGGAGCTCGGTGCCGCGACTGTCAATATCCGCATCACCTATTGGTTCGATAGCGCCACCCATGCCCCCGAGAAAATTACTTCGGCGCTCCTACGACAAACGAAGAACATACTGAATGAAGGCGGGATCGTCCTTCCTGATCCTGCTCGAGAAGTTGTCTTTCCAAGAAGCGTACCCGTCACGTTCCCTAAAAGCAGCATAGAAGGGGGGGTACGATCTCATTCTGATTCCATCATGCACGGAGAAGCGCTGCGGGGAGATGATGCCAGGAACGCCACCGAGGGCGAAGGCGACTTGTCCAGTGAAACAAAGGACATTCGCGAGCAGTCCGAAAAGATTGCCCGGGAAACCAACGTAAATCTCTTGAAGAATTAAGCTCGAAAGTTCGACCGGTAGTATTGTCCGTTCGCGCCACGAGCGCATGATCCCGCGAATGCGGCCGCCGCACGTCACGCCTTTTTGTTTCGCTAAAATCGGCTTTCTTTCGGAACCATACGTGGGCTCTTTGATTGGTCTTTCGTCCCCACGTTGTGCCAGTGCTCCATTAAAACAAATCTTACTGAAGGAAAACACGATGAAAACCACCCTTGCGGCAGTTGCATTCGCGACAATGTCCATATCGCCGGTGCTGGCCCAATCCTCGCCAAGTCCTCAAGAAAAGAGTACCAGTGCCGAAGTTAATTCACGGAAAACAGCCGCTCATAAGATCAAGCATCAGTTAGAACAGGCAGGCTTCTCCGATATCAAGTTTCTCGCAAAAACCTTTGTGGTTCAGGCGAAGTCACAAGACGGCGACGAGGTGCTTATGACGTTTGGACCACATGGCCAAGCGGTTTCTGAGGCAATCCACTCCACGGGTTCTTCTTCGGATAACAGCCCGTCTACGAGCTCCCAAAACGGATCGCGTTGAAAGGTGTAAATCGGGCGGACAGTCACTTTCTGCTTCTACTGCTCCGTTCGAGTTTTGCCGTCTGTTAGTCGGAACGTGGTTACCGACTTGGTCGATACAGTCCCGCGCCCGGATCACAGTATCCAAGTCTGATCGTGGAACTCGAGGTTTAGCATGGCCAGCACCTCGGGCGGCTGGGTGCATGGGAGCGTCGCGTTGATGCCACCCGGAGGTTACGCGACGGGCGAATTCAGAGAGGCTTCTTGCTCTTGCACAGGCACTGCGGTCGTTCCGTCTACCGCAAACCGTCGACGCAGGAGGCCGAAATCTCGCCGAAGCTCCATCGGAAACCGCTACGGATCACAGACTGCGATGAATTCGAATACCCTTGGGCAACGAGTGGCTATCGTCACCGGCGCGTCGTCCGGCATCGGGCGGGCCACCGCGATAGCACTCGCGGCGGCGGGCGCAACGGTCATCGTAAACCATTTCCCGTCGGAGGACTCTCGCATTGACGCTGAATCCCTCGTCCAAGAGATCGGTGATGCCGGCGGGCGCGCCATCGCGATCGCTGCGGACATCAGCAGCGAAGATCAGGTTGAAGCCATGTTCGCCGAGACGCTCAATCGGTTCGGCAAGCTCGACATCCTGATCAACAATGCCGGTATTGAGCGGCCTGCACCAGTTCAGGACATGACACTTGCTAATTGGCAGGCGGTCATCGATGTCAACCTGACCGGCCAGTTCTTATGCTCGCGTGAGGCGGCGCGCGCATTCCTGAACCATAAGAGCAGCGAGCGGACTTCCGGCGCCATCGGCACGATCATCTTCGTGAGTTCGGTACACGCGATTATTCCCTGGGCCTTTCAGACAAACTATGCAGCCTCGAAAGGGGGCGTCTCTCTCCTTATGCGATCGCTCGCCCAAGAGCTGGCACCGATGAAGATACGGGTGAACTCGGTAGCGCCCGGCGCAATCCGAACGCCGATCAATCACGAGGCTTGGACGAGCGATGAGAAAATGGCCCAACTACCGAAACTCATTCCTTATGGGCGCATCGGTGAGCCTGAGACGTCGGCCGGGCCATCGTCTGGCTTGCGTCCGACGCGTCCGACTACGTCACGGGTAGGGCACTCATTATTGATGGTGGCATGACGCTCTATCCCGCGTTCCGCGGCCAAGGCTGAGAAAGGGAAGATCGGGCATGTCGAAGCCTATCGAGGACTATGGCATCATCGGGAACATGATTTCCGCAGCGCTCGTGAGCCGCGACGGGTCAATTGATTGGCTTTGCTTGCCGCGCTTCGACTCCGCTGCGTGCTTTGCTGCCCTTCTGGGCAACCCCGAGCATGGCCGTTGGCTTTTGACGCCTGAGGATCCCGCCTGCCGCATCAGCCGGCGCTACGTCCCCGGAACCGCGGTGCTTGAGAGTCGCTTCGAGACTGCGACAGGGTGCTGCACGCTTACTGACTTCATGCCTCTTACTCATGATGAAGAGAAAGTCGACGTCGTGCGCATCGTGCGTGGCATATCGGGCGAGGTCGCGATGAGCATGGAGCTGATCCTTCGTTTTAACTACGGGCAGGTCGTTCCCTGGGTACGACGCCGCGATTACGGCCTAAGCGCCGTCGCCGGCCCCGACGCGGTCGAATTGCACACCGCCGTTGCCCTGGTGGGCCGGAACATGACAACGACGGCTCGTTTCACGATTCGGGAAAACGAGGAGGTGCCTTTCACGCTCTCCTATCATCGCTCCCACAAGATGCCGCACTTCGTTCCGGATAGTTCTGAGACCATGGACCGTACGATTTCGTGGTGGCAAGAATGGTCGAAACGATGTCTCTTTGACATCAAGCATCACGTATGGCGCGATGCGGTCATCCGCTCCCTCATCACACTTAAATTGCTGACTTTCGGACCGACTGGGGGCATCGTGGCTGCGCCCACGACGTCGCTTCCAGAAGCGATCGGCGGCAGCCGCAACTGGGATTATCGCTATTGCTGGCTGCGGGATTCGGCGCTCACTTTGTACGCGCTATTGAACGCGGGTTATCGTGAGGAGGCTGAGGCCTGGCGGCAATGGTTATTGCGCGCTGCTGCCGGGCGTCCTGAGCAGCTCCATATCATGTATGGCATCGCTGGCGAACGCTGGCTGCCAGAGAATGAGGTTCCCTGGCTGCCGGGCTATGAGGAGAGTTCCCCGGTCAGGATCGGCAACGAAGCAGTCGGCCAGATACAGCTCGACGTCTATGGCGAACTGATCGAAACGTTGCATGCTGCGCGGGAAGCTGAACTGGCGCCGCTGGCCGAAGCCTGGCGCTTGCAAAGCGTCCTTCTCGACCATCTTGAGACGATCTGGCGAAAGCCGGACAACGGCATATGGGAAGTACGGGGAGAACCGCGAGCCTTCACCCATTCCCGGCTGATGTGCTGGGTCGCCTTCGACCGCGCTATCAAGTCCGCCGAGCATTTCGGTTTGGATGGCCCGGTTGATCGCTGGCGGGAGCTTCGCGACATGATTCACGCTGATATTTGCGAAAACGGCTTTGATCCCCATCGCAATAGCTTTACGCAGCACTATGGCGGCAAGGCTTTGGATGCGAGCCTCCTGCTCATCCCACAGGTTGGTTTCCTCCCTGCCGACGACCCGCGCGTAATCGGCACGATCAGGGCCATCGAGCAGGAACTGGTCTGCAATGGGTTCGTGCTGCGATATTCGACAGATCAGGTCGATGATGGAGTCGGCGGCGAAGAAGGCGCGTTCCTCGCCTGCAGCTTTTGGCTGGCCGACGCCTATGTGATGCTTGGACGGATCGATGACGCGTCAAAACTCTTCGAGAGCCTTCTGGCCCTGCGTAACGACCTCGGGCTGCTCGCAGAAGAATACGATCCCGTTCGAAAGCGGCTCGTGGGCAACTTTCCGCAAGGCTTCTCACATATCGGGCTCATCAATACGGCCTTCAACCTGATCGATGCGAGCGGCCCGGCGCAGCAGCGCTCCAAGAGAGTCGCCCCGACAGATGGCCGAGCGCGGTGAGCGATTTCTAGCTGAACCGATTTGACTATCGGCCCCGATACAAAATTGACGATTGGGATGCTCAGCCCTGCCATCGAAAGAGCGCCGAACTGGGTGCCGAGTCTGTTTCGTGAACAGGTAAGATATTGACGCTAACCCCACTCGTGCACTCCGAGCCGCGTCAGTGAAGCGACCGCAGTAAAGATGATCTTTAAAACGTTTGGAGAAAGCATGTCGAACTCAGCTATCAGAGGTGATACCCATGGCTTCGGTCGACGCATGTTTCGAAAATTTGTGCATCGGGCATCATATAACTTCATTCTGTCTTCCAAGCGAACCCGGAATGTGACGATCGGAGATCTTCGCTTAACCATACCTCCAGCGGTATTTCATCCGGGCATCTTCGTCACCAGTCGAATGTTTGCGAACTACGTACGCTGTCAAAGCTTCCGCGGCCCTCACGGTAGGCGAGATTGGTACAGGTTCTGGCATACTTGCGTTATCGGCGGCATGCGCGGGCGCAAGTAAAGTTGTCGCACTTGATATCAACCCGGCCGCTGTAGCAGCCGCAGCGACCAACGCGACGCAAAACCAAATGTCTCACATCGTAGAAGCGCGCCTCTCCGATCTTTTGAGCGCCGTTGAAATCGATGAGTGCTTCGATGTGATCATCAGCAGCCCTCCTTCATTTGCAGGTGAGCCAAAAGACATGATCGACCGAGCATGGCATGCGGGTGATGGCTATCGACACCTGGAAGGACTCTTCGGGCAATCCTACAGTCATCTTAAATCCCGTGGGGAGATGCTGATACTTCTTTCGTCAGATACAAATGTAGCCTTGTTTAAAGAGTGGGCCACAAACGTCGGATTTTCATGGCAGCAGGTTGCCAACAAATCCATTGGTGTTGAAACGTTTATGATCTTCCACTTATGCAAGTAATACTCCCGCTGGTCTTAAAATGCTGGGGCCGCCACCATCATTTGCGTACTTGTCGTTGGCTAATCCACCAAATGAGACCGCTGAGGGCGATGATCACAATCACGGCTCCCGTAATAAACACGCGCGACTGCTGCAGCCAGGCAAGGCTCGGGGTAGCTACGAACAAGGCTCCCCCGACAGCTGAGATTTGCCAAGCTCTGGCCTGCACCCCTGCGACGAAAGTTCCCAATGCCAGAAGCGTCATCATCGAGAGATCTGTTGCATTGACATTGAAGACGCCTTGAACCCCGGCGTTAAACATTAAAAAGATGGAGAGCAAGACCGCGCACCAATCCAATGTAAGCCTGAATACGAGATCCAGACGCTCGCGCGAAGTCACAAAATTGTTCCATCCAGATACAATCGACATGGCGGCAAACACCGGTGTTAGGGTAACCCAGTAAATTACAGGCAGCCGAAAAACCACGCCCGCTAGCACTAACAATAGCATCGAAATATAGGGCGTATCGTGGCGCAGCCAGCGAAGTAACACATGGCCCTGAACTTGGTCAGTCTCGGGGCTGGCTTCGGTTTTTCCCGACGTAGGCCAGTCCTCGGGATCCACAATAGCTGTAGGTTTGCTAATGGCATCTGTGGATGTCGCATCCGCTGCATCCGCCGACGCAGCGACACGATCGCTTTTGGCAGCATGGTCGCCGCCGAAGTTTCTCTCGTTTGCCGCCAAATTTATGCCCTTCAGTCCCGAACCCCCAAAAGAAAACGCGGAAGCGCTGAATCGTTCCGGCGTGCCGGCATTGGAGATCGGAAATCGCCTCCAATGGTCGTTGAGCCCCGATCGGAAATAGACAAGTTGTAAGCGGCCGCCTTGGCTTGCAGAGCCTGGCGAGCCGCTTCCGCGGCGCCGAGCCCGACTTAGTGCGCCATGCCACGGCCGGACTCGTCACAAGCGCTCATGCACCGGCGGCATGAATCGGCGCAAATCCGACAATGTTCGTGCATCCCGGCATGTTTTTCGCATTCCTCGGCGCAGAGCCGGCATGCTGCGGCGCAGGCATGAAGCATTCTGCGGATCATCTCCTCGTCAAAACCCGTCCGACGGGTCGCAATCCTGCCCGTGATGCTGCAGACGTCCGCGCAATCAAGGTTCAGTCGGATGCACTGAGTGAGCGATTTTACGTTGTCTTCCGCAAGACAGGCATCTGCGCAGGACGTGCAGGTCTGTGCGCAGGAGTAGCACTCCTCGATGCAACGAATAAGCGCGTCGTTGGTCTGTCCGCGCACTTGCGGGTGGGTGTTGATAATTTCTTGCACCTGCATGGAAATCTCCTTTTCTGGGTCTTTCGCCCTCCTCTTCAATGGGCGCGCAAAGAAAAGGTTTCCCTGCTGCTAGCGGGCTCCGGAACATCGAGCATCTTCTTCGGTTGGAGGCGCTAACGTTCGTTTCCTCAACTGGTGCAATGATTGGCGCCCCCATCCTCGTCACCTTGGTCGCAATATTAAGGGTGAAAGGCACAAGCAGGACATTCTGGGACACCCAACACTCACCTATCCGATAACACTGATGCGGTTAAGGCTGCCAGGATCTCGGATGAGCGCTCCGCCTGCTGTTCGAGTCGGCTCGTATAGCAACAAAAACCGGATCAAGAGCTTTTGAGCGTGAGTTCCGTCGCAGCGAAGAAAGAGCGGAACGGATCCTTGAGCGTTTCGATTGGTTTTTTCGCGGAGCGACTCAACGCGACCGGGTTGCAGCTGCTTCGCGGAGCTGAAATAGGCATCCTGTCTGGAATACAGGTGGTTTCGAGAGCTATATTTCAGATACGAAACCAACATTGGAGCGACTACTGATGAAAAACCCATTTGCAATGGCTGCCCTTGTCATCGGGCTGGCTTTTGGCTCGTCTTCCGCTTCGTTCGCTGGCAACGTCGACGGTGGTGCTCACCCACGAAGCGGCGTACCCACTGTCGGCGAGCAGGGAGCCAACACCGCCAGGGGCATAAGCAGAGACGATACGCCGCATTCCCGCAAAACAGGCAACTATAGGAAAAATCGGCACTATGGCCACTCCCGAGGTCGGCACTACGGCCACTCTCGTGGCCGGCACTATGGTCACTATGGCCATCGTCATTACCGCCCGCAATATAGAGGCTACGGCTACACTCCGCAGTATTATGGCGGTGGTTACGGGGGGCCATACTACGGCGGCAGAGGATATGGTTATGGTGGCCCGAGCGTAACGTTCGGCTTCGGCGGAGGAGGATACCGTTGGTAAGACAAAAGCCCGCAGCGATGCGGGCTTCTCCCTAAGCAGATGGCACGCCAGACTGAAAAGAAGGATGTGCAAGTGCGCCATGAAAATCGCCAGCTTCCTCCCTCGAAGCAAATTCCCGTTATAAAATGACGTTCGCAGGCTTGCGTTCGGATAAGGAGATTTCGCCGGACTGACCGGACGCCACGCTCATTCAGGCCGGTGGCAATTTCGGCCAGGCTCACGGCACCAGATTTGCGAACGGCGTCCAAGGCCGGCAACACTCCCCGCACAAACCGATAAACAGTTCGGTCCCGCTAACACAAAAGGCTCACCCCATTGCGAGTGAGTGAGCCTTCTGTGCGTCATGAGTACTTGAAGGATACCACCATTCACACCTAGTGCACCGTGTGAAGCCGGGAGCGCAATCGGGCGTTCTCATCACCGACGAATGCTAAGGGCCCGCGCGACGATGGCTGACAATGCAGCAGCCGGACTCGAGTTCAGTGCACTAGTGCGCACAGTCGGTCCCACTGCCGCCCTTCCGCACCCCTCTCCGAGGGATGCATCCTCCGGCCGCCGACCCTGCCGCAAATTGGGAACGATGGTCTGATTGGCGGATTGGTTTCGAAACCTAAAGGAGTGTTCTTTATGACCGATCCGGAAACCCGACCCAGTGTGGGCAAAGACGTGCACCAGGACCCGGCAGGCGACAGCCCGCCGCCCGCTCCCGATAACACGCGCCCCTCCAGCAACTTGGTTTCCAGCGACAAGTACAACGGGAAAGCCGTCTACGGTGCCGAGGACAAGAAAGTAGGCGCGATCGAATCCGTCATGGTCGATAAGTCTAGCGGCGAGCCCGCTTACGCCGTGCTCAGCATCGGCGGCATTCTCGGCATGGGCGCCGAGCATTACCCGGTGCCTTGGCGGCTGCTCCGATTCGACTCCGAGCTGGACGGCTACCGCAGCGACATCAGCGGCAACCGGCTGAAGGGCTATCCGAAGAGCGTGTTCGGCAGCTCGGGCTCCGAGCTGTTCGACTGGACCGCGGAACGCGCGGAGCTCGATTCTTATTACGCCAACATCGATACCGTAACGACGAAGGAAGGCGAGGAGAATCCTTTGACGCGAAGCACCGGCTGACCCGGCAGGTCACCAGGCGCCGCGTAAGGTCCCAGGACGCACGAAAGTCACGCTCGACGACAAAGGCCCCTCGGCGGGGCCTTTGGCGCGTCTCGCGGGCGAGGGCCTATGCGTCGGGGGCTGCTCGCAGGAACTTGTCGCCCGCCATGATGCCTCCCGTGATGAAGCCTATCAGCGCTGAGAGGCCAGGAATGCGAGCGCAGTCCGCAGCTCGGTCCAGCTCTGGATGCCGGTCAGGCTGGTGAGGGAGGAGGCGCTGGGAACGCGCCGGCGATGGCCTCCGCGCGCGAACCGCATGAGCACGGACTCGCCAGCTTGGGCTTGTAGTTCTGCTTCACCAGCACCTTCTTGCCGTGGCAGAGCAGATGCGGGCGTAGCATGTCCTGTCGCCCATGCGCACCGAACCGATGGAGACGAGCGATATCTGGTTGCCGCCGCCGTTCGCCTCATACAACACGCTCTCGACGCGAAGGCCGTTGACAGAGCAGTAAATAGGAAACTGCGTCTGGTACGCGATATCGCCGGAGCGCCCGACGTTCGCATCGATGCATTATGCCGCCTAAAGCTGGGGTCGTTGAACTGAACTGGCTGGAGTAGGCTTCGACAGCAACGCGGCATCATAACCACAATCGGGTATGTTGATATGAGATGCGCCGGGCTAGAAGCAAATTCCCGCTTATAAAAGCAGTCACACTCGGGATTGGGCTTGGATAAGAAGGTTTCGCACCGATGATCGGTGCCACCTGCCACCAGAGGCCGACCGCACGCCGCGCTCATTCAAGGCGGTGGTAATTTCAGCCAGGCTCACTGCACCAGAATTACGAACGGCATCCAGAGTTGGCAACACGCTCCGCACAAACCGATCGACAGCCTGCCTTTGAACTGCGCGGCCAGTTTCGCCGGCGCTGCGCAAGTTCGTGCGATTGCCGAGCTTCGCACCGGCAGCCCGCTTTACGTGTAAGGCCGCCCTTGTCCGCTCGGCTATCAGCCGGCGTTCCTTCTCGGCCAGAGCCGCATAGAGATGCAGCATGAATGGATCGGCATCGCGCCCCAGTTCGGCCACCATGAAGGGCACCCGCTGGGCCATGAGACCTGAGACGAAGGCCACGTCGCGGGAAAGCCGGTCGAGCTTGGAAACAAGGATGCAGCATTTTGCTTTTCGAGCCGCCGCCAATGCAGCAGCCAGCTGCGGCCTGCGGTCGAGGGCGTCGGCTCCCTTGCCCGTTTCGGCCTCCGTGTATTCGCCGATGATCGCGAGGGCCTCAGTAGCCGCAAAGCGCTCAATTGCCCCTCGTTGGGCTTCTATGCCGAGCCCCGAGCGTTGCTGTCGCTGCGTGGAAACTCGAAGATATGCAATGACCTGCCCCATTGACCACACGGCATACCACCGTTTGCCGTGTGGTCGTAGCGGAGTTCACAGCAATGATGTTGCTGTTTTCTTGTTGCAGCAGCACAGCAGGAGCTTATCGCGAAGCAAACTGTTTCTTAGGGAAATGTCGGCATGCTCGACGTGTCGCGAATCTGGTGCTGCGTACGCGACTTCTGCCCTCCGTGATTAGCCGCTAATGGCAAGCGGTGAGGCCGATGCGCGGCCACAGAAGGCCGTTCGTCGCGCTGACCGGCGTGGTCGCGTCGAGACGCAACGGTGGACCTCTACATGCCGTACAGCGGCATGCGCATCCCCAACTCGACCTCGGTGAGAGGCTGTCAACGCGAATTCACGCGTGATAAGGTTGTCCGGCCTCAGCGGAGTCAATGCTAGTCTGTCAAATGACCAGCGAAACTGATAGACCCGCGTTGATTTCGGGGCTGGTAGTATTCTGATGGTAACCCGCGAAAAGCGACTCGCTGATTTCTCAAGCGCGCCTCCAACGGAGAGCAAATCCCTCAAGCTATTATGCGAGGACCACAGCGGCACTTACGTGCTGCCGTATCCTTGTCGCCGGACAGGCGATGCCGGGTCAATGCCAAGTCAGGCCATCACATTGTAGCGACGGTGCTGGGCTGGCGTTTTTGGTAACCTAGCTAACTGGCTCCGCTGTTGGCGCCATACCGCTTCACTCACACCTCCACGGTGTCGCACTTCTACGGGATGATTGCCATCGGCTTGCCGGTCAGAGGAGAGTCGGCAAGCAGCAGTGGCCGCGCTGGGGAGGATCACTTAGCGTGACACTATAGGGAAGCAAATGCTCGCCATCAGAGCGACGTTTGATCGTTCCGGCACGCCTGATGATTATGGCAGCGACATCGCGAGGCCCCGGGTTCGCTGAAGTGCGTTTACCGACGCGGTTAGTTCTTGATTGGTTTCGAGACTGCATCCGGAGATGCCGCGCTTGATGCGTTCGGCTTCATCTCGATGGTTTTTGCAGATACCATGCCGATCTCAGCGTCGAGCGCCGAAATTATATTGAGGAGCTCTTCATCTGAAAGTTGGCTCAGGTCTCGCCGGCCGATCGAGCCGGAGTGTTGAAGCTCAACCGGGGTCTCGCGCCAGCGCGCCCGGGTCTTCAGCCAGAAGATCTGCGCCGTGACGTTGCCGTTCTTGGCCGAGTTGAACAGGAAGCCCGCCACCTGGGCATTGGCCTTGGTCGTGCCGAGGTCCAGTTCGTCGCGGTAGTATTTACGCAGCGTCTTCGGGTCGATGCCGACCGTGCGGGAAATATCAGGCTCAGGAATGCCATAGGCCGCCATGGCCTCGACCTGGCGGCGCTGCACGGGGTCTGGCTTGTGGGCGCGGCGTGCCATCAGCTGGCCTTCTCCGGCCGCCGTTCTCCCGCGACATTGATGAACGGCCGACCATCGCCTTCAAGAGTTGCCGCCTGCCCGGTGAACGCCTGCCAGCGCAACACAGCGACGTCGACATAGGCCGGATCGAGCTCGATCGCGGAGCAGGACCGGCCGGTCATCTCGGCTGCAATGATGGTGGTCCCGGAACCGCTGAACGGCTCGTAAATCGCCTGACCAGGCGATGAGTTGTTCTCGATCGGCCGCCGCATGCATTCGACCGGCTTTTGGGTGCCGTGGCCATGGCCGCCGTCCTCCCTAGCATTGATGGTCCACAACGTGGACTGCTTGCGGTCGCCGCTCCAGTGCGAGCTGGACGTGCCACGCACGGCATACCAGCAGGGCTCGTGCTGCCAGTGATAGTGGCCGCGGCTGAGGGCGAAGCGGTCTTTGGCCCAGATGATCTGGGCTCTCACCTCGAAGCCGGCCGCTTCAAGCGACTGCTGAACCTCGCTCGTATAGCGCCCGGCGTGCCAGACGTAGGCAACAGTGCCCGGAAAGAGCGCCCAGGCCTCGCGCCAGTCGGCCCTGTCATCATTGGCCACCTTGCCCAGCTTGCGCTCGTTCAGATTGACTCCTGCCCGGATGCGCCAGGCCGGATCGTAATTCACCCCGTAAGGGGGGTCCGTAACCATCAGGTGAGGCTTGACGCCGGCAAGCACCTTCTCAACGTCGGTTGCTATGGTGCTGTCGCCGCACAGGAGCCGGTGCCGACCAAGCAGCCAGACGTCGCCTGATCGGGTAACGGGCTCCTTCGGTGGCTCGGGCACCTCGTCGGGATCGGTCAGACCTTCCGTGCCTTGGGCCAGCAACGCGATCCGCTCGGCCTCGGAGAAGCCGATCAGATCGAGGTCAAAACCCAGGACTTCGAGCTCACCCAGTTCGAGGCCCAGAATCTCCTCATCCCAGCCGGCGTTGAGACTGAGTTTGTTGTCGGCAATTGCGTAGGCGCGCTTCTGGGCGTCACTCCAGCCGGCCGCGACCATGACCGGCACGTCGCTCAACCGCAGCTTGCGGGCACCGAGAACGCGGCCATGACCGGCGATGATGGTGCCGTCCTCGCCGACGAGGACGGGATTGGTCCAACCCCACTCCCGGATCGACGCGGCAATCTGATCGATCTGAGCGTTGCTGTGGGTGCGGGCATTGCGCGCATACGGAATGAGCCGCTCGATCGGCCACCGCTCAATACGGTCGGCTGGCCATTTCCCTGTAGACGCTGCTGATGGCACGGAACTAGGCAAGCTTTTCATCCTCATTATCATCGGGATCGTCTGGCGACTTCCAGGTCACGATGATCCGCTCGATTTTCTGGATATCCTGCTGGTCTTCGAAGCCGCCGGCATGCTCGGCCAATCTCAGCAGCATGGCCAGGCTTCGGGTGTCGCCGCGCAACGCACCGACGACCACGCTCCGCAATATCGCTTCCGCCTTTGAGATCTTCTTGACCTTCGAGCCATCGCGAAGGGCCACCTCCTCATTGAGGATTTTGTTGAACAGCGTCTTGAGGTTCTGTCCGCCTTTGGGTCGGCCGGAGGGATTGCCGGAGACGCCGGGTTTGAACTGGCTATGCGTCGGCGGACACTTGTATCCGACCTTGGTTTTACCGGCTGACGTTGCGATGCTGCCGGGCATATCGGAAAAATCCTCTCGCTGGTGTCGTTCCGACATCATGTCGCCGTCCGTTAGAGGTCACGGCCGATGGCTTCGAACATACGCCGCAGCACGAAACTCCGAAGCAGCGAAACGCACGTGAAAATCCCGCCGATCAGCAGATTATCGGAAGCGGTGATGGCTATGCCGAAGATCGGAAATATCAACGTCTGCGTCCAAATGGCGACCGCATATCCGACGAAGATATTTGTTACGGCCTCCACAAATGACATTGCGATCGACTGTTGCATTCCCTGCCATGAAATCAATCAGTAGAAAATCTACGGCTCATCTACGAAGGATTCTAAGGCTTCACACCAAGAGCGCAATAACCGTTGTCTACTCAACACTACGCTTGTTTGCGCGGAGTAAGATTTTCGGTGAGAGAGACGCCATGAAGAAGAGAATAAGGCTGCGATACAGCCCGACTTCATGACCGCGAGGCTTAGGCACCATTCCCGGCCGCCAGCAGTCCCGCATTGGAGTCCTGTGACGCGACCAATGACGCATGACGCGTTATGACGCGTTTTTCTATTTATCGACTCCACGCGCGCGCACGCGCGTAAAAGGCAAACGGAAAAATCAGTCATGATGCGTCATGTGTCATTTTCCTTCATGGCCAACCTTAGCCGGACGAATCGGAAACCGCGCGTGCCGGGACCGGGTTGTCGGTAAGGCTCAAAGCCGCGGCGCTGCATGAGCTGCCCGAATGATTTCTTGCTGCCAGGCTCCTCGCCCGCCTTGTGCGAGTACTCCGACCAGCTCTCGAACAAATCGGCCGAGCGGTCCCAGATGAAATGCGGGCCGCGATCTATCCTCACTTCACAGCAATCCTCCAGCCACTGGCCAAAAAGGTCCTGGTCACTGAAATAAGCCTCGGTCGCCGCCTTCACGCTTTCAGGCCGGATCAAGCCTGCCCGCTGCCAATCGAGACATCCATCGATCATCCAGCGGAGGATGCCGCCGGCCTCAGCCATCAGCTTCCGCTCCAGTTCGTGGTCCGGCTGTTCAGGTTTGAGCATGAACGGAACGATGTTGAAGCGGCGTCGGGCCGCGTCGTCGACGTTGTGCAACACAGGTTTGTGGTTACCGACGACGATCAGCTTGAATTGCGGAGTGAACGTGAAATTATCCTGCCTCATAAAGCGGGCCGTGATTTTGTCGCCACCCGTCAATGCTTTGATCCGCGCTTCTGCCCAGGCGCGACCCTCCTCAGTTTCGCTGGCCGTCACGAGACGCGCCCCATTGAGCATCGCCAGTTCGGTCGAATGGCGGTCGTTCTGCGAGGCCGTGAAGGTGTCCATGGCGGAGGTTGTGGCGTACTCCGCCATGATCGCCGTTACCACGTTCAGAAAGACCGATTTGCCGTTGCCGCCGGGACCGTAAACGAACACCAGCGCGTGCTGATTGGTGACCCCGGTTAGGCAGTAGCCGCACCATTGTTGGAGGAAGCGGACCAGCCCTTGGTCTTTATCCGTGGTCTCGGCCAAGAAGCGGAGCCAACGCGGACAGCCATCCTCCAGCGGCGCACAAAACGTCGACTTGGTGATGCCGTCGCTGCGGATCGGGTTACGAAGCACGCCGGTCCTCAAGTCAACCGTGCCGCCCGGCGTGCCAAGCAGCCAAAGGTCTCGATCCCAGTAATCGGCCGAGACGGCGGTGACCCGGTCATTTCGTGCAAATCTCTCAATCCCGCCTGCGAACGAGGTTTTGCCAATGGTTTTGCGTCCGCGCGCGTCCTGGTCTTCACCTAGCGCTCTTGCGAGAAGCCGGGCCTTTTCAAACACGGCGCCGGTTAGATCCCGTTGCCATCTGAGGCCGTTCCATACAAACCACGATCCGGATGAATGACAGTATCGCAGGTCTGCGCCGTGCTGCTCAACAAAGCGCAGGGCGGCGCTGTCCTCTGTCACCACATCGTTGCTGAAGGGGTGGAGGGTTTCAAACTCGACGTTGCTGGAGAAGTCGGGTCGCATCATGCGGTCTGCCTTCCTGCCCGCCAAGCGTCATTGAGATCGCTGCCGATGCACGCCTTGACGATCGTGACGGGCTTTCCGGCCCTCAGGTACCGGCGCGCACATCTGCCGGTGTCGCGCCGGCTCGTTTCGTCATTTTCCTGCAACAGCGAGATCGCGGGCACCGCTAACACCGGGAATTTGCCGACCGCGCCGCTGCTGCCCAGCGCCCACACCCGACCAAGGCCGGCTTCACGCGCTGTGAGGCAACTCTCTATTCCCTCGCCACAGATCAGACCCTCGGTGTCTGACTTCGGATCGAGCTTTATGGCGGCGCCCTTTGCGATGCCGAACATCCGGCGATCGATCTTCTGAGCGCTCGTACGGTCCAGAAATGTCCTGTGAATGCCGCAGGGCTCGTCACTAGTGATGCTTCGAAACAGGCAAACCATGCCTGGAAGGCGAGTTTCTTTGTTAAACCAAAGCGATCGATGAAATCGAATGACGGGACCAGCTAATTCTGCGGCAAGATCGAGGCCGCGGTGCTGGTGCAAATATTGCTCGACCAGTGTGCCGCGCGGATCGTCGCCGTCGTCCCAGATTTCAAGAGCCTTTTCCTTGCTCCATTTCTTTTCGTCGACCTCGGACTTCGAGGACGCCGCCGTCAATACGACCTTGCGCCGGTCTCTAGAACCAAAGGTGCCGATCCCCAGGCGCCGCAGTACATGGTCGCGACATTCCTTCCAATCATCTCCAGCATGGCTGTAGACACAGATGCGGCCTTGTCTGATCGTGATGGAGAGCGATCGATCGGAGCGGGAATGATTTGGTCCTGGAACGTTCGCCGTGAAGCGCCCAGTCCTTTCGCCATCAAGAGCGCGGGCGATGGTGGAGATATCCATCACTTTGCCCCGCGCCCGTGGTCGGCATTGGATTGCACGCCAGCATACCGCGTGGCATCGAGGGGTGGTTTGGCCACGCCGCCAACGTCGAATGTCGCTGACACCCTCTGCTTCGTGCTCTCGTGCAGCCGTTTGTTCTCAAATGCTTCTACATCCTCCAAACGGTAAACGATGCGCCCCACCAATTTAACATAACGGGGACCTTCACCTGTCCAGCGCCAGCGTTCCAGAGTGCGAGGACTGATCGCCCAGCGGCGGGCTAGATCGTGTTGGCTGAGATGATTGATAGACACGCTGCTTCTCCTCGGTTGGTTGCGAACAACTGAGGAGACGATCGCGCACCTCAATGGAGGCAATCACCCAGGCAAACTGGAGGCAAATCGGGAGGAATTAGTCTCGGAGCTCAATCCAGCAGAACCCATGATCGGTTTTGATGTATCGGTTGAGCCGGGGCCAGGACGGATTGTTCTTGAAGGCCTTGGCAAAATCTGGTGATTGCGAACCAGCCTTTCTCAAAACGTCGCTCGTGCGCAGACGCTCGCCTTTTCTGAAAGCTTCCACGAGAAGATGAATGATGTTCTTCTGAATCTCGCCGCGGAAAATCCACATCTGCCCATCTATGACGAGTGTACGGAAATCCGATGACAAGCTGACACGCTCTGCAGAACGCCCACCCGACATGGGCGAGAACATGCCGTCAATAATATCCCTGTCCAGTCGAAACCATTTTGGATCGTGCGATAGCAAATCTGCCAATGACATCACCCGAAACCGATGCGGCCATTCGGCGAGCTCCGGCGACCGCTTGCTACTGGTTAGAATCAAGCCGCCTGACCTGCCGGCGCGGTTGGTCAAAGCTTCCATTAGCTTCTTAGCGATGCTCTGATGTTTAAGCCGCCTCGCGAACAGAATGGGCACTTTGCTCTGCCGGGTCACCCAGAAATTGCCGAGATCCCAAGCCTCGCCCTTCACCAGTTCATACGGCATACCGGTGTCAACAAGGGCGAGTTCGCTTGCAAGCCACTTCAGCCACCACGCCACATCCAGCTTGTAGGACTGCAGGTCCTTTGGATCCGGAAGAATGTATCCGTCAGGGGAGAAGTAGCCATAGGCCCGGTGATCGGAAATCCATTCGAGATCGACCGCACGAGGTCCGTCGTCGTCCATTACCATAACCGACGTCGAAACACTTTCAGCCTTCAGAGCCCCGCCGGAAATGAGATCGCCACCGGCAAGCCCCATCAGTAGGTCGTGGGTGATTACGGGCTGCTGTTGCTCGAGTAATCGCAGCAGCAAGGTTCCGTCACGGCGCGATATCCGTAATGGGTTTGCTGGATGCTGCTTACGCGGCATCAGACAAGCGAACGCCCCAGTCGCGAAGGTAGCGGTCAAGTATCAAACGTTCCCGTTCTGTCTTGCCGCGAAGGCTGCAACGATTGGGTTTAGTCAAGTCGACCCTGATTTTCTTTCGGCGTCTGCTTCCATTTGACGGTTCGAATTGCACCTCGATGCTGGCACGCCAAGGGTAGAGATCGCCATCTAGCGGATTAGTGTCGCCGTATTGATCGCGGATCAGTTCATGCAGCGTCGCCGGATCGTCAAACTTGACCTGAAATTGCTGGATCAGCCGTTGATCAGACGGCGACAGCGTCAGCATCGTAAGTTTGACCTTGGCGATGCCGTCTTCCGGATTTGTCGGAAACGGATGGGGATCAATCAGAGGCATGAGATCGAAAACGAGGAACGGGAGTTGTTCTCCAGACAATTCAACTCCAAGACAATGCTGTGCAAACAGCGCCGCGAAGGTCCGGCGCAAATCCTGTCTCTTTGAAATTACCTCGATCGTGCCCGACACCGCGTCATAAACAATGGCCGTCTCGCGCACCGGCCGGCGAGAACGACTCCTCAGACCATCATCCATGAACTCAAGTTCGTCGACAGGAAAATCCTCAGAATAAATCGTGAGCTGAATGTTGGGGTGCCCGTCGGGATCTTGTGACTGAAGCCGCTCGATCGGCTCAATGTGAAAGCGGCGAGCCCCAAACGCTCCTCGAACAGCGGCTTCTATTGATTGAAGCTGAGTTTCTCTGATGTCCACCTCGAGCCCGGTCGGCACAACAAAGCCGGCCCACATTCGTCGTGAATTCTGGTGTTCGTCGACGTACCTGATTTCCTCTGCATGACGAAATGCATCCGAGGACTGTAAAAACAGCCAATGAGCACGAGCCTGGGCGCCCTCAATGGCAAGCAGCTGATCGCGCCAATCCGGCAACTGCAACATGGCGGCCTGACCGATCTCATCGGTCATCGCCATGATTTTTTCCATGTCGGCAACCAGTTGCTCTCGCTGGGCTGGGCTGCAGGCTGATAAAACCCAGTCGGCCAATGCGCTCTGGTCGTCCGCCTCGCCGCAATCGAGCCCGATGCGGGTGGCGTGTTGCATGAGATTTTGGGGCTGAGCAGAGCGGAGAAATCTGGTCAGGCTTGGCATCGCACCTCCGTTCACGCGTGAATCGATAGGTATTCGATCATAGGAACATAGAGGGAACTTACGCACAAGCGCGACACAGTTCGCGTGCGCTGGCATGGCTTGCTTTGTAGCCGCAGCAGCATGACAAACGATTGTTTTTTCTGTTCTATTTGCTATTTCGAGTGCAGATTCGGCGCATGTCGATTCCTGCGGATAACTACGATTCCCTCACCGAAATCGCCGAAATATTGGCGCTCGGCCTTCAGCGTCTTCTGGCCCGGCAGTCCAGCAAATTATCTGCGGAGCGCGGAGAGAGTTCGCTTCACTTCCCGCCTGACCAGAGCGGTGCTGGTTCTCCGATCGCAATTGCGGAGACCCCATGACGAGTACCCAGCAAGGCCGCCCTCGCCGCCACCCACAAGCCAACAAATCGTTAGGCCAATGCCAGCCTTTGGCCGTTCAGCCCGTTAAAACCCTCTCAGTCGTGGCGCAGCTGGCCGCCTTGAAGGACGCGCCTACGCCTGCGCTGAAAGCCAAGTGGCGGGAGCTGTTCGACACCGAGCCGCCGCCCTATAACAGGCGCTTCCTCGAAAGCCGTTTGGCCTACCGCATCCAGGAATTGGCGTATGGCGGGCTGAAGCCGCAGACGCTGGCCCGGCTGAAGGAATTGGGAAAGCAGTTCGACAAGCCGGTCGGCGTTTCGATCCGCAAGCGAGCGGTCAGCGACCGTCCCATCGCGGGCACCCGACTTATCCGGGAATACCAGGGCATCGAGCATTGCGTCACCGTTCGCCGAGACGACTTCGAGTATCAGGGCCGCCCCTATCAGTCATTGTCGGCCATTGCACGAGCGATCACAGGGACGCGCTGGAACGGGCTGGTGTTTTTTGGTCTCAAGAACCAGCGGGGCGCGTCATGACGACCCAACTGCGAAAGGACCGAGCTTCCCGAGAAGCGGGGCGACCGGCGACGGGTCAGGCGAGGCCTGTAGTTCGCAAGCTCCGTTGCGCGGTCTACACCCGCAAATCCAGCGAGGAAGGCCTCGAGATGGAGTTCAACTCGCTCGATGCCCAGCGGGAAGCCTGCGAGGCCTATGTCGCCAGCCAGCGTGCGGAAGGTTGGCTGTTGGTGCCGGACCGCTACGATGACGGCGGGTTTTCCGGTGGCACGCTGGAGCGCCCTGCCTTGAAGCGCCTGCTTGCAGATATTGAAGCCGGCCGCATCGATGTGGTTGTGGTCTATAAGATCGATCGGCTGTCCCGGGCGCTGATGGACTTCTCGAGGCTGGTGGAGGTGTTCGATCGCCATGGCGTGACGTTCGTCTCCGTCACGCAGTCCTTTAACACCACGACAAGCATGGGACGTCTGACGCTGAATGTCCTGTTGTCCTTCGCCCAGTTCGAGCGCGAGGTGATCGGCGAGCGCATTCGTGACAAGGTGGCCGCCTCCCGCAAGAAAGGCATGTGGATGGGTGGCTGGGCTCCTCTCGGCTACGAGGTCAAGGAGCGCAAGCTCGTCGTTGTGAAGGAAGATGCCGAACGAGTCCGCGCCATCTTCAAGCGCTTCGTGCAACTCGGCTCAGCGACGGCGGTAGCCAAAGAGCTGGTGGCAAGAGGAGAGCGCAACAAGTACGGCCAGTTGCTGGACAAGGGCGCGCTGTATCGGCTTCTGAATAACCGCGTCTATATTGGTGAAGCCGTTCACAAGGGTACGTCCTATCCCGGCGAGCACGTCGCCATTATCGATCGTGGCCTCTGGGACAAGGTCCATGCGATCATGAAAGAAAGCCCGCGCAAGCGCGGTGCCCGCAACCGGGCGCAAACACCTGCCCTGCTCAAGGGACTGATCTTCGGACCAACCGGATGTGCGATGACGCCGACCCACACCCGCAAGGCCGGCAAGCTCTACCGCTATTACGTCTCCACCGGGGTATTCCGAGGATCCCACCCCGACTGCCCCGTGCAGCGCATCCCGGCGGCGGAGATCGAGATTGCTGTCGTCGAGCAGGTGCGTGTCCTACTACGCTCTCCCGAAATCATCGTTCGCACGTGGCACGTGGCGAGGCGATCGTTGGACGGTCTCAGTGAAGCCGACATACGGGAGACATTGGAACGGCTCGATCCGCTCTGGGACGAACTGTTCCCTGCCGAGCAGGCACGTATCGTGCAGTTGCTCGTCGAGCGTGTCGATGTCGGCACCAACGGGGTGGATATTCGGCTGCGGACGCAGGGGCTAACGAGTCTCGTTGCGGATCTCGGTGGCATCGGCCCTGATCGGAAAAGCACCGGCAACAGGAAGGCGGCGTAGACATGACAGCATCCGCTGCCCACGACCATGAAACCATCACCGTGCATGTGCCGCTGACCTTCGCCAGGCGCGGTGACCGCAAGCAGATCGTCCTGCCCGACGGCACATCGTCATGGGCCCCACCACTTGCCCGTGTCGACAACACCATGGTCAAAGCTATCGCCAGAGGCTTCCGCTGGCGCAAGCTGCTGGAAACCGGCGTTCATGCCACCGTCGAGGACATTGCCGCCGCAGAGAAGATCAATGCATCCTATGTCAGCCGTGTCCTGCGGCTCACCCTACTGGCGCCGCACATCGTGGAGGCAATCATAGATGGCCGGCAGGGATCGGAAATCACGCTGGCGGCACTGATGAAGCCGCTTCCGGTGGACTGGGAGCGGCAATGCAAGACTTTATCTTGCGATTTCTAAAGCGGATAGCGCAAGGTAGCCGCCAACGATCCCCCGCCCGGAATATCATTCTTTCGTGCGGCAATGACGCGAGCACCGCTGGTTAGTGCACGACGCATGATCTCATCCACAATTCCATAGGTGTCGGGCCCTTCCTCGCCAAAGACTACGGCTCCGGTATCCTCGTCGACGGTGCCATGGACGATCTCGTCGAAGTTCACCAGCAGGGTTTCTATTCCGCCAAACGTGGCAAGACGCGCTGCGTCCGAGATATCTGTGGTGGCCCGACGGTCATTGGCGCGTTGTTCAAACAGAGCCCTGACGCCTTCGATCTCCCGCGCGTAGGCGGCATCGAGTATGGGCCGCGCCGCTGCGGCGATCTCGCTCTCGGTCGAACGGTCATCGGTCACCGTCAGGGTTTCGGGGACGAGATTTGGATTGTTGTTGATCGAACGGAAAATGGTCGCCACCGGCTCATTCGCAGCCAGAATCAGCGGCACGTCGCGCCCCGCCAGTATCGGGCGAATGGCCGCATCCACCATGCGCGAATATTGTGCGAGCCGCACCTTCTGGCCTTCCGACCCCATTACACGGCGCAACGAGGTGCGATTGTTAAGTGAGGAGACCTTGACCGCGCTGGCCGCATCCTTTGGCAAGCCCGGTACCTGTAGTCGCTGCGGCGGCAAGTCAGGAAAGACCTCGATCAGTCGCACATCGTTCTCGGAGATAGCCAGCACGAAGGCTTCGTTCGGAAAGGTAATGGCGCGCATCAACGGCTTGAGTAGGAAGCGATCCGCCACCTCAATCGTCGACTGCAGTCGGTTGGCCAGCCGGAAGGTCTGGATGGTGTCCGGCGTTGCAAAGATCGCGAGGGAATGCGCCTGAAAGCGCCAGAACTCGTCATCATCCAACAAATCGTCGAGCTGTTCCGCCAGGAGCGCCAGTCGCCGCTTGTCCAGGCCACCGGCTTCAAGCTGGGCATAGGCCTGCTTAGCGAGATTGCCGGTCTCAATGCGCGAGGCCTCGACATCCTGGGTCAAAGGTGTAGTCCGCACATAGATGGATACGCAGGCATCGGCGCGCACATCATTGAGCTTGCGCAGGTCGGAGAGCGCGGGGATGTCGACATAGAGCATAGATGATCCTTCGCTTCTTCGAGATGGTCTACGCTTTCAGTTAATGCCCAGGAGACTTGGTTGCAAACAGGCGGATCAGGAGTCCGCGCGCCGCAGAGATCCAGGAGATCAGGAACTTACAGCTTTGCCCACCATCGAGTCGACGACCGAGGAGCGACAGATGCCGAAAACACGTTGGCAGCGCTGATGAAGGCTTTTCCTGTGGAATATCAAATTGCTTCGTTCTTGTAAAAATTTTCCTTTTGGCTTGAATGCATATGACTGGTCAGCCTACTGAAAGACATGAGTCAGCAGTTTCAAGAACTTCGGTCCGCGCTCTGGGATGCGGCAAACACGTTGCGCGGCTCCGCTGTCGATCGCACGGATTGGAAGGGCTACATTCTCCCACTTCTGTTTTTCAAGCGCATCTCGGACGTCTGGGATGAGGAAACGACTGAAGCGCGAGAGCTCTATGGCGATGCCGATCCATCTCTTTTCCCCGAGATACATCGCTTTGCGCTGCCGGAAGGATGCCACTGGAACGATGTCAGGGAAGTGGCGGCAAACGTTGGAGCTGCTCTGCAGAGGGCAATGCAGGAAATAGAACGAGCGAACCCGGATACGCTGTTTCGCGTCTTCGGAACGGCAGACTGGGGCAACAGGGAGAAGTTCTCGGACGAATTGCTGAAAGACCTGATCGAGGGGTTCTCGGAAATTCAGCTTGGAAATAAAGCTGTCAGCACCGACGTGCTCGGTGACGCCTACGAATATCTTGTCGGCAAGTTTGCCGACGTGACCCGTCGAAACAAGGCCGGTGAATTCTATACGCCTCGCAGCATCGTGCGCATGATGGTCGACATTCTCGACCCTCAAGAAGGCGAAAGTATCTACGATCCCGCGTGCGGCACCGGTGGCATGCTGCTCGGCGCGATCGAACACGTTGTTCGCAACGGTGGTGATCCGCGCACCTTCTATGGGAAGATCTACGGCCAAGAAAAAAATCTGACGACCGCTGCAATCGCACGGATGAACCTCGTCCTGCACGGGATCGAAGATTTCCAGGTTGCCCGCGAGGATACATTGCGCAATCCCGCCTTCACGGACTCCAGCACAAGTGGCCTTGCGACCTTCGACTGCGTCATCGCGAACCCGCCATTTTCGCTCAAGGAATGGGGTCGTGACCTCTGGGAGGCCGATCCTTGGGGCCGCGCCCAGTACGGCATTCCGCCCGAGAGCTATGGCGACTACGCCTTCGTCCAACACATGATCGCGTCGATGGTGCCCATCGGAAACAGCCGTATGGCGGTTGTCCTTCCGCAGGGCGCGCTCTTCCGAAAATCAGCCGAGGGCACGATCCGGCGGGCTCTGCTCGAACAGGATATGGTCGAGGCGGTTATCGGCCTGGCGCCGAATTTGTTTTACGGCACCCAGCTGGCGGGCTGCGTGATGGTGCTGCGCCGCAGGAAGCCCGAAAACCACCAGAACAAGGTCCTTATCATCGATGCTTCCAGCCTGTTCCGGAAAGGCCGGGCGCAGAACTTCCTTGACCAGGGGCACTCCGACCAGATCGTCGCGTGGTACCGCGCATTCGCGGATGTCGCAGACCGTGCCAAGGTCGCAACGCTGGACGAGATCAAAAAGGAAGGCTGGACGCTAAACATCTCGCGCTACGTCCTGCCACCCATTGGCCAGGATATCCCGCCGCTACCCAAAGCTGTTGAAGCTCTCAAGACTGCGCTCGCCGATGCGCGCGCGGCCGAGGATCACCTGCGCAAGGTGCTGGTCGAAGGGGGATGGCTGCAATGAGCGGGCTGACCCAACGCGAACTCGAAAGCTATCTCTGGGGCGCCGCAACCCTGCTGCGCGGCCTCATCGATGCCAGTGACTACAAGCAGTACATCTTCCCGCTGATGTTCTTCAAACGCTTGTCCGACGTCTGGGACGAGGATTACCAGCAGGCGCTCGATGAAACCGGCGATGAGGGCTATGCCATCAACACCGCCAACGACCGCTTCGTGATCCCCGAAGGCGCGAATTGGAACGACGTGCGCGCAGCACCACGCGATGTGGGGCGGGCGCTGCTGTCAGCCTTCCTCGCCATCGAGGCCGCCAACCCCGAGCGCCTTCAGGGCGTCTTCGGCAATGCCAATTGGACCGACAAGGCACAGATGCCCGACAGCACGTTGAAGAACCTGATCGAGCATTTCTCCAAGCACGACCTGACCCTTGCCGCTGTGCCCGAGGATGAGCTCGGCAACGGCTACGAATACCTGATCAAAAAATTCGCTGACGACAGCGGCCACACCGCGCAGGAGTTCTATACCAACCGAACACTCGTCCATCTGATGGCGCAGATGCTGGAGCCTCAGCCGGGCGAGAGCATCTATGACCCGACCTGCGGCACCGGCGGCATGCTGATCTCGTGCCTCGCTGAGGTGAAGCGGCGCGGGGGCGACATCCGAACCACCGGTCTGTACGGGCAGGAGCTGATCACCATCACCGCGGCCATCGCGCGGATGAATCTGGTCATCCATGGCGTAGACGATTTTCACATCGCCAGTGGCAATACGCTGGCCACGCCCGCCTTCGTGCAGGGCGACCGGCTTCGGACCTTCGACGTGGTCCTGGCCAATCCGCCCTATTCCATCAAGAAATGGAACCGTGGCGCGTGGGAGCAGGATGCCTGGGGTCGAAACTTCCTTGGCAGCCCGCCGCAGGGTCGGGCGGATTATGCCTTCTTCCAGCACATCCTGTCGTCGATGCACGCGAAGACAGGACGCTGCGCGATCCTGTTTCCGCATGGCGTGCTGTTCCGCAACGAAGAGGCCGAGATGCGGCGCAGGCTGGTCGAATCCGACCGGGTCGAATGCGTGCTGGGGCTGGGGCCGGGGCTGTTCTACAACTCGCCGATGGAGGCCTGCGTGGTGATCTGCCGGTCGCAGAAGCCCGAGGCGCGCAAGGGGCGCATCCTGTTCATCGACGCGGTGGCCGAGATTGCGCGCGAACGGGCGCAAAGTTTCCTGCGCCCCGAACATCAGGCGCGCATCCTGTCGGCCTATCACGCCTTTGCGGACGATCCCGGCTTTGCCGCGGTGGCGGATGTGGCCGATGTGCTGGCGGCGGACGGCAACCTGTCGATTGCCCGCTATGTGAAGCGGCCCAAGGCGGCGGTGGCGGGCGGTGCCACGCTGGCAGCAACCTGGGCGGCGTTTGATGAGGAAGGGCGCGAGTTCTGGACGGGCATGGACGCGCTGGTGGACATGCTCGATGGCCTGACGCCTGCGGAGGATGCCGATGCTTGAGCGGCCGATTTCCAAGGCGGGGTGGACGCGCGTGCGGTTCGACCAGATCGCCACGCAGATCAACGAGCGGGTCGACAACCCCGCCGAGGCCGGGGTGGAGCGCTATGTCGGGCTTGAACACCTTGATCCCGACAGCCTGCGCATCCGGCGCTGGGGCGAACCCACGGATGTGGAATCGACCAAGCTCCGGTTCCAGCCGGGCGACATCATCTTCGGCAAGCGCCGGGTCTATCAGCGCAAGGTGGCGGTGGCGGATTTCGAGGGCATCTGTTCGGCACATGCCATGGTGCTGCGCGCCAAGCCCGGCGCGGTGCTGCCCGACTTTCTGCCCTTCTTCATGCAGAGCGACCTGTTCATGGAACGGGCGTTGAGCATCTCGGTCGGGTCGCTGTCGCCTACGATCAACTGGACGGCGCTTGCGGCGGAGGAGTTCCTGCTGCCTCCGATCCGGGAGCAGTCACGGTTGGTTGAGGCGTTATCGGCCGCGGACAAGCTTGCGGAGGTTCAGCACGATCTCCTCACCCGCTCCGAGTCTGTTTTCAAGGCGCTGTTCAAGGAGAGAATTGGCAGAGGCTTCAAGCCAGCCGACTATCAACGTTGGGAGGAAGACGATGAACCCAACATGTGCTTTGTGAGGCTATCGGAAGTTGCGTCGGTAGATCGTGGAAGGTTCTCGCACAGGCCACGCAACTTGCCGCAATTCTTCGGTGGTCCGTATCCTTTCGCGCAGACCGGGGACGTCGCTGCTGCAAGGGGCAGGGATTTTTCTGCGTCTCAGTTTCTTTCCGATGAGGGGGTGCAATACGGCAAGTCATTCCCTCCAGGGACCATTTTTCTGACAATCGCTGCTGTGATTGCTGCAACCGCGATATCGACCACGGAAACGTATTGCACTGACAGTGTAGTAGGTATCGTCCCTAAAGACCCGCTCGATGTGGACTATCTTGAGTATACCTTGCGCTTCACTCGCCCATACCTCGAGTTTGAGGTTGCGACGCAGACGGCGCAAAAGAACATAAATCTAGAGGTCCTTCGACCGCTCACGATTCCTTGGCCAAGCAAGGAAGATAGGGATGCAATCGCGAAAGAACTTGCGGCGGCAGAAAGCGCGATCCGAACCATCGAAGCGCGGCAGGCCGCAACGAAGAAGATCATGCATGAAATATTGCGCGCCAATTTTGAGGTGCCCGCATGACCTTCAACGAAGCCAACACCGTCGAAGCCCATCTGCGCGCCCTTCTCGCGGGCGCGACCTCGGCCTGCCCGGCACAATTCTCCATTGGCCTCGCCCGCTCGGGCGGCAAGATCGCGGGCCTCGGCTGGCATTACGTCGCCCCCGCCGACCTTCCCCGCCAGCCGCAGGAGGTGCTGATCGAACCCCTTATGCGCGACGCCCTGATCCGCCTGAACCCCGACATTGCCGCCAACCCCGGCCGGACCGATGACGTGCTCTACCGCCTGCGCGCCATCGTCATGGGCGCGCGGTCGGACGGGCTGGTAAAGGCGAACGAGGAATTTGCCGCGTGGCTGCTGGGCGAACGCTCGATGCCCTTCGGCGCGAATGGCGAACACGTCACCATCCGCCTGATCGACTTTGACGAGATCGAAAGGAACAGTTTTGTCGTCACACAGCAGTTCACCATCCGGGCGGGCAAGACCGAAAAGCGCGCCGATCTGGTGCTGCTGGTCAACGGCATTCCGCTGGTCCTGATCGAGGCCAAGACGCCGGTACGGTCCAGCCAAAGCTGGCTCGACGCCGCCATCCAGGTCCATGACGATTACGAACGCAACGTGCCGGAACTGTTCGTGCCCAACGTCTTTTCGGTGGCGACCGAGGGCAAGGAGTTCCGCTACGGCTCGATCCGGATGCCGGTCGATCTGTGGGGCCCCTGGCGCGACGGCGACGGCAAGCAATCGCTGGGCGAGGTGGAAAAGGCTGCCGCGTCGATG
This sequence comes from Nitrobacter sp. Nb-311A, assembly GCF_000152905.1. Lineage (GTDB taxonomy): Bacteria > Pseudomonadota > Alphaproteobacteria > Rhizobiales > Xanthobacteraceae > Nitrobacter. The sequence goes on from NZ_CH672424.1 coordinate 53,851, forward strand.
CTGCGCCCGGCGATGGTGCTTGACATGCTCGACAGCTTCACGGCCTTCGCCACGCAGAAGGGCAAGCACCGCATCAAGATCATCGCCCGCTATCAGCAGGTGGACGGCGTCAACAAGATCGCCGCGCGGGTCGTGGCGGGCCAGCCGCGCAAGGGGCTGATCTGGCATTTCCAGGGGTCTGGCAAATCGCTGCTGATGCTGTTCGCCGCGCGTAAGCTGCGTCTGCACCCGGCGCTGAGAAACCCCACGGTGCTGATCGTGGTGGACCGCATTGACCTCGACAGCCAGATCTCGGGCACCTTCTATGCCGCCGACATGCCCAACATGGTGCGCACGGAAAGCCGCAAGGAGCTGGCCGATCTGCTGGGTAGGGACGCGCGGAAGGTGGTGATTACCACGATCCACAAATTCGCCGAGGCCGACGGCGTGCTGAACGACCGCGACAACATCATCGTGCTGGTGGACGAGGCACACCGCACGCAGGAAGGCGATCTGGGCCGCAAGATGCGCGAGGCGCTGCCGAACGCGTTTCTGTTCGGCCTGACCGGTACCCCGATCAACCGCGCCGACAAGAACACGTTCTACGCGTTTGGCGCTGATACGGACGAAGGCGGCTATATGAGCCGCTATGGCCTGAACGACTCGATCCGCGACGGGGCAACGAAGGAGCTGCATTTCGAGCCGCGGCTGGTGGACCTGCACATTGACCAGAAGGCCATCGAGGAAGCCTACGCCGAGCTGACGCAGGGCTTGACCGTCGAGGACCGGGATCGGCTGGGCAAGGCCGCTGCCAAGATGTCGATCCTGGTGAAGGCACCCGAGCGCATCCGCGCGATCTGTAGCGACATTGCCAAGCACTTTCAGGAGAAGGTCGCCCCGAACGGCTTCGGCGCCCAGGTGGTGACCTTCGACCGCGAAAGCTGTCTGCTCTACAAGCAGGAACTCGACCGTCATTTGCCGCCCGAGGTTTCGGACGTGGTGATCTCGGTCAACAGCGGCGAGCCGGAATATGCGCCCTACAAACGCGACCGCGATGCCGAAGAAAAGCTGCTCGACCGCTTCCGCGATCCGAAGGACCCGCTGAAGATCATTATCGTGACGTCGAAGCTGCTAACCGGCTTCGATGCACCGATCCTCCAAACGATGTACCTGGACAAGCCGCTGCGCGATCACACTCTGCTGCAGGCGATCTGCCGGACGAACCGCCCGTATGGCGAGCAGAAGACGCATGGCCTCATAGTCGATTACCTCGGCATCTTCGACGACGTGGCGCAGGCGCTGAAGTTCGACGAGGAAGGCGTGCAGAAGGCGGTGTCGAACATCGCCGAGTTAATCAATGCCCTGCCGACCCGCCTGCAGAAGTGCCTCGCCTATTTCGCGGGCTTGGACCGCAACCTGACCGGCTACGAAGGCCTGATCGCCGCGCAGGAGTGCATCCCGAACAACGAGCTGCGCGACGCCTTCGCAAGCGAATTCAGCGTGCTGGCGCGGATATGGGAGGCGCTGTCGCCTGATCCGGTGCTGACGCAATACGAAACCGACTACCGCTGGCTGGCGCAGGTCTACGAGTCGCTGAAGCCCTCCAGCGGCACCGGTCGGCTTCTTTGGTATCGGCTGGGTGCCAAGACCATCGAACTGATCCACGAGAATGTCCATGTGGATGCGGTGCGCGACGATCTCGACACCTTGGTCCTGGATGCCGAACTACTCGAAGCCGTCCTCGGCAACCCCGACCCAGAAAAAAAGGCCAAGGAAATTTCCGTCAAGCTGGCGGGTCGCCTGCGAAAGCACGCCGAAAACCCGAAATTCAAGGCACTGGGCGAGCGCCTCGAGGACCTGAAGAACCGGCACCAGCAGGGCCTGTTGCTGTCGATCGACTTCCTGAAAGAGCTTCTAGCGCTGGCAAAAGACGTGGTGAAGACCGAGCGCGAAACGCCGGACGAAGAGGACATCGACCGGGGCAAAGCAGCGTTGACCGAGCTGTTCGAGGAAGCCCGGAACGGTGATACGCCGGTCATGGTCAAGCGGGTTGTGGACGACATCGACGAGATCGTGCGTGCTGTCCGGTTTGACGGTTGGCAGGCCACGCATGCCGGTGAGCGTGAGGTGAAGAAGGCGCTTCGTCAGACGCTTTTCCGCTACAAGCTGCACCAGGACGCAGAGTTGTTCGAGAAAGCATACGGCTACATTCGCGAGTATTATTGACGCTTTCAGGGATGACTGCTCGGATCACGAGCCTCGGTCACTGAGGTTCTGTTGCCAATCACATATGCAGCACGACTTCTTGAAAGTTCGATCCGGGAGTCTTTCCCCCTGCAAATTGCACCACAAAAGTACGGCTCGAACAGTCAGAATAACTCTGCAATTAGAGGCACTTGCGCCTCCGTACCAAATCCGTACAGTCAGGAGGTTTGGAGAATTTCGGCATAGAGAGAGCGAAATGCGCGTTCCGGCCGGATCGCGTGGTCAGCAGCTTTGGTACGAAACCCTGCAATTCTGCGCCTTTCCCGGCGCTGATCTCGGCAGCAGAGAATATTGGAGGTAGGGGTTCTGGCGGAGAGAGTGGGATACGAACTCTCGCTACGGACGGCCTCACAAACCCCGGTTCGAAAAGCCACAAGATTGCTCAGAAACGACTGGCATTGGGAGACGATTGGAGCGGTACTGTCGGTGCGTTGAGGCCTCCTGCACTTAACGCCTGCCCCGCCGGTGTGTTGCCGTGACGGGGCTTCGGTGGTGACAGCGATGATGCTGCCGCGACCGGAGACGTCACATGGCCAAAACACAATCCCGCAAAGCCGCACCTCGATCAGCGATGGCGACCAAGCGCACAAAGTCCGCGCACCCTTCCTTGACCAGAACCGCCAAAGCTGTATCGGTCAAGAAGATCAACTCAGCACCAGCCCGATCGTTGGATCGGCCGGTGCGGCATCGCAGTGGCAGCAAGCAAGCCCTGGTCATCGAGATGCTGATGAAGCCTGAAGGCGCGACGATCGGCGACATCATGAAGGCCACAGATTGGCAGCAGCATTCGGTGCGCGGCTTTTTTGCTGGCGTCATCCGGAAGAAGCTCAAGCTGACGTTGATATCGAAAGCTGCTGAAGCCGGTCGGATCTACAAAATATCTGGCGACACCGCATCTACCGCTTCCACCGAATCGACGTCAAACAATACTGCGGCCTGATGCCATGGAGCGAAGGTCAGGCTCCCGAAAGCCTATCGGTCGAAGGCTGATGGGCTTGTCAATGGAAGACGAGATTGCGCATCTGCGCAGTCTCGATCTACTCAGCTTGCACGCTCGCTGGCAGAGTGTTGTTGGGCGCCCGGCCCCGGAACACCTGCCCAAGCATCTGCTGTTCGGCATCCTTGCCTATCGCATCCAGGCCGATGCACTTGGGGATCTCGATGCTGCGACGGTGCAACTTCTGAAGCGTGCGGCTACCGTGCGGTCTTTGAGTGAGGTTTTGCCATTGGTATCGGCACAGGATCAGCGCAAGCAAGCCATGGTGCCCGGCACTGTTCTAACCCGGGAGTGGAACGGGCAACTTCATCGGGTGATGGCCGTCGAAGGCGGCTTCGCTTTTGAGGGCAAGACCTTCGACAGCCTGTCGGGGATTGCGTTTGCGATCACCGGCACAAACTGGAATGGACCGCGCTTTTTTGGTTTGCGTGCCGGAATCGGCAAGGGGGTACGAACATGAAGCCGGCCGACAACCGGGTCGTCCGGTGCGCGATCTATACCAGGGTGTCTACGGACACCGGCCTTGATCAGGAGTTCAACTCGCTGGATGCCCAGTATGACGCGTCCCAGGCCTATATCCGAAGTCAGGCGCATGCAGGCTGGTCGCTGGTGACGGCGCGATATGATGATGGAGGATTCTCTGGCGGATCGACCGATCGCCCTGCCCTGCAGCGGTTGCTGGCGGATGTCGCGGCCCGCCGGATCCACATTATCGTCGTTTACAAGGTGGACCGGCTGACCCGCTCTCTAGCTGACTTCGCCAAGCTGGTCGAACTGTTCGATGCCCATGGTGTGTCATTTGTCTCGGTGACCCAGCAGTTCAACACCACCACATCGATGGGACGGTTGACGCTGAACGTGCTTTTGTCCTTCGCGCAGTTCGAGCGGGAAGTCACCTCGGAGCGCATCCGCGACAAGATTGCAGCCTCTAAACGCAAGGGGCTATGGGTCGGCGGCATGGTTCCTCTGGGTTATATCCTCAAGGATGGTCAGCTTCACCTTCAGGAGGAAGAGGCCAATACCGTTCGTCTGATCTTTCAGCGCTATCTGGAACTCGGCAGCGTCAACCGCCTCGTCAAGGACCTGAAGGAGCGAGGCTTTAAGTCCAAGGTCCGGCAGCTGGCATCAGGCGGAACGCGAGGAGGTGTGCCGTTCACGCAGGGACCGTTGTTCTATATGCTGCGGAACCGGTTTTATCTGGGCGAGGTCAGGTTTAAGGGCGAGATTCTGCCTGGACCGCAGCCCGCCCTGCTCGACCGCGCACTGTTTGAGGCCGTTCAGAAAAAGTTGACCGAACAGCGGTCCCACCACACGACGACCCGTATCCGAACCCGCGCCCTCCTTGCAGGGCTGCTGTTTGATGACGCAGGTCATCGGATGATCTTGACCTACGCCAGTCGAAACCGTGTTCGGCATCGCTATTACGTCTCTGCGCCCTGCATCCGGGGTCAAACGGATGAGCCGGTTGGCTCTGTGACCCGCGTGCCTGCGTCAGACATTGAAGCCTCGATCTCCAAGGCGGTCATGGCCAACACGGATGTCGATGAACCATCCTCGAACGAAACCTTGTCTCGAGAAGTGCTTGAGCGGTTCGTCATCCAGATTGAGGTTCGCAAGAACCAGTTGGCCATTCATCTAAGGTCTGGCGAAAACGATATCCAAGGGACGCAGGACGATCCAGATCCGGATGAATCTCGCGCGGTCGCTACGCGCATCATCGTCGTACCCTGGAAGAAGCCCTCAAGGCCAGCCCGAGAAATCTTGTTGCCGGCGAACACGCCAGAGCATCGCGCCAGGCCCATGAAGGCCGAACGCCGGTCGGCTCTGATCCGAGCGATCGGCCGCGGCCGCCTCTGGCTTCAGGAGATCGTCGACGGCCGCGAGACCATCGAAAGCCTTGCCGCTAGGCAACATTGCAGCACGCGACATATCAAGATGACGATCTCGCTCGCCTTCCTTGCACCGACGCTCGTGACAGCAGCCGTTGAAGGACGATTCCCGCGCGGAATTGGCGTTGCTGCCCTTCGCGATGCGCCGGCTGAATGGTCACAGCAGATGAGGCGGCTCGGATTGGCGCCCACAGGCACTCCCGGTCCTGCCAGCCGATAACCCTGCCTTATCCTGTCAGCCAATTCCCAGGAACGGGAATTTGCGCCGCAGAGACAGCGCCCCAAAACCAGCCCAGACGGGTCACAGAGACAGCACCTCCGCAGATCAAAGTGCGGAAAAGCCCGCCAACAGCGGGGCTTTTTCGTCAGTCTCTGGAAATGCGGAAAATAACAGACTGAGTGGTGGCGGACCCAGTCGGGTGCGAACGGGTCTCCGTGTTATTTGGGCTAAACAGGGTGATTTGCTGCAAATAACAGGGAGACGTATAGCGACGATCGTGACTTACGCCTCCCTCGTAACGCTTTCTGTAATTTTTCTGAAAGAAAATATCAGGGAGTAAACAGGGAGGCGGCCCCTTAGAAACACGATCGAAAAAGACAAAAACACAGCTTTTTTGTAAGCGTCCATTTCTCGCACCCTTGTTCGATCGTTAGCGACTCCGATCTGTTCCTGTCTTCAATTTGAAGATGGAGAGAACAGCATGACGAGCGACATCGAGGGTGGAGACGTCAAGGCGAGGATTTTTGGCGGGCGCATCACGAGGCATGGACGCGTAGCGACTTGAATCAACGTCAATATTGTGAAGCGCAAGGCATTCCGCTCAAGGCGTTTGGCAACTGGCGATCGTTGTTTAAAGTGGAGCCACAGCCGCCCAAGCGGAAGCTGTTGTATCGACGACGCCCCTTAAGTCCTCCCCTTAGTCCGCCGTTAAGTCCCCTCGTAAGTCCGGGGTCTTATCCCTCCTCGACGGCAGCGGAGCCCATTGTTCCAAGACCACGTGAAGGGCATCGGCGACGGTTCAGCGAAGCCGACAAGCGTTGGATTCTTGAAGAGATGATACGGTCCGGCGCGAGCGGCAGCGAGATCTCGCGCTGCTACGGCATCGCTCCGCGCGTTCTGCGCCGATGGAAGCAGGACGTTGCCGCAGCGAAAGAGCTGGGCTTCGTCACTGTGCAGATCGCCGACGGAGCGACACCTGCGGCCGAGAGGGCCATGCCATGACGGCCTTGCTTCCTCCAAACGTAAAGGTGCACCTGGCTCTGGGCTACATCGATATGCGCAAAGGCATCGACGGTCTCGCGATGCTGGCGCAAGGCGTCCTGCACCAGGATCCATTTACCGGACATCTGTTTGTCTTCCGAGGTCGCACCAGGGCCAACCTTATCAAGATCATCTACTGGGATGGCACCGGCTTCTGCCTGTTCACAAAACGGCTCGAGCATGGTGTCTTTCTGTGGCCGCCGAGCATTGCGCCTGGCGAAACGCTGTCGTTGACCTCAGCACAGCTATCGCTGCTGATCGAAGGTGTCGATTGGCGCGCGCCCGAGCAACGCTGGCGTCCGGCAATTGCCGGATGATCTGCGACCGATTGACTCGATGATGTAAGAAATGCGGCGAGAACGGTGCGAGTCAGTTAGATTCTTCTCGTATGAACGTCGATCTCGCCGCACTGCCCGACGACGTGGAGACGCTGCAAAAGCTGGTGCGTTCGCTTGTAGCCGAGCGCATCAGCCTCAGCGAGGCGAAGGCCGAGATCGAACGGCTCAATCTCATCATCAAGAGGCTGCAGCGCAACCAGTACGGCCGCCGGGCTGAGCGGCTCGATGACGAGCAGTTGCAACTCGGCTTCGAAGACCTCAACGCCGATCTTGCGCGCGTCGAAACTAGCCTTCCGCCTCCGCCAGCCGAGAGCCGTCCCCCGAGGACCCAAAGCGAGCGCCCGAGCCTGCCGGTGCACTTGCCCCGCGAGGATGTCAGGCTCGATGTTGAGCATCAAACCTGCCCCTGTTGCGGCGGCATACTACACTTGATCGGCGAAACGACGAGCGAGATGCTCGACCACGTGCCGGCGCGGCTGCGGGTCATCCGAATCTGCCGGACGCGCTATGGCTGTCGGGCCTGCGGGACTATCCATCAAGCGCCAGCACCAGAGCGGCCGATCGCCAAGGGGCTGGCCTCCCCGGCTCTGCTCGCCCATGTTCTGGTCTCCAAATACTGCGATCACCTCCCGCTTTACAGGCAGAGCCAGATCTTCGCCCGGCAGGGCGTCACGTTGGACCGCTCGACCTTGGCGAACTGGATCGGCGGCGCCTGCTGGTGGCTGGAGCCCCTTCAATCCAAGCTCGCTGAACACATCTTTGCGTCGCAGAAACTGTTCGCCGACGACACGCCGATCCCGGTACTCGATCCCGGCCGCGGCCGCACCAAAACTGGCCGGTTGTGGGTGTACGCCCGCGATGACCGGCCTTGGAACGGACCGGATCCGCCAGCCG
>NZ_CH672423.1:0-24945 GCF_000152905.1 Nitrobacter sp. Nb-311A
AAGGCTGACCAAACTCGTGCAAGCGACCAGCTATTGCCTCTGGTGCACTATCAACCATCGTCTCGAGAAGGACTCGCCCGTTCGCGTCCAGGACGCAAATAGCGGTCGTCTTCACAGAGATATCGAGGCCAGCAAATAGTGACATGACGGGCTCCTTCGATGTTGAATATTTGGAGCTTCAATCTCGCCTCGCAACGGACGCCTTGGCGAGGGAAAACCCCGAATACCCCATCTGAGCCCTTCCCGGCGCCGTCGCTGCGTCGACCATGTCATGGTGAAGTTCTCCGTTTCGGAGCGCTTTGCCTGCAGGGTTTTCGGTCAGCATCGTTCGACGCAGCGCAAGACGCCGAAAGGCCGAGCAGATGAGGAGGCGTTGACCGCCGACATCATCCGGCTCGCCTCCCGGTATGGCCGCTATGGCTATCGCAGGATCACGGCGATGCTGCGGTCCGAGGGCTGGACGGTGAATGCCAAGCGGGTCGAGCGGATCTGGCGGCGGGAGGGGCTGAAGGTTCCCCAGAAGCAACCGAAGAGAGGACGTCTCTGGCTGAATGACGGATCGTGTATCCGGCTTCGACCGGAGCACCCCAACCATGTCTGGTCCTACGACTTCGTCGAGGGTCGGACCCACAATGGCAGGAAGTTCCGCATGCTCAACATCATCGACGAGTTCACCCGGGAGTGTCTGGCAATCCGCATCGATCGCAAGCTCAACTCGACCGACGTCATCGACGCCCTGTCGGACCTGTTCATCCTGCGCGGCGTGCCTGGCCACGTTCGTTCTGATAACGTCTTATGTCAGTAAGCAGCGGGAGGTTTTGGTCAACAGGTCTCCGTTCACCGGCGATAGGCCGGTGTCGTTAAACTGATCCAGATGGTCTCCACCGTCAATGGGATCGCTCCCTGCCATAGCAAACACAGGATCCATCAGCGGCTTGTTGGCCGTGGTCTTCACCGTCCTTAAGACGGGATACGCCCCCAGGTGGAAGGCCCGAACATTATCTACAGGGTCGCGTCTTGCGCCCTCACGGCACTTGCAGAGAGGGGTCCTTCCACCTGGCATCCGACCGCTCGACGAACGGTCGGTATTGTGTTCCCGTTTTGACGACGGCATGCGCCACCCGCGCCATTTTGGCGGTGAGTGCAGTCATCGCTTTGCGACGGCGATCGGGATCGTCCCCGTGCCCGGCAACGTATCGGCCGAGCTTGTCGCGGAAGCTGTTGTCGCGCTGGCGCGACGCCACCTGCGCAGCCATCCAGAAGGTCCGGCGCAGGCGCGCATTGCCGTACTTCGATAACTTGGTCCGGCCTCGGAACGTGCCGGACTGGCAGGTGGCGAGGTCGAGCCCGCAGAACTTCAGGAACTGGCGATGATGACGGAAGCGTCTGAGATCGCCGGCTTCTGCCAGGATTGTCAGGGCGTTGATCGGCCCCATGCCTGGGATCTGGCGCAGCAGCCCATAGTCACGATTCCCTGCCAGCCTCGTTTGTGCGAGCGCTTCGATTTGATTACGCTGCTGAATCAAACTGCGCGCCTGCGCAATGATCATGCGGAACATAGTGATCGCCGCGGCATCTTCCGGACCGGCAAGGCAATCGATGAGGAGGCCGTCTCGTAGATATCGTTGATCAGCTGCGCCTTCGAGACCTTGCGGCCGACGAGCGACCAGGCCTCGCCTGTGAAGGCTTCAACACCGAGCGCGGTGATGCTGCCCGGCGTGGGGAAGCGCTCGATCAACGCCAGGAACCAGTCTGACCGGCTGTTGCCGGCAAAGCGGGCGATCTCGGGAAAGTAGAGCGGCAGATAATGAGTCAGGATGCGGTGCCACGTCTGCGTCTTCGCCCTGGAGATCGTCTCGTGCGTCTTCGACAGCTCCTGAAGGTCATTGATGTCGGCCGCGAGCGGATCGACATAGACCTGTGTCGCGCCGATCCTGAGCATATGCAGGATAACCTGCGCGTCCTTGGGATCATTCTTGTCCCAACCATTGTGGAGCGCTTCTCGGGTCCGGGCCAACGCAACCGAGGAGACGAGACGCAGATCGAACCCGGCGCTGAGCAGCCGATACGCGAGCGTGCGATGATAGTTACCCGTCGCTTCAAAGCCGACAAGAATCGGACGTCCAATCGCTGTGAGTTCGTCGGCCAATCGGTCGTAATCCGGCTTTGTCGCCATCACGGTCAGCCGTCGGCGGCGCCCGCCTTCAGGCCGCTCTATCAGCACTCCTGGCGGTGCTTGGACACGTCGATCGCTACCAGTACGGCATCGGTGAGAGTAGAAAGGCGTTTGGTCATGGTCGTTCACTCTCCAAAGTGTTGTCTCGACAAACTCACTTTAGAGACCTGTTGACCGGCCATGGCCGCCGGGACGGCGCGCTGCGCTACGCAGGGCTTCGCGCGCCGTCAGCCAGCAGCAATACCAACTTCCCAATGTGCTACGGTCCGGAGTTCATCGCCAAGGCCGTGCGGGAGTGGATTGCGGCTGTCGGCGCAAAGACCGCGTTCATCGAGCCCGGAAGCCCGTGGGAGAACGGCTACTGCGAGAGCTTCAACTCGAAGCTTCGCGACGAACTCCTCAACAGCGAAATCTTCTACAGCCTCGCCGAGGCAAAGGTCATCATCGAAGCATGGCGGCGCTACTACAACACCGAGCGGCCTCACTCATCGCTCGGATACAAACCACCGGCACCGGAGGCCATTGTCTGGTCTTCAAAGCCGGGCGGATCGCTCCCACCAGCAGCGCAAGCAATGGCCGAAAAGCCCATCATGCACTAAGACTGAAACCGGACCACCTCATAGGGGCAGTCCAAAGGCGCCCGCCAAGAAGACGTCAGTCAGAAAGAAGGCAGCCAAGAAGCGCAAGGCAAGCTGAATTCCTTTAAGACATCGCGCCGGCTCAACCTACGCAGAAGTTCAAATTAACTGACGCCGGGACCTCGAACGCGCGCTAGGGCCAACGGCGACTAGGCGAAGCATGGCACGTCGGAATTTAGTGCTGCGTGCCGTTACCGGTGGTGGCTTGGAGACGTGCGTCGCGCGCTGCGATTAACGCAGCTTCCGCCATCGCTCGGACAGTCGCCTCCGGAAAATTGATCTCGAGCAAATTGAATTCGCTTTCGCTAAATCCTACCAGCGGCGATAACCGCCACGGTATTTGGGTCCATTCACTTCCTCTGAGGCTTTTGCAACCCTCGTCCTTCTTTACCTTGGGCAACTGGCTCTTGGACAACTGACTCTTTAGCTTGGACGAATGGTCCGTCGATTGGGATAACCGTCGACCTGAACGATGCCGCTGAAGTTGGCCAGGTGAGCAGCGGGACGCTCGGCCTTGCGATCCGGACTGTGTTTCGGCGTACAATTTTGACCCGCATTGCCTCATCAAGAATGTTACCAGAGAACTGACCGTCAGGATTGGGGCGGCGATACCGAATCGGATCGGTGTCGCTTTCGATCCGTCATCAGGTCGCAAACCAAAACTGCTCTCCAAAATGCAGTCTTGAATCACGCCTCCGCTGATTTGGGAATTCACTTTGTCAACACGACCTAGTCTCACTCTTAGTCATCGACTTTTCAAATAGATGTTGAACGCCCCGCTCAACCGTTCTTGAACACAACATTTCCCGATGGCCACTCACAGAAAATCGCGGACAACACGTTGATTGCGAAACATCAGCGCGCACGACTCAGAATGCGGTTCGTGCGACCGTCGATCATTCCCCCCGATCTCGGCGGCCTGATGCGCCACTTTCCCGATCACAATCTTCTTTCAGACTATTCCTGGTTGAGGCATACGATGGGGATTTGCGCTTGGGTGAAAGCGCATCATCAACGCGCCGCTGAAGACGCGCCAGCGTACGGCTGAAGACAGCGTCTCCCTTAAGCGCACGTGCAAGCGTGAGAGAGCCCTGAATTCCCCCGACAATATCCTCCGCGAGCGACCTCGCGGTGACAGCATCGACGCCTGCCCGCACCAGTGCACCATCAAGCGCCTCGATCCAGCGCTTGAAATAAAGCCGGATCGGCTTGGCGAAGCGATCCCGTGTCTCATCCAGCGCGAACGCTCCGAACAGGCAAATTCTGCGACCGGAGCGGAAATAAGAATCGATCGCCTGCCACATCCGCGTGATCGCGACACACGCCTCGTCGCGCTCCAACGGCTCGAATACTTCGCGCACAAACCATTGGTCGACATCGGCGAGGATTTCTTGTGCCATACCTTCCTTCCCTTCGGGAAAAAAGTGATAGAGGCTCCCCTTCGAGAGCCCAGTGCGCTCGGTTATCTCGTACAGCGACGCACCCTCAAAGCCGAGTTCCCGAAAAACCTCAGCCACCCGCGTGATCGCGTCGCATTTCTCGAAAACCGTGCGCGCCATTCTTCTGTGTTGCTCCTTCAGTTCTATAGATCAAGGTCGGACAGACCAGGATGATCGTCCGGCCGGCGTCCCAGCGGCCAATGGAATTTGCGATCCGCTTCCTTAATCGGCAGATCATTGATCGAGGCGAAGCGGCGTTGCATCAGGCCTGCGGCGTTAAACTCCCAGTTCTCATTGCCATAGGCGCGAAACCAATTGCCGCTGTCGTCATGATACTCGTAGGCGAAACGCACAGCGATGCGGGTAGCGGAAAAGGTCCACATTTCCTTGATGAGACGATAGTCCAGTTCTTTCGCCCATTTTCGAGTGAGAAACTCGATGATCTGCTTGCGTCCGATGGGAAACTCCGCGCGATTACGCCACTGGCTATTCTCCGTGTAAACCAGCGCGACCTTTTGCGGATCACGGCTATTCCAGCCGTCTTCCGCCATTCGCACCTTGGCGGTAGCGGTTTCAAAGGTAAAGGGCGGTACGAGAGGCGTGGCCATGGTGACGTCCTATGATGCCTGAATGACTTTGACAGCAATATCAAAACCGATAGGTCCAATATATACCATTTGGTCTATAGCCGCAACCGTCTGCTCGGCTCGGCGAAGGCGGCACCATCGAACTCGCAGGCTTGTCGGGCTTACGCCAGGCGCAAGCTCTGTGAGGTACAGCAGGCCACCGCCTCGCCTATCGCAGCTGAAGCGCTGCGACGCACCTTATCTCCCTTGTGCAACGATCTCACATCGGCGGCGCTATGACCGAGAAACCGTCCCGACAAACCGTACGACGATGAGCTGGGAAGGGCTCAAGGCAATTTCCCGCAACAACTCCCGGGCACGAAGGCCAATATCCCCGCCCAATACTGAAAATCGATACTTCGTCACCCACACAAGGTGGTATTTGCAGTCCCATACCGTATGACTGCCAGACTTCGATGTTTGCATCGCCCGATGCTAATGCATCCCGTCGCCTAAAGGCGAGGGGTTTGCTGATCCCAGAAAAGAGACTCTAAAATTTGGCTTTAATGCTCTTACCGGTTTCGAGAGCCATCGCATTGCCATCGAAGGCCAATGGCAAGGACACGGTGAAGAAACCTGACGTTCCCTCTAGCAGGCTGTTGAAGAAGTGTCCCGTCTGGCTTTCGGGATGGCTTAATCGCCGTTGTGATGAGATTTGGATTGAGCTGTCGAGCAGTTTGGCGTGGCCGTGGGACGGGGGGTCATGCTGGCACCGCCATGAGCTTCGGCAGTCGCACCAGATTGTAAGCGGCGGCTGCGAAGGTGAAGGCCCATTCGACGCGGTCGCGGCCGCGGAAGCGGGTCTTGTCCTGGCGGGCGACCGTCTTGATCCAGCCGAAGGCTTCCTCAATGCGCTTGCGGATACGCTGGCTGACGGCATAGCCGCTGTGCCGCGTCGTGCGTCCGTCGATCGCCGAGCTTCGGCCTCTCGTGTTCTGCGCCACGTGCGGCGTCACCTTCATCGCGCGCAACTCATTGACGAAGTCCTCCGTGTCATAGGCCTTATCAGCGCCAAGTGTGATGGCCAGGGGCCGGTCGGCGCGAGGTTCGATCATGTGCAACGCCGCCACCCGCTCGGCATGTCCGTCGGCCAGCGTCAGGCAGGCGTCGACCAACAGGCCGTGGCGGTTCTCCATCAGCCCATGACCCATGAAGCATAGCTTCGCCTCCTTGCCCTTGCCCTTCTTGTAGAGCCTTGCGTCCGGATCGGTGGTCGAGGCATGCGTGTCGTTAGTCCGCTTCTGGCCGTGGAAGTCGGCTTCGGCATTGCGCCCGACGCCGCCGGCCGGCGGCTCGCCAGAGCCGTCCTTCGGTTTGACGCTCTTCATCGAAGCCCAGGGTCGACGCCGATGCCCACGAACCAGCGGAACAGAAGGTCGTATTCCAGCCGCTCCATAAGCAACCGCTCCGAGCGGATCGAGTAGAACGCCTGCAAGAGCATCGCCCTGAGCAACTTCTCGGGTGGGATCGACGGCCGCCCGAGTGGCGAGTACAGCGCCGCGAACTCCCGCTCCAAAGCGACAAGCCCTTCGTTCACCGTGACCCGGATGGCGCGAAGCGGGTGGTCGCGTCGAACCCGCGCCTCCAGATCAACGTAGCTGAACAGCTCGCCAGTCAGATTGTCACCACCGCGCACTCATCATCTCCAAATCGCTTCGGAGCAATAAATCATGCTCACAGCTCGGCCGCGACTGGCTTTTTCAACAGCCTGCTAGGTGGTTGGTCGCGTCAAACTCGCGATAGACCTTGAGCCGCGTGGAAATAGGGAGCTTTCCAACTTCGAACGTGTATCCGACGGAGCCACCCAGTGCCATCACGCGTCCTTCGAACGCGCCAAGGCGTGCGCCTGTGCCGCTGTCGGGTGTGAGCTGCTGATAGTAGTAACCGATGAGGCCGACCGTGAATTTCTTGGTCAGATATTTGGTCGCCGCCCATTCCAGGTGGAATTCATCGCCGGTCTTGTAGTCCGTGGCTATATTGGTCTGGTTGAAAGTAAATCCAGCGGCGGCGGACAGGTCCCAGCCAATGGCTGGATCGAGCCAGGTCAACGTACCAAACAGGTCAACCGCCCGCCGATTGAGTGATGCGTTTGAGAGTTGACCTGCCACATAGGTGCCGGACGGAAAAATGCCGCCGACACCAAGCTGCCAGTGAAAATTACCGGCCTGCCATCCAACAAAGGACTGTACGAAGAAGTCACTGAGCGCGGTGTTGGCATCGGTGGCGCTGACGCCGATTGGTCCGAACCGCGGCGAGTCGACTAGCAGATTGGCGTTGACGCGTGGCCCTCCAACCGACGATGTGAACGAGAATGCAAGATCACCGCCGAAAATCTTCGCAGGCGTTACCCAAAGCGTTGTAGGCAAGTTGAGCCACGTCTGCATCGAAACGTTCGCGATGAGCAATCCGCCAAGCGGCAACGATCTTCCGCCACCAATCTTCGCATCGTAAAAATAAGTATCGTCATTGAAATAAACGCCGGGGGGCGGCGTAATGCCTGCTTCTTTCGAACGCGATCCGAGCAGGTAGGCGCCGATGCCGCCTTCAGCGGCATTCGCCGGGGCGCCCCATAAACAAGCGACCGCGCTTATGACGATTGCATAGGTGACGGCATATCGCATCGGTCTGATCCCATTCACGAAAGCGATTTTCTTGATCACCGTTCACTAACAGACAGCTTATTGCTGAATCCGGTGACGCCGCAACGCAGCCACCCGCGCTTGCCGCAGCATCCCTCATTAACAAGAACACGCGCGGCCACCCAAAGCAGCGATCGTCTAAAATAGGACGACTCGGGATGCTCCCGGCTGATAGCCTGTCGATTTACCTGGACCTTTCCCGATTTAGCATAATCAACTCAGTTCCTGGTTCTCACCGCGCGATCCACGCCGGGAGCGCCAGCGTAGTGTTCTACTTATTAGATAAGCCGCGAAGGCCAACACTAGTACCGCAGCAATCCCGACAGCCAGAGGAAACCCGGTCGGATGTCTCGGCAATTCACCCCAAATACTTCGCGCAATTGGACTTGATATTGCGTCATATAACAGCGCGGCGGAGAAGAGCGATAAAACAACAATGGGATTTACTCTCGAACGACGGCGAATGATTATTCGCGGTTTGGACACCAAGTCGTCCAGTGGTGTTTGGAGACGGCCGCGTTGACCTGCTCTTTCGTGGTGTTCAAACACAATCATGCAGGCCTCCTCGAGCAGGCACGTACTCAAGACGCAATGCAGCGGCATATGCGAAAGCCAATTGGCCGTTTGTTTCGATATTTTAGCAGCAAGTCGGCGCCTAGAAATTGGACCTTGGACCTACAGCTATCGCGTGATTCTTACCCGCAATATCGGCGGCGTCGACTTCCAACCCGGCCTCGGGACGTCGCGCTTCATCACCAAGCAATAGATTGTCGGTCTTGTCGGCTACCAGTATTAGCAATCCATTTGCGACCTGAGTTCAGGGCGCTCAGCGACTTTTATCCCACCTTGCGAATGCGGCTCGCAGATCGGAAATCTCTTTTTCCCAACCACCGCATGCGCGGCTGCATATATCGTGCAGCTATAATATAGTTTCTTGGCATATGAGTTATACTGAAAAGCCTTAGAACGGGTTCACGTAATTTGTGATCGCAATCTGCCGGAGCAACACTTTCCGAATGACGTGCGTAACTTTGACCCGATCGGTAAAGATCGCCGCCACGCCAATACTTCCCGCAGGCAGGCTTGCAGCAAAGGCTGCATCATCCAATCTGACACGCACAACGAACGGATTGGCCTGGATGCTTTTCGGCGCAACCGCTGCACCAGACGTCTGCACCTGCCCTGTGGCGATTGCCTGCAGAACAGTTTCCACCTTCCCGGTATAGATCTGTCCCGGCCTGAATTTGAACGTTACCTCTACCGGCTGGCTTGGCTTCAGAAAGCGTGCGTAGATCTGATCGACTTCAACACCGATTAGCGTGTCTGTCGTATCGATGAAAGCCATCACCGGTGAGAGTGGAATGTTGGAGACACGAGCGCCAGTGCGAAGGGCGACATTTGTCACATAACCCTCGCTTGGCGCACGAACGATAGTCTTTTCCAAATTCCACTGCGCAGCCTGAAGCTGGCCTTTCAGCTGATCGACCTCGGACTGGCGCTGCTCGACGTCAAAGCGGCGGCCCGCTTCTCGCTCATACAGCGTCGTCATCTGACTCAGGCGCGTCGACGCCAGCTTCAACTTCGCCGAGATTGTCTGGACCTTGGCGTCATACGGCGCCGGATCAATTTTAAAGAGCACATCACCCGTCTTCAGCGGCGTGTTTACCGCAACCGGCACGTCCACGACTTCACCTGCGACGTTCGGCACGATCGCAACCGACTGGCGGACCACCAGTGCCGGCCCTTGAGGCGCTCCCCATCCCATTGGGATAAACAACCCGAACAGTAGCAAAAACAGCATCAGAAGAGGTGATACCTTCCAGAATAGGTTGAAGCGCACGATATGCAGCTTTACGAGCACAAACAGAAGCACCAGATAAACATTCAGGATTGCAACGATCATTGCTGCTGCTCTGCCTTGCGAACGGCGGGAATGTCGACGTAAGCCCAGATCACTGACAATGGCCACAGCGCGAAGCCGAATATAAGCGTCACCCACCCAGCAACCGTAACAGCTTCAGCCTGAGGGTGGTTGCGCGTTTTTGCGATATGGCCAGGCAGCCAACCCATAATGAAGAACATTGCAATGGCGCTTGCGACCAGAATCAACAACACGATCCAGGCGAAGATATCGAGCACGCTCATGATAAATTCCTCGGGGCGAGTTCCCATTATCGCCTGACATGCGCCAATCAGTGATCTGGAGGGAAAATGGTTTTCCAATTTTTCTTCATATCGACTACGGTCCAGTCCCTAACGACCGCTCCATCCAATGCTTTATCGAGTTTTCCGAATTTTGAGTTTCGATCGTAGGCGTATTCACGTTGGGCATCAGTGTGATGCACTAGGCCCGCAAAGCGCAATCCATTGCCAGCCATGATCCACTCCAGCATCTGCAAATCGCCGTCCGAATTTCCAAATGCAAAGATTGGTCGACGACCGATGAATCGATTGATGCCAACCGGCTTACCCGATCCATCGTCGACGAACTCCACTTTCGCAGTCTTGAGGAGTCGAGGTTGACCGTCCTTCCCAGATACAAGTTTAACCACCCCCGACGATCCGACCACCTGCTCGGGCGGAATGCCGTAAACCTTTTCCGTCCACGGGCGCATGAATTCGACCCCTCCGCCTGAGACAATGAAAGTTTTAAAGCCGTTGGAGCGAAGGTAGGTTAGCATTTCTAGCATCGGCTGATAGACAAGCTCGGTGTACGGCCGATGAAACCGTGGATGCTTTGCTGTCTGGTTCCACGCGAGAACCGATTTGGCAAATTCCTCTGTCGTCATGCCGGCGTGAGTGGCGGCAAGAATTTCCTCAAGCCCTCTCTGTCCGGTCGCAAGCGCGGATTTGATATCTCCCTCGATTATGCCTTTGAAGGGTTGCCTCCTCTTCCACTCTGGATGCTGTCGTGCCATCACTTTGATCTGATCGAAGACAAAGGCGATTTGAGAATAGTAAGGCTGTTCCGTCCACAACGTACCGTCATTGTCGAACACCGCGATGCGCTGTTCGGGCGCCACAAAGTCCGATGAATCCCGCGCGGTTATTCGCTGAACGAAATCAATTATTGAAGTTTTTGCCCGGCTTTCGTTCCAAGACGGAAGTGGATCGGTTTGCGCAAAAGACCTGAAACTGCCGCAGGCGGTTATCGCGAAAAGACAAACTACGAAGATCAGCCGAGACAACCTCATGAGAATCCTCGTACGTGATATTCGCGCAGTTGCGCTCATCTCAGAATCGCGGATAATTTTTTCAATTCAGCAGAAGCGATGCTGCAATTCCAAATCCCGCTACTTCTCGCTTTTGAAAAGCAAGACAATCCCCTTTTCATCGTTCACTCCATTCGGTTGAATCCAAGAACTTGAACTTCTAGCCTCTGCAGAGGAAAAAAAGTCATGACGGATATCCGCTCACAATCCAGATCAATGCACAGCGACCAGATTCTCGCCGGGCACCTTCTTCCAGGTCTGATCCGGATTGAACTTGTTGATGTCGGATGCAATCTCGTCGGTTTTCTCGCCCAGGTCCTTCTGGTAGACGACGCCGTCGTGATTGACGAGAAACGTCATCACGCCGGAATTGCCATAGACCGCTGGATACGCGATGAGCGCAAAGCCGCCGATCATCTTTCCGTTGACCACATAGTTCACCGCACCGCCCGGCGCCTTCGTGCCCTGCGCGGGAAGAATTTTGTAGTAATAACCGTAGAACGGCGTCCGCTCGCCAGTCAGGCGATAGCCTGCAGCAGTAGCCAGCGCGAAGGCCGCCCCCAGAGGGCTTTCGGATTCGTTCGCCGCAGCAGGCCAATAGAGGCCATCCTTTTTTCCTTCGCTGCTGATGACTTTTTGCGCATAGGCCGGCGGGTCGCTTTTTTCCGGATTCATGTCGATGTAATCGTTCTGCGCATCGACATAAGCGAGGCTGACCTGAATGGCCTGAAGCTCATTGCGGCCGATGCGCCGGTATAGAATCTCGCGCCGCCCGGCCGCCGCATCAAAGGACCATTTGCCATCCCTTCTGATGATCGGTATGGGCATCGGCCAGTCCTGGGAGCCGACGACGAGAGCTGCCTCATCGTCATCCTCCTTCACGACCTGATGCCGAAGATCAAAAGCTGTCAAGAAAAGCGACCTAGTTTTCTCATCTTCGATCGTGTCGCCGGACGACAGAATATCCTTCCCGTCAGGGCCAAGAATGTGAAGAATGCCTTTTTCGGCTCCGCTCCGGACAGCGGCGGCCAGCTTGTCAGCCGCCTCTTCCGGAGTGACGAACTTCGCCTGCGCAAACGCTGCTTGCTGGAGGCACATCGTCAGCAGGACGCCGAACAGAGCTGCAACAACAGATCTACCCCTTGCAACACTCAGAACTGCCTGGCCGGGATTGTGCATCGCGTGTCCTTTCAGTCGGGTCATGCTTCTATCAGCGTCGATGGAAGCCGCCGCCATGGAAGCCACCACCATGGAAGCCACCGCCGCGCATACCGCCCCTACGGGGACCCGCTCCAAAGCTGGCACGGCCCCGCGCAGCCGAGGCGTGCGCAAAGTCACCCCGGCCCATGTGTGAAAAGGCTCCCTCGTGTCTACGGCTGGCGGCATTCGGTCGATTGGCGGGCCGGGTCGCTCTTGCTTTGCCGCGGTTGGCGACGTCGCGCCCGGCCCGGTCACTACCCGGACGATTGCCTGCCTTATTGCCGCGTCCCGGACGGTTACCGGCGTCGGGACGCAAGACCTGTTGGCCATTGTGACCACGGAAATCCATCCGCTCGGCGCGACCCGATTGGGTACGATTGCCGCTGAACTGCTGACGTACAGCAGCGTTGTGATACTGTACACCGTGACGATGAGCGGGATCGTGATGCCAGGTCTGTCCGCTGATGAAATTGTTGCCGTTACTATTGATGTTGATCTGGCGGTTAAAATTGATGTTGTTGTTGCCCCAGGCAAACCCGCCGCCCCAACCCCATCCCCCGGACGTCCAGCGTCCGATCGCATAGCCGGCGCCAAATGCGATTCCGGTCGCGATCGCCGCACCGGCGACGTAACCCGGCGCGCCCCAGTAATAAGGCGGATAGGCGGAATACGGCCATGCTCCGTAAACCACTGCCGGATTGTAGTATGGCACGTAAACTGTATTTGGCTCCGCAGGCTCGATAACGATAACGTCCTTGTTATTCTCTTTTGTCTTGATGACTTTTTGCTGCTTGGTCGTCATCAGTTTGTTGTTGGCATCTGCCCGAGCGCGCAGACGCTGAACTGCGTCCATGACGTCTGCTTGCTGCGCCAGTACGGCGTCGCCAAGTTTCTGGGTCCAGTCGAGCTTGTCGCTCATCATTTGCAGAACGCTTGGCGTCGCCGCGAGCGACTTGACACTCTGATCCCACGTCTGCTGGTCGACAGCCGCCTTGAGCGCGTCGCCCTTAAGGTTTGAATTTGTTTTCACCCAACGCGCACTTTCGACCACTTCCAGTGGATAGGTCGAAGCGATCAGAACCTGCGATAATAACGGATCGGGGTAGAGCGCGATCGGCGCGACCAATGCATCAATTTGCTCCGGCTTCAGGAGGTCAGCAGAAGTCGGTTGACCGGAAGAAGCGGCAGAAGGCGGCGGTACTGTCCCTGCTGACGATAGTGACGCCTGTGCATTTGCCGTTGTTGTGATTGCCGAGAACAAGAGAAGAAACAGGGCAGAACGGAATAATCGAAACGGACGCCGCATTGAACGTCTCCCTGCGAGAGCTTTACAACACTGTTGTTGGGTTCTTTTGGGCTCTTTGCTTATCGCGTGTTCAATATTTTCGGACGCGCGCTCTTCTGTGAACGATATCAGCGCAATTAAAACTTGCGAGTTGGCCCTGAGACTCATACCCGTGCGCGACCAACATCTCGTCGGATCGTTTCGATCTTAGCCAACGTGAATGCAGCGCAATGGCCCGAAGCAATATGCGTATGCCGCCAGGACCTGCTAATGACGACATGCCATTGTGAATTCGCCGTTTTTCGTCCTCCGTTCTTGCCGAGGATACAACATTCCTCACGAGGAACTTTTCCAATCCTCTAAAGTGGGATAGGTTTCAGGCTAGAGCCTTTATGTCGGAAGCAACGCCATGGATGACACGGTTCTGTGGGATCGGATTCCGATATCAAGAATCGAGGAGTTGAGCGATGCCGTGAAGGGGGCGGGCCTCGATACAATGCAAATGTCCTGTTCGCCCCTGACCGGAAGCCTTGCTTTCACAACGCAAGACGGAATTGCCTACAGCACAGGACAGATTGGCGGTCAGGTCGCACTGACGGGCTGTCTTTCGGAAAGCCTCGTGACGCTCGGCCTAGGGCTTGTCCTTCCAGCGGGCTCTAAACAATGGCTGACGGACGTCACCACAGGCAATGTGGGTGTGTTCCTGGCAGGCGCTTCCCACGACGCGCTTTACATGCCCGGCTCGCTCTTTGCGACGGCGACACTCTCACTCGATCTTCTCGAGGAAACGGCGGCTAACCTCGGCCTGGCCCTCTCCGAAAAAGACCTCGGCGAAAGCGGCGTGGTCGGTCGGCCGCTGCCAGACACCCCCCTCAGGGAACTTCAAGCTGAATTCGGTAATCCTCACTTCTCGGGCTTGTCGCCCAACGACCCATCTTTCGCCATGGCAGGAAGCAATCTTCTCCAAACCCTTATCTATCATCTGGGCAGAGAACCTCGACCGAATATCGGTAAACCGACCCATCGCGGTTACGCCCGGATCGTTGCGAAAGCCCGCGCGTTCATTATCGGCAATCTGGATCGCCCGCTATCGATCGATGCCATTGCGGCTGCAGCGTCAACTTCCCAACGCACGCTGCATCGCGCGTTTTTGGAGGTGTTGAATGAAACACCTTATTCCTATGTCCAGAAAGTACGCCTGCATCGCATTCGACACGAATTGATCAGCGATACCGAAAAGGCATGTACGATCAAAATCGCCGTTCACCGCTGGGGCATAACCGAGCTGGGACGGTTTGCCGGTTGGTACAACGAGCTTTTTGGCGAACTGCCGTCCGAAACAGTCTCTCTCCGGCGAGGAGGTACAAGAGAGTCCTCCATGTAATGGCAGGATGTCATGGCCTGCAGCATGGCCGCCGATCTCGATCTATAAACTACACAGACAGTCATCTCCCTTTTCACGGCCGATTTCTTTGAGCCATTCGTTCATTATTGACACATATCATGACATTTGACCCGAAAGCCCCCCTCATGAGAGCTGCGCTGGGTCACCGGAATACGGCTTCGATCAGAAATGACAAGCCGCTCCTGCGCAGATGGCATCATGCATATCAAGCGGAGTATTGTGCGGAAGCCATTGCCGATGAGAGAGGTTAGCGGCGATGACGCCACCCCTCGCGAACTAAAAGGCGGTTTACGAGGATTGCGTCCTCTGGCTATCTCGTTGCCGCTCGCGTATCTCGGAGAGATCTCGTTCAAGGAAAAAGTTCAATCCTGTGCGGATCACCGCGATCACAGCCAGCCGTCCAAGATCATCCCAGGTGGGTGCAATTGACGTCTCGACGATGTCGGAAGCCAATTGAAAAGTCATACCTGCGACCAGCCAGTGGGCATAACGCAACCAGATCGCGCGTCTGCGATAACCATCCCTGCCGGTGAACAACATCCATAAGGCGGTAAAGAAAGCCTCCATCGTTCCCAGAAAAATGGTCAGGAGCGCGATCGCGTTGACAATCAAGACCGCGTATTCAGTCGCGACAACGAGCAGTTCTTTCATTTGGATTGATCCTGGTCAAAATGCCGTCCAAAGAAATGAGGCGACGATCTGGATCCGGGGCCCCACAATCATGATCAATCCGCACTCACTAGGATTTGGCTTCCTGATTCGACGCGCACTTCTTCCCTGCTTATAGGTGCTTTACCCAAATGGCCCGACGTTGAAAATCATGCTGGCAATAGCAAAAATACCGATCAGAAGAAGAATGATGGCCGTGAGCAGCGTCAGCGAAACCGGGAATTTGCTTTCGCCGTGCACAAGGCCATCAGCAATCATGGCATCGCGTTGATAGCGAAGGTGCAGCATGAACCGCAGGTGATAGGCGATGCCGCCGATCAACATGACGATGCCGAACCCAACCAGGGTTACACCGAAATTCCTGGCCGCGCCGGCATGCGTAATAATGCTCTGGTCACGCATTTTCTGAAACACCTGAAAAATGGTGAAACCAAACGAGATCAACGACAGTGACGTGCGAATGACGGACATCAACGTGCGGTCCGCACTCATGCGCGTGCGCTGAAAAGACATTCCAGTGCGCCGCGATGAAAGTTCGACAGAGATATCGTCCGAGCCTGATTGGTTCGTGATCCTGCCATCGCTCATGACGCTTCCCCTCCCCGCCGCGAGAACCAACGGCGGACGACGGTCTCAACGATCCATCGGAAAACAAAATACGGAACAACGGCCAGCAGGATCGCAACCACCGCGGCCTCCGCAGGATAGAATGCGTCCTGCTCCTTGAACTGGTAGATGACGTCCATGCAGACTCCCAACAGCAAAACCCGAGAGACCGAGGTGATGCCTTCGCGCAGTCGGCCGGTTTGCTGGGTTCGATCAAACCACCTGGCCCAGAAGAACGCCTTGTGCCTCTGCCGGGCATCCTTGAGGCCGTCGTGCAATGCTGCAATCGCCGCCATCGTGGGCTGTAAAAAGAAGCGAAACGTCATCGGGCCGCCGACGCGGGCGAACATATCGGTCCAGAATCTTTGCTGAACATCAAGGGAAAATCCGTGACGTGCAATTCCGACGACCAGAAGAGCGACCGTTAAACCAAACACGCCCCATGTAAAATAGGATGTCTTTGGAGAGGAGGCATCGGTCTTCATTTTCACCTCTCCCGAAATAGACTATCCGTTTGTTCGCTGGCGAACGACGCAGCGAAATCCGACATGGCTTGTTGACGTATCCACCGTGTCCGGGATCAGCACCTATGGCACAGAATTGATGGTGTGATCTAAGGAGTGTTCGGTTCTCGTCGCAGACGAAGGAACGAACATGAGCACGAAGTCGACTGGCGGCAAACGCTCCGCCGAACACGTAGTCAAAGATATCCGCCGTGCGACGCGGCGGCACTTTTCATCAGAGGACAAAATCCGGATCGTGCTGGATGGGCTTCGGGGCGAAGACAGCATCGCCGAGCTGTGCCGCAAGGAAGGGATAGCCCAGAGCCTCTACTACACCTGGTCGAAGGAATTCCTGGAAGCTGGCAAACGGCGGCTGGCTGGCGACACGGCTCGTGCTGCGACGACCGGTGAAGTTCAGGACCTGCGCCGTGAGACCCGTGCCTTGAAAGAGGCGGTTGCCGATCTGATGCTGGAGAACCGTCTGCTCAAAAAAAGTATGATCGCGGATGGGGGCGACGACGAATGAGATACCCCGCATCCGAGAAGCTCGAGATCATCAGGATGATTGAGCAGTCGCATGTTCCCGCGAAGAAGACGCTCGATCAGCTCGGCATTGCTCGGCGCACCTTCTACCGCTGGTATGACCGCTACCTTAAAGGCGGGCCCGAAGCGTTGGAGGATCGTCCTTCCCGGCCGAGCCGGGTCTGGAACCGCATCGGCGACAATATCCAGGCTCAGATCATCGAATTGGCGCTGGAGCAATCCGAGCTGTCGCCGCGCGAATTGGCGGTGCGATTCACCGACGAGAAGCGCTACTTCGTCTCGGAAGCCACCGTCTATCGCCTGCTCAAGGCCCACGATCTCATCACCAGCCCGGCATTCGTGGTGATCAAGGCTGCCGACGAGTTCAAGGACAAGACGAAGCGGCCCAACGAGATGTGGCAGACCGACTTCACTTACTTCAAGATCATCGGCTGGGGCTGGGTCTATCTGTCGACCGTGCTCGACGACTTCTCCCGCTACATCATCGCCTGGAAGCTGTGCACGACCATGCGGGCCGAGGATGTCACCGACACACTGGAACTGGCGCTCACGGCATCAGGCTGCGACAGCGCCAGGGTGCTGCACAAGCCAAAGCTGCTCAGCGACAACGGGCCGTCTTACATCGCGGCCGAACTCGCTGAATGGATCTACGCCAACGGTATGAGTCATGTTCGCGGAGCGCCGCTTCACCCGCAGACCCAGGGCAAGATCGAGCGCTGGCACCAGACGCTCAAGAACCGCATCCTGCTGGAAAACTACTTCCTGCCGGGCGATCTCGAACACCAGATCGAGGCCTTCGTCGAACATTACAATCATCGCCGCTATCACGAGAGTCTCAGCAACGTCACGCCGGCCGACGCCTACTTCGGTAGGGCCTCTGCCATCATCGAACAACGCGAAAGGATCAAACGACAGACAATCCAATTCAGGCGCTTGCAACACCGCAAGCTCGCCGCTTAACATCACCAACCAGAGGCCGACACTCCGCTAAATCAGGCAGCCATCTGCGCCAAATGTTCTGACGACGGACAGATGAGATCGTCATTGATCCCGTAATCTATCATATTGCCGGCCAGCGCGCCGGAACCAGCGCCGACGGCTCCGCCAAGCGCAAAGCCCGCCAGCGGATTGAGAAACAGAAGGCCGATCAGCGTGCCCCACATCGCGCCGCGTAACCCGCCCGTGGCCGCGCCAGCGCTTGTGAGGCTAAAGCTTTGCTTGATCCTGACCTTGCCATCGGGGTCGCGAATGGCGACGACAGCATCTTCCAGATCGATCAGGTATTCGCTTTGCAAACGGTTTAGCTCAGTTAGAACCCGATCGGCGTCATCTTCCTTATCAAAACCGACTACCAGGAATTCAGCCATAGCAATTCCTCCAAGCAGTAGAACCGAACGTCTCCCAAACTCTCAAAGCATTCGGGTAGCGTACCTCACAGGATAGAAAAATGACAAGCAGGGAATCATGCCCATCCGTTTACGGGTGAGATGGATGAGCGGTATCCCCATCAGCGCCTTCCGTCATAGGTTGAAATAGCTGACGCCTCGGAGACCGCGCGCCGCCTTTTACTTAAACTTGCACAAGCGGCAGCTTCTCGGAATTAACCGATCCATCCGCTGTCGCGTGCGCGGATAATTCTTCAGCACCGTAAACGTTAGACGCGATCCTGCCGCGCTCATTACTGAGAGCTATCTGAGCTTCTCAAGCTCGAAGGGCGAGCCGCAATAGCCCAACGCGCGTCCGAAAATCGGACGCCGCCCGGCATGTTCTCGTCAACCCGCTGAAAAATCCAACATCCGATGATCAGATCAACCCGGATACGGAGAGCGTATATATCGCCGCTTCATCGTCGCATCTTGTCGGTCGCCCAAGCGAACCGGGGCCGCGTGTTTCAGCTTACCCGGTTCGGGACTGAACAATTAGTCCTTGCTTGGCTCGGATGATCCGGGTGGTCCGGGTGGTCCTGCCGGCCCGGGTGGCCCCGGCGGCCCCGGCGGCCCGGCAGGCCCGCAGTTCTGTATCACCACGTCACGGGTGTGGGATCCGGAGGTGACCTTGACGATGCAGGTTGCAGGAAACTCCTGTCCGGTCCATCTGAACCCGCCGGTAGCCGTACTCTTAACTTTCACCGTCCTGGTTGGGTTGATCTGGATTTCGACGGTTGGGTCGTCCGTACGCCGGATCCGACCTTCAATCGTCAAGTCTCCTCGTCTGATGCTGGCGGTCGTGATAAAAATATCTGCAGATGCGTTGACCGGCCATGCGGCCACAAAACAGGTGGCGGCACCCGCGGCAACGTTCACTAGCTTCGAAAGCATGGTGAATATCCTCCACACCCGAACGTCATCTTCATCACGAAAATCTACTCGACGCAACAACGAGCGGTGATTTGGTGGCAGGTCATGGACTGCCCTGTGAGGCGGTCTGGTTTCAGACTTAATGCGTGAGGGGTTTTCGGCCATTGCTTGCGCTGCTGGCGGAAGCGATCCGGCTGGCTTTGAAGGCCAGGCTGTACAGCAGCGCGAGACCGAGATGCAGACTAAATATCGCATCGCTGGGCCACCGGTGTGAGCCCGAGAAGCTCATCGGCTACGCGGTCGCCGTGTACGTCGGCAAGCTGCTGCTGATCTACGACAAGGTGTTGGGTCAGGGACCGGTCAGCAATTTCGCTAGGGTTTGGCGTGACGCTGGCGCTGCTGGGGGTGGCTGGTGATGGATTGACCGAGATTGATCCAGCGCAAATCAAACGTTCTGGCGTCATGTTAAGTGTGGTGAGTATCGCCGGTAAGGAGACCAGATCGGAGATACTCCTGGGCCTGCTCCTCTGGCCTGTTCCTCCGCTGACTAGCCCGGCCTGCCCTAACCGGCTGGCCGGGCTTTTGCTATGTTGGCCCTCGCCGGATTCTCAGACAACTTCACTCAACCGCGGGCGCGAACGCGTCAGACGGCAAGGACTGCTACGACGCAGTGCCCACTAGCGTCTGTTTCAACCGCGTTGAATCGGACTCATCGCTTATCTTTTTGTTTGAGCATGATCTTTTCCGAAAACCGGTTTCCACTTTTCGGGATCATGCTCTAAGTTTGGGCCCGGCCGACATGGGGGCACGTCGGCGGGCTCTCGGAAATGGCTCAGGAAGCCAGGGACTGTTCGTAAGGCGATCAAGTGCCGCCGCTATAACCAACTTTTTCCTGCCCCTGAGATTTGTTGTCCGGATTATCTTTCTTTGCGGCCTTCCCGATTTCGGCCTTTCGGATGTCTTCATTCCGCTGTTGCTGAACTTGCGGCCTCTCGCCTCGGTTCTGTTGATGGTCGGGATTTTTCTGGTTTACGGTCATTTGGTCCGGATATCCAGGATCCGGATTTGGCGTGTCCGCGGGACCCGAGTTGCTGGACGGCCGCATATTATCGGGAGCCGGCGGTGGATGGCGACCGTGCGGGTCCTGGTGCACGTCTTTGCCCACACTCGGACGCGTTTCGGGATCGTAGCTCATTGGAAGCGCTCCTTCTTTCTCGTTGGATGTAGGACCAAACCGGCGCGCCTCGAGCACGTTCCCAAGGAATTGCTGTTCCTTCGTTACGGTTAGTTCACCTCTCGTATTGCGACGTAATCGCTCCCGGATTGACGACGCGTGGATGCATCAAGAGCAAACAAAGGCCCGCCTGATAGAATCAAGCGACCAATTCAGGTTCGGGGGCATGGAGGCGCGGATCCGTGGGTCGCCCCGCATGGGTGCACCATCGCCGGAAGGACTTCTGGCAGGTTTTTATTCACCCGCATGTCAAGCAAAGCCGTGTCTCTATAGTAAGACGTTGGAGCAGGCGCTTTTTGAACCCATAGTTGCAAAATTTTCAGGTCACAAGCCTGTGATCGGGACATCCCCGCTGCTCGTACTGCTTTTTGCGATAACCCCCACTTCAACGGGTTTTTTATCGCAATAACTTCGCGACGCTCGGCAAATCGGCCAGCAGTCCGATCAGAACGATAAATCCGACAGCGATCAAAAAAACAAAGACCTTCTGAGGACCGCTCACACGCTCCAGCTCAGGATTAGGCTCACCTGCCACGGGCTCACCGATAATAGGATCGAGTTTTGACATAGCGCGCTCCGGTATTTGGGCGGGAGCGCCTCGGAGCGTTCTCATCACCGATGTCTGCCAAGAGCCGCGCGGTGATGAGGGTTAAGGGATCGCGAGCTTGTTCGTTCCCAAGACTTGTTTTGCGCTAGAGACTTGCTTTGCGCTAGAGACTCGCTTTGCGCCAGGAGCCTGTCCGATTGGGCGATCGGATGCTTTCGAGCAACCTATGTCGGTCGTCAATGCCTCTTCATCCGGTCGGCTTTGCAGCTTCTCGCGCTGGGTCGAGCGATGCCGGCCGGGAGCCTTGCAGGCAAAGCGCTCCGAAACGGAGGACGGAGCTGCCCCGTTTTGTGATCCAGGTTCGCGGTAACTTCTGGAGCTGCTGGAATTTGTCGTGCCAACTCGCTCGGCGTCAAGTTGCCGAGCGAGGTAATGCCTGCGGGATGCGTCAACGAGACGTCGCGGCCTTTCTTAGCGCGGGACTGGATCTGACGATGAACTTCTCGATCTCCACCACGAGGAAGAAGATGATTCCCCCGGCGAGCAGCCAAAGCCAGGCGGATTGTGGCAGCGGCTCGGTGTCGAAGATTGCGTGGAGCGGCGGCGCATAGGTGAACAGAAGCTGCAGCACCACGACCACGCCAATTCCGTACCAAAGATAGGGATTGCCCGTATGGGCGCGCACCGACAGGGAGGAGTCGAGCAAATAGCGGCTGTTGAGCAAGTAAAAGATCTGCCCTATCGTGATGGCGTTGACGGCGACCGTGCGCGCCAACGGGTCAGAGGCGCCCTGCGCCTTCATCCAGAAGAACGCTGCGAGCGTATAGAGCACGAGCGCCGCGCCGACGAAAAGAATCCGCCATATCCCGAAGCCGGTAACGATCGGCCGATCCGTTGTGCGCGGCGGTCGCAACATTACGTCCGCCTCATGCGGTTCGAAGGAAATGGCGAGGCCGAGGGCGACGGATGTGACCATGTTCACCCACAGCACCTGCGGGGCGGTGATCGGCAAAGTAAAGGCAAACAGAACAGCGACCGCGATCACCGCGCCCTGGGCGACATTTGTGGGCAGCAGGAAAAGCATCGCCTTCTCGATATTGTTGTAGACGGTGCGACCCTCCTTCACTGCCGCCGAGATCGAGGCGAAATTATCGTCGGCGAGAATCATCCCGGCCGCTTCCTTCGTGACCTCGGTGCCCTTGATGCCCATGGCCACGCCGATATCCGCTTTCTTGAGCGCCGGAGCATCATTCACGCCGTCGCCGGTCATGGCGACGATCTGTCGGTTGGCCTGGATCGCCTTCACAAGCCGTAGCTTGTGCTCCGGGCTTGCACGGGCGAAGACGTCCACATCGCGCACACACTCCTGCAAGGCTGCTTCGTTCATGGCCTCGATCTCGGTGCCGGCAACGGCGGTCGTGCCATCGCCGATGCCGAGCATTTTCGCGATGGCCGCCGCGGTGATCTTATGGTCGCCGGTAATCATCGTCACCCGGATGCCGCCGCCGTGACATTCCCTGACGGCGTCGATCGCCTCCTTGCGCGGCGGATCCATCAGTCCCACAAGGCCCAGCAGGATCAGATTTCTGGGAAGGTCCTCAGCCTTGAGGTTGCCTGCAACCAGGCCCGGGGCGGGCAGCCAGGCGAGCCCCAGCACGCGCTCGCCCTGCGCGGCAAGCCGATCGCCCTCCCGCATGAAACGGCCGCGGTCGAGGGGCTCCAGAGCGTCCGCCGTCTGCTGCCGGTCGCAGTGATCGAGGATTACCTCCGGCGCGCCCTTCACGAGCAGCATCTCGCCGCCGGCCCCCCGGTTGAAGGTGGCCATGAACTTATGTTCGGATTCGAAGGGAATCCCGTCGATCCGCGGCGCAGCAGCGGTTTCCGCCGCACGGTCCATGCCGAGCTTGGCGGCGAAGGGATAGAGCGCGCCCTCGGTCGGGTCACCCTCGACCTTCCACTTGCCGTCGTCCTGGAAAATTTCGGCATCATTGCACAGCAGCGATACGCGGCCCATCAACACCAGTGTCTCGGGTGGGTCGCCGACCGCCTGACCGTTCGCCTTGACCTCGCCCTCGGGCGCGTAACCATCTCCAGTGACTTCATAGACTTCGCCTGCCGTGACGACGGAGGTCACCATCATCTCCATCAGCGTCTGTCAATCGGCTCGCAAATTTGACCCCGTATCGGCGTTCAATTTTGACCCCTTCGCGCGGCGTGGTTTGAGGGTAGCGCTCGACTCGTCGGAGCTGGCCGGGATTGCGGAGACGAGACGAGCGCGGGTGGCGTGATCGTCGTCGCGGCTTTTGAAGCGCCAGCTGTCGTTACCGGTTTCGACGATGTCGCAGTGGTGGGTCAACCGGTCGAGCAGCGCGGTGGTCATCTTGGCGTCGCCGAACACGCTGGGCCATTCGCCGAAGGCGAGATTGGTGGTGACGATGACGGAAGCACGCTCGTAGAGCCGGCTGACGAGATGGAACAGCAACTGGCCGCCGGATTGGGCAAAGGGCAGATATCCGAGTTCGTCGAGCACGATGAAGTCCATCCGGGTCAGATGTTCGGCAAGCCGGCCCTGACGTCCGTTACGGGTCTCGATCTCGAGGCGATTGACGAGGTCGACCACGTTGTAGAAGCGACCGCGGGCGCCGGATCGGATGCAGCTTCTGGCGATTGCGATGGCCAGGTGGGTTTTGCCTGTGCCGGTGCCGCCGACGAGCACGACGTTGCGCTGCTGGGCGATGAAGCCGCCGCCGGCGAGATCATTGACGAGCGTCTGATTGATCGGCGTGCCTTCGAACTGGAAGTCATCGAGATCCTTGGCCAATGGCAGCTTGGCGATGGTGAGCTGGTACTTGATCGACCGCGCCTGCTTCTCGTTGATCTCGGCGCTGAGCACGTCGCCGACGATGTGCTGAGGTTCGTGCTGGCGCTTGACGGCCGTCGCCATGATCTCGTCGAAGGCAGCCCTCATTCCGTAGAGTTTGAGCTCACCCATGAGGTCGAAGATTTGGGTTCGTTCCATCAGATGGTCCTCCGGAGGTTGTCGTAACGGGCGCAATCGGCGATCGGCGCATGGCGGAGCGTCAGTGCCGCCGGCGTCATAATGTTGGCCGGTGCAGCGGGTTCGCGTTGGCGAGCCAGGATGTTGAGAACGACGTCAGCGGAATGAACGCCATGAGCGATCGCCTCGGCGCAGGCGGCTTCGACCGCCGACAAACCGTCCGTCAGCACCGCATTGAGGATGTCGACCATCTGTCGATTGCCGTCGTCGGTGCTGGCGAGCCTGCGCCGGATCCGTTCGATCGCGGCCGGCAACACCCAGTCCTTGAAGGGTGCGCCGTTACGTAAGGCCCCGGGTTTGCGCGCGAGCACCGGCACGTAGTGCCAGGGATTGTAGGTCGTCTCGCCGCGTCCGAACGATCGCGGATGCTCCGCAACGATGCGCCCGTCCTGACGGATCACGATGCGATCGGCATAGGCTTGAACTTCGACCGGGCGCCCGACGGCGCTGGCAGCGACCGAGTATTTGTTGTTGTCGAAGCGCACCAGGCAGGTCTTCGAGACCGATGCCGGCACCGCGTGGAATCCGTCGAACCGGCCAGCATAGGGAACGAGCTTGGGCCGCTCGGCTTCGAACACCTCCCAGACCGTCTGTTCGGCCAGTTCTGGATGTCGGTGCGCCTTGGCGTAGGCGATGCACTTATC
Organism: Nitrobacter sp. Nb-311A; assembly: GCF_000152905.1. GTDB lineage: Bacteria > Pseudomonadota > Alphaproteobacteria > Rhizobiales > Xanthobacteraceae > Nitrobacter. Next base: position 24,722 of record NZ_CH672423.1, read on the forward strand.
CAGAAGCCACGCGTTCAACTCGTCCAGGGTTTTGAACCGCAGCCGTGGCGTGAAGAACCGTTCCCGGACCAGCCCGACCTGGTTCTCGACCTGACCCTTCTCCCAGCCCGACGCCGGCGTGCAGGCGACCGGATCGATCAGATAGTGGCTGCACATCTGCAGGAAGCGGCGATTGTAGCGGCGATCCTTGCCGACGAAGATCGTCTCTACCGCCGTCTTCATGT
>NZ_CH672423.1:25045-33410 GCF_000152905.1 Nitrobacter sp. Nb-311A
CCGGTCGTGGGCGTCGAATACCATCTCCTGCGTCTCCCGCGGATAGGCCCGCACGAACAGCATGCGGCTGTGGCACAGCCGGACATGAGCGACCTTCACGATCGCCGTCACGCCGTTGAGGAGAACGATCTCATGGCTCCAGTCGAACTGGTAGGCTTCGCCCGCCGCAAAGCTCAACGGAACATAGGCCGCCGCGGTCGATTGCCCGCGCTCCTTGCTCCAACGCCTGGCGTAACGCCGTACGGCATCGTAGCCGCCGTCATAGCCGCGTCCGCGCAACTCTTCGAAGATCCGGATCAGCGTCAGCTGTTCGCGAGCCGATTTGGCCGCGTTCGCCGCCAGCAGTTCATCAAGCTCCGCCGCCCAACGCCCGAGTTTGGGGCGCGGCTGGATCGAACGCTCATACTCGAACAAGGTCTTGCCCGACCTCAGCACCTTCCGGACCGTGTTCCGCGACACCTTCAGGTCACGGGCGATCTCCTTGATCGTCTTGCCCTTGATGAAGTGTTCGCGCCGTATCCGCGCAATCGTCTCCACGATCAGCATCCCCGACCACCTGCTTCATGACAAAGCAGGCAGCGCAACAGCCAACCTGTAGGGGGTCAATTTTGGACGCCGATCCCCCGGCTTACGGGGTCAATTTTGCATGCCGAATGACACCCACGCAGTCGTGCATCAGAATGCTATGGTGGGACGGCGAAGGCCGGAAGACGGATATTTGGAATAAAGTGCTGAATCGGAACGGGTAACGTAGGGTTGGCGCTGGATAAACGACAACTGGACAATTTTCCGATTACTGCATGCGGCGCTCGAGAATCCGATTACTGCATGCGGCGCTCGAGAAGATGCCGGTAGCCCTTCTCGGTCATCCAGCGCGCGCGGGCGAGATGGCTGTCGTGGATGCGCTTCGCTCGATCGGGATCGGCGTCAACGTCGAGACCGAACACGATCGCGGCCACCTCCCGCCAATCGGCCCCTTCCTCCGCCGCATCAAGGAGCCGAAGATAACTAGCAAGATGCGCTTCATCGTAGGAATTAACCCGATCGGTCAGCGGCGGACTGTCCTTGAAGGCGGGCTTGTTCATCGACGTATTTCCAAATTTCGGCGACTTAGCTTCAAATAGATGATCCGCATCGCTTGCAACAGGACTTATATTAGACAGCGGCTCCCGCCACAAAATCGGAATACCGCTATGCAGCGGATGCGACAACAGGACCAAACATCACAACCACTTTCCTGTCGGGTCTGATCCCTTCTATATCGAATAGGAACGATCATTCCTAGAACGATCGTTCCGACTCTGGCTCCGATGCGCCGTGGACCTGAAAGAGGTCATGGCGATCAACATGCGTCGGCTGCGCTATGACAGGAAGCTGACGCAAGAGGATCTGGCCGCGCGGTCTGGCTTGAGCATGCGTTATGTCGGCTCGGTCGAGCGCGGCGCCGTGTCAGCGAGCGTGAGCGTGTTGGGCAAGGTCGCGGAGGCGCTTGGCGTCGATCCCTGTGACCTGATCCGGCTACCGAAACGCTGACGGTCAGGGCGCTTCGATCCCGACCGCATTTCCACCCGCAGTGGCATCGGCGCTCGTAATTTCTGGTTAGAAATGATTGGCAAGTTTGTGTTTGGATCGCGAGCCGGGCGCAGCCCGGCGAGCGGCGGCCGCGCCGCCGATCGGGTTCACGGATCGGCATAAATTCGGTAGTCTTCGTTCGTTCGGAAACCGTGCGAGACGGCCTTGTGCCCGGCCGCGCCGTTGATCATGACGGCGCGGGCTTCTCTGCTTATGCGGCCTTCTCCAGCAAGGTCTTTGCCTTCCCCTCCAGTTCAAGCCGCGCATCCTGATGCGCCTTGATGCGAGCGTGGGCCGTCATGCCCGCGACAAAATCAAAGATCGACTCCGGCGGGCGGCCTTCCTCCTGCAAGACGGTCTCGATGATCTTGCCAGTCTCGGCCTTGCTGAACCCGCGCTTGCGCAGGAAGGTTTCGCGGTCGTCGTCGGTGCGGGCAACGATGCGCTCCCGCGCCGCCTTGATGCCGGCGATGAACGGCGCGGGCGAGGAATTGGCGAAGCTCGTCAGCGCGGGCGCGGCCTCATGTGCGAAACGCTGCGCGGCAAACTTGCTGTGCCGGATGCTGATTTCCTCGAAGTTCTCGCAACCCCAAAGGTTACGGTTCATGCACACCGCGCGCAGATAGAACGACGCGATGCCAAGTGTCTTGCTGCCTACTTCGCTGTTCCAGCAATAGAACCCACGAAAGAATAAATCAGGCTCGCCGTTCGGCAGGCGTCCCGCCTCGATGGGATGCGTATCGTCCACCAAGAACAGGAACACGTCGCGGTCGCTGGCGTAAAGCGTCGTGGTGTCCTTGGTGATCTCCACGAACGGATTATGAGTCATATTCTGCCAGTCCAGCATGCCGGGCACCTTCCACATGGTGTCACCCGTGCCGTTGCCCGCGATCCTCATCACGGCGGCGACAAGCTCATGGTCCCAGATGCGGCCATAGTCGGGGCCTGTCACGGCGCGCAACTCAATGCGGCCGTCTTCCGTTTCCAGCGTCTTCACAAGCTCGGCGCGATGCGACAGCAAGCCATGCTGTAGGTTGATGCCTGCGAGCGGCGCGGGAAGCTGGCGCATGTAGGTGGCGGGTGCGCCGACAAGGCTGCACCACTGCCCGAAACTCCAATGCGTCGGCGCAACGGGCTGCTCCTGTCCGGGAACGATGAGCGAAAGCCTTTCCGCATCCTCCCGGCTTGCCTCCACGCGCACGGCACGACTTTCCACGGTGCGGGCGTTGGCGCGATCCGCGCGGGTCTTCACTGCGTCGTAAAGCTCGGTGAGCGATAGATAACGCTCGGGACGCGAAAACCACTCCGACGACACGCGCCCGATGCGCTGCCCGCGCGAGATGTTCACCCGGAAACCGCTGTTCACGGCCTGCTGTGGTTGGCTGCTGCTGATGATGTTCATTGTCCTGTCCTTTCCCGTTTAATGCCGAAGGCATGTCCCCCGACATGCCTTCCGGGGACGCGTGAGCGCGCGGGGATGGAGGGGGCACATGCCGACGCGCGGGGCCGAGCCGCGAGACGAGCGGAGCGGATGACGATGTGATGTGTGGTCTGGTGAGCGACCGCTTTGCGAGGCCGCGGCCCTGCCTCGCAACAGGCGGCATTTGCGGGGAGCAAGGGGTAAGACCCCTTGGCTCCCCTCGACGATCGGCAAGGCTTCGGCCGCAGCCGATCAGGACAATGCGAGCGCAGCTCACCTTGTATCTTGCTTTTGCGCGGATATGAGCATGACGAAGCCCCGCTGGCGCGGGGCTTAGCCGGTGGCGGTTTCAGTCGGCGGCGCGGCGGCGCGACCAGATGAGCGCCAATTCCTCGCCTTCGCTCTCGACCAAGCTCGCATAGATCGGAGCCGGGAACGACGGATCGTCGAGCTTGACCGAGAGGTAGTCGTTGCCCTTGTCGGACTTCTTCTTCCAGGCCGCACCCAGCTCTACACCAGCCGCGATGACGCGGAAGTCCGGACCCTTCTCGTTCTCGCCCTCGGCGGCGACGAACTTCACCGACTTGACGTTGAGAGTGAGAGTCTTGACCGAGCCGCTGTAGCCGTTGTTCTCGGTGCGAGCGAAAGTGCCGATCGTAGCCATCACGTGGTTTCCTTCTGCTGTTCGGGCCGCGTCCATCGCGACCTCGATGGTGGTCGACGGACCGAGGACGATCGGCCTGCATCCTTGGGGCCGAAACAACGTGGAGGGCGGCCGGCGACAGCTTTTTTGAATCGCGATGCAAAGCCGAAGGCGGCGGAAAAAAGCTGGCGGCGGACGTTGCAGGTTCAAGATCGAGGCGACGTGCTTCGTCGCCGGTCTTCGGTCAGACCAAACCAATCGAGGACGCCCGTGGGAGCGGCTTGAAAAAGACAGTCAGAGGAAACCGCGACATGGCGACATCGATCGGATGCACGCTTTCACGCTTCGCACCGAACGGTGCTCCAGCGGCTCCATCAAGCAAACACCTGAACCTCAACGCCGATATGATGTGTCCTCAACGTCGTCGTCATCGACGACACGGAAGGAGTCGGACTCTCCGCCCTTCACTCGCGTCGCCATCGTGTTGGGCGCGGGAAGAACAGTTCCGCAAAGGTAGCGACTACCTCGCTACACAAGCCGCTGCGACGACTCGCTCCCGTCTCGATGTCGTGCGGGGCATGGTGGCTGACGGCGAGGATGGCTCGATCATGTGGATATCTGCCGCTGCGGTGCCGCTTGAGACTCTCCAACGCGATGCTCGCGCGAGCCGGGCGACCGACGAAATGTCCGCTGCCACCCTCTCTTGCGTCAGAAGGGATCGTGACCGAAGTGCGCGAAGGCCATGCGATAGAAGCATTGCGACCGATCCGGCGGAGATCGACTTCGTGCTCAACGACGGCTTTCCGATGCGCGCGCTCAACATTGTGAAGCTGCTGGCGTCGCGCATCCGGCCGGGCGGCATGGTGCTGACCGATGACGTTGGCGGCTTCCGGGGCTATTGCAAAGACTATCTCGTCTATTTGCGAGATCGCGCCAACGGCTTCGATTCCATGTTGATCCCGCTCATGGGCGGCACGGAATATTCGGTGCGCCGATAGCTTCGGCGTTCGACGAACCGACTTAGCCTTGCGAACCGGCGGACGTTGCCAGTCGCATCACGGCGGCCGCACCCACCAATGCGCCGCCTGCAAGGCAGAAAAGTTGCCGCCAGACCGACGAAGGAACGGCCTCGCCGGTCACGCCATGCACGAGCGCATACCCCGCGACGGCGGCAGGCGCGGCAAATATGAGTGCCAAGGCGATCCGCGGGAACGGCGCGCGCAACGTGCCGAACAGGAACGCCAGAATGCCGAACGATGCCGCGCCAGCGACAAGCCCGACGATTCCTGCTCCGAGCCAGCCGGCTCCGGTGCCATAGGCGAAGCGCGTCGCCGCGAGCGCCAGCGTGAACGGCAGCGCGTAGATCGCCAGCGTATAGGCGAGGACACACATCATGCCGATCAGCATGACGGTGACGACGATCATTGCGGTCATGCCGAGCCTCCCCGTTCGAGGAACACGATCCAGCGTGTCACGACGACACGCCGGATCGTTGTTTCATGTGATGATCATTCCGGCGCGCCGCGCGATTTTGGCGTAGGTGCCGAGACGATGTTCGGCCTTGAAATACAGGTCGCGCTCGACCGGCAGCTCGAGCTTGCCGTGCGCGTCCGCGATCTCGGAGAGCATGGCGTAGCCGAGTTCGGGACAGCCCATGCCGAGGTCACACAATCCGAACAACCTCACGTCAGACTCTTCGGGATAGGCTTCCGTCAGCAGCCATGTCGCCGCCGCGTCAGGCGTAAACAGCTTCACCACCGGAAACGGGTCGAAGCCGTCCTGTTCCTCGCTCGTGCGGCCATTTTCGATCATCTTGACCAACAGCTTGTCGGGGATCAGCGGTTCGGTGCGAGGAAAGCGCCGTGTCATGACACGCTCTCCCGTGCCGGTTCATTGGTCCGGTAGCAGACGCGGAAGGCTGCGATGGCCCCGGCCTGCCGCGCGAGCTTTCGGGCAAGCGCGTCGATCTCGCCGCGCCGCTCGAAACGGAGTGCCGCGAGGTTGTCTTGATAGTCGCGCTCATCCGCGCGGCTCCATTGCGAGGTCGCGCGGCCGAACTGCCGTGCCTTGATGCGATTTCTCGTGGTCATGCGCGCGGCGCGCGCGGCGATTTGCCGTCCGATGACGGCAATATGGCGCTCGGCCCGGCGTGTGCCCTCGCCATGCGGGCCAGCATGGCGCGCTGCTCTGCATCGATTCTCATGGTCGTGGTTCCTGCTGTCGTGCGGTCGAGTTCTCCGGCCGCGCCGATCAGGCGCGGCCGGAAAATTTCCTCGGGGCTGGGTCGAAAGACTGGCCGGAGCCGCGCGAGGCGGCTCCGGCCGTGGTGGTTCACTCGGCCGCTTCGTGGAAGGCTTCGCCTTCCTCGGCCGCACCGATGTTCTCGGCGGAAAGGTCCGCCGCCTCCGGCTCTGCCACGTCCGTCCGTGCGTCGACGTCAGCCTGCGGTTCGTCCGACCACGCGGGCTGCGCCGTCCGCAGAAGCGGCGGAAGCCAGCCAGTTCCGGCAAGAAGCTGCTCGGCGGCTTCCGCCATCGGCTGCTTCTTCATGCTGGCGATCCAATCCGCCGCCTCGTCGCTGACAGCTTCGCGCACGGCGGCGAGAATGTGCGCCTTGGTGACGCGACCGAAATAGGTCCGCGCCGTGGGTGCCCAATGCGCCGTCATGTCGAGAGCAACCGCCGTCGCCAACCTGTCGACCGTCTCATGCGCGCGCGGCTTGCGCTCCCAAGGCTGCTTCACCGCATTGACTGTCTGTGAAGCGCAATGCGCGAATAGCGCCATGACGCTCGCCTGATCCAGCCCGGCGATGAAGCCCCACAGGCCCGCCACGTCGCGCGGCATGTCCGCAGCCCATCCGGCATGACGATCCGCCAGCGCCTTCGCTGCCGCCGTGTCCTCGATGCCGTCCGCATGTCCGCCAAGGGGTGAACTGATGGGGCGGATGTCGAGGCAATGGGCGTCCACGCCGCGATAGAAGGCCTGCGCGGCAAAGGCATGCGTCACGGCGATCAAGGCCATGTCCGGCTGCTCGCCAAGGGCGAGCCGCAGGCCAAGGGTGCGATGCGCGGTCAGGTCGCGGACCAGAAGGTCCGACAGCGTCTTGCCGTCTTCGTCCGCTTCGTCGTCCTCGGCATCGAGCGCGGAAACATCGTTCCCGTCCTCGTCGTCCTCGATGATCTCGCCATCATCGTTGACGCGAACGCCGTCGATCACGTTGCCGTCTGCCACTTCCTCCGGCTTCTCGTCCTCGGCGCGGATGAAGCCGCGTTCAATCCGAGCTTCGCCGTCATGGGACAACATGACGAATATGCCTCCGCGCGCGGTGTCGTCGGGATCGTAGGCATGACGCAATGCGTCGATGCGCTCGATCTCGGCTTCAAGTTCTCCGATACGCTGATCGACATCGTCGGGAAGTTCCTCGGCGCTGTCATACTCTGACGACAGGCGGTCGTATTCCTCCTGCGCGGCGGTGTAGGCAGCGGTGTCATTCTCCGAAAGCTCCACCGGCTGCGGATAGGCACGGCGCAGGCCGTGGGCGTGGGGATAGTCGATATGGACCGAAACCCACTTCCAGCCTTCCCCCGCCTGAATGTCAGCGGCGATGCGTTCCAGCTTCTGGATGACAAGCCGGTGCAGTAGCGCGGCATCTTCATAGAAGCCGCCACGATCCTCCGTAAACAGGTCGCGAACGATGTTGCCGCCTGCTTCCATGTAGGCTTCCGCGCCGACGAAGATCGCGCGCCGATCCGTTGCCGGAATGTGCATCTTCATGAGGTCACGGCGGATGAAGGACGGATCGCGATTATAGGAGAGGTTCGCATGAACCTGCTCCTGCCGCGCATGATCCTCGGTGATGGCGAAGGCCATCAACTGATCGAGCGTCAAGCCGCCGTCGCGATAGACCTGCATCAGCTTCGGGCTGACAGCGCCAAGGCGAAGCCGCTGCTTCACCACATGCGCGGTCACGCCAAAGCGGGCGGCGATTTCCTCCGCTCCCCATCCGCGATGTTCCGCAAGCTCGCGGAATGCCCCGAACTGGTCGGCGGGATGGAGGTTCTCGCGCGTCACGTTCTCGTCAGGGCTGATCTCGGCCGCGTCGTTCACCGTGTCGATGACGCAGCGGATCGGATCGGTCTTCTTGATCTCCTTGCGCTTCACGCGGAGCAACTGAGCCAACCTGCGGCCTTCGCCAACGGCCACGAGATAGCAGCCGGTCGGCTGTCCCTCCGCGTCACGCTCCGGCTGCACCACAATGTTTTGCAGCATGCCCTTTGCAGCGATACTTGCCGCCTTCCCCTCGATAGACGCCTCGCTGTGCGGGGTCTTCCGGCGTTCTTCGGATGCTTCTTGAGCTTGTTGAGCGGAATGAAAACCGTCTCACCATTCGCCGCAACCGCTGCGGTGGTTTCCGGGCTGGTCGCAGCCGATGCAACGGTCTCCACTTCTCCAATGCTGCGAACGTCAACGTCCGTCACTTCCGCGACCGCCGCAACAGCGAGGGCCTTCGCCTTCTTCGATGTCCTAGCCATTGTTCCAATCCTTCTCTCGTTAATGCCGGAGGCATGTCCCCGACATGCCTCCGGGGGCGCGTGAGCGCTCGGCAGAGAGGGGGGCGGCTGCCGGCGAGCATGGCCGGGTTGCGCCGCGAGCGAGGCGGATCGGGATGATTGGACAGTGGAGAATGAGCGCCGCTTTGCGAGCACGCGGCCCTGCCATCGCGCAGGCGG
>NZ_CH672423.1:33476-65616 GCF_000152905.1 Nitrobacter sp. Nb-311A
CGGCAAGGCGTCAGCCGCGGCCGATCAAGACAAAGCGAGCGAGGCTGTTCGTAGCCTCTATTTCAATGGCTGCTGTCGGACACTGACGATCGTCAAAAAAATTGCTCGCTCTCGGCGCGATCGTATGCTATTGTCATACGAGCAGAAAGGGAAGCCATCATGTCCAATCTCGCGCCCGTGAGCGTGCGGGTATCCCAAAAGGAACGTGAACTGCTTGAGGCCGCAGCGGATCAATCCCGCACCAATTTGAGTGATTTCATTCGCCGTAAGGCGGTGGAAGCGGCCGAGATCGAGCTTCTTCAGCAGGATCGCGTGATTATCCCGGCCGCGAAGTGGAAGAAATTCGAGGCGTGGGTGAACAGCCCAGCCAAGGATATTCCTGCGCTGAAGAAGCTCTCGAAGAGCCGCCCGGTATGGCAAGACTGACGCCACCGCGCCAGCTTGAGGAAGTTGACGATTGCAATAGTTTCGATTGCGGTCGCGAGTCGATGAACCAATGGTTTCATCGACACGCCTGGCGCAACCAGCAGACCGACGTGTCGCGAAGCACAGTCATATGCGACGTCGAAACCGGAATGATCGCCGGGTACGTCACACTCAGCATGGGACATATCGAGCGCGAGTATTTGCCAAAGGCGTCGCAACGGAACAGACTGGAGAATATTCCGATCTTCCTGCTCGGCCAACTTGCCGTCGACACGCGATTTCAGGGCATGGGGATTGGACGGTCGCTGATGTTCTACGCGCTGAAAACCGCGGCGGGCGTGGCGCGGGAAATCGGCTGCTACGGCGTGCTGACGCATCCACTCGATGACGAGGTACGCAGCTTTTATCAGGGCTTCGGTTTCGAGGAGCTACCTTACGATCCGCGTCGCAGCATGATTGTCCATATCAAGGATCTGGTACGCAACGGCTTCGACGCAGAGTAAAATAGAAGCATTCTCGGTTTATATGGATCTGGACATCTGCCGCATGGCCAACCGCCAAAATCAAGTATTTTTACGACAACGCTCGCTCTTGTCGCCGCAGAAGTTACGATCATCTGCGAAGCAAAGCGTAGTTGGCGAGCGCTCTACGCGGGAGACCGCTGACGTGACCGGAAATTCGCATTCTAAATTGCCAACCTTGGGGTCACTGTCCGCCGTGAGTGGAATGGGCTGCTCGGCGACGAGGCGATGGTGGTGGCAAGACCGAGAAGGACGACAGCCGAAAGCGTGCGGTTGGTTCTCGTGCCGTCCGAGCGAGCGGAGACTTACGACCCCGCAAAGCCCGACCCGCGCCTCGTCGCGCTGGTCCGCCTGCTTGCGCGACAAGCCGCACGGGAGTTCGTTGACACGGAATGGGAGCGCGCTTCCCGCGATCGCCTCCGTAAATAGGGAGGTCATCTCATGAGGGTCGCGCTTTACGCCCGTTATTCGTCGGACAATCAGCGCGACGCCTCGATCGAGGATCAGCTTCGGCTGTGCCGTGCTCGCGCTGACCGCGAAGGTTGGAAGGTTGTTGGCAGCTATACCGACCGCGCCATTTCCGGCGCGTCGCTTCTGCGTCCCGGCGTTCAGGAATTGATCGCAGACGGCCTCAAGCGCCGATTTGATCTCATCCTGACGGAATCGCTCGATCGGTTGTCGCGCGATCAGGAAGACATCGCCGGCTTTTACAAGCGCATGCGCTTTGTCGGCATCAGCATTGTGACGCTGTCGGAAGGCGAAGTGAATGAGTTGCACATCGGTCTCAAGGGGACGATGGGTGCGCTCTACTTGAAGGACCTGGCCGACAAGACGCGACGCGGCCTTCGCGGGCGCGTCGCGGAAGGCAAGTCGGGCGGCGGGTTGTGTTACGGCTATGATGTCGTCAAGCAATTTGACGCCAATGGCGAAGCGATCCGCGGCGACCGCACGATCAACGAAGCCGAGGCGGCCATTGTTCGTCGCATTTTCGTGGACTATCTGGCCGGTCAGTCGTCGCGCACGATCGCCATGACACTGAACAAGGAGGGTGTGCCGGGGCCGCAGGGCAGCGAATGGGGCCCAACGACGATCCACGGCAACCCAAAGCGCGGCGTCGGCATCCTCAACAACGAACTTTATGTTGGCAAGCTGGTCTGGAACCGGCTCCGCTATCTGAAGGACCCGGACACAGGTAAGCGCGTCTCGCGCCTCAACCCGGAGAGCGAGTGGGTCATTCAGGACGTGCCAGAACTGCGTATTGTGGACCAGGAAGTGTGGGACGCGGCGAAGGCGCGCCAGAAGAGCCTCGCTTATGAGCCGCCGACGGAGCCGGGCGAAAACACGCTGAACGAGCGCCGGCGGCCGAAGCACCTATTCACCGGCCTCGTCAAATGTGGATGCTGTGGCAGCGGCTACACCATGATTTCGAAGGACCTGCTCGGGTGCTTCGGCGCCCGCAACAAGGGCATCTGCGAGAACCGGCTGAATATCCGTCGCGATGCACTTGAGAAGTCGATCCTGACCGGGTTGAACACCCACCTAATGGAGCCCGGCCTGTTCAAGGAATTTTGTCAGGAATTTACGCGGGAGGTGAACCGTCGTCGGATCGAGCGAAGCACCGATTTCGAAGCATGGCGGCGAGAATCGGAGCGGACCGAACGCGAGCTAGATAAAGCCATCCAGGCCATTCTTGATGGCGTACCCGGAGCCAGGTTGAAGGACAAGATTGGCACGCTCGAAGCGCGTAAGGCCAAATTGACCGAACTGCTGGCCAGCGCCCAAGAGCCGCCGCCCCTGCTGCACCCAAACATGGCGGAAATCTATCGCAAGAAGATCGCTGCCCTTCACCGGGAACTCCAGAGTGGGGAAACGGAGCCCCAGGCTGCCGAGACCTTCCGATCTCTGGTCAACCAGGTGGATCTCGTTCCGGAAGGCGGAACGCTCGCGATCGTCCTGCGCGGCGACTTGGCGGCAATCCTCCGCTTTGTGGCAGGCAAGAAAAACCCCGACGTCCTTTCGGAAGCCGGGGTTTTGGATGACCTGCTATCGCAGGGATCGGTGGTTGCGGGGACAGGATTTGAACCTGTGACCTTCAGGTTATGAGCCTGACGAGCTACCGGGCTGCTCCACCCCGCGTTAAACTTCTGCTTGTCTCCAAAATCGTGCCGGGCAGCACTTCGTCGACACATTAGCGCCGATCAATTTTCGTGCGAAAAATGACTGAGAAGACAACTCGGACGAACGCCCCAGTGCGAAATATCTTTACCAATGCACATTCGCTTTGGAAAGGGCTGCATTTCATATTTCCTGACTATTATGAGTCCGGAAGCCAGTCCATTCCCAATCCGGTCCGCTTTCTCGGGACAAGGCGAATCGATTCGGTTCACGCACGTTAAGCGGCTTTTGAACAACGAGGTTATACCCCTTTGGTCCGCCCCCCTGAAAAGCGGTCCTCCCTGAATTAGGCTATCAGCCGTTAGAGAGGAGTTTGGATTGCCCCAGAAGAAGCACAAGGCAGATCGCAGATACCAGAGTCTGGCCCCTGCGGCGTTGCTCCGCGGATTTGTGGCTGCCAAGATTGTCCACGACGACGATGTCGCCGGGTTGGAGCACGGTCAACGCTGGAGCCCATCCGCGCAGCGGCGCCATGTTGGTCTTGATCCAGGTCTCATCGATGAAGACCAACGGCGGGGATCGAGGCCGGCTTGCCACGATCGCCAGAGTCGGCGTCGGCGCGCGACGTCGGAGCGGCCCTGCTCAAGCGCGAACAGTGTTTTTTTGAACCGTAATCCATCGCACCGCAGGAACAGCCAGATCGTATTATGCCCGACCTTGATCCCGCGCGCGGCCAGTTCGTCCTTGAGCTGGTGTGGCGTCACGTGCGGATCCGGGCAACGATGAAGCCACGATGCGCTTCCAGCACCGCCGGCCCCATCCTGTCCGGCTTGACCAGCCGGTCGTCCGATAACGCTGCGACCACTTGACGACCGAGGAAATCGCAACCCCGAACCGTGATGCAACCGAGCGGCAGCTCTCACCCTTCGAAACCGCTGCCACAACCCGTTGTCGAAGATCGTTAGAAAGAGGTCGCCCCATTCTTGCTGACCTCCAATTCGGCAAGGAGCTTGGATCAAATACGTCCGATTTGAAATCAAAATCCGATTCCGCCTAAACGGGAACTGCTCTAGCTGTAGTCTTTCAGGAGGTTTGTCCATCTGGTCTGAACCGAAGAAGCTGAGGTTGCGAAGCTTCAGTGTTCTGCGGAGGGACCAGATGAACAGTCACAAGAATGCGCCGCTGACGCCGAGAGGTCTTGGTGCGCAGTGTTACGGAAGGCGGACTGAGGCAGGCCGAGGCGGCCTGTCGATTCAATATAACACCCAAGACGGTCGCCAAGTGGGTCAAGCGGTTCCGCGTGGAAGGTGTCGATGGGTTGCGCGACCGCTCCTCGAGACCCCGTTCGCTGCCAAGCCAAACAGCACTTGCCACGTGCGGGGTCATCGAGGCGTTGCGCCGTCAGCGCCACACCGGCAAGCAGATCGCTGCTGAAACCGGGGTCTCCCCGGCGACCGTCAGTCGCATCTTGCGGCGACTGGGACTGAACCGGATACGCGACCTGGAGCCGGCCGAACCGGTGCGCCGCTATGAGCGCGCCGCGCCTGGCGAGATGATCCACATCGACATCAAAAAAACTCGGTCGTTTCGACAGGATCGGCCACCGCATGACCAACGATCGGACCGGGCAGAGCAATAGCCGTGGCGTCGGCTGGGAGTTCGTCCATGTCTGCATCGACGATCATTCCCGCATCGCCTTCTCCGAGATCAAGCCCGACGAGAAGGCCGACAGCGCCGTTCCCTTCCTCAAGGCGGCCATAGCCTATTATGAAGGCCTCGGCGTCACCGTCACCCGCGTCATGACCGACAACGTCCTAAGAGCGGAAGGAAGTGGAGCAGCCGATCAAAGTCTCTCCGTTCGCCAGCATGCTCTCGCTGCGTGACGCTGGTCAAGTCGCAAGGTCGAACCAGGCGGCTTCCGCCGGCAAAGGAAAAGGTCTCGTCCATAGCAAACACAGGGTCCGCACGAAGGCGGCCCTCACCGTCCTCAACACGAGCTTCTGATCCAGGCGGAAGACCCGAACATTATCTACAGGGTCATCGAACAGATGCCCTCACGGCCCTAGCTGACAGAGGTTCTTCCACCTGGCACCCGCCCCTCGACGAAGGGCCGGTAATCGGAACCGCTTTTGACAACGGCGTGCACGACGCGCGCCATCTTGGCGGTAATAGCGGTCATCGCCTTGCGGCGCAGATCGGGATTGTCGCGATCTCTAGCGATGTAGCGTTCGAACTTGTGCCGGAAGCCGTTCTCACGCTGGCGGATGGCAACCTGCCCGGCAATCCATAGGGTGCGGCGCAGCCTGGCATTGCCAAACTTCGAAAGCCGGGTCTGGCCGCGATATTGGCCGGACCGCTGGGTCGACAGATCCAGTCCGCAGAACTTGAGAAACTGGCGATGGTGGTGGAAGCGGCGAAGATCTCCGGCTTCGGCAATGACCGTCAGTGCATTGATCGGCCCGATGCCGGGGATTTGCCGCAGGAGCTGATAATCCTGGCTGTGCCGAAGCAGTTCGTCGGCCTGGGCTTCGATCGCATTGCGTTGCCGGATCAGGCTGCGTGCTTCGGCAATGACCATCCGGAACATGCGGATGGCAGGAGCGTCGAGCGGCAACGGCAGTCCAATCGATGTACGCGCCGTCTGGTAAATATCCATGAGAATCTGCGTCTTGCTGACCTTGCGGCCGACGACATCCCAGGCTGCTTTGACGAACTCCTCCTTTGTCAGCGCCGTGATGTTTGCCGGCGTCGGAAAGGCATCGAGGAAGGCGAAGAACCAATCGCTGCGGCTGTTGCCCCGGAAGCGTTCGATCTCGGGAAAATACAGCGGCAGGTAATGCGTCAGGATGCGGTGCTGGATCTCGGTCTTGGCCCTGGCGATCGCTTCATGCGTCTTCGACAGTTCCTGCACGTCGTTGATGCCGACGCGCAGCGGATCATGGTAGACCTGCGTCGCCCGGATCCTCAGCATGTGCAGGATCACCTGCGCATCCTTAGGATCGTTCTTGTCCCAGCTGTTGTGCAAGGCCTCCCGGGTCCGGGCGAGCGCCAGCGACGACACCAGCTGCACCTCAAAACCCGCTTCAGCCAGCCGCCATGCTATCGGCCGGTGATAGTTCCCAGTCGCCTCAAAAGCGCAGACCACAGGTCGGCCATACGCCTGCAGCATTTCGATCAGCCGATCATGCTCCGCACGGCTGTTGAGGACCGACAGCCGGCGCCGACGTTTATGGCTAGGGGCCTCGATCAGGACTTCGTTGCAAGCCTTGGCAATATCAATGGCTACCAACACCGCATCGGCGAGTATAGCATTTGTACTGGTCATGGTCGGTCTCTCCGGAATGGGTTGTGAACATTCACATTCTAGAGAAACCTTGACTGGCCATGGCCACCTCGACCGGCGCGCGCTTGCAATGAAAGGCTGCGCGCACCGCTCCTTGGTGGCCTCTCCGCATTCCTTCCGTAGGTGCTACGGTAGTTGCTACAAAGCCTTTGCCTTCCGCGATGCGTGCCGGGACCTGGACATCAAACACATCCGCACCAAGCCCTATACGCCCAAAACCAATGGCAAGGCCGAGCGTTTCATCCAGACGGCGCTTAGGGAATGGGCTTACGCCCAAGCTTATCCGACCTCCGACCGGCGCGCCGAGGAGCTTCCCTCTGGCTGCACCGATACAACTGGCATCGCCCTCACGGCGCTATACAATCTCAAACGCCGATCAGCAGATTCGGGCTAACCGAGGACAACCTCCCGAGGCTCCACAGCTAGCGAGCGCTGAGTGCGGGAATCAGATTGCTCACGAGCTTCCTAACCAGACCGATGAAAGCCGCTGTCCAAGCCAGCAGAGCAATATAGACGCACACATCTGCGATCGGCCGTAGGAACTCCAGTCGCATAGCACCAGCCATCTCGTAAGTACACACCGTGTACATTCCTAATGGAAAAACCGCACTCCAATACGCGGGGTCATACCTGAGAGGAAATCGCCGATAAAAATGCCGCCAGACGACTAAGACGATAAGAAGCGGTATCCACCACGTTCCGGCGGCCCAGAAGAAAATCGTGAACCCCTTAAGGAACGGAAGCAACTCTTCAAGGAACCAAGCATCCGCCGCATTCTCAATCAGCAGGGAACCGGCAAGGGTCGAGATGGCCATCGCTCCCATGTTAATCCAGTACGAGGGCACGAAATCGGCCGGCGAAAACTTGAAAAACATATACCGATAGAAAATGAGCGAGATGATTGAAATGTACATCATGCCGCCCCACAGCAACATCGAAAGCGCCAAAAAATTGACGTCCAGCCGAAGGGGTTGATGGATATGGCGCGCGAGCAGGGCGCTGAGGAGGGAGATCGATTGAGTCGAAACGACCGCAAGCAACCAAGCTCCAGTGATTCCCTGATCAATGGTCGGCTTAGCTTCCATAATCGTCAGGTTAGCGAAAATTGTGTAGGTTAGAATAATCCAAAGAAGAATACCAAAAATCCAAAGTCCCAGGGCAATGTCTAGTGCGCCAGCGAGTATGAACTGGTTCGCCATAACACCTGTGGCAGCCACTGCGGAAAGGAATCCAGGCGCCGATCGATGGTCTGTCAGATCGACAATTAGTGCTCGGCGGTAGCGTATGAGTCGCCAGGACGTAAGAGTCCAAAGTACTATAAATTGTACCGTGTTCAACCAAAGAAGAGCAACGGCGATCGGATGAAATCCGGCCCGCTCCGAAGCAATGGAGACGATCCCAGTAGCCATCACCAACGCGAAATAGGCCGGTGAAAGACGGCGAGCACCGCGCATGCGAAGCCGAAAGCGACGTCTTGATGGGTCGAACGGCTGCACTAGACTTTACTGACCTTCAGCTCGGCACCGTGTAAACTCACCGCCCCCTTCCGGGGGCGGTGGTGGCGATGGTTACATCAGGCGAACCGTGAAGATCGCCTGAGAGGCTTCAATGAGCTGGAACGGCTTCGGCGATCGCGGCGCCGATCGGTTTCACGTCCCTGAAGCCAACTCTCGAGAACGAAACGTAAAAAGCTGCCATGTTCATCAGCGCCCAAACCACAAAGCCGAGCGTATACCCGCCTACCAAGAAGTTACTAGCCGCCAGAACAGCGGTCATGGTGAAACCACAAGCGGCACCCGCAGCTTTGGCGAGTCCACTGACTGCACCGACGTGTTCAAAATAAATCGGAATAAGCTTGATAACTGCCGCCGCCGACGCGCCCGACAGCAACGCCAATCCGTAAATAGCGACCAACTCCAGACTCAGCGACATCTGCAAGGCCATCAGTACGGCCAGGACGGACATGGCACCAAACATCCAACTCAGAATTGAAAGAACATCATAACGATCAGCCAGCCAACCCCCGAGAGGCCGGGTAACTGCCACGCAAACCACCAGGAGAGGCGTATAAAATGCAACCGCTGAGGTGGCGTCCACGTGCCAGTGGTCAACTAGATAAGTCGGCATGGTCGACGCGAAAAAAACCAGTGTACCGAAAGCCACCCAATAGAGACCAGGCACAAGCCATACCACTATGCCCGAGCGATAGACGGCAAGAATCTCTTTCGTCGACGTGTTCTTAAGCTTCCTGTTCGGCGGATCGGAGGTGAAAAACATGTAAACCGCCGCCATTAACAGCGTAGGAATGGCAAAGATAGGGAATATGATACGCCAGCCGTCAGGATCGCTCGGGTCTGCCACGCTCGTGATGACGAAGGTAACAGCCATCATACCGAAGGTAATCCCGATATTACCCAAGGCAAAAAGGCCCAGCGCCATTCCCTGTCTCGACTTGGGATACCACGACGACACGTGAGCGTTACCTACCACGAACGTCGCGCCGCCAAGTCCCAGCATGGACCCAAGGAACAAGAATGAGTAATAACCCTCCGCGAAGGTTCCTAAAATAAGAACCACCGAAAGACAAACCAACAAAATCGTAAAAACGGTTCGCCCACCGAACTTGTCAGTCCAGATACCAAGCGGAATACTGATAGCGGCGGCAAAAAGCGGTTCCATAGCCGCTAAGACCAGCACCTGAGTGCTTGTAAAATGGTACCATTCAATCAAAAAAGGCGCAAGTGCGGAGAACATCCCCCAAATAGCGAAACCGAGCGAAAACGCTAAAGTCGATATCCACAACACTTTCGCATTGCCTTGCGGCTCGCCCGTCGCCTCTACCTTGCCAACTGAATCTTCCACCGGCAGCTCCTACCAAGAAAATGTATCTAGCTGATTAGCGTTGCGTTGCGTTGCTACTAAGAACTTAAGATTATCGCCCGGACGATGACTTAACTTGCTGGCTTGCCGCGTTGGCAATACCAACAGACTCGCTCGCTGGATCTTCTCGATCCGACGACATCACCTCATATTTCTCGCCGGCGAGTAAAACTCGCCGGCGAGAACTGCCTCTTTTTTATCAGAACCTAACTATTCCGCCAAGCGACTAGTGAGCGGATCTCACAGTGTTTCTGATCTGAAGCTGATACGGCCGCCACAAATACCAGAAGGGGAACATAATAAGGTGAACCAGCCGCGAAAACGGAAACAGCGCAATCACTAGAAACCCGGTAAGCATATGCGCTTTAACAGGAAGCGGCAGCGCCGAAACATAATGTGTTTGCGGGTTCAAAGATACCAGCGAGATCAACCACGGTACCGCTGTATCGATGTACCAGTCAGCTCCCCAGCGATAAGCCAGCGAAACCCAAAAACCAAGCGCCACCTGGACTAGCAAAGCGACCAGCAATATGCCGTCCATAGGGCTCGTCACAGCAAGAATTCGTTCCGTTGTGAACCGGCGCACTATCAATACACACAGGCCTATCAGCGCAGCGAAGCCGAACGCAAAGCCGATCAGTTCGACCGTGTACAGTGCGGTCGGGGTAGACGTCAGGCTTGACCACATACCGGGAACAAGAAACCCGACTAGATGCGCTGTTAGCACGACTACAATGCCATAGTGCCAAGGCACCGAGCCCCAGAACAAGCGGCGATTCTCCAAAAGCTGAGACGACAACGTCGAATACGAAAAACGATTTGTGCGGTAACGATGAACACCACCGAGAACCGCCACCACGACCGCCAAGTATGGCAGAACCGCGAACAGGAATACGTCATACATAGAATTTGCCTCCGTCACACATGGGATATTCCTCTCACGCTCGCCAATCCAGCAGGTCGTCTGCTGCGACCTCCGCAAGTGGCTTATACACCTTGAAATGCTGCCGACCGGCCTGCGTCCAGAACACGACATGCGTTTCCACTGGAGGACAACCGGGATCAGAACAAGGTAGCTCTGACACCATGATCGTTTCGTCCTCGTCAAGATTAAAACGCTCCCGCGTCCAACTCAGCACACGCTCCTGCTCAACTGACCGATCGGCACGCTTCTTCGTCATACCCTCATTAAGTAAAAGCCTTAGTGAATCGAGCACCTGATGATATGGGTGCGCACGCTTCTCCGCCTCTTCGGCATCATAGTCTTCACTCATAGCCAGTAGGAAACCGCCTTCCAAAACGTCACTCTGACCTTGGCCCTTAAGTTGCTTACGATCATCCTCTTGACTTTGTCCCTCGAGCAACTTCCGCGCCTCGCGCTGTTGTGCCTTCAGCTGCTTTCGCAAGTCTCGGTCATCTAGCTTCGCACGTTCAATTCCGGTGTCGCCATCGATGTCGGCTGGCCCGTGCTGATGGCTTTCGGTTTCCGGCTTCGTAGTCATACGCTCTAGCGCCGGTAATAACCCTTTGTTCAAAAGGGCATCGATGTCATCACCTTCGTTTTGCGCAGCAAAGCGCAATACGATTGACAGGCGATCCGGCATTTCCGTAGCGTCAGGCTCAAACCCACTTGCGCGGTAGCTCTTCTTAAGCTCCACCAAAAAAACGCTACGCTTGTAGTTCTCACCGAACAGCTGATAACCAACATAAGGGTGACATATCGAGTTCAGATCAAAAAAGCCGCTATAAACCTCTTGCAGCTTCCCAACCTCCGTCTCCTCAGCAAAATCCCGGAAGCTCGCCAACAAAGCCGCAGCTTGTGGCTGTACAGACTTTATCAAGGCCACACATTCAGCAGCCTTATGTGCCAAACCCGAACTAGGATAATCAAGAATGTCAGCAAACAGGCTCAACACCTTGGCTCGGTTCGAATACAAGACCTCTGCACGATGTGAAAAACGACTCATGATCTCTGCGTCGGGCTTGGAATACTAAACATTCTCTAGTGCTTCTAGTGCAGCCAAGGCGGTCGTCCTATTTCGGACCACCCCTAAACCAAGCGCGAGACGGATCCGAATTACATAACATCGAAACCGTCTCGCGCCTTTTGCCATACGGTAAAGAGAAGCCTATGGCCCTCTTGCCGGATCGGTGTGGAAGCCGACGCCGACCGCACCCTTGCGGATCGGATAGTTGTGCGAGACCGGGTCGAGCTGCGGGAACAGGGCGTCAACCGCCGTCTCACGCTCCATCGGCGGAACCACGAAGCGCTCCTCGAAGGTCGGCATCGATGTCAGCCGCCAGATCGCCTCGACTTCCGCCGCGGTGGTCTTGCCTTCGGACAGCGCCCGCTGCACCTCCTCGTCCGGAATGTCCTTGACCTTCCTCGAACGCATGTAGACGCGCACCGCAACCAGCTTCTTGTAGACGTCGCGGATGATCTCCTCATTACCGCCCGCCAACAGGCTCGCCATATAGCGAAGCGGAATACGCGACCGCTCGAGCGAACTCATCAACGGTCCCAGCCGCGATTCATTGGCTATGTTGTCATAGACCCCGTTCTCCACCTTGGCCAGAACCGGCCCCAGCGGCGGCACATAGAACAGCATCGGCAGCGTGCGGAACTCCGGATGCAACGGCAGCGCGATGCCCCATTTCTTCACGAACTGGAAAACCGGGAGACTTCTGCGCAGCCTCGATCTTCGCATCTGGAATCCCGTTCGCCCTCGCGGCGGCGATGATCTCCGGATCAAACGGATCCTTGATGATGTTGCGCTGAGCCATCACCAGCTGGTCTGCGGCGACTTCGCGGTCTCCTCGATCGCATCCGCATCGTAAAGCACGAGGCCGATATACCGGATGCGTCCGACGCAGGAGTGGAAGCACGCCGGCGGCTGGCCGCTCTCCAGACGCGGATAGCACAGGATGCACTTCTCGGCCTTGCCGGTCGACCAGTTGAAGTAGGTCTTCTTGTAGGGGCAGCCGGAAACGCACATGCGCCAGGCGCGGCAGCGTTCCTGGCTCACCAGCACAACGCCGTCCTCACCGCGCTTGTAGAGCGCGCCCTGCGGACACGCCGCAACGCATCCCGGATTGAGGCAATGGTTGCAGATGCGCGGCAGATAGAAAAACACCGTGCTGTTGATCTCGTTGATCTGGCGCATCTCCTCGTCGGAAGCGCCGTCGAAGTTCGGGTCGTTGTTGGCGTAAACCTGCGAACCGCCGAGGTCGTCGTCCCAGTTCGGACCCGCCTCGATCGTGTCCATGTACTTGCCGGTCACCATCGAGATCGCCCGCGCAGTCGGCTGCTCGTCGGCCAGCGGCGCATTGATCAGGTTCTGGTAGTCGTAGGTCCAGGGCTCGAAATAATCGTCGAGCGTCGGCAGATAGGGGTTGTAGAAAATGTTCGTCAGCGTGCCCCACTTGCCCTGCAGCCGCAGCCGCAGGCTCTTCTGCCGCTGACCGTCAACCACCCAGCCGCCACGATACTTGGTCTGGTCTTCCCAACGTGTCGGGTAACCCGTACCCGGCTTGGTCTCCACGTTGTTCCAGTACATGTACTCGGTGCCCTTGCGATCGGTCCAGATGTTCTTGCACGCGATGCTGCAGGTGTGGCAACCGATGCACTTGTCCAGGTGAAAGACCATCGAAACTTGAGCTCGGATGTCCATGTGTATACTCCTTCGTTCCTATGGCTCGTTCTTATGACTTCATTTTCGATTATCGTTGCGCACTTATGTGTTGCCGTTCTCATCGACAGCGCCGGGCGCAGACGGTTCTGACAATTCATCACTTCGCTTACGACGCGAGTCGACCGTCGCTTGCGCAGCAGCCAGCGCAAGTCCGTCACCCATGCTCGCTATTGTCGGGTCGATATGCTGATGTCCCGCTGGAGTTGGAGTGTCGCGTACTGCCACGATGCTCCCCTCAAACTCCAACGTCATTCCGGCAAGCGGGTGATTTGTATCTACTACCACATACCCGTTATCCTCATCGACCTCGGTAACGATCACGTTTTCAACCCGACGCTCGTCATCGCTGTGCGCAAGAAAACACATTCCCGGCTCTATTTGATCAACACCGCCAAACGTTTCAGCCGGCACTCGTTGCTGCAACGCTTTATCCCGTTCTCCGTAGGCTTCCTCAGGCGGCAACGTCACTTCAAATCGATCGCCCGCAGCCCTACCCTCGAGCGCTCGCTCAAGGGCAGGCAGCAAACGTCCACTCCCGTGCTGATATTCCAGCGGCTCATCGCCCCACACAGCTGACCGAATGTGACGAATCTGACCGTTAGTCCGCAGGGTGTAGTTAATGGTCACGTATTTCCCGACGCTAACCCGCTCTGGCGCACCGAAGTGCGCCGGAGCCGATTCATGATCGTGATCATGATGGTCGTGATCATGATCATGCGTCGCGACATCGCCTACCATTCCAGCTTCTCCATCTTGCGCACGACGACATGGGTGTCGCGCGTGAAGATACCAGTCGGGCCCCAGTAGTTAAAGCCGTAGGTGAACTGAGCATATCCACCGGCCAGGAACAACGGGTTGATGCGAGTACGCGTCAGACTGTTGTGTCCACCGCCGCGCCACTTCCGCTCCTGCGACTTCGGAATGTACACCGTGCGCTCGACCGCGTGGTAATACATGCAGGTGCCGGGCTGAATTCGGCGGCTCACATTGGCTCGGGTCACAACCACGCCGTTGTCGTTGTAAACCTCGACCCAGTCGTTGTCCTCGATACCGACCTTCTCCGCATCCCGGTCGTTGATCCATACCGGATCCATGCCGCGAGACAGCATCAGCATACGGTGATTATCCTTGTAGGTGGAATGAATGTTCCACTTACCGTGCGGCGTGATGTAGTTCAGAACCAATGAACGATCATCAACCCGGCTCTTCACGATATCACCGGTCTTGCGCGGATTGAGCCGCGGCTTGTAGGTCGGGATGTGCTCGCCGAAGTCCAGATACCACTGGCTGTCAATGTAAAGCGTTTGACGGCCTGTCAACGTACGCCACGGCACCAACCGCTCGACGTTCATGCACCAGGCTGAATACGCACGACCATCGTTGGTCATACCCGTCCAGCAAGGGCTGGTCAAAATCCGCCGCGGCTGCCGCGTCAGATCATAGAACGTCGAAGAGACGCCCCTCGTGGGTTCCGCGATATCGACAAGCGGCAAGCCAACATGATGCTCCTCGTTATGGAAGCCCTGATAGCACACCTCACCGTTCGCCTCCGGCGCGCACATCAGCAACGTGTTGCACGCATCCAGCACGTCCTCGAGACTCGGGTAACGCTTGCCGCCCCATTCCACACACCGCATGTGCCTTGGATCAGGCATCGGCATGATGGGATTATCGAGCATCTGGTCGTACTGCTTCTTGATCGGAATCTGCACGCCGACCGCAGAAACACCATCCTCCCTCGCCTTCGGACCAAACGAGATGAACTTGTTGTACAGGTTCGCATAATCTCGCTCGACCACTCGGACGTGCGGGAAGGACTTGCCCGGCACAGGCTTGCACTCACCCTCGGCCCAGTCGAGAATCTCCGGCTGCGCCAACTCATCGGGAGTATCGTGCATAAGAGGCTGAACAACCACGTCCCGAACAGGCTTCGAGAACGCCAGCGGAGACAGTTCGCTGACCTTCTTCGCAATCAGCTTGAAGATCTCCCAGTCGGTCTTGGACTCCCACACCGGCGGAACCGCCTGTCCCAGCACGTGCAGGAACGAGTGCAGATCCGTCGTGTTGAGGTCGTTCTTCTCGTACCAGAACGCCGTCGGCAGCACGATGTCGGAGTAAAGCGACGTCGTGTTCATGCGGAAGTTCAGATCGACCACCAGGTCGTACTTTCCGCGCGGCGCCGTATCGCGATACTTCACCCTTTGCGTCTTACCCTTGGCACGATCTTCGGCGATCGAGTTGTCGTGAGCCCCAAGATAGTGGCGCAGGAAGAACTCGTGACCCTTGGCGCTCGACTGGATCGCGTTGCCGCGCCAGATGAACCACATCCGCGGCCAACTCTCCTCTGCATCGGGATCATCGATCGCAAAGTTCACCTTCTTGCTGGCGACCTGATCGACGACGTGAGTTACGATATCGTCCGTGCTCTTCGCACCGGCACGCTCGGCTTCAGCCGCGAGCTCGATCGGGTTGCGGTTGAAGTGCGGGGTAAACGGCATCCAGCCCGAGCGCACCGCCTTCGCCTGCAGGTCGATCGCGTGACCCTTGGCCCAGCGCGGGTTCGGCGCCGTCAGACCATACTCGGTGAACTCCTGCTCGTAGCGCCACTGACAGCTATGGGCATAGTGCCAGGTCGACGACTGCACCACGCGCGGCGGCTTGGTCCAGTCCAGAGCCATCGCAATCGTGTTCCACGGAGCCACCGGCGCAAGCTTTTCCTGCCCGACGTAGTGGTTGATGCCGCCGCCGTTGACGCCGCAGCAGCCGCACAGGATCAAGGCGACCGTCGCCGACCGGTAGCACAGGTTGTTGTAGTACCAGTGGTTGGCGCTGGCGCCCACGATCACCATCGACTTGCCGTTGGTGAGCTCCGCGTTGGTCGCGAACTCACGCGCGAACCTGATCGCGGTCTCGCGGCCGATGCCGGTGTGACGCTCCTGCCAGGCCGGCGTGTAGGGCGCGTTCTCGTCGTCATAGCTGGTCGCAAACGAGCCTTCCAGGCCGCGGCTGTGACCGAACTGGGACATCATGATGTCGAAGCCGGTCGTGACCAGCACCTCGCCCTTGTCGGTCGCGATGCGCTTCACCGGAACGCCGCGCGAAACGACGCTGCCGTTGACGAAGTCGTCAAACCCGACCTGCACCACGCCGTCGGACTGATCGATGAAGCTCAGCACCGGATCGATCGGGCTGTTGTCCAGCGTATCTTCCGCGGACAGATTCCACTTGCCGTGCGTGGAGCCCCAGCGATCGCCGACCTGACCCTTGAACGCGCGCGGCTCGCCGGTTTTGGAATCGAGCACCAGCATCTTCCAGTCGCCGTTCTCGACGTCCTGATAGCGCGCCACACGCTTGGCTCGCAGCAGCCGGCCCGTCTTGTAGGTGTTGCCGTTGGGCTCCAGCTCGACAAGGAACGGAAGGTCGGTATAGCGCTTCACATAGTCGATGAAGTACGGAACCTGGCGGTCGATATAGTACTCCTTGAGAATGACGTGGTTGGCCGCCATCCACAGCGCCGTGTCCTGGCCCGCCTGGATCGGAATCCACTCGTCGCAGTACTTCGCGATCTGGCTGAAGTCGGGCGACAGAACCACGAACTTGGTGCCCTCGGTCCGAGCCTCGGCAATAAAATGCACGTCGGGGGTCCGCGTCATGTTCATGTTCGCAGCCATCGAAACAATGAACTTGGAGTTGTACCAGTCGGCGCTTTCGCACACGTCGGTCTGGTCGCCCCAGATTTCCGGGAACGAGGTCGGCAGATCGGCGTACCAGTCGTAGAAGCTCATATTGACGCCGCCGAAGAGCTGCAGGAAGCGCGAACCCGCAGCATACGACAGCATCGACATCGCCGGGATCGGCGAAAAGCCCATCACCCGGTCCGGACCCCATTTACGGGCCGTGTACAGCGCAGCCGCGGCAATCAGCTCGACCAGCTCTTCCCACTTGGCGCGGCGGAAACCACCCTTGCCGCGCGCCTTCTGCATGCGCAGACGCTTCTGTTCATCTCCGACCAGCGAGGCCCAGGCCTGCACCGGATCCGGATGCGACGCCTTGGCCTCACGCCAAAGATCGTAAAGGGGACCGCGAATATATGGGTACTTCACCCGGATCGGACTATAGACATACCAGGAGGCCGAGATGCCACGCTGGCATCCGCGGGGTTCGTAGGGCGGCAGACTGCGCTCAAGAAGCGGATAGTCCGTCTGCTGCATCTCCCAGGTAATGATGCCGTCCTTGACGTAGATCGCCCAGGAGCAACCACCGGTGCAGTTCACGCCGTGCGTGCTGCGGAAGACGTTATCGTGGGACCAGCGGTTGCGGTAGAACTCTTCCCACTTGCGCTCCCGGGGATTAACGAGATCAAGTATCCAGCTCATCAGTGTCTCCTCGGTGCGTTCGCCCGGCCGCGAGGCCTATTACTATTACCGTCAGTTCCCTTAAACCTTCCGATCCAACCATCGGAATACGTACCCGTAAACCAACCGCCGTTGTAAGGACCGGTGCTTCGTCCAGTCGTAGGCGTGGCCATCATCGGCCGCCGTACACCAAACTTCAGTCGATTACGCCACCTGAAACCCGCGATCAGCAACAGGACCACGGCACCCAAGCCGGTCAGACCCGCTAACTGCCAGATTGCCGACGCAGACCGTACGGCCAACCCTTCCTGGGCAAGGAAGGCGGCAACGTCTGCCCGCTCCTGCGGAGTCGGCGGCTGCTTCGTCCAAACCGCCTTCATGGTCGGGGTAGGCAAACCGGCCAACCAGGAGGACAGTCCGTTAGCTCCACCAAGTCGCTTTGACACAGTGGTCAAATCGGGAGCAAGCGCACCACCGCCGAACGCTCCGAGGCCGCCAGTACTGTGGCAGGCCATACAAGGTGGGCCACCATTAGCGAAGCGATCATTTCCAGTGAATAGATCCTTGCCCCTCTCGGCATCGCCCTTGAGGGCCGGCGCCGCAGCAGCCGAGGAGCCTCCGGCTCCACCCGCCTCCAGGAAGGCAATAATATTGTCTACCTCGGCGGAGGTCAGCCCCAAATTGGGCATCTCCATGCCGTTAAATTTACCGAGGAGCTCGACCGCAACCGGATCTTTCTTGGCGATCATTGCGTCCGGCGCGGTAATCCACGCATGCAGCCATTCGCGAGGGCGCTCTTTCGTGACGTTCTTCAGGTCGGGACCAACAAGGTCCCCCCCGCCTATACTGTGACATGCACTACATGTCTTATCATCGAATAATTTCTTACCGGCCGCTGCATCGGCTGCGTTAGCCACTGTCGGCAACGCTGCCCATATGGCTGTCGTAGCTAGCGCAACAACGGGCATAAATCGCCACGACGCTAGGGGCTTTTTGCTCATGATCCCTCGTCCTCAGATCCATATGATCGGGCGGGCATTAAGTTTATGTTAGACAACAGACGTTTCCCGCTCGTGACCCGTCGTTCTCAGACCCACATGATCGGCGACGGTAGGTTTATGCTAGACTAGAATCGTTAGAAAGCGCAAGGGCGTTGATCCTCCAAAAGAGCATTTTTTTCGTCCTGCGAAAGTAGTGTTGGAGCACAATGGCCCAACTGTCGCTTGCTTCCGATTCAATGGCACAGGTTAGTCCGGCGCGTCCTCAGATTACGCTTCTTGTTCAGCTAGCAAGTCCTCTACAATGAACAAGTTTATAATTAGGCTCCGGAACAACGCGACGCGAACCCGCTCCCGAATCGAGAGCCCCAATCGTTCGGCGAGCAGGCCAAGCGGACGTCGATAGCCCCCTACGAGGGTCGTTGACTCCATCGCACAACCGCTTGCAGTGCCGGTTCGTTCGTCGCGGCGCCGCGGGGATCGCGGCCGAAACATGAGCCAGCTTCAGGGAACCTGACCCTCGCGACGAAACGAGACCCTTACCAAAGCAGCCGAAGCCCGATTTCACTGCGATGGCCAGCCATTCATCAAAGTTCAATCCGAATTACATTGAAGCCCGGCACGGAATGCTCGATCATGGTCGGAATTTCCCCTCCCACCGCCTAGGAGACTAACATGGCTAAGTCACGCTTGCCCGCGTTCCTGCAGGACTATCCGGGTCTTGGCAGTCTCGGTAACGTGGAAGTGCCGCGACTAAAGCTGCTTCAGGCTTCATCGCCAGAACTTGCCCAAGCGGAGAACGCAAAAGAAGGTGAGTTCTGGCACAGCCTGCTGGGTCGCAGCATCGGATCGTCCGTTCGCATCTGCCCGGTTTTTATCAACTGGTGCTTCATCTTGTGGCGTCCGCGGGAGGCCGGCGGCGGAATTCTTGCTCGGGCTGACGATGGCAAGCATTGGATTCCCGCCGATGCCGAATTTACGGTCAAGCTCAAAAGCGGCGACGAAGTCACTTGGAAGACTGGCCGCACGGTGACGGCATCGGGTCTCAATAAACGGGGCAGCTATAATCCGAACGATCCCAATTCTCCCCCTGCCGCCACGCGTTTATATTCGGTCGTATGTTCATTTCCGGATCAGCAAAACTGGCCGCCTGCGGTGGTGACTTTACAGCGGGCGTCGGCCAAGGCGGCAACCAAGCTGATCGATCAATTGAAAGTCCTTCGCGCGCCGTCTTTCGGAGTCATTTTGGAGATGGCTTCGATCAAGGATGAGTCTCCGTCAGGCGAATTTTATAACTACGCGTTCGAACTGTATGGGCCGGTGGAAGATAAGCCGTTCTACGAGGAGAACTCGCGGCAGTACCGTTTTTTCATCGAGCACGGCCTCAAGGTGAAAGACCTGGAAGGCGCGCAAGATGATTAGAGCGCTTTCGAGCGAAGAGACACCGGTTCGCGTGAAGAAGGCGCGTCAAATCAGAATCTGAGAGCCCCGCTTCTGATTCAATCAGACGCGGAAAGGCTCTAGCAGGCTGTTGAAGAAGTGTCCCGTCTGGCTTTCGGGATGGCTTAATCGCCGTTGTGATGAGATTTGGATTGAGCTGTCGAGCAGTTTGGCGTGGCCGTGGGACGGGGGGTCATGCTGGCACCGCCATGAGCTTCGGCAGTCGCACCAGATTGTAAGCGGCGGCTGCGAAGGTGAAGGCCCATTCGACGCGGTCGCGGCCGCGGAAGCGGGTCTTGTCCTGGCGGGCGACCGTCTTGATCCAGCCGAAGGCTTCCTCAATGCGCTTGCGGATACGCTGGCTGACGGCATAGCCGCTGTGCCGCGTCGTGCGTCCGTCGATCGCCGAGCTTCGGCCTCTCGTGTTCTGCGCCACGTGCGGCGTCACCTTCATCGCGCGCAACTCATTGACGAAGTCCTCCGTGTCATAGGCCTTATCAGCGCCAAGTGTGATGGCCAGGGGCCGGTCGGCGCGAGGTTCGATCATGTGCAACGCCGCCACCCGCTCGGCATGTCCGTCGGCCAGCGTCAGGCAGGCGTCGACCAACAGGCCGTGGCGGTTCTCCATCAGCCCATGACCCATGAAGCATAGCTTCGCCTCCTTGCCCTTGCCCTTCTTGTAGAGCCTTGCGTCCGGATCGGTGGTCGAGGCATGCGTGTCGTTAGTCCGCTTCTGGCCGTGGAAGTCGGCTTCGGCATTGCGCCCGACGCCGCCGGCCGGCGGCTCGCCAGAGCCGTCCTTCGGTTTGACGCTCTTCATCGAAGCCCAGGCCTCGATCAGCGTGCCGTCGACCGAGAAGTGATCTGTCGACAGCAGCTTCTTCACCTTGGGCTGGGCCAGCACCGCACTCAGGAATTTGGCCGCGATGTCGCCCTCAAGCAGCCGCTCGCGATTCTTCGAGAACACCGAATGGTCCCAGGCTGGATCGTCGACGCCGATGCCCACGAACCAGCGGAACAGAAGGTCGTATTCCAGCCGCTCCATAAGCAACCGCTCCGAGCGGATCGAGTAGAACGCCTGCAAGAGCATCGCCCTGAGCAACTTCTCGGGTGGGATCGACGGCCGCCCGAGTGGCGAGTACAGCGCCGCGAACTCCCGCTCCAAAGCGACAAGCCCTTCGTTCACCGTGACCCGGATGGCGCGAAGCGGGTGGTCGCGTCGAACCCGCGCCTCCAGATCAACGTAGCTGAACAGCTCGCCAGTCAGATTGTCACCACCGCGCACTCATCATCTCCAAATCGCTTCGGAGCAATAAATCATGCTCACAGCTCGGCCGCGACTGGCTTTTTCAACAGCCTGCTAGGTCATCGACTCATTAAATCGCAACCAGATGCGGATTGAGGCGAGCTTGATGGCAGCGAGGAAGTTGTCGTCACGTTTGTCGTAGCGGGTGGCGACGGCTCGATAATGCTTGATTTTGTTGAAGAACCGTTCGACCAGGTTGCGCTTGCGATAGAGCTGCCTGTTGAAGCGCAGGGCGACGACGCGATTTGGCATCGGCTTCACATTGGCCGTCGCGCCGCGCGCGGCCAGGGTCTGGCGCAGGGCGTTGGAATCATAGGCTCGATCGGCCAGCAGCACGTCGCCGCGCTCGACGGTGTCGATCATGTCCTGCGCACTGCGCCCGTCATGGGCCTGGCCTTCGGTGATCTTGAGGCAGATCGGCAGGCCGCAGGCATCCACCAGCGCGTGGATCTTGGTTGTCAGCCCGCCGCGCGAGCGACCCATGCAACGGGATCTGGTCTGTTTTTTTGACCGTTGGCCGCATGCTGATGCACGCGGATCGACGAGGAGTCGATCATCTGGATGTCGCCATCATAAGCCTTTGAAACCGCCGACAGAATACGATCCCAAACGCCTGCCTTGCGCCACCGGTTGAAGCGGTTCACGCAGGTCGTATGCGGGCCGTAGCGCGCCGGAATATCCGCCCACGGCGCACCGGTACGCAGCCGCCAGAAGATCCCGTTCAGCACCCGCCGGTCATCCACCCGTGCAACGCCGCGCGATTTGTTCGGCAAAAGCGGCTGAATCACAGACCACTCGAAATCCGTCAGATCAAAACGAGCCATTCAATCCTCCTCCCTCCGGAGATTGAATCACGCCTCCCGTCCAAACGGAATCCCATTTATGGGTTCGTGACCTAGCTTGACGAGACCGGACGAGCTTTGATGCGCTCGTGAGGGGATCGTTCTTTATCGCGGCCACCATCGGCGCCCGACCCCTCATTGGGGCCTGGTATGGCCAACGACGATCATGATAATTCGTTAGTATTTTCAATAACTTGCTCATCAGCCGCATCCGTCAGTCATTCCCTCCCCCCGATTTCAATTGACCTCGTGGCCCTACTCGGTACTCTCGAAAAATTGGAGTACGCGCCGTCTGATTTTGTCACGGATCGTGCCAGTTCTCCCTGTCCGAAGACCCATTGATATGCTCGGTAAGCTGACGATTGACGCCCTGCCCTTTTATAGCGGCATCGCCATGGCAGGAGCGCTGACCGTCGCGTGCGGCGCAGCGGGCGTGATCGCCCTCATCACCTGGCTCGGTCAATGGCGCTCTCTGTGGTCCGAATGGCTGACCAGCCTCGACCACAAGAAGATCGGCATCATGTACGTGATTCTGGCGCTGATCATGTTGGTGCGCGGCGTCGTTGATGCCCTGATGATACGCACCCAGCAGGCCTTTGCATTCGAACCGCACGGCTATTTGCCGCCGGACCATTTCGATCAGATCTTCACGTCCCATGCCACGATCATGATGTTCTTCGTGGCGATGCCGTTTGTGCTCGGCCTGTTCAGCATGGTCATCCCGCAGCAGATCGGTGCGCGCCAGGTCGCGTTTCCGTTCATGAACTCGGCGGGCCTGTGGCTGACAGTATCAGGCGCCGCATTGGTGATGATTTCGCTCGTCGTCGGCAGGTTCTCTGCCGCCTATTGGACCGCCTACCCGCCCCAATCGGGAATGCAGTTCAGTCCGGACGTCGGCGTCGATTACTGGATCTGGGCAGTCCTGCTCAGCAGCGTCGGCTCGATACTCGCAGGAATCAGTTGTTTCGTCACGATCGTCAAACGGCGCGCGCCAGGGATGCGATTGATGATGATGCCGCTGTTCACCTGGACGGCGCTATGCGCCAGCATATTGATAATATTTGCCTATCCCTCCTTGATCGTTGCCGCTGCGCTGCTTGGTCTCGACCGACATCTTGGCACGCAATTTTTTGCCGGCAGCGACGGAGTCATGAACTACATCAGCCTGTTCTGGATCTGGGGGCACCCGCACGTTTACATTCTGATTTTACCGGCTTGCGGCATCTATTCGGAAGTCGTGGCAACGTTCTCCCGAAGACGATTGTTCGGCTACGCGTCGCTCGTCTATTCCATGATCGCCATTACCGCGCTGTCGTTAGTCGTCTGGTTGCACCATTTCTATACGATCGGTTCCGGCGCCGACGTGAACGCCTTCTTCGGCCGCGCAGCTCCGCTCATTGCCGTGCCGACCATGGTGACAATCGTCTGCTGGTCGCTCACGATTTATCGTGGTCAGGTGCAGTTCTCGGTGCCGATGCTGTTTACGCTCGGCTTTATCGTCACATTCCTCGTCGGCGGCATCACCGGCTTTTTGTTCGCGGTAATACCGCCGAGCATACACGACACCACTTTTCGGGCGGCACATTTCCACAACCTGCTGATCCCCGGCGCGCTGTTCGGCTATTTCGCCGGCTATCAGTATTGGTTCCCAAAGGCGTTCGGCTTTCGCCTCGAGGAAAAGTGGGGCAGACGGGCCTTCTGGTGCTGGATCGTCGGCTTTTGCCTGGCCTTCATGCCGCTGTACATCCTCGGCTTCATGGGCATGCCGCAGCGCCTCAATCGCAGCAATGTCGCCGACTGGCAGCCGTATCTTATCATCGCCCAGGCCGGCGTCCTCTTCATCGTATGCGGGGTCGCCTTCCTGGCCGTCCAGATCGCCGTCAGCATTCGCGACCGCAAAGCGCTTGCAGCCTCAAGCAACGATCCATGGAACGGCCGGACGCTCGAATGGGCGACTGCCTCGCCGCCGGCCGTCTACAACTTCGCCGCCGTGCCCCGGGTGCAGAGCGTGGATCCGTGGTGGGCCTTGAAGCAGGCAGGAACGGCGGACCATCGGCCCACACGTTTTCATGACATCCTCATGCCCGGCAAGAGCGGTGCGGCAATCATGCTTGGCGCGATGTCGTTCGTATTCGCCTTTGCCATGATCTGGCAAATCTGGTGGCTGGCCGCCGCTGGCGGGCTAGGCATGTTTGCGGCAGTGGTCTCGCAGACATTCCATGATCATGCTGGCCACCGTATCCCCGCAAGCGAAGTTGAGGCGATCGAAAGCCGGCGCGTCCTCGCGCCCGTGCTCGGACGTGAGGCGCCGACGTGACAGATGCCGTCATCACCGCCGATCCGGGCGATGAAGCTGATGCCGACGCAGTCCAACGCGCCATCGAGGAAAAGATCTACGGCTTTTGGCTCTGCCTGATAAGTGACGCGATCATCTTCGCGCTGCTGTTCGCAATCTTTGTTGTCATGGCGCAGAACACCGCCGACGCATCTGCCGGACGCACGTTATTCCAGCTCCCCCGCATCTTCGCAGCAACCGTGCTGTTGCTGGCGAGCAGTGCCACCTTCGGCCTCGCCAGCGTTGCGATAGCAGCCAGGCAACGCGGGCGCGTGATCGTCTGGCTGGGGATGACCATCATGTTCGGTCTCGGCTTCGTCGCCACGGAGATCACGGAGTTCCACGGCATGGCCGTCGCCGATGCCGCCCCGTGGCGAAACGGCTTTCTTTCTGCTTTTTTCGCTCTGGTCGGCACCCACGGGGCTCATGTCAGCTTCGGCCTGGTTTGGATTGTTTTGCTGGGATGCGAGATCGCATTGCGCGGGCCGACCCCCATCGCCGCCTCGCGCCTTTATCGCCTGGGCTTGTTCTGGCATTTCCTCATTATTGTCTGGATCAACATTTTCTCATTCGTTTACCTGCCGAGGCTTCTGTAACATGGCGGCGGCGCCGCAATCGCCTGAAAGATCGAACGTCTGCACCACGGGGATATCATGCTGAAATCGTACCTCGTCGGCGTGCTTCTGGCGTCGGTGCTGACCGCGATTCCATTCGGCTTCGTCGCCACCCGCACACTACCTCCGGGACAAACCTTGATCGTCATCGGCGTCGCTGCGGTTGCCCAGGTCGTTGTCCACTTGCGGTACTTCCTGCGTCTTGATCTGAAGTCACGGTCGCAAGACAAATTCATCGCGCTGTGCTTCGCCGCCACCGTGCTCTTCATCCTCGTCGGCGGCACGCTCTGGATCATGTTTGATCGCTTACCGTACCGCGTAGTCGGTGACGCCACCACGATATCTTAAAGACCGGCAAAACTGATGGCGATAGGAGCGCGGGTCCCTTGCCTTTGATTGCGATTCCTCTCGATCGTTGTGATCGCGAATGCGGGCACGGACCGCAGGCATGAATGGCCATTGTCCACGATGCAATCATTCCTGATGAACTGTCGGCGGGCGGCAAAACGCTGATGCCGCTGGACGACGACGGTAAGGCGATTTCAGATTTGATGGACTCAAAGCCGGGGCCTCAGCTTTGTGTTTTGAAGCGTTTTCTACCGCGAACCGGTGTCCACTTCGCTCGAAAACACGCTGCATGAGTGGCGAATCGGGAAAAATCGCGAGCTACATCGCGCGACGCTGGCTGCGCCACCAAAAGCCAAAGGTGAAAAGCACCGCTGCGGCAAGACCGAACCAGGTAATGGCGTATTGAAGGTGATCATCCTTCAAATGCACATCGAGCGGGCCAGGCTTCGGAACGCCGTCCGCAGGCACCGGCGTCTCAAGGTCGATGTAGAACGGTGCAACGTTTCCCCAGCCGAGAGCCTGCGCCATCGCGCCTATGTCGCGCGAAAACCACAGCCGCTTGCCGCGATTGGGAGACGGAGTCAGAATACCAGCTTCTTCCGGAAAGCGTAAATAGCCTGTCATTGCGACAAGCTGGCCCGTCACCAACGGTTTCACAGCACGATTCTGCTGGTTGCGATCCTGCTTGGTGTTTCGCACAAAGCCCGCATTAACAACGAGCACACGACCATCGGGCAGACGCGCGGGCAGAAATGCCCACGTACCGAGTCCAACATCCGGACGCACTGCCGAACCGGAGCTGTAAACCATCGCGTCGGATTCCGCCTCGTAGGTCGCCGAAAAACTCACCCGGCGAAACTCATCCCCGGTCGACGATAATGTCGGCCACTCTGCCGGCGGGGGCAAGGCGACGGGCGCGGCTGTCAATCGCTCGGTGAGCGCAGCAATCAGCACGTGCTTCTCGGCGCCACGCCGCAACTGCCAGACGCCAAGGCCGATGAGCACGGCGACCATGGCCAGCGCAACAAGGCCAAGGCCGAGTCCTCCGCTGCTGCGGTGACGGCGGGGAGCGCTCATGGATGATTACGAGAGACTAATCGCCCCTCAGCAGCCTTGTGATGGAACTGGAGGCTGATCAGAAGCGATTTCATGGCGCGCAAGGGCCAAAGGGTGACCGCGAGGACGAGTGGGATCCAGAGAGCTGCGTGGAGCCAGAGGGGTGGCTGATATTTGACTTCGACGATGAGGGCGGCGGCGACGACGATGAATCCTGCGATGAGGATGATGAACACAGCGGGTCCATCGCCGGC
Organism: Nitrobacter sp. Nb-311A; assembly: GCF_000152905.1. GTDB lineage: Bacteria > Pseudomonadota > Alphaproteobacteria > Rhizobiales > Xanthobacteraceae > Nitrobacter. The sequence goes on from NZ_CH672423.1 coordinate 60,002, forward strand.
ATCGATGAAGGCGTAGTCCAGTTCGCATCGATCGCAGGAGGGCCTCAGGGTCAGGAATCCGGAGAAGAGTTTTCCCTTGCCGCAGCGCGGGCATTTGGAAGCGATTCCGCGCAGGATTGTCTGGGAGAGTGTTGGCCGGGCATGGAAGCTGGACATTGGTATTCTCCGAAAGAGACGTTGTCCGAAAGAGACGTTGTCCGAAAGAGAAAGGGCGGCCCGGCGGCCGCCCTTGTTGGTGATGGTGTTGATCGTGCGGGTCCCGGTCAGTGCGCGGCGTGCGCCATGGCCGCGGCGCCGTTGCCCCAGACATAGATGCAGACGAACAGGAACAGCCACACCACGTCGACGAAATGCCAGTACCAGGCGGCGAACTCGAAGCCGAGGTGCTGGGAGGGCGTGAAGTGTCCGGCATTGGCGCGGAACAGGCAGACGATCAGGAAGATGGTGCCGACCAGCACGTGGAAGCCGTGGAATCCGGTCGCCATGAAGAAGGTGGCGCCGTAGACGTTGCCGGCGAAGCTGAAGGCGGCGTGATGATACTCATAGGCCTGCACGCAGGTGAAGATGGCGCCGAGCGCGATGGTCAGGATCAACCCCCACTTCAGCCCCTTGCGGTCGCCATTGAGCAGGGCATGGTGGGCCCAGGTCACGGTGGTGCCCGAGGTCAGCAGGATCAGGGTGTTGAGCAGCGGCAGGTGCCAGGGATCGAAGGTCTGGATGCCCTTGGGCGGCCAGACGCCGCCGAACAGCGCCTCGCGCGTCACATGCACGGGATCGCCCGGGAACAGCGCGGAGTTGAAGAAGGCCCAGAACCAGGCGACGAAGAACATCACCTCGGAGGTGATGAACAGGATCATGCCGTAGCGGTGGCTGATCTGCACCACGCGGGTGTGATCGCCCTTATGCTCGGCTTCGCGGATCACATCCGCCCACCAGCTCGCCATGGTGTAGAGCACGCCGACCACGCCGATGCCGAAAATGATCGGCGCGGCCGCGGTCATATGATGCATCCACAGGATCGCGCCGACGGCCATGATGAAAGCCGCGGTCGCGCCTACGATCGGCCACGGACTCGGGTCGACCAGGTGGTAATCGTGCTTGACTTGCGCCGTAGCCATTGCGGTCTCTCTCCCTTAGCGGTGCCGGCGGTATTGGGCACCTATTGATCTCAAAACAAGACGCGCGGTAACGAAACGCGTCGGCCCTCGAAGGTCAGATGCTTCCCCCTGACCTGTCCGGCTCGTTTGCCGCCACCGGCTTGGGCGTGGCATTCTTCACCGGAAAGAAGGTGTAGGACAGGGTGATGGTGTTGACGCCGTCGTTCTCGCTGTCGGCGGCGAAGGCCTGATCGACATAGAAGACGACGTCCATCTCCCGCTTCTCACCGGGCGCCAGGGTTTGCTCGGTGAAACAGAAGCAGTTGATCTTGGTGAAATAGGATCCGACCGTCAGCGGCGTGACGTTATAGGCCGCCTGTCCCATCGTGGTCGCCGCCGACTCGTTGGTGATGGCGTAATGCACGGTGGTGACCTCGCCGATCCGGACCTTTATCTCGGTCTGTTCCGGCTCGAACTTCCAGGGCAGCCCGCCGGAGACGTTGGAGTCGAAGCGCACCGCCACCGTTCGCGCCAGCGGCGCGGCCCGCGGCGCCGTCGCCGCCACCTGCGTCGTTCCGTTGAAGCCGGTGACGCGGCAGAACCAGTTGTAAAACGGCACCGCCGCATAGGCGGCGCCGACCATCAGCGCGACCAGCAGGCCGCAGGCGGCGCCGATCTTCACGTCGCGGCCGACGCGCGGCGCAGCCTTCGGCGGCGCCGGGGCTGCGGTGGCGGGTTGCTGCGGATGGTGCGGCGCGTCCGTCATCTCAAATCACATCGGACGGACGAGAACGCCCGGCCCCTTGATGAAGGTGACCGCGAAAAACAGCAGGACCAGGACCCCAAGCGCCCAGGCGATCGCGATCGACCGCTCGCGCCGCCGCTTCTTCTGGGCCTCGGTGAGAACGATTCCGTCTCCGTCCGGCTTGTTTTCGCTGTCCATCGGACCATACGCCCTCTACCAGATCAACGGCGCGAGGGCCTTCGCAACCACATCGAGCAGCAGAACGGCAAACAGCGCGAACAGATAGAGGATCGAAAAGGCGAACAGCCGCCGCGTGGCGCGCAGCGCCTGGCTTCCGGTGCGATGGCGATAGACCTGGATCGCGAGCACCAGCATGCCGGCGCCCAGGATCAGCGAGGTGACGCCATAAACCCAATCGAAGTAGCCCAACGGCCAGGGCGCGGCGGCGATCGCCACCAGCACGATGGTGTAGAGCAGGATCTGCAGCCGCGTCGCGTCCGGACCGGCGACCACCGGCAGCATCGGCACCCCGGCGCGCGCGTAATCGTCGGAACGGAACAGCGCAAGCGCCCAAAAATGCGGCGGCGTCCAGAAGAAGATGATCAAGAACAGAAGCAGCGGCTCCATCGACAGCGATCCCGTCGCCGCCGCCCACGCCACCACCGGCGGCAGCGCGCCGGCGGCGCCGCCGATCACGATGTTCTGCGCGGTCCGCCGCTTCAGTCCCATCGTATAGATCACAACGTAAAAGAAGATCGTGAAGGCGAGCAGCCCTCCCGCATACCAGTTGACCAGGGCGCCGAGCGTCATCACCGAGAAGAACGACAGCGTGAGGCCGAACCCCATCGCCTCGCCGCGGGTGATGCGGCCGCGCGGGATCGGCCGGTTGGCCGTCCGCGACATCAGCACGTCGATATCGCCTTCCAGCGCCATGTTCAGCGCGCCGGAAGCGCCGGCTCCGACCGCGATGCAGAGGATCGAGATGAATCCCAGCACCGGGTGAACATGGCCCGGCGCGATCATCAGCCCGACCAGCGCGGTGAAGATCACGAGCGACATCACCCGTGGCTTCAGCAGCGCGAAGTAATCGGCGACACTCGCCTCCGAGATCCGGGGCGGCAGTTCAACGGCTTTTTGATCGACAACCGACACGACACAACCCGCTTGTTGGGTGCGCGGCGCGTCACGCGCGCCGCGCACATTCACATTGACTTACTGCACCTTCGGAAGGGTGGCGAACTGGTGGAACGGCGGCGGTGACGACAGCGTCCATTCCAGCGTGGTCGCGCCTTCACCCCACGGATTGTCGGCCGCCTGCTGCTTGCGCGCGAAGGCGTCGATCAGGCCGTAGATGAAGACCACCGCGCCGAAACCCGCGATAAAGGCGCCGTAGGACGAGATCTCGTTCCAGCCCGCAAACGCATCCGGATAGTCGACCGAGCGCCGCATCATGCCCTGCAGTCCCAGGAAGTGCTGCGGGAAGAACAGGACGTTGGCGCCGATGAACATCAGCCAGAAGTGCAGCTTGGCGATGGTCTCGTTGTACATGTAGCCGGACATCTTCGGGAACCAGTAGTACCAGCCCGCGAAGATCGAGAACACCGCGGCAATGCCCATCACGTAGTGGAAGTGCGCGATGACGTAGTAGGTCTCCTGCATCACACGATCGACGCCCGCATTGGCCAGCACCACGCCGGTCACGCCGCCGACCGTGAACAGGAAGATGAAGCCGATCGCAAACAGCATCGGCGCCCTGAACTCGATCGAGCCGCCCCACATCGTGGCGATCCACGAGAACACCTTCACGCCGGTCGGCACCGCGATCACCATCGTGGCGGCGACGAAATAGGCCTGCGCCGTCGACACCATGCCGACCGTGTACATGTGATGCGCCCACACCACAAAGCCGATGCCGCCGATCGCCACCATCGCATAGGCCATGCCGAGATAGCCAAAGATCGGCTTCTTCGAAAACGTCGAGATCACATGGCTGATCATGCCAAAGCCCGGCAGAATCAGGATGTACACCTCGGGATGACCGAAGAACCAGAACAGATGCTGGAACAGCACCGGATCGCCGCCGCCGTCGGCGGCGAAGAACGTGGTGCCGAAGTTACGGTCGGTCAGGAGCATCGTGATCGCGCCCGCCAGAACCGGCAGCGACAGCAGCAGCAGGAACACCGTGACCAGGATCGACCACACGAACAGCGGCATCTTGTGCATCGTCATGCCGGGGGCGCGCATGTTGAAGATCGTGGTGATGAAGTTGATCGCGCCCAAAATCGAGGACGCGCCGGCCAGATGCACCGAGAGGATCACGAAATCCACCGACGGTCCGGGATGGCCGCTCGTCGACAGCGGCGCGTACAGCGTCCAGCCCGTGCCCGCACCGCTCGCGCCCGGCTCGCCCTCCACAAACGTGGAGGTCAGCAGCAGCGCAAACGCCGCCGGCAACAGCCAGAACGAGATGTTGTTCATGCGCGGAAACGCCATGTCCGGCGCGCCGATCATCAGCGGCACGAACCAGTTGCCAAAGCCGCCGATCATCGCAGGCATCACCATGAAGAAGATCATGATCAGGCCGTGCGAGGTCACAAAGACGTTGTAGGTATGCGCAGGATCAAAAACCTGCACCCCGGGATACATCAGCTCCGCCCGGATCCCCATCGACATCAGGCCGCCGATGATCCCCGCAACGATGGCGAACACCAGGTACATGGTCCCGATGTCCTTGTGATTGGTCGAATACGCAAAGCGCCGCCACCCTGTCGGGTGGTGCGCATGGTCGTCATGGTCGTGGTCGTGAGCATGTGCTGCGGTTGTTGCCATTGTCTGATCCTGTCTTTCGTCCCTTGAAGTCCTTGAGCGAACGAACCTGGGCGGGCGGCTCCCGGGCGACGACCTTCGATGGTTGCCGCCCTCGCCGAAATCGCCCGACGCGACGCCTAGCGCATCACGTCGGCAGCCGACGCCACCGCGTTCGCCGGGTTCGAGGCAAACTTCTTCTTCGCGGCTTCAACCCACGCCGCAAAATCCTGATCGCTCACCACCCGAACCGCAATCGGCATGAAGGCGTGATCCCGGCCGCACAACTCAGAGCACTGACCGTAAAACATCCCCGTCTTCGTGGCCTTGAACCAGGTCTCGTTGAGACGGCCCGGAATCGCGTCCACCTTGATGCCAAACGCCGGAACTCCAAAGGAATGAATGACATCCGCCCCGGTCACCTGAACCCGGACCACCTTGTTCACAGGAACAACCAGCTCGTTGTCCACCGCAAGCATCCGCGGCTGCTTGTCATGCGACATCAGCGAGTCATACTCAAACTTGCCGTTGTCCGGATAAGCGTAGCTCCAGTACCACTGCTTGCCGACCGCCTTCACCGTCAGATCGGCCTTCGGAAGGTCAAGCTGCTGAAACAAAAGCCGGAACGAAGGCACCGCTATGCCAACCAGGATCAAAACCGGAATAATCGTCCACGCAACCTCGATCATCGTGTTGTGCGTCGTCTTCGACGGAACCGGATTGGACCGCGCGTTGAACCGCAACATCGCCACAATCAAAAGCGCCGTCACAAACAGCGTGATCAGCGTGATCACAACCAGAAGTCCGCTATGCATGCTCGCAATGCTCTCCATCACAGGCGTCACGCCCGCCTGAAGACCAAGCGCCCACGCATGCGGCTGACCCAGCTCCTCCGCAGAAACCGTACCTCCAGCGGCAAGCGCCGCCACTCCAAACGCCAATCCCAGAAACCGGCGGCCAAACCGGCG
>NZ_CH672422.1:0-77290 GCF_000152905.1 Nitrobacter sp. Nb-311A
GTTATGGGAACGCTGTTCGGTTTCATGCTGCGTTTCGGGGGCGCGGCTTGATCCTGTCGTCGCGCTCGCCGTTCTGGCGATTGCTGCGCCGGCGGCTGCGCAGCAGCATGGGAGCCATCCGGCTGCGGCATCACCGGCGCAGCCATCATCGTCGGTGCCGGCGTCTTCACAAGCAACGTCATCGCAGGCATCGACGCCGGCGCAGCCGTCCGCAAAGCCATCGTCCGCATCGCCGCCAACCTCGGTTGCGCCGGCGGTTCCGTCAGCGTCCGGCCCGGCTTCGGCGACATCGCCGCCTGCGGCTGAAGCTGCGTCCGGGGAAGCTTCGCCGTCGTCGCCGCCCTCATCGGATGCGGCTGCCGCCACGTCTTCGGATGCGGCCGCGCCTCTGGATCAGTCCGCTCCGGCGGCCGCGCCGTCGCCTGCGCCGAATGCTTCATCTTCCACGCTTCCGCAAGACCTGTCGCCGTGGGGGATGTTCATGCAGGCCGACATCATCGTGAAGGCGGTGATGATCGGTCTGGCGTTTGCATCCTTGGTGACGTGGACGATCTGGCTGGCGCGGGGCGTGGAGCTTGCGGCGTCGCGGCGGCGGGCGCAGAGCTGCCTGCGCAAGCTGGAGCGCGCCGGCACTCTGGCGGCGGCGCGCGCCGAGATCGCCGAGGGCTGGACCGGCAAGGGCCCGGTGTCGGATCTGATGGAGGCGGCGGAGAACGAATGCAGGCGTTCGAACGATCTGTCCTCCGAGGGCATCAAGGAGCGGCTGGCGATCGCGCTGTCGCGGATCGAGGCCAAGGCGGGGCGCGACATCGCCCGCGGCACCGGACTTCTGGCGACCATCGGGGCGACCGCGCCGTTCGTCGGGCTGTTCGGCACGGTGTGGGGCATCATGAACGCCTTCATCGGCATCTCCCATTCCAAGACCACCAATCTTGCGGTGGTGGCGCCGGGCATCGCCGAGGCGTTGCTTGCGACCGCGCTCGGGCTGGTCGCCGCGATCCCGGCGGTGATTATCTACAACGTGTTCGCGCGGGCGCTTTCCAGCTACCGGGCGCTGCTGTCGGACGCCTCCGGCGAGATCATTCAGCACATCTCGCGCGACCTCGAGCGCCAGGAGCGGGGGCTTGGCCCGTCCGTGGTGCCGCTGTCGCGCGGCCGCTCCGCCGCGGAGTGATGCGCCATGGGGGTATCGCTGAAGAACCCGCAGGACGGCGGCATCGACGAGCTGAGCGAAATCAACGTCACGCCGTTCATCGACGTGATGCTGGTGCTGCTGATCATCTTCATGGTGGCGGCGCCGTTGTCGACGGTGGACGTCGCGGTCGACCTGCCGGTGTCGAACGCGCAGCCGCAGCCGCGTCCCGACAAGCCGGTGTTTTTGACGGTGAAGCAGGACCTGGGGCTGGCGCTCGGCAATGAGGAGGTGCCGCGCAACGCGCTTCAGGCGACGCTGGACCAGCAGACCGGCAATGACCGCGAGCAGCGGGTGTTCCTGCGCGCCGACGGGACGGTGGCCTACAGCGAGCTGATGAAGGTGATGAACCTGTTGCGCGAGGCCGGCTATCTCAAGATCGCGCTGGTCGGGCTTGAGGACACCGGACAGGCGCAGGCGGGTGGCGTGGCCGCCGGTAGCAGCGTGCCGGCGGCGGCGTCGCAGCCATGAGGATCGACTGGCGCGATCCGGACGGGCGGCCCGAGGGCGCGGTGACGAGGGCCGCGGCGCTGCGCTGGACCGCGGCCGGGCTTGCGGTGGTCGCGCTGCATGCCGGCGGCATCTGGCTGGCGCTGCACTGGCCGGCGCAGGCGGAGGCGCCGGGCGATCCGCCGGCCGCGATCATGATGGAGCTGGCGCCGCTGGCGGTGGCGCCCGAGGCGCCGCAGCAGGACATCGCGCCGGGGCCGCAGATGGTGGAGGCCGAGGAGCAGCCTGACGAACCGGACAAGCCGGTCGAGGAAAAGCCCGATCCGACGCCGCCGGAGGTGAAGGAGGCCGAGGTCAAGCTGCCGGAAACCCCGAAGGTGGAGAAGGCGGAGGTGGTGCTGCCGGCCAAGGTCGAGCCCAAGCCGAAACCGAAGCCGAAGAAGAAAAAGCAGAAGAAGGCGCCGCGCACCACCGCGCCGCAGAGTTCGCAGGCGCAGCGCGCCGATCGTGCGGCCGCGCGGCCGCGGGCATGGCGTCGTCGATGTCGCCGGCCTCGTGGAAGGGCGCCTTGATGGCGCATCTCAACCGCCACAAGCGCTTCCCTCCGGCGCCGGCGCCGGCGTCGCCACCGTCGCGTTCACCATCGACCGCTCCGGCCGGGTGCTGTCGGCGCGCCTGGTGCGCTCCGCCGGAGATGGTATGCTCGATGCCGAGGCGGTGTCGCTGCCGCGCCGCGCCAGCCCCGTCCCGGCTCCACCCCCCAACATCGGCGGCGGCTCCATCACCCTCGCCGTCCCAATCAGGTTCAACAGATAATGTCAGAAAGTCTTATGCGAACACGCCTGCTCACCCTTGCCGCCGCGATCGCAATCGCAACCATGACCGCGGCCCAGGCCCAGAAACCGGCCGTGCAGCAGCCGGCCACATCAGCGGCAACGCTGCCCAACGGAGCCTCGTCGGTGAACGAAACCTTCGGCGACTGGACCGTCGATTGCCGGATCATCGAGCGGCGCAAGCAGTGCTTGTTGTCGCAGGCGCAGGGCAACAAGGAGACCGGCCGGCGGGTCTACGCCATCGAGCTGAACCCTCCCGCGGGGGGCAAGACCGAGGGCACCATCCTGATGCCGTTCGGGCTCAATCTCGATGCCGGCGCGGTGCTCAAGCTCGATGACAAGGACCTCGGCAAGGGACTGCGCTTCTCCACCTGCGTGCCGCAGGGCTGCCTGCTGCCCGTGAGCTTCCCGGCCGCGGCCACGGACGCCATGCGTAAAGGCAAGAAACTCGTGGTCGCCTCGCTCAATCTGTCCAACGGCGAAGCGGTTACGTTCAATGTGTCGCTCAACGGCTTCGGTCCTGCGCTGGCGCGCACGGGCGAACTCGCGAAATAGCGGCGTCAGAGAGAACCGATGGTCGGTAAAATCATGCTCAATCGAAAGACAGACCAGGATCAGTGCAACGCAGTTGAGTCAAACATCCACCATATCAGGAGATTGCCCATGCTGACGCTGGTTAAGGATGATCTCTCCGTCCAACAGGATTCGCAGCCGCCGGAACGACGGTCAAGATCGACGCCGCGCGAGAGCAACTATAACCGCCGCCGCTTCCTCGGCTGGCTGCGCGACGAGGTGGCGATCCTGCGCGCGCTCGGCATGGATCATCGCCGCATCGCCGCGCAACTCGACATCGAGGAGCACGACGTGCGGGCCTTCTGTCCGAAACCGAAGGTCCTGCGCCGTAATCTTTCCCGTCGCGCCATCGATGCGCTCCTCCATGGCCGCCACGCCTCGCTCGGCGGCAGGACCGTCGCCAGGCGCAGCCGCCATCTCGTCGAAATCGCCAGCGCCTACACCTGGGACGAACTCATGGCCGAGCCGGGGGTCGGATCCGTTACCGCAAACCAGATCCGGCTCTGGCTCGAGGAGCGGGGCAAGATACTCAAGAAATCGGAAACCGGTGATCGGCAGGCGCTTCGGAGTATCGGCAGGTCTGCCTGATCCAATATTTGTAAAACCTGTTGCCGCTATAAGACGCGAATGCTCGAAGCTTATCTTTCCACTATCGTATTTTCGAGCGACGCCTCTCTTCGGGCTTGCCCCGAAAATGGATGACCTGCTCGCGTAAAGAAACGCGTTAAATCAATCATAGAGCCCGGCTTCTGATTCAATCAGAAAAGTCTCTAGAATCGCGAGACGATATCCGACAGGGCTGGACGAGGCCGGTCCTTGCTGGGCGTGGTCGGGGTGCCGATATGGATAAAGCCCGCGAATCTTTCGTCCGGCTTTAACCCGAAGCCGTCGAGTACGTCGCGATCGTAGGCAAACCAACCGGTCAGCCAGTTAGCGCCGTAGCCAAGCGCGGCGGCGGCATTGACGATACTCATGGCGCTGGCGCCTGCCGACAGCACCTGCTCCCACGATGGCACTTTCGGGTGCGGCTTGATGCAACTCACCACGCCGATCACCAGCGGCGCGTCCATCAGCTGGCGCTTTTCGATTTCGATCTCTTCCTGCGGCGCGGACGGGTTTTTGCGTGCGTAGACACGAGCGATGACGTCGCCGGCGCGTGCGCGTCCGTCGCCTTCGAACACAATGAACCGCCACGGTGCGAGCTTGCCATGATCGGGCACGCGCGCGCCGATCGTGAGGATGGTCTCAATATCGGCAGACGAGGGACCGGGACCGCTCATCTCTCGCGGCTTGACCGAGCGGCGGGTACGCAGGAAATCGATAATATCGGACATAAGTGCTCTCGTTGAACTTGCCGCCGCCTGCTTGGCTTGTACAAGTGGCGACGCGATTGTGATCGATCGATTTGCGGGTAGGCGCGATGGACCGAGCTTGCTGGCGCGTAACTGAAATGTCCCTTCCTTCGTAATCCGAGCCGCTCCTACGCTATTTTTCCGCGTCTGATATCCGGCGGTATGGCTTCCTCCACGAGCGCGGCAATGGCCTCGCCGGTTGGCATCACCTTCTGGCCGTCGCTACCCAAACGGCGGATGGACACCGATTCGGTTTCGGCCTCCTTCTTGCCGACGACGAGCAAAGCAGGGATTTTCGCCAGCGAATGCTCGCGCACCTTGTAGTTGATCTTCTCGTTGCGCAAATCCAGTTCGACGCGAAGGCCGGCACGCCGCGCGGCGCTAGCGACCGCTTTGGCGTATTCATCGCCATCCGACGTGATGGTGGTGACGACCGCCTGCACCGGCGCGAGCCAGAGCGGAAAGTGGCCGGCAAAGTGCTCGATCAGGATGCCGATGAAACGTTCGATCGATCCGCAGATCGCGCGATGCACCATCACCGGCGCTTTCTTGCCGCCGTCCGCGTCGATGTAGAAGGCGCCGAACCGTTCCGGCAGATTGAAGTCCACTTGCGTTGTGCCGCATTGCCAGTCGCGGCCGATGGCGTCGCGCAAAACATACTCGAACTTGGGTCCGTAGAACGCACCCTCGCCGGGATTGATCTCGGTCTTGATGCGATTGTTCGATGCCGCGATGCGCTTGAGGACATCAGCCATCACCGCTTCGGCGTGGTCCCACGCCGCGTCCGAGCCCACCCGCTTTTCAGGACGTGTCGAGAGCTTCACCGTCAGCTCACCGTCGAAGCCGAAATCGGCATAGGTCGACAAGATCAGCTCGTTGATCTTGAGGCATTCGTCGGCGAGCTGCTCCTCGGTACAGAAAACATGTGCGTCGTCCTGGGTGAAGCCGCGCACGCGCATCAGGCCGTGCATTGCACCCGACGGCTCGTAGCGATGCACGACGCCGAATTCGGCGAGCCGCAGCGGCAGGTCGCGGTAGCTTTTAAGTCCGTGCTTGAAGAGCTGAACGTGGCCGGGACAGTTCATCGGCTTGATTGTGAACCATCGCTTGTCCTCGGCCTCGTCCCCAGCCGACTGCGCCGCGAACATGTTCTCGCGGTACCATTCCCAGTGGCCCGAAGTTTCCCACAGCGCCTTGTCGAGCATCTGCGGTGCATTGACCTCGTCATAATCTTCCGCGAGCCGCCGTCGCATATACGCGATCACGGCCTGGAAAATGGTCCAGCCCTTGGCGTGCCAGAACACCACGCCCGGACCTTCTTCCTGGAAGTGAAACAGGTCCAGTTCGCGGCCGAGCTTTCGGTGGTCACGCTTCTCGGCTTCCTCGATCTGCTTGAGATAGGCGTCAAGGTCCGCCTGGTTTGCAAAGGCGGTGCCGTAGATACGCGTCAGCATGGGGTTGTTGCTGTCGCCGCGCCAGTAAGCTCCAGCCACCTTCATCAGCTTGAATGCGTTGCCGATCTTGCCGGTGGAGGTCATGTGCGGTCCGCGGCAGAGATCGAACCAGTCGCCCTGGTAGTAGATCTTGATCGGTTCATTGCCCGGGATGGCGTCAACGAGTTCGACCTTGAAGGTCTCGCCCTTGTCGCGGAAGACCTGCTTGGTCTTCTCGCGATCCCAGACATCCTTGGTGAAAGGCTTGTCGCGCGCGATGATCTCGCGCATCTTCTTCTCGATCGCGGCGAAATCCTCGACCGAGAACGGCTCGTTGCGGAAGAAGTCGTAATAGAAGCCGTTCTCGATCACCGGGCCGATGGTGACCTGCGTGCCCGGCCACAACGTTTGCACGGCTTCCGCCAGCACATGCGCGGCGTCATGACGGATCAGTTCCAGTGCGCGCGGGTCGTCGCGACTGATGAATTCAATTCCGGCATCCCGTTCGATCGGGTCGGCAAGGTCGCTGACGACGCCGTCGAGCGCCATTGCGACAGTTCGCTTGGCTAGCGACGGCGAGATTCCCTTGGCGATTTCGGCGCCTGTGGTGCTTTTAGGGAACTCGCGTTGTGCGCCGTCGGGGAAGGTGAGGGTGATGTTGTCGGCGGGCGGGACGGGCTTCAGGTTAGCGAGGCCGTAGCGGAATCCCGATGCGGATTCGTTATCGTCAGACATCTCTTATTTCTCCTATGGCTCACTCCTGCGAACGAGCGCAGGTAAGCGGGATGCTGCGGTATAGCAGCCGATTTGCGGCATGCAACCGGTGAAAGCCGTAGCCGCCGGGTCATCCCGGAGGGAAAGCGGGTTTTGTCGCCGGTCAGCGCGCCCGATCATGGGCCGGAGGATGGTCGTCCGCCTCGTCCATCCGCGGAAGCCAGATCGCGCGCCGGGTCTCAGTCGGGCCCCCGGTTGCCAATCCGGCGGGACTCCTGAGTATCATGACCGCGGCAACAGTTTCGTCAGCACCGGAATCTCCTTATACATCCGCTTTACAATGCAGCAATCTCCGGAGCATTTGCGTTGACCAATACCATCTACGGCATCAAGAACTGCGATACCATGAAGAAGGCGCGCGCGTGGTTGGATGGCTACGGCATCGCTTATGACTTTCATGACTACAAAACCGCTGGCGTCGATCGCGCCCGCCTCAAGGGATGGGTTGCAAAACTCGGCTGGGAAGCATTGCTCAACCGCGCCGGCACCACGTTTCGCAAATTGCCGGAGGCGGACAAGTCGGGATTGACGGAAGCCCGCGCATTGGCGCTGATGATTGAACAGCCCTCGATGATCAAACGCCCGGTGCTTGAGGTAGGCGACAAGCTTCTCGTCGGCTTCAAGCCGGAGATCTATGAAAAAGAACTTCGGTTGCCGAAAACGAAGTGAAAGCGCTGCCTCGATTGATTTCGTCACGGCGCCCGTCTCAGTCGGTCACGGGAATCCGGCGCCCGATTTTCGTTGTCTGCATGGCCATCGTGGCATGTCATCGAAATTACTCATGATTTTCAAGCGACCGTTGTGAATCCGTCATCCCGGCGGAGGCCCCACAAACCGGTGGATGATCCCCTTGGTTGCGATGCTGATTGTCCACCCCCTGCCGGAAATGGTTTATGACATCCCCGCGGCCGGGACTGGCGGCCCGGTTCTTGTCTGCAAAGTGGATGCTGCGATGCTGCGTTTGTTCCGGTCCTTTCTGCCGAAAGAGGAGCGCTTTTTTCATCTGTTTGCCCGCCATTCGCAAACCGTCATGCAGGGGGCTGAAGCGCTTCAGGGAATGCTGAAGGGCGGGGAAGAAACGCCGTTTTTTTGCCAGCGGGTCAGCCAGCTTGAAAACGATGCCGACGGCATCACGCGCGAGGTGCTGACGGCGGTTCGGCGCACCTTCATCACGCCCTTCGACCGCGTCGACATCAAGAACCTGATCACATCGATGGACGACGCCATCGACCAGATGCAACAGACCGCGAAGGCGGTGGTGCTGTTCGAGGTGCGCAGCTTTGAGCCGCCGATGCGCGAGATCGGCACGCTGATCGTGGAATGCGCCAATCTGGTCCATCGCGCGCTGCCATTGCTGGAGTCGATCAGCAACAACGTCGCGATGCTGATGGCGATTACCGAGGAACTGGGCAAGCTGGAAGGCCGCGTCGATGATCTGCACGATATCGGCCTGAAAGAGCTTTTTCTGAAGCACCGCAACGCCAATGCCATGGACTTCATTGTCGGTGTCGAGATCTACGATCATCTGGAGAAGGTCGCCGACCGCTTCGATGACGTCGCCAACGAGATCAGTAGCATCGTCATCGAGCAGGTATAGGGCAGGGCCGCGCCGTGGACTCCATTGGTCTTTCGGTCCTTGTTGGCCTGATCGCCGTCGCGCTGCTGTTCGATTTCCTGAACGGACTGCACGACGCCGCGAATTCGATCGCGACCATCGTCTCCACCCGAGTGCTGCGACCGCAATACGCGGTGTTCTGGGCTGCCTTTTTCAACTTTACCGCCTTCCTGGTATTCGGCCTGCACGTCGCCAATACCATCGGCACCGGAATCATAGATCCGAACGTGATTGACGCACAGGTGATCTTCGCTGCGCTGGTTGGCGCCATTGTCTGGAACGTGGTCACCTGGGGACTCGGGATTCCGTCAAGCAGCTCGCACGCCTTGATCGGCGGGCTGGTCGGCGGCGGCATCGCCAAGGCCGGCCTCTCGGCGGCGGTCTGGAGCGGTCTGTCGAAGACTTTGCTGGCGATCGTATTGTCGCCGCTGGTTGGCTTTCTGCTGGCCCTCGTGCTGGTCGCCATCGTCTCCTGGCTGTCGGTACGCTCGACGCCGTTCGCGGTCGATCGCGCCTTCCGCATTTTGCAGTTTTTTTCGGCCTCGCTTTATTCGTTGGGCCATGGCGGTAATGACGCGCAAAAGACCATGGGCATCATTGCCGTGCTGCTGTTTTCGCAGGGCTATCTCGGCAGCGAATTCAGCGTGCCGTTTTGGGTGGTGCTCTCCTGTCAGGCCGCAATGGCGCTGGGGACCCTGATGGGCGGCTGGCGGATCGTGCGGACAATGGGTCTTCGCATCACAAAGCTGACGCCGATGCAGGGCTTTTGCGCGGAGACCGGCGGCGCGGCGACACTATTCATGGCGACGTTTCTCGGCGTCCCGGTATCGACGACCCACACCATCACCGGTTCCATCGTAGGTGTCGGCGCGGCGCGGCGGTTGTCTGCGGTGCGCTGGAACGTTGCAAGTTCTATCGTCTATGCATGGGTTATCACCATTCCCGCATCAGCGATCGTCGCCGCGCTGGCCTATTGGGCGGTGGCGCTCGTCAAGTAACGAGCTTTAGTCCGGCAATGCCGGCGACGATGAGACCGATGCAGGCGAGCCGCGCCATCGTGGCCGGATCGCCGAACAGCACGATGCCGAGGATCGCGGTTCCGACTGCGCCGATGCCGGTCCAGACTGCATAGGCAGTGCCGATCGGAAGTGTCTTGAGGGCCAGCCCGAGCAACCCCATGCTGATCGCCATGGCCGTCAATGTCAGCACCGATGGCACCAGTCGCGTGAGTCCTTCAGTGTATTTGAGCCCGATCGCCCAGCCAACTTCCATCAATCCGGCGAGAAAAAGAATGAACCAGGCCATATGGCCCTCCCAGATCGTGAAGGCAGGGCCGTCCCCGCGGGCGGTTGTGTGAGAATGCGGAAGGCCGTCCTTCCGCAGCCTTGATATGGGGCAGGCGGGACCCCCCGGCAAGCTCCCGGCGTCGCTTGAGGCGCGGCATGGAAACCCTCTTGATCCGACCGGCTTTCCCTGCCACACGCTCGCTGATGTCCGACCTCGCTCTACAGGATGAATCCACCTCGACCTCGCCATTGGCTGCCGAGGTCGCGCGCCGGCGCACCTTCGCGATTATCTCGCACCCGGACGCCGGCAAGACCACGCTGACGGAAAAGCTTCTGCTGTTCGGCGGCGCCATCAATCTCGCCGGACAGGTCAAGGCGAAGGGGGAGCGGCGCAATACCCGTTCCGACTGGATGAAGATCGAGCGCGACCGCGGCATCTCGGTGGTCACGTCGGTGATGACGTTCGAGTTCGAAAACCGGGTGTTCAATCTGCTGGATACGCCGGGTCACGAGGATTTTTCCGAGGATACCTACCGCACGCTGACCGCGGTGGATTCGGCGGTCATGGTGATCGATGCGGCCAAGGGCATCGAGGCGCGCACCCGAAAGCTTTTCGAGGTTTGCCGTCTGCGCGATATCCCGATCGTCACCTTCATCAACAAGATGGACCGGGAGAGCCGCGATACCTTCGAACTGCTCGACGAGATCGAGAAGACGCTGGCGCTCGATACCACGCCGATGACCTGGCCGGTCGGACGCGGTCGCGATTTTCTCGGCACCTACGATATCGCGACCGGCGGCATTCGTCTGCTCGAAGGCGGCGGCGCCAAGACTGGCGCGACCGAGCAGATCGATATCGCCGATCTCGCCGCGCGCAACGCCAATCTGAATGTCGATGAGATCAGGGATGAATTGGCGCTGGCAACCGAAGCCTGCAAACCGTTCGAGCTTGAGGCATTTCGGGAGGGGCATCTGACGCCAGTGTATTTCGGATCGGCGCTGCGTAATTTCGGCGTCGGCGATCTTCTGGAGGGACTCGGAAAATTCGCGCCTCCGCCTCGCGCGCAGGAGTCCAACCTGCGCAAGGTCGAGGCCGATGAACCACGCATGACCGCCTTCGTGTTCAAGATCCAGGCGAACATGGACCCCAATCATCGTGACCGCATCGCTTTCGCGCGCCTGTGCTCTGGCAAGCTCACGCGCGGCATGAAGGCGAAGCTGGTGCGGACCGGCAAGCCGATGCCTCTGTCGTCGCCGCAGTTCTTCTTTGCGCAGGATCGCGCCATCGCGGACGAGGCATTCGCCGGCGACGTGGTCGGCATTCCCAATCACGGCACCTTGCGGATCGGCGATACCCTGACCGAGGGCGAGGATGTCACCTTTGTCGGAGTGCCATCGTTCGCACCGGAAATCGTGCGCCGGGTCAGGCTTACGGATGCGATGAAAGCGAAGAAGCTGAAGGAGGCCCTGCAGCAGATGTCGGAGGAGGGCGTCGTGCAGGTCTTCCGCCCGCGCGACGGCGCGCCGGCGCTGGTCGGCGTCGTCGGTATGTTGCAGCTTGACGTGTTGAAAGCACGCCTCGATGCCGAATATTCGCTGCCGGTGGATTTCGAAGTTTGCGAGTTCCAGCTTGCGCGCTGGATTTCATCCGACGACCGCAAGAAGCTCGATGCCTTCATCGCGGCCAACGGCTCCGGCGTTGCGGACGACGTCGACGGCGACCCGGTATTTCTGGCCAAGAATGAATTCTATCTTGGCTACACACGAGAGCGCGCCGAAGGCATCGTTTTTTCGAGTGTCAAGGACGTGAAGAAGAAGCTGTAATCCCGCCGCGAAAAAACGGCCGGTGCGTGACCGGCCGTTTTCTGAAAAAGTGCAGGGTTAGCGCATTGGGCCGCCCGGGCGTGGGGCGCCGTTGATGCCTGCGGGCGGTGGCGCATTCATCGATCCGGAGGCGCCAGCATCGACGTTGCCCCGCCCTGGAGCGGCGCCGACCGTGCCTTTCGCCGATCCTTTCGGATGAACTTTCTGGGTGCGCGCCGACCCGGACGCTCTCGTGTTGCCATGGACGCTGTCGTTCTGCTGGGTCTGGCCGTAAGGCGAGGGCTGCTGCGCCTGGGCTCCCCCAATTCCGAAGGCCGTGACTGCGGCGGCGGCGACGAGAAGTCGGACGTTCATTTGCGTATGCTCCATCAGGTTGGTGGAGCGGCGATAACTGCGCTCGAACTCCCACGTTCCTCGACATTCAAGGTGATTGCTGGGTGTTGTTGCGACAAAAACGTGTTTGCCTCTGTTATTGCGCCGTGTTGCCTGAAACTCCTCAAGAATGGTAATCGAAGGCCCCGTGCTCACAGGAGGATGCGATGGGACTAATGGTGATGATTGCTGGCCTTGTTATGTCCCTCGGTGTGCATCTCGTCGCGACACGACGTGGCTTCCGCGCGCGGTTGATCTCATCCTATGGAGAAGGGCCGTACAAGATCGGGTTTTCTCTGATATCGGCGGTCGGTGTCGCGCTGACCCTCTGGGGATTTCTGAGCTATCGCGCCACCGGGATGATCGACGTCTGGCATCCGCCGCGCGTGATGAAACACATCGCCGAAGCGCTGATCCTGCCCTCCATCATTCTCGTGGTCGCATCGTACGTCCGCGGCCGCATCTACGCGAAGCTGAAGCATCCGATGCTGGCGGGGATAAAGCTGTGGGCGACGGCGCATCTGCTCGCCAACGGCGACCTCGGCTCGATCATCCTGTTCGGATCGATCCTGGCGTGGGCGGTTATCGATCGCATCTCGCTTAAGCACCGCTCGGATCCGGGCGGCCCGCCAATTCCGGTTGGCGGGGTTCGCAACGATGTCATCGCGGTTGTCATCGGTGTCGTCGTCTATATTGCGCTCGGGGCGCTATTTCATCCTTTCGTCCTCGGCGTTCCCGTTTTCGGAGCGTAGCATGTCAATCCAGTCGGCCATCAGGCGCAGGACAGCACCCGATATTCGCGCCCGCAAGAACGGCGATCCGATCGTGATGCTGACCTCGTATCATGCGCATACCGCGGCGCTGGTCGACCGCCACTGCGACGTCATCCTGGTCGGCGACAGTCTGGGCAACGTGATGCACGGTTTCGAGACCACCGTGCCGGTCACGCTCGAGATGATGATCCTGCAGGGCCGCGCGGTGATGCGGGGGTCGCAACATGCATTGGTCGTGGTGGACATGCCGTTCGGTTCCTACGAGGCTTCGAAGGAACAGGCGTTTCATTCCGCCGCGCGCCTTCTCAAGGAGACGCTTTGCGGCGCGGTGAAGCTCGAAGGCGGCGTGAAGATGGCGGAGACCATTGCGTTTCTTTCCGAGCGCGGAATTCCCGTGATGGGGCATGTCGGCTTGACGCCGCAATCGATCAACACGCTCGGCTCGTTTCGCGCGCAGGGGCGCGAGGAAGGGACATGGCAGCCGATCGAGGATGATGCGCGCGCCGTGGCGGAAGCCGGCGCGTTCTCGATGGTGATCGAAGCGGTCGCGGAGCCCCTGGCGCGCAGGATCACGGAAACAGTGGCGATCCCGACGATCGGCATCGGGGCCAGTCCCGCCTGCGATGGTCAGGTGCTGGTGCTGGAGGACATGCTCGGCCTGTCGCCGCGCGCGCCGAAATTCGTCCGGCGCTACGGCGAACTCGGCCCCATGATCGAGGCCGCGATCGAAGGCTATGCGCGCGACGTGCGCAGCCGCGCCTTTCCTGGCCCGGAATACGTTTATGCGATGAAGCAGAAAAGCTAGATCGGGAGTCCCCCGGTTCGATTTCGTCATCAACTTTATGATCGCTTAACTAGAATTTTCTCGCTATCTCAACTCTTGCGAGAACACGTTATCCGTGCGAAGAACGTTCGCCGCTCGCCAGCGGCGCGTTAACAACAACACGACAGCCACAATGGCTGTGCGCTCGGAGCACAGATGCGAATCCTTATTCTGGCCTTCGTCCTCCTGAATTTTTCAGTCGTCACATCATCCTTTGCTGATGAGTCTGGTCCGGTATTCGTTGACCAGGGTCCAGCTTGGGATATGTCCAGCCGAACCGATTTCTACACACGCGATCAAGGTTCGCGCCTCATTCCATTGGCCTGGCTCAAGGCGCTCAAACAAGCTGACGGTGCTCCATTTCTCTCCGGCCGATTGGCGAAATACGGCTACTTGCCGGCTCTCGATGCTTCGAACGAACTCCCGGTAGGTTTTTACGCGTCCGGTCCGACCGGCGCAAAGGTCGTCGGGATGACCTGCTCCGCCTGTCACACCCGCCAGATCAAGGTCGCAGACCGGCAGTACCGTATCGATGGAGGACCGGCTCTCGTCGATTTCCAATCGTTTCTGAGTGATCTTGATAAAGCGGTTGCGAGGGCAACGTCCGACGATGCCGCATTCAACACATTCGCGGCATCTGTTCTCCAGACGGCCAAGCCCGATAGCGATAAAGTTGCTGCGCTGCGGAGCGACGTCGACGCATGGTACGTTCGCTATCACACCATTATTGATCGATCTCTTCCGAACCCTGCATGGGGGTTGGGACGTCTCGATGCAGTGGGCATGATCTTCAATCGCGTGACCGGGTTGGGCATCGGCCCGGAGCCGACATTTTTGATTCCGGAGAACATTCACAGGGCCGATGCGCCGGTCCGTTATCCTTTCCTCTGGAACGCGCCCAAACAGGACAAGACGCAGTGGCCGGGCTTCGCCGATAACGGGAGCGATATCCTCGGGCTGGCCCGGAATGTCGGCGAGGTGATGGGCGTGTTCGGCAATTTCCAGCCGACGCGCGACGGCCTGTTCATCGACTTCCTGAACAACAACTCGGTGAATTTCGACGGGCTGGAAAAACTTGAGGACCTTGCAAAGAAGATCGGGCCGCCGAAATGGCCATGGTCTATCGACACCGCGCTCGCGGCCAAGGGCAAGGCGGTCTTTGAACGGTCGGCTGCTGACGGCGGATGCCAGGAATGCCATGGCCAGAAAGCCGGCAAGGAGCGCTTCCCCTTTCAAAAGACCTGGGCAACACCAATTCAGAACGTCGGGACGGACACGCGTGAGTACGATATCCTGGGATGGACGGCTAAATCGGGTGTGCTGAAAGGCGCCTACATTCCGTTCGCGACCAAGCCTCTGAAAGAAACCGACCTCGCATTCAACATTCTGTCGACATCGGTGATCGGCACGATCGGAGAGCATGTCCTGAGCTTGTCGAAAGGCGCCTCTCCACGCGCTCTTGGCGCCTCTGTTCAGTCCGAGGCCGCGCCGGGCGCACCCCAGCCCGTCGACGCCACGCGTCTCCCTGCCGTCTTGCAGGACTTGCCGGGTGCATTCAGGTTTCCCGACGCCGCGGCAACTCCTGAAACCCGTCTTCGACTGGACATGGGTGCGGGAAAATCGAACGCCGATGTTGCAACCCCCGCACCTCCAAAGGGCGCGTATGAATCGCGGGTTCTTTACGGCATCTGGGCGGCTGCTCCGTATCTGCACAATGGTTCGGTCGCGAGTCTTGCCGAGTTGCTCAAGCCTGCAAGCCAGCGGCAGCAGCGTTTTGCGATCGGTCCCGACTATGACGTGAATAACATCGGCATTGCCGCCAGCCAGACCCAGGCCGGCAACGTTCGCGAAACGACCGGTTGCGACGATCTGAACTCCGGCAACAGCCGTTGCGGCCACGAGTTCGGGACCAGTCTGCCGGACACCGACAAGAAAGCTCTTCTCGAATATCTGAAAACGCTTTAGCCGACCGGACTCGCTTTTGCCTTGTGGGTGCCATAACGCTAGGATATCGCGGTCGCCATTGGTGGGGAGCGCGGCGGCGCCGTGGCTTGCGGGACGGGAAATAATAAGTGACTGAGCTATTTAGTGAAATAGATGATGAGCTGCGGCGCGAACAGGTCCAGAAGTTTTGGAGTCGCTATTGGGCGCTAATCGTTGCCGCCGTCATTCTCGTGATTGCCGCCGTCGGCGGCTGGCGCGGATACCAGTATCTCCAGACCCAGAAGGCCGCCGAGGCCAGTTCAACCTTTGAAGCAGCGGCTGCGCTGGCCGCTCAAAACAAGCATGCCGAAGCGGAAGCGGCCTTCACCAAACTGGCGGAGACCGCGCCATCCGGATATCGTACTCTGTCGCGGCTTCGCGCCGCTGCCGAAGCCGCCAGGCACGACACCAATGCTGCGGTGAAACTTTATGATGCGATCGCCAGCGACAGTGGGCTCAGCAGCGCCGAGCGTGATCTTGCGCGGGTGAGCGCCGCCAGATTGCTGGTGGATACCGAGACCTACAATAACATGCTGCCGCGGCTCGAGCCGGCAACCGCACCCGAAGCGACTTACCGCCATACCGCGCGCGAACTTCTGGCGCTATCCGCCTGGAGCAACGGCGACACCACGGCTGCGCGGAAGTGGCTCGACATGATCAGCGAGGACGGCCAGACGCCGTCCAGCCTGCGCCGCCGCGCCGAAGCCCTGCAGGCTTTGCTGCCGCCGGTTGCGAAGAACTGAGCGGATGTGTCGAACTCAAGCTTGAACGAGAACCGTCGATGCGCTGCTCGCAACGCCTGATGACTTTCGCTGTTCTGATTTCGTTGTGCGGCGTGCTGGCCGGTTGCGGCGGTGGCGGCTTTAGCAATTGGGATCCGACCGATTTGCTCGGTTTCCTCGATACGAAGAAGAAGATTAAGGGCAACCGTCAGCCGGTTTTTCCCGAGGGTGTTCCGGGCATCGAGCAGGGGGTGCCGAAGGATCTCTACAAGAGCAACGCCGAGCCTCAGCAAGCTCAGGAACCTGTCGCGGCGCCGTCGCCGGATGAGTCGGGGCGGGCGCGACGATCAGGCAAAGTGGACGGCTCCGAGGATGCCGAAGCCTCTGCCGCTGATGCCGGCACGGCCGCTGCCGCGCCGCGTAAGCCCAAGCGTTTCGTTCATCGCCGCGCCACGTCTTTGCCAAAGGAAGAACCTTCCTCAAGGCAGCAGGCTACGCCGCCGCCACCGCCTGCCGCGCAACAGTCCGAGCCGGCGGCGTCGCCGTTCCCGGCGCCGCTGCCCAGCGGCAGCTTCGCGCGCTGACAGCTGTATCGGCGCTGGTGAAACACTGGTATTGAGACGCCGCGCGGAGCGTCGATGTCCTTCACCATTGCCATCATAGGCCGACCCAATGTCGGCAAATCGACCCTGTTCAACCGTCTGGTCGGGCAGAGACTGGCGCTCGTCGATGACGAGCCGGGTGTGACGCGCGATCGCCGCGAAGGACAGGCCCGGCTTGGCGATCTCGATTTCACGGTGATCGACACCGCCGGTCTCGACGAGGGGCCGCGGGGCTCGCTGACGGCCCGCATGCAGGAGCAGACCGAGACCGCGATTGCAGCCGCCGATGCCCTGATGTTCGTATTCGATGCGCGCGCCGGCCTGACGCCGACCGATCGCTCGTTCGCCGATTTCGCGCGCCGCGCCGACAAGCCGGTCGTTCTCGTCGCCAACAAGAGCGAGGGCAGGCATGGGGATGCCGGCGCGCTGGAATCCTATGCGCTGGGACTCGGCGATCCGATCGGCGTGTCCGCGGAGCACGGCGAAGGTATGGGCGATCTCTATGATGCATTGCGCGCCGTGATGCCGGAGCCGGCCGAAGAAGCCGACGCTGACGACAGCATCGAGTCCGGCGAGGATGTGTCGCGGCGGCCGATCCGTGTTGCGATCGTCGGGCGTCCCAATGCCGGGAAATCAACGGTCATCAATTATCTGCTCAATGAGGACCGGCTGTTGACCAGTCCGGAAGCCGGAACGACGCGAGACTCCATTTCGGTCGAACTGGACTGGCACGGGCGCGATTTCCGCATCTTCGATACCGCCGGATTGCGGCGCAGGTCGCGGATCGAGGAGAAGCTCGAGAAGTTGTCGGTGGCGGATACGTTGCGCGCCGTCAGGTTCGCCGAAGTCGTTGTCTTGATGATGGATGCGCAGAACAGGTTCGAGGAGCAGGACCTCCGCATCGCCGACCTTATCGAGCGTGAGGGCCGCGCCCTCGTCATCGCCGTTAATAAATGGGACTTGATGCAGGGCGGATCGGCGCGGATCGCATCACTGCGAAATGATGCCGATCACTGGCTGCCGCAGGTCAAGGGAGCGCCCGTCGTCGCGCTCTCAGGTCTGACCGGCGAGGGGGTCGGTGGCCTGATGACCGCGATCCAAGCTGCCTATGCCGTCTGGAACCGTCGTGTGCCAACGGCGGCGCTCAATCGCTGGTTTCAGCAGGCAATTGCAGCCAGCCCGCCGCCTGCGGTGTCGGGGCGGCGGCTGAAGCTCAACTATGCAACTCAGACCAAGGCGCGGCCGCCGAGTTTCGTGGTGTTCTGTTCGCGAGCGGACGCCGTTCCGGAATCTTATTTGCGCTATCTGGTCAACAGCTTGCGCGAGACCTTTGATCTGCCGGGCACCCCAATTCGCATCACGCTCCGCGAAAAAGCTAATCCATTCGCTCACAAGCGCAAGCGCAAGTCATAGCGCGCGGCGCAGCCGTGGATGTGCAGCCGTGGATGTGCAGCCGTGGGATCGATGTCGGGTGATCGGAACCGCTGAACCAAATGCTGCCGGTCAGCGGCTGCGAGGAGGCTGCGCTCGCTGCAGAAGATGCGCTCTGTAATTCTCCAACAAATCGGCGGCCAAATCGGCCGGAGTTCGACGATCGTTGTCGCCATTTTCGCGGGATGGCGAACTCTTGAGGGTAAAGGCGCGTATCAGTTCTACAATGGCTTGCATCGGCAACTCTCCTGACCCGATCGAACCATCCATCTCCCGGGAAGTTCCCCCGCATTTTTGTGAGTCGGCATCCCTAAACGGTTAACGCGCCGGCTGATCCCGTTCCTTAAGCTGACAGCGAGCCGAAGCTCACCACTCTGCGGCTGATGTAGTCGAATAGCTGTCCAGTCTCGCCCCAGGAGGGAAGGCACATCGGGACCATGAATTCGGCAATCTGTTCAGGCGTGTCCAGCGTATTCGGGTCTTCGCCCGGAAACACGATCGCGCGCATGCGGGTCCGGACCGGCCCAGGATCGAACAGGTTGACCCGGATCCGGGTCGTGGCGGTTTCGTTCGCCCAGCATCGCACCAGCGTATCCAGCGCGGCCTTCGAGGCCGCATACGGACCGCGATAGGCGTTGGCGCTGCCGGCGGCGCTGGAGGTGACAAATACCGCGCGTCCGGCATCCGATTGCTGCAGCAATGGCTCCATGCAGCGGATCAATTGAAAATTCGCGGTGACGTTGACCGCTATCACGTCCTGCCATGGCTTCAACTCGATGTGCCCGAGCGGCGAGGATGGGCCCGCGATGCCGGCATTGCCGACGAGAATATCGAGCTTGCCGTGGCGTTCGTTCAATGCGGCGCCTAGCCGTGCGATTCCCTCGAAGTCGGTGAGATTAAGCGGCACCAGCGTCGCGCTGCCGCCGTCCTTGCGGATGTCGTCGTCAAGTTCTTCGAGTCCGCCTTGCGTGCGAGCCACGGCGATCACATGCGCACCGGCTTTTGCAAGCGCGCGCGCGGTGGCATAGCCGATGCCACGCGAGGCGCCGCTGACGAGCGCTATGCGGGAGGCGAGCGGTTTTGTCATGGCGGGTGTATTTCGTGCTAGGGATGACGCGGATGGAGGTTCTGCGTCTTATGCCCGAATTATCTGGCGAGGCCAAAGGCAAATGGCGGCCCATGGTGACCGGCGATCTGCCGCTGCGGGTTTTTGGGAGTCCGCTCGACGAGATCGGCGGCGTCACGCTGACGCGAAAGCTGCATGACTACAGTGAAGCTGCGGTATTCATGGTCCGGCAGCTTTGACCGCAATCACTTGGCGGCGGCGTCTCCGGTCAACTAGCTTCCGCGAGCAGCGACAATTGGTGCGGTTGTGGTTCGACGTCGGTATGGTCGGTAAGATTGGTCGGATAGGCGCCTGTGAAGCAGTGGTCGGAATACTTTGGGTTCGCCGGATCGCGTCCGGGTTCGCCCATGGCGCGGTACATGCCGTCGATGGAAAGAAAGGCCAAGGAATCCGCGCCGATCATGTCTCGCATCTGCTCGAGGCTGTGGGTCGCCGCCAATAGTCCGTTCCGGTCGGGAAGGTCGATGCCGTAGTAATCAGGATGGATGATCGGCGGTGAGGCCAGGCGGAAATGCACCTCCGTAGCCCCGGCATCACGCATCATGCGGACGATTTTTCTCGAAGTCGTGCCGCGCACCAGCGAGTCGTCGATCAGGATGATGCGTTTGCCGGCGATCGCAGCCTGGTTGGCCGAATGCTTCATCCGGACGCCAAGTTCGCGGACGCTTTGGGCCGGCTGGATGAAGGTGCGGCCGACATAGTGGTTTCTGATGATTCCGAGTTCGTATGGCACCCCGGAGAATTGGCTGTAGCCCAGGGCGGCGGGCACGCCGGAATCGGGAACCGGCACCACGACATCGACTTCGGCGTGACTTTCGCGGGCCAGTTGCGCGCCGAACGCTTTGCGAACTTCGTAGACCGAGCGGCCGCCGACGATCGAATCCGGCCGTGAAAAATAGATGTATTCGAAGATGCACGGTCTTGGCGGCAGCGGCGGAAACGGCTTGTGGATTTCGGTCTGAATGGTGCCGTCGATACGATGAAACACGACGACTTCGCCGGGTTCGATGTCACGGACATATTTAGCGCCGATGATGTCGAGCGCGCAGGTTTCCGAGGCAAGGATTGGGCAACCATCGAGTTCGCCCAGCACGAGCGGACGGATGCCCCGCGGATCACGCGCTCCGACCAGCTTCTTGTTAGTTAGCGACACCAGCGCATAAGCGCCTTCGAGAGCCCGGAGCGCTTCAATATAACGCTCAATGAATCGGCCGCGTCTCGACTGTGCGACCAGATGAAGAATGGCCTCGGTGTCGGTGGTCGATTGCATCAAGGCGCCGCAGCCGACCAGTTCGCGGCGCAGCGTCAATCCGTTGGTGAGGTTGCCGTTGTGGGCGACGGCAAAACCGCCGGCATGGAGTTCAGCAAACAGCGGCTGCACATTGCGGAGGATGGTGCCCCCGGTGGTGGAATAACGGGTGTGACCGACGGCGGCGCTGCCCGGAAGACGTTCGATCACTTCGCGGCGGGAGAAGGCGTCACCGACAAGTCCGAGCCGGCGTTCGGAGTGAAAACGGTGGCCATCGAAGGTCACGATGCCGGCCGCTTCCTGGCCGCGATGCTGCAGTGCGTGAAGGCCTAGCGCGGTGATCGCTGCGGCTTCCGGATGGCCGAAGATGCCGAACACGCCGCATTTCTCGCGGAGCATATCGCCGTCGAGATCGAAATCAGTCTCGGGAGGGTGTGAGGAAGCGTCGCTGGAAAGGCTCTGCTGACAGTCCATTGCGCCTCGCTTTTCGGTCGGACCTGAGTAAGCCGTGAAGGTCAAGTCCGCGCCCCAACTACTGTTCCGCCGGTTTGCCGTCGATCAGCTTTTGCAGGCTGTCTCGGGCGGGTTTGGAGTAGCCGTCGGAGCCGGGGGATGCAGATTCCGCATCCGGCTGCTCTTCTTCGGGCTTATTCTTCTTGAGCCTGTTTAAAATGGTGTTCTCGGGATCGTCCGGCAAGAGCGACTGTAGCCAGGCGCCGGTGGAATTGAGCACCGTGAGCGATTTCGCCCCTGTGACCCAATCGGGCCGCTGCTTGTCCGGAACCAGCCAGGCGAAGAACAGGAAGGCAACGACGACGATCAGCAGACCCCGCGCCAGTCCGAACAGGAAACCAAGAGTGCGGTCGAGCGCGCCGATTCTGGAATCGAGAACCATGTCGGAAATGCGTGTCGTGATGAGCGAAATCACGATCAGGGTGCCGATGAAAACGCCGCCGATCACGGCCGCGGCGGCGAGCGTTTCGCTATTGATATAGGTCTTGGCGAACGGCAGGAGCTTTTGGAACGAATAGAGCGTGGCCAGCGCGGCGATGCCCCATGAGGCTATCGACAGGATTTCGCGCATGAAGCCGCGAATCATCGCCAGCAGGCCCGAAATCAGCATCACGGCGAGCAGAACGAGGTCGAGGATGGTTATCGGCATCGGCTGGTCAGGTCCGCTCGTAAAATCTCAAACCACGAATCGTTGTTCAATCGCTAGTCTGGCAGACGATCATACGGCACGTCCGGCCAGAGTCCGTTTCAACTGGTTGAATCAGACTCGTCGCTTATCTTTATTGTTTGAGCATGATCTTTTCCGAAAACCGGTTTCCACTTTTCGGGATCATGCTCTAGGACATTTTCGCATAACTGTCATTGGCCTTGCGGCCGCCGGATGTATAGCGGCGGCAGGCCGCGAGGTCACGCCGCTTTAGCCATCTTGACGACGGATTCGGCCGGGTGTGGCATTTTTCTCCGTGTCGGCGCGTTTGCCGGGGCGGCCTTGTCCGCGCGCGGCGATATCCGCCACCAGCGTGGTCAATCCGGCGACGGTATCAAGAGAGAGGCCAGCATCGCCGCCGATCTCTCCACGAGCCGATTCCGGCAGCACGGCACGTCCGAATCCGAGCTTGGCGGCTTCCTTGAGCCTCGCCGGGGTTTGCGCCACCGGCCTGACCGCGCCGGATAGCGAAATCTCGCCGAAATAGACCGCGTCGGTCGGAAGTTGGGCGTTTGTCAGCGAAGACACAAGCGCTGCGGCCGCGGCAAGATCGCCGGCCGGTTCGTTGATCCGCAGACCGCCCGCGACATTGAAATAAACGTCGTGCCCCGAAAGCTTGACCCCGCAGTGAGCTTCGAGAACCGCCAACACCATGGACAGCCGGCTTGAATCCCAGCCGACGACAGCACGCCGCGGTGTGCCGAGCGAGGTCGGCGCTACCAGCGCCTGTAATTCCACCAGCACTGGTCTGGTGCCCTCGATGCCTGCGAAGACCGCCGTGCCCGGACTGCCCAGATCGCGTTCCGACAGAAACAGTTCAGACGGATTGGAAACTTCGCGCAAGCCGAGCCCCGTCATCTCGAAGACGCCGATCTCGTCGGTGGGGCCGAACCGGTTCTTCACCGCGCGCAGAATGCGAAACTGTTGGGAGCCTTCACCTTCGAACGACAACACGGCGTCGACCATGTGCTCGACCACCCGGGGGCCAGCGATCTGGCCGTCCTTGGTGACATGGCCCACCAGAATCAGCGCGGCCCCGGATTTTTTAGCGAAACGAATCAGCGCCTGCGCGGAGGCGCGCACCTGGGTTACGGTTCCCGGCGCGGATTCCACCGTGTCGGTCCACATGGTCTGGATCGAGTCGATCACCACGAGGCGCGGTACCGCGCCATCGGATAGGGTGGCGACGATATCCTCAACCGAGGTTTCCGCCGCCAGTTGCACCGGCGCGTCGGCAAGCCCGAGGCGTTCGGCGCGCAATCGCACCTGCGCGACCGCTTCCTCGCCGGAGATATAGACCGCGCGATGGCCGGCGCGCGCCAGCAGGCTGGTCGCTTGCGTGAGCAAGGTCGATTTGCCGATTCCCGGATCGCCGCCGACCAGCAGCACCGAGCCGCGCACAAAGCCACCACCGGTCACGCGATCCAGTTCGGCCATGCCGGAGGAGAGGCGCGGCGCGTCCTGCGTCTTGCCGGTCAGCGTTTCCAGCGTGAACAACCGGCCCTTGCGCTTGGAGCGGATGCTGACCGGCATCGTCGTCGCGCCGGTGATGTCCTCCTCGGCCAGCGTATTCCATTCGCCGCAGGCGTCGCACTTGCCCTGCCAGCGGTTATAGGCCGCGCCGCAGTTCTGGCAGACGAAGGAGAGCGCGGATTTGGCCATTGATCGGCGTCAGGTTCGAGGCTCGGCCGGGCCGCCCTTGTAGATTCGGTAGTAGCGGCGCCCCAGGCTGGTCAGCACCTCGTAACCGATGGTGCCGAAATGGTGCGCAAGTTCGTCCACGGTGATGCCTTCGCCGATCAGTGTCGCCAGATGACCGCGCCGCACCCCCCCAGGGGAAGGGAGATCAGTGATGTCGACAGCCAACAGGTCCATGGAAATCCGGCCCGCCACCGGGCATCGCGTTCCGGCGACAACGATGTTGGCTCCGCGCGTGCCATCATTGCTGCCGCCGGCACGGAAATATCCGTCGGCGTATCCCGCCGAGACCACGGCAAGCCGGGTCGGCCGACGCGCGGTCCACGTCGCGCCGTAGCCGACGCTTTCACCTTTATCGATCGAGCGGGTCTGCACGATCCGGGCTTTCAACTCCACCACCGGCTGCATCGGATTGGCGGCTTCCGGCGTGGGGTTGACGCCATAGAGCGCGGCGCCCGGACGCACGAGGTCAAATTGATATTGCGGCCCGAGAAAAATGCCGGACGAATTCGCCAGCGAAGCCGGAACCCCGGAAAACAGCCTGGCGATCTCTCGGAACGCCGCGACCTGTCTGGCATTGAGAGGATGATTGAGGCTTTCCGCGCACGCTAGATGGCTCATCACCAGCGTGATGCCATGATCGCCTGCCTCGATCCTTGGAAGGATGCCTTGCGCTTCATCGGGGGTGAGACCCAGGCGGTTCATGCCGGTGTCGATGTGGATGGCTGCGCCGCCCGCCCAGCCGGTGCGGCGGCAAAACACGTCCCATTCTGCAAGTTCGTTGATGTCGCCGATCACGGGCCGGCAATTGATTGTCGCGAAAGCGTCACCGCAATTCTGGAAGAAGCCGTCCAGCACGTAGATGTCGGCGGCGGAAGCGGCCGCGCGGACCACGCGGGCCTCATCGAGCGTGGCCACGAAAAAGGTTTTGCATCCGGCGGCGCTCAGCGCGCGCACCACGGGCCGGGAGCCGCAGCCGTAAGCGTCAGCCTTGACCACTCCCGCACACTCGGCGGGTACGGCGGCCTTTTCCAGCTTGCGCCAGTTGGCGACGATGGCGTCGAGATCAACGGTGAGGGTGCCGATTGCCGCGGCTTGCGCAACAGTCGCTTCGGCATCGGCCGGCACGCTATTGGAGGCCATTTTGGAATCGGGCACGAGATTCATGCCGCATGGTACGCTCGGCTGCACGGCGGTTCAACCGCGCCAGCGGTATGCTTGGAAAGGCTGTAAATCGAACCCGCTTATGTTGGAGCGCGTCGTGACGGAACGAGCAGCGTCGCGAGGCGGCTGTCGAACGCGACCGCTAAATTCGCTCGGGCAGGTGGCTGTCATGTGCAAGATCGCTGAAGCGGGTGAACTGCCCCTCAAATTGCAGCTTGACCGTACCGGTCGGCCCATGGCGCTGTTTGCCGATGATGACCTCTGCAACGCCATGGGCGATGTCCATGTCGGTCTGCCATTTCTCGTGTTCGGCTGTACCTGCTTTCGGCTCCTTGCCCAGCAGGTAGTATTCCTCGCGATAGACGAACATCACGACGTCGGCGTCCTGTTCGATCGAGCCGGATTCACGAAGGTCTGAAAGTTGCGGGCGCTTGTCGTCTCGATTCTCGACCTGACGCGACAGTTGCGACAGCGCGACGATCGGGACATTCAGTTCTTTTGCCAGCGCTTTCAGGCTGGTGGTGATCTCGGTGACTTCCTGCACGCGATTGTCGCTGCGCTTGCCGCTTCCCAGCAGAAGTTGGATGTAGTCGACGATCAGCACGTCGAGCCCCTTTTGGCGCTTCAGGCGGCGGGCGCGCGCCGTCAGTTGCGAAATCGAGAGGCCGCCGGTTTCGTCGACGTAGAGCGGCAGGTGCTCCAGCTCGATGGTGTGATCACGGATCTTCTCGAAGTCGCTCTCGGTGATACCGCCGCGCCGGATATTGCTGGAGGCGATGCTGGTCTGCTCGGCGAGAATACGCGTCGCCAGTTGCTCGGCCGACATTTCGCAGGAGAAGAAACCCACGATCCCGCCGTTGACTGTCTTCATGGTGCCGTCGGGCTGAAGCTCCGACTGATGGGCCCGGGCGATGTTGTAGGCGATGTTGGTGGCGAGCGCGGTTTTGCCCATGCCCGGCCTGCCGGCAACGATGATTAAGTCTGACGGCTGCAAACCGCCCATCCGCGAGTCGAGATCCCGCAAGCCCGTCGCGATGCCGGACAGCTTGCCGTCGCGGCGATAGGCGTTGGCCGCCATGTCGAGCGCGGTTCTCATCGCCTGAGAAAATTTCTGAAAGCCGCCTTCATATCCGCCGGATTCCGCCAGTTCGTAGAGCCGGCGTTCGGCGTCCTCGATCTGCGCCCGCGGCGCGAGGTCGACCGGCGCGTCATAGGCGACGTTGACCATGTCCTCGCCGATGTGAATCAGGTCCCGGCGCAGCGCCTGCTCATAGATAGTGCGTCCGTAGTGCAGGGCGTTGATAATAGTGGTGGCTTCCGCCGCCAGACGGGCGAGGTACTGGCTGATGGTCAGGCCGCCGATGTCGGTTTCAGCGGGAACGAAAGTCTTGACTGTGACGGGCGTCGCGATCTTGCCGCTACGGATCAGGCTGCCCGCGGTCTCAAAGATGGTCCGATGCATCGGGTCGAAGAAGTGCTTCGGCTCCAGGAAATCCGAAACCCTGTAAAATGCGTCGTTGTTGACCAGAATAGCGCCGAGTAGGCCGCGCTCCGCTTCGACGTTGTGTGGCGGGGCGCGATAGGCTGGTGTGGTCGCATCAGACGCAAGCTTCAGGATGTTCGAATCAGCCATGGCTTTCGGATTCTGACCTGGATTGTTTGTGGGATACAGGGCTCGCATAAAGCGCCGCTCCGGTGGACGGCGATAGCAAGGTCCTGACCCTTATGCCCGATTCCCACATGACCTTGAATGAAACTTAAGTCGAAAAAGCAATGAACTTGACTGTCGCGGTGGCGAATCTCCGCTCGTCGAATCGCGATGATGCTCAAGCGAGACTCTGGTCTAAACGATGGTGCGTTATCACTCGCCCGCGATCTGAAGCCGTGGCCGCTGTTTTTGCTCAAGCTGGCGCAGCTTCGTTTCCCCGCGCTGGATATAGTCGCGCGTCATTGGCACGATGCCTTGCCGTTTCGTGATCTGGATCTGAAAATTCATCAGGTTCTGCTTGCGGAACGACATTTCCGACGACGCCAGATAAAATTCCCACATCCGCGCGAACCGCTCGTCGTACAGTTGTACAGCTTCCTCGCGTCGTGCCATGAAGCGCTCCCGCCACGCCTTCAGCGTCTCTGCGTAGTGCAGACGCAGGATTTCGATGTCGCAGACAAGCAGTCCCGCGTGCTCGATGGCGGGCAGGACTTCCGACAGCGCTGGAATATAGCCCCCCGGAAAGATGTACTTCGCGATCCAGGGATTGGTAATGCCCGGACCTTCGGAACGGCCGATCGAATGCAGCAGCATGACGCCGTCGGGTTCAAGCAGCTCGGCGCAGCGCCTGAAAAAGGTGTCGTAGTGGTCGACGCCGACGTGCTCGAACATCCCGACAGATACGATGCGATTGAACGATCCGGGAATATCGCGATAGTCCTGAAGCAGGAATTTCGTCGATTGCGTCAGGTTGTTTTCCGCCGCGCGGGCGTTGGACACCTGGAGCTGTTCGGTTGACAGCGTGATGCCGGTAAGGCGGGCGCCGGTCATTTCCGCGAGATACAGGCTGAGGCCGCCCCAGCCAGAGCCGATATCGAGAACCCTGTGTCCGCGTTCGAGCAGAAGCTTGGCCGCGATGTGCCGCTTCTTTGCAAGCTGGGCGTCATCCAGTGTGGTGTCCGGCTCCTCAAAATACGCGCAACTGTATTGTTTGTCCGCATCCAGGAACAGCGAATAAAGCCGCCCATCGAGGTCGTAATGGCGTGCGACATTAATTCTTGACCGCCCGCGGGGATTGAACTGATGGATGTTGCGGACGAGGTAGCGGAGCCACCACTGCAGCTTCGCCCAGCGCGGCATGATGTCGGGCTGGTCGAGGAGGATCGCCAGGAGATCAACGATTGATCCTTGTTCGACCAGCATTGTGCCATCGGTGTAGGCTTCGCCGAAGAACATTTCCGGATCGAGCAGAAGCTGGCGGGCGACTTCGTTCGTGGTCAGGCGCACCCGAACCGGTTTGCCGGTACCGTCGCCGCAGGTGAAGGTCATACCGCTCGCGGTTACGAATGTGATCGAGCCGCGCCGGACAAACTGGTTCAGAAAAAACCGTAACAAACGGTCCATCGAAACCACCATCATCACGAGGACGCGCTAACCGTCGTAACGCTGGAAGTGGCGTCCAAGTTCCATCAATAATAATGTCGCGGAAGCCGGTTCGCCAATGCTCTCACCGCAGGGCCGATATCCTGAATCGAGCCGCGGTCGTATGTTGCATCCATCTCTGCGCTTCCATTCGCAGCATAATCGGCTAAAACGTGGGCCGCCGCGGCGGCAGCGTTGTTCCGCACCCGGAGGATGAAAATGTCGAGCCGAGCGCTCAGTCTAGCGACGATGCTTGTGATCGTTGTTCTCGCGGGTGGCGTTGCCAGAGCGCAAAATCTCGAAGCGGGAAAGTCGGCGGCTCAGATATTTTCGGGGAACTGCGCCGCCTGCCACAAAGGAGTTCGCGGGCTCGTCAGGACGGTGCCGCCCGGATCGTTGCCAGGCTTTCTGCGCCAGCATTATACCACCGGGCCCACCATGGCCGGGATGCTCAGCGCCTATCTGATGTCCAGAGGTGCGACCGATCAGCGGTACCGCGTTGAGCGACCCAGGTCGCATCCAGGCGGTATGATATCCGAACCGAGACAGGCGGGGCGACGGGGCGGGAAGCCGATTCCCCAGGCTGCGCAGCCCGATCCCGCCGCGCAGAATGAAGTGCAGGCAGGCAAGGACCGGTATGGAAGGCGCATCGTTGGACCGGCCGCCGAGAGTCCCGAGACAGCAAGGCCGGCTTCGGAGGAGGCCAGCGAGCATGACAGGCGGAAGCTTCGAGACAGGAAAAAGCTTAGCAAGCAGCGAAAGCCGGCTTCGGAAGAGTCGGCGAAAGCTGGCGCCGCAGGGCAGGGCAAGTCTCCGCACGATGCTGCGACGAAGCCCGAGGCGGTGAAGATTGACGACGTAACGCCGGCCAAGGACCCAGTGTTGGAAACGGAGTCTGCCAAGGAACAGGCCGACGTGAAACAGCCTGCTCCGGAGCAAGCGCCGAAGCCGCAAGCCGTCAAGCCGGACACCCCGAAAGCTGATTCAGCCCGATCCGGGAGTGACAAGACCGGCAGAAGCAAGCCAGACGAACCTGGTGTTGACAAACTTGAAGCCAGGGAGTCCACGTCCCAAAACAGCAAGGCGGGCAGCACGTCACCTGACGCTGTGCCCACCAGTGAACCGAAAGCGGTGCCGTTGCGCGCTGATCCCGTTCCGGCGGTGACGCCTGCGCCGAAGGTTGGCGAAGCCGACGCCCGGTCGCCGTTGGAGGCGGGGAGTTCCACGCCGGCGTCAGCCTCCACCGATTCTGCGGCCGCGCCGTCGAAAAAAACTTCGCCTGAGATGGAACCGGCACCGCCTCCGTTGGAGCCTGCCGCTTCGTCCGCGCCACCACCGGCTCCCGACCGGTAACCGCCTCCCTTCGAACCGGGTCGGGCAGACGGTCAGGCCATTGATACCAGCCCGCCGCCATGGCGTTCCAGTCGTCCGGCCAGTTCCAGTTCAAGCAAGACCGTGCGCACGACGGCCGGCGGGACATCCGCCATGCGAATCAGATCGTCAGGCCCAATCGGCGCCGGACCAAGCAGGGCGACGATACGCGCACGGGCGCTTGCCGCAGGCTCGTCGGTCCAGGTGCCGCCGCGCTCCGGTTCTTCGGCGGGTAGATCGACCGGTCGTCTCATGATCGGTCGAACGGCATTGATGACGTCGGCTGCCTGGGTAATCAGAGTCGCGCCCTGCTTGATGAGATCATTTGTCCCGGCGGCGCGAGGATCGAGGGGCGAGCCCGGCACGGCGAAAACCTCGCGGCCTTGCTCGGCGGCGATCCGGGCCGTGATCAGCGAGCCGGACCGATGCGCGGCCTCGACCACGACAACCCCGATCGCCGCACCCGAGATCAGGCGGTTGCGCCGTGGGAAATCACGGGCGCGCGGCACATGTCCCATCGGCATTTCAGAAATTGCGCCGCCGTCTTCCAGTACTGCCGCCAGCAGATCTTCATGCTCCAACGGATAGATGCGGTCATGGCCGCCGGCAAGCACCGCGATGGTACCGCGTGCCACACTTGCACGATGCGCCGCCTGATCGATGCCGCGCGCCAGTCCTGATACGATGACGAAACCGGCATCGCCGAGATTATGCGCCAGCATTTGCGCGAACTTGTGACCGGCGCCGGATGCATTGCGTGAACCGACGATCGCGATCATGGGACGCTCCATGACATCGAGGTTGCCGCGAACACCAAGCAGCGGCGGTGCGTCGTCAATCGTTGCGAGGTACGGCGGATAGCCGGTCTCTCCCGGCGCCAGCAAGCTGACGCCGATCCGCCGGGCGGCGGCCAACTCGTTCCGTGCCTCGGCTTCGGCGCACAATCGGCCCGGACGCGAAGCACCGCCCCGTCGCGCCAGATCGGGCAACCGGATGAGGGCCTCACTGGCGCTGCCGAAATGGTTCACGAGCGAACGAAAGGTCCGAGGCCCGACGTTCTCGGACCGGATAAGCCGCAGCCAATCGATCCGCTGCGCTTCGTTCAGCCGCCTGTCTGGATTCCGGATGTCCACGCCTGCCCCCAAAGCTAGACCGTTTTCGAGCGAAGTGGATACCGGTTCGCGTGAAGAAAACGCATCAAAACAACAAACTGGAGCTCGCTCTTCGTAAAAAGTTGAAATGCTCCAGGTGAGCTGTGCCCAAGTTGTCGCCAGGGAGCAACCTCGGATGCGGCGTTAATCAATTTGATTCGAGAACGCCGTTACGCTTTCGCTCCAATCCGGCCTTCGCTGCCGGCGGAAAGACGCCGGATGTTCTCGCGGTGTTTGAGCCACAACAGGACGGTCAGCACCGCAAACAGCAACGCCAGCTGCGGGTGCCCGAGCCACCACAACAGCAGCGGCGTGAGAAGACTGGCGATGAGTGCCGATAGTGACGAGTAGCGTGTCGTGAACGCGACGAGCAGCCAGATTGCGCAGAAGGCGAGCGCTGCCGGCCAGCACAGGCCGAGCAGCACTCCGATATAGGTTGCGACGCCCTTGCCGCCATGGAATTTAAGCCACACCGGAAAGAGGTGACCGAGAAACGCGCCGAGTGCCGCGGCCATGGCCGCCGCGGGTCCCCATAGCAATCCTGCAAGGAACACGGCGGCAGTGCCTTTGAGCATGTCCCCGACGAGCGTTGCCGCAGCGAGTCGCTTGTGTCCGGTTCGCAGCACGTTGGTTGCGCCGATATTGCCGGAGCCGATCGAACGCAGGTCCTGCGTTCCGGCTATCCTCGTCAAAATCATCCCGAACGGAACTGAGCCGAACAGGTAGCCGAAGACGAAGGCGATCACGGTAATGATGGAAGACATCGTGAGGGGCTCCGGGCGTCACTTCGCAGATGTAAACCATATATCGACGCCATCGCGCCATGGCAGACATATCAAAACAAAGAATGAGGGGGCGCTGCCGCTGCGGCGTCAGACGTGCTCGAAAACCGTGCGCCCGCCGACGATGGTGCGGACGACTCGACCCGAGAAGCGGGATTCGTCGAACGGCGTATTCTTGCATTGCGATTTGAGATCTGCGGGATCGAGAATCCAGGGGACGTCAGGATCGATCACGATCACATCGGCAGGCGCGCCCGGTCGTAACGATCCGCCCGGTAGACCGAGCAACTCTGCGGGCCGCGTCGACATGGCCCGGATCAAGGTCTTGAAATCGAGTTCCTGATTGTGCACGAGCCGCAGCGCCGCCGTCAGCATAGTCTCCAATCCGATCGCGCCGGCCACAGCTTCCGCGAACGGCAGGCGCTTGGTTTCCACGTCCTGCGGATTGTGGTCGGACATCACCACATCGATCAGGCCCGACGCCAGCGCTGCGATCATTGCGCGGCGATCGTCCTCGCTACGCAGCGGCGGCGACAACTTCAGAAACGTGCGGTACGGACCGATATCGTTTTCATTCAGTGTCAGATGATTGATCGACGCGGACGCGGTGACCTGAAGTCCGGCGTCCCGCGCTCGCATGAGGATATCGAGCGATTCCGTACAGGTCAGCGACGCCGCGTGGTAGCGGCCGCCGGTGAGTCCGACGAGCCGCATGTCGCGCTCCAGAATCACCGCTTCCGCCGCCGTCGGAACGCCTGTCAATCCGAGACGGGAGGACAGTTCGCCCTCGTTCATGACGCCTTCGCCGACCAGATGGATATCTTCTGTATGGTGGACGATCAGAGCGTCGAAATCGCGGGCATAGGTGAGGGCGCGGCGCATCACTTGCGCGTTCATCACGGAGCGAGCCCCATCGGTGAATGCAACCGCGCCTGCCTCCTTCAAGAGGCCGATCTCGGTCATTTCCTTGCCGGCAAGACCCTTGGTCAGCGCCGCCATCGGATGAATGTTGACGATCGCGGTATCCCGCGCGCGGCGCAGCACGAAATCGACGGTTGTGGAATTGTCGATCACCGGCGAGGTGTCGGGCTGGCAGACAATGGTGGTGATCCCGCCTGCGGCGGCGGCGTGACTTGCGGATGCAAAGGTTTCGCGATGACCGGCGCCCGGCTCGCCGACGAACGCCCGTATGTCGATCAGCCCTGGCGCGACGATCTTGTCGGCACAGTTGATGATGTCAGTGCCTTCGGGCACGCCCGTCGCGCCGATGCCGCTGCGCGCGTCACGAATGACTCCGTCGGCGATGAGTACATCCCCGGGGGCGTCGAGATCGCGCGCGGGGTCGACGATGCGAGCGTTGGCGAGCAGGACGGGGCGGTGACTGCTCAGCATGACGTCGCACTCGCTTTGCTCAACGAGTCGAGCGTCCTCCTCGACGAGTCGAAGCCGCCGTGACTATGCCCTCTCCCCTTGCGGGAGAGGGCGGCGGGTCCGCTGAACGGAACGGGAGGGGTGAGGGGGCCGTACCCCTCACCCGTTTCCATGCGTTGAGAATCCGAGCAGCCCTCTCCCGCAAGGGGAGAGGGCATAAAAACCCGCGCCGCATACGACGAATGTGGAATGATGGGTCTCAGAACCACGGTTTGGAATTTGGTCGCGCTACGCATTCGGCAGGTTCCTCGCCAGCGCCTCCAGCACAGCCATCCGCACCGCTACGCCCATTTCCACCTGTTCGCGGATCAGCGACTGCGTGCCGTCCGCAACGATCGAGTCAATCTCGACTCCGCGATTCATCGGTCCCGGATGCATGACCAGCGCGTCAGGCTTGGCGTAGGCGAGCTTTTTCTGGTCGAGGCCGAAATAGTGGAAATATTCGGAGCTCGACGGCACGAACGAGCCGCTCATCCGCTCGCGTTGCAGGCGCAGCATCATCACGATATCCGCGCCGTCCAGCCCCTCGCGCATATCGCGGGCGATCTCGACGCCCATGCGTTCAATGCCCGGCGGCAGCAGCGTGGAGGGCGCAACGACGCGGACGCGCGCGCCCATGGCGTTGAGCAGGATGATGTTGGAGCGCGCGACGCGTGAGTGGAGCACGTCGCCACAAATCGCGACCAGAAGTCCCTCCAGTCGTCCTTTGTTTCGGCGGATGGTTAAAGCGTCCAACAGCGCCTGGGTCGGATGTTCGTGAGCGCCATCGCCGGCATTGATGACGGAGCCGTCGACCTTGCGCGCCAGAAGCTCCACCGCGCCGGAAGCTGAGTGACGCATCACCAGGATGTCCGGATGCATGGCATTGAGCGTCATCGCGGTATCGACCAGCGTCTCGCCCTTGCGGGTCGATAACGACGATACCGACATGTTCATCACGTCGGCGCCGAGCCGCTTGCCGGCGATCTCGAATGACGATTGGGTGCGGGTCGAAGCCTCGAAAAACAGATTGATTTGGGTGCGCCCGCGCAAGGAGGTGCGTTTCTTGTCCACCTGGCGGTTCAGCTCGACGTATTCTTCGGAAAGGTCGAGGAGGCCGGTAATGTCGGCGACGGAAAGGCCCTCGATGCCCAGCAGATGCCGGTGTCCAAGGACAAAACTCGATTTGGCTGACGATGTCATTAAAGCCAGAGCTATAGGCAGAGTTTCCCCGTCGAGCAAGGCCGAACAGCCTGCAGGTGGGTTTTCCCCCGCCGAAGTGGAACTCACGGTAAACGAAGGCAGACGTCGGGGTGAACTCGCCGCGGTTCCGGCATAGAGTGGTATAGGTATCAGTGCTGGCGGAGGTGGTTCATGACGCAACCATTCAGGACGCACGAGGTCTTCAACCAGTCACCTCCGTTCGAGGATGTCGATCTGTTTACGCTCGACCGGCCGCTGGCGGAGGCGGTGGCGGCGAACGGCGGAGCCGCCGCCCGCGATGAAATGGAGGCGTTCGGAAAGCACTGGGGTTCAACGGCGATGGCGGCGCGCGGTCGTCTCGCCAACGAGAACCCGCCGAAGCTGCGGTTGTTCGATGCGCGCGGTAACCGGCGCGACGAGGTCGAATTCCATCCGGCCTATCATGAACTGATGGCGAACAGCGCTCGTGCCAGCCTACACAATTCCACTTGGACGGCCGACGGTAAACCCGCGGCCGGTGCGGCGGAAGTGGTGCGGGCGGCAAAATTCTACATGGCTGCGCAGGTCGAGACCGGACATCTTTGCCCGATCACCATGACCCGCGCCTCGGTAGCGACGCTCGCGGTGCAGCCGGATCTGCTGGCGGAGGCGATGCCGGTAATCGCAACCTGCAGCTATGACCCGTCGTTCGCGCCGTGGCGGACCAAGCGCGGCATGACGCTCGGCATGGGCATGACCGAGAGGCAGGGCGGCACCGACGTCCGCGCCAACCAGACCCGCGCCGTGCGGGATGGCGACGCCTATCGTATCACCGGCCACAAATGGTTCATGTCCGCGCCGATGTGTGATGCGTTTCTGGTGCTGGCGCAGGCCGATGGCGGACTGACATGCTTCTTCATGCCGCGCTTTCGTCCGGACGGCTCGGTCAACACGATCCATCTCCAGCGACTGAAGGACAAACTCGGCAATCGCTCCAACGCCTCGTCCGAAGTGCAATTCATCGAAGCCTATGCCCGGCGTGTCGGTGAAGAAGGCAAGGGCATTCGCACCATCATCCAGATGGTGCAGTTAACAAGGCAGGATTGCGCCATCGCCTCTGTCGGCCTGATGCGCTCGGGGCTGGCGCATGCGCTGCATCACGCACGTCATCGCAGCGTGTTTCAGAAACGTCTGGTCGATCAGCCCTTGATGCAGGCGGTTCTTGCCGATATGGCGCTGCATGTGGACGCGTCGCTGGCATTGGTGATGCGGTTGTGTCGCGCCTTCGATGAAGCTTCGTCCGACCCTAAAGCGGCGACTTGGATGCGGCTTTTGACGCCCGCGGTAAAATACTGGATCTGCAAAAGCTCGCCGGGCTTTCTATCTGAAGCGATGGAGTGCCTTGGAGGAAACGGCTATGTCGAGGAGAATGTTCTGCCTCGTCACTATCGCGAGGCGCCGGTTAACGCGATCTGGGAAGGCTCCGGCAACGTGATGTGCCTCGACGTGCTGCGGGCGCTGGCTCGCGAAGGAGAGGCGGCTGTCGCCGTGCTCGAAGATTTCGTGGTGGATACCATGGGTCTGCCCGGCGCGGCCGAAGCGGTGGCATTTCTTGCCAAGACATTCCGCCGGCCTGACGGGGAGCGCGTCGCGCGCCAGGCGGTGGAGACGCTCGCGCAACTGGCCGCAGCAGCGGCGCTCAACCGGACCGCGCCCGATCAGGCAGCGTTATTCGCGGCCACGCGTTTTGGCGGTACGCACGGACGCATGTTCGGGACGGCAGAATTGTCCGCCGCCCAGAGCCGCGATCTGCTCGAGCGGGCGCTGCCGTAAGGGGGTGGGAAATGCCGACCAGAGTGACCGCAATCGGAAGTGATCCTTTAACGCCGCCGCCGTTGGCTCCTTCGCCGCGCGTGCCGCGCGCCTGGAAATTTTTCGGCACCAGTCTGTGGGGGATCGTGGTGTTCGCCGCGATGTTTGCGGGGCAGCTATCCGTTCTTGCTTATTTCCTGATCACTGATGACTCGCCGTTCAGTTTTGACAAGGTCGCGGAACAGGCTGAAAGCGGTCTGACGGTCGCGCTGTCGGTGGTCATGGGACTGCCCGCGGTTCTGCTCGCATTGTGGATCGCGATCCGGCTGTCGGGAGTGCCGTTTTCAGACTATCTCGCGCTGCGCTGGACCTCGTGGCGATACCTGCTGCTCGGTATCGTCGCCATGGTCGTGCTCGTCCTCGGCTGGGAGGGGGTATCCAATGCGGTGGGACACGAAAGCTCGGCTGCGTTCATGGTCGATGTGGCAAAATCGGCCCGCGCCGATGGCGCGCTGTGGCTTCTGGTGATTTCATTTTGCGTTGTGGCTCCGTTCAGCGAGGAACTCCTGACGCGCGGATTCCTGTATCGGGGCTGGTCGGAGTCGTTTTTGCGCCCCGCGGGCGCGATCTTGCTGTCATCGGTGGTATGGACCGCGATGCACCTTCAATACGACTGGTTCTTCTTCG
The DNA here is from genome assembly GCF_000152905.1 of Nitrobacter sp. Nb-311A. Taxonomy (GTDB): domain Bacteria; phylum Pseudomonadota; class Alphaproteobacteria; order Rhizobiales; family Xanthobacteraceae; genus Nitrobacter. The sequence goes on from NZ_CH672422.1 coordinate 36,020, forward strand.
GGCAGATCTTTTCCATCGGGTTGCTGTTCGGTTACCTCCGCTATCTCAGCGGCTCGATCTGGCCGACCGTGATTCTGCATGGCCTCAACAACCTCGCGGCGACGCTGCAGACGTTATGGCTCGCCAATCAGCCGTGATCACCGGGTCCTGACGATCGCCGCTGTGCCGCAAGCCGGTCCAACGCGCCCTGCAGAATGAAGATCGCGGCGTGTTCGTCGATGACCCTGGCGCGCCTTGCGCGGCTCATGTCCAGTCCGATCAACTCGCGCTCGACGGCCGCCGTCGAGAGCCGCTCGTCCCATAGCCCGATTGCGAGATCGGTGAGCCTGGCCAGATTGCGCGCAAAAGCACGAGTCGACTGCGCACGCGGTCCTTCACTGCCGTCCATGTTGATCGGTAATCCAAGAATGAAACCTTTCGCATGACGTTCGCCTGCAATGGCGAGAAGCCGCGCGGCATCCGCCGTGAACGCCTTGCGACGAATGGTTTCCACGCCGGTGGCGAGGCGCCGATCCGGATCGGACACCGCGACGCCAATGGTCCTGGTGCCGAGGTCGAGTCCGACAAGCGCTCCGCGCTCAGGCCAGTGCGCGGCGGCTTCGATCAAGGGGAGGACGGGGGCAGGCATGGGGACCGCATATCATGTCATGCGCAGGATCGGCAGGGCAAAAGGGGCCACGGAGCCCGCTTGCGCCCTTCGCAATCATGAATGGTTGCGGCGCGAAAGCCGGGTCTGCTATAGAAGTCTTTCATCGTTCACGGAAACGGTGAAAGACTCAATCTCTTTGATTTGACGCGTTCTTTGATTTGACGCGTTTTCTTCACGCGAACCGGTATCCACTTCTCTCGAAAACGCTATAACGTTTGTCAGGCGGCAACAACTTACAACAGACGCCTGCGGGGGGCTTACAATATGTCCGTCGATGCCGCTACCGTCCGCCGCATCGCGCATCTCGCGCGCATAGCGGTCGATGACGCCGAGGTTCCCCATCTGCAGGGTGAACTGAATGCGATCCTGGCCTTCGTTGAGCAGTTGCAGGAAGTGAATGTCGACGGTGTCGAGCCGATGACGTCGGTGACGCCGATGGCGATGAAAATGCGGCCCGACGCGGTGAATGACGGCGAGATCGCTGATAAGATCGTCGCCAACGCGCCGGTGACTCATGACCACTTCTTTCTGGTGCCGAAGGTTGTCGAATAACCTGGTTTTGATTTGATGTGCCTGCTCTGCGGCGATGAAACGGCCTATCGGGCCTATATGGATTACCTTGACGCCATGGAACGCCAGGGCCGGACAGCCGATCCCGATGAGGCGATGAACGCCGTTCTCGACAGACTTCAGGCCACCGATATGGCGCCTGCCGATGACCCCCGGAACGACAGGACGCTGTCGCCCTTTTTTTGCAGCGCGGTTGATAAATGACGAACCTGACTTCGCTCACGCTGGCCGAGGCTCGTGACGGTCTCGCGCGCAAATCGTTCACCTCGCTCGAACTGGCCGACGCGCATCTTGCGGCGATGGAGCGGGCCCGCGTCTTGAACGCTTATGTGCTGGAGACGCCGGAGCGGGCAAGGGAGATGGCGCGCCAAGCTGATGAGCGGATTGCCAAAGGCGAGGGCGGACCGCTCAATGGCCTTCCGCTCGGCGTGAAGGATCTGTTTGCGACGGAAGGCACGCGGACCACCGCGTGTTCGCGAATCCTCGATGATTTCAAGCCGCCTTATGAATCCACGGTGACGTCGCAACTCTTCACGCGCGACGGCGCCGTGATGCTCGGCAAGCTCAACAATGATGAATTCGCGATGGGGTCGTCGAACGAGACCTCCTGCTTCGGTCCGGTGGTCAATCCGTGGCGGCGGCAAGGCTCCGACGTGAAACTGGTGCCCGGCGGATCATCCGGCGGATCGGCTTCGGCGGTGGCTGCCGGATTGTGTCTCGGCGCAACCGCGACCGATACCGGCGGATCAATCCGCCAGCCCGCAGCCTTCACAGGCACGGTCGGCCTCAAGCCCACCTACGGGCGCTGCTCCCGATGGGGCATCGTCGCGTTTGCGTCGTCGCTCGATCAGGCGGGGCCTATCACGCGCACCGTGCGCGATGCGGCGATCCTGATGCGCTCGATGGCCGGTCATGACCCAAGGGATACGACTTCGGTGGATCGTGCCGTGCCCGACTATGAAGCCGCGGTCGGCAAATCCGTGAAGGGAATGAAGATCGGCCTTCCCAGGGAGTACCGGCTGGAGGGGATGCCCGCTGAAATCGAGAAGCTGTGGTCGCAGGGTGCCGAATGGTTGAAAGCCGCGGGCGCCGAACTGGTGGAGGTGTCGCTGCCCCACACGAAATACGCGCTGCCCGCTTACTACATCGTCGCACCGGCCGAGGCCTCCTCAAACCTCGCGCGCTACGATGGCGTCCGTTACGGCGCCCGTGCCGGAGGTAGCAATATCGTCGAAATGTATGAAAATACGCGCGCGAAAGGTTTTGGTGCGGAAGTCCGCCGTCGCATCATGATCGGAACCTACGTTTTGTCAGCAGGTTATTACGACGCCTATTACCTGCGCGCACAAAAGGTTCGTACCTTGATCAAAAAGGATTTCGAGGATTGCTATGATGCGGGGGTCGACGCGATCCTGACGCCGGCGACGCCGTCCGCTGCTTTCGGCATCGGCCAGAAGGTTGGTGGAAATCCGATCGAGATGTACTTGAACGATATCTTCACCGTGACGGCGAATATGGCGGGCTTGCCGGGCATTGCCGTGCCTGCGGGCAAGGATTCCCAGGGACTTCCGCTCGGACTGCAATTGATCGGCCGTCCGTTCGACGAGGAGACGCTCATTTCGCTCGGCGAGGTCATCGAACTGGCCGCTGGACGCTTTACACCGGAGGTGTGGTGGTGACGCCGGATGCTTTCAAAGCCAGCTTAACGAACGCCGAACCGCCGCCGGGCGTTTCGGTTCCGCTCGAGGCGCTATGGTGGGCCGCCAAGGGCGACTGGAACAAGGCGCACGTCATCGTGCAGCCGGTGGTGGGGCCGGAGGCAGCGTGGGTGCATGCCTATCTCCATCGGCTCGATGGCCGCGAGATCGGCAACGCCGCTTACTGGTATCGCCGCGCCGACAAGCCGTTTGGAAAAGGCTCGTCCGAGGACGAGTGGAGCCAGATCGTCGCGGAATTGCTGGGAGGCGGCAACGGCTAGCCGAGTTTGGCGGTGCGGCTGCCCGCCGACTTGATCGCCGCTCAATATGCTGAGCCGGCCCCCGCATTGACCGCGACGGAAGATATGCCGTCGAGACGGATTGCCATTCACCGTGCCGCGAACCATAGTCGGCGCGCGATTGGCGGGGCGACTTCACGATCATGCGTTCAGCATTTGCTGTCATCGGACTGTGCGCGGTGCTGCTTGGTTGCGCGTCGATCCAGAATGCGCCTGTCAACCAGCCGGGCAGCAGCGCCGATCTTGTGGGCCAACTGCATGAAAACTTCGAAGAGCGCGCCGCCACCGACGACGATCTGGTAGCGCTGTCATTCTCGGGCGGCGGTACGCGCGCGGCTGCCTTTTCCTTCGGTGTGCTGGAAGAACTGGCGCAGACGCCGGTGCGCGGTGGCGGCGCATCCATGATCGATCGTATCGATTTCATTTCCGGGGTGTCCGGAGGGTCGGTGACCGCGGCCTATTTCGGATTGCGCAAACGTGCGGCCCTTGCCGACTTCCGCGAACGGTTTTTGCTCCGTAATGCCGAGGAGGGACTTCAAACCGATCTGAACCTTGCTACGCTTGGCAGAGCGTTCGCCGGAGGCATCAACGACTCCAGCGGGTTGCCGCGTTGGCTCGATGCCAACCTGTTTCATGGCGCGACCTTCGCTGATCTGCGAAAGACGGTGCGCCCGCGGGTGTGGATCAGCGCCTCCGACATCTACAATCGCACGCCCTTTGTCTTTGGCGCGACCGCGTTCAGCGCGATGTGCAGCGACCTCGCGTCGTACCCGCTGGCAAATGCGGTGGCGGCGTCGGCGGCGGTGCCTGTCGCGTTCGCGCCGGTGGTGATTCAGACATTTCCGGGTCGATGCAAGGATCCGCTGCCTGCCTGGATCGTGAGGGCGCGCGACAATCGCAATGCGCCGCCGATGCTGAGCGCCTTTGCGAAAGCCATCAGCCGCTATCATGACGGCGAAATTCCCTACATCAAACTGCTCGATGGCGGTCTGGTCGACAACTACGGCTTGTCCGGTTTCACCATTGCGCTGTTGTCGGCGCGTGCGCCCTATGAACCGCTGTCACCCGAGCAGGCCGTCAAAATCCGGCGCGGACTGTTTGTGGTCGTGGATGCCAAGACCGGTGTTTCAGGCAACTGGATCAATACCATTGAAGGTCCGAGCGGGGCCGACCTGGTCAAGGCGGCGGCGAGTACCGCGATCGATGCCAGCGTCGGCGCGGGTTACACGGCCTTCGAGCGCACCATGGGTGACTGGCAGGCGGGGCTGGTCCGTTGGCGCTGCGGCCTGTCGGCGGCCGAGCGCGTTCGTTACGGGGCGCGTCCGGGTTGGAATTGTCGCGATCTGAAATTTTTCGTAGGCCGGGTCGGCTTCGATCAACTCGATCCCGCGCGCGCCGCTCGTCTCAAAACCGTTCCGACCCGATTCCACCTGCCGCCGCAGCAGGTGGACGAGGTCATCGCGGCGGGCCGGGACGCATTGCGGGCAAGCTCCGCGTTTCGCGCGTTTGCCGGGCGCATGTAAACAAGCGTAGACCGCGCAGGTAAACACATAAGGAGAGGGTTTCCCAATCCTGAGCCCCGGAGTAAAAGCTGCGTATGAACGCACCTGTCAAACCGTCCAACCTGATCAAAGGCGCAACCGGCGACTGGGAGATGGTGATCGGGATTGAAGTCCACGCCCAGGTCACCTCCAACGCGAAGCTGTTTTCCGGCGCCTCGACCGCCTTCGGCGGCAATCCCAACAGCCACGTTTCGTTCGTCGATGCGGCGATGCCGGGAATGCTGCCGGTCATCAACGGGGAATGCGTCCGCCAGGCGGTGCGGACCGGCCTCGGACTGAACGCCAGGATCAACCTGCGGTCGGTGTTCGACCGCAAGAACTACTTCTATCCCGACTTGCCGCAGGGCTATCAAATCAGCCAATACCAGTCACCGATCGTCGGGGAGGGTGAAGTCGTCGTCGATCTTGCTGACGGCACGAGCTTTACGGTCGGGATCGAGCGTCTGCATCTCGAACAGGACGCCGGTAAATCGCTGCATGATCAGCACGCGGATATGAGCGCGATCGACCTGAACCGCTCCGGCGTAGCGCTGATGGAGATCGTATCCAAGCCAGACCTGCGCTCATCTGAACAGGCCAAGGCCTATGTGACGAAACTGCGGACGATCCTGCGCTATCTCGGCACCTGCGACGGTGACATGGAGAAAGGCAACCTCCGCGCCGATGTCAATGTCTCCGTGCGCCGGCCGGGCGAGCCCTTCGGCACGCGCTGCGAGATCAAGAACGTCAACTCCATCCGCTTTATCGGTCAGGCGATCGAACACGAGGCGCGCCGCCAGATCGGCATTCTCGAGGACGGCGACAGCATCGATCAGGAAACGCGGCTGTTCGATCCTGACAAGGGCGAGACCCGCGCGATGCGCTCCAAGGAAGAGGCGCACGACTACCGCTATTTCCCGGATCCCGACCTGCTGCCGCTGGAGTTTTCGCAGTCCTTCGTCGAGGCGTTGAGAGCGGATCTGCCGGAATTGCCCGACCAGAAGAAGGCGCGCTTCATCGCGGATCTCGGCCTGACACCGTATGACGCCGCGGTGCTTGTCAGCGAGCATGAGTGCGCCAACTTCTACGAGTCTGTTCTGGGCGGTCTTGCGGATGCGCGACGCGATGGGAAAGTTGCCGCCAACTGGGTGATCAACGAACTGTTCGGACGCCTCAATAAAGAGGGCTTGAGCATCGCGGCGTCGCCGGTATCGGCGTCCCAACTCGCTGCGATCATCGACTTGATTGGCGAGGGAACCATCTCCGGCAAGATCGCCAAGGATCTGTTCGAGATCGTTTGGACCGAGGGCGGTGACCCGCGGGTGCTGGTGGATGAGCGCGGGATGAAGCAGGTCACCGACATGGGTGCGATCGAGAAGCTGGTCGCCGACATCGTCGACGCCAACCCGGACAAGGTCGCGCAGGTGCGCGCCAAGCCGCAGATGATCGGCTGGTTCGTCGGTCAGGTGATGAAAGCGTCCGGCGGCAAGGTCAACCCGCAGGCGGTGAACGATCTGCTCAAGACCAAGCTTGGTCTATAACCTTCGACCGCCGGTTCAACTCCGCGCGCGGCTGCATTCCTCACACCGACGATTTGCTGCCGCGCGAGCCGGCCGTAACGAGCCTCGACGAGCTTACGCCGATTGCTTTCGCAACCCGCTCCAGCATGCCGGTAACGCTCGGCCGGGCGATGAGAGCGGGATCGGGTTTGCGAATCGAATTTCGCGATTCGCAAAACCAATGCGTCGTGGCGGGCGCCGAACGGCGGCGTTCAAGGCTATCCATGAAAATATTTTTATTGCCAAAAATTGCGACTCGGAGTCCGCACCCATATCGACTTCACTGGCGCGGTGACTCGATGCGACGCGTGCCGCGTATCCGTCGCTGATTTGTTGAATGCAGAATATCGTTGCGGCGCAGTCGTTTCCTTAAAAATTTTGAAAAGCGCTTGCGCTGACTTTCGCGTCTTGTCGGCGTCGCTCATCAACGAGTCTCCGCATCATGGTGATGCGCGCTGCCGTCGTGCCGCCGTGAGACATCAACACTTCCTTAAGCGAGACGCTGTTTTTTTCAATATGTTGGTGTATTCGAAGAATGTGCATCTCTGATTCCCGAGTGCATGTAGCGACTAAGCCATCTCACTAACTCTGGAGGGCAACATGGCGAAGAAAGCGAAGAAGGCGAAAGCTAAGGCGAAAACAAAGAAGGTGAAGAAGACGAAGAGCGCAGTGAAGAAAACTGCGAAGAAGACCCGCAAGGTCGCCAAGAAGAAGAAGTAAGTTCGCCTTGGAATCGCCGGCAGCTTGATGCCGGCGACGTTGTAGAAGCCGAAGAGAGTTTGTTTCCAAGGCAGATTCGGTTCGGGCTTCGGCGACGAGAGAGGGTGTCGGCGAGACATCAGGTCAAACGGTCGGATCGTCGTTTCGGAACTCCCCCGCAACAACTGGTCCGAAGGAAGAGCGCGATGGGTTTCATCGCCGGTCTTCGTCGACGCGGATATCAAGGTCCGCGATCACCGGCAGCCTTGGCTGCGGTGAGAGTTGGTCCTGACGTGTTCACCGACGCCCTCGTCCAGCCGCTGGCGTGGCTTAGCCCCGGCGCTGCCGTTTCTCATCATCTTGCAGTTGACTATCGCGGGAATGCCGCGGAGCGAGGCTCGCGGGCATCCGGCCTTTTATTTGCGCGCGTGGTCGGCTGGCTGGAACGATGGTTAGCAGTTTCTCAAATGTAACAGTAAATCGAATCGTGTAAAATCGCGAAAAGTCCCATTAAATAAAGGCTTTTCGATCCGGCGTAACTTCTTTCCGGAATTAGTATTCACGTTCGATTCATCGCAATACTTAAACTGCTCTTCAAATTTAACCTCCATGATCCGTGTGTCTGGACGGCACGCCGGCAAACGGCGGCTGGATCCGGCGGGGTGCTGACAGGTGGATGGGGCCGCACGCGAAGCAGGGCGGCAATTAAAAAGGATCAGAGGGATGTTTCAGGGGCAGATCGACTTTGAGACGGCGGTGCCAGTAAGCGCTGACGCCATTCAGGATATTCTTTTCGAGCGGGGCCTGTACTGGGCGAGCGGTCGGGCCGGCCTGGTCGATCTGGTGGCCGCGCATAAATGGTTCAATCTTGCCGCGCTCAAGGGGCACACTGAAGCGGGCGCGATGCGCCGCGAGGTTGCGGCGCTGATGTCCGAGGCCGAGATTGTCATGGCGCAACGCGACGCGCGAGCCTGGATGGCAGTGCACTGAGCTGCTTTGCCGCAACCGTCTTGCCTGCCTCCTGGCAGAGTTCGGCGCAGGCGAACTTCGAAGTGCGGTCGATGGCCATGAACAGGCGCAGCTTGCCCTCGGCCGTCTGGACCTCGGCGATGTCGATGTGGAAGTAGCCGATCGGATAGGCTTTGAACTTTTTCTTCGGCTGCTTGTCGCCTTCGAGATCCGGAAGCCTGTTGATCCCGTGACGGTGCAGGCAGCGGTGCAGTGAAGAGCGCGTCAGGTGCGGGATCGTCGGCTGAAGCGCGTGGAGGCAATCATCGAGCGGCAGCAGCGTGTGGCTGTAACGCTTCGATAGCGCTCTCAGGCTCTCTTCACTATTTTGTATTGCTCGACGGATTGCCTCTGTCGTCGTGGCGCTTCCGTGGTGAACCTGGCCCACAGCGCATCCTTCCATCCCAGCGAAAGAGTGCAGATAAGCGACGAGTCTGTTTCAACGCAGTTGGAAACAGACTCTCGCGTCGCGAGACGGCGGCAGCGTCACATCCCTCGATAAATGCATTTGCAAACGAGTTGCAATAAAAATATACTTGGTCCATACCGGGTCAATGGATGTGAAGGCACCTTCATTGACACCTGAACCGGTACCGGAGCCGTCGCAGGGCCCCCTTTTGGATACGGTTGGCTGGCATTCGGAAGCGTCGGTCCGCCCAAGCCTTGAAGAGGTCCATGCGACGGTGCGGGTTCCCGCGGGCGGGCACTGGCTGCGCCGTCTTTTTGCCTTTGCCGGGCCCGGCTACATGGTCTCGGTCGGGTATATGGACCCCGGCAACTGGGCCACCGATATCGCGGGCGGCTCGCAGTTCGGCTACACGCTGCTGTCGGTCATCCTGCTGTCGAACCTGATGGCGATCCTGTTGCAGGCGCTTGCCGCCCGGCTCGGTATCGCCGCTGGCCTTGATCTTGCGCAGGCGTGCCGCGCCAGCTATTCGCGGCCGGTCAACTTCATGCTCTGGCTGGCCTGCGAGGCCGCGATCATCGCCTGCGATCTGGCCGAGGTGATCGGCACGGCGATCGCGCTGCAACTGCTATTTGGCATCCCCTTGATCGGTGGCGCGCTGATCGCGGCGCTGGATGCGTTTCTGCTACTGCTGTTGATGAATCGGGGCTTCCGTTTCCTCGAAGCCTTTGTGGTCGCGCTGCTGATCGTGATCGCTGTCTGCTTTGCGATCCAGATCGTCGCCGCCGCGCCGCCGGTCGCCGAGGTGCTGCGCGGTTTCGCGCCGTCGCGCGAGATCGTCACCAACCCGGAGATGCTTTACATCGCCATCGGCATCATCGGCGCGACGGTCATGCCGCATAACCTCTATCTGCATTCCTCGATCGTGCAGACGCGCGCTTACCCGCGAACGAAGGAGGGGCGGCGGAGTGCGATCCGCTGGGCCACCGCCGACAGCACGCTGGCCTTGATGCTGGCCTTGTTCGTCAACGCCGCCATCCTGATCGTGGCCGCCGCGGTGTTTCACGACAGCGGTCACACCGGGGTGGCGGAAATCGGCGACGCGTTCAAGCTGCTTTCGCCGCTGCTGGGTCTCGGCATCGCATCAACACTGTTTGCGGTTGCGCTTCTCGCCTCCGGCATCAATTCCACGGTGACGGCGACGCTCGCGGGCCAGATCGTGATGGAAGGCTTTCTGCATTTGCGGATGCCGATGTGGGCGCGGCGGCTCGTCACGCGCGGCATCGCCATCGTTCCGGTGATCGCCGTCACGGCCATCTACGGTGACAGCGGCACCGCGCAGCTTCTGGTTCTCAGCCAGGTCGTGCTGTCGATGCAGTTGCCGTTCGCGGTGATCCCGCTGGTTCGCTTCGTCTCGGACCGGCGCAAGATGGGCGACTTCGCGATTTCAGCCGGGACCGCCGCCACAGCATGGATCATTGCCGGCGTGATCGTGATCCTGAATGTGAAGCTGCTGTTCGATACGATTGGCGGATAGGACGCCAATGAGCGCGTGCGTTATCTGAAGGCGACGATTCGATCCTGGGTAACGTCTTGTGGCCCAAATGAGGAGAGCATTCGATGACCGTCAGCCAACTGACCGCTGCCGCCTCATCGGCGCTATGGCTGATCTGTCGCGTCGCCTGTCGATTGACTGTTCTCATCCACACGCAGCCAGCCCGTGGGCGCAAGGCGCTGCTGCGGTAGGAAGCGGCCTTTGTAATCCATCTTCCGCGATCCCTCGATCCAGTAGCCGAGATACACATAGGGCAGGCCGAGTTGCCGCGCGCGAGAGATGTGATCGAGGATCATGAATGTGCCAAACGAACGGTTCTGTTCGGACGGCTCGAAAAATGAATAAACCATCGAAAGACCGTCGCTCAGCACATCGGTGAGCGCCACTCCCACGAGATCGCCGTGTTCGTTGTCGCTGCCCACCGGACCGCGCCGGCGATATTCGATGATGCGGGTCTCGACGTGGCTGTCTTCCACCATCATGGCGTAATCGAGCACGGTCATATCGGCCATGCCGCCGTGGCGGTGACGCTGGTCGAGATAGGCGCGGAATATCGAATATTGCTCCGACGTCGGCATTGCGGGACGCAGGTTGCCGACGATGTCGGCGTTGCGCGCCAGCACCCTGCGGGAACTGCGCGATGGCCGAAATTCATCTGCGATCACCCGCACGGAAATGCAGGCCCGACACTGGTCGCAAGCCGGACGATAGGCGATCGACTGACTGCGGCGAAAGCCGCCATGAGTCAGCAGATCGTTGAGTTCGCCTGCCTTTTCACCCACCAGGTGAGTAAAAACCTTGCGTTCGCTGCGATCGGGCAGATAAGGACACGGCGAAGGCGCCGTCAGATAAAATTGCGGGGTATCTCGCGAGTGCTGGGTCACGGCGCCTTGTCAGCCTCCGAAACGGATTGTGTTTCAACATCGCGCTCCCAGGGCCGACCGTCAATCCGGGTCGCCGCGATATCAATAGCTTCCATATGGTTGCGCAACTGTCGCAAGGTCCGAATTGTTGATGATGACGGTTCCCAACAACATGTCATGCAACATGCGTCGCCGGTTATTGAACAGGCCGACCAGCAGGATAAGCGGCGTAAACATCGACACCGAAATCCAGAACAGGATCGCATGCATTGCGCCGAGCACGAAATAACTCGGCTCGCCGGACCATGTGCGCATTTCCAGCCCCATGGCCCGCATCCCGATGGTCGCCGAATGCGGTCCGCCAAGTGACGCGCCGTAGTAGACGACGGCCCAGATCAAGGAGGCGGGTGACACCAGCCAGAACAGCGCCCAACCGAGCCCGAGCGTGACGACGCCGAACACTGCGATGAAAATCACCCCAAGGATCACGGGTATCGAAAGCACCAGCAGATCGATCAGAAACGCGAAAAAGCGCCGGATCAAGACGCCGCGAAATAGCTCGGGCTGCATCCAGGGATCGAACGCATGCCGCTGGAACTCGGCAGAATTTCCATTCTGCGCATTGAAGCCACCATCGACCATGTCCAATCCTCCAAGGCGTTCAGCCACGATATCCCGCGCCATCCCTCGACATGGCGACGTGCCGCAGGGGTTGCAAGTCCCAGAGGCTGAGAGGGGTGTACGGAACGATCGCAGATGGCCAGTGGGGACGTCAGCCGTTTTGTTTCAGCTTCTCCGCCGCCGCAGCAGCAAAATAGGTGAGCACGCCGTCGGCGCCGGCGCGTTTGAAAGCAACGAGGCTTTCCATCATCGCCCGGTCACGGTCAATCCAGCCGTGGCCAGCGGCCGCGGCGATCATCGCGTATTCGCCGGAGACCTGGTAGGCGAAGGTCGGCATTCCGAACGTGTCCTTTACGCGCCGCACGATGTCGAGATAGGGCATGCCGGGCTTCACCAAGATCATGTCGGCGCCTTCGGCAATATCGAGTTCGACTTCACGCAGCGCTTCGTCGGAGTTGGCGCTATCCATCTGATATGTGCGCTTGTCTCCGGTTAGCGCCTTGGCCGAACCGATGGCGTCCCGGAACGGGCCGTAAAACGCGGACGCATACTTCGCGGCATACGCCATGATCTGAACATCGATGAACCCGGCCTCGTCGAGAGCCCTTCGAATCGCACCGACGCGGCCGTCCATCATGTCGGACGGAGCAATGATATCGCAACCGGCTTCCGCCTGCACCAGCGCCTGCTGGACCAGCACCGCAACGGTCGCATCGTTGAGTATCTTTCCGTCCTCAACCAGACCGTCATGGCCATGACTGGTGAAGGGGTCGAGCGCCACGTCGCAGAGCACGCCGAGGTCCGGAAATTCCCGCTTGATGGCCCGGACCGACTTGCAGACCAGATTCTTGGCATTGAGGGCTTCGCTGCCGGAAAGGTCTCGCAAGGCGGGGTCCGTGTAGGGGAACAGCGCGATGCAGGGGATGTTCAGCTTGAGCGCCCGTTCAGCGTCACGCACGCACTGATCCACGCTCAGTCGGTCAACCCCGGGCATCGAGGGAATAGGCGTCCGTCCATCGGCGCCATCGGCGACGAACAGCGGCCAAATGAGGTCGTCGGTTGTCAGAACGCTTTCACGGACCAAGCGGCGGGCCCATTCCGCCTTGCGGTTACGACGAAGCCGGGCCACGAGATCGAGCGGAGGTGCGCCGATCGCGGCATCGCGGCGGGGTCCATCCCGCATTTCAATGGGGCGCCCGTATTTTATCGCCATGTTGCCGCCGCTCCTGAAGGCCAGAACCCAATTGGATTTTTGTAGCACCAGGAACCGGCTTCGTCACCGCGCTCATGCGCCTCGATGCAATGCAATTGATTTTATGGTTTTGGAAAGTCATGAATCGGTCTCGCATGGCCGTTGGTTCCGATTGTGAGCATCCAGATGTCTAAAACCTCATCGCGTGAGCAGATCCCGCGAGATCAAGCCATATCGGTGGCAGGAAGTTCGGCGACACGGACAGAAACCGACGAAAATCTCTGGACCCGGCGACTGGTCCTGTTTCTGCGTGTCATGGCGATGCTTTCGCTCGCCTTTGGGCTCTATCATTGGGCTCAATTGACCGGATTCATCGGCGGCGAGGACGACGCCTTTGAGAACCAGACGGTGGCCTGGCAGGCGGCGACGGTCTACTTCGCCGTGATCGAGCTTGTGGCGGCCGTGGGCCTATGGCTAGCCACGCCATGGGGGGCTGTCGTGTGGCTTACCACGGTGGTCTCGATGGCGGTGGTCGAACTAATGTTTCCGGCGATCTACGGCGGCCGCCTGGCCATCGTCGGATTGGAGACTGCAATGCTCACGGCCTATCTGGCGCTGGCATGGATGGCCGCGCGCGAACGGCCGCCATAGATGAGAAACGCGTCGAGCGTTGGGTCGATATAAAAGCGTGGTTTGAACTGCAGCGGCCTCGCCGCGGGACATCGTTATTTCCTGGGGAGGTCAGGTAAAGTTTTCCGAGAATTTTTTGCAGTAAGAATTCGGTCACCCTAACGGTCCGGTCATCTGTATTGACCGAATATTTCAGATCTGGGCGAACCTGTTTCTGAATGCAACAGGAGCTGCACACGAAGCGTGAACAAGCTCCGCGGAAACGTCAATGAAAGGTTGCAAAACGCCTTTATCTGACGGTTTAAGCGTGGATTCACTGTCTTAAATTCATGATGTCTTTATTGTCTTATTTAAGCTGATCTTCAAACGCCTCCCCTAAGGTCTCAGCTATCAGGCGGAACACAAGTTTCGTCGAATAAGTCGAAAAAAACGACAACAGGGGATGTCAACATGAAAGCCGTTGCGAAGGCTCACGAGCCCGCGGAACAGATCGCCGGCCAGGCACCGGTGCAGTCGCTCTATCTCGAGGCGTTGACCTTGGTTGAGCGACTGCATCGCAGACTGCTCGATGTCATCAAAGATGAATTCGATCGTCGCGGTCGGGCCGACATCAATTCGGTACAGGCACTTCTTCTCTATAACATCGGCGACAAAGAACTTACGGCTGGCGAATTGCGGACCCGCGGCTATTATCTCGGCTCCAACGTTTCGTACAATCTGAAGAAGCTCGTCGAGCTCGGATTCCTCGATCATCAACGTTCGCGCGTTGATCGCCGCTCGGTGCGAATCCGCTTGACCGCGCAGGGTCAGGAAATCCGTCGCATCGTCGATGCGCTTTATCAAAAGCACGTCAAGACGGTCGAACAGGTCGGCGGCATTTCAAACGAGGAGTTCGCAACGCTGAACAAGTCGTTGCACCGCCTCGAGCGCTTCTGGACTGACCAGATTCTGTATCGGCTCTGAGCTTTCTCCGGAACTGGGCGAAGCCGGCGCCAAGATCGGCCGCCCGTTCTCGGATATTCTGAACGCGATAATCCCCGCATTATACGCATCGGCCCGGCCCGTCCGGCGCCGGTGCGCTTTGTCGTTTTGTGGTGCGAGTGATAGCAGCGCTGGCTGCCGCGGCCTGAAATGCTGTTTGCCGTTCGCTTCACGGTTACGGTCGATTGCGATACAGACGGAGAGCACATGAAAGGTCTGCTCACATGATCACTGAAATCGCGCAAATCGAGATCAGGCCGGGCAGCGAGAAGGATTTTGAGGCAGCGATGTCGCAGGCTCAAATGATCTTTAACCGCTGCAAGGGCTGGAAGAACTTTGAGTTGCATAGGTCTATCGAGAGACCGTCACGCTACAGGCTGCTGATCAAATGGGAAACGCTTGAAAACCACGTCGTTGATTTTCGCGAATCCTCAAATTTCATCGAATGGCGCGCGCTGGTCGGGCCGTTCTTCGCTTCGCCCCCTGAGGTCGAGCACACCGAAACGGTGGCGACTTCCAGCATCTGAGGGGCCGGATAGATAGAGCCTTTCCGCTTTGGATTGAATCAGAAGCGGGACTCCATGATGCGACGCGTTCTCTTCGCGAACCGGTGTTCACTTCGCTCGAAGCGCATTAGCTTTGGGCGGGCGCGGTTTGATCCGGCCAGACGTGGTTCAGCACCACCTTGATGACCGCAATCAACGGTAGCGCCAGCGCCAGACCCCACACTCCGAACAGCACGCCCAGGAAAATTTGTGCCGCGAACAGCGTCGCCGGCGGAATGCTGATGGCATGGCGCTGGATCAGCGGCGTCAATACGTTGCCTTCAAGAAATTGTACGGCGAGATAGAGCATGAAGGCGCTGATGATCGCGGTGAGTCCAGAGCCGAGGCTCGCCAGCACGATGAGAGCACCCGCAAGGATGGCGCCGACATTGGGGATGAACGTCAGGAGCCCGGTAACGAAGCCCAGCACCAGCGCGCCGGGAATGCCGATCAGGGTCAACCCGATCCATGTCAGCAGGAACAGCGTGGCCATCGTAGCCATTTGGCCGAGCAGCCAGCGGCGCAGCGTCTCGCTGATGTCGTCGATGAGGCGCGTTGCCTTGGGTAATCGCCGTGTCGGCACGAAACGCAGGATGCCGTCTCGATAGATTTTGGGCTGTGCCGCCAGCAGCAACCCAAGGAATATGACGATGAAGAAATTCCCGACGCCCTCAAAAACATGAGCCAGAATTTTGATGGTCTGACTGACGATCGCGCCGGTTCCGGAAGCGATGGTGCTGGCGTCGGGAAGTTTCGGGCCACGCGACGGCGAGGCTGATGTAGTGGGCGTCGGCAGGGTATCGACATCAATTGGCCCCGTTCTGGTGCCCACGTTGAGGAAGCTGGTATCGATCCCCTGCTTCTCGAGAAAATCCTTGGCGTTACCCAACTGCGCACGGAGAGTCGAACTCAAGGCCGTAACCTGTTGGGCGATGGTCGTGCCGCCGAGCACAACCACACCGGACAACAGTCCGGTGAACAGGATACAGACGATCACCAGCCGCAGGGTTTGATTGCCGCCGAATATCCGGCGCAGCAGATCGGCCATGGCCGTGAGGAACACCCCGAACAGAATTCCAGCGAACAGCATCAGCAGCGTCGCTGCCGAATACCACGCCAGTGCGAGGGCCGCGCCGAAGGCGACAATGCCGATGCCGCCGGACGCGATGGAGCGGGCAAGAGACCGCCGTTCGAAGCCCTGACCGTCAGGCGAACCGTCCACGTTGAACCTCACCGATTCCCAAAGCAGGCACTCTTTCCGCAAACGCCGCAGGGATCAAGCGGGCCGCGACCTTGCGAGCCACGACCATCAACAAAAAGGGCGCCTTGTGATGGGCGCCCTTCAGATTCTCGAAAGCTGCGGGGAGGCAGCGCAGGTTGCCGGTTACAGCGAGTAGTACATTTCGAATTCGACCGGATGCGGCGTCATCTCGAAGCGCTCCACCTCGGTCATCTTCAATTCGATGAAGGCGTCGATGAAGTCGTCGTCGAACACGCCGCCGGCCTTGAGGAAGGCGCGATCCTTATCGAGGTTTTCCAGCGCTTCGCGCAATGAGCCGGACACCGTTGGAATCTGCTTCAGCTCTTCTTTCGGCAGATCGTAGAGGTCCTTGTCCATGGCGGGGCCGGGATCGATCTTGTTCTTGATGCCGTCCAGGCCTGCCATCAGCATCGCCGCGAAGGCGAGATAAGGATTGGCCATCGGGTCGGGGAAGCGAACCTCGACACGCTTGGCCTTTGGCGAGGTGGTGTAGGGGATGCGGCAGGAGGCGGAGCGGTTGCGCGCCGAATAGGCGAGCAGCACCGGTGCCTCGAAGCCCGGGACCAGCCGCTTGTAGGAGTTGGTGGATGGGTTGGTAAAGGCGTTGATCGCCTTGGCGTGCTTGATGATGCCGCCGATGTAGTACAGACAGGTTTCCGACAGGTCGGCGTACTTGCTTCCAGCGAAAGTCGGCTTACCGTCCTTCCAGATCGATTGATGAACGTGCATGCCCGAGCCGTTGTCGCCGTAGACCGGCTTCGGCATGAAGGTGGCGGTCTTGCCGTAGATGTGCGCGACCTGATGAATGCAGTATTTATATATCTGCATCTGGTCGGCCATGTAGGTCAGCGTATCGAACTTCATGCCGAGTTCGTGCTGGGCGGATGCCACCTCATGATGGTGCTTCTCGACTTTCACGCCCATGCGGGCCATGGCGCCGAGCATCTCCGATCGCATGTCCTGGATCGAGTCCTGCGGTGGAACCGGGAAATAGCCACCCTTATTGCGGATGCGATGACCTAGATTGCCTCCTTCATACTCGGTATCGGAATTGGTCGGCAATTCGGAGGAATCGAGCTTGAAGCCGGTGTTGTAAGGCGTGGTCTGAAAGCGCACGTCATCGAACACGAAGAATTCGGCTTCCGGGCCGATGTAGATCGCGTCGCCGATGCCCAGCGATTTTACCATCGCTTCGGCTTTCTTCGCGATCCCGCGTGGGTCGCGGTTATAGGGCTCGCCCGTGGAAGGCTCCAGGATGTCGCAGGTGATCACCATGGTGGTCTCGGCGAAGAATGGATCAATCGACGCCGTCGCCGGATCGGGCATCAGCATCATGTCGGATTCGTTGATCGCCTTCCAGCCGGCAATCGATGAACCATCGAACATCGTGCCTTCGGCGAAAAACTCTTCGTCGACCATGCTGACGTCGAAGGTAACGTGCTGCCACTTGCCGCGCGGATCAGTGAATCGCAGATCGACGTATTTTACGTCGTTGTCCTTGATTGATTTCAGGACGTCATTGGCGGTTTTCATAAATGCCCCTTGTCTGTGCTGGTCTTCGTAACCGGCGGCACGAAGCGGCCGTCGGTATGGCTTGTGTGGATGGCGTTCTCAAAGGGTCTAGTGATCCGATTCTAACATTCGCATCCCGTTTCAGCGTGCCTTCTTGCGAAGGTGAGAATCGAAGGACCACTAGCAAATATAAGTTGCTAGTGGAGTTTTGAATTTGACATTCGCATCCGCGACGCGCGGCCGAATGGGTCGCGAATGTCAAATTCACTCCACTAGATTGCGTCGAGGCCGGATTCTCCCGTTCGGATCCGAATAGCCTCTTCGATATTGGATATGAAGATCTTGCCGTCGCCAATGCGGCCGGTTTGGGCGGCGCGTCTGATGGCCTCGACGGCTTTTTCGACCAGGTCATCGCCGATCACAATCTCGATTTTGACCTTGGGCAGAAAGTCCACCACATATTCCGCGCCGCGATAGAGTTCGGCATGTCCTTTCTGCCGGCCAAAGCCTTTTGCTTCGATCACGGTGATACCTTGCAATCCGATTTCCTGAAGAGCTTCTTTTACTTCGTCGAGCTTGAATGGCTTGATGATGGCTTCGATCTTTTTCATTGAACGTCTCCTGGCGCTTCCAATGTCCAGCCAGTGGCTGATGCGCGCACGCACCGCCGCCTGCAGCAGCGGTCATGCACTGGATTTCGGACGGACAAAAGTCGCGGGACACGCTTCATTGCCTGCCAGTGGACACACTGGTCGAATTTTCCCCTTCAAAGCAGGGTTTATGCCAATACGCAAATGTGCAGGAAATATCCATGCTATCAAAACGATTAAGAGGATTTGGACATATCTTAGGAGAGCTTCCGAATAGCGGTCAGCCTATAAATTAGGCGTTGCGTTTATTTTTTGTGCAGCGATGGGCCCCGCTAGGCCGGCAGCTTATTGTGTCGGATTTGGGATCATGGAGATTCTGACGACTGGCGAAATGGAGCAGGCCGACCGGCTCGCAATCGCGGGAGGCGCGTCGGGTTTTGCTTTGATGCTTCGGGCGGGACAGGCGGTCGCGAACGCCGCCGCCGACCTCGCGGAGGAGGGGCCGGTTCTGGTTATCACCGGATGCGGCAACAACGGCGGTGATGGGTTTGTTGCTGCTACAGAATTGGCGGCGCGCGGCTACGACGTTTCGGTGATCTCGCTGTGCGAGCGAAACAGCCTCAAGGGCGATGCCGCGCTCGCTGCAAAGGGTTGGAAAGGGCCGGTGCTGCCTTGGGACCCCTCCGCACTCGGTTCGCCCGCGCTGATCATCGATGCGCTGTTCGGAGCAGGCCTCAATCGGCCGGTCAGGGGTGACGCCCGTGTGATGATCGAGGCTATCATCGCCAACGGCGCGCCCGTGCTCAGCGTCGATCTGCCGAGCGGTATTAACGGCACCACCGGCACAATCATGGGCGCGGCGATACGTGCTACCGAAACAGTGACGTTCTTTCGCAAGAAGCCGGCACATCTGCTGCTGCCAGGCCGGATGCATTGCGGCCGGGTGCGTGTGGTCGATATCGGGATCGCCGATGTTGTATTGGATGAAATTCGTCCGATAACCTTCGAGAATATCCCGGACTATTGGCAGAGCGCGTTTCCGGTCCCGCGTATCGACGGGCACAAATATGTGCGCGGCCATGCCGTTGTCGTGTCCGGTAATCTGACATCCACGGGCGCTGCCCGGCTGTCCGCGCGCGGCGCGCTGCGGGCCGGAGCCGGTCTCGTCACAGTGCTCTCGCCGGACGATGCGCTGGGCGCGAACGCCGCCGCGCTGACTGCCGTGATGGTGCGCCGCATGAACGACGCGGCCGGCTTCGCGGAATTCCTGGCGGATCGGCGTCTCAATGCCTGCATCATCGGTCCGGGCGCCGGGATCGGCGACGAAACCCGCGCCCTTGTGTTCACGGCCCTTGCAGCGGGGCGGGCGATGGTGCTCGACGCCGACGCGCTGACGAGCTTCGCCGATACCCCGGATCGCCTGTTCGAGACCATCAGGCAGTCGGGAAGCTCCGACATTGTCCTGACGCCGCACGAAGGCGAGTTTCATCGTCTTTTCAGTGAGATGAATAATAAACATCCACTTCGATCAAAACTTGAGCGGGTGCGTGGTGCGGCGCAGCGTTCGGGAGCGGTGGTCCTGCTCAAGGGGGCTGATACGGTGGTGGCTGCGCCGGACGGCCGCGCGACGATTGCGGCCAACGCCCCGCCATGGCTCGCGACGGCAGGCTCGGGCGACGTACTGTCCGGCATGATCGGCGGACTACTGGCGCAGAATGTGCCGGCCTTCGAGGCGGCGTGCATGGGGGTCTGGATGCACGGCGAGGCGGGGCAGGAGGCGGGACCGGGAATGATCGCCGAGGATTTGCCGGAGGTTCTGCCCGCGGTCTGGAGGCGGCTCTACGATCGGTTCGGGATTGACTATTAAGATCATGATATGTCAGGCTATTCCACCGAAAACCAGCCGACTTTCCGGGGCGCGCTCCATTCCACGGCCATGGACTCGATCAGCCAGGCTCCGGCGACGTCGGCGGCAAAGGCGATGCGCTGGGTCTGCCCGGTATCGACCAGCACTGTGTCCAGCCAGAACGGTTTCCACCCATCGTCGAGCCGGTCCAGCAGGCGGGCGTGATGACCGTGCAGGTGAAACACCATGGGTGTTGCTGTCGTGTTTGCCAGCGCGAGCACGACGGTCCGGCCGCGCTTGACGCGGAAGGCGGGCGCTCTGCGCGTGCTAAAGTGCGCCGGCCGATCCCAAAGGGCTGGAGTTCCTTCAGATGAAGTCAGCGGCACGTCGACGCGTAGCGCGTTCCTGAGATCGAGCCGCGCGGGCAGGTTTGTGGACGGCAACGCAGGCGGCGCCGGCAGCGGCGCGGATCGCGCCTGCCCTTCGGCTGAAACATGAAGGCGGGCGATCTGACGCGGGTTGCCGCCGCCGTCATGCAGGACGATGGCCGATGTCGCTCCCGCCGGAAGCGCGGCATCCATAATGACGTCGATCCGGGTTCCCGGGGCGAGGACCAATCGGCCGTTACGCGCCAGAAACGGCTCCGCCGGTTGGCTGTCGATCGCTATGATCCATGCAGCCAGATTCTGGATTGCAATAGCGATTGCATTGCGTTGACAGGCATTAACGAACCTCATTCTGAGGCGTTCGTTGATGCGAAGGTTGAGGTCGAGCGACAGCTTCCCGTTCACTAGATAGAAGGGTGGTCCGACCTTCTTTTCGGTTGGGCCGGGCGCGGCAGGACGTCCTTCGGCGTCAAGCCGCCAGTCTTCGATCAGCATCACCTCGTCACGATCGACCTCTGTCGGCGTCGTTTCCTCGACGATCAGAGCCTGCGCGGGCGAGGGCTGCGGGAGACCGTCCCCCAGCAGGCGACCATCGCACAGAAAAGTCCCGGCTTGCCGTAACGGGAGCCGATAACGGTCCGCGCCGCCCGGCGGGATGAGAGGCCGAGCGGTCAATGGCTCGATGGCGGTCACGCCATCTATTCCGTGCCAGTTTAGAACCAACGGCGCCGGGAGGCCGTTGTTCACGATGAGGTCCATGCTCTCGCTTTGGCGGAAACGTGGGCTTTCGGAGGAGCCGTCGGTCCTCAGGGACCAGGCCGCGGGTTCATGATGATCCGGCCCAAGTGAAAGGGGGGCGGGCACCGCGTCGATAGCGTATACTTGCCGATCTTGCGATTGCGCGCGGATCGTGGCCGCGGGTCCCGCCGCGGCGGCTGCCCCGAAACCGGCCAGAAGATGCCGCCGGGTTAGTTGAATGGGACGAAGCGCCATTTGCCAATGCGGATCATGTTCGCCGGACTCTGTCCAGCAGCCTCCGGTAGGCCGAGGGAGGCCGAACGGCCATTTTTTTACTGCAGACGGATGCCGTCATGTTATAAGCCCGCCGCATCGAGCGCGTCGATGGCGGCGGGAGATGAACCCGGTGCCGTTGATGCCGTCGATGCACCTGATTCTAACTCGTTAGAGCATGAGGTCTACCGAAAGCCGCTTCGCATTTTTCCGCATCATGCCCGGCTCGCAGGCCGGATTGATGCGCAATGGTGGGCCAATTCTGACATTCGCATCCCGTTTTGGGAGGCATTTCCGCGAATGTTGAGAATCAAAAGCCCGCTAACCAACACAAAAGGCTCTAGTGGAGTTTTTGGATTTGACATTCGCTTTGCTGACTCCCAGCCAGATGGTAGCAAATGTCGAACCTACTCCACTGGCGGGCGTGGCGGAATTGGTAGACGCGCTGGATTTAGGTTCCAGTGACGAAAGTTGTGGGGGTTCGAGTCCCTCCGCCCGCACCAAGCGCTAAAGCGTTTGAGCAGAACGATTTCAGGCAGCTATCCGGGTTGGATACATGCCGGCCGTACACTGATGCAGGCGGTTGCGCCACGCATCGCCCGATTGACAATGATCCGGCGGTTCCTGCCGGACCGAGCGGAAGAAGATTGACGCCATGCAGGTGAACGAAACCCTCGCAGAGGGATTGAGGCACGAGTTCCAGATCAGCATCCCAGCCGCCGAAATCACGGCCAAGGCGGATGAGCGGCTCGTGGACCTCAAGGACAAGGTGAAGATCAACGGCTTCCGCCCGGGAAAGGTGCCGGTCAGCCATCTCAAGAAGCTTTATGGCCGCTCCGTGATGGTCGAGACCATCGAAGACACGATCCGCGATACGAATATGCAGATCGTCAACGACCGCGGTTTCAAACTCGCTGGCAATCCCAAGGTCACGATGCCTTCGGAGGAGAAAGAGATCGAGGATATCCTCGCCGGCAAGTCCGACCTCAGCTACAGCGTGGCGATCGAAGTCGTGCCGCCGATCGAACTGGCGGACTTCAAGTCCTTCACCCTCGAGAAGCCGGTGGTCGATGTGAGCGACGCCGACGTCGACGAAGCCATCAAACGGATCGCCGATCAGAATCGCACCTACACTGCCAGGGCGGAAGGTGCGAAGGCCGAGAATGGCGACCGCATAACCATCTCGTTCAAGGGCAAGATCGACGGGGAGCTTTTCGAGGGCGGGAGCAGCGAGGATATCCTGGTCGTGCTGGGATCGAACGCTCTTATTCCGGGGTTCGAAGAGCAACTGGTCGGAGCCGGAGTCGGCGAGACACGTACTGTCAAGGCCTCGTTCCCCAAGAACTATGCGGACTCAGAGCTTGCCGGGAAGGACGCCGAGTTCGAGACCACGGTAAGCCTGATCGAGGCGCCGCAGGATCTCAAGATCGACGATGAGTTCGCCAAATTGCTCGGTTTGGAAGAGCTCGATCAGTTGAAGCAAGTCGTTCGTGAGCAGCTCAGCGCGGAATTTGCCCGGGCGATGAGGCAGCACGTCAAGCGTGCGCTGTTCGATCGCCTCGACGAGACGCACAAGTTCGATGCGCCCCCGACACTGGTCGAGGAGGAGTTCGAACAGGTTTGGAAGTCCATTACGGCAGAGATGGAAAAAGAGAAGAAGACCTTTGCCGACGAGAACACCACCGAAGAAGAGGCCAAAGCAGAGTACCGCCGAATTGCCGACCGCCGGGTACGGCTCAGCCTGGTGCTCTCGGAGATTGGCGAAAAGAACGGAATCACGGTCGCCGACGATGAAATCAACCGTGCGTTGATTAGTCGCGCCCGCCAGACGCCGGGCCGTGAGAAGGAGATTTGGGATTACTATCAGAAGAATCCGCAAGCCCTGGCTCAGATTCGCGCGCCCCTTTTCGAGAACAAGGTGGTGGATTTCATTCTTGAACTCGCCACGATCACGGAAAAAAGAGTGACGCGCGAGGACCTCTTCAAGGAACACGAAGCGCATAGCAGCGAAATCTGATCAGACGCGCGTCGCGTTTGGAGGCGCTGCACTAAGGATATGGATCGAATCGGCGCCGGGGCGGTCCTGTCAGGCCGCGCGGGTTGCGAATCGGTCCGGCCCGGGAGCGGCCTTCGAGACCGCCGCGCCAGCCGGAGCTCGCTTCGCGGCGCGACGTTCCGTAACGAATCTCGAAATCGAAGCGCGCCAGAAAATAACGATACCGGAGTGGCTTAGGTTAAGTCTTGTCGCCAGAGCGATGAACTTATATTTGTGAGCCGTGCTTGCCGAGTCCTGCATTACGGGACATTCATCCGCACCGGAAGAATTGAAGACTCTCGGTTTCGTCTCGGATGTTCGTCGCCGCCAACCGCTGACACAAACTTTTGGGTGATCAATGCGCGATCCAGTGGAAACCTACATGAACCTCGTGCCGATGGTGGTCGAGCAGACCAATCGCGGCGAGAGGGCTTACGACATCTTCTCCCGGTTGCTGAAGGAGCGCATCATCTTTGTGACCGGGCCGGTCGAAGATACAATGTCGATGCTGGTCGTCGCGCAACTCCTTTTCCTGGAGGCCGAGAATCCGAAAAAGGAAATCTCGATGTACATCAATTCGCCGGGTGGCGTGGTGACGTCGGGGCTGGCGATCTACGACACGATGCAGTTCATTCGTCCGCCGGTCGCGACGCTCTGCACCGGACAAGCTGCATCGATGGGTTCGTTGCTGCTGGCCGCGGGCGAAAAGGATATGCGGCATGCACTGCCGAACGCGCGCATCATGGTTCACCAGCCATCCGGCGGCTTCCAGGGACAGGCGACGGATATTATGCTGCACGCGCAGGAAATCCTGAGCCTTAAGAAACGACTCAACGAGATTTACGTTAAGCACACGGGACAAACTTACCAGGCGATCGAAGATGCGCTGGAGCGCGACAAGTTCCTCACGGCTGACATGGCTCGCGACTTTGGCATCGTCGATAAAGTCATAGACAAGCGCGCTGAAGATCCGGCCGCACCGAAGGCTTCGTCATAGCGTATTCAAGGCTGGCGAAAGGAAAGGGCCGTTTGATCCGGTTCGGTTCGAATCACCGCGATGCGCGGCAATGGTTTCTGAAAAGTTCCTTTCCTTCCGCGAAGTGCCTCGATTGGCGTGATAATGGTGCGAAGCTGACCAAATTCGGCGAGGGGGGTCGCATCCCTGAGCCAAATCGGGCTATCGTTGCATTGCCGATGGCTTGCCGATTAGCGAATTCTTGAGAGTCCGGACGCCATGGTGTGGTTGCTGAGTTTCAACTGGCGGTATGCGCAGGAGAATCGCATGGACCCGCGATTCGCGCGGGGTTGAGGGCGTAGGGTCTTTTCTGATACGGACTCTGCTCATATGTAATCTTGTTGCGCCGGATATGCCGGATTGGAGCGGGTAAGTAGGCGGCAGGTGAGCAGGCGAACAGGCGGGATGGAACGCGTCGGACGGAGACAGGAATGAGTAAGGTCGGTACGGGCGACTCCAAGAATACGCTGTATTGTTCGTTTTGCGGCAAGAGTCAGCACGAGGTGCGCAAACTGATCGCGGGTCCGACCGTGTTCATCTGTGACGAATGCGTCGAGCTCTGCATGGACATCATTCGCGAGGAGAACAAGTCCTCGCTGGTGAAGTCGCGCGACGGCATTCCGACTCCGAAGGAGATCTGCAAGGTCCTTGACGACTACGTCATCGGGCAGGGCCACGCCAAGAAGGTGCTTTCGGTTGCGGTTCACAATCACTACAAGCGGCTTAATCATCAGACCAAGCACAACGACGTCGAGCTTGCGAAGTCGAACATCCTGCTGATCGGCCCGACGGGATCGGGCAAGACGCTGCTTGCGCAGACGCTGGCGCGTATCCTCGACGTTCCGTTTACCATGGCGGACGCGACGACGCTGACAGAGGCCGGCTATGTCGGCGAGGATGTTGAGAACATCATCCTGAAGCTGCTGCAATCTGCTGACTACAATGTCGAGCGCGCGCAGCGTGGTATCGTTTATATCGACGAAATCGACAAGATTTCGCGCAAGTCCGACAATCCCTCGATTACGCGCGATGTGTCGGGCGAGGGCGTGCAGCAGGCGTTGTTGAAGATCATGGAAGGTACGGTTGCGAGCGTGCCCCCGCAGGGCGGCCGGAAGCATCCGCAGCAGGAATTCCTGCAGGTCGATACGACGAATATCCTGTTCATCTGCGGCGGCGCGTTCTCTGGCCTTGAAAAGATCATCTCCGCGCGTGGACGCACCACGTCGATCGGTTTCGCCGCGCAGGTGCTTGCGCCGGAAGACCGCCGCACCGGCGAAATCTTCAGGCATGTCGAGCCGGAGGATTTGCTGAAGTACGGCTTGATTCCGGAATTCGTCGGTCGTCTGCCCGTAGTGGCCACGCTTGAGGATCTCGACGAAGCGTCGCTGAAAAAGATCCTGACCGACCCCAAGAACGCGCTGGTAAAACAGTATCAGCGGCTGTTCGAGATGGAGAATATCGAGCTGACGTTCGCCGATGAGGCGCTCGGCGCGGTGGCCCGCAAGGCGATCGAGCGCAAGACGGGCGCGCGCGGCTTGCGTTCGATTCTCGAAAGCATCCTGCTCGAGACCATGTTCGATCTTCCGGGCCTGGAAGGGGTCGAGGAGGTCGTGATCTCGCGCGAAGTGGTTGAGGGAACCGCGCGGCCGCTGTACATTTATGCCGACCGCTCTGATCGCGCGAGCGAAAGCAGCGCCAGCGCCTGATCCGGCGCGTGTTTTCCGGCCGTCTGGCGCCTCGCGGGCTGTTGGCCTCGAGGAGGTTATGGCTGTACGAGCGGACGGTCTCCTCAGGTTACAAGCCGCTGATTTCCTTCACTTGACACACCGGTGGTGGATGGCCACCTAATGCTGTCGGCGGCAGCGCATGTGCGTCGGCTGCTCACGACCTCGGGCAAGGTGAGGCCTCGGTTCGCAAAGGCCCATTCTTCTCCAGGAAACTCGGCACCTTGTGGCGGTTGCGCATGATATGCGGCTGCGAACAGGGGGGCTTAACAACAAGGAACAAGGCTATGACCGCCTCAAAACCCCGGCCAGCTATAGTTCACGGCGAAATCCATGCCTATCCGGTGCTACCGCTTCGCGACATCGTCGTTTTCCCGCATATGATCGTGCCCCTCTTCGTAGGCCGCGAGAAGTCGATCAGGGCGCTGGAAGAGGTGATGAAGAACGACGGGCTCATTATGTTGGCGACGCAGAAGAACGCGTCGGACGATGATCCCGCGCCAGATTCCATCTATAAGATCGGAACGCTCGCCAGCGTGCTGCAACTGCTGAAGCTGCCCGACGGCACGGTGAAGGTGCTGGTGGAGGGTCTTGAGCGCGCACGCGTGGAGACCTATTCCGACCGCTCCGACTATTATGAGGCGACCGCCGTCGCGCTGGCTGACACCGATACCAATAGTGTCGAAGCCGAAGCGCTGGCCCGTTCAGTCGTGTCGGATTTCGAAAGCTATGTGAAGCTGAACAAGAAGATATCTCCCGAGGTGGTGGGTGTCGTGCAGGCGATCACGGATTTCGCCAAGCTTGGTGATACCGTTGCCTCGCACCTCGCCGCCAAGATCGCGGATCGTCAGAGCATCCTTGAAACGCTGTCCGTAACGGCGCGTCTGGAAAAGGTTCTCGGTCTGATGGAGAGCGAGATCTCCGTTCTGCAGGTCGAGAAACGCATTCGTTCGCGGGTCAAGCGCCAGATGGAGAAGACCCAGCGCGAGTACTACCTCAACGAGCAGATGAAGGCGATCCAGAAGGAACTCGGCGATGACGAGG
The DNA here is from genome assembly GCF_000152905.1 of Nitrobacter sp. Nb-311A. Classification (GTDB taxonomy): domain Bacteria; phylum Pseudomonadota; class Alphaproteobacteria; order Rhizobiales; family Xanthobacteraceae; genus Nitrobacter. The sequence continues at coordinate 63,259 of NZ_CH672422.1, forward strand.
GCCGCGACGAACTCGCCGATCTCGAAGAGAAGATCGCCAAGACCAAACTTTCCAAGGAGGCCCGCGAGAAGGCCCAGCACGAGCTGAAGAAGCTGCGGCAGATGTCTCCGATGTCCGCCGAAGCCACTGTTGTGCGTAACTATCTCGACTGGCTGCTGTCGATTCCCTGGGCCAAGAAGTCCAAGGTGAAGAAGGATCTCAACGCCGCTCAGGAGGTGCTGGACGCCGATCATTACGGGCTTGAGAAGGTCAAGGATCGTATCGTCGAATATCTTGCGGTGCAGTCGCGCGCCAACAAGCTGACCGGACCGATCCTGTGCCTTGTCGGCCCTCCCGGCGTCGGCAAAACCTCGCTCGGGAAGTCGATCGCGCGGGCGACGGGCCGCGAATTCGTGCGCGTCTCGCTTGGCGGCGTGCGTGACGAGGCGGAAATCCGTGGTCACCGCCGCACCTATATCGGCTCGATGCCCGGCAAGATTATCCAGTCGATGCGCAAGGCCAAGACCTCGAACCCGTTGTTCCTGCTGGACGAGATCGACAAGATGGGCGCGGATTTCCGTGGCGATCCGTCATCTGCCCTGCTTGAGGTCCTCGATCCCGAGCAGAACTCGACGTTCAACGACCACTATCTGGAGGTCGACTACGATCTCTCCAACGTGATGTTCCTTACGACCGCGAACACGCTGAATATTCCCGGGCCTTTGATGGACCGTATGGAGATCATCCGGATCGCCGGCTACACCGAGAACGAGAAGGTCGAGATCGCTCGCAAGCACCTCATTCCGAACGCGCTCAGCAAGCACGGTCTGGACTCCAAGGAGTGGTCAATCGATGACGAGGCGCTTCTGCTGATCATTCGCCGCTACACCCGCGAGGCGGGCGTGCGCAATCTGGAGCGTGAGCTGTCCACACTCGCCCGCAAGGCGGTGAAGGAGTTGATGCTCTCGAAGAAGAAATCGGTCCAGGTCACCGAGAAGGTTGTCGAGGACTTTCTTGGAGTGCCGAAGTATCGATTCGGCGAGATCGAAACAGACGATCAGATCGGCGTCGTAACAGGTCTGGCATGGACCGACGTCGGCGGCGAGTTGCTGACGATCGAAAGCGTGATGATGCCCGGCAAGGGACGCATGACGGTGACCGGTAACCTGCGCGACGTGATGAAGGAGTCGATCTCGGCGGCGGCTTCCTACGTCCGCTCGCGCGCGATTACCTTCGGGATCGAGCCGCCACTGTTCGAGCGACGCGATATCCACGTTCATGTCCCCGAGGGCGCCACCCCGAAGGACGGTCCTTCGGCCGGCGTGGCGATGGCGACGACGATTGTGTCGGTGCTGACCGGAATTCCGATCCGGCGCGACATCGCAATGACGGGCGAGATCACGCTACGGGGCAGGGTGTTGCCGATCGGCGGCCTCAAGGAGAAACTGTTGGCGGCATCGCGAGGCGGCATCAAGACCGTGCTCATACCGGACGAGAATGCCAAGGATCTCACGGAGATCTCTGAATCCATCAAGGGAGGACTGGAGATCATTCCGGTTGCCCGGATGGATGAGGTGATCGCCAAGGCATTGGTGCGGCAGCCCAAGCCGATTGTCTGGGAGGAGGATACGAAGCTCCCGGTCAATCCCGATGATGCGGCTGATGAGGCGGCCGGCGGCCTGACAGCTCACTGAGCGTCACGACGAAACGATGAAACGGCGCCCTTCGCGGGCGCCGTTCTTGCGTTATGCGACTGCCGGCTCTGCCGGACGATGGTTATGGATATTGAGGAGTGCGCCGGCCGTTTCCGTTTGTATCAAGATCGGCCGGCTGCATCCGATGGGCTGCGCGTGCGATTGCGCGGGCCGGGTGGCTTGCATGCGGGGATACGTCGGAGCTAAACAGGGAGTTGAGGGCGGCTAGCTCAGCTGGTTAGAGCATCTCGTTTACACCGAGAGGGTCGGGAGTTCGAATCTCTCGCCGCCTACCACAAGCCAGCAGTTCAGGCCGACACCGTCGTCGATCTTACCTGCCGACCTGCCGATGCGGCACGGAACCTATGCGACACGGGTCCCGATCATGACGAAACTCTACGATAGATTAAACCGGGTGCGATAAGGCATTCGTTCCGGGCCAGTTGCGATGGTTCGAGTCCGCCATCGCCCTCGAGAGCGATGCGATCAAATTCGAACCGGGCGCCGCTCGAATCGATGATGTACTCCGGAATCGACTCCCGGCGGTACTCACCGATGGAAGGGCCTTGCTCGACGATCGTCTTGTCTTCCTCATCTGCCATCTCGTCTCTCCATTCTGCTCCGAACCGCGGACTCTCCCTGTCCCGTTGCCGGACGTCATCTTGTCCTGCTTGCATCCGACGTCAGGCGCGGAATACCGCCCACTGCTCAAGTGTGGTATGTTTCGGCTTCGGTTTGTTACCAAGCGGCTAGATCGCGTGGTTTCCTCCATAATCGGCCACGAGTCACGGATTTTGTGAAGGGCAGTCGCCCGATTGCGCGGGAGCGGCGATGACAGAGGTTGCTCGGACGCCAAACGCGGACCAGATCGCTTACTGGAACGGACCCGGCGGCCAGCGTTGGGCCGATCGTCAGCGCTTGCAAGACGAACTGCTGGAGCCCGTTTCCACCATCCTGCTGGACCGGGCCCGAGTCATGCCCGGCGAACGCATCATAGACGTTGGCTGCGGCTGCGGCGCAACCACGCGAGCGTTCGCGGAGCAAGCGGGCCCTTCCGGTTACGTCCTGGGCATCGATGTGTCGGCCCCGATGTTGGAACGGGCAGGACAGGTCGCGCCGCAAACCGGTCGGGTCGAGTTCAGGTTGGCCGACGCTGCCGAGTACCAGTTCCGGCCTGGCCGCTTCGATTTGATTGCCTCGCGGTTTGGCGTCATGTTCTTCGCTGATCCGGTCTCAGCGTTCGCGAACCTGCGCAAGGCGTTGCGGCCCCTCGGCCGCCTGGCGTTCATTTGCTGGCGGGAGCCTCGCTTCAACCCTTGGCTGATGGCTCCGCTCCAGGCGGCCTACAAGCACGTCCCGAAGTTGCCGGAGATCGGGCCGGAAGATCCCGGTCCGTTCGCATTCGCGTCCGAAGAGCGTGTTCATCGCATTCTCGGCCAGGCAGGCTTCTCTGAGGTTGCGATGGAAGCCTGCGAGCTTGCCCTGGATATCTCGGTCGGTTGCGGGCTGGATGCTGCGGTCAAGTCCGCGCTTGAGATCGGTCCCGCCAGCCGCGCGCTTGAAGGGCAGCCTGTTGAAGTCATCGCCGCCGCGGCGAACTCGATCCGGGAAGTTCTCGCTCCGTTCGCTCGGGAGCAAACGGTGGTGCTTCCGGCATCGATCTGGATCGTGACCGCGCGCAACCTGTGATCAGGGCGCATTGTTTAGCCAGAACTGGTTTCCAGCTTTTTGAACCTAGCAATAGCCGTACAGGCCGCAAGCATAGGGCAATCGGTCGAAATAGAGCGAGATCACCGGCCGTTCCTCATAGTACGGGCGATAGTAGAAATCGTTCGGTCTTCCGTAATAGCCCGGCACCGGCGGCGGAATCCGAAACCGGTAGAGCACGCTTTCGGGGTAATCTTTCTCCTGCGCGACACGGACGGGTGGAGGCGCCGGTTCCGCGAAGATTTTACCGATGCGGCTATGCGCCGGAAGGTCGGCGGCCGATCCCGTCGCTCCCATCATGGCGACTCCGAGGGCCGCGAGCGAAATGGTGCGTAGCATTCTTGAATCCCCGATGATTCGAGGATCATATCACCCGACTTTTAGGAAAGATTAACGATGTTCGCGCGGTCGTATCCCGCGGTGACCGCGGCATCCGGACATGCGGTCTCTTGCTCGCGATATCAGAGTCTTCAGGCACGCTATCGTTCCGTTGATCATTGGAATGCATTGCTGAAGTCGTGCTGGGGTAAGTGGTATGGAAAAATCGTTCGGTTCATTCGCACCTAACTGGGCTCAGAAGAAGCTTCTCCATGTGGTGAGACAATCGCGCCTGAGGCGAGGCGCATTTCGACCTGCGATGTCGCGGCTTCTCAATAGGCTTCGTCCCGGACCGATCGACGATACCTATCAGGGAGCGTCATTCAGATTTTACCACCAGAACAGCGGTACGGAGCGGGGTGCTCTGCTGAATCCCGATTATAACCTCGAGGAACTACAATTCTTGCGTGAACGCACGCCGGTTGGCGGATGCTTCGTCGATATCGGGGCCAATGTCGGGACGTATGCGCTGGTTATGGCGCAGCATGTCGGCGCTGAAGGGCATGTTCTCGCCATTGAGCCGCATCCGGTTGCCTATGAGAGACTGGCCTTCAACCGCGAAGCATCCGGGTCTCGCAATGTCCATTTGATGCAGGCGGCCGCCGGCGATGGCGAGGGGGACTTGCTGCTTGCGACGGATGGCAAGAATTTCGGGGCGAGCCACGTTGTCAGCGCCGGCGCGTCGAGAGATGCGATTGCGGTACGCTCCGTTCGATTGCGGCAGGCTCTGGAGGGTGCAGGCATCCGCCATGTCCATGCGCTGAAGATCGACGTTGAAGGTTACGAAGACCGGGTTCTGGTTGGATTTTTCAAGGACGCCCCGCGATCGATCTGGCCACAAGCCATCGTTATCGAACACTTGTCGCGCACGGAATGGTCAACGGATTGCATCGCGTTGATGCTGGCGTACGGTTACGTGATCGCCGGGACGACGAGGAGCAATACGATGCTCACCTTGAGCGTTTTCGAGCCAAGCATATCTGCGCGGTAAGTGTGTGACGTGGCTTGCGATAACGGCAACTTCAAGCGCGTTCTTCCCAGATCGCGGCGAGGTGCACGATAGTTCGCACGGCAGCTTCCATGTCCTGCACGCTGACCCACTCGGTGCGTGAGTGGAAGGCGTGTTCGCCGGCGAAGATGTTGGGGCAGGGAAGCCCCATGAATGACAGCCGCGAGCCGTCCGTGCCGCCGCGAATGCTGCCTTTGACCGGCTTGAGACCGGCGCGGCGGATCGCCTCCGTCGCGTTGTCGACGACCTCCGGGTGGCGATCCACGATCTGCTTCATGTTGCGATACTGCGGCTGAATCTCCAGCCGATATGTCGAATGTGGGAAATCCGCCATGACATCGCGGATGATGTCTTCCAGCAGGGCTTCCTTCTCACTCAGACCCGTTTCCGTGAAATCGCGCACGATGAGGCTCAGTGTCGCGCTCTCGAGCGTGCCGCTGATGTCGGTCGGATGCAGAAAACCTTCGCGACCTTCAGTAGTCTCGGGCGAGCAGGAATCTTTCGGAAGCCGCTCCACGATGCGGGACGCGATCTTGATCGCATGTTCCATTTTACCCCTGGCGAAGCCGGGATGGACGCTGACTCCCTTGATTGTAATAAGCGCCGCATCGGCCGAGAACGTCTCGTCCTCGATATGGCCCGCGGTCTCACCGTCGACGGTATAGGCGAAGTCCGCGCCGAGTTTTTTCAGATCGACGTTATCGACGCCGCGTCCGATTTCTTCATCGGGGGTGAACAGGACTTTGATCGTGCCATGCCTGATCTCCGGGTTGGCAAGCAGGATCTGGACCGCATCCATGATTTCGGCAACGCCGGCTTTGTTGTCGGCGCCGAGCAGCGTGGTGCCGTCCGACGTGATGATATCGTTGCCGATCTGATCAGCCAGCGCCGGATGATCCGCTGCGCGAATGGCCTGCGATGGATCGCCGCGGAGAAGGATGTCGCTGCCGCGATAATTCCGGACGATCTGCGGTTTGACGTTTGCGCCTGAACAGTCGGGCGACGTGTCCATATGCGAACAGAAGCAGATAACCGGAACCTGCTTTGAGCTGTTTGCCGGAAGCGTTGCGTACACGTAGCCGTACGGATCGAGATGAGCATCCGCGATGCCGAGTCCCTGCAACTCGCTCACCAGCAGCCGCCCGAGATCCTTCTGCTTCTCGGTGGAAGGATAACTCGAAGACGCCGCGTCGGACTGGGTATCAATGGCGACATAGCGAAGGAAGCGCTCCGTCACCGTGTGATTGAATTTCATGAGAGCGACCGTCAGGAATCCAGGGCAGGACCGTAAAAGTCACAGACTCCGCGGTTGCTCGTTGCGGCATATCCCGCGTCAAGCGTTTGAGCGGAGTGTGCTTGACCCGGCATTCCGGTCCGATCTCGTATTCTCCTCAGATGGCTTCCTTGAGCTCTTTGGCGGCCCGGAACGCGACCTTCTTGGAGGCTTTGATCTGAATTTCTTCGCCTGTGGCCGGATTGCGCCCCTTGCGAGCGGCGCGCTTGCGGACTTGAAGAATGCCGAGGCCGACGATGCGGATGCGATCGCCCTTCTTGAGATGCTTGGTGATACGCGTCACCATGTCGGTCAGGATGGCCTCGGCGGCCTTCTTCGACAATTCGTGGTCCTCGGCCAATGCCGCCGCGAGATGCTTCAGGGTCACGGTGCTCGGGGTCGCTGCCTTCTTTGCCATAATATGGCGCTCCTCGTCATTGCCGGCTTCGGAAAGCAAGGCGTATCAGCCCTTGTTTGATTCGGGGAGGTAGCAACCGCGCCATTTTGCCTGTAAATAGCCGATTTTTCGCATCGACCCCGTAAAAAAGCCTCTCAGCACGTGAGATTCGCAATCGCCTTGACTTGGAAAGGTCCCGCCTTTAAGCCCTCTCCTCTATTGCGGATACATGGCATCCGCGGGAGTAGCTCAGTTGGTTAGAGCGCCGCCCTGTCACGGCGGAGGCCGCGGGTTCGAGTCCCGTCTCTCGCGCCAATGTTTTCAAATACTTAGTAGGCATTGGCCCTCCACTTTCTGACTCCGCCAGACCCCGATTTTCTGACTCTTTCCATTATTTCGACCCTCCTTTGTTTGTGGAACGGAGAAGCTCAGGTGTCATTCGGCCTGCAATATTGACCCTCTAAGCGGGGGGCTCGGCGTCCAAAATTGACTCCCTGAAGGTTGGTCTGTTGCGCTGCCTGCTTTGTAACGAAGCAGGTGGTGGGAGATGCTGGTCGTGGAGACGATTGCGCGGATACGGCGCGAACACTTCATCAAGGGCAAGACGATCAGGGCGATCGCCCGCGACCTGAAGGTGTCCCGGAACACGGTCCGGAAGGTGCTGAGGTCGGGAGAGACCTCGTTTGAGTACGAGCGGCAGGTTCAGCCGCGGCCCAAGCTTGGACACTGGGCATCTGAGCTTGATGTGTTGCTGGCGGCGAACGCGACCAAATCCGCGCGCGAACAACTGACCTTGATCCGGATCTTCGAAGAGCTTCGCGGCCGCGGCTATGACGGTGGTTACGATGCCGTGCGGCGTTACGCCAGGCGGTGGAACAAGGAGCGCGGGCAATCGACCGCGGCGGCCTATGTTCCGTTGAGCTTTGCGGCGGGCGAAGCCTACCAGTTCGACTGGAGCCATGAGATCGTTCTCCTCAACGGCGTGACGGCGATCGTGAAGGTCGCTCATGTCCGGCTGTGCCACAGCCGCATGCTGTTCGTGCGGGCCTATCCGCGCGAGACGCAGGAGATGGTATTCGACGCCCACGACCGGGCGTTCGCACTGTTCAAGGGTACCTGCAGCCGCGGCATCTACGACAACATGACGACGGCGGTGGAGACGATCTTCGTCGGCAAGGATCGCCGCTACAATCGCCGCTTCCTGCAGATGTGCAGCCACTATCTGATCGATCCGGTCGCCTGCACGCCGGCGTCGGGCTGGGAGAAGGGTCAGGTCGAGAACCAGGTCGGGCTGGTCCGGGAACGGTTCTTCACGCCACGGCTGCGGTTCAAAACCCTGGACGAGTTGAACGCGTGGCTTCTGGATAAGTGCATCGCCTACGCCAAGGCGCACCGACATCCGGAACTGGCCGAACAGACGGTCTGGGAGGTGTTCGAAGCCGAGCGGCCCAAGCTCGTTCCCTATGCTGGCCGGTTCGACGGATTCCACGCGGTGCCGGCATCGGTCTCGAAGACCTGCCTGGCGCGCTTCGACAACAACAAATACTCGGTCGCTGCCAGCGCCGTCGGACGGCCGGTCGAGGTTCACGCCTACGCCGACCGCATCGTGATCCGTCAGGAGGGACGCATCGTTGCCGAACATGCTCGCTCATTCGGCCGTGGCGATACCGTCTACGATCCCTGGCATTACGTGCCGGTGCTGGCTCGCAAACCCGGCGCCTTGCGTAACGGCGCTCCCTTCAAGGACTGGGTGCTGCCGGCAGCGATTGAACGTGTACGGCGCAAGCTTGCCGGTGCTGACGATGGCAACCGGCAGATGGTCGACATCCTCAACGCGGTTTTGACCGATGGTCTGCCGGCCGTTGAAGCAGCTTGCGCCGAGGCGATCGCTCATGGCGTTCATTCCGCTGATGTCGTGCTCAACATCCTGGCCCGTCAACGCGAACCCGCTCCACCAGCCGACATCCTCACTCCCGCGGCGCTGATCCTGCGCCATGCGCCGATCGCCGACTGCGCCCGTTACGACAGCCTCAGGAGAACCATCTGATGGAACGTACTCAACTGTTCGACCTCATGGGTGAGCTGAAGCTCTACGGCATGAAGGCTGCCTTCGACGAGATCATGGCGACCGCCATCAAGCGCCAGCATGAACCCCAGCGCATTGTCGGTGACCTGCTCAACGCCGAGATCAACGAGAAGCAGGCTCGATCGATCAGGTACCAACTCACCATCGCCAAGCTGCCGCTGGCCAAGGGTCTCGCGGACTTCCAGTTCGACGGCACGCCGATCAACCGGACGCTCGTCAATGACCTCGCCGGCGGCGGCTTCATCGCCCAGCAGCGCAACGTCGTGCTCGTCGGCGGCACCGGCACAGGCAAAACCCACCTGGCCATCGCAATCGCCAGAAGCTGCATCCGATCCGGCGCCCGCGGTCGCTTCTACAACGTGGTCGACCTCGTCAATCGCCTCGAGATCGAGACCCGTAACGGACGTCAGGGCCGGCTTGCCGAACATCTGACCCGGATGGACTTCATCGTGCTCGACGAACTCGGATATCTGCCCTTTGCCCAATCCGGCGGCCAGTTGCTGTTCCATCTCGTCAGCCGGCTCTACGAGCGTGCTTCCGTCATCGTCACCACCAATCTCGCCTTCGGCGAATGGCCCAGCGTGTTCGGCGACGCCAAGATGACCACCGCGCTGCTCGACCGGTTGACCCACCACTGCGACATCGTCGAAACCGGTAACGACAGCTGGCGCTTCAAAAGCCGCGACGACGATCACGCCACCCGCGCTCGTCTCGTCTCCGCAATCCCGGCCAGCTCCGACGAGTCGAGCGCTACCTTCAAACCACCCCGCGCAAAGGGGTCAAAATCGGAAGCCGATCAAGGGTCAAATTTGCAAGCCGATTGACAGGCGAGGGCGCGAGCTTCGAAAGAGGGGAGCGGGTGTGGGCGACGTTGCTGCCGGCACCCTTCGACAAGCTGCTCGGCACTGTCGCTGACATCGATGAGCGCGGGCGGATCGAGGTCCTGCTCGAGGAGGAATTGTTCGGTCGCCGGTGCTGGCCGGTGGCGGCGGAGCGCCTGAAGCTGGCGGTGGCGTGATATGATCCACCGACCTCTGGAGTCGTGCCAAGCTGTCCATGGTGACCGGCAGCCTTCAGGCTTGCCGTTTCGCGGAATCGCCTGCCTCTGGAAGCGGGGCCATGTTCCGCGATGACGCTCCTTCAAGGGCGCTTCACAGCGGTGGGCCGAGAGGTTTGCCGGGCGCGAAGCGTTCACCCGATCTTCGCGCGCTCGAGCGTCTCCGCCATTCTGGCGCGCCAGTCATTGCCGGCGGCCTTGAAGCGCTCGACGGTGGCGGGCGACAGGCGAAGGGTCACGGCTTCCTTCGGATTCTCGACCTTCGGCCGCCCGCGCGCGCGTTTGATGCTTTCAGCGAGATCGGGGAGGGCTTCGGCAAAGGGCTTTGCCATTGCAATCTCATCAGAAGAGCGCGGACGTTCGATATCAGGATCCGGCCCGATCAACTCGCCGGTGGCATCGTCAACCCACCATCCGTCGTCATCCTGGTGAACGCCACCTTTGGCGATGATGGCTCGCATGTCGCGATCATAGGCCTGCCAGCGCCGCATCATCTCGGCGTCGTCATCAGGTCCCAGATCCTTTGTAATGAATTGGGGCCATTTGCTCGTCATAGCTGGCTCCTTTCTTTTTCGTTCGCTCGCCGCATCGAGATCACCGCGAGTGCTTCGGAGCCGAGCGGGCGGAATACGACCGTAATCACCGCGACCCCGTTGAGTTCACCGACGGCGAGGAATCGATCGTGCTTGGCGGTTTCGACACGAGCAGCCTCAAAGAATTCGACCGTGAGCGAGGCGAAGTCCAGGCCGTGCTTGGCGAGGTTGCTCTGGCGCTTCGCTTCGTCCCAGACGATCTTCATGAGATTATTCGTACACGGAAATTATATCCGGCACAAGAATAATCGTACACGAAAAATATCGGGGGGCCAATTTGACCCTTATCCAGATTCGGGAGCCGTTGCCGGGAACGGCGCGGAGAGGGCGGCGCACTGGCGTGGAGCGTCGCGGCCGGCGGAGGTAACCGGAGCGGCTGGCGCTCTCTCGAACAGGTTGGCGGGGAAGGATGGCCACCGATCTCGTCGACCCGATGGAATCGGTGCGAGCGTACCTCGAGGCCGAGAAATCCGAAGGCACGCGGCTTGCTTATGCATCGGACTGGCGCCAGTTTGAAGTTTGGTGTGACGGCGCGGCCGAGGTGATGCTTCCCGCCGATCCGTTGCTGGTCGCGCGCTATCTCGCGCACTTGGCTGACCGGAAGCTTCGGCCGTCGTCCATCGTTCGCGCCTCGGCTGCGATTGGCTGGATGCATAAGTCGAAAGGTTATGCGCCGCCGAGCGAGCATGAGGGCGTGAAATCCGTGCTTCGCGGGATCCGCCGCGAGCTCGGGACGGCGGTCACCCGCAAAGCTCCAGTGACGTTCGAGGTCCTGGAGCGGGCGCTTGCGCAACTTGGCAACGGCCTGGCAGGTTTTCGGGACCGCGCGATCCTTCTGGTCAGCTTTGCGGCGGCGCTGCGGCGCTCCGAGCTTGTGGCGCTGACGGTTTCGGATGTCGACATCCGTAAACGCGGTATGGTCGTCTGTATCCGCCGTTCGAAGACGGACCAGGAAGGCGAGGGCGCGGCGATCAGCGTCGCGCGCGGGAACAAGCTGAAGCCCGTCGATGCGCTGGAAGCATGGCTGGCCGCTTCGCGCATCAAGGAAGGGCCCGATCTTCCGCGAGATCGATCGCCACGGCCGGATCGGAGTCAATGCGCTGACGGGCCGTTCAGTCGCCCGCATCGTCAAGCAGACGATCAAGCTTGGCGGGCTCGACGAGTCGCTGTTCAGTGCGCACAGCTTGAGGGCTGGTTTTATCACTGAGGCGCTGGACAAGGGCGTCGATAGTTTCGTGTCATGCGGGTATCCCGACATCGACGTGTTGACACCTTGCGGATCTACGACCGGCGCGATGCCGATTTCGACGATTACGCCGGCGGCGATATCGTCTAGCGAGTCCGCTACTAGGCATTCCCGGACACCAGCCGTTAGAGGATGGTCGATTGTCCCAAGGTTCTGATCAACGGCGCAATGAGCCTTGGCGGGCCTGGTACAAGACGGCACGATGGCGACGGCGGCGGGCTGAGCAGTTGGCAGCTCACCCGCTATGCCAGCGGTACGAATCGCGTGGCCTGACCGTGGTGGCGACCGTCGCCCATCACATGATCCAACACCATGGCGATGCTGGTCTCTTCTGGAACGGCCGCCTGGGATCGTCTTGCAAAAGCTGCCACGACGTGACCGGGCAACGAATTGAGAAGCGCGGCTTTGAAATTGGTTGTGATGAGCGCGGAAGGCCGCTCGATGCGGATCATCCATGGAATCGAGGGTGAGGTATTCAGGTCCGCGAGTGACCTGGCCGCTCGCGTGCTTAAAAAATTATAGGAATAAAATCCCAATATTATACTTTGCGTACCCACCGAATCTGGTGCTACTATGAGTAGCGGGGGGCGATTCGCGTCCTCTCACGGTCGTACGCGGCCAAGAGAACATATCCGCGCTTTGGTATCAGGCTTCTCTGAAGCAAAGCGCCGGAGGCGGCTGCTTGTTATGCTCCAAGGTTTTATCGACGACAGTGGGTGGGACGGACAGTCTCCTGTTTTCGTGCTGGCTGGCTATGTCGCTAAGGCGGAGCAGTGGGAAGCTTTTTCGGATGAGTGGCAAAAGGTCCTAGATCACTCTGACCCAGCACCAATCCAGGTGCTGAAGACCAACCAGATTTATAGAAACAACGTTCCCAATACTATTTTCCATGGTTGGACGAACGAGCAACGGGATGAACGTTTAAAAATGTTTATCGCCGCGATTCGTCGGCATGCAATGCACGGCATTGTTTCGGTAATCCCTATTGAGCCGTATCAAAGGCTAATGAAAGGGAGATTCAATCCTGAAATCTTGGACCGTCCATACTTTCTATCGTTCTTTGGAATTCTGATTAGCCTTTTAAAGCTTACTCACCGCCTTAAACTAGACGACAGGCTTGATCTTATCTTTGACGAACAGAGTGTGGACAAAGTCTTGCTTACGGCAGAGTACGAAAAGTGCATGGCTGTCGCGCCAGCGGAAGTCAGGAAACTATGTGGCGGAATGCCTACTTTCAAAAGTGATGACGATGTCTTGCCTTTGCAGGCGGCGGACCTAATGGCTTGGCATGCCCGCCGCTACTATTTTGACCAATATTCTGGCAAGAACCCTAAAAACGAACAATCAAACGTCTTTTTCGCCCATATGTTTGAGCCAAAACACGACATTTTCGATCTATGGACCGATGAGAGGCTCTCCAAAGTCAGGGATGTTTTGCTGGCCAGCGCAAAAAAAGGGTAAAATTGGGCCGACTATGGTTTAGCGCCTCTCTTAGAGCGAATAACTGATTCAAAGACTTTCTCAAATTTATTCCCGCCCTCATCAACGCCAAGCTTCCGAGCGGTTTCTATGAACCGCTCGAATTGCTTTTCATCCGGCGCTTTCTTTTTTGGTACTGCTTTTTTCTTAGCGCCGCGAGCTTTGGGCTTCTGAGCCATCCGATTTCAGCCCTCACTAGTTGTTTGATAGGTGAGACGCTTGCCAACGATGCCTTTTAACGCGCGCTCTGCCCGCGCGTCGTCATTCACGCCAAGTGCAATGCGGTTGTTATAGCGGAAATCATACTCCGAGAGATATCGATGCAAGTGGCGTTCGCCACAGTGCTGATAGACGCCCTTCATGCCGCGTTTGAAGATTGAGAAATAGCCTTCGACCGAATTGGTATTCACGTCGCCGCGAGCATACTCCTTGGCGCTGTGCTTCACGGTTTCGTGCGACGCGAAATGTTGATCCGCGCCAGTGTAAAGGCGGCTTTCGTCGGTATGAAGACGAGTCTCTTTGTCGATATTGCTGGTTACGATACCAACGACGGTCAGTTTGTCCGCGTTCTCGACGTGGAACGAGCGAACCTTGCCGCCGCGCTCCACGAGGGAAACGATAGCGCGTTTGCTGGCGGGTCCGGTGCGGCCAGCTTTGGTGAACGGACGACCTTTCCGCTGCGGAGAGACCTTCTTTTCTTTGGTCGGACCGAAATAGGTTTCGTCGGCCTCGACAATGCCGCCAGCGCCGCCTATCGGGGCAAACCCGCCGTCGCGCATTGCTTCGCGAACGCGGTGGGATATAAACCACGCGGTTTTGAGAGTGCAGCCAAGGGTGCGATGAAGCTGGTTAGAGCTAATTCCCTTCTTTGACGAAGAAAGCAGATAGATCGCTTGTAGCCAAAGATGCATCGGAACGTGGCTGGCTTCGAAGATGGTCCCCACCTTCACGGTGAAGGGCTTGCGGCATTGGTAGCACTTGTAAGCACCGATCCGGGTGGACTTGCCACCCATCTTTGAAATGCGCTCAACACCGCCACAATGAGGGCATACGGGACCGTTCGGCCAAATACGGGCTTCTACCCAAGCGTAGGCCGCTTCCTCGTTTTGCAGGTGCTTATCGTTCAAAAAGGAC
>NZ_CH672422.1:77390-79258 GCF_000152905.1 Nitrobacter sp. Nb-311A
ACCTCCGGAGGACCATCTGATGGAACGAACCCAAATCTTCGACCTCATGGTGTGAGCTCAAACTCTACGGAATGAGGGCTGCCTTCGACGAGATCATGGCGACGGCCGTCAAGCGCCAGCACGAACCTCAGCACATCGTCGGCGACCTGCTCAGCGCCGAGATCAACGAGAAGCAGGCGCGGTCGATCAAGTACCAGCTCACCATCGCCAAGCTGCCATTGGCCAAGGATCTCGATGACTTCCAGTTCGAAGGCACGCCGATCAATCAGACGCTCGTCAATGATCTCGCCGGCGGCGGCTTCATCGCCCAGCAGCGCAACGTCGTGCTCGTCGGCGGCACCGGCACAGGCAAAACCCACCTGGCCATCGCAATCGCCAGAAGCTGCATCCGATCCGGCGCCCGCGGTCGCTTCTACAACGTGGTCGACCTCGTCAATCGCCTCGAGATCGAGACCCGTAACGGACGTCAGGGCCGGCTTGCCGAACATCTGACCCGGATGGACTTCATCGTGCTCGACGAACTCGGATATCTGCCCTTTGCCCAATCCGGCGGCCAGTTGCTGTTCCATCTCGTCAGCCGGCTCTACGAGCGTGCTTCCGTCATCGTCACCACCAATCTCGCCTTCGGCGAATGGCCCAGCGTGTTCGGCGACGCCAAGATGACCACCGCGCTGCTCGACCGGTTGACCCACCACTGCGACATCGTCGAAACCGGTAACGACAGCTGGCGCTTCAAAAGCCGCGACGACGATCACGCCACCCGCGCTCGTCTCGTCTCCGCAATCCCGGCCAGCTCCGACGAGTCGAGCGCTACCCTCAAACCACGCCGCGCGAAGGGGTCAAAATTGAACGCCGATACGGGGTCAAATTTGCGAGCCGATTGACAGCCGCGGCGGAATCGCAACCGGCCGGTCGCATTGAGCCAACCGAAGAGGCTCCCGGCGCAGAACATATGCCATGGCAGCGGATGGAAGGGCTCCCCGGCCTTCGCGCCGGCCGTGACCGTCAGAACCGCCGGTAGGAATTCGAGCAGACGGAAAGCTTTTACCTCCGGTCGCCAGAAGATCCCTCGCGCCTCGCCATCACGGATGTCCCGCAGATGCCGCTCGCCGGCGGCGATCGCGAGTTCGCCGGCGATGACCCGGCCATCGACCATATCCCGCGCGTAAACCGTGATCGGGTCATCAGGATACTGGCTTGAGGAAACGATTAGCGGGCCGCTCTGCCCGCGCCTTCCTTTCGACTTTTCCCGCACTGTTACGCCGCCGCGGGCTGATGCCGAGTTCGGCCTCGAGCCCGGCCGCGGCCTCGGCCGCTTGCTTCATGATCGTCCATCCGGGATGCACCATGGGGACTTTCGTTCGCGGTGCCTTCTGGACCACACCACTCTTCGCGATCGCGCGCGCCTGGCGCTCGAATTCGATCGAGAACATAACGTAACGCTTGATCGCCGGGCCGTTGACCACCGCCAACGTACCGGCCTTTGCCATTTCGCCGATCACGCTGCGCCAGATCTCGCCGGCGAGTTCGCGATCGGCGACCACTTTGAAGATTTTCGACCAGGTCGGTTCCGGAGGAGCGCCGGCGCCGCCCTCAATGATTGCGTGGCTGGCGTCCGATAACATGGTCACCGCCGAAACTCCCCTTCAGAATTTTGCTCGCAGTGCGCATGATGGGGGGCCGCCGGTCCACAACTGAAAACCTGCGAAGTTTTTGCCCCCCGGGGTCGTTCCGTACTCGAAAATTTTTGAAACGGGATTCCACGTAGAGGCATTTTTTTACCTCGGGTCTCGTCGAGATTAGGATTTTATTCCCAATATTATACTTGACGTACCCAACGGGACATGAGATTCTGACTGCATTGGAGA
>NZ_CH672421.1:0-73151 GCF_000152905.1 Nitrobacter sp. Nb-311A
AGGATAGTTGCCGGGCGCCAGTTCCATGGCAAGAGCTGATCGAGCCGGCTCATGGGATGACCTGCCGACATGCGTTCAAGGATGTCCTTGAGATAGGTGAAGGGCTCGACGTCATTTAGCTTTGCCGTGGTGATGAGGGAGCAGACTGTGGCCCAGCGCTGAGCCCCGCCATCTGATCCGGCGAACAGGTGGTTCTTTCGTCCGAGCGTGACCGGACGAATGGCGCGTTCGACGGTGTTGGTGTCGAGCTCGATGCGGCCGTCATTGAGGAAGCAGCAAAGAGCATCCCAGCGGCTTAGGGCATAGCGAGTGGCATCGGCGAGCCCGCCGCGCGGCGGGATTTGGGCGAGTTGCATTTCGAGCCATGCTTTCATCGCCGTGACCAGAGGCAACGACTTTGATCGACGCATGCTTTGCCGTGCTTCCGCGGTCTGGCCGCGGATGGCGGCCTCGATCACGTAAAGCTCGGCGACGCGTCGCAGCGCTTCGGTCGCGACAGGCGAGGCGGTCGCCTGCTGCACCTCGTAGAACTTCCGCCTGGCGTGAGCCCAACAAGCTGCGAGCTGGATGGTGCCGCCGTCGCGAAGCCGATCGAACCCGGGATAACCGTCGACCTGAACGATGCCGCTGAAGTTGGCCAGATGAGCAGCGGGACGCTCAGCCTTGCGATCCGGACTGTAGAGATAGACCGCGGCTGGCGGATCCGGTCCGTTCCAAGGCCGGTCATCGCGGGCGTACACCCACAACCGGCCAGTTTTGGTGCGGCCGCGGCCGGGATCGAGTACCGGGATAGGCGTGTCGTCGGCGAACAGTTTCTGCGATGCAAAGATGTGTTCAGCGAGCTTGGATTGAAGGGGCTCCAGCCACCAGCAGGCGCCGCCGATCCAGTTCGCCAAGGTCGAGCGGTCCAACGTGACGCCCTGCCGGGCGAAGATCTGGCTCTGCCTGTAAAGCGGGAGGTGATCGCAGTATTTGGAGACCAGAACATGGGAGAGCAGAGCCGGGGAGGCCAGCCCTTTGGCGATCGGCCGCTCTGGTGCTGGCGCTTGATGGATAGTCCCGCAGGCCCGACAGCCATAGCGCGGCCGGCAGATTCGGATGACCCGCAGCCGCGCCGGTACATGGTCGAGCATCTCGCTCGTCGTTTCGCCGATCAGGTGCAGTATGCCGCCGCAACACGGGCAGGTTTGATGCTCAACATCGAGCCTGACATCCTCGCGGGGCAAGTGCACCGGCAGGCTCGGGCGCTCGCTTTGGGGCCTCGGGGGACGGCTCTCGGCTGGCGGAGGCGGAAGGCTAGTTTCGACGTGCGCAAGATCGGCGTTGAGGTCTTCGAAGCCGAGTTGCAACTGCTCGTCATCGAGCCGCTCAGCCCGGCGGCCGTACTGGTTGCGCTGCAGCCTCTTGATGATGAGATTGAGCCGTTCGATCTCGGCCTTCGCCTTGCTGAGGCTGATGCGCTCGGCTACAAGCGAACGCACCAGCTTTTGCAGCGTCTCCACGTCGTCGGGCAGTGCGGCGAGATCGACGTTCATACGAGAAGAATCTAACTGACTCGCACCGTTCTCGCCGCATTTCTTGCATCATCGAGTCAATCGGTCGCAGATCATCCGGCAATTGCCGGACGCCAGCGTTGCTCAGGCGCGCGCCAATCGACACCTTCGATCAGCAGCGACAGCTGTGCTGAGGTCAACGACAGCGTTTCGCCAGGCGCAATGCTCGGCGGCCACAGAAAGACACCATGCTCGAGCCGTTTTGTGAACAGGCAGAAGCCGGTGCCATCCCAGTAGATGATCTTGATAAGGTTGGCCCTGGTGCGACCTCGGAAGACAAACAGATGTCCGGTAAATGGATCCTGGTGCAGGACGCCTTGCACCAGCATCGCGAGACCGTCGATGCCTTTGCGCATATCGATGTAGCCCAGAGCCAGGTGCACCTTTACGTTTGGAGGAAGCAAGGCCGTCATGGCATGGCCCTCTCGGCCGCAGGTGTCGCTCCGTCGGCGATCTGCACAGTGACGAAGCCCAGCTCTTTCGCTGCGGCAACGTCCTGCTTCCATCGGCGCAGAACGCGCGGAGCGATGCCGTAGCGGCGCGAGATCTCGCTGCCGCTCGCACCGGACCGTATCATCTCTTCAAGAATCCAACGCTTGTCGGCTTCGCTGAACCGTCGCCGATGCCCTTCACGTGGTCTTGGAACAATGGGCTCCGCTGCCGCCGAGGAGGGATAAGACCCCGGACTTACGAGGGGACTTAACGGCGGACTAAGGGGAGGACTTAAGGGGCGTCGTCGATACAACAGCTTCCGCTTGGGCGGCTGTGGCTCCACTTTAAACAACGATCGCCAGTTGCCAAACGCCTTGAGCGGAATGCCTTGCGCTTCACAATATTGACGTTGATTCAAGTCGCTACGCTTCCAGGCCTCGTGATGTGCCCGCCAAAAATCCTCGCCTTGACGCCTCCACCCTCGATGTTCGCTCGTCATGCTGTTCTCTCCATCTTCAAATTGAAGACAGGAACAGATCGGGGTCGCTAACGATCGAACAAGGGTGCGAGAAATGGACGCTTACTCCAGCGGTTCAAGCTCTCCCTGATCTGCTGCCTAAATTCCCTGTTGCGTCCTGAAAATTCCCTGCTCGGCGAAGCAGGGAATTCACCTGCATATCATTGAGTTTTCGGGTGATTCGTTAGCTTTTCGGCCATTCTCCCGCCGAGATTTCGCAAAATTCCCTGTTATTTTCCCTATTAGCAGGGAATTCTCGCGCCGAGACCCGTTCGCATCCGACTGCGTCCGCCACCAATAAAATCAATGGTTTAGTTGATTTTCACCAAAACGCCCGATGCCCAAAGGTGCGGTAAAGGCGCGGTCCAAAATCCCCGATAATCACCTTTTGTCCCCGATAGGGGCCACGTGTACCAAGCGACGGCGGCTATCGTTCAGGAGGGAGACCGAGCGACAACGCAAAAATAAGAAGAATCGACGACACTCGGTCTCACGTGGCTTCGGTCACTATAGATTTATAGAATCGGGGCGAAGGTTCGATATGGCTGACATCGTATACATCCTGACAAACGAAGCCATGCCTGGGTTGATTAAAATCGGCTGCACCAACGGCGAGTTGGCCTCACGTATCAGGCAATTGTATTCGACTGGCGTTCCGCTCCCTTTTGAACTTTTCTACGCTTGCGAAGTCAGCAATTGCGCGTCTGTTGAAAACAGGCTCCATGATGCATTTGGCGATCACCGCATAAGCAAGGGCCGAGAGTTCTTTCGCATAGCTCCTGAACGCGTAAAGTCCGCTCTCTTGCTGGCTGAAATTCGCGAGGTGAGGCTTGGCGACGAGATATTTGAGAACACTGAGGTCAAAGCCGAGGTGGAAGCCGCCAAGCGCCGAAGCCGTTTCCGCCTCTCAATGATAGGAGTTACGCCGGGAAGCGAACTTCAACTTGCTAAAGATCCTAAGATTATTTGCACGACCATCGATGACGGCAACAAGGTGGACTATCTAGGCGACGTCACGTCCTTATCGGATGCAGCACTTCGAGCACATAACGCGCTCGGGGACGATTGGCCCGCTGTGTCTGGCCCATAGGCTTGGACGTACAAAGGCAAACGCCTTGACGATTTAAGACGAGAAATCGACGACTCCGACTGAGGATTGGGTAGCCGGATAGTCGTTTGGATGTCTCAGCCCTTCGAGCAAGGATCGAAATCAAGCCAGCAGCTATCTTCTTCATGACGCCCGGTTCTGTTTCGACATCCATCGTCGAGTAGTCGCTGCCCTACATCTTTCCAAATGGCATGAGGGCCATAGAGCCTGATCGCGTCAGCGGTCTGGATTTCGACAGTCCGTGGACAGCGCAAGCAGGCGACACGCAGCAGGGAACGAGGAATTTCGTTGAGGCGAAGCTGTTGGATCGGCAATCGAGGTCGTCCACCGGCTCGCGGATCGTTCAGAACCGACCGCCACCAATCAGATGATGGTGGATCGCTCGGAAGCTCGATCGTTTGCGGCACACCATTGCGTGACCTGCTCCGCGAGCTTCTCCATTTGTTTGGCCGAAGGCATGTCTAAAGATGGCAAGTACGTAGAGTTAAAAAAGCGCCCAGGTCGTCAGCATGCCTTCGGCCACTCGCGCTTTCTTATTGACGACGATGCCGAGGATAATCGCTGGCGATGCATCGTGACGCCGCATTATGTCGAAGCCCTCGTCCGTAGTCTTTTCGATCAAGGCTTCTTCTTCGCGTTCAAGTTCAACGATTTTTGCCTTGATCTCCCGAAGCCGATCGCGTTTCGCATCAGCCGATAGCGCAAGCTCGTTAACGTAGTCGCAAGCCGCCTTATCGCCCCAAGTGCGAATGCAGCAATCCGTCGGGCCTTTCACTTCTATAAAGAATGCAGGGGTTCTGGCCGATGACGTTAGCGCCCGGCTGAGCCGCGTCATCCTCCAGCAACAGGAAAGTGCAACGCTGCGCGAGCACGGTCGGGTGCCGACACACATATGCTTCTCGTTGGGCCAGGCACGTTGGAGGCGGCAGCCTTGCCGATGTCAGCACGCTGCGCGCGCGTGAGGTCGCCGCCCTGCAATCCGCCGATAATCACGCAGCGGGCTACTGCTTGAATCCGCGCGGCCTCGGGCATCGATGGACACTAGTTACAAAGACGACAAATGTCTTCTGCTTTACGCAATCAACATCGCATCATCGGTCGCGCTTATTCAGCGTTGCGCGGTTCATCGACCATCGCGATTACAACAGAGGAGATCGTCGCATCGCGCATGGATTGCATCGTTGCAAATGCAAGACGCGCAAGTCTATGTTGGAGCATCAACTAGGATTGAGTCCTCCAAGCTGCCGAAAGGCAATGCTTCTTGCTGCGGTATCTCTCGCGGTTAGAGCACTTACCCCGAACTAATCAGGTTGGTGGATTTCGTTTGCCTGCAAGTGAGCGGGCGGACTCTCGACGCGATGAATCCTGCGCGCGGCAACGACGGGTGAAATAGCACCTCCCGGCGAACGGTGGTCCTTTGGAAAAGGAAAGCGTGATGAGCGGTATCGATCTGGCGACTGCACGAAAACCTGCGATCGAATTCATTGACCGGACTGGCGGCTGACTCCGCAGAGCGGTTTGAAGAAGCAGATTGAAGAATATGGATGTGAGCAACGACAGGCCCCGCGGCCGGCCGAAAGCACTGAGGAGACGCTGATGAGCTGGATACTTGACCTCGTTAATCCCCGGGAGCGCAAGTGGGAAGAGTTCTACCGCAACCGCTGGTCCCACGATAACGTCTTCCGCAGCACGCACGGCGTGAACTGCACCGGCGGCTGTTCCTGGGCGATCTACGTCAAGGACGGCATCATCACCTGGGAGATGCAGCAGACGGACTATCCGCTTCTTGAGCGCAGTCTGCCGCCCTATGAGCCGCGTGGCTGTCAGCGCGGCATCTCCGCTTCGTGGTACGTCTACAGCCCGATCAGGGTGAAGTATCCGTACATTCGCGGGCCGCTCTACGACCTTTGGCATGAGGCCAAGGCTTCACATCCGGATCCGGTGCAGGCCTGGGCATCGCTGGTCGAAAATGAGGAGAAGCGAAATCGCATCCAGAAGGCGCGCGGTAAGGGTGGCTTCCGCCGCGCCAAGTGGGAAGAGCTGGTCGAGCTGATCGCGGCGTCTTGTTTATATACTGCGCGCAAGCACGGGCCGGACCGGGTGATGGGCTTCTCTCCCATTCCCGCGATGTCGATGCTGTCATTCGCGGCCGGTACACGCTTTCTGTCGCTGTTCGGCGGCGGGTTGATGAGCTTTTACGACTGGTACGCCGACCTGCCGACCTCGTTCCCGGAAATCTGGGGCGACCAGACCGACGTGTGCGAAAGCGCCGACTGGTACAACTCCAAGTTCATTGTTTCGATGGCGTCGAACCTGAACATGACGCGGACCCCCGACGTGCACTTCATCTCGGAAGCGCGCACCGAGGGCACCAAGTTCGTGGTTCTCTCGCCTGACTTCAGCCAGGTCGCGAAGTACTGCGACGAGTGGATTCCGATCCAGGCGGGTCAGGACACGGCTCTGTGGATGGCAGCCAACCACGTCATTCTCAAGGAGTACTATATCGACCGCCAGGTTCCGTACTTCATCGACTATGTGAAGCGCTATACCGACCTTCCGTTCCTTGTCGAGCTGGAGCCCAACGGCAACACCTACAAGACGGGCCGGCTGCTGCGAGCCAAGCGTGTGGCGCGCTATCAGGACGTCGAGAACGGCGACTGGAAGATGCTGGTGCTCGATTCCAAAACCGGCGAGCCGCGCGCGTTCAAGGGTCAGGTCGGCGATCGCTGGGGCTCCACGCACGGCAAGTGGAATCTGTCCGCGGAAGATACGCTGGACAACAGCCCGATCGATCCGGTGCTGAGCTTCATCGATCAGTCCGACGGCGTGGTGCAGGTCGGGTTTGACGACTTCGTCAACGGCAGCGTCGTTTCGCGCGGCGTTCCGGTGAAGCGCATCGCGACCGACAAGGGCGAGGTGCTGGTCACGACCGGCTTCGACATCATGATGTCCCAGTTCGGTCACAGCCGCGGCCTGGAAGGCTCGTTTGCGACCAGCTATGACGACGAGAACGCGCCCTACACGCCGGCCTGGCAGGAGCGTCACACCGGCATCGGCCGCGAGACCGCGATCAGGTTCGCGCGTGAGTTCGCGACCAACGCGGAGCTCACCAACGGCAAGTCGATGGTGATCGTGGGCGCCAGCGCCAACCACTGGTACTACAACAACCTGTGCTACCGGTCGGCGACGGTCGCCTTGATCCTGTGCGGCTGCTGCGGCGTCAACGGCGGCGGCATCAACCACTACGTCGGGCAGGAAAAGCTTGCGCCGGTGGCTCCGTGGAACACGATTGCGATGGCTCTGGACTGGACCAAGCCGCCGCGCGTGGTGCAGTCGTCGACCTGGCACTATGCCCATAGCTGTCAGTGGCGCTACGAGCAGGAGTTCACCGAATATGGTCTGACGGCTCCGAATCCGCGCTGGGCCAAGGGTCACGCGATCGATCTCGAAGCGAAGTCGGTGCGCTCCGGCTGGATGCCGTTTACCCCGAACTTCCATCGCAACCCGATTGAGGTTGTGGCCGACGCCGAACGCGCCGGCGCGAAGACGACCGAAGATATTGCCACTTACGTCGCGGATCAGGTCGCGAGCAAGAAGCTGAATCTCGCGATCGATGATCCTGATGCCGAGGAGAACTGGCCGCGTGTGTGGTTCATCTGGCGGGGTAACGCGATCCAGTCGAGCGCCAAGGGTCACGAGTTCTTCCTGCGCCACTACCTAGGTGCGCATGACAACGTGGTCGCTGAGGAGCGTGCGAAAGGAAAAACGACGACGGTTAAGTACCGCGAGACAGCTCCGCGCGGGAAGTACGACCTGGTGGTCGACATCAACTTCCGCATGAACACGACGGGGTTATACTCCGACATCATATTGCCGACTGCGTTCTGGTACGAGAAGAACGACCTCAACACGACGGACCTGCACTCGTTCCTGCACGTGCTGGGGCAGGCGGTTCCTCCGGTGTGGGAATCCAAGACCGACTGGGAAATCTTCAAGCTGATTTCCAAGAAGGTCAGCGAATTGGCGCCGCTTGCGTTTTCGAAGCCTGTTCGGGACGTGGTCCTTCAGCCGCTCATGCACGACACTCCCGACGAACTGGCGCAGCCCGAGATTCTCGACTGGGCCGAGGGTGAGTGCAAACTGGTGCCGGGCAAGTCCTTCCCGCACGTCCGAGTCGTCGAACGTGACTATGCGAATCTGTACAACAAGTTTATTTCGTTCGGACCAAGGGCGCGTGAGGAAGGTATTTCAGCGGTCGGCGTGAATATTCCGATCAAGAAGCAGTACGATCAGATGCTCGATAATCCCATCATGCCGATGCCGGATGCGAGGCATATGCGGTGTGTGGAGTGGGGCGGCAAGCGCTACCCGAGTCTCGAGGACGTGCTGGATGCGTGCAACACCGTGCTGATGTGCGCGCCGGTATCGAATGGTGAAGTCAGCTACCAGGGCTTCGTCAACGAGGAGCAGCATGTCGGACTGCCGCTTGCAGACTTGGCGGAGCCTACGCGGAGTGTCTCTTCGACGTTCTTCGATCTGACGCGGCAGCCGCGGCGGATTCTGACCAGCCCCTGCTGGACTGGCCTAGTCAATGATGGTCGTGCATACGCCGCCTGGTGCATGAATATCGAACGCCTTGTGCCTTGGCGCACGCTGACCGGTCGGCAATCTCTATATCTCGACCATCAGTGGTATCTGGACTTCGGGGAGCACATCCCGACCTACAAGCCGCGGCTCAATCCGCGCAAGACCGGTGACATCGCGAAGAGCCGGGTTGATGATCGCTCGCTGGTGCTGAACTACATCACGCCGCACGGCAAGTGGAACATTCACTCCACCTACAAAGACAACCACCGGCTGCTGATGCTGTCTCGCGGCATGGATCCGGTGTGGATCAATGACCGGGATGCGGAAAAGGTCGGCATCGAGGATAACGATTGGGTCGAGGTCTACAACGACAACGGTGTGGTTGTGACGAGAGCTAACGTTAGTCGTCGAATTCAGCCCGGCACCTGCATGTATTACCACGCGGTTGAACGCACGGTGTACATTCCGAAGTCGCAGGAGCGGAAGTGGCGAGGCGGTGGACACAACAGTCTGACGCGTATTCGTATCAACCCGTTGTTCCTGGCCGGTGGCTATGCCCAGTTTACATACGGCTGGAACTATTGGGGACCGACCGGCATCTTCACACGCGACACCCATGTTGTCGTGCGTAAGATGGAGAAACTGGAATGGTAGGCGATGTCGTGACGCCTTGATGGTACGTAAGGCTTAAGGCGCTGTCGCATGAGCCGGGCAAACGTCCACATCTTCTCAGCAGAGTTATCTGCTGCCAGCTTCACCCCGTTGGAATTGATATGACTCTAGTCAAGGCAGTCGTTGCCAGCGCAGAGCAATATCCCTGAGGTCACGAGTTGGTTGAATAAGTAAGGTGTGCTTCCTCCTATTCTGTGCCAGCCTCTACGCCTGGAATAAAATACGCGCCCGTCCGCAGGGGCGGGCGCTGTCTGACCGGACTGGCTGGGTGCTACCAGCCAAACCTTATTGCTGATATGATCTGCCACCGGGAGCGCCCCATCGCGGGCAACAGCAATCTCTACCGGACGTGCTATCGCACTCTCCGTCAGGACGCAGGAATCCGGTCAAGACCGCGAAGGTCCGAACGGGTTTGCCCCGTCGCTGAATGGAATGAAGATCATCTCGTAGCCGCTGCGCAACACACGGTTCCACGATCCATACTGTCCGATGAACGCTACGTTTGTCGACGGGGGCCATGAGCCGGCCATGAGCCAGATTAGGTCGCTCCTTGCAAATAAAAACTATGCGCAAGCCTATGACGTAGCTTTGAACGATCTCAACGGGACGTATGGCGGGTTAGAACTCAACGCCAATGATCAAGACGTGGTCCATTGGCTCGACATCGCACAACAGGTGAACTCCGGCTCACAGTGTTGCCGCAAATTCTCATTCGCGCCAATAACCAAGCCGCAGTTGCATATGAGAAAAGTCAAACAATCGATGTTTTTGGACAGGAGCAACAGGCCTCTTCGAACGCCGTCGCCAAGGAGTTTTTTTAAAGGTATAAGTGCTGACAATGCGCTACCCGATTTTAGCACAATTCAAAGGTTCGACGCCGGGGCAGGGCCTTGCGTCTCTTGGCATCAGCGCTGCCGGCTGGTCGGCGCGGTTCAGTTGTTCGGTGAGCCGTTTCTTCTCAGCGTCTTTTTGGGCAGCTATTGCCAAAGGTTCAGCAAAGCGCCGCTTGCGTTCCTCACGCTGACATACCAATCGTCGAATAACGTCTCGATCAGTTTGATCAGGACGTTCGCTTCCCCTTCCTCGATGGGGATGATCAGATCAACGTCCTTTTCCATATGAGCGCCGAGGCTGAAAATTTTAACTGATCTTCATCGCCGCATCGACGGTGGGTACTCCGGCAAGAGCATAAATCAGGAGGACTGCCGGTCTGACGGGGGCATCAAGAGAAAGACCGGCAGCCCGTGCCGGAGAAGTTAGCCGGCGCACAATCCTATCTGAAATATACAAGTGTATACAATGCGACTGACTGTCGTTCTGGTGGGCGCGAGGCCCTGTGTCTTGGATTAACGCCGTCGCGCAACTGAGCTGAGGTTCCAGGCATCTCTGGCCCTGAGAGCCACGTTTGGCACGACGTTCTTTCCAGGGAGGAAACTATTTGAGATTTTTACGCATTCTTACGCAGGCCATTGGTTGTCTGTTGCTGAGGATGTGCTCGCAATGCTCGCGAACCTCATATCCGTGCGCGGCGTAGAAGGGTTCAGCCGTCACGGAAGAGTCTACGTCCAAAACCGTTAGATTCTGTTTACGCGCTTCTTGCTCAAGTTCTCGAATAAGCGCCGAGGCCACCCCCTTCCGGCTGGCTGCGGGGGTAACATAACAAGCGCGCAGCTCATTGTTCTTAGCAAAAAGAACACCAACTCCAACGACGCAGCCATCTTCCAAAAAAGATCGCGCGTCCTCCGGATGCGTTCCTCGAATAAACCCGTCGGTCCGCACCGTGGGTCGCACCCTGTCGCAAAAGTCAAAAGCTAGCCGCGGCTACAATGAGTCCGGACCCGACGAGTGACGCCAAAAGTCCAAAACTACCCGCGAAAAGGAACAGATTGCTCGTCGGTTCCTGGGGCATTCGATCATCGCTGCTGTCACCCATGCTGACCATCCTGATTTTCTAGCGTTACACCATTGGCGCCGGGCTGTTCTTTGCGGCCGGCTGGAAGCTACCAAGCTTGGGAGCTATCCGATGAAGGGCCAACGCCTGATGCTCAGGATGCGTTCCTGGATCGTGATCACCCGGCCGGGAAAAATCGATAGCCTTCCGGCTGCTCGCCAAAAAGGCCCGCCGGGGCAGATCAACAGCGGGCCTGATCGGGGTCGGGGATCATGGAGTGTGGGTCCACCCGTTCCGGTTGAATCAATGCAGATAGAGGGAAAGTTGTTCCCGCGTTAACGTCGCGGCCGGGAGATATTTTCGCCGCGTCAGCATGGCGCCGGGGGCGCCAAAGTTTCTAACGGCGGAGCCGGGCAGTGTTTTAATGCCCGGCTTCGCCCGTTACGCTGATGTGAACTTCGTCGCCCTCCCGAATAGCCACCGACGCGGCCCCTACTGCCGCTTCGAACGCGGCCTCCTTCGTGGCATATTCGTGGTCTGCTTTCCCGTCGTGAAGCACAATCCACGACCGACCCTTTTCGAAGACTTCGTAACTGGCCAATCCCATGTTGCGCTCCTGCATTGTGGCTACTGCTGCTGCGGATCAAGATGCAAAGTACGTCATATAGACGACGATGAAGGCCGCCACGACCAGTCCCGTGCTTGCGAGGAGTACGTTTCGTATCGTAGGGCCGCGCTCAGCGCCTCGCGCCTCGGTTGCGGTTTCAACAATCCGTCCGTTTTCTTCCGTTGGCATTTGTTGTTCTCCACTGTGAGAGCCAGGGTCCCGGTTCGCGATTCTCAGCCGGGACGGATGACTTCATCGTTGTAGTAATCGTCCAGTTCGGCGTATCGGGCATCCCAGTCGAAGATGGTCTCGGTGCCGTGCTTTGGAGCACCTTTCAGCCGGTTCTCACTGATGTCGGAATGGTAGCCGTCGACATTGGAATCATATCGCAGCACCTTCCACGGCACCGGGAACTGGTCAGTGCCGAATCCCAGAAACCCGCCGAAGTTGAGTACAGCGTAGGCGATTTCACCGGTTCTCTTGTCGATCATGACGTGATCGATCGACCCTACCTTCTTCTTGTCGGCGCCATAGACGGCTTTTCCAGACTCTTTATCGCTGGCGGTCAGGTGACCCGAGGGACGCGCGTTATCGGGGGCAGGCGGCGGATGATCGCCTTGCGGGTCCTGGTACACGTCTCTACCCTGACTGGGCCGCTTTTCGGGATCGTTACTCATGGGCGCGCTCCTTCTTTAGGCACAGGGACCCGGTCAATCTCCAGTGCGTCCCTTCGTTCCTTTATTCGGCACAGTCGGGCCGTGAATCTCTTAAGGTGATGAGCAAAAGGTCCGGTCAGCACGAAAAGCTGACGGGAACGGCCTGTCGAACCATGCCCAGTGTTCGAAAGGTTCCAAGCGGACAGCTAAATTAAAGAAGACTCGCTGTTCCGTGTTTGACGCGCTCATGTTCGGAACATCGCAGCGTGGCACGTCGTATTTATCGGTGTGACGATAATTATTTCCTTCAGCCGTCGCTGACATGGCTGACGGACACCGATAGGCGATTGACGATCTACGCTCAGGTGTCCCACAGCGTGGCGCGCATCGACCAAAAAGGAAGATTCTGGTGACTGATGCCTATTTCCCTGTGGGCGGCGGGTTGATCGAGCGTTTCACCCACTGACCAAGAACGTAAGAGACCACAAATATGACGGTGGCGATTAACGCGATCGTTAAATCCGCAGATTGATCTTTAAGCACCCTGGCAAGGATGTAGACGCCGGCGAGCCCGACTCCAAAGACAGCTAGCGAGGCGACTTCGGCAATGAATTTCCGGGTCAATTTGGTTTCCATGGGCGATGAGCTCCGGGTTATGAGAACTAAAGCCGCCCCCGATATGGAGCCGTTCGGCTTCTGACGAAATCAGAAGCGCGGCTCTATGATTCTGATCTGACGCATTTTCTTCACACGAACCAGTATCTGCCCTCGCGCCAAGCTCAGGGACATGCTTCGCACGAAAACGCTATAGGATATCACCAATAGAATATCGAGACCATTTGGCCCGCAATCTCATTAGCAATAAGATGAGTTGGACGCGGCCTATCAGGTTCTCCCGCATCTATTCATTTGAACTGCACGGCAATTCCTGGTCAGCGGGCCGCTTACTTTGGTCACCGCCGTGCCGAAGCTATCAAGACCCGCCTCATTGCAGCCGGTGGTGGCGGATGGCAAACTCCATACCAGCAGCAATGTTGATCCCGTTTGGTTGCGCGCGTTCTATCCGATGGTGGGAAAGGAGAAGCCGAGATGGCCGGACTGTACTTTGAGCAGTTTTCCGTCGGGCAGACGTTTGTTCACGAAATTCGGCGAACCGTCACCGACATGGACAACATTCTGTTCTCCTCGCTCACCTGCAATCCGGCGGCGGTGCACATCGATCACGAATATGCCAAATCGACTGAATTCGGTAAGCCGCTGATCAATTCCATCTTTACGCTGGGACTTATTATTGGCCTTTCGGTGCAGGACACGACTCTCGGAACCACGGTCGCAAACCTCGGCATGGAGGAAACCAGATTTCCTCGTCCGGTATTCGCGGGCGATACATTGCGCGCGGAGTCGAAAGTGGCCTCGGTTCGCGTCAGCAAGTCGCGTCCAACGCAGGGTATCGTTACTTTCGAGCATCGTGGATACAATCAACGAGACGAAGAGGTGGTGTTCTGCCGCCGCAATGCGCTGATGATACGGAGGCCGGCATGAAGTGGCGCTCGCTTCTTTTCGTCCCGGCTGACAGCGAACGCAAGTTCGCGCGGGCCGAGACTTGCGGTGCGGATGCGCTAGTCCTGGATCTGGAAGACTCGGTTGCATCCGGCCGCAAGGCAGTTGCGCGTGACGCGGTCAAGAGCCTTCTCGGCGCGGCGGCGCGGGACTGGACATTTCTGGTGCGGATCAATTCGCTCGGAACGGGCCTGACGCTGGCTGATCTCGCCGCTGTCGTCAGACCGGGACTGGACGGTATCCTGATTCCGAAGGTCAACGGCATTCAGGACGTCGAGCGGATATCGCACTATGTCGACGTCCTGGAGGTAGCTGCGGGTATTCCGGCCGGGCATGTTAAGCTGCTGACGATCGTCACCGAAACGCCGGCTGCGATGCTTGGCTTTGCCCGTTATGCCGCGCCGGTCCCAAGGCCGGACTCAAGGCTGGTGGCGATGACATGGGGCGCGGAAGACCTCAGTGTCGCGCTCGGCGCACTGGCCAATAAAGAACCCAACGGCGACTGGACGTTCCCATACCGGCTCGCGCGGGCTCAATGCCTGTTCGCGGCCGGCGCGGCCGGCGTTCTTGCGCTGGATACGCTGTACGGTGATTACAAGGATCAGGCCGGACTCGCCGAGAGTTGCCGCGTCGCCCGCCGCGACGGGTTCGTCGGACGACTTGCGATCCATCCGGACCAGGTCGCCACCATCAACGCCTGCTTCACGCCATCCGACGCCGATTTGGCGCACGCCCGCCGTGTCGTCGCGGCTTTCGCCAGTCAGCCTGACGTCGGCACTGTGGGCATCGACGGCAAGATGTATGACGTTCCGCATCTGATCGCGGCGAAACGAACGCTGGCTTCGGCTGGTGAATCTGCCGACCATCCAGGCGTCAAGACTCGCAATCCTATTTGACGGCATCCCTTTTAGCTGATGTCGAAAGCTGGCGGCGACAGGGCTGCGGCAGTCATTTATTGTTACTTCGGGGATGAGAGAACCAATTTCGGTGAGTTCAGGGTGTCCCGCGTCCAGAACGCAATGTGTCGTATGACCCGAGCGATTGCGAGCCGCGGATTCGCGGGGAGTGGCAATCGTCGGCGGGTTCGTGCAAGACAACGGCGCGGTGCGAAGCCCGCGGCAGAGAACAGACAATGCTTGGAGGCGATATGACAGACGCTCAGACCATACAGAGTTGGTCGGTTTGACAAATGGTAGAAGCACCGATTCTAATCGTCGGCGCCGGCCATGCCGGCTTTCAGCTTGCCGTTTCGCTTCGTCAGGCCGGGTACGAGGGGCCCGTCGGTCTGATCAATGACGAGCCGCATCTGCCTTACCAGCGGCCGCCGCTCTCGAAAGCCTATCTGAAAGGCGGTGGAAGCCCGGATTCGGTGATGTTCAGGCCGGAGAAATTCTATCACGATCAGCGCATCGAACTGATTGCCGATCGCGCCGTCGCCATCGACCGCAGTGCGCTTCAACTCGTCTGCGCATCCGGTGCTTCCCGGCCTTATAAACATCTCGTACTGGCGATGGGCGCGCGAAACCGTTTGCTCGACATTCCCAACGCCGGTCTGGAGGATGTCCTCTACCTGCGATCGCTTGACGAGAGCGAGAAGCTGCGGCGGCTCTTTGCCACCAGGCGGCGAGCGGTGGTCGTGGGGGCGGGCTTTATTGGTCTCGAATTCGCGGCGACCGCGCGCGCCAAGGGCCTTGAGGTCGATGTCGTGGAGCTTGCGCCGCGCGTGATGGCGCGCGCGGTTACGCCGGAGATCTCGGAGTTTTTTCAGCGTCGCCACACCGAAGCGGGGATCCGCCTTCATTTCGGGGCGCAGGTGACGAGCATCACCAGCAACGACGGTCGCGTGACAGGCGTCACCCTGAGCGACGGCAGGCCGATCGCAGCCGATCTCGTGGTCGTCGGCGTCGGCGTTTTGCCCAACGTCGAATTGGCGGCAGATGCGGATCTTCCGGTGGCCTCCGGCATCATCGTGGATGAGAATCTGCTCACCGCCGACCCGAATATTTCAGCGATCGGCGATTGTGCGCTGTTTGAGAGCGTACGTTTCGGTGCGCCGCTTCGGCTCGA
The DNA here is from genome assembly GCF_000152905.1 of Nitrobacter sp. Nb-311A. Lineage (GTDB taxonomy): Bacteria > Pseudomonadota > Alphaproteobacteria > Rhizobiales > Xanthobacteraceae > Nitrobacter. The sequence continues at coordinate 15,651 of NZ_CH672421.1, forward strand.
ATCGGTGCAGAATGCGACCGATCAGGCCCGCTGCGTAGCGGCGCGGCTGACCGGTGTCATCAAGAGCTATGACGGTTTTCCGTGGTTCTGGAGCGATCAGGGACCTGACAAGCTGCAAATCGCGGGCCTGACAACCGGCTACGATCAAGTCGTTGTGCGTGGTGACGCCGGGCAGGGATCATTCTCCGCGTTCTGTTACAAGGGTGGTCGCCTGATCGGAATCGAATCGGTCAACCGCGCGTCGGATCACGTCTTCGGCCGCCGCTTTCTGGCCGTGAACGGTTCGATACCGCCGGAGCAGGCTGCCGATCCCGCTTACGATCTCAAGCAGGCGCTTGTCTGAAATTCTGCCGGCATTGGGGCCATCCCCTGTCGGCCGGTCCAGGCTCGATCTGGGCGGCGGATGGCCGCCAGTCAGGATCACGAAAGGGAGAGAACGATGACGGTTTACGCCGGCCCGGTCTTCGACATGGCGGTTCAGCAGTTCGGGGTCATTGCCAATCATCTGTCGATCCCGATGGACGAGCGAGAGCGTATTCTAATGCCCAAGCGAGCCATTACGATTTCCTGCCCGGTTCATCGCGACGACGGATCGATCGTGGTCTTCGAGGGATACCGCGTGCAGCATCACCTCACGCTGGGTCCGACAAAGGGCGGAACGCGCTTTGCGCCGTGTGTGGACCTCGGCGAAGTGGCCGCTCTCGCCATCTGGATGAGCTGGAAATGCGCGCTGGTCGGATTGCCCTATGGCGGAGCCAAAGGCGGCGTCAGGGTCGATCCCCAATCGATCTCGATGCGCGAACTGGAAGGGCTGTCGCGCCGTTACATGCAGGAGATGATTCCGTTCGTCGGGCCGCACACGGATGTAATGGCGCCGGACATGGGCACGAACGAACAGGTGATGGCCTGGTTCATGGATACCTATTCCATGTATCAGGGGCGCACCGTCACCGAGATCGTCACCGGCAAGCCCGTAAGCTCGGGCGGCACGCTGGGGCGTCGCGAGGCTACCGGCCGCGGCGTCGCCCATCTCGCTCGCCGCGTCATGAACGAACTCGACATCGTGTTCGGGAATGCGACCGCCGTCGTTCAGGGCTTCGGCAACGTCGGGTCCCATGCGGCGCTGGAGCTTTACAATTCCGGCGTCAAAATCATCGCGGTGAGCGATCACACCGGTGCGCTTTATGACAGGAAAGGTTTGGATGTTCCCGCGCTCCTGCGCCACGCCGGGATGCATGGAAGTATTGCGGGATATTCCAACCAGCTTCAGTACGATCCCGAGGCGATCCTCACGCTGCCCTGTGACGTACTCGTTCCCGCCGCGGTGGAGCGTGTGATTAATGCGCACGTCGCTGAGAACCTGAAATGCCGCATTCTGGCCGAGGGCGCCAACGGGCCAACGACGCCTGAAGCCGATCTGATCCTGGAGACGCGTCAGCAGGAAATTTTTCTGATCCCCGACATCCTCTGCAATTCCGGTGGGGTGGTGGTCAGCTACTTCGAATGGGTTCAGGATTTGCAGCAACTGTTCTGGGAAGAAGACGAGGTGACGCGCCGCGAATACCAGATCCTTGATCGCGCCTTCGGGCTGATGGTCGATCGTGCGAAAAGAGACAATATCCCGCATCGCACCGCGGCGATGGCGCTGGGCGTGGAGAAGGTGCGGGCGGCGAAGGCAACACGGGGACTTTTTCCGTAGCCGCGACCCGCCGCATTTGTCGTCCTCCGGTATCGGGCGACCGCCTGGGATCATTTTCGCTCTAAATTGAAATGATGCGGTGCAACATTCTTCTTGACTAAGCTCAAGTGAGTGCTTACTCACGTCCCTATGAGTAATCTGCGGATGACCAGCGATGTGCGGCGGGAGTTGATCCTGAGCGCTGCGAAACGTTGTTTCGCACGCAACGGCTTCGCCGGTACGACGACCAAGAGTATTGCAGCCGCCGCCTCGATCTCAGAGGCGTTGCTGTTCAAACATTTTCCCACCAAGGCCGCGCTCTATGCCGACATTCTGGCAGAGGCTTGCCAGGCAGATCCGGCGCTGCATCGCCTGCTCGATCGCGAGCCTTCAACAGAGACGCTCGTCATTCTTGTCCGCGGCATGGTCAAGCATTTCCTGAATGCCTCCGCTTCGCCGGATCAGCAGGAGGCGCAGCGCCTGCGTCTCATGATTTCAAGTCAGCTCGACGATGGTGAATTTGCCCGGCTGTTGTACGAAAAAATCCGCGATCTGATCGGCCAGGCCTTCACCACGTCGCTTGGGCGGGCGGTCGCTGCCGGGGATGCCGAGCCGGTCGGGCGGGAGCCGCTCAATCTGTTCTGGTTTGCGCATCATACAGTTTTGATGTTGGTCCTGACCAGGTTTCCTTCCGTTCCAGCCCTGTCATACGGCGGCGGGCCTGACCTGGAACGGCAGGTTTGTGAATTCATTCTCCGAGGAATCGGCCTGAATGCAGCGGCAATTGCCTTGCATCTGGATCGGGAACCCATATTCAACGCCGCCCAGACGTCGGCCGCAGAAAGTGCATGACATGACGGTAAGAAGGGAAGGCAATACCGGCGACGAGACTGTCGCACCACCGCGTGAACTGGACGAGAAGCCTCGCCCGCGCCCGGTGCGCACGAGGCGATGGTTTATCATTGTTGGCCTGCTGCTCGCGTTGCTCGTCGGCGGGCTGGTAGGGTTCAACGCGTTCCGCGCGCACATGATCGCGCAGTTCTTTGCCAACAACAAGCCGCCGCCGGTGACGATCAGCGCTGCCGAGGCGAAGTCCGAGGTGCTGCCGAACTTGCAGCGGGCGGTCGGCAGCCTGGCCGCAGTGCATCAGGTCAACGTTACATCCGATGTCAACGGGCGCATCACCGAGATTCTGTTCACCGCCGGCAGCCGCGTGGTCAAGGGCGCGCCGCTGGTGCAACTGTTCGATAAGCCGGAACAAGGCGATCTCGCCAGCTTCAAGGCCCAGGCGACGGTCGCGAGACTTGCGCTGGAACGGGCGAAGCAACTCGCCGCGCGTCAGGTAGGTCCGCAAGTGACGGTGGATCAGGCGCAGGCCGCTTTCGATCAGGCCAGTGCCGGCATTGCCAAGACCGAGGCGATCATTTCGCAGAAGCTGGTACGCGCGCCGTTTGATGGCGTCCTCGGCGTGCGTCAAGTGGAGGTGGGACAATTCCTCACCGCCGGTACGCAGGTTGTGTCGCTGACCGATCTGTCGACCCTGTTTGCGAACTTCACCGTTACTGAAAAAGACAGTGCACGGCTTTCCGTCGGCCAGACGGTGCGGGTGTCGGTCGATGCTTATCCGGGCAAGACGTTCGACGGTAAGATCACCACCATCGAGCCACAGATAGCCACCGAAACCCGCAACATCCGCATCCAGGCCACTATCGCCAACCCCGGCGACATCCTTAAACCCGGCATGTTCGCCGAGGTCATCGTGGTGCTGCCGGACAAGCCGCCGGTTATCACGGTTCCCGAAACAGCAGTCGATTACACGCTGTACGGAGACTCCGTCTATCTCATCAAAGAGAAGAAGGAAGACGACGGCAAGACCAGCTTGACGGTCGAGCGTACCTTCGTGCGTACCGGCGACCGGATCAATGGCCGTGCCGTCATTGAGAAAGGGCTCCAGCTTGGAGACAAGGTCGCTGCGGTCGGCCAGCTTAAGCTGCAATCGGGCGCCGCGGTCGAGATTTCGAAAGATCCGCTGCCGGAGATTCCGGAAAAGCCGCCGCTGAACTGATTTCAAGAACCGGGTCCGCCAAAGGGGGCGGCCCCGCATCGATCGAACGTCTCGCCGCTATGCTTCGATCATCACGGCGGCCACGCGTCAACGGAGCGCCCGCATGGCATTCACGGACATCTTCATCAAGCGGCCGGTATTGTCGGTCGTCGTCAGCCTGCTGATCCTGCTGATCGGCATGGCGGCGGCCTACAATTTGCCGGTCCGGCAGTATCCGAAGCTGTCCAACACCGTGATCACCGTCACCACGGTATATCCCGGCGCGTCACCGGATCTGATGCAAGGCTTTATCACCACGCCGATCGAGCAGGCGGTCGCGTCGGCCGAGGGCGTCGACTACATCACCTCGGCCTCGACCCAGAGCCAGAGCCAGATCAAGGTTTACGTCAAACTCAACTTCGATCCGAATGCGGCGCTCACCGAGGTTTTGTCGAAGGTCAATTCGGTGAGATACCTGATCCCAAAGGAAGCCAACGACCCGGTGATTTTGAAGTCCACCGGTGAGACCACGGCGGTGATGTATATAGGGTTCTCGAGTGACGAACTCTCGGGTTCCGCCATTTCCGATTACCTGACGCGCGTGGTGCAGCCGATTCTCTCGACCGTGGACGGCGTGGCTTCGGCTGACATCCTCGGCGGCCAGACTTTCGCGATGCGGGTGTGGCTCGATCCGATAAAGATGGCCGGACGCAATGTGACCACCACGGAAGTCGCCCTCGCGATCGCCGCTAACAACTTCCAGGCGGCGGCCGGTCAGACCAAAGGCTACTATACGATCTCCAACGTTTCGACCAATACCGACCTGCAAAGCGTCGAGCAGTTCAAGCGCATGACGGTGAAGGCCAAGGACGGCGGCTTCGTGCGCATGGAGGACATCGCCACGGTGGAGCTTGCGGCGCAAAGCACGAACGCCAGCGTCGCTTTCAGCGGGCAGCGTGCGATCTTCATCGGCGTGCAGGCAACGCCTCAGGGCAACCCGCTGAATATCGTCTCCGGCGTGCGGGCGCTGTTTCCCGACATCGAGCGAAACCTTCCTCCCTCGATGAAGATGAAGGTGGCCTACGACTCGACCAAGTTCATCACGTCCTCGATCCATGAAGTGCAGAACACTCTGATCGAAGCGGTCATCATTGTCATCGTTGTGATCTTTTTGTTTCTCGCCTCGCTGCGTTCGGTCATCATCCCGGTGGTAACGATCCCGCTGTCGCTGATTGGCGTCTGCGCGCTGATGATGGCAGCGGGATTTAGCTTCAACCTGCTGACGCTGCTGGCGATGGTGCTCGCCATCGGCCTTGTGGTCGATGACGCCATCGTGGTGGTGGAAAATATCCACCGCCATCTCGAGGAGGGCAAGACGGCGGTTCAGGCGTCATTGCAGGGTGCGCGCGAAATCGTCGGTCCGGTCATCTCGATGACAATCACGCTGGCCGCGGTGTACGCGCCGATCGGCTTTCTCGGCGGTCTTACCGGCGCGCTGTTCCGCGAATTCGCCTTCACCCTCGCAGGTGCGGTGATCGTTTCCGGCGTCATCGCGCTGACGCTGTCGCCGATGATGTGCTCGGTGCTGCTTAAGCATGGCGGGCAGGGCCGGTTCGCCACTGCGGTCGATAAGGTCTTTAGTTCGGTTACTGATCGGTACGGCCGCAAGCTGGATCGCTCGCTCGACTACCGGCCGGTGACGGCGCTATTCGCGGTGACCATACTCGGGCTGGTCGGCTTTCTCTATATGAACACGTCAACGGAGCTGGCGCCGGAAGAGGATCAGGGCATCGTGTTCGCGGTCGTCAAGGGACCGAAATACGCCAATCTCGACTACATGGATTTTTACGGTGGGAAGCTCGACAAAGCATTTGCAAGTTTCCCCGAGACCGACCTGCGCTTTATGATCAACGGCACTGACGGAATCAATAACGGCATCGCCGGCATGTTGCTGAAGCCGTGGGACGAGCGCACGCGCTCCGCGATGACTCTCAAGCCGCTGGTGCAAGCTCAAATCAGCAAGGCTGAGGGTGTCAATGCCTTCGCCTTCAATCGGCCGCCGCTCCCGGGCGGTCCGGGCGGTCTTCCGGTCCAGATGGTGATCTACAGCACATCCGGTTTCCAGGCGGTCTATGAGGAGATGAACAAGCTCAAGGATGCGGCGAAGAAGAGCGGCCTGTTCATCGTGAGCGATAGCGACCTTGACTACAACCAGCCGGTGGTTCGCGTCGCTATCGATCGGACCAAAGCGAACGATCTCGGCGTCACCATGCAACAGCTCGGCGTGACGCTGGCGACGTTGCTGGGCGGCAACTACGTGAACCGTTTCAACCTCCAGGGACGCTCTTATCAGGTGATCCCGCAGGTGCCGCGCGGCGAGCGCCTGTCGCCGGAATCCCTCGAGGGGTACTATGTGCCTGGGAGCGCGGGCCAGCAGATCCCGCTGTCCACGCTGGTCTCGATCAAGACCGACACCGATCCCAATGCGCTGACGCACTACAATCAGCTCAATGCTGCGACATTCCAGGCCGTGCCGATGCCGGGCGTGACGGTAGGCAAGGCGGTGGAGTTTCTCGAGCAGCAGGCGAAAAATCTGCCGAAGGGATTCAGTCATGATTACCTCGCCGACGCCCGACAATACGTAACGGAGGGCAATCAGCTTGCGATCGCTTTCGGCTTCGCGCTCATCATCATCTTCCTGGTGCTGGCGGCGCAGTTCGAAAGCCTGCGTGACCCGCTCGTCATCATGATCAGCGTGCCGATGGCGATCTTGGGCGCGCTGATTCCTCTGTTCTTCGGCGTCGCGACGATCAACATCTATACCCAGGTGGGTTTGCTGACGCTGATCGGCCTCATCAGCAAACACGGCATCCTGATGGTCGAATTCGCCAACGAACTGCAACTCAAGGACCGACTCGACAAACGCTCCGCGATCGAGATGGCTGCGCGGATCAGACTGCGTCCGATCCTGATGACAACGGCGGCGATGGTCACAGGCCTGCTGCCGCTGCTGACGGCATCGGGAGCGGGCGCGGCGAGCCGGTTCTCGATTGGCCTCGTGGTCGTGGCCGGCATGATGATCGGAACGCTGTTCACCCTGTTCGTGCTTCCGGCTGTCTATGTTGCGATCGCAACCGATCACCTTAACGGCACCAAGTCTGAACGTCGCAGGCAGATCGCTGAATTCGACATGGAGTCGAAAGCCTTGCGGCCGACATAGGATCGAAGATGTATCCACGGGCATGATTTGCTGCGTCGAACCGGACGGTTTGCGCACCCGAACCGCAATACTTAAGTTTGAGGGATAACGTTCGGCGAGGCCGTGCGAGTTTGCGTTCGGAGAGCCGCGTGGCGCTAGCGAAATCCGATGTTCTGGTCCTGGGAGCAGGAATTGTCGGCGTTTCCGCAGCGCTGCATCTCCAAAAGCGCGGGCGCGATGTTATCCTTGTCGACCGGCACGAAAGGGCGGGTGAGGAGACGAGCTACGGAAATGCCGGCCTGATCGAATGCGCGTCGGTTTTTCCGTACGTGTTTCCTTATGATCTCCGGCAGATTCTGCGCTATGCGCTAAACCTTTTTCCGGAGGCGCATTATCGCTTTCGTGACTTGCCTGTGTTTCTGCCGTGGTTGCTCCGCTATATTCTTGCATCATCGCCTGAACGCGCGTTCCGCAGCGCGATGGCGGCTCTGCCGATGATTCAGCGCAGCCTCGTCGAGCATGAAGCTCTGATTGCGGAAGCGGGCGTGCCTCAGCTTTTGCGCCGGACGGGCTGGATCAAGCTGTTTCGGTCGACAGCGACGCTGGACAAGGGCATCGCTGATCTCGAACGCGTTCGCCGGTATGGGGTCGAAGGAGATGTTCTCGACGCCAGGACGATCGCCATGCGCGAGCCGAATCTGTCCGGAACGTTCGCCGGCGCCATTCACTGGCCAGCGCCGGGCTTTATTCCAGATCCGGGAGCCTTGACGAAAGCCTATGCGGCGTTGTTCCTGCGCCGAGGCGGTCGTTTTGTTGCTGCCGACGCGCAGACGCTGACGAAAAGTCAGGGAGCATGGCGCATCCAGGGTCCCAAGGGAGCTCTGTTGGGACGCGAGGCCGTGATTGCCCTGGGGCCATGGTCCGACGATGTCTTCCGTCCGCTCGGCTACGATATGCCGCTCGGCATCAAGCGCGGCTATCACTTGCATCTCGCGCCACGCGGCAATGCGGTGCTCAATCATCCCGTACTCGATTCGGATCGCGGCTATCTGTTGGCGCCGATGAATCAGGGCGTGCGCCTGACGACCGGTGCGGAGTTCGCGCGCCGCGACGCGCCTCCGACCCCGGTGCAGATTGAACGAGCGCTGCCTCTGGCGCGCGGGTTGTTTCCCCTCGGTGAAGCGATCGAGGCGACGCCCTGGATGGGGAGGCGTCCTTGCATGCCCGATATGCTCCCGGTGATCGGAAGGGCGGCCCGTCATGCCGGGTTGTGGTTCAATTTCGGACACCAGCACCACGGTCTGACCCTTGGTCCGGTAACGGGCCGGCTGCTGGCGGAAATGATGACGGGCGCCACGCCGTTTGTCGATCCGAGGCCGTTCGCCGCGGAGCGCTTTCGTTGAACCACGGTTCGCGGTCCTGGTACCGATGTGACGTGCCGTCGCGATGTCTTGCGCCACAGGTGGTCCCGCAGCGATACTGCTGTTGAATCAAGCTTTGTTTCGTTCGTTACTGATTGAGTCGGAAGCGAAGCTTGAGATTCTTGTTTCGACGCGTTTTCTTCACGCGAACAGGTCATCCATCCTCGGATCAGGCAGGAGGACACGTTCCGCTCGAAAACGCCACAGGAGTGCGCCATGAAGATGAATATAGAGATCGAGTGTACACCCCTCGAGGCTCGCGAGTTTTTGGGGCTTCCGGATGTCCAGCCGATGCAGAATGCCGTGATGGAGAAAATCCAGCAGAAGATGGCGGAGAACATCGATAAGTTCTCGCCGGAGGCGATCATGCAAACCTGGTTCGATCCAAAGATGGCGGAGCGCTTCCAGGATATGTTCGTCAATATGTCAGGACTCGGGGCGGGACGGACGAGAGATAAAAAGTAGACGCGGCCGGGCGGTGAAGCTGCCGCATCGGCTGGACGGAGCGTGCCGTGTCAGGTTTGCGGCGAACGATCGGGAGCGGATCTTCGGATCAGCTACCTGTCATGCGTGTCCTAATGCGAACTTCCGACGTCAGCGTTCTGTGAACCGGACACTTGTCTGCGATGTCCATAAGTTTTTGCCGCTGCTCGGGGTCGAGCGTTCCTTCCATCGCGATCTCGCGCTCGATGAGATCGAGCATGCCGGTTTTGGTTTCGCATTCGGCGCAATCCTTTGCATGAACCTTGCGGTGCCGCAGTCTGACGGTGGCGCGATCAAGCGGCAGCGCCTTCCGTTCGGCATATAATCGCAGGGTCATCGAGGTGCAGGCGCCGAGCGCGGCAAGCAGAAGATCGTAAGGTCCGGGTCCGGTATCGTCGCCGCCGACAGGAATTGGCTCGTCGGCCAACAATCGATGCGGACCGACGGTCACGGTCTGCTGGAATTTGTTGTGGCGGGTTTCCTGGACGACGACGTCGCGCGCGCCTGGGTCTTCCGCGGCGCTGGCGGGCTGCGGTTCCAGGTAGCGCTGCGCCCAGGAGGCGATCACCTCCGCCACGTAGTCGGTGTCGCGCCTCTCGCTTAACAGATGATCGGCGCCGGCGAGCGATATGAAGCTTTTTGGATGTTTCGCAGTAACGAAAATGCGGGTGGCATTGTCGATGCCCACGATGTCATCGGTCGGCGAATGCAGGACCAGCAACGCTTTTCGCAGGTTCGCGATTTGCTCCGTCAGGTTGTGCTCGGCGATATCGTCGAGAAACTGCCGGCTGATGTGGAATGGGCGGCCGGCGAGGGACACCTCGACCGTGCCTTGCGCGCGGATGTCCGCGACGTGATCAGCGAACAGGCGCGTGACATGAGCGGGATCGGACGGCGCGGCGATCGTCGCCACCGCTTTTGCTTCGGGAATCCGTGCCGCGGCAGCGAGAATGGCGGCTCCGCCGAGACTGTGGCCGATCAAAAGTGTTGGCGCCTTACGTGTTTGCCGCAAATGGTCGGCCGCCAGAACGAGATCCGCGATGTTGGAGGAAAACGTGCTGTTGGCGAATTCGCCTTCACTTGCACCGAGGCCAGTGAAGTCAAATCGCAGAACGGCTATTCCTCGTCTCGTCAGCCCCTCGGCGATGCGCTTTGCCGCAAGCACATCCTTGCCGCAGGTGAAGCAGTGCGCGAACAGCGCGTAGGCCACCGGTTCGATGTCGGGGAGATCCAGCGTGGCTGCAAGTTCGAGACCATCCGATCCGGAAAACTGGAAACGCTCGCGCGGCACGTCTCGCTTCCTTCTCTTATAGTCTGACAGCGTATTCGAGGTGGATGCCGGTTCGCATGAAGAAAACGCGTGAGATCGAAATCACGGAGCCACGCGCGCGATGCGGCGAAGCCGGCGGCCTTAAGTTCTTCCGAGCAGCAGCGGAAGCTGGCGCGGGCCGCGCACGCTTCCCTCGGACCACTTCACTTCCCCTGACGGATCAAGCCGGAACTCCGGAATTCGTTTGAGCCACTCCTCGATAGCAACAAGCATCTCCATGCGTGCAAGATGAGCGCCGACACAACGGTGGATACCGACGCCGAAAGCGATATGGCGGTTCTCCTTGCGGTCGATGACGATCTTGTCGGCATCGGGGAAAACGGCCGGGTCGCGGTTGGCGGCCGGGAAGGATAGCAACACCATGTTGCCGGGTTTCATCGGGCAGCCGCTCACGGTGGCTTCTTTCATGACCTCGCGCCCCGACGTGGCCGGCGCATATGCGCGCAGGAATTCCTCGACAGCGGTCGGTATCAGTTCCGGCTCGGCAATGAGACGCTCGCGATCCGCCGGCGTTTGCGCAAGGTGCCACAACGAGGAGCCGATGGCGCTCCACGTGGTGTCGATGCCGGCGACCAGCAGCAATCGCAGCGCGCCCTGGACGTGCATGTCCGTCAATGGTTGCCCGTCCTCGCCCCGCGCATTCATCAATGTCGCGATCAGGTCGTCGGTCGGGTGCTTCTTTCTCGCTTCGATCTGCTCGGCGAAATAGGCGACCATTTCGCGAACGGCCTGCATCACCGCAGCGTCATCATACAGGCCCACTTCAAGTATCTCGTGAATCCACTTTATGAAGAGATCGCCGTCCTTTTCCGGCACGCCAAGCATGATGGTGATAGCTCGGGTGGGAATGTATCTCGTGTAGCGAGCCGCCGCGTCGCAGCCTTTCTCGTTTATGAATCCGTCGATCAGTTCATTGCAGATCGTGCGTATCCTCGGCTTCAGCTTGGTCACGGCTTCTGGCGCAAATGGCGGCAGCAGGATCTGCTTGGCATGTTTGTGCGCGGGTGGGTCCGATGTGATGGGCGGCGCCGGCGGCGGCGGCTCCGGGCGGAAGTTGCGAACCACCACGCGGCGCGACGAAAAACACTCGGTGTCGTGGCAGATTTCCTTTACCGCCTCGTAGGTCGTGGGCAAGTAGACGCCCAGAAAGCGGCTGGTGTGAGCGACGGGGCATTTGGTGCGCAGGTCGTCCCAGATCGGGAAAGGATCTTCGGTCCAGCGGGGATCTGTATGGTCAAAATCGTGAACCCAGTCGGTGACGGGGGCAGGGCTGGACATCGACTTCTCCGGGAAATTGCGCTACCGTTCCGACGCCGGAGGCTGGCGCTCAAAAAGTACGATTTCATTCTTTCTCGACGGTGATAGCAATTTCCGGGCAGTTGGCCTGTGCGAGCCACGCCTTGTCTTCCAGCCCGGCTGGGATGGCGCCATTGCCGATGATCTGGGCGTTGCCTAGCTCGTCGAGTTCAAAAAGTTCTGGCGCCAGCGACTTACACCGCGCGTGTCCCTGGCATTTTTCCGGATCGACGTGGATCCTGAGCGTGCCGGACATGCAGGGTCGTCCTTTGAAATGACAGGGTGTGATCGCCCGGCAAGATAACCCCGCTTTCCGCGTCGCGCCACTCTCGTCCCGGGCTCTTTGCATTATCGGGGGATAAAGATTATATCACATTGTTTTCATTATAATATCTGCGGTTGAGATTTTGCGGCCGCCACCATGTCGGGGCGAGCATCCTCGGTTCGGACGGCCCGTTTCTTGGGTATTTCGAATGAGGAATGGCCCGATGGAGTCGCGCCATTACCGATCCGATTCATGTCCGGCCGCTCATCTTTTGTGCATCGATGGCCGGCATTTCTTGCGTCGCAGCAAGAAAATTGCGACTGAAGAACCGACTTTTCAGGAGCCGCGCGATGTCCAGTCTGTTGCCGTTACCTCGTGCAGGTCAGTTGGAGTCTGACGCCGCCGTCCTCGATGAAAGGCTGCGCAACGATATCCGGCTGCTCGGGCGTATTCTCGGCGATACCGTGCGCGATCAGGAAGGGCCGGACATGTTCGATCTGGTCGAGCGCATCCGGCAGACCTCGATCCGCTTTCACCGCGATGACGACAAGCCCGCGCGGCGCGAACTGGAAGCAATCCTCGACGGCATGTCGACGCAGGAAACTGTGCTCGTCGTCCGCGCTTTCAGCTATTTCTCGCATCTTGCCAACATCGCTGAAGATCAGAACAATATCCGCCAGATGCGCAGTCAGACCCTTGCGGGCGGGGTAGCGGACCAGGGTCGGCTGTCGCGCACGCTTGCCTGCGCGCGTGAGGCCGGGTTCAGCGGGGCTGAATTGCGAGCCTTTTTCGACAGCGCCGTGGTCAGTCCGGTGCTGACCGCTCATCCGACCGAGGTTCGCCGCAAGAGCACCATCGACCGCGAGATGGAGGTCGCCGCGCTGCTCGATCGGCGCGAACGGATGCAACTCACTCCGGACGAATACGAAGCCAGTGAGGAACAGTTGCGCCGGGCGGTGCTGACGCTATGGCACACCAATCTTTTACGGCGAACCAAGCTGACGGTGCTCGACGAAGTCGCTAACGGGCTGTCGTTTTACGACTATACGTTTCTGCGCGAGGTGCCGCGGCTGCATTGTGGGCTGGAAGATCGCTTGCGGGACGCCTCCGAGGACGGCACCGCGAACGAGTTGGCGTCGTTCCTGCGCATTGGAAGCTGGATCGGCGGCGATCGCGACGGCAATCCCTTCGTGACGGCGGACGTTATGCGCGGCACTCTCCAACGGCAGGCCTCGCGGATATTGCGTTATTATCTTGATGAACTCCACGAACTTGGTCGCGAACTGTCGCTGGCTGCGGATCTTACGGATGTCTCGCCGGAACTGCGCGTGCTGGCCGAACGATCGGCCGACAAGTCGCCGCATCGTCGCGGCGAGCCCTACCGTCTTGCGGTGTCCGGCATTTACGCGCGGCTTTCCGCCACGGCCATAAAGTTGAAAGCCGACACGCTGCGCCCGCCATACGGTGCGGCTCCGCCCTATGCGAGCGCCGCCGAATTCAGCGCCGACCTTGACGTCATCCACAGCTCGCTGACCGCGAATAATTCGGAGGTGATCGCGCGCGGGCGGCTACGCTATTTGCGCCGCGCCGCCGACTGCTTTGGTTTCCATCTCGCCTGCCTCGACTTGCGGCAGAATTCCACCGTTCATGAACGAACGATTGCCGAATTGCTCGATGCGGCCACGCCGGGCACCTCCTATCTGACCCTGGACGAGGAGGCCCGCATCGTCGTGCTGCTGCGAGAACTGCGCAGCGCGCGACCGTTGACGTCCCCGTTCATCACATACAGCGACGAGACGCTGGGCGAACTCGCGGTGTTTCATGCCGCCGCGGCGGCGCACGAAATGCTCGGTCCCGACGCGATCCCTCAATGCATCGTCTCGATGACCGAGGGCGTTTCCGACCTGCTCGAAGTCGCGTTGCTGCTTAAGGAGGCTGACCTCGTCGATCCCACGGGACACAGCGCCATCAATATCGTGCCATTGTTCGAGACCATCGAGGATTTGCAGGCCTGTGCCGGCATCATGGACAGGTTGCTGTCGCTGCCGGAATATCGCGCGCTGGTCGATAGCCGCGGCGGCTTGCAGGAGGTGATGCTCGGCTATTCCGACAGCAACAAGGACGGCGGCTTCGTCACCTCGGGTTGGGAGCTTTACAAGGCAGAGATCGGCCTGGTCGATGTGTTCGAGCGTCACGATGTGCGGCTGCGCCTGTTTCACGGCCGCGGTGGATCGGTCGGACGCGGCGGCGGGCCGAGCTACGACGCCATCCTCGCGCAGCCCGGTGGCGCCGTGAACGGCCAGATCAGGATCACCGAGCAGGGCGAAATTATCTCCAGCAAGTATTCCAACGCCGAGGTGGGCCGCAACAATCTGGAAATCCTCGCTGCTGCAACGCTGGAGGCCAGCCTGTTGCAGCCACGGCAAAGCGCGCCGAGCCTTGAATATCTCGACGCGATGGAGGCGCTTTCATCGCGCGCCTACACGGCCTACCGCAACCTAGTCTATGAGACGCCGGGTTTCGAGGACTATTTCTGGGCCTCCACCGTGATCAATGAGATTTCCACACTGAATATCGGCAGCCGGCCGGCGTCGCGCAAGAAGACGCGCAAGATCGAGGACCTGAGAGCGATTCCGTGGGTGTTCAGCTGGGCGCAATGCCGTGTGATGCTGCCGGGCTGGTACGGGTTCGGCAGCGCGACGGAGTCGTGGATAGCGGATCATCCGGACAAAGGCATGGGATTTCTGCAAGAGCTATATGCAGAGTGGCCCTTCTTCCGCATGCTGCTCTCAAACATGGACATGGTGCTCGCGAAAAGCTCGATCGCGATCGCGTCGCGCTATGCGGATCTGGTACCCGACGTGGAACTTCGCGAGGCCATCTTCGGACGCATCCGGCGCGAGTGGCACCTCACCATCGACATGCTGCTCGCCATCATGGGGCAGGAGCGGTTGCTGGCCGGTAACCCGCTGCTCGAGCGCTCGATCCGCAACCGCTTTCCGTATCTCGACCCACTCAATCATGTTCAGGTCGAACTCCTGAAGGATCATCGCGCGCAGTGCGAGGATGAGCAGGTGCTGCGAGGTATACAGATCACCATCAATGGAATTTCCGCGGGCCTGCGCAACAGCGGTTAGCATAGCGTCTATTATCCGTTTGCGAGTTCCGCCATGCCGAATCACCCGACTCTGGCCACGCTCACCGCCGATCTAGCGGCGGGCCGTACCACGGCGCGCAAGCTCGTCGACGACTGCCTTGCGAAAATCGCGGACAAAGCAGGCGAGGGTGCGCGCGTGTTCATCCAGGCCGATGCTGACGGGACGATTGCCGCAGCCGATGCCATGGATAAGCTGCGCGAGGTTAGTGCCGCGCCGTCGCCGTACGCCGGCATCCCGGTTTCGATCAAGGATCTGTTCGACGTCGAGGGACAGGTCTCGCGCGCTGGATCGCTGACGCTCAAGGATGCGCCGCCGGCCGCGAAGGACGCTCCGGTCGTGGCGCGTCTGCGCCGGGCCGGCTTCGTGGTGATCGGACGCACGAACATGACCGAATTCGCCTATTCGGGTCTGGGTATCAATCCGCACTACGGTACCCCGAAAAACCCTTGGCGGCGCGACATCGGCTATGTGCCGGGCGGGTCGTCCTCAGGGGCGGCAGTCTCGATCACAGATGGCATGGCATACGGCGCGCTTGGCACCGACACCGGCGGATCCTGCCGGATTCCGGCGGCCTATTGCGGCATTGTCGGCTACAAGCCGACCGCGCGCCGCGTTCCGCTCGATGGCGGTATTCCATTGTCCGTCACGCTGGACAGCTACGGCCCGATCGCGCGCTCGGTCGGCTGCTGCGCCGTGTTGGACGCGGTTCTGACGGGCGAACCGATCGCGCAGGTCGTGCCGCGCCCTGTAAGAGGGCTGCGGCTTGCGGTGCCGACCACGGTGATGCTGGACGATCTTAATCCCGCCGTTGCCCGAGCCTTTGAGCGCGCGCTGGACCGGCTGGCCGATGCCGGCGCCCTGATCGATCACATCGCCGTTCCCGAGTTTGGCGAGGTCGCGGCGCTGAACGTCGGGGGCGGGTTTGCCGCGGCGGAAAGCTGGGCGTGGCACCGCGCGCTGATCGCTGAAAAGGCCGAGCTATATGATCCTCGCGTCCTCAGCCGCATTCGGCGGGGCGAAAGCCTCAGCGCAGCGGATTATGTTGATCTGCTCACCATTCGCCGTCCGATCATCGCAGGTTTTGAGCGACGCGTTGCACCCTACGACGCGCTGATCGCGCCGACGGTGGCCATCACGCCGCCGGTGATGGCTGATCTGGCCGATGATGCGGCCTACGTGAAAGCCAACATGCTGTCGCTGCGCAACTGCTCGCTGATCAACATTCTTGATGGTTGCGCGATCTCGCTGCCCTGTCATCGCGAAGGCGAGCCGCCTGTGGGTTTGATGCTGGCCGCGGCCGGCGGCTCGGATCGCAGAATTTTCGAACTTGCGGCGGCTATAGAGAAGATCGTCCGCGCCTAAAATGCCTGCCGGCCCCTGTGGGCGCCTCAAGGGACCGCTGTGCGGCGCAAAGTGCGGACCGCATATCACGACATCACCATTCCAGTGGGGTCCCCCGAGGCGTCTTTCAGCGTCGCCATATTGTTGAAAAATTTGTTGCACACCTTTTCTACGGGATCGGACGTGATTGGAACCATCTTCAGCGCGAAGTGTTGAAGTGGAGCGTTAAACTGTCGAGTGCATTTGCACCGCGGTGCACGGGAAGGTGCGATGAGGGGCGTAGGACAGTATGGTATTCGACGCGTTTTATGCGTCTTTCCCCGCTATACTTCGTCGTTTGGCACGTTCGAGCACGCCTATCCGTTGACCGGCGGTGTACAAGCTTTCATGCCGCCGCAGGGGCTGTTGCTGATTGCCGCCTATCTACCCGCCGATTGGCAGGTCCGGTTTATCGACGAGAATATTCGCTTCGCCACCAACGAGGATTTCGAGTGGGCCGAGGCTGTGTTCGTCAGCGGGATGCACATCCAGCGCCAGCAAATGAATGATATCTGCCGCCGCGCCCACGCTTTCGCTCTTCCCGTCGCGCTCGGGGGCCCGTCGGTCAGCGCCTGCCCGGATTACTACCCATCCTTCGATTACCTTCACGTCGGCGAACTTGGTGACGCCACGGACCAATTGATCGAACGGCTGGCCCGCGATCCGTCGCGGCCGGACAGGCAGGTCGTGCTCAAAACCACCGACCGGCTGGCCATGGATCAATTTCCGGTTCCCGCCTACGAACTGGCAGACATCAAGCGTTATTTTCTCGGCAGCATCCAGTATTCAAGCGGTTGCCCTTATCAATGCGAGTTCTGCGACATTCCGGGCCTGTACGGACGCAATCCGCGCCTCAAGACCCCCGAGCAGATCACCCGTGAACTCGACAAGCTGTTGGAATGCGGAATCAGCGGGTCTGTCTATTTCGTTGATGACAATTTCATCGGCAACCGCAAGGCCGCGCTCGAGCTTCTGCCGCATCTGATCGAATGGCAAAAGAAGACCGGTTATGTGCTGCGCTTCTCATGCGAGGCGACGCTGAACATCGCCAAGCGCCCAGAGATACTGTCGCAAATGCGCGACGCATTCTTTGCAACGATCTTCTGCGGCATCGAGACACCCGATCCGGTCGCGCTGAAGGCGATGCATAAGGATCACAACATGATGGTTCCCATCATGGACGCGATCAGGACGTTGAACGATTACGGCATGGAGGTGGTTTCCGGAATCATTCTCGGACTGGATACGGACAAGCCTGAAACCGGACAACACTTGCTGGAGTTTATCGATCACTCCCAGATACCGCTTTTGACCATCAATCTTCTGCAAGCCTTGCCGAAGACGCCGCTGTGGGATCGTTTGAAGCGCGAGAACCGTCTGATCGAGGACGAGGGCCGCGATTCGAACATCGATTTCCGGCTGCCTTATGAACACGTCGTGGCGACCTGGCGCAACTGCATGGGCCGCGCCTACGAACCTGAAAAGCTTCTGGAGCGCTTCGAATATCAGATCCGCGAAACCTATCCAAAAAGGATCCAGCCGCGCACGCCGCAGCAGAGGTCATGGCGGAATATCAAGCTCGGCCTGACCATGCTTCGCAACATTTTCTGGAAAGTTGGCCTGCGCGGTGACTACAGGCGCGTGTTCTGGAAATTCGCGCTACGCAGGCTGGCTCGCGGCGAGATCGAATATCTTATCAGCTCGGTTCTGGTCGCCCACCACCTGATTATGTTCGCGCGCTCGGCCTCTCGCGGTAAAACCAATGCTTCCTATTATTCGTTGAAACTTCGGGAAACCGCAGGAGCCTCCGTTCCCGCGGAATAGCGATCGCTCCTGATGCCCGACTTTCAGGCTGACAGATCGAGCGGTGAGCGAGCCGCGCCGGATAGACGGGCCGATGCGTTAAGGTGGCGCCCGACGCCGGGTTGAAGGCGAACGCCTGCGACAGCCAGCGCTCCGTTCCAACGCCGGTCCGAACCGAAATCATTTTGACGTGAGCGGTGCGGATGGCAGCATAATCTGCCTTGCTTGTAGTCTATCCGGGAAACGGCTAAACGTTGCGCCCGAAAATCGACGCATGTTGTCAGGATCGAGCGGGCCGCCCAGGATTCGCGGGTCCGCTCCAGGGGTCTTTCCAGAAATTTGCTCGGCGATGGTTTCACGATAGAACGGACAGCGCATGCATGAGCGAAATCCCGATGCTGCCGATCTGATAAAGCCGGCCAAACGGTCGCTCAGCATCGCTTTCGGATTCGAGCGGATCGGGCTGACTGCGATGCGCGCGCCGGTCCTGTCCTGCATCGTTCTGCTGGCCATGGTCATCGGCGCGGTGTTCGGGATCCAACGTATCAAAATTGATGATTCGCTTAGCCAGTTGTTCCGCTCTGATACCAAAGAGTATCGCCAGTACGAGGAAGTGACCAAGCGTTTTCCGTCCACTGAATTTGATGTGCTGGTGGTGGTCGAGGGCAAGACGCTGCTCGAACGCGACAATCTCGAAAAGCTGCGCGATCTTGTCACCGATTTGCAGCTGGTCGATGGCGTGCGTGGTCTGATCTCGTTGTTCTCGGCGCGTCAGGCACCCGAACCCGGCAAGCTGCCGGCGGCGCTGTTTCCAACCGAACTGCCCCAAGGCGCCGAATACGATACGTTCATCCAGACCGTAAAGTCCAACGAGATCATTCGTGGCAAGCTGCTGTCCGAGGATGGCACGCTGGCGCTGGTCGTGCTGTCGCTGGAGCCGTCGGTCGTCGGCGACAGCAAGCTGAAAACGACCGTCGGCCAAATTCGCAAGGTCATGAGCGATGACCTCGCCGGCACCGGACTGACCAAAGAGCTGTCCGGCGTGCCGGTGATGCAGCTCGAAATCCGCAACGCCGTGGAGCGTGACGGGATTATCTACAACATTGCCGGCATTCTGGCCGGCTGTCTGATCGCGATCGTGTTCTTCCGCAAGGTATCCTTCATGGTGGTTGCGGCGTTTCCGCCGCTGCTTGCCATCCTGCTGTCATTAGGCGTGCTGGGCTGGGCGAATTTCAGCCTCAACATGTTCCTCAATGTGATGACCCCCCTCATCATGGTCATCAGTTTTTCCGATTCGATGCAGCTGACGTTCGCGGCGCGCGATCGCCTGATCGCCGGCGAGGACAAATATTCCGCCTTTCGCAATGCCGTCCTCGTGGTCGGGCCGGCCTGCGTGCTGACCCACGCCACCGCCGGAATTTCCTTCATCGCGTTACAGTTCTCCAATTCAGATCTGATTCGCAGCTTCGGTGAGGCCGGCCTGCTGGCGACGGTCATCGCGCTGCTTGCGGTGCTCTCGCTGGTTCCTGTGTTCGGGGTGCTGCTGGTGCGCAACGAACGGCGTTTCGCGGAAAAGCTCAGAACGGCGGACTGGGGTGTGCAGGTGCTGCGTCGCTTCTGCGCCTGGATCGCGGAACGGATGGTGGGACACCCCGGTTTCTTCAGCCTGCTGGCCCTTCTGGTGGTCGGAGGACTGGCCGTGGTCTACGGCAGCCTGGAGCCGCGTTACCGGCTCGCCGATCAGGTTCCGGACAAGCAGCAGGCGGTGGCGGCGAGCGGCCGTCTCGATGCCAAGCTCACCGGCGCCAATCCGATTGACGTCCTGATCGAATTTCCCAAGGGCGAGACGCTGTACTCGCCGCAGACGCTGGCCACCATCGCCGCGGTCCACAAGTTGGTGGAGGAGCAGGCCGGTGTCGGCAACGTCTGGTCGCTCGAAACGCTGCGGCGGTGGCTCGCCGAAAAGGCTGGCAGCCACGATGTCGAGACGCTCAAGGAATATGTCAGCGTCATTCCCAAGCATCTGGTACGCCGCTTCATCTCGGAGGATCAGACGGCGGTCGTGGTGTCGGGCCGCGTGCCAGACCGCGACGCGAGCCAGATTCTGCCGGTGGTGGAGAAGCTCGACCACGCGATGGATGCTGTCAGGACAGCGCATCCCGGTTATGAAATCGCCGTCACCGGCCTGTCCGCCATCGCCGCGCGCAACAGCGCCAACATGATCGAGAAGCTCAACCAGGGTCTTACGATCGAGTTCGCGCTGGTCGCGGTGTTCATTGGACTCGCATTCCGTTCGATCGTCGTGATGTTTGCCTGCATCCTGCCCGGAATTTTCCCGGTCGTGCTCTCCGGCACGGTATTATGGTCGCTCGGGGAGGGGCTGCAATTCGCCAGCGTGGTGGCGCTCACGGTGTCGTTCGGCCTCGGGCTGAGTGCGACCATCCACTTCCTCAATCGCCTGCGATCCGAGAGCCAGCCGGGGGTGGGCGCCGGCAAGGCGGTCGAGCGTGCGACCGTGCTGATGGGACCGGCGCTGATCCTCACCACCGTGGTGCTGGCCTGCGGTCTGGTCGTGACAGTGTTTTCGGATTTGCCGTCGCTGCGCCTGTTTGGCTGGCTCAGCGCTTTCGCCATGGTCGCCGCCTTGGTGGCCGACTTCCTGATCCTGCGCCCGACGGCGATGTGGCTGATCACCTTTGCCGAGCGTTTGCAGGGCAGCAGCCAGGCGAAACCGGCGAATTAAGCAGGCCCGCAGGCAAAGCATATGCTGCCGGCCGTGGAAGCCGATTTTCGAATAATTTTCAGCGGCGTACCATGGTGATGGAAACGTTTCGGATTTCGCCTTTGGACGTGATCCAGACTGATTGCCGTTTGCTACGGGTGCGAATCGTGAGATTTGCGGCAAAGCCGGCGGCTTGCACGAACACCTCGATCTGGCCACCTCCCGCGCGGCCGCGCAGGGAGCCGAACAGATTGCGGCTGGCCTCGCTCCATTGCCCCGTAATCTCACTGCCGTGGCTGACAACGTCGCTGGAGAGATCAAACTTGTAGCTGTCACTGGCGCAACGCAGGTTCTGGTTCAGGGCCATGCCTGTGCGGTCCACTCTGTAGGATGCCTTGCAGCGAATCTTCTCTTTCGATCCGTCGGACAGAGTGACCGTGCCTTTTCCAGACCAGTTTCCCGCGAAGCCTTCAAACGGAGTGGACTGGGCGAAGCTGGTGGGGGCGGACAATGCGAGGCCTGCGACAAGGCCGGCTGCGATAGCCGATTTCCGAATCAGCCTGTTGGCAAACGGGTTCATGTGCCGCTCCTGTCAAAAAGCGTTTTGGCAATGACTCTCGTGCTCATCTATCCCTTTAGTCTTGCCGTGCCTCACGAGGTTCTGGCCTTCAGAGTATAGCCAATATCGTCCTGGGTATCTGCCTCGAACTCGCCCCGTGAAGCCGCAAATTATGTCGACCGTCACCAAACTGAGCTGATCGCACTTGACCGACCATCGGCGAACCTGTCACCTGTGAACGGGGCCGGCTCGATGTTTGGTGCTAGCGTTTTCCAGCGAAGCGGACACCGGTTCGCGGGAAGAAAACGCGTCAGATCAAAATATAGAGTCCCGCCTCTGATTCAATCAGAAGCGGAAAAGCTCTCCAGTTGATTATTTCAGGCATGTTAGAAATTATCATTTGAAAAACTTTTGAGCGGCAGCGGTCGCCCGGCGGTCGCCGCAATTTTAGCCGCATTCGCAGCGTTTTGGTATTAGGATGTGCTCAGGGATGCCCAGGTTGATCGTGATCGCCGTGTACCGCATCAGACAGACTTTGGCAGCGTCGGCACGTCTGTATTCCCTTGCGAACTCTTTCAATATGGTATCGATAAAGAGCTCGTGGCGTGATCACCCTCCAACGTTTTGAAAAGCCTGTCATCCGGTATGACCCGTGTGCAGGATCGAATTCTCCCCCGTTGCAGTGAAGGATTATGATGTCCAAAATTTTACTATCATTCGCCCTCCTTTTATCATTCGGCTCGACCGTGGCGATGGCGCAGGTCCGGGGGCAACCGTATCGCGGGCCGGTCCAAGGGCAACCGCACAGCGGGACCGAAGCGGAACACCGCGCGTGCGCCCGGGACGTCAGCCGTTTCTGCCGCGCAGTAATGGATCAGGGCGATTTCACGGTTCTCGCATGCTTGCAGCAAAATCGTCCGAGGATTTCAAAGACGTGTAACCAGGTTCTTGTGAGCCATGGCCAGTAAAACAGACAAGCTTGCTTTACTCGTTCCCTTTTGTCGCAGTGCCACGCGACGGGGCTAAAAAGCGAAAGATAGCATTGGTTTAGCCCGCGGTTTCCTTTATATGGGACGCGGGCGACTTTGCCGCCGGTTTCGGAGCTGGCGGGAGGCCCGATTGCGATTCAGTCAACGTAACCGGTCCTGATGCCTGCCGCGAACCAACTGCGATCCGGAAAGACCCACCGCGACGAGAATTTTCCCGTCGCGTCGTGGGTCATTCACCCGCGCCATCGCGCGCTGATTCTTGCGTTCTATAATTTCGTTCGGACAGCGGACGACATAGCCGACCACGCCGAGCTAGGAGATAAGGACAAGCTCGCTTGGCTCGACTTGTTCGAGAGCGAACTCTTGGGGCAGGGGGATAGCCAGCCCGAAGCTGTCAACCTTCGCGAAGCGCTGGCGCAACGGTCGATGTCCCCGCGCCATGCCATCGACGTGCTGAAGGCGTTCCGGATGGACGTCACCAAGCTGCGCTACGAAACCTGGGACGACGTGATCGACTATTGCCGCTATTCGGCGATGCCGGTCGGACGTTTCATGCTCGACGTGCACGGCGAGCGCGAAGAGACCTGGGTCGCATCGGACGCGCTGTGCGCGGGCCTGCAAATCAACAACCACCTTCAGGATTGCGCCAAGGATTATAAAAACCTCAACCGCGTTTATCTGCCGCGCGATGCGCTTGCTGCATCGGGCGTCACGGTCGAGATGCTCAGGAACGACAAGGCTCCGCCGGCGCTCCTGCAATGCTTGCACCTGCTTGCCGGGCGGACCGAAGCATTGCTCAACGAAGGCCGGCCGCTCGCGGGCGAGATCAGGGATGTGAGGCTGGGACTGGAAGTCGCCGTGATTCAAATGTTCGCCGACAAGATCGTCGCATTGCTGAAAGTCCGCGATCCCTTAAGCGAGACGGTTCATCTCAAGCCGCTGCAACTGCTCGGCTACAGTATCGCCGGCATCACCACGGAAATGCTCCGCCGTTTGGTGCGGCGGCGGCCACTGTCGAACCCGGCGGTTGGCGTATGACAATCGAGACGGCAGCCGACGCGAGTTCGGGAGTGACCGCGTCCAACAGTTCGTTCTACGCGGCGATGCGTATCCTGCCGCGCGCGCAGCGCGAGGCTATGTTCCAAGTTTACACGTTTTGCCGGTATGTGGACGACATCGCCGATTCGGATCGTCCGCGTCCCGAGCGGCTGGCCGCGCTTCAGCAATGGCGCGACGACATCGATGCGCTCTATGGGGGACAGCCGCCGGAACGGTTGCGTGATTACGCCGTCTCCGTTCAAACTTTCGGCCTTCGCCGCGAGGATTTTCTCGCCATCATCGACGGCATGGAAATGGACGTGCTGGCGGATATTCGCGCGCCCGAGGATGCCACGCTCGATCTGTATTGCGATCGCGTTGCCAGTGCGGTCGGACGGCTATCGGTCCGGGTTTTCGGATTGCCCGAACAGGATGGCATTCTGCTCAGCCACCATCTTGGCCGCGCTCTGCAGTTGACGAACATCCTGCGCGATCTCGACGAGGACGCCGGAATCGGCCGGCTTTATCTGCCGCGCGAGGGTCTGCTCCAGGCCGGCATCAACTGCGCCGATCCGGCCGCCGTGATATCGAACCCGGCGCTGCCTGAGGTCTGCGCCCAGCTCATGGAGCGGGCGAAGACGCATTTCGTCGAATCGGACAAGATCATGGATCGGAACTCGCGCCGAGCCGTGCGCGCGCCGCGCATCATGTCGAAATATTATCACGCCATATTGGATTTGCTGCAGGATCGCGGCTTCCAGCCGCCGCGTTCACCCGTCCGCGTGAGCTATCCGGCGAAGATTGCCATTGTTCTCCGGTACGCGTTGATCTGATGCAAAGCACCGTTCATATCGCCGGTGGCGGCATTTCCGGTCTTGCAGCGGGCGTGCGTCTGGCCGAAGCCGGCTATCTGGTTCGCGTGCACGAGGCCGCGCAACAGGTGGGCGGCCGTTGCCGTTCCTATTTCGACGGCGCGACCAATCTCACGATCGATAACGGCAACCATCTGGTGCTCTCCGGCAACCACAATGTGCTGGCTTATGCACGCAAGATCGGCTCCGAAGCTGGCTTGCAGGGGCCGCCGAAGGCCGAATTTCAGTTTATCGATCTTGCCGCCGGTAAACGCTGGACCCTGCGGATCAACGACGGCCGCGTTCCGTTCTGGGTGTTCGACCGCACCCGCCGGGTGCCGGACACCTCGCCCGCCGATTACCTCGCGCTCGCGCCGCTGATATGGGCCAATGGCCGCACGCGGGTCGGCGATGCCATCAGGTGCGACGGCGTGCTTTACCAGCGGCTGGTGCTGCCGCTCCTGCTTGCGGCGCTGAACATCGATCCGCCCGACGGATCGGCGGGGCTTGCCGGTGCGATCGTTCGCGAAACGCTGCTGGCGGGGGGGCAGGCGTGCCGCCCGCTGATCGCGCGAGACGGGCTGAGCTCGGTGCTGATCGAGCCGGCGATCGACTACATTCGTGCCAGGGGCGGCAGCGTTGATGTCGGCCAGGAAGTGCGGCAGCTCACCATGGCGAACGATCGGGTGACCTCGCTCTCGCTTGGCGATCAGGCCATCGCACTTGGCCCGGATGATGCTGTCGTGATGGCGGTGCCGCCGCGATCGGCGGCCGCGCTGGTGCCCGGCGTGAGCGTGCCAACGAAGTTCCGCGCCATCGTCAACGCGCATTTCCGTTTCGTCCCGCCGCCACATCATCCGCCGATGATCGGGGTCGTGAATGGCCTGATCGAATGGCTGTTCGCGTTTCCTGACCGCTTAGCCATCACAATCAGCGGCGGCGACCGTCTGATAGACATGCCGCGCGAGGAACTGGCGCGTGCGATCTGGAAGGACATCTGCGCGGTCGCCGATCTCAAGGCCGAGATGCCGGCCTGGCAGATCGTGCGCGAGCGGCGCGCCACGTTCGAGGCTTCCCCGGAGCAGAATGCCTTGCGTCCGGGAACCCTGACGAAGTGGAAAAACCTGTTCCTTGCCGGCGACTGGACTGATACGGGGTTGCCGGCGACCATCGAGGGATCGATCCGCTCCGGAAACCGGGCTGCCGATCACATTCTGAAAACCCCGTCAATCTGAGACGCCAGCCGCCATGAGTTCCATGAACGCCACAGTTGCGCAAATCGGTGACGCAGTGCTTGAGGACCGCATCGGCTCCGCTACGCGCGGACTTCTGAACCTCAAGCAGTCGGACGGTCATTTTGTGTTCGAACTCGAGGCCGACGCGACCATCCCGTCCGAATATATCTTGCTGCGACACTACCTCGGCGAGCCGGTCGACACAGTGCTCGAAGCCAAGATCGCGGCTTACCTCCGCCGCATTCAGGGCGCGCATGGTGGCTGGCCGCTGGTGCATGACGGGCCGTTTGACATGAGCGCGAGCGTGAAAGCCTACTTCGCGCTGAAGATGATCGGCGATTCCGTCGATGCGCCGCACATGGCGCGCGCGCGTGAGGCGATCCTGTCCCGCGGCGGCGCAGCGAACGTGAACGTTTTCACGCGCTTCCTCCTCTCGTTCTTCGAAGTCCTGACATGGCGCAGCGTTCCGGTGCTGCCGGTCGAGATCATGCTGCTGCCGATGTGGTCGCCGTTCCATCTCAACAAGATTTCCTACTGGGCGCGCACCACCATGGTGCCGCTGATGGTGCTGGCGGTGCTGAAGCCGCGTGCGCGCAATCCGCGCGACGTCGGCATTCGCGAACTTTTTCTTCAGGATCCGGCCACTGTCCGCACGCCGAAGAGGGCTCCGCATCAAAGCCCGGCCTGGTTCGCATTGTTCAGCAGCCTTGACTGGATCCTGCGAAGGATCGAACCGCTGTTTCCCAAGCGGCTGCGCGCGCGCGCCATGGAAAAGGCGATCGCGTTCGTCGAGGAGCGCCTTAACGGCGAGGACGGTCTCGGTGCGATCTTTCCGCCGATGGTCAATACGGTGATGATGTATGATGCACTGGGATTTCCGCCGGAACATCCGCCACGAGCAGTGACGCGACGCGGAATCGACAAGCTACTCGTCATCGGTGAAGACGAAGCTTACTGCCAACCGTGTGTGTCGCCGATCTGGGATACCGCGCTGAGCTGTCACGCGCTGCTCGAAGCCGGCGCACCCGAGGCCCTGAACAGCGCCGGCAAATGTCTCGACTGGCTGCTCCCGAAGCAGGAGCTTGTTCTCAAGGGCGACTGGGCGGCGAAACGTCCGGACGTACGACCAGGTGGCTGGGCGTTTCAATATGCCAACGGTCACTATCCCGATCTCGACGACACCGCTGTCGTGGTGATGGCGATGGACCGGGTACGTCGTAACGGCCGAGGCGATAAATATGACGAGGCGATCGAGCGAGGCCGCGAGTGGATCGAGGGCATGCAGAGCCGGGACGGCGGCTTTGCCGCGTTCGATGCCGACAATCTTGAATACTATCTCAACAACATCCCGTTCTCCGATCATGCGGCGCTGCTTGACCCGCCGACCGAGGACGTTACCGCGCGATGCGTCTCGATGCTGGCGCAACTCGGCGCGACCGTTGATGGCAGCTCGTCCATGGCGGCCGGAGTTGAGTACCTGCGCCGCACCCAACTCGCGGAGGGGTCGTGGTACGGCCGATGGGGCCTGAACTACATCTACGGCACCTGGTCGGTGCTCTGTGCGCTTAATGCCGCCGGGGTCGACCACCAGGATCCCGCGATACGCAAGGCGGTAGACTGGCTGCTATCAATTCAGAACGAGGATGGGGGCTGGGGCGAGGATGCGGTCAGCTACCGACTCGATTACAAGGGGTTCGAGGGAGCGCCCACCACTGCTTCGCAAACCGCGTGGGCGTTGCTTGCCTTGATGGCTGCGGGCGAGGTCGAAAATCCTGCCGTGACCCGGGGAATCAAGTACCTGATAGACACACAAACAAAAAAAGGTCTGTGGGACGAGCAGCGCTACACGGCCACGGGGTTTCCACGAGTATTTTACCTGAGGTACCATGGCTACTCCAAGTTCTTCCCGCTCTGGGCGCTGGCGCGGTATAGGAATTTGAGAAGCACCAATAGCAAGGTGGTAGGGGTCGGGATGTGAATTTGGGGGCGGCGATTGACGTGTCCGTGGGCAATGCCTTTGACCCGCGGCCGGTATTGATTGTGACCGGTCTGGTTCAGGAAGCCCGCATCGCGGCGGGCCCCGGCATGACTGTTATTTGCAGCAGCAGCAATCCGCGGCAGTTGCGCGAGCTTCTCGACGGGTTTGATCCGTCCACGGTACGCGGCGTGATCAGCTTTGGCGTCGCCGGCGGGCTCGATCCGTCCTTGAAATCGGGAGACGTCGTGGTCGCCACGGAAGTTGTGGACGGGGCTTCGCGATGGGAGGCAGGCCTCGGGCTCAGCGAGGAACTGATCGACGGCTCCGGTTTGGGCGGTCAGAAAGTGGTCCGCGCCGGGCTAGCGGGGGTCGAGCAGGTCGTGCTGGAGCAGGCCGGCAAGGCGCGGCTGCATGCTGCGACCGGCGCTTCCGCTGTCGATATGGAAAGCCACATCGCGGCAGCCTATGCCACGGCAGCGGGTCTTCCCTTCGCCGCCTTACGCGTGATCAGTGATCCTGCGACGCGGGCGCTGCCCGCAATCGCCCGCGGCGCTATCAAGCCAAACGGCAACGTCGATCTGAAGAAGGTGCTACGTGGCCTTGCTCGAAATCCGCTGACCCTGCGCGCACTGGTATCCACCGGAGTCGACTTCAATCGAGCCCTCCGCTCCTTGCGCGGGTGCCGTGGTTTTCTGTTAGGCGGCGAGAGTTCCGTTCCGGCGGATTACGCTGCGCCAGTCGCAAGACCGCGAGGATCAGGCCCTCGAAAGGGTCGTGCCGGGGAGCCAGTTCCGGCGCGGCGCTTTTCCGGTTTGCGAGCGAATGTCCCACAACCCGCGCGTCTTTGACGGGGTTGAAGCCGGCCCAACTTCTGTGCTGTCCTAATTAGGGATACTCGCTCAGATGGGGGCCAGTCTCAATGTCGGCGTCCCGGTCCAAAACGAAGACGATCGCAAAACCGGCGGCCAAACCAACCCAACAGGCCGGAGGCGAATGCTCCTCCGACGTCCCGGTCCGAGAACCAAAAAGATCATGCTCAAACAGAAAGATAAGCGACGAGTCAACGCCGTTGAAACAGACTCCAGGAGCCGCTATCGCTGGATAGCGTTACGCCGCGGTAGAAGCCTTCTGTTCCTTTGCCGCTTGTTTCGCCGCCGCTGCGGCAGCTTCATCCTTTCGGATCTCTGACAGTTTCTTCTGAACCTGCTCGGCGAAAATGTACTGCGCGGGGCGCTGCTTGCTGAGATCGATCTCGGGCGCCATCGGGCCCTTGGTCCGGACCCCGCGCAACGCCACCCACATCGTCTTGAGCGGATTGTTCAGAGCGGCAGTTGCGGCGGTCGGCTCGTAACCGCAATGCGCCATGCAGTTGGCGCATTTTTCGTACTTGCCGGTCCCGTAGGAATCCCAGTCCGTGGTCTCCATGAGTTCCTTGAAGGTCTTGGTATAGCCTTCGCCAAGCAGGTAGCAGGGTTTCTGCCAACCGAAAATGTTACGCGCGGGCATTCCCCAGGGCGTGCAATGATATTCCTGGTTGCCGGCGAGGAAGTCGAGGAACAGGCCGGAGTGCATGAAATTCCACTTCTTGCCCTTGCCGAGCGTGAACACGTCACGAAACAGTTTTTTGGTCTTGGTGCGGTTCAGAAAATGCTCCTGATCGGGAGCGCGCTCGTAAGCGTAGCCCGGCGAAATCGAGACGCCGACACCGAGTTCCTGGCAGAAGTCGAGGAAAGCCGCGAGTTCCTCGGCCGGATAGCCGTCGAAGACCGTGCAGTTGACGTTGACCGTAAAGCCTTTCGCCTTCGCGGCCTTGATGGCGGAAACCGCGCGGTCGAACACGCCTTCCTGGCACACCGACTTGTCATGGTGCTCGCGCAGGCCGTCGAGGTGGACCGAGAAGAACAGATATGGGGAGGGCTCGAACAGATCGAGCTTTTTCTCCAGCAGGAGCGCGTTGGTGCAGAGCGAGACGAACTTCTTGCGCGCAACAAGTCCGCGCACGATCTCGCCGATCTCCTTGTGAATGAGCGGTTCGCCGCCGGGAATAGCCACCATGGGCGCTCCGCATTCTTCGGCGGCGTCCCAGCATTCCTGAGCGGTCATGCGACGGTTCAAGATCGCATCAGGATAGTCGATCTTACCGCATCCGGCGCATGCGAGATTGCAGCGAAAGAGCGGCTCCAGCATCAGCACAAGCGGATAGTGCTTGCGACCCATCAGCTTCTGCTTGATCAGATATCCACCGATCTTCAGTTCTTTAAAAAACGGTATTGCCATAACAAGTGTTCTTTCTGGAGTTTACCAGCTGAAATTTTGAAGGGGATCAAGCTGAGGTGAGTTCAGACGGAAGCCGGAATTCGATGTTTTCTTCCCGTCCCGGCAGTACCGAGACGGCCACCGGCCTGATACGCTTCAGGGCCTCGATGACGTCGTCGACAAGGACTTCCGGAGCCGAAGCACCGGCCGTAATACCCACGGCTTTCGCCCCTTTCAGCCACTCCGCGTTGAGTTCGCTGCCGTCAGCGATGAGGTAACTTGCGACGCCGACTTCGGTGCCGATTTCGCGCAGCCGGTTCGAATTTGAACTATTGGCCGCGCCGACCACTAGAATGACGTCCACGAGCTTGCTGAGGTCTCTTACGGCAGATTGACGGTTTTGTGTTGCATAGCGGATATCTCGTGTGTCGGGACCCTGAATATCGGTGAATCGCTGTTGGAGGGCGAGGATGATATCCTTGGTGTCGTCAACGCTGAGCGTCGTCTGGGTGATATAGGCCACCGGCGTATCGGCGGGCAGCGTCAGGGCCGCGACGTCATCGACATCCTGAACAAGCAAAACGGGGCCTGGAACCTGTCCCATGGTTCCCTCAACCTCGGGATGGCCGGCGTGGCCAATCAGGATCAGGGTCCGCCCCTTGGAGGTGTAGCGTTTGCCCTGGTTGTGGACTTTAGTGACGAGCGGGCAGGTGGCGTTGAGGACGGGCAGGCCGCGAGCGAAAGCTTCTTCTTCCACGCTCCGTGCGACGCCGTGAGCGCTGAACACGGTAACGGCCTTCGGCGGCACTTCCGATAGATCCTCCACGAAAATGGCCCCTTTATTTTTCAGGCTTTCGACGACGTATTTATTGTGAACGATCTCGTGGCGGACATACACTGGGGGGCCGTACTTCTCCAGCGCGCGTTCGACGATCTCGATCGCGCGAACGACGCCTGCGCAGAATCCGCGCGGTTGTGCCAGCAGAACTTCCATCGGGCGAGGATCAGTCAATTTGCACCTTACGCATTATGCTGTAACTCCATATAGAACCGAACGTCCCTGTAAAATCACACGTGCCTTCAAGAAATGTCACAGTATATAATCCGCAGGTCGCGATTTCTGGATTTCAACGCCATGATATATATGGCCTTTGTGGCAGAACAAAACGTTGCAATGCCGCAGGCTTTCTAGCCGGCGACCGATATCCCGGAACTGGAATTCGGTATTGTGGTATTGGCTAACTCGCCCGAATGGCTCTCACTGATTCGTCACTTGCTGTTCCCGGTGCTACTATATCAAAACCCTTGAATCGTCGGCAAATCCTCGCGAACTGAAACCCACCGCAGGTGTTACGCACCTTTCCATGCCTCTGAAATAGCATACAAAGTCATTAGGCCGGGCAGAAGACCCGAGCCGGATCCGTTCATGTGCGTATACGTACACGGTAGCAGAAAGAAAGAATGTGCTGACAGGTATTATTGTTTCGATCGTTAAGGCTTGCACACGATTTGCTTGGGCTACTGCGTTGGTTGCGATCGTGCTGGCCGCCGGCGCAGTTTTCTATTCGGCGAGAAACTTCGAAATAAATACTGATATCAATAAGTTAATTTCACCCGATCTGGATTGGCGGCAACGCGACATTGCTTTTGAAAAGGCGTTCGACCAGGAAAGGCTGATCCTTGCGGTCGTGGAGGCCCCTACGGCGGAGTTTGCCAGTGCTGCGGGCGCCGTGCTGGCTGCGAGGCTCAAGGATGACCACCGCCACTTCGAATCGGTTCAGCTTCTCGGCGGAGGGGCATTTTTCGAGCGGAATGGTCTGTTGTTCCTTCCCACCGAGGAGGTCAAACAGCTCACCGGCCAGTTTGGTGAGGCCGCGCCGCTGGTCGAAATCATGGCCGGCGATCCGAGTTTGCGCGGGCTGACCGCCGCGCTTGAAACGGCGCTGGTCGGCTTGAAGCGGGGTCAGTTCGAACTCGACAGCACGGCGCGGCCGTTCTCGCTGATCGCCCAGAGCGTTGAGGATGTTCTGAACAAGGGAAGTGGCGCTTTCTCCTGGCGTCAGCTTGCAAGCGACAAGCCGCTGCCGGATTCCGATCGCCGCTCGCTGATCCAGATCAAGCCGTACCTCGATTTCAACGCGCTTGAGCCGGGCAAGGATGCCACTGATGCGATCCGCAGAGCCGCTTTCGATCTCGATATTGCCGGCAAGTTCGGCGCGCGCGTCCGGCTGACGGGGCCGGTGCCAATCGCCAACGAAGAATTCGCCACCGTGCAGGAGGGCGCCATCGTCAACGCCGTGGGCACGGTGCTGGTCGTGCTGGTGATCCTCTGGCTGGCGTTGCACTCACCGAAGATCATCTTCGCCGTGTTTGTAACGCTGTTCGTCGGACTCGCGGTCACGACGGCCATCGGCCTCATGATGGTGACATCGCTCACTCTGCTGTCGATTGCCTTCGCCGTGCTGTTTGTCGGCATCGGCGTTGATTTCGGAATTCAGTATAGCGTCCGCTACCGTTCCGAACGATTCAAGACCAACGATCTGGAAAAGGCGTTGTTGGTGGCGGCAAAGCGTTCCGCGGTTCCGCTGTCGCTGGCGGCGATGGCGACTGCGGCGGGTTTCCTGTCGTTCCTGCCAACGGATTACAAGGGCGTTTCCGAACTCGGCAAAATCGCCGGCGTCGGCATGCTGATTGCGTTTTTCGCCAGCATCACCGTTCTTCCGGCATTGCTGCGCCTTTTGAACCCGCCGGGTGAGAAAGAACCGGTGGGCTACGCGTTCCTGGCCCCGCTCGATCGTTTTCTCGAAGACCATCGCGTGGCGATCGTCGGCAGCACCATTGCAGTCGTCATTCTCGGAGCGCCCGCGCTTTACTTCCTGCGATTCGATTTCAATCCGATCCACCTGAGGAATTCGAAAGTCGAATCGATCGCGACGTATCTGGATTTGCGGAAAGACCCCGATACCGGCGCGAACGCCATCAACGTGATGGTCAAGTCCGAGCAGGAAGCAAAGCAGGTCGAGACCCGGCTCGCCGAGCTGCCTGAAGTAGCGCGCACCCGCTCGCTCGACAGCTTTATACCCGCTGACCAGCCTGAGAAGCTCAAGCTGATCGCGCAAGGCGCCAAAGTTCTTGGTCCAGCGCTCAATCCGGATTCGATTGATCCGCCACCCTCCGACAAGGAAAATGTCGATGCGCTGAAAAGCACCGCCGACAGCCTGAGGAAGGCGGCCGGCGCTGGTCAGGGGCCGGGCGCCGCGGCCGCAAAGCGGTTGGCTGACGATCTGACCCGGCTGGCCGATTCGAACGAGGCCACCCGTGAAAAAGCGCAAGTCACGTTCGTTGAACCGCTTAAGATCATGTTCGATCAGCTTCGAAACTTACTGACGGCTGAACCTGTCTCCCTTGAATCCTTGCCGCCCGATTTCGTGAGGCTCTGGAAGAGCGATGACGGAATTTCTCGCGTCGAAGTGTTGCCGCGCGGAGATCCGGACAATAACGAGACGCTACGAAAATTTGCCAGCGCTGTGCTTGCGGCTGCGCCCAACGCAATCGGTGGGCCGGTATCGATTCTCAAGTCCGGCGATACCATCGTTAAAGCATTTATCGAGGCCGGCCTCTGGGCTCTGATCTCCATCAGCATTCTGCTCTGGCTGGCGCTACGCCGAATTACCGATGTGCTGCTGACGCTGGTGCCGCTGCTGGTCGCGGGAGCGGTGACGCTGGAGATCTGCGTGATGATCGGGCTTCCTCTCAACTTTGCCAACATCGTCGCGCTGCCCTTGCTGCTTGGCGTCGGCGTGGCGTTCAAGATTTATTATATTACGGCCTGGCGGTCCGGCAGAACGAACCTGCTGCAATCAAGCCTCACACGGGCGATCTTCTTCAGCGCGCTGACAACCGCGACCGCTTTCGGCAGCCTGTGGTTGTCGAGTCATCCGGGCACGGCAAGCATGGGCAAGCTGCTGGCGCTGTCGCTCATCACCACCCTTGCCGCAGTGCTCTTGTTTCAGCCCGCCTTAATGGGCCGTCCCCGCGACGTCGGGAAGTAGACAGATATCGCCGACGGGATCGGTCGACGAGTTGGCAGCGGCGGCGGACTTTTGACCAGTGGTCTTGTGCGCAGCCTTTGGTGACGTAGCTCTCGCAGTGGCCGCCTTCGGCGTGGTGCCGGCAGGACCGTTGGACGGACTGCTCGGAATCGGGGGCGCGACGCGGGTCCAGGTCTCGCCGCCGCACAGGAAGCCGAGCACGCAGCCTTCGATCTCGAGTTGATCTGGCGATACAAGCGTGATCGTCGACTCGTATGTCTTGCCGTCCTTTGCGTTGTAGACGTGGCCCTCCCACGCATCTTTCTCGGCCTTCTTTTTCATGTCCAGAAGGATCGGCATTCCCAGTGTTGGCCGGCTCCTTTTGGAGGCGTCCGGGTTGTTCTGATCGACTCCGCCGGGCCTTTTCTCCCACGCAACCACCCCCCACATCGCGCCGTTGCATTCGGCGACTCGAATATTGGCGACCCCCTCGGCGACGCGCCACTCCCCGGTCGGATCAGCCGCTCCGGCTATGCCGGAACTCGCCGTGATCAGGGCTGCTGCGACAAGAGAGGAAATAGCGGAAGTTCTGCAATAATCTAAAATGCGCATGGGGTGTTTCGGGCGCTGCAACATATTTTCAAGCCTGTGCTGAAGAAGAGGGCTGGGGATCAGTGACAAAGTCAAATACCGTGTTGTGCTTTTCAGTTGACGAAGTGACCATCAACCGAACTATGTAGCGGATGCTATATCCAAATCTAGACGTTTCCGAGATGTTTGTGGAGCGGCAGGCACAACGCAGCGCGATGCATGTCCGCCATCTCAATGAACAGCTCGTCAGGGTTTTGAAGACCATCGGCTATGACGTTGGTTTCCAAAGTGGACAGGGTCAATATCTGGTCGACCGCGTGGGCGCGCGTTACCTTGATCTACTAAGCGGATTTGGCGTTTTTGCGATCGGTCGGAACCATCCGGTGTTGCGGGATGCGCTGAAAAGCGTCCTGGACAGTGATTTTCCCAATCTTGTGCAGATGGATGTTTCGACCCTGGCCGGCGTTCTGGCTGAAAGGCTGGTCGCTCACGTTCCCTACCTCGACAAGGTCTTTTTCGCGAATTCCGGAGCGGAAAGCGTCGAGGCGGCCATCAAGTTCGCGCGTGTCGCCACCGGACGAACGGGCATCGTTTACTGCGATCACGCTTATCACGGCCTGACCTACGGCGCGCTTTCGCTGACAGACGACAAGAATTTCCGTGGTGGGTTCGAGCCGCTGCTGCCCGATTGCAAGGTGATTCCGTTCAATGATCTCGCCGCGCTGGAGCAGGCGTTGTCGTCGCGCCAGGTCGCGGCCTTCATCGTCGAGCCGATCCAGGGTAAGGGTGTCAACATGCCCTCCGATGAATTCCTGCCCGGAGCGGCCGCGCTGTGTCGGAAATATGGCACGCTGTTCGTGGCGGATGAAATTCAAACCGGCATCGGCCGGACAGGGCGGTTTCTGGCGGTCGAGCACTGGAACGTCGAGCCGGACATGGTGCTGCTGGCCAAGGCGCTATCCGGCGGTCACGTGCCGATCGGCGTGGTGCTGACCCGCAAGCACATCTTTGATAAAGTATTCAACCGGATGGATCGTGCCGTGGTGCACGGCTCGACGTTCGCCAAAAATGATCTCGCGATGGCGGCGGGCATTGCCACGCTTGAAGTGTTGAAGGCTGAGAAGCTGGTCGAGAACGCGGCGCGGCGCGGCGCGGAATTGCAAGCGGCGCTTAGCCGCATGGTGCCTGGCTTTGAGCTTCTGAAGGAGGTGCGCGGCAAGGGTCTGATGATCGGCATCGAGTTCGGGCCGCCGAAATCGCTGCGATTGAGGGCGTCCTGGAATTTGCTGGAAACTGCGAACAAGGGTCTGTTCTGCCAGCTTATCACCGTGCCCTTGTTCAAGGATCACAAGATACTCACCCAGGTCGCCGGTCACGGCAGCCATACGATCAAGCTGCTTCCTCCGCTCATCATCAATGAGGAGGACTGTAAGTGGATCGAGACCTCGTTCGACAGCGTCATTGCCGCAAGCCATCAGGTTCCGGGCGCGATCTGGTCGCTCGGCAAGACCCTGATGGATAATGCCGTTCGCAAGTCGGCGTGACGCCCTTTCGTTGTGAAGGGCACGATGTCAGAATCTGACCGCTAGAGATTTTTCGAGCGAAGTGGATACCGATCGCGTGAAGAAAACGCGTCAAATCAAAATCTGAGAGCCTCGCTTCTGATTGGATCGGAAGCGGAAAGCTCTCGGGAAGATCCTCGCAACCCGGTCTGGAAACTCAAGATGCCTGTCGTCAATCGCGTTGCCGATCTGCAATCCGAAATCGCCGGCTGGCGCAGGGATATCCACGCGCAACCGGAGCTGCTGTACGACGTTCCCCGCACCGCCGCGTTCGTGGCCGACCGCTTGCGGGAGTTCGGCTGTGACGAGATCGTGACCGGACTCGGACGGACCGGCGTTGTCGGCGTCATCAAGGGCAGACGCCGGGCTGATGGGGAGATCAAGGTGATCGGTCTGCGCGCCGATATGGATGCGCTGCCGATTCAGGAGGAAACCAATCTGCCTTACGCCTCGAAGATACCCGGCAGGATGCATGCCTGCGGCCATGACGGTCACACGGCGATGCTGCTCGGCGCTGCGCGATATCTCGCGGAGACGCGGAATTTCGCCGGTGAGGCGGTCGTGATCTTTCAACCGGCGGAAGAGGGGGGCGCAGGTGCCGCGGCGATGATCAAGGACGGGCTGATGGATCGTTTCAGGATCGATCAGGTGTATGGGATGCATAACCTCCCCGGCGTTCCGCTCGGCGCCTTCGCCATCCGGCCGGGGCCGATCATGGCGGCGACCGACGGCGTCGATTTCAGGATCGAGGGCCACGGCGGCCATGCCGCGCGTCCGCATCTTTGTATCGATCCGGTGTTGGCTGGCTCGCAGCTCATCGTTGCCCTGCAATCGATCGTATCGCGCAATGTCGATCCGCTGGAATCGGCGGTGATTTCCATATGTGAGTTCCACGCCGGTAATACCTCAAATGTCATCCCCCAAACGGTCGAGCTGCGCGGGACCGTCCGCACGTTGAAGGCTGACGTGCGCGACCAGATGGAGAAGCGGATTCGGGAGGTCGCCGCCGGCGTGGCGCTGACCAGCGGCGCGAGAATCGATGTCAGGTTCCGGCGTGGCTATCCGGTGACGGTGAATCACCCGGAGCAGACAGAAACTGCGCTCAGGCTCGCGAAAGAGATTGCTGGCGATAACAATGTATACGGGACGCCGCCGATGATGGGCGCGGAGGATTTCGCCTATATGCTGGAAGCGCGGCCAGGCGCCTTCATTTTTATCGGCAATGGCGATAGCGCGGGTCTGCATCATCCCGCTTACAACTTCAACGACGATGCCATCGTGTACGGCACGTCATACTGGATCAGGCTGGTCGAGACCACGCTGGCTGCCTGAGCGGAACGTTATTGGGCCCGGAAACACTCACGTCAGGAAGGCGGGTGGGCTGCCGGTGATGGTCGGCCTGCTTGTCGTTTACGCCGCCTTGTCGCGTTGCAGTTGCGTCGCGGCAATTTTCAGATCGTCGACAAAGCGCTCATATTCGCGGGCTCTGGAGTCCTGGTCCGGCAGCCGCAGCAGATAGGACGGATGCACCGTCACCAGTGCCTTGCGTCCGTCCTTCATGTCAATCAGGTGTCCGCGCGACTTGTTGATCGGTGTGATTTTTCCGAACACGCTTTGCGCGGCGGTTGAGCCCATCGCCACCACCAGCGCCGGATTGATCGTCGCTAGCTCGCGCTCATACCATTGGCGGCACGCCCTGATTTCCGGCGTGTTCGGCTTCTGGTGCAGTCTGATCTTGCCGCGCGGTACGAACTTGAAGTGCTTCACCGCATTGGTGACATAGACCTTCTTGCGGTCGATTCCGGCTTCCTTGAGGGCGCGGTCAAGCATCTGTCCCGCCGGGCCGACGAACGGTTTTCCTGCGAGGTCTTCCCTGTCGCCGGGCTGCTCGCCCATCAGCATGATCTGCGCGTGCGCCGGTCCCTCGCCAAATACAATCTGCGTCGCATCCTTCCAGAGGGGGCAGGCGCGGCAGCCGGCGGCCTGGGCGCGAAGACCGGCGAGGGAGGGGGGCGGGGCAATCATGGGAAGCTCCACTGCCTGATTTCCATCGAACTTTGGGCCAATGTCGGAAGCTGTCCGGCGTTCCGCGATGCCGAGGAAATAGAGCGTTTCGAGCATGGGACTCTGGTCGGGGTTCTGGCCGCGAAAGCCGGTTGACTCTCATGTGCAGGTCGGCCTTAATGGAACATAACATGAACACATGGCCCGTCCAGCGGTCAGGTTCACAGGCTTTTGTGCGGTTTGATCCAGGAGGCGGCGCATGACCGAAGTTCATGCACGCACGGAGGCGCTTGCGCGCCTGCGTGACCGCATCGCGCGGATCGAGAGCTGTCATGGCGATGGAATGCCACGCAGGCGGGCGGCGGCGCTCGATCATGGGGAGATGGACGCGGTGTTGCAGGGGGGGCTTTCGCGCGGCGTCGTGCATGAGGTGTTTGCGGAAGGACGGCACGGCGCTGCGGCGACCGGATTCATAGCAGGTCTCGCGCAGCGGGTATGTGTGAAGCGGCCACTGCTTTGGGTGCGGCAGGATTTTGCCGCACGCGAATCCGGTGTGTTGTCGATGTGCGGATGGCGCGAGCTCGGTCTTGATCCGCGCCTTCTGGTGATGGTCCACGTCCCCGATGCGGAGAGCGCGCTGCGGACGGCATCCGATGCGCTGGCCTGCGATGCGCTCGGCGCCGTGGTGATGGAGATATGGGGCGAGACGCGTCTGTTCGATCTCGTCGCCAGCCGGAGGCTGACGCTGGCCGCGCGTCATTCCGGCGTCACCGGGTTGCTACTGCGGGTGGCGGCGACGCCGCTGCCTTCGACGGCGGAGACACGGTGGATCGTGCGCCCGGCGGCGAGCCGGCCGTGCGCGGCCTGGCAGGCATGGGGCGCGCCCGTCTTCGAAACCCGGCTTGTGCGGAATCGTCATGGCCAGACCGGTCAGTGGATCATGGAATGGAAATGTGATGAGGGCCTTTTCCGTAACGTCTCCGGCTTTGGCCCGCAGACGCATCCTCAGCCTGTGGCTGCCGCGCCTGCCGGCCGACCGCATCCAGCGCAAGCTGTTTCGCTCCGGCGAGCGGGATAACGGCCGGTCCTGCGTCATCCTCGCCAAACAAAACAACGCGCTGGTCATTTCGGCGCTCAATGACGCGGCCGCGCGCCTCGGCCTGACGGTCGGCCTGCCGCTGGCCAATGCCCGCGCGATCTGTCCCGACATCGACGTGTTCGATACTGACGAGATCGCGGACGCGCAGACATTGAACGGTATCGCCGACTGGTGCGACCGTTTCACGCCGCTGGTGGCGCTCGATCCGCCGCATGGCCTGCTGCTGGACATCACCGGCTGCGCACATCTGTTCGGCGGCGAAGCCGCGCTGATGAACGCGCTGTGCGGCGCGCTGACGCGACAGGGCTTTGTTGTCAGCGCGGCCATCGCCGGCACGCCGGCCTGTGCGCGGGCGCTGACGCGCCATGCCCATGGTCGGGTGGTCGCGCCCGGCGAGGAGCTGGAAGCCGTCGCGCCGCTGCCGGTGTTCACATTGGGGGCGGATGATGCGATCACGCGCGGGCTGCGCCGCGCCGGGTTGAAAACCATCGGCGATGTCGCCGCACGCGGCCGACACGAGATCGCCGCGCGTTTCGGCGCAGCTTTTACTGTGCTTCTGGAACAGGCGCTGGGGCAGGGCGATACGCCCATCAACCCACGCAGGCCGCCGCCGGATTATATCGTCGAGAAGCGGTTTGCCGAGCCGATCGCCACCGACAGCGCGATCGCGACGACGCTGGCGGATCTTGCGCGCACGTTGATCGCCGCGATGGAAAAACAGGGCAAGGGCGCGCGGCATCTGGAAACGGGTTTTTTCCGCACCGACGGCGCGGTGCGAGTCATCGCGGTGGAGACAGGCCGTCCCGTCGCGCGCGGCGAGATCGTCGATCGCCTGTTTCGTGAGCGGCTCGACGCGCTGGCCGACCCGCTCGACCCCGGTTTCGGCTTCGATCTGGTGCGGCTGTCCGCCGTGCGAACCGAATCCGTCGTGCAGGAGCAGCGCGACCTCGATGCACGCGTTCAGGACAATGACGAAGTGGCGGCGCTGATCGACCGCATTGCCGCGCGCATCGGCGGCCATCGCGTCGTCGTTCACCTGCCGCAGGAGACGCATATTCCTGAACGCGCGTCGTTCCTGGCGCCGGCGCAACAGCATCTCGTGGCGGCCATGCACGCGGAGTGGCCCGCATGTATCGGAAGTGAGCCGCCGTTGCGGCCGTTGCGGATGTTGGCGCGGCCGGAGCCGATCGAGGTGACGGCGATGTTTCCGGATGGTCCGCCGGCGCAGTTCAAATGGCGTCATCGTCAGTGTCTCATTGTATACGTCGAAGGGCCCGAACGCATCGCCATGGAATGGTGGAAGCGCGGCGAACAGGCCTTGTCGCCCGAACCCGACGATGAATTCATGCGCCTGCATCCGCCGCAAGGCGAGGTTGCAGTCGCGCGCGCCGATGGCAGTGCGCTGACGCGTGATTATTTTCGTGCCGAGGATAAGGAAGGCGTGCGTTATTGGCTTTATCGCGAAGGAATTTGCGGACGTGAAGTTCAAACGTTCCGCTGGTTTTTACACGGCATGTTCGCATGAGGCAGCCGCGCGACGTTCCATCCTATGCCGAAATCGGCATCGCCACCAACTTCTCGTTCCTTCATGGCGCGTCGCACCCGCAAGAGTATGTGCATCAGGCCAGCGAACTTCGGCTGCCTGTCATCGGCATTGCCGACCGCAACACGCTGGCGGGCGTGGTGCGCGCCTATACGGAGCTGGAAAACCCCGAGGTTCGTTATAAGCCGCGGCTGCTGATCGGATCGCGTCTCGTTTTCATCGACGGTACGCCTGACATTCTCATCTATCCTCGTGGCCGGCATGCCTATGGCCGGCTCTGTCAGTTGCTCACCAGAGGCAAGCTGGCCGCGGAGAAGGGCGAATGCCGTCTGAAGCTGGATGATCTCCTGGATTTTTCCGAAGGACAGCTGCTTGTGCTGACCCTGCCGCATCGCTTCGAGACGACAACCGCGTTGAAAGTGCTTGAGAGGTTGCGGCAGAGTCGCGCGGATGGCGTCTGGCTCGCGGCAAGTCTGCTCTATCGTGGTGACGACGTCCGCCGTCTTGCACAGCTTGATCGGATCGCGGCTTCCGCCCGCATGCCGCTGCTTGCGACCAACGAAGTGCTGTACCATCATCCCGCACGCCGTCCGTTGCAGGATGTCCTCACCTGCGTCCGCGAAAAGGCCGCGATCGATGCCATCGGGCGCAAGCTGGTAATCAACGCCGAGCGTCATCTGAAACCCGCGCACGAGATGGAGAAGCTGTTTCGTGATCTCCCGGGAGCGATCGCCGAAACGATGGTGTTTGCATCGCGTATCGAATTCACGCTCGACCAGCTTCAATACCAATATCCCGACGAACCTGTGCCGCCGGGCAAAAGCGCGCAACGGCATCTTGAGGATCTGACGTGGGCGGGTGTCGAAAAATATTTTCCGGGAGGCGCGGATGAAGATCTGAAAGCAGCTCTCCGCAAGGAATTGGACCTGATCGCCGAACTCAACTACGCTCATTACTTCCTCACCGTGCACGACATCGTGCGGTGGGCGCGAGATCAGGACATCCTGTGCCAGGGGCGCGGATCGGCGGCGAATTCGGCCGTGTGCTACGTGCTCGGCATCACCTCCGTCGATCCCACCAAGGTCGATTTGCTGTTCGAGCGCTTCATCTCCAAAGAGCGGCTGGAGCCGCCCGATATCGATGTCGATTTCGAGCACTCGCGTCGCGAGGAGGTGATGCAGTATGTCTATCGCCGCTATGGCCGCCATCGCGCCGCGATCATCGCCACCGTTATTCACTATCGACCGCGCAGCGCTATCCGCGATGTCGGCAAGGCGTTGGGCCTGACCGAGGATGTCACGGCGGCGCTCGCCGATACGGTCTGGGGAAGCTGGGGCGATGACGTCAGCGACGCGCAGATCAGGCAGGCGGGATTTGATCCGCAGAATCCGATGGTGCGCCTCGCGGTTGAATTAGCAACCGAGCTGATCGGCTTTCCGCGTCATCTGTCGCAGCATGTCGGCGGTTACGTGCTGACGCAGGACCGGCTCGACACTTACGTGCCGATCGGAAACGCTGCGATGGACGGCCGTACCTTCATCGAGTGGGACAAGGACGACGTCGACGCCATGCGGATGATGAAGGTCGATGTGCTGGCGCTCGGCATGCTGACCTGCATCCGCAAGTGTTTTGACCTGATCGCGGATCACAAGGGCGAGCGATGGGAGCTGGCGACGATCCCTCAGGACGAAAAGCCGGTCTACGACATGCTTTGTCGGGGCGAATCCCTCGGCGTGTTCCAGGTCGAAAGCCGTGCCCAGATGAACATGCTGCCGCGCTTGAGGCCGCGCACGTTCTACGATCTCGTCATCGAGGTCGCTATCGTCCGTCCCGGTCCGATCCAGGGCGACATGGTGCATCCCTATCTGAAGCGGCGAACCATGGACCCGGCGAAGATCGAATATCCGTATCCGAAGGGTGGCGACAAAAATGAATTGCGCAATGTCCTGGAGCGCACGCTCGGCGTGCCGTTGTTTCAGGAACAGGCGATGCGCATCGCCATTGTCGCCGCGAAGTTTACTTCGGAAGAAGCCAATGGCTTGCGCCGTGCCATGGCGACATTCCGCAACATAGGCACCATCGGTTCGTTCCAGGAGAAGATGGTCAACAGCATGATCGCGCGCGGCTACGATCCGGTGTTCGCAAAAAACTGTTTCGAGCAGATCAAGGGGTTCGGCTCTTATGGCTTTCCCGAAAGTCACGCGGCGAGTTTTGCGCAGCTTGTCTACGTCTCGTCATGGTTGAAGCATTTCCATCCGGACGCATTCTGCTGCGGTCTTCTGAATTCCCAGCCGATGGGTTTTTACGCGCCGGCGCAGATCGTCGGCGATGCCCGCAAGAACGGCGTCGAGGTGCGGCCTCTCGATGTGTCCTACAGCTTTTCACAGAACACGCTGGAGCAGCGCGTGGGCGAACATCACGCGGTGCGGCTCGGTTTCCGCCAGATCGATGGATTCAAGTGGGTCGATAAGGATGAGGAGAGAGGCAAGCAGCAGACGGCCGACTTGTGGGGGAGGGTCAGGGAGGGGGGTGAGCTACAAGACCCGTGCTTGAGATGCCCCCCTCTCCACCTCTCCCCCACAAGGGGGGAGAGAGCAGGCAGGGCGTGGATTGGAACTTCAAATCCGCCGCCGCGAGAGCAGCTATTTTCTTCTTCGCTGACATCCGGCGACTGGGGTGAGCGGATCGTGACCGCACGTCGACACCGACCCTTCACTTCCATCGAGGATTTTTCCCGTGCCACGAAACTGCCGAAGCGCGCGCTGATCCTGCTGGCTGATGCCGATGCTTTTCGCTCGCTCGGGCTCGATCGCCGCGCGGCGCTGTGGGCGGTGCGCCGCCTGCCGGACGATGTGCCGCTGCCGTTGTTCGAAAGCGCTGCCGCGCACGAATTGCCGGACGAACATGTCGCTCCGCTGCCTCCGATGCCGTTATCCGAGCAGGTGATCGCCGACTATCAGACCGTGCGGTTGTCGCTGAAGGGCCATCCGATGGAATTCCTGCGCGTGATGCTCACCCGCGAGCGCGTGGCGAGTTGCGCCGAGGTTTGCCATGCCAATGACGGGCGGCGCGTCAAATGTGCGGGCGTGGTGCTGGTGCGGCAGCGGCCGGGTAGCGCCAACGGTGTCGTCTTCATGACGCTGGAGGACGAGACCGGAATTGCCAATATCGTGGTATGGCCGAAGATCATGGAGCGTTACCGCAAGGAGGTGATGGGCGCGCGGCTGATCGAAGTGGAGGGCGTCATCCAGAGCAGCCCGGAGCAGGTCGTCCATCTTGTCGCCGGCAAGCTGACCGATCGCTCAAGCGAACTGATGCATCTGGCGAATGACGCGCTCGTGTCCAGGCCCCCGCTGCAACCGCCCGCCGCACCGGCCGAACCGCTCAATGACGACCACCGTGATCATCCTGCCCATTCGGCGCAACGAGTTCGCCACCCCCGCAATGTGCGCATCCTGCCACGCTCGAGGGATTTTCATTGAAAAAGGCGTCTCCCTGTCGCAAGAGCGCGCTGTATCGATTCATATTTCTTGCAGCGGATTGAGCGAGCCTCGTTCAGACGCCAGTCACGGAGAACCAGCATGAACGACGCGGAGCAGGGCAAATCCATCGGAACGGCGGACCTGCAGGCCGCCGCCGCCCGGCTCGCCGGCCGCGTGGTTCGCACGCCGCTGGTTCATTCGCGCACGCTGTCCGAAATCACCGGAGCCGAGGTCTGGCTCAAGCTGGAAAATCAGCAGTTCGTCGCCTCGTTCAAGGAACGCGGGGCCGCCAACAAGCTGCTCACGTTGTCGGCGGACGAGGCGCGGCGCGGCGTCATTGCCATGTCCGCCGGAAACCACGCCCAGGGCGTCGCCTATCACGCTCATAATCTCGGAATCGCCGCCACGATCGTGATGCCGAAATCAACGCCTTTCGTGAAGGTGTCGCGAACCCGGAAACTGGGCGCGCGGGTGCGGCTGGAGGGCGAGACGCTGGCGGAATCCGCCGCCTTTGCCCGGCGGCTGGCCGCCGACGAGAACCTTGTTTTTGTC
Organism: Nitrobacter sp. Nb-311A; assembly: GCF_000152905.1. Lineage (GTDB taxonomy): Bacteria > Pseudomonadota > Alphaproteobacteria > Rhizobiales > Xanthobacteraceae > Nitrobacter. Next base: position 60,200 of record NZ_CH672421.1, read on the forward strand.
CACCCTTATAATGATCCGGCCGTCATCGCCGGGCAGGGCACGGTGGCGCTCGAGATGCTGGAAGATCAGCCGGCGCTCGACTGTCTCCTGACGCCGGTCGGCGGCGGCGGGCTCGTCGCGGGTTGCGCGATCGCGGCAGCAGGTCATACGTCGAAGGTCGAGGTGATCGGCGTCGAGGTGGAGTCCTACGCCGCCGTGGCGCAGCATCTCGCCGGGCGCCCGATCTCGGTTGGCGGGGCGACCATCGCCGAAGGCATAGCGGTACGCGATGTCGGTTCGCTGCCGCTGGCGATCCTGCGCGAGTACGGCATCGAGGTGATGACGGTGGCGGAACGCATGATCGAGAAGGCGGTCATCCAGATGCTGGAGATCGAGAAGACCGTGACGGAAGGCGCCGGCGCGGCTGCGCTCGCCGCGTTGATGAGCGACCCCGGACGGTTTGTCGGGCGCAAGGTCGGCTTGATCGTCTCCGGCGGCAACATCGACACGCGGACGCTCGCCAACGTCCTGATGCGAGGGCTGGTGCGCGACGGCCGGCTGATCGATCTCGTCGTGGAGATTTCCGACAAGCCGGGCGCGCTGGCTGAACTCGCGTGCATCATCGCCGAACTCCGCGGCAACATCGTCGAGGTGCAGCATCAGCGCCTGTTCAGCGCGCTGTCCGCCAATATGACCGAGGTCGAACTGGTGATCGAGGCGCAGGACACGGCGCACGGCAGCGCCATCGTCGCCGGGCTGGAAGCCAGGGGCGTGAGAGCGCGCCGCCGTGACCGGTTGGTGCTATCAAGGGATTGAGAATGCAATCACAGGGATCGTTGCGGCCCGTACCGGAACATGGAAGATCATGAAGGCGTATCGAACATGACGGACATGCGGACAACGGTCTGATGCCAAAAAACTTCACTGATCCCGCCGCAATCGTTGACGCCATCATCCGCGAGAACGGTCCTCGTCTGGTGGTGGGACTGCCGCTTGGGCTCGGGAAAGCCAATCACATTGTTAATGCATTGTATCGCCGGGCGGAAGCCGATCGCGGTCTCGACCTCACGTTTTTCTCGGCGCTGACGCTGGAGAAGCCGCGCCCATCGAACGAGCTGGAGAGAAGGTTCATAGCGCCGGTGATCGATCGCCTGTTCGGCGAATGGCCGGATCTCCACTACGCCTCCGCATTGCATAAAGGTGAGCTGCCGCCGAACATCAAGGTCATCGAATTCTTCTTCCTGGCCGGCAAGTGGCTGCGCAACACCTATGCCCAGCAACACTACATCGCCGCCAATTACACCCATGCCGCGTCCTGTATCCTCGACCGCGGCCTCAACGTCATCACGCAACTGGTGGCGAAGCGCGTCGTCGACGGCGAGACGCGCTACAGCCTGAGCTGCAACACCGACACCACGCTCGATCTCCTGCGTGCCCGCGCCGCCGGCCGCGCGTCGTTCCAGCTGGTGGGGCAGGTCAATTCGCAATTGCCGTTCATGCCGGGAGCGGGAGATTTGCCGGCCAGCGAGTTCAGCGCCATTCTCGACAGTCCCGCCACCGACTTTCCGTTGTTCGCGCCGCCGTCCGAGCCGGTGTCCGACAGCAAATATGCCATCGGCCTGCATACGGCCGGGCTGATCAAGGATGGCGGCAGCCTGCAAATCGGCATTGGCCAGACCAGCGATGCGCTGGCGCAAAGCCTGATCCTTCGTCACCATGGCAATGCGCGCTTTCGCGAGATCGCCGCGCGGCTTGTGCCGGACGGCACAATGGCGGAGACCGCGCCGTTCGTGACCGGCCTTTATGGCGTCAGCGAAATGGTGTTCGAGGCGTTTCTCGGGCTGATCAACGCGGGCGTGTTGAAGCGCGAGGTCGATGGCGCGGTGTTGCACGGCGCGTTCTTTCTCGGATCGCAATCGTTCTACCGCGCGTTGCGCGAGATGACGCCGGACGAACTGTCCCGCATCCAGATGACAGCCGTGTCCTTTACTAATGAACTTTACGGCGATGAGGCCGCCAGGCGTCGCGCCCGCGTCGATGCGCGCTTTGTCAATAACGCGATGATGGCGACCCTGATGGGGGCTGCGGTCTCCGACGGTCTCGAGAACGGTCAGGTGGTGAGCGGCGTCGGCGGGCAGTACAATTTCGTGGCGCAGGCGTTCGCGCTTCAAGGCGCGCGCTCGATCCTCACTCTGGACTCGACCCGACGGGAGAAAGGCAGAGTGGTGTCGAATATCCGCTGGGCCTATGGTCATGCCACCATTCCACGCCACCTGCGCGATATCATCGTCACCGAATACGGGGTGGCGGACCTGCGCGGAAAATCCGATGCCGACGTGATCGCGGCGATGCTCAACGTGACGGATTCGCGTTTTCAGGCCGAACTGATGCGGCAAGCCAAGGATGCTGGAAAGCTGCCGAAAAGCCACGAGATACCGGCCGCTTATCGCGAGAATTTTGCCGGCCGGATCAAGGCGGCGTTGAGACCCGCGCGCGAAGCGGGACTGCTGCCGCCGTTTCCTTTCGGCAGCGATTTCACCGAGATCGAGCAGCAACTGATCCCGGCGCTAGAAGTCCTGCGCGGCGCATCGCACTCGCCGTTGACGCTATTGGGTTTGCTAATGAAGGGATTGCGTCCCGGCGATGCCTCCGCACAGCCTGCGCTTGCCCGCATGGGGCTTGATCGCCCGGCGACGTTTTCGGACAGGCTTTATCGCGCGCTCGTCAATGGCGCGCTGAAAGAGAGCGAGACGAAAAATACAGCGCCGCAGTCGCCTGGCATCGAGCGGTAACGATATGTCATCGGTTCCTGTTGTTCGGCTTGCGCTTCTCGATGAAAGCCGCCATGCCTTCGGCGCGATCCTCCAGCGCAAAGGTCGAGCGAAACAGGTCGCGCTCGACGTTCATGCCTTCCGACAGCGTGGTCTCGAAGGCGCGGTTCACGGCGTTCTTCGCCATCGCCGCGGCCGGCCGCGACATCGACGCGATTTTTTTCGCGGCAGCCATTGCCTCGTCCATCAGTTTGTCTACGGGCACGACGCGGCTGACGAGGCCTGAGCGCTCTGCCTCGGCAGCGTCCATCATCCGCCCGGTGAGGCAGAGGTCCATCGCCTTGGCCTTGCCGATCGCGCGGGTCAGGCGCTGCGTGCCGCCGATGCCGGGAATGGTGCCGAGCGTTATTTCAGGTTGGCCGAACGTCGCGGTCTCGGAGGCGATGATGATGTCGCACATCATGGCCAGCTCGCAGCCGCCGCCGAGTGCATAGCCGCTTACGGCCGCGATGGTCGGCTTGCGGCAGGTGGCGATACGGTCGCCGCCGATGGCCTTGAAGTCCTCGTTGAGCATGTCAATGAAATTTTTTGGCTGCATTTCCTTGATGTCGGCGCCGGCGGCGAAAGCCTTTTCGTTGCCGGTTATCAGGATGCACCCAATGTCGCATTCGGCTTCGAAATCATCGACCACAGCGGCGATTTCGCGAAGCACGGCGAACGACAGCGCATTGAGCATTTTCGGGCGGTTCAATCTGATGATGCCGACCTGTTCCTGACTCTCGACGAGGATGTGCTCAAACGTGCGCATGGTCCGTCCCGCCCCATTGTTGGCCGGTCGTAAGGAGTATCCGGCGGCGGACACAATGTGCCTGCGGTCCAGTCGCGCGGCAAGGTTGCGGGGACCGTTTTCGCAGCGAAAGCGGCCAGAGCTTTCGCTTCTCATGCAATCAGCGTGGCAGGGTCCGGAGAACGGAATCCTGGCTGCCGTATGTCGGATCAGGCCATAAACATCCGGGCGGCGGAGCCGATCGTGAGCAAACCGCCGAAGGCGATGAAGATCTTGCCGATCAGAGAGGTCTGGTTCCAGGCAGAGCCGCCGCTTGCCATCGGCTGGCCGGTCTCGGCGCTATCAGAGGGCGGAGCGAGGTCAATCGAGGCTAATGCCAGGCTAGGCGCGTCTTGTTGGTGGGCCAGGGCGCGGTCAATTTCGTTGAGTTCATCGGGCGAAACGATAGCCACGGCAGCCGCAGGGGTGGCGGGGGTATTGTCAGATGATGCGGTATCGCCCTGATTGGTGGCCAGCATCTCGCTGGCGCTGTTGGCAAGCGCGCCCGCCTCGGTTTTTGACGACTCTTCCTTGGACCAGTCTTCGGCGCCAGGAGGCATCTGGACGCTGGCGTTTGCGTTAGTGATCGTGGGCGGCAAGGGTATGTGCTTGTTGCTGTCCTGGATTGCGGAAGCCATCGTTTCCTCCGCTTTTGCATCGGTTCTTGATTCCGGCCTGGCCGATTTCTGCGTACGCGTGGCTTGCCGCTTGTGGGATCGGTGTTTCGGGGACCTGTTGAGCTTGATAGGCGCCCCCGCTTTGCCGGTATGGGCGGCCACAGCGGCGGGTTCCGCCGCGCTGCCGGTCGGCCGCATTGGCCCCGCGAAACCCAGTAAAAGTCCCGCTGCGATAATCAGCGCCGACCGCCCGCTCGTCCCCGTGCTCATGGACGATCTCCCCGTTGTCAGTCCCTGAAGGGCAACAGAAACGTCCGGAGTGGCAACACCGGGGCAAAAAAAGGGAATCTTTCGACCACAAGGGCCAAACCGCTGGAATTCGCCGAAATGAGGCGGCAGTGGTCCGGCTTTTATGCTTGCGCCCCACGGCCGGTGCGCCGGCTATCGATCTCGAAAACTGCTTTCGGATAAGATGATGCTCGATCAATGGATGCGGCTATCAAAAGATGCGGTCAGAGATTAGCGGGGTTCCCGACCTTGGCCGTTGCCCGCAGCCGCCGCTTGTTGGGTTCGATGAAAGCGCAGCACCTGCTGCGCCGTGGACCGGCGCAGACATTCGTAAGTCTGCCTCGCGGCATCGATGTCCGTCATCTCGACGTGCATCAGATCTCGGCGCATGTCGATGATGGTTTCCACCGTGGCCCAGGAGAGGCCGCCTACCTTAGCCAGAATAAGCACCCCCTCGGTTTGGGACTCGATCATCATTTTTTCGGCGTCCGCGATCGAGACATTGGCGAGGCAGGCGATGGCCGCATTCGTTTCGTCGAACTTTCTGGCTTCCGCAAACGAAGCGACTTCTTGCTCGTCCAGCCGCCCGTCTTCGTACAGCGACCTGACCAGTCCATGTGCGATCGTCGTTTCCTCGCTGATGGCCCCGGGCGCCGAGCGTGCTCGTCGCGCTACCTCGCTGACGACGGCCGAAACGTCGTTTGCCCGATGTGGGTTAGCTGCGGCGAGACGCGCCCGCACCGCGGCGGAGGCTTTCGCGATCAGTTTCAAATAGTGATGCCGAGGGATTGAAGGCCGCATTCCGACGCAGGTCGCGATGTCGTCATTGCCTTCGGCGCGTTGGACCAGCTGCGTAAAGCCACGTTCGGAAAAGTCAGCGCCCGGATTGTTGACGGTGCTTTTGACGACTTCGTCGTTACCTCGCTCGATCAGAGCGTCGGTGACCGCGACGCTCAAGACCTTCCGCGTTGAAATCGCCAGCAAATGAGCCTGACCTTTGCTGCGGACGTTCTCGATCAGCACATCATCGCCGAGCCGCTGAGATTGCGACAGCACGGGCGCCGCGACTTCGATCAGATCGTCGAACGCCAGGACCTGAATGATTTGCGGCGGAGCCTTGGCAACGGGAGCAAGGCGTCTGGCAAGCAACGCTTTCGCCGAACCTTCGATGTGACAAATCAAGCATTTGAAAACGTCATCGAACAGTGTGATCTGCTCGTCGGAATAGTCGACCGGGTTGTTGAGGAACAGGTCGGTGACCCGCTGCAGGGTCTCGATTCGCCGCGCGATTGTGCCATGAGTGAGAACGGTCTGGAGTTCCTCGAGCAGACTGGCCGACCCGGCCGGCTTGGAAAGCATGGCTCTGTCCTAGCAGGCTGTTGAAGAAGTGTCCCGTCTGGCTTTCGGGATGGCTTAATCGCCGTTGTGATGAGATTTGGATTGAGCTGTCGAGCAGTTTGGCGTGGCCGTGGGACGGGGGGTCATGCTGGCACCGCCATGAGCTTCGGCAGTCGCACCAGATTGTAAGCGGCGGCTGCGAAGGTGAAGGCCCATTCGACGCGGTCGCGGCCGCGGAAGCGGGTCTTGTCCTGGCGGGCGACCGTCTTGATCCAGCCGAAGGCTTCCTCAATGCGCTTGCGGATACGCTGGCTGACGGCATAGCCGCTGTGCCGCGTCGTGCGTCCGTCGATCGCCGAGCTTCGGCCTCTCGTGTTCTGCGCCACGTGCGGCGTCACCTTCATCGCGCGCAACTCATTGACGAAGTCCTCCGTGTCATAGGCCTTATCAGCGCCAAGTGTGATGGCCAGGGGCCGGTCGGCGCGAGGTTCGATCATGTGCAACGCCGCCACCCGCTCGGCATGTCCGTCGGCCAGCGTCAGGCAGGCGTCGACCAACAGGCCGTGGCGGTTCTCCATCAGCCCATGACCCATGAAGCATAGCTTCGCCTCCTTGCCCTTGCCCTTCTTGTAGAGCCTTGCGTCCGGATCGGTGGTCGAGGCATGCGTGTCGTTAGTCCGCTTCTGGCCGTGGAAGTCGGCTTCGGCATTGCGCCCGACGCCGCCGGCCGGCGGCTCGCCAGAGCCGTCCTTCGGTTTGACGCTCTTCATCGAAGCCCAGGCCTCGATCAGCGTGCCGTCGACCGAGAAGTGATCTGTCGACAGCAGCTTCTTCACCTTGGGCTGGGCCAGCACCGCACTCAGGAATTTGGCCGCGATGTCGCCCTCAAGCAGCCGCTCGCGATTCTTCGAGAACACCGAATGGTCCCAGGCTGGATCGTCGACGCCGATGCCCACGAACCAGCGGAACAGAAGGTCGTATTCCAGCCGCTCCATAAGCAACCGCTCCGAGCGGATCGAGTAGAACGCCTGCAAGAGCATCGCCCTGAGCAACTTCTCGGGTGGGATCGACGGCCGCCCGAGTGGCGAGTACAGCGCCGCGAACTCCCGCTCCAAAGCGACAAGCCCTTCGTTCACCGTGACCCGGATGGCGCGAAGCGGGTGGTCGCGTCGAACCCGCGCCTCCAGATCAACGTAGCTGAACAGCTCGCCAGTCAGATTGTCACCACCGCGCACTCATCATCTCCAAATCGCTTCGGAGCAATAAATCATGCTCACAGCTCGGCCGCGACTGGCTTTTTCAACAGCCTGCTAGAGTTCTACAGCGACGTTCCGATCGCTTTGCTGCCGCAGAAGGACGCTACGGAATTGAGCGATCCGAGCCAGATATATTCAAACGGCCCGTCGATGAGTAGCGGGGCGGAAAATCTACGGCGAAAGCCTTTAAGTTTGGTGTGCTTTTATCAAAGGGGAGCTTGGGCAGGTTTAAACACTTTGTATCTAAACGGGAATTTTCGCTTGTCGGGGCAGGGTTGCGCGTGTCGGGACCAGGGCTGGGACAGACCCTTGTGGTGCTTACTCTTTGCAGCGGCCCGCGGCGCTTGCCCTTTCCGCCGATTCGGGCACAACCTAGCTGTGGCCAAGGGGCTGACGCTCGTAACTTGAGAAGATTTTCTTTGCCAATCGAACCTTCTTCCTCTCAAACCCGACCAATCTGCGAGACGGCAAGTGAGCGCGACACAGGCGGCTTCCGATGAGGTTCTAATCGCCCGGATCGCCCAAGGCGACCGCCTCGCCATGCAGGTGCTTTACGGGCGTCATCACGTCAGGGTCTTTCGTTTCGGATTGAGACTCGTGCGGAACGAACAGGCCGCCGAAGATCTAATCAGCGAGGTTTTTCTCGATGTGTGGCGTCAGGCCGGCAAATTCGAAGGCCGATCCGCTGTCTCCACCTGGTTGCTGGCAATTATGCGTTTCAAGGCCCTCTCTGCGCTTCGCCGCAGGAAGGATGCCGAGCTGGACGATGAGACGGCCAATGAAATCGAGGATCAATCCGACGACCCGGAGGTAACGGTACAGAAGAAGGATACGGGAAACGCGCTGCGCAAGTGCCTGATGCAGCTTTCAACGGAGCACCGGGAGATCGTCGATCTCGTCTACTACCACGAGAAATCGGTGGAAGAGGTCGCCGAGATTGTCGGAATACCCGAGAACACTGTGAAGACGCGGCTATTCTACGCGCGCAAGAAACTGGCCGGTCTGCTGAAAACAGCCGGGATAGAACGAGGTTGGCTATGACGGCGGCGAAGAGGGTCGCGGGCGACGAGCCTGGAGATGTCGAGGGGCTGCTGCCATGGCATGCCGCCGGCACCCTGAGCGCGCGCGACACACGCCGGGTCGAGGAAGCGCTCGCGGGCGATCCCGACCTGGCGAAGCAGTATGCGGTGATCCGGGATGAATATGCCGAAACCATCTCGCTCAATGAAAGCCTCGGCGCTCCATCTGCGGGCGCGATGCAAAAACTGTTCGCCGCGATCGATGCCGAACCGGCGCTGAGCGTTCCGAGAGCGCGCGTTGGCGTTTTGGCGCGGATCTCGCAAGTCTTTAGCGGCCTGTCGTCGCGCACACTGACGGCGGCCGGTGCGGTCGGAGCGCTCGTGATCGTGCTCCAGGCCGGCGTGATCGCCGCGATGCTTGCGAAGGGCGATGGCGTTCAATCGTTCCGGACAGCATCTCACAGCGCGCCCGATGCGCCATTAACCCGTGGACTGGCCGTGGAATCGGGACCGCAGGCCTTGGTGCGGTTCGCGCCGGATGCGCGCATGTCCGATATTCGGGCTTTTCTGGACAGCTACCAGGCGACGATTGTTTCGGTGTCCCGCAACGGCCTGTTCCGCCTGCGCTTCGATCAGCAAAAGAATTTTCCTGCGTTGCTGAGCAAGCTCCAGAGCGAGACGGTCGTCAATCTGGCGGTTCCCGCCGAGTAGCGGGCGTGAACGTTTTTGATCGCGAACGGCTTCCGTTTTGAGGCAGAAGGGAGCCACGATGGAGGACCGCGTGATGCGCCAGCGCATGACGAAATGGAACGCCGCGCTCTTTGCGCTGACAGGTCTGTGCTGGCTCGCAAGCGATGCTTCGTCAGCATATGCGCAAAACTATATGCATGGTTCCAGGGGATCTCCCGCCTTCGGTATGCAAAGGCGCGCGCCGATGGCTTCGCCCGGCGGCATGACCGGATTGCCTGACCGCGGCGGGGGACCGCGCGGGATGGGGTTAGGCTCAAGCCTGGGATTGGGTCTGGGTTATGGACTGATGCTCGGTGCCATGGGAGCTGCCAACAGGGCACCTTATGATGGTGAAATGCCTCACCGTGCCATCGAGCGCGGCGGCGATCTGGATCGCCGGTCATCTCGCCCGCGGCCTCGCAAGACGGCTGTCCGTGAACGGAAGCCGCGAAAACCGGCCACCGGAGTCACGGCGTCAGGCATTTCCTATGTTCGCTACGCGCCCAATGCCTTTCCTGTTTGCGCACGCGGCAAGGGCGCGATGAGCGGCGACTGCAACGGCCGTCCGTTCGTGGCCGATCTCGGAGGCAATGGTCCGCCGCCTCAGGATCAGAACAGCGGGCCTCGCCGCAATGCGAAGCGGGCTGCCGTGACGCGCAACTATCTCCCCGGCGAGATCGTCGCCGAGACGGCCGCGATGCCGGATGCGCAACTCACTGCTCTGGCGCGGCGGCACCGGTTGCAACGTCTCTCTTCCCAGAATTTTCCGCTGACCGGCAGTACGGTCAGCCTGTTCCGCATCGTCGGCCGCCGGCCGGTCGAAGATGTGCAACGTGAACTGCACGCTGATGCGACCGTGCGTTCGGCGCAGCCGAATTTCCGTTATGTTCTACAGGACCAAAAGACGGCGGTAACTGCCGAAGGCGACCCTGCGCAATATGCGCTGGCGAAGCTGCGGCTGCCCGAAGCGCATGGGCTGGCGCACGGCAAGGGCGTTATTGTGGCGGTGATCGATTCAGCGATCGACGCGGATCATCCTGAAATCGCGGGCTCGATCGTAGCGAGCTTCGACGCACTCGACGGCAAGGACAAGCCGCATGTGCACGGCACCGGCATTGCCGGTGCGATCGTCGCCCATGCGCGGCTGATGGGGAGCGCGCCATCGGCCAAGATTCTCGCGATCCGCGCCTTCGGTGTCACGCAAGGTACGGCCGAGAGCACCTCGTTCACGATCTTGAGGAGTCTCGACCACGCGGCCGCCCATGGTGCGCAGGTCATCAACATGAGTTTCGCTGGTCCGAAGGATCCGCTTGTCTCACGCGGCATTGCCGCCGCCGCGGAGATGGGCATCGTCATGGTGGCCGCAAGCGGCAATGCCGGACCGAAATCGCCGCCTCTCCATCCGGCCGCGGACGCAGAGGTGATCGCGGTCAGCGCGACCGACGCCGACGACCGGCTGTTTGCCGCCTCAAATCGCGGCAGTCACGTCGCAATTACCGCTCCCGGCGTTGATATCTTCCTTCCTGCACCGAACGGCAAATATCAGATGACGTCGGGAACGTCGTTCTCCGCGGCTTATATCAGCGGTCTCGCGGCGCTCGTCCTGGAGCGTCGTCCGGCGCTGAAACCTGCCGAAGTCCGTGCCATTTTGACGACAAGCGCGCGTGATCTCGGTGAGCCGGGCCGTGACGATCTGTTCGGGGCCGGGCAGGCGGATGCCTATCGGGCCGTACAGGCTGTCCCGGACAACGCAGCCTCGGTTGCTGACAAAGAGGTGCCAGCCATGGCCGTGTCCGACCCGGCCTCCGCCGCATCCGATGCTGTCCCCGTGACGACCAGCGAGGCCGCGCCTTCAAGCGAACCGCAACCAGCACCTGTCCGTAAAAATCCGCACGAAACTGAGCCGATCACGAAATAGCTAGAGGATGATCCCTGGAAGTGGAAACCTGCTCCCGGAAAAGATCGTGCTCAAACAAAAAGATAAGCGACGAGTCTGATTCAGCGCAGTTAAGACAGACTCTAACGGGAGGAACCTGCGATAAGAAAAACCCCGCTGTCGCGCGGGGCTGAAGATCACCATTTTTGGCGACCATACCAATCATCAATTTCCTTTTTTGCTTGATCCTTCTGGTAGCCGTAGCGTTCCTGAATCTTGCCCTCGAGTTGTTCACGCTTGCCGTTGATGACATCAAGATCATCGTCGGTGAGCTTGCCCCATTGCTCCTTGACCGCGCCTTTTAATTGCTTCCAGCTTCCTTCGACACGATTCCAATCCATCGCAATCTCCTTGATGTTGCGAGGATAAAACGCGGAAACGGTCTGGTCGTTCCCCCCAATGTCTTGTACTCAGGAAGCGCAGGACAAATACACGCCCGCGTCATAAAGACAAAAACGAAAAGACCCGTCCGGGGGGACAACCGGACGGGTCAAGCCATATGGGCGCTGGGGTGGATGGGCGCTCGCGCCTGATATAGCCTCGGGGAGTTTGCCTCCCACATCCGTCTGTCGCCGAACCGCTGGAAAACGTTCAAGGAGGACCAGAAACTTTTTTAATGGTCTGGCAAGAACTCAGATGGAATAGAAGCGAAGCTCTATGATTTTGTTTTAACGCGTTTTCTTCACGCGAACCCGTTCTCGTTCTCGCCGGCAGCTCTGAATGCATTCTGTGGTCATATTCACGCCACAAAGTGCTGGACTTCGCTCAGGTTTTCCACAAAATATCCCACCAGAATTGAATGATTCGTTCGTTGCGTCTGCGTCCGTTTCCCTCCTTGCGGACTGTCCCCTCAAATGACCCAACGATACGACACCGGGCGCGCGCCCGACCACGCTCAAGACATCCTCAATCGCTGGTGCGTGCTTGCCGAACAGCGGCTCGATTTTCTGATCGAGCTTTACGAAAGCGGCAGGTGGCGACGTTACCATTCCGAAGATGCGTTCATGGAAAATCTGCGGGAGGCAAAAGCCGTCGTCGAAGTCTGGCGAATGCTGGCACGTCGTGAGGGGATGCCGGACAATCGGCCCGTCGACCGGTCATGGCTCAATCGGTCCCCGGAAATCTCTCCTGCTATTCGGAATGACACCGGGCAGCCGGCGGCCGGAGTTGTGGTGCCGTATGCACCGCGGGCGACTATCGGATTACAAGAGGGTGCGACGCTGCGCGCGAAGGACGATGCGCCGGCCGCAAAGAAAACGCGGGATGCCGACCGGTCAACCGAGGTCTTGCCAGATCTGAATACCCTTCATGCGCGCTATCCGATCCTTCGCTACGCCAGAGCACGATAATTCCGAATCGAATCGATCCAAAATCATGAACGTGATCGAGTTCGTTTCAACGCACCGCGTTGGCGCCGATAACGATCTGCACGTATTTCGTAGCGCCATCGGCCGCGAGGTCCGGCGTCATGGGCTTGGCATGGTCGAGACCAACCACCGCGCCGCGCGGCGCGTCCGAAATCACATTGGTGTTGACCAGCGCCGTGCCAGCGCCGTCCGCGACCGAAACTCCGATGCCGATGAAGGTTTTACGAATGACATTGCCAGTGATCGCGACATCGCGGAGATACTTGCCCCAGCCTGCCATGATGCCGAACGACGGTGCGTTTTCGATGAGGTTTCCGGTCACTGACGTATCCGCCTCGATGTAGATGCCGATGCCGGCGTCGTCGTCAGGCGCGGTGCCGATCGGACGCTTCGGCAACAGATTGCGGATCATATTGCCCTGCACGACTGCAAGCCGGCCGCCCTCGTTGAAATTGCAGACAGAGACGCCGACCGCCGCGCCGTCCACGCTATTGTTGGCGATCACGGCGCCCTCGAAGGCGAACTCGGAATAGAGCGCCACCTCGCGTACGGCGGTGATGCTGTTGCCGGTCATTTGAATGTTCGATGCCGAGTTGCCGCGCACGGCGGAGTAATCGCAGTCGCTGATGCGGTTACCGCTAATGATGACATTGCCGGCCCGAAACGCATTGATGGCGTTGCCATGCTGGCCGGAGCCGCCTCGCCCGGCCTTGATGTTTTCGATGCGGTTGCCGGTGACGATCGAGCCGTCGTGGCCGATGGCCGTTCGCAGGATTTCGATGCCGTTATCTTTTGTCTGGAGAATGGTGTTGCGCGCGACCGTCAA
>NZ_CH672421.1:73251-188100 GCF_000152905.1 Nitrobacter sp. Nb-311A
TCGCTCGGGGAGGGGAATGCCGCCGCCATCAAAGGTGAGGTTGCTAAGGCCGAGGTGGTCGGCGCCTTCGGCTGCGAGCAGCGAAGCGCCGCCGGTGAACGTCAGCGTGGTCGCGCCGCGCACACCGACGAGTTGCGAGCCTTTGGAAAGTTGCAGCGGTCCTGTGCGGTAGACACCGGGAGGAAGCGCGAGCGGCGCGTTGGCGCGGGCCGCCTCGTCGATCGCCCGTTGCAGCGTGCGGGTCTGGTCGCCGGTTGCGTTGGGCCGCACGCCGTAATGAGTTGCGTCACGCCCGAGCGCCGATGTCAGCGGGGCTGTACGAGCGGCCTCCGCCGGAATCGCCAATGCACCGGCGATGCCTGCGGCGGAAGCTCCAAGGACATGGCGGCGCGGGATATCCATGGGTGATGATCCTTTCAAGCCGAGCAGACGCCTTAGAGCATGATCCCGAAACGTGGAACCGGCTTTCGGAAAAGATTACGCTCAAACAAAAAGATAAGCGACGGGTCTGATTCAACGTCAGTCAGCTCTGGATGTAATCCGGAAACAAAGGATGACGGTTGGCGCGAGCCGACGAAAACAAGCGATTGTTGGCGACAGGGTTAATGCGGTGGCGGCCTGACCACCGGGTTGTGCGGCACGAACAACCGTCCGCGCTCGACAACGATCACGATGACGAACGCGGCGATTGTGCAAAGGAAAGCGCCGGTCGCGAACGGCAGCATCGTGCCGTTAAAATCCTGCCCGATCAGCGCGCCGACGCCGCTCCCGATCAAAGTAGTAATAGAGCCGAACAAGGATGAGGCGGTTCCGGCGATATGGCCTTGCGGCTCCATTGCGAGCGCGGTGAAGTTCGAGAACATCAGCCCGAACGCAAACATCGTGCCGATCGCGAACGCCATGTAGATCGGAAACGACAGCCAGCCCTGCCAGGCTGCGAACAGCGTCAGCGCCGCGATCACCACCGATCCCGTCAGCGCGCCGTGCGAGATCACCCGCATGCCGAACCGGCCGACAACGCGCGCGTTCAGGAAACCCGCGGCGGCGAGGCCGGTGGCGATGGCGGCGAAGGCGAGCGGAAAATAGCTGCCAAGGCCGTAGACTTCCGTGAAGATCTGCTGCGAGCAGAACACATAGGCGAACAGCACGCTCTGGACGCCGCCGGCCGCGAGCGCATATCCAATGGTCTGCCGGTTGGTGACGGTCTGACGGAATGCGTCGAAGACGTTCGCAGCCGTCAGCGGCTTGCGATCCGTCGGTGGCAGCGTTTCCGGCAACCGCATCGCGCACCACAGCAGGGCGAGCAGACCGTAGGCGGTCAGCACCACGAAGATGCCGCGCCACGCCGCGAACAACAGAATCGCCTGACCGATCGACGGCGCAAGCACGGGCACCGAGATGAAGATCATCATCGCCAGCGACATCACGCTCGCCATTCGCCGCCCGGTGTAGCAGTCGCGCACGATCGAGGTAGCGATGACACGGGCGGCCGAACTTCCGACGCCTTGCAGCACCCGCGCCAGCAGCATCATTTCAAACGAGGATGCAGCCACCGACAACAGGCCCGCGGCGCTATAGAGCAGCATTCCGCCGATCAGGATCGGGCGGCGGCCGAACCGGTCCGACAGCGGTCCCATGATGAACTGGCCCGCGCCGAAGCCGGCGAGAAATACCGAGATCACGGCCTGGACGTGATTGGGATTGGCGATCCCGTAGGCATCGCCGAGATCCGGCATTGCCGGCAGCATCATGTCGGTCGCGATCGGGTTCAGCGCCATGATGCAGGCGACGAGGGCGACAAACTCGGGAAACCCTCTCGGCTGATGGGCTTGCGATACCCACCCATCCATGTTGGCGTCGGTCATCGATGTGTCTCGGAAGATCGGTACGCAGCCATATCGATGCCGCTGTTGCGATGCACAATGCCTGTTTCGAACATGGCTGTCCATCGCCGAGCGCGAGGGCGGCCTGAGTTTTCGGGATTACGCGCAATCCGTCCGGCGTGCCCCTTTAACCAGTTCCATTAACATGGCCTCGCTTGCATCAACGAGATGTTCCAGCGTGATGCCGCCGGGGATGCGAGCCGAGCCGTCCCGCCTCAGGGGCGGAACATGAATGAACGCAGCGAGGCGCGGTCCCGCCGGTTGATCAGCCGCCTCGATGGCGCGCCAGCAGAGGTAGTTGCAAAGATAGCGGCCGGCATCGCGCGAGGCGCGGGCGTCGATGCCCGTTAGCCGTGCCGCGCGCAACAGCCTGGAAACATGGGGTCCGAATGCACGCGCATTCGCCGTGCCCGCGATCGAACCTTTATGCATCCGCGCGCCGCGCTGGTCCGGCCAGATCGGTGTCGCCGCGTTTCGCGCGCGCGTTTCGATCCGCAGCCAGGGCGTGCGGGCCGCGAGGCCGAACATCAAGAGCGCGTGTGGACGGTGCGTTGCAAGAAGCTGCGGCAGTTCGACATCCACCGTCGCATACGCGACCTCGAAGATGTGAGTTGCGATCGTGACGTCGCCCAGCGCGGGGCGGCGCAACTTCGCGAGCCGCTTGACGAGCGGCACGGTCGGATTGAACGGCGCGCCGGGGAAGGGACCGAAGCCGGTGACGAGAATGCGGAGTTGTGTCGTCATGATGAATCAAAATTCTATCATTGAGGCACGTTTTCCCTCTTCCGCAAGGGGAGAGGGAAAAAGCATTACCGCAACAACTCCGCGATCTGGCTTGCTCCCAGCGCTGGCGTGACGCGACCCTCTGCGACCGCGGCTTCGGTCGCCTTCACTTTGGCGCGGATCGCAGGATCGTTGCGCAGGCGCGCCTTGATGCGATCCTCGAACATCGACCACATCCACTTCACCTGCTGCTGGCGACGCCGCTGTGTGAACTCGCCGGAGGCATTCATCGCGGCGCGGTGCTCGACGATCTTCTGCCATAGCTCCGGAATGCCTGATCCGGTCAGCCCCGAATAGGTCAGCACCGGCGGAGACCAGTGCTGCGAGCGGGGCGCAAGAATTTTCATCGCGGAACGATAGGCCGCGGCCGTGGCATTTGCACGCGACAGATTATCGCCGTCGGCCTTGTTGATCGCGATCATGTCGGCGAGTTCGACGATGCCCTTCTTGATGCCTTGCAGTTCGTCGCCTGCACCCGGCAGCATCAAGGCGAGGAAGAAATCCGTCATGTCGGACACGGCGGTTTCCGACTGTCCCGTTCCGATCGTCTCCACCAGGATCACGTCGAAGCCCGCCGCTTCGCACAACAGCATCGCCTCGCGCGTCCTGGCCGCGACGCCCCCGAGCGTTCCGGCGGCGGGCGAGGGCCGGATGTAGGCTGCCGCCGCCGCCGCCAGTCGCGCCATGCGGGTCTTGTCGCCGAGAATGGAGCCGCCGCTGCGCGCGGAGGACGGGTCCACTGCAAGCACGGCAATCCTGTGGCCGCGCGCGATCAGGTCCATGCCGAGTGTATCAATGGTGGTGGACTTGCCGACACCGGGTGAGCCGGTGATGCCGACGCGGATCGCCTTGCCGGTCACCGGCAAAAGCTCCTGCACCAGTTCGCGCGCGGTGGCCTCGTGATCGGCGCGTCGGCTTTCGACCAGGGTGATGGCGCGCGCCAGCGCCGCGCGATTGCCGGCGCGGATATCGGTGGCGAAATCCGAAATGACAGGCAAGCGGTTCATTCGCTGCCGGGTTTTGTGTTCGCAGGACGGTCGCCGCCGAAGATTTCAAGGCCCTGCGGTGAGAGGTGTTTTCTGAAAGCCTCCCACGGCACGAACACGGTATATGAACCCTCGGCGTAGG
Organism: Nitrobacter sp. Nb-311A; assembly: GCF_000152905.1. Taxonomy (GTDB): domain Bacteria; phylum Pseudomonadota; class Alphaproteobacteria; order Rhizobiales; family Xanthobacteraceae; genus Nitrobacter. The sequence goes on from NZ_CH672421.1 coordinate 77,046, forward strand.
AACCGACAGCGTAGGGCGAGTAGTGAAACACGAGGCCGGCGCTCTTGCCGGCCAGAACGGAAGGTGCAAGCGAGACCGCGCCGACCTTCAATAGCGTGGGCTCCACGCTCTCGTACCAGTTGATGGCGCCGGAATCGTCGATGCCGCGTTCTTTCTTCTTGGCCTTCACAGCGGCGACGGCGGCATCGCGCAGCGCTTTCAGCGTTGGGCCGTTGTCCGCGGTTTCCTTGAAGAACGGACGGATGCTGATCTGCTTTTTGGTCTCTTGGTCCCACAGGATCGTATCGATGAGCGTATTGGGATGCGCGCCGCCGGTATAGATATAGTCGGTGCGTACGATGCTGACGTACCGGCCGCCGACGTTCGAGGTTTGGGCGTAGCTGCGTTCGAAAGTCCACGCGCGGCCTTCGCCGAATAGTTCCGGCGAGGTCTTGAACTCCTTCGCGGCATCCGCGCGGTTCTTCTCGATCCAATGTTTGCCTTCCGCGAGCAGGTTGTCCGCCAGCGGCGCATTGGCCCTGATCTGCTTGTCGAGCGTGACGCTGGCGTCGATGTATTTCGTCTTAACGGCGACGTCGGGCCTGGGTTCGGCTGCGATGGCAGAAGCGATGCCTGCGAGTACCAGGACTGCCGCGAGACATGAAAATTTCTGAAGCGGGCTCACGATAGAACCGGGTCTGATGATCATGGCAATCCTCGTCATGGCCGGGCTCGTCCCGGCCATCCATGTCTTGGAGTCCGGATCATAGAGCCGTGGGTGCCCGCGACAAGCGCGGGCATGACGGTCATTTGTGGAGAGTTGAAAAACCCCCGTGCTACTCCGCCGCCGAGCTATGGCCGAGCCGTGCGTTCAGTTTGCGGATCAGGTCTTCGGCTGCGTCCGCGATCACCGTGCCGGGAGGAAAGATCGCCTCCGCGCCGGCTTTGTAGAGCGCATCGTAATCCTGCGGCGGCACCACGCCGCCGACGATGATCATGATGTCGCCGCGGCCGTGGCTTTTCAGCGCCGCCTTCAACTCCGGCACCGCGGTCAGATGCGCGGCGGCGAGCGAGGACACGCCGAGAATGTGTACGTCGTTTTCGACCGCCTGCCGCGCGGCTTCCTCCGCCGTCGCAAACAACGGTCCGATATCGACGTCGAAGCCGATATCGGCGAAAGCGGAAGCGATCACTTTCTGGCCACGGTCATGGCCGTCCTGGCCGATCTTGGCGACGAGGATTCGCGGGCGGCGTCCCTCGGCCTCATCGAAGGCGTCGATGAGCCGTTGCAGTTTTTCCACTTTGTCGGACATCGCGGACACCTCGCGCTTATAGACCCCGGTGATGGAGCGGATTTCAGCGCGATGCCGGCCGAACACCTTCTCCAGTGCGTCGGAGATTTCGCCCACGGTTGCCTTGGCGCGCGCGGCGTCGATGGCGAGCGCCAACAGGTTGCCGTTGCCTTCGCCGGCCGAGCGTGTCAGCGCCGCGAGCGCGGCATCGACGTCCTCCTGCCTGCGCTCGCTGCGTAACCGTTTCAGCTTCTCGATCTGCAAGCTCCGCACTGTCGAGTTGTCGATCCTGAGCACGTCGATCGGTGTCTCACGCTCGGGCTTATACCTGTTGACGCCGATCACGACCTGCTGTCCCGCATCGATCCTGGCTTGCGTCCGGGCTGCCGCTTCCTCGATGCGCAACTTTGGCACGCCCGCTTCTATGGCCTTGGCCATGCCGCCGAGTTCCTCGATTTCGCGAATGTGGCCCCAGGCCTTCATTGCAAGGTCATGCGTGAGCCGTTCGACGTAATACGAGCCGCCCCACGGATCGATGATGCGCGTGGTTCCGCTCTCCTGCTGCAGGAAAAGCTGGGTATTGCGGGCGATGCGGGCGGAGAAGTCGGTCGGCAGCGCCAGCGCCTCATCGAGCGCGTTGGTGTGCAGGGATTGGGTATGACCCTGCGTCGCCGCCATCGCCTCGATCGCTGTGCGGATCACGTTGTTGAACACGTCCTGCGCGGTCAGCGACCAGCCGGAGGTCTGGCAATGGGTGCGCAGGCTGAGGGAACGCGGATCCTTCGGGTCGAAGGGCTTCATGAGCTTGGCCCACAACAGCCGCGCGGCGCGCAGCTTGGCGACCTCCATGAAGAAATTCATGCCGATCGCCCAGAAGAATGACAGCCGCGGTGCGAAACGGTCGATATCCAGGCCCGCCTTGAGGCCCGCGCGGACATATTCGACGCCGTCGGCCAGCGTATAGGCCAGTTCGAGGTCCTGCGTCGCGCCGGCTTCCTGCATGTGGTAACCGGAGACTGAGATCGAATTGTATTTCGGCATCTTGCGCGAGGTGTAGGCGAAGATGTCGGAGACGATCCGCATCGAAGGCGCGGGCGGATAGATGTAGGTGTTGCGCACCATGAATTCTTTGAGGATGTCGTTCTGAATGGTGCCCGAGAGTTTTTCCGCCGGCACGCCCTGTTCTTCGGCTGCGGCAACGAACAGCGCGAGAACCGGGAGCACCGCGCCGTTCATCGTCATCGACACGCTGATCCGGTCGAGCGGGATGCCGGCGAACAGCGTGCGCATGTCGTAGATGGAATCGATCGCGACGCCGGCCATGCCGACGTCACCCGAAACGCGAGGATGATCGGAGTCGTAGCCGCGATGGGTGGCGAGGTCGAAGGCGATCGACAGCCCTTTCTGGCCGGCGGCGAGATTACGGCGATAGAAGGCGTTGGACTCCTCCGCCGTCGAGAACCCTGCATATTGCCGGATGGTCCAGGGCTGGTTGACGTACATGGTCGGGTAGGGGCCGCGCAGGTAGGGCGCGATGCCGGGCCATGTGTCGAGAAAATCGATCCCGTCAAGATCGGCTTCCGAGTAGGCGGGTTTGACCGGGATGCCCTCGGGAGTGAGCCAGGATTCCGGGGGTCGTTCGAAGTTGCCGGCGGCAGGAGGCGTGACCGGCTCGAACGCGACATCGGCGAAATCCGGAATGCGGGTCATCATCGTTCAATCATGATCCGGGTGTTGGTGGCTGATGATGGTCGCCATCTTTTCCGGCCCGTAATTTTCGGTGGTGGTATGACTCGGCAGGTTGACGATGGTCGCGACCCAGCCGAGCCGGGACTCCGTTCCATACTGCCCGGTCGGCACCAGCAGGTCGGGCCGGTCGAAAGTGCCGGTCATGATCTCGATGCAAGGGCCACCAATGCGGCTGAAGCTCAATGGCGTGCCGCAGGCGGCGCAGAAAGCACGTTCCGCGATGGAGGATGAACGAAACGTCGCTGGCGTGCTTCTGGTCCAGCGAAAGTTCTCGCGCGGAATGTCGGCAAAAGACGCAAATGGCGCGCCGGCGGCTTTCTGGCACATGCGGCAGTGGCAGATGCTGATGCGCACCGGGGGCGCCGTCAGCATGAAACGAATGGCGCCACACTGGCATCCGCCGGTCAGCGACGTGTTCATTTGCTCGGTCATGATTGCTCCAGTCGCTCCCAGACCTCGTTCAGCACCGCCAATGCATTATTTCCTGCAAAAATGAAATCGCGCACGCCAAACTGGCGCAAGGCCGATTCCAGCCCGGTCGGTCGTCCCACCAGATAGATATGGCCTGCACCTGCGGCCTGAAAGGCCTGCACGGCGAGAGTTGCCTGCTCGGCATAGACCTCATCGGAGGAGCACAGGCAGACCATTTGCGCTCCGGATACCTTGAAGGCTTCGGCGAGCGTATCTTCGTCCTCTCGCTGCGCGGCATCTTTAACGCTTTCCCGCCGCGAGCGGGGGAAGGGGGAATCAACCGCCTCGATGCCACCGGCCTCGAAAAAACTTCTGGCAAAGGTGGCGCGCGCCGCGAAGTCGGCAGGAGCACCGAGAGTGGCAAGCAGGATTTTCGGCCGCGCGCCGGTGGCCTTGAGCCAATCATCGGAACGGTCGCGCAGCTTTTCGAAGGGCGCGGCGAACCGTGTCGGCGTCAGCGCCTCGAAGCTGACTGTTGTCTCGTCGGAGGGCGCGGGTGTGACCGGCTCGGCGTCGAGCAGGTCGAGCGGCCTTTCTTTCAGGTTTGGAAAGTCGCTGGTGCCGGTGAACACGTCGCGTCGTTTTGCGATATTCATTTCGCGCTCGGTGCGCGTCGCGGCGATGCTGCGCTGGATCAGGTTCTGTTCGAGCGCGGCGAAAGCTCCGCCCGCTTTCTCGATATCCTGAAAAAGCGCCCAGCTCCTCCGGCAAAGCTCATGCGTCAAGGCTTCGATGCCGCCCGATCCGGCCGCCGGATCTGCGACTTTGGCGAGGTTGGATTCCTCCAGCAGAATGAGTTGCGTGTTGCGCGCGATGCGGCGTGCGAAGTCATCAGGCAGGCCCAATGCCTGCGTATGCGGGAGCACGCAGATGCTGTCGGCGCCGCCGAGACCTGCCGAAAATGTTGCGACGGTGGCGCGCAGCATATTCACGTCAGGGTCGCGTCGGGTCATCATCCGCCACGCGGTTTCGGCGGCGATGAGCAACGGCTTCGGCGCGAGGCTGCAAGCCTGCTCGACCCGCGCCCACAACAGTCGCAGCGCGCGCAGTTTGGCCAGCGTCAAGAACTGGTCGGCATCGGCGCTGAGACGGGCATAGATCATGCCGCGCGCGTTATCGAGGGCCATGCCGGCGTTTTCAAGACTTCGAAGATAGGTCACCGCCGATGCCAGCACGAAGGCAAGCTCCTGGGCCTCCGATCCTCCGGCGTCGTGGACCACGCGGCCGTCGCCGACCAGGAACGGCCCATTGAAGCCCCGGGCGGCGAGCATTTTTGCGGTCTCCGTTACGGCCGGAACGATCTCAGCCCGTTCGCCGGTGCTGGATCCGGATGTCGCGCAGGCGCCGATCGGATCGAGACCGAAGCGGATTTCGCAGTCGGTCGGATTGACTCCCCTGGCGCTGATGGCGTCTGCGATCTGGAGCGCGACCGCGCGCGACGACGGGTCGATCTGTAACTCGATGGAAATGCCCGCGTCGAGAAAAACGCCGTCCAGCACTTTAGCGACAGCCTCGGCGGTGGGAGGCATTCCGAAACCGCGCGCGCCATTGGCCCCTGCGAACACCAGCGTCAGGCCGCCAGCACCATGGTAGAGGTCGTGCAGCGCCTGCGCGTTGGCCTGCGCGGCATCGGGATGATCGATCCGTTGCATAATCCGCCATGGCGCGGCCGCGGCGCGGCCGGCGATCGCGGGCGCGCCTTTCGCGCGCATATAGATCGGTCCGATCGTGAGCCCGTCATAGGTCTTTCCAACCAGCTTCTCGAAGGGCGCGCCCTTCAGCACCCCATCAACCAGCCTGCGCCAATCGGCTGCGAGCGCCGGCGCGAAATCGGCCGCCAGCGGCAGATTGGTGATCTCGTCGGAAGCAGCGGGCATTCGTGCGCTCGTGTCCGAAAATCCGGCTTTCAAAATGCCACGCGGTGGCGGACAAGCCAAACGGTCGTTTGCGTCCGATCAGGGAAGATCGGGGAGGCGCTCGATTCCGGCGGTGGATATGTCGGCCAGCGCATGAGCTGGCGTTCGCCCGGCAATCACGCGGTCCGGCGCGATTTCGGCAAGCGGAACCAGCACGAACGCGCGCTCGAACGTGCGCGGATGTGGGAGCGTCAGCTCCGGCTTGTCAAGAATGGCATCGTCATAGGCGATCAGATCGAGGTCCAGAGTGCGCGGCCTCCAGCGTTTTTCAGCGCTGCGGTCGCGGCCGAATTTCTTTTCGATCTTGTGCAGCGTGAACAGCAGCGCGTGCGGGTCGAGGCCAGTGTCGATCTCGATGCAAGCGTTGACGAAACGGGCCTGATTCTCCTCACCCCATGGCGGCGTGGCGTAGTCGGACGAGCGGGCGACGAGCACGGCTTGCGCCATGCCGCAGATGTTGGCGATGGCCTTGCGAAAAGTCTGCCGCACGTCTCCCACGTTTCCCCCGAGCGAGATCAGGACGCTGGCCATCGCGACAGCTATTCCCTGCTGCGGGTGAGTGAAATGCCGACGTCGTCGAAGATCGCCGCGATCGGCGCGTGCGGTTTGTGCACGGTGATTTTGATGGTGCGGACGCGCGGAAAAGCCGCCAGCACCGCATCGGCCACCGCTCCCGCGGCACGTTCGAGCAGCTTGTAGTTGGCATCCTTGAACGCGGCGCTGGCCGTCGCCACCACGCTGGCATAGGAAACCGTATCGGCGAGGCGGTCGGTCCGCGAAGATTCCGAAAGATCGGCCGAGAGTTCGATGTCCATCACGAAGCGCTGGCCAACTTCGGTTTCATGCTGCATGACACCGTGCTGTGCGTGAATCACGAGGCCGCGGATGAAGATCGTATCGGTCATGGTGCGGTGATCCTCATTACCGCTTGGATTCGATGGCGTGCGCCACGCGCAGCGCCTGCACCGTGTCAGCGACATCGTGTGTGCGGATGATACGCGCGCCGCCTCTTGCCGCGATCAGATGCGCGGCGAGCGAGCCGCCCAGCCGTTGCTTCGGCTCGGACGGCACCACCGCGCTGATAAAGCGCTTGCGCGACGCGCCTACCAGAACTGGCAGGCCGGATGTCCGCAGTTCGTCGAGTCGGGCCAGCACGGTCATGCTCTGCTCCTGGGTCTTGCCGAAACCGATGCCTGGATCGAGGATGATATGGCTATCGGGGATTCCGGCCTTCGCCGCGATCTCCAGCGATCGTTCGAAGAACGCTGCGATATCCTGCATGATGTCGAGGGAAGCGTCGGGCTTGTCACGGTTGTGCATCACGATGACGGGTACGCCGTGCGCGGCGATGACTCGAGCCATGTCCGGATCGCGCTGTAATCCCCAGACGTCGTTGGCGATCGCCGCCCCGTTCCCGAGCGCCCACTCGACCATCGGGGACTTCATGCTGTCGATGGATACGGGAACTTCAAGCGCGACCACCGCGGCGAGCACCGGGTTCAGTCGCCGCATCTCCTCGTCGCGCGGGACCGGTTGCGATCCGTAGGGGCGTGTGGATTCCGCGCCGATATCGATGATGTCGGCTCCTTCCGCGATCATGCGGCGCGCCTGCGCCAGGGCCCGGTCGGGCGTCATGTATTGACCGCCGTCGGAGAAGGAGTCGGGGGTGATATTCAGGACCCCCATGACCGCCGGATATGGCCGCGACAGCAATGCTTCGAGCGTGGGGTGACGCGTCCCATCCGCCACAGGTCTGGACATGGAATATGCCGACGTCATGCGGTGGCTTTGCGCGGTCCTGAATATGCTGTCAAGGCGCGAGGGACCTCTTCAGTGAAGCCCGGCTTGCAGCCGCGGAAAGCTCAATAGGTGATCTTGAGTGGAAGTTTCCGCGCTTGAGCAATCAGATTGCCGATCGACTTCTCCGACGGAAGGGCGCTGACAAGCCTGCGCTTGGTGTTCGCATCTTTCATGGCTTGGGCCAGGCGAGCCGGATTGCGATGCGTCAATTCCCTTACCGTGGTAACGCCGGCCGCGCGCAGCAGCTTGGTCTTCCCGTTGCCCATCCCAGGGATGCGCATATAGTCAGCGAGATTGGCCCACTCAAGGAGTTGCTGTTCGCTGATGCCGGTTTTGGCGGCGAGCGCCTTGCGGCCTTTCGGCGTGCGCGCCGCCTCGAGGTAAGCGTCGGTTGTTCTGATGCCGATCGACCTCAGCTTCTTGGCGTCGGGGGCGCTCAGCCCTTCGAGCTTGGAGATCGGATACGTCATGACGTTCGGGGATGTAGCGGTGCTTTGTGAGAGCCGGTAAACGTCGAACGGCCTCTCAAGTCATAGGAACCGGCGACCCAGTTTTCCGCGTCGGCTTTTGCGGCGGTCGCTGATTGAACCTTGCCGGCAAACCCTTCTTTGCTGCGAAAGACCGGAATCGCGCCGACGACCGCTCGCGCGACAGCGGTGCTAGCTGTCGCGGCACGCCGCTCCATCAGTTCGTTCATGGTACCCCGCCTCCGCCGGTTGCTCGCCGGCTCGTTATTTATGCTTTCATCTTGATACCCTCGCGATGCGAAAGACAAGTCAGCAGACAGAACAAACGGCTGTTGACACGCAATCGCGCAGCGAGTGTTGCCGAGATGCAAGACTTGCGTGCCAGATTCATGTCGCGAGCATCCGTCACTCGCTGGTTAGAACGCTTCCGCGCTGATGATCCCGCGATAGCTCTGCTGGAAGATTTCGAACGCTGCGACGTAGTTCGCCGGGTTCAATCGGCGCGGAACTTGAAGTAGAATAATGGTTCGACGACGGGATCACGAAGAGGCTCTCATGACGAAGACCGCGACCGGGATTGGCGATACCGATCAAGGCATCTTCATCGGCAAGGGGGAGCGGCCGGTGTGGCTGACGCTGAGCCTCGCCAATCGACACGGTCTTGTCACCGGCGCCACCGGAACCGGAAAAACCGTATCGCTCCAGGTGATGGCGGAAGGATTTTCCCGCGCGGGAGTGCCGGTCTTCGTCGCCGATATCAAAGGCGATCTGTCCGGCATTTCAGAGCCCGGCGAAGCCAGGGATTTCATACTCGATCGCGCCAGGACGATGGGCCTAGCGTTCCAGCCCGATCAATTCTCGACAATTTTCTGGGATGTTTTCGGTGAGCAGGGCCATCCGGTGCGCGCCACCGTGTCGGAAATGGGTCCGCTGCTGTTGTCGCGGATGATGGATTTGAGCGAGGCCCAGGAGGGCGTGCTCAACATCGCCTTCCGGGTGGCGGACGAGCAGGGGCTGATGCTGCTCGACATGAAGGACCTCCGCGCCATTCTTTCGTTCATTGCCGAGCATGCGGCGGAACTGATGACGCAGTATGGCAATGTGTCGAAGCAAAGCGTGGGAGCTATCCAGCGCCGGCTTCTGGTGCTCGAAAACCAAGGCGGCGACAAGTTTTTCGGTGAGCCGGCGCTGGATTTGAAGGATTTCATGCGCGCCGATCGCGACGGCCGCGGCATGATCAACATCCTGGTCGCCGACAGGCTGATGCAGAGCCCGCGGCTTTATGCGACGTTCCTGTTGTGGATGTTGTCGGAGCTGTTCGAACAGTTGCCGGAAGTCGGCGACCCGCCGAAACCTAAACTTGTATTCTTTTTCGACGAGGCCCACCTGCTGTTCAACGATGCGCCCAAAGCGTTGATGGACAAGATCGAGCAGGTGGTGCGGCTGATCCGCTCCAAGGGCGTCGGGGTTTATTTCGTCACTCAAAACCCGATCGACGTCCCGGACAAGGTGCTGGCGCAGCTCGGCAACCGGGTTCAGCACGCGCTGCGCGCATTCACGCCCCGCGATCAGAAGGCCGTCGCCGCCGCGGCGCAGACGTTCCGGCCAAATCCGAAGCTGGACACGGCGCAGGCCATCACCGAACTCGGCAAGGGCGAGGCTCTGGTATCGTGCCTCGAAGGCAACGGAACGCCGGCTGTCGTCGAGCGTGTGATGGTGCGGCCGCCATCTGCCCGGATCGGCCCGATCTCTCCTGAGGAACGCAAGGCCATCATTACCGGCAGCCCGGTGAAGGGAAAGTACGACACCGCGATCGATTCCGAATCGGCTTACGAGCTGCTTCAGAAGCGGGTCGAGGACACCGCGGCTGCTGCCGACGGATCGAACAGCGGAGTTCTTGGTCAGATCGGATCGATCGTCGGCAGCATATTCGGGACCAATACGCCGCGCGGTAAACTGTCGACCGGGCAGGTGATCGCGCGTAGCGTCACGCGCTCCGTCACCAATAAGGTGGTCGGAGGTATCGTTGCCGATCTCGGCAAGTCGATCGGCGGCTCGGTGGGCGGCTCGGTCGGTCGCGCGCTGGTGCGTGGTGCGCTGGGAGGACTGCTGCGGCGGTGAGCGCGCTCAAGCATGTTTTGGACGGATCAGTGTGTTTCCGTCAAAACGCAAACCACTCCAGAGTCCTTCTCGCCTCACGGCAACGGTGAAAGACTTTGGCTTTTGATTTGACGCGTTTTCTTCCCGCGTTCCGGATTCCACTTCGCTCGAAAACACTATAGTGATTTGACATTCGCTACCCAGTTTGCGGCAAACGCGAGTATCGCCGCGTGACAACGGAAAAATGCTCGTGCTGAGATGGCCGTCGCTCCGGCGCCCGCTGGATATCCTGTTTCTCCTGGCCTGCATCCTGCTGACCGCCGACGTTCTTGTCCCGGAAATCTGGGGACACGGTAAGACGAAGGATTATCCGCTGTGGTACTGGGCCGGGCAGCAGGTCCTGTACGGTGGCGATCTGTATCCGCAGGGGCTGAACGACGGCTTTGCCTTTCTTTACCCGCCGCTGTCGGCCATTCTGCTCGCCTTGCCGAGCATATTCGGAAAGGTTCCGCTGTATCTTGGTCTGTGCCTTCTCAATGCCGCCGCATGGTGGATGACGGCGCAGCTCTCCAACGCCATGACAGGGTCGGGCAGGGCGCCTAGTCCCTGGCTCGAAGCCCTGCCGGGCATCGTGATGATCCCCTTTGTCTTCGATATGTTCGATCTCGGGCAGCCCAACCTCGTCCTTCTTGCGATGATGCTGCTCGGATTCTGGTTCCTGCGGCAGGGGCGCGGGTGGTTGTCGGGAAGCATGTTTGCGCTCGCGGCGGCTATCAAGGTCTTTCCAGTCGCCGTGCTGCCGTATCTGCTTTGGCGCCGCTATTGGAAGAGTGCGATAAGCATGGTCGCGTTCCTGGGCGTGTTGCTGTTTCTTGTGCCGGCCCCGATCCGCGGCTTCGACCGCAACGTTTCGGAGCTGACCACATGGTACCGCGGAATGATCGGATCGAATTCGGAGCATGGGTTTGGGCAGCGTGACGCCCAGAACTGGTCCTGGGTCAATCAGTCCATCATCGCCGTCACGCATCGGCTTGTGCGTCCGATCAATTATAACCAGATCGATCCCGCCAAACCGGCGCAGTTCATGAATGTCGCCGATGTCGATTACAGGACGGCGAACTGGATCGTGCTGGCTGTGTTCGCCACGATAGGGTTGGGCTTCATCGCCATCATGCCGGCGCGGGCGAGCATGACGCAGCGATCGATCGCCGAGGAGATCGGGATTCTGTTCTGCCTGATGACGCTCGCATCGCCGCTGGCTCGCCAGTATTATTTTGTATGGCTGTTCTTTCCGATCACGGTTCTGTTTCATCGCACCGCGCTCGATTGTCGGCCCGGAGCGCAGGCGGTCTCGCGCCTGGCGCTCGGCGCGTCATTCGCGCTGATGGCGCTGGCGCTGCCGCCATTTCCGAAACTTCTTCAAGCCGCCGGAAACAACCTCGCGGCGACTTTCGTACTGGTCGCCGCCTTGGCCTGGCACATCCTTGACTCGCCACCGGAAAGCGATCTGCATCCGGTCGCGCAACCGCGAAGCTGAGCAATCCGGCCCGTAACTCGAGGGGAAACTGAAATGTCCGGCACGTCGCAACTGCAAACCGTCCTCGACCACATCGACGCCGATTTCGACAATAGCCTGGAGCGGCTGTTCGCGCTGCTGCGCATCAAATCGATCTCGGCTGATCCGGCCTTTATTAACGATTGCAAAGCGGCGGCCGATCATCTCGCGGCCGATATCGCAACGCTGGATTTTGCCGCCGAGGTTCGCCCGACCGAAGGCCATCCCGCGATCGTCGCCAAAAGCAACGGCAACACCGGATCACGGCCACATGTTCTGTTTTATGGCCACTACGACGTCCAGCCGGCCGATCCACTGAATCTGTGGCATCGTCCGCCGTTCGACCCGGTCGTCACCAGCCATGCGGACGGGCGCAAGATCATCGTGGCGCGCGGCGCGGAAGACGACAAGGGTCAGTTGATGACGTTTGTCGAGGCCTGCCGCGCCTGGATGTCGGTAACCGGTTCGTTGCCGCTGGATGTGACGATCCTGATCGAAGGCGAAGAAGAGGTGGGTTCGAAAAACTTCGTGCCTTTCCTCGAACGGAACAAGAAGGATCTTGCCGCGGATTTCGCTTTGGTGTGCGACACCGGCATGTGGGATCCCGACACGCCGGCGATCACCACGTCGCTGCGCGGTCTGGTCTATGAGGAAGTGATCATCAAGGCCGCAAACCGCGACCTGCATTCCGGTCTTTTCGGCGGCGGCGCTCAAAACCCGATCCGGGTTCTGACCCGAATCCTCGGCGGCCTCCATGATGACGACGGCCGCATCGCTATTCCCGGCTTCTACGATGGCGTGAAGGATTTGCCGTCCGACATTCGCGCTCAATGGGCTAAGCTCGATCTGACGCCGGATCGGTTCCTGAAGCCGATCGGACTCTCGATCCCTGCGGGGGAAAAGGATCGTTTGCTGATCGAGCAGCTATTGTCGCGACCGACCTGCGACATCAACGGGATCGTCGGCGGCTATACGGGAGAGGGGTCCAAGACGGTGATTCCCGCGCAGGCGTCGGCGAAAATCTCGTTCCGTCTCGTCGAGGGTCAGGAGCCCGGCAAAATACGTGACGCCTTCCGTGCTTTCGTGAAGGAGCGTGTGCCGGCGGACTGCTCCGTCGAGTTTCTCGATCACGCCGGCGCGCCCGCGATTGCGCTCGACTGGAATATGAAGCCGCTGGCGGCCGCGAAGCAGGCGTTGACCGACGAATGGAATAAGGAGGCGCTGTTGATCGGCTGTGGCGCGTCGATTCCGATCGTTGCCGATTTCAAGACCTCACTGGGGCTCGACACGGTGCTGGTCGGCTTCGGCCTCGATGACGACAACATCCATTCTCCCAATGAGAAATACGACCTGAAAAGTTTTCATAAGGGCATCCGGTCGTGGGCGCGGATCCTTGCCGCGCTTGCGGAAGCACCGCGCTGAAGCCATCTTCGGGCTTCATGTGCAAACGCCGCCCGGAATTGGACGGCGTTGGATTGACGTGTAGAGGCTGATGACTGAGCCTACACCAAATCCGGCGCGCAGACAAATTCGAACGGAGTCGCGCCCTGGAGCTGGTTCTGGCATTCCCTGCCGCCGCTGAATTGAACCATTCCCGCCATTCGCAGTTGACCTCATCGCCATCGTGTTGTCGGTAGCGGTGGTCGAATTGGCGAGCGGCGACAACCGATAGCGTGGCTGTTAGAGCATGATCCCGACCCGAAGGGCCGCGCCAGCGCAAAGTGGAAACCGGTTTTCGGAAAAGATCATGCTCAAACAAAAGATAATCGACGAGTCTGATTCAACGCAGTTGAAACAGAGTTTCGGCGCCTGTCGTCGCCGGGGGGACGGAGCTTTTGGATGAGCGTGCTTTTGGTCGCCGGGTTCGGTGTATTCGTGACCGGTCTGGTGACGGTCGCCTTCGGGATTTCCATCAAGGAGTTCAGTTTCGGCGATACCCTGGTTGTATCCGGTGCGGTCGTATCCTGCACAGGCCTGATGATGATCAGCCTGTCGATCGTCGTTCGCGAATTGCGAGGGGTCGCGGACCAACTCGGCTCCGGAGCGGTTGCTGATCAAGATGGCGGCGTTCGCGCGAGCGGCGTCCGCGCGTCCCTTCCGCCGGACAGACGCATCGATGATGGTCCGCCGCGGTCTGACGGCGATCGGGTAGCATCAGGTCTGAAAAGCGATCCCAGCGCCACGCCCTCCGCCCTGTCGCCTCGCTGGCAGGCGGAAGTGGTCGACCGCGACGGCGCGACCGTTGTCTCCGCCCCGGATGCTGAGCTTCCGGCATTTTCCGACTCGCCATCGCAGCCCAAACCACGACGCAACCTTCTATTTGCGTCCATGATGAAGGAGCGCGAGCGGGCGGTCGCGGAACGACCGGGCTCCGCCGGCTTGTCTGCGCCCGCGATCCGTGCTGCTGATCGTGACATGCCGGGAACGGCATCGAGTGAGGCGCCCCGGCCAGCATTAAGGGCCGATCACCTGTCCGGCCCTGCGGATCACAACGGCTCCCCGGTCACCGTGGTGAGGTCCGGCGTTGTCAACGGAATGGGCTATTCGCTTTACTCCGATGGCTCGATCGACGCGCAGCTTCCGGAAGGAGTGATGCGATTCGCGTCGATTGATCGTTTGCGCGCCCATCTTGATCAAAGCCCCGATCGATCCTTCCCCAAATAAAATTCCGCGTGTGCGTGCGCGCTGTTCTTGTCATGCCGGCGGCAATCCGCTCATATCATCCTGCTGCGTAACGGCCGATTCTGATCGCATTCCGAGCGGATCGATGCTTTACGATCCGGAAAATTTGAGATCATGAGCGATTCAGCGGGTAAAAGCTTTCTCGACCTCACGGCGGAGATCGTATCCGCCTACGTCAGCAACAATACGACGCCAGCCTCGGAAATTCCCGTCCTCATCAGCCAGGTGCATGCGGCTCTGATGCGCGTGTCTTCTGGCCGCAGCGAATTACCGGTGGAACCGGTCAAGCCGGCGGTGCCGATCAAGAAATCCATGACGGCCGACTACCTGGTCTGTCTGGAGGACGGAAAGCGCTTCAAATCGCTCAAGCGCCATTTGCGGACGCAATACAACATGAGCCCCGAGCAATATCGGGACAAATGGAAGCTTCCCGCGGATTATCCGATGGTCGCCCCCAATTACGCGGTCACGCGATCGCAACTGGCCAAGGACATGGGCCTTGGCCAGCAGCGCCGGCGCCGAAAATAGCCCAAGGGGTTTTCGGCTACCGATCGTTAGGAATAATATCCGAAATCGACGCCTGTCGATACCTCCAGGCATTTCAAATTTTGAAGAAAATGCTATCCCCGGGGCAAAAATAGCCTCTAGGGTATAGGATATTATTCCTAGAGAGGGTTTTCTCCATGCTTCTGACCCATCTGTCACCCGCATCCCTCGGGCGATCGCGAACCTCGACAAGGCGAATCTGTCGCGATATCGCGCGGCTTGTCGCCGAGGAGTTCGAGATCGATGCTGCGGCGATGATGGCGCCGACTCGTGGTGCGCCGCGCGCCGCATTTGCCCGGCAGGTCGCCATGTATCTGGCGCACGTCGGCTTTGCCTTGAGTTTCGAGGCAATAGGCCGTGCCTTCGATCGCGATCGCACCACGGTCTCGCATGCATGCCGCGTCGTTGAAGACAGCCGCGATGACGCCGGACTCGATCGCCGCCTCGCGGCGCTGGAGGCGATGTGTACGATTTGCGGTGAATGCCTCGACGGAACGTCCCATGTCGACATCTAATCGCGGCGGCAGGCAATCGTCGCGTCGTCCCAAAGGGCGGCCGGTTGAAATTGTGGACCGGTTTCGTGCGCAGCATCTCGCGCTGGCCGAACGCAAGATCATGACCGATGAAGGCGTTGCCACCGTGATGGCCGATGACAGCGAGAGCCCTCTTGCCTGGCTGGCGCGCCGCAAAGGCCGCGACGGACGCGCCATGATCAGCCGGGATCAGTTCATGGCCGGCGAAAGATTGCGCGCGGATTTTACGCGCGGGAATCTCACGCCCCGGGTGACCTCGAACTGGTCGGCGCCGACCGGAGGACGCCCGCGCGGGTGCGGAGCCGGCCCCTGCGAGATGACCGATCTGATCGTCGCGGCGCGGCAGCGCGTGCGGCTGGCGCTGGAGGCGTGTGGACCGGAATTTTCCGGCTTGCTGATGGATGTCTGCTGCTTTCTTCGCGGGCTCGAAGATGTCGAACGTGAGCGCGGCTGGCCCTCGCGGTCGGCGAAAGTCGTGCTGCAACTGGCGCTGGACAGGCTCGCCCGCCACTACGGCTTTCATGCGCGTGCGGAAACGAGCGCCCACGTGCGGACGTGGCTGGCGAGCGATGCGAGGTTCACGAGCGGCTAGAGCTGTTCCGAACGGGGAGGCTTGCTCGTCGCTCGTGCGCCTCGCATTCCCCCTTGCTCCAGCCAGGACATGATCTCGAAATTCGAGAACCGGCTCTGATCGGCCTCAGGCTGCGGCGGCCAGCGCTTCGCGCGCGTCCCTGCGGATGCGCTCGACCATGGCGCGCAGCCCGTTGGAGCGTTGCGGCGTCAGATGCTCGCGGAAGCCGAGTTCATCGAAGACGGCGATCGCGTCTGTGTCCAGGATGTCCTGCGGCTTCCTACCGGAATAGAGTGTCAGCAGGATCGCGATCAATCCTCGCACGATATGCGCATCGCTGTCGCCGATATAGGTCAGCACCGGGTCGCTGTCCGCGCCGCGGCTGGCTTTAAGCGACAGCCAGACCTGACTGGTGCAGCCCTGCACCTTGTTCGCGGCGGTGTGTTCAGCCTCGCTCATGGGCTCAAGGGTGCGCCCGAGTTCGATGACGTACCGATACCGGTCGTCCCACTCTTCCAGCAACTCGAAGTTGTCCCTGATCTCGTCGATCGTCATCGCGGCTCGTGTGTCATGTGTCCCACCCGGCCTATATAAGGCCACGGGCGCATAAAATCGATACAAACCAGGCAGTCTATGGGGATTGTTCCCCGGGAGCGGCCATCGGAGCAGCGAGATGCCATTCCACCTCCAGATCCTGCGGGATCAGGGTTCCGTGCTGCGTATCGCCGGAAGCCGCCGCTTCGACGGAGGGGACGGCGTCGATCGACCCGGTATGGTCGGGAGGGCGCTTCTCAGTGATGATCCGGTAGAGCTTTCTTGCGCCGTCCTGCGCGCGCTGGCCGATTGCGGAGGCAGCCTGGCCGCCGACCTCGCAGGCAGCCGGTTGGCGCTTGCAGAATTGACTCATGTCCGAGACGGCGGCTGTGGCGGCCGATACGGCTTCGGAAGCCCCGATCCGGGGTTCCTTGTTCGCCTCGGGCGCCTCATCCCTCGGCAGCAGCACGAGCACGAGCCCGAGCCAGAATGCCATGCGAAGCAGGAAAAACATGTCGCGTCCCCATGCGTCTTTGATCTTCGTCGCGTTGCGTTGAATTCCGCAATCTGGTCCCTTTCTTATCAAGTGGTCCTGAATCCCGCGTTTGTCCGCGACCTTCGGACCAACAAAATCCCGCAAACGGCGGCCAAATTTGATTCGGCGTAAATTTTCGATTGAGGCATGTAGCGACTGCGGTCGACGACACTATCGTCGCTTCGCGGCATCATCGGTACAGAGTGGTGGAAACCTTGCGTTCACCATCTGCACCGAATGAAGGCGCTGCAAAGCGACAAAGAGCGATCTGTGCGTACTGTTTCGTGATGAGGAGCTGCGCCTTAGCGTTCGCTTAAGTTCACTCTGACACGTTGAATCCACAAATGGAGGCGTTCCAGCGCGTCGGACAAGACGTAAGCTGAAGCGCAGGCGACGTGACCGCATTGACCATTATCCAGGACCGCCTCGACGCGTTGCTGCATCCGTCGGCGCGATACGACGCGTTGACGCGAGCGCGTCATCGAACCTTCATGGCGCCGCGGCTGCTCGGCAGCCTGGTCGCGCTCGCGGCGTTTCCGATGTATCTGGCCCTCCGCGGTGCGCCGACGGCGCTGGAAGTGGCGGCTTTCGCCTGGCTCGTCGTGCCGATTTTGCTGTCTTATTTCCTGTCACGGACTGGCCGCTATGAAGGCGCCCACGTGCTGTCGTCGATCGCGTTTGCCGGTCTCGTCATGATGATCGCGATACCGACCGGCGGAATTGAATCGTTCGCTGCCGTCTGGCTCGTTGTGGTTCCGCTGGAGGCGGCGCTGTCAGCGTCCCGCCGCGTCATCGCCTTCGCCTCGATGCTGGCAGTGTCGTGCGTGCTCGCGCTGATCTCGATAAGTTATTTTGATGTTTTGCCACCGTCCGATGCGGGCGCGGCGGCGCATGGCGTCTTCATGGCGTTCGGTATTGCGTCCGCCACGCTCTATGCCGCTGGAGTGGCGTTCGGCTGCGAAGTCTTGATGCGCACCGGCGCCTCGTTGCTGAACGTCGAGGAAGACCGTTATCGCCTGCTGGCGCGCCACATGGGCGACGTGATTTCGCGCCACAGGCGCAATGGCGCTGTCCAGTTCATTTCGCCAGCCGCGGAATCCCTGCTCGGCGTTCCGGTGTCGGAGTTGCAGGATCATGGTCTGTTCGACCGGGTTCACGTCGCTGATCGCCCGGCCTATCTCACCACGCTCGCGGCGGCTGCACTGGGTAAGGGCGCCCAGAGCGTCGAATTCAGGCTCAGGCGCGAAGCCGCGTCCGATGCGAGATTCGAGGCGCACCTTTCGGGGGATTTCATCTGGGTGGAAATGCGGTGCCAGCCGCTCGAGTCGTCCTCTCCGGCCGAACCGGAAGTGGTCGCGGTGATGCGGGAGGTTACCGACCGGAAGCAGCAGGAGCACGCGCTGGATCTGGCGCGAACCGCGGCCGAGCGCGCCGACGCCGCCAAGACGCGGTTTCTCGCGACCATGAGCCACGAACTGCGAACGCCCCTCAATGCCATCATCGGATTTTCGGAGATGATCGTTCAGGAGGCGACCCTGCCGCTCGATGCCACGCGCCGCAAGGAGTATGCCCAGCTCATCAACGATTCCGGCCAGCATCTGTTATCGGTGGTCAACAGCATTCTCGACATGTCGAAAATGGAATCCGGAAGTTTCGAGATATTGCCCGAGCCGTTCGCGCCGCGCGAGGTGCTGCTCAACGGCTGCAACCTGCTCGCGCTCAAGGCGCGCGACAACGGCATCGAGCTGGTCACGCGCGTACCGGAGAATCTGCCGCAGATGATCGGCGATCCGCGCGCGTTCCGGCAGATCGTTCTGAACCTGGTGTCGAACGCGATCAAGTTCACCGAGCGGGGCGGCCGTGTCACGATCTCCGCGCGCGTCGAGGGAGCGCGCATGGTGCTGCGGGTGATGGACGACGGAGTCGGCATCGCGCAGGAAGATCTCAAGCGGATCGGCGACCCCTTCTTCCAGGCCGGGAAAACCTATCAGCGCCGTCATGAAGGGACCGGACTCGGCTTGTCGATCGTCAAGAATCTCGTCGAGTTGCACCGGGGCGAGATCGACGTGCAGAGCAAGGTGGAGGAGGGGACCACGGTCACCGTCATGTTGCCGCTGACGCTGACGCTCGTACCCGACGCTGAACCGCCATCGAGCAACATCGCGACGCTGACGCCGGCCTCCCGCTCCGGCAAGCAGGATCAAGGTTATCGGGTGAGGAAGAGTGCCTAGAAAAGTTGTTGGAGAGGATGGGATGCGGCCGCGCCGTCGCAGCGGGGCAACCAGGAAGATCGAGGTTGACGAAGAGCCTGGTCTGGCGATGCGCATTCTCCTGCACAGCCCGAAGGATCTGGTCGCCGGAGGCCTGGCTTTTGCCGCCGCCGGCGCGATCGTCGCCAACGCCATGTTCATGCAGGCCGGTCATCATCCGTCGCCGATATTCGGATCGGCTGTCCCGATGCCGCCGGTGCAACAGGGCAGTCCGCTGCCGCGGCCTCGACCGGTCGAGGCGGAGCGGGCCGAGCCGCGCGCGAGCGCGGCGGATGCAGCCGCCAATTCCGTCAAGCCGGCCGGCCCGCATAGCGATCCCGTTGCCGACATCATCAATGCGAATCGCCGCGTCGCCGCCGTGCAGCGGGCGTTGACGGAATACGGCTATGGTCAGTTGAAGCCGACAGGAACGGTCGGGACCGAAACTCAGGCCGCGATCCGGAAATTCGAGCAGGCGCGCCAGATGCCGGTGACCGGCCAGATGTCGGATCGCCTCGTGCGCGAGCTCGCGGCCCTGACCGGGCGGCCGATCGATTAGAGCATTTTTCGGCGAAGCATGTCCTCAGGCCAAGCCCGAGGACATGCTTCGCTCGAAAACGCTCCAACCATCGAGAACTATCGCACCCCGTAGCTGGCCACCCGGATGCCGCCGAAAACCGCGAGGCCCGGCGCGAGGAATCCGGTCGGATTCTGGTAGCGGATGTCGAGCAGATTATCGATCCGTCCGAATACCTTGACCTGGTCGTTGAGCGCATAGTCGCCGCGCAAATTCACCAGCGTGTAGCCCGGCGCGACAATTCCGGAGGCCGAACCGTCGCGGGTGACATCAAGCCAGTTGCTGACGCGGAGCACTGTCGCCGACAACGTCAATTCATCGAGGGGAAGCCAGGTCGCGGTCGCGCTCCACTTTTCCTTGGGCCGGCGCAGCAGTTGCAGGCCGGTGGCTGCGTTGACGGCGCGGGTGAAGGTGTAATCCGCGCGGATTCCGAAACGTTCGGTGATCTGTGCCGAAACGAAAGTCTCGGTGCCTTCGGTCGTCGCGCTGTTCACGTTCACCAGCGATGTGAACGTGGCGTTGTAGTCGATAAGGTTGGTGATGTCGTTATGGAAGTAGGTCGAGCCGAACCGTACGCGATGGTTGAACAGGGGTTGCTCGAAACCGGCATCGTAGCCGCGGCTATCTTCCGGTTTCAGGTTGGGATTGGCGAAGAAATTGAAAGTCGGATAGTCCCGAAACAACTGGCTCAGCGAGGGCGCCTTGAATCCCGTGCCGTAGCTTGCTTTCAGTTTTGTTTCCGTGACGGGAACAATGACCGCCGGCGCGATCCGGTAAGTCATGCGTCCGCCGAACAGGTCGTTGGAGTCCTGGCGGACATTGGCCACGAGGAAGAGGCGGTTCGCGAAAGCCGATTGCAACTGGACGAAACCAGCCTTGTTGCCGTTCCTTGCGGCAAAATCGGCGGTATCCATGCGGTCGGTCTGATGCTCGGCGCCGACGATCAGATGGTTGTCATGCGTAATTTCGGCCACGGTGCGCCAGTCGAACTTGAGGCGCTCGCCCGTGGTGATCGCTCCAGCGGGATCGCCGGGGCCTATATCGTAGGCTCTGCTGTTGGTGAAATTGAGACCGAAGTAGCTCTGGACGCGTCCGTCGAACAGAGACCATACGGCTTCCTGGCGGTTGAAGAGTTGCTGGACGCTGTGCGTGCTCTGGCTGGCGTTGGGGGTGCTTGGAAACCCGCCGTCGCCCGTGAATAGCAGCGTCGCGTCGGTATAGCGGGTCACCGAATTAACGGTCAGATTTTCATTGAGATCGACGCCGAGCTTGGTCGAATAGGTCATGTTGTCATAGTTGTTTCCGATCGCTTGCCGTCCTGGCGGAAGAAGCTCCGGCGGTGTGACGGGAACGTCTCCGGCATGAAGATGGGCGACGTTGACCGCGTAGTTGAAGTTTCGTTCGGCGCCGCTCACTCCGAGCGTCTGGTTGAAGGTTTTGAACGAGCCTGACTCGAGTGAGCCGGTGACTCGCGGCGGACCCTCTCCCTTTTTTGTGATGATGGAGATGACGCCGCCGATCGCGTCGGAGCCGTAAAGTCCGCTCTGCGGACCCCGGAGGATTTCCATTTGCTGGATGTCCGCCGTAAGGAGATGCGCATAGTCGAACGCGCCGTTCGAATTGGCAGGATCGCCGATGTCGATTCCGTCGAGGATCACCTTGGTGTGGTTGGCGTTGGTGCCGCGCATGAAGATCGAGGTCTGGGCGCCCGGTCCGCCGGCTTGCACCACGTTCAGGCCGGGAGCCGTCCTGAGGATGTCCGGAACGCTGCGATGCTGCTGGGTCTGGATATCATTCTCGGTGATGACCGTGATGGAACTCGCCAATTGCGCAGCGGGCGTCACGACTCCGGTGGGGCTGACCACGGTCGAACCCGGTGTGCCCGGAGCATGAGTATCAGCGGCAGGAGCTTGTCGAGGAGCGGAGCGGGCCGCACGGCGCGAGCGCGAAGCCGCGCGGCGCATGGGTGCTGTCGTTCTTTCCGGCGGCGGCGCGATCCGAATCGGAGGCAGCAGATTGGGAGAGGCGGATTGCTGCGCGCTCGAGGGCGTATTCAGGCCGATCGATCCCAGCGAGGCGAGAACGGCGGAGGCTAGCAGGCTTCTGCGATAAGCCCCGGACACGAAGGCGGCGGACATGAAAAAACCTCGGCAGGACGTCAGTGGCACGTCACAGCGAACGAGGTTTCACGGGAGCCTGCGCGGGCGCCGATGAAGCGGATGTCTGTAATCCCCGACTGACATCTTCGCGTGTGACCACGGTTTGACGGCAGGTCTCCTGGCTCGCGGGTCGTTACCTGGCGTCGCCTTCCCGGGGCCGAGATATCCCAGTGGCGTATGACGCAGATTCACCGCTTACAGTTGCGGGGGCAGCCGTGGCGTTGGGATGATTCCGCACCACGTTCCCTTTTGATCTCCCGAAGGAGAACCGTCGCCGATCTGTTTGGAAGGGAACAAAGTCGATGTCAATCGACGGGGCGATCGAACTCCGGCTTTTCCCCGTCGCGTTGCATATCCGCAGCACGAGCAACAAGAGCGTTTTCGAGCGAAGTGGACACCGGTTCGCATGAAGAAAACGCGACAAAACAAAATCATACAGCCCGCTTCTGATTCCATCGGAAGCGGGCTGTAGAGCGTTTTCGAGCGAGGTGGGTACCGGTTCGCATGAAGAAAACGCGTCAAATCAGAATCTGAGAGCCCCGCTTCTGATTCAATCAGACGCGGAAAGGCTCTGGTCGCCGCCGGCGAGACCTGCTTTGTCTCTATTCTCGATCGTATGCTGGCGACGTGAGCAGGCCGCCGCGCAGGTGGACTTGCGAACTGACTTGCTCCGGACGGAAGTCATACACCGTGGGTAGGGGGCGTTTGCGTCAGACCACTTCGCCGCGCGCGGCAGCGGCGGCGTTGCGGATCGCGTCCATGTTCGCCTTGTAGGACTCCATCGTGCCGCCCTTGAACACCGCGGAGCCTGCCACGAAGGCGTTGGCGCCGGCGGCGGCAAGATCACCCGCAACGTCGGGTCCAACCCCGCCGTCGACCTCGATGTCGATCGGGCGTCCCCCGATCATCGACCGCAAATCCCGAATCTTGCCGACCGCCGAGGAAATGAACTTCTGGCCGCCGAAACCGGGATTGACCGACATCACCAGCACCAGGTCGACCATGTCGAGCACGTATTCGAGGGTAGACAGCGGCGTCGCGGGATTGAGCGTGACCCCCGCCTTCTTGCCGAGGCTGCGAATGGCCTGCAGCGAGCGGTGCAGGTGCGGTCCCGATTCGACGTGAACCGTGATGTGGTCGCAACCGGCCTTGGCGAAGGCTTCGAGGTAGGGATCGCACGGTGCGATCATCAGATGGGCATCGAAAATCTTCTTCGTGTGCGGGCGCATCGCCTTGATGACATCGGGCCCGTAGGAGATGTTCGGCACGAAATGGCCGTCCATCACGTCGAGGTGGATCCACTCGGCCCCCCCCTGATCGACGGCGCGAACCTCCTCGCCAAGCTTCGAGAAGTCCGAGGCCAGGATCGACGGTGCGATGACGAGAGGACGCGGCGCAAAAGTCTGGGACATGAACGTTTCCGGAAATTTCAGCGGAGCTTGAGAGAGCCCCGCGTAACATGGGCCGCGCCCGGGGGCAATGCGCGGCGGGAGTCAGCGCTTGTCTTATCGGCGGCGGCTCGCGCGCGGTAGTCTTGGGTTCGCCGCATCCGCATCATTGCGCAGTCCGCGCCGATTTTCATGATCCGATAACCATACGCCACAAGTATTCGCTCCTTATTCTAAGTAATATGTGGGGCGTATGTATCTACCGAAAGTATTCCTTCTCGCCGGTTGCCTCGGTCTCGCCGGTTCCCAGGCTTGTGCCGAAAGCGACTTCACCGCTTCGTTCCGGTTGCGCGGCGGATTCGATTCCAATCCGCTATTTTCAATCGGACAGAGCAGCGGCAGCGCGTTCGTCGCCGCCGACACGGCATTGGCTGCCGGTATGAAGGCCGACGGCTACACGCTGGGTGTCGCCGCGGAAGCGACTGCCACTCATTACGCGCATCCGCAGATCACGCCAGCGCGTGGCGGCAAGGTGATCCTGCGCGGTTCGATCGGCGATGACGATCTGAGGCTGGATTCCACATCGACCGTCGCCGATGTCAGCACCTACTCTCTACGCTCGGCCGAATTGATACAATCGGTCCGGGCGGAAGCCAGGCGCGGGCCGATTAAGTTGTTCGCGACCGCGGAGGGAGGCCGGTCGAGCCTGAATCAGGCCAACGCGATCTTTCAGGATTTTCTCCCCGACCCCCAGCAATATCTGCGAGGTACACTGATCCCCGGCGTTAGTCTCGTCCGTGGGAAGTTCGAAGTCGGTGCGTCCGTGAACCTGTCGGCACGGCGCTACCTGCGGGAGTTCGATGTGTTCGGCTATCGTCGCGACAATGAGAGGGTGCAACCGTTTCTGTTCGCCAAGTATAGCGGTGATGCCGTGACCGCCTTCGGCTCCGTCTCACGGTTGTACGGGACATGGCACGATCCCGATTTTACCAATGTCGATCGAATTCTGTTCGATGCGAGTTTAAGCTGGCGTGCAGCGCCTTTTGGGATTGATCTGACGGCATGGCGACGTGCGAGCGAAACCACGTTTCCCATTTCGCCGATCACGATCGACACCGCTTATTCAGCGAGGGTCTCGTGGAATTGGGAGCCGAAGGTGACGTTGGCCGCTTCAGTCGGCTATGCGGCGACGGAGTATCTGGATTCGCCTTTCCGTGCGCGTACTCTTACGTATGGAATCGGCGCGATCCGTGACTTTGACAATGATCTGAGCGTCGGCATCGATGTCGCCTATGCAATGGGTGCGCTAATCTCGGGGGATGACTTGAGCGGGCTCGTGGTGATGTCGTCGATCACGAAGCGCTTTTCCGCCACTCCGTCGGAGTCGAACAAACATTCGGTCGTCGGACCAGCGGCGTGCGGACGGGAATGCCCCGTCCGCCTTCCATCACCCTAGCTAGTGGCAGCCGCATCCGCCGCCGAGCAGTCCGCCCGAAGCAAGGCTGCGGCCGAGCACCGCGCCGAGCACGCCGCTTTTGCCCATGGTGACCGCGGTGTTGACAACCAGCGCGCCACGTCCGTTGAGCAGCCCGGCCACGCCGCCGCGGCCGGTCAGCACGTTCGCCCCGATGCCGATGCCCTGGCCCTTGTTGGCGAAAGCCGGCGCGCTCATGAACGCGCTGACGACTGCGGCGAGAACGAGAATTTTCTTCATGACGGTTCTCCTTGTTAGATGCGCGACATTGCGCATGAGGAGAACATCCGCTGGTCAAACCGCTACTTCAAGTTGTACTATAAACTGACCTTAAATACCTCGTATAATCCAAGTATATACACGAATTATACTTGAACTATATACCCCCATGCCTCGGGAAAAAACCCATGTGGCCCGAACGGGATCGGCCTGCAAACCGATCCTTCCATGCCGGTAATGCATCCGGAAATGGAAGTGCTTTCGCTTCATAGACGCCGCGTGCGATCGCGCGAGCCACCGTGTTGGCCGCGACCATTCCGAGCTCGGTCAGTCCGACGAGTGGATCGAGTGGTTTGGCCCCTGTAGCGGCAGCGAATACGATATCGCCGTCTAGCGGAGCGTGAACTGGATAAATCGCCCGTGCGAAACCGGTTTGCGCCATGATCGCAAGCCGTCTGGCTTGTGGCTTGGTGAGCAGGGCATCGGTGACGACGATGGCGAGTGAGGTGTTTTCACCGGCATTCGCTGTCGCTCCGCCCTTCAATCGCATCGCCAGCATCTCCGGCGTGAACGACGGCGGCAACCCGCGTCCGCCGTATTCGCCGCCGGATTCAAATGGCGCCGCCCAGAACCAGGGGCCGTCTCCCACTGTAACGCTGCCGACGGCATTCACCACGGCGAGCGCTGCCACCCGCACGCCGCTTGGCGTGGCCGCCGAAGCGGAGCCGATCCCGCCCTTCAAGTTGGCGGTCGTCGCGCCGAGGCCGGCGCCGGTGCTGCCGAGCGCGAAATCGTCTCCAGCCGCTGCTGCCGCGGCGTAGCCGAGATCGCGATAGGGCGCGAAACGGCCCCACTTCTTGTCGCCACCGTTCAGGAGATCGAACACGACGGCGCCGGGCACAATGGGGATGACAGCGTCGCCGATCGCAAAGCCGCGCCCCTGTTCGGCGAGCCAGGCCTGAACGCCGCCGCCGGACTCGATCCCGAAAGCGGAGCCGCCTGACAGCGTGAGTGCGTCGATCCGCTCTACCGTATTGACCGGGTCGAGCAGGGTGCTGTCGCGCGTGCCCGGTCCCCCACCACGCACGTCCATCGCGGCGACGATCGGGGCATCGAAAAGCACCGCCGTGACGCCTGACGCCAGCCGCGCATCGTCTGCGTGGCCGACGCGGACCCCGGAAATGTCGGTGAGCAGGTTCTTCATGATTCAGCCTCGCTTGTGGGTGGTGGGGAACGGCTCACGGGCAGAGGAGGACGCCCACGAGCCCGATTCAACCGATCACATCCGATCACAAATGTCGCGGGAAGAACCGAAGCTCTTGCATCGCGAGGCGATGACAGGGCAAGTAGCCGCATGATTCACGACGTTTCCGTTCCCGCCGCCATGGTCGCGGGTCTTGTCAGTTTCCTGTCGCCCTGCGTCCTTCCGCTGGTGCCGCCCTATCTGATCTATCTCACGGGCGCCACCATCGAACACGTTTCTAACGACGAGTCACCGAAGGCATCGAAGCGGGCCGTGATGCTTGCCGCCTTGATGTTTGTGTTCGGCTTTTCGACGGTCTTCGTCGCGCTGGGCGCGAGTGCGAGCTTCGTCGGTAGTTTGATCCGAGCCTGGTCGGCGCAATTGTCGATCGTCGCCGGCATCGTCATTATCGTCATGGGCCTGCACTTTCTCGGGCTGACCCGAATCGGCTTTTTGATGCGCGAGGGACGGCTCACCGCGCCGAAGCCGGTCGGATTATGGGGCGCGTATGTGATGGGGCTCGCTTTCGCCTTCGGGTGGACGCCATGTATCGGGCCGATCCTGGCGGCGATCCTGTCGGTGGCGGCGGCGGAGGCCACTGTCGTAAAGGGAGCCGGTTTGCTTGCGGTGTATTCGGCCGGCCTCGGCATTCCGTTCCTGCTGGCGGCATTCATGATTGAACAGTTTTCCTCGCTGCTCAACCGGATGAAGCGTCATCTTATCAAGATAGAACGGGGAATCGGCGTGCTGATGGTGTTGACCGGAATTGCATTTCTCACCGGAACGATCTCCAACGTCAGCATCTGGCTGCTGGAGACCTTTCCGGCGCTACAGAATTTCGGATGATAGGAGGGGGTGTTTGACTTTTACTCTCGCCCGGCAGAGGAGATATTCATTAAGGATGTCCCGTCGCCTCCGGAAGAGATAAAATGCAATGATCGCGTGCAGATCGTGATGAGGCGCACAAGGTCTTCCCCCGCTTTCGTGGAAACGATTGCCAAGAATTGAGAGGAGCGCCGTGATTCAGATGGCAGGGTCGATCTCGGCATAGTTGCCTTTGTCATCCCACTTGTAGATGACATAGTCGATCTTCTTGATGTCACCTTTCGCATCAAATTCCAACTTGCCGAGAACGGTGTCCCACGCGCCTGCCTTGATGACTTTCATCACCTTCATGGGATCCGTCGTACCCGCTTTCGCAACGGCCTGTGCCCACACCTGCATCGCGGCATAAGTGTAGAGTGTGTAGCCTTCCGGATCGATGCCCCTGGCCCTGAATTTTTCAACGATCGCCTTGGCTGTCGGCTTGTTGCGCGGATCCGGGCCGAAAGTGAAGAGCGTACCCTCGGCAAGCGGACCGGTGATGGAGGCAAACTTCTTGTCGTTCAGGGCGTCGCCCGCCATCAGAATGGTCTTGAGGCCCTGATCACGCATCTGGCGCAAGATCAGTCCGGCCTCCTGATAATAGCCTCCGATGAACACCAGATCGATGCTGTCGCGCTTCAGACGGGATACGATGGAGTTAAAATCCTTGTCGCCCTTGTTGTAGGATTCGAACATCTTCTCCTGGAATCCAGCCTTGTTTAGCGCCTTCTTGATTTCGTCGGCGAGACCCTTGCCGTAGGTGGTCTTGTCGTTGAGGATGGCGACGTTCTTGTCCTTGAAGTTTTTGATGATGTATTCGGCGGCCACGATGCCTTGCTGGTCGTCGCGTCCGCAGACGCGCAGCACGTTCCACAGCTTGCGTTCCGTGAACTGAGGATTGGTGGTGGCCGGTGTGATCTGCAATACGTTGCCATCAGCGTAGGCTTCGGAAGCCGGAATGGATGATGACGAGCAGAAATGCCCGGCGACGAACGGAATGCCCCGGCTTGCGATTCGTTCAGCGATGGAGCGCGCTTGTTTCGGGTCGCAGGCATCGTCGCCGACAAACAGCGTCAGCTTTTTGTTAAGCACGCCGCCCCCATTGTTGGCATCGACGAGGAACTGTTCGGCGCCGTTCTGCAATTGGCGACCGAAAGCGGACTCGCTGCCCGTCATCGGGCCGGCCACCGCGACGGTGATATCCTGGGCGAAAGTCGGGACCGAGAGCGTGAGGAAGGCGCAAAGGGCCAGACCGATCAGCTTCAATGATTTCATTCGAGCGAGCCTCGCGGAGGTGGTCGGGTTGTTTGCTGTTGCGCGGGCATTGTCCGATGATTTGCCGCCGGTGTCATGGATAAAATTCTTGAGCGCCGTTTTTACTGGGTCATCGTCACTCGGTCCCGCCTGGTCAGTGGAGCGGATTCGTATTCGTCGCTGGTCGGGCGAGTGGTGCTCACCTCAGGCGTGGCGGCCGCCTTCGAGATAGGCCGCGCGGATTTCCGGGCGTTGCAGCAGCTCCATGCCATCGCCGCTCATCGTGATCAGCCCGTTGACCATCACATAGCCGCGATGGGCGAGGCGAAGGGCATGATTGGCGTTCTGCTCGACGATCAGCACTGTGAGACGGTCCTCGCAGTTCAATGTGCGGATGGCGCTGAAAATTTGCCGGGTGATCAGCGGCGCGAGACCAAGCGAGGGCTCGTCCAGCAATAACAGGCGCGGGCGGCTCATCAGCGCGCGACCGATCGCCAGCATCTGCTGCTCTCCACCGGACAGGGTGCCGCCGCGCTGCTCCATGCGTTCCTGGAGGCGCGGGAACAGGTTTAGTACCCGCTCGAGGCTGACGGCTCGCTCGGCCTTGCTGCCGGGCGTGGCGTCCGCGCCCATCTGCAAATTCTCTCTGACGGTCATGCGCGGAAAGATGCGTCGCCCTTCCGGGGATTGCGCGATGCGCAGCCGCGCTACCTCATGCGTCGGCATCGAGCTGATGTTCTGGCCGTCGAACAGGATTTCGCCGGCGCGGGCGCGGGGACGGCCAAAAATGGTCATCATCAAGGTCGATTTTCCGGCGCCGTTAGCGCCGATCAGCGCGACGATCTCGCCGGCCTGGATATCGAGATCGATGCCCTTCAGTGCTTCGATCTTGCCATAGGCGGCGCGAAGCCCGCGAATGGCGAGCAGGGGCGTTGTCGCGGCGCTCATGCGCCGCTCTCCATCACGGCGGCGGCGGTGTCCTCGTCGGCGCCGAGATAGGCTGCGATGACCTTTGGATCGTCGCGCACCGCGCGCGGGGTGCCGTCGGCGATCTTGACGCCATGGTCGAGCACGACGATGTGGTCGGAGATTTCCATCACCACGCTCATGTCGTGTTCGATCAAAAGGATCGAAGTGCCGAAGTCGCTGCGGATCGACAGCAAGAGTTCGCTCAAACCGGCGCTCTCGTTGGCATTGAGTCCCGCGGCTGGCTCGTCAAGGCAGAGCAGCGCGGGGTGCGCGCACATGGCGCGCGCGATTTCAAGGCGACGCTGGTCGCCGTAGGCCAGATTGCCCGCGGCGTCATCGGCGCGTTGCAGCAGGCCGATGCGGTCGAGCCAGTTGCGGGCTGAATCGATCGCCTGCCTTTCCGCGGACCGGAACGACGGAGCGCCTATCAAGCCAAGCAGGCCGAAGCCGGACGCACGCATCAAGACATTGTGCTGCGCGACCATCAGGTTCTCCAGCGCCGTCATGCCGGGAAACAAGCGGATGTTCTGGAAGGTGCGCGCCACTTTAGCATACTTGCAGATGCGGAAATCACGCAGACGATCAAGCCGGAAGGTCGCGCCGTCGTCGTGCACCAGGCGCATGGCGCCTTGCGAGGGCCGATAGAAACCGGTGACGCAGTTGAACACCGTGGTCTTGCCGGCGCCGTTCGGCCCGATCAGCGCGGTAATGTGGCGGCGCTGCGCGGTGAACGACAGTTCGTTGATGGCGAGGATGCCTCCGAAGCGCATCGTCAATCCGTCAACGGAGAGAATGGGAGCAGGCGTCGTCATCCACGGCCTTCCTTGACCAGCGACGACGCTATCTCGGTCTGTTTTTGCAGGAACACGGTGGGAGCGCGGTGGCTGACGAGGCCGCGCGGCCGCCAGATCATCAACAGCACCATGACTCCGCCGAACACCAGCATGCGAAACTGGTCGAGGCCGCGAAACAACTCGAACCCACCGATCATCGCAATCGCGGCGAGCGCCACGCCGAGCTGCGAGCCCATCCCGCCCAGGACGACGATGGCGAGCACCAGCGCCGATTCCTGAAAGGTGAAGGACTCGGGGCTGATGAAGCCCTGCCGGGTCGCGAAGAACGCGCCCGCGAAGCCGCCGAACATCGCGCCGATGGCGAAGGCCGAGAGTTTTGTTGTGGTGATGTTGATGCCGAGCGCCCGGCAGGCGACCTCATCCTCGCGCATTGCTTCCCACGCGCGGCCGATCGGTAGTCGCCGCAGTCGTATGGTGACCCAGTTCGTCAGCAGCGCCAGCGCCAGGATGATGTAGAACAGGAAGACGAGGCGATGCGTGGGCGAGAACGGCACGCCGATCAGCGCCGCGAAGCCGTCTTCGCCCGGTGTGAGCGGGATGCCGAACACGGTGGGGCGCGGGATGCCGCTGATCCCGTTCGGCCCGCCGGTCAGTTCCTGCCAGTTGAGGATGACCAGCCGGATGATCTCGCCGAACGCCAGCGTGACGATCGCGAGATAGTCGCCGCGAAGCCGCAACACCGGGAAGCCGAGCAGCATGCCCCAGAATGCGGCGAGCAGGCCGGAGACCGGCAATAGCACCCAGAACGCCCAGGGGCCGGGTTGAAGGAAGTTGATCGCGATATAGGGAGAGGCTTCCGTGAAATATGGGAATGGCAGGCCGCTTTGCGCCAGCAGCGCGTAGGAGTAGGCGCCGACGGCGTAGAAAGCCACGTAGCCGAGATCGAGCAGTCCGGCGAGACCGACCACGATGTTGAGACCCCAACCCAACATCACATAGGTCAGGACGAGAATTCCAAGATCGAGCAGGTAGCGCTGATTGTAAAAGATCACCGGCACCAGCAGAGCGAAAAGCAGAAGAGCGGGCGTCAGCAGGCGGCCCAGCATCGCGAATGCACGGCGCACGGTTTCCGGCAGTTCGACAGGGCCGATGGATCCAGTCCAACGCTTGAGTGTTTCGACGATGATGCTGCCGACGAACACTGCGCCGACTGCGGCCGCGAGTTCGCCGAACCGGGTCCAGTAGGTCAACTGTCCGGACGGGCCGGATTCGGTGCGGATGCCGATCATGAGCGAGAACAGCACCAGCGCGAGCAACGCGCTCACGACCGCGTTCTTCATGATGAACACGATGCCACGATCGCGCACTGTGGTTTGTTGGCTCAGAGCGGGCGCTGCCACGTCCGGACCGTCAGACTTTTTCGATTTCAGGACGGCCAAGCAGGCCGGTCGGCATGAAAATCAGCACGACGATCAGGATGGAGAAGGCGGCGACATCCTTATACTCGATCGAAAAGTAAGCCGACCAGAACGTCTCGATCAATCCGATCGCGAGCCCCCCGAGCATCGCACCGGGCAGCGAACCGATGCCGCCGAGAACCGCGGCCGTGAATGCCTTGATGCCGGCGACGAAACCCATGAAGAAATCAACCAGGCCATAATACAGCAGGTACATCATGCCGGCGACGGCAGCGAGTGACGCGCCGATCACGAAGGTCATCGAGATGGTGCGATCGACATTTACGCCGAGCAGCGCCGCCATGGTCTGGTCCTGCTCGCAGGCGCGCATGTCACGGCCGAAGCGCGTGCGCGACACGATGTAGCTGAAGATCGCGAGCAGGACGATGGTGGTGACCATCACCACGATCTGGACGTTGGAGAGCTGAACCGCGAAGTTTCCGGAATCGCGCAGCGTGTAGCCGCCGGTGATGAGCGGCGGGATGGGCTTGACCTGTGCCCCCTGGGAAACCTGCGAAAAATTCATGAGCACGAACGACATGCCGATCGCCGACAGCAGCGGAGCGAGTCGAAACGACTGGCGCAGGGGCCTGTAGGCGATGCGCTCGACGACCCAGCCGTAAACGGCGGTGACGGCCATTGAAACAATGAGCATGACGAGCAGGATCAGCGGCACGGCGGAGAGGCCCATCGACACCAGGATCAGGAAGGTGATCAGCGCGATGAAACCGCCGATCATGAAGATGTCGCCGTGAGCGAAATTGATCATGCCGACGATGCCGTAAACCATCGTATAGCCGATCGCGATCAGCCCGTAGATCGAGCCGAGCACGACGCCATTGATGAGTTGCTGGGCAAAATAGTCCATGCGCGGCCGTAATCTGCGTATCCCGAATGCGACTATGTCAGACGTGATGGGCTCCGGCAGCCGGGCCGGCGCGTCTTGAATCAATGTCTAACAGTGGCAATCGAGTGCGGCAACCGCAGCAATTCAGGGAGCCGGCGGTTGTGCATTTCGCCGGCATTCGTCCGCTCGGCGGAAGCCTTCATCCCGAAGGGCGGCGGTGGGAAAGCCCTGTCCGGACGGCTATTTGGCGGGCAAGGGGGCCGGATGAGCGACAATTGAAGTTCCAGCCTTCCAGAACCGGCCCCGACAGTTGTCGGCGTTGTCCACAGGTCGGCGGGCCTTGTTAAGGTAAACAAGGGGTTTCCGTTGCGCCACCGCGTTTACCCGGCGTTAATCCCTGCCAAGGCGGCACCGGTTCTCGACATCGCGGCCGCGCGAAAGCGGGGATGGCGCATGACCAATTCCTGGCGCATCAGCACCGTCAACGGCGCATTGCTGGCGCTCTATTTCATTCCGGTCTGGACCTTCGTCGCTTTCAAGATCGTGGCGTCGCCGGTGCATGGACTTTACGATCTGGCCAATGTGTCGGTCGCGTTGTTTCTCAGCGACCATTTGCATGTCGCGGCGATGGACCTTGTGCGTCTTGCCTGGCTACTGGCGCTCGGCAAGATGACCGTCGTCATGTTCTTCGCGGTGTTCCTGGTGATGACCACGCGCGCCTCGGTCCGGAAGTCAGGCGGTTTCGACGAAGCGCTGGCGCTGGCGCTCGGCATCGGCAGCCTCATCACCTTCGCCAGCATGGTCATGGCGTCGCAGGTCGGAGAGATGGCCGCGTTGCGCCTGCATGCGACCGAACTGCTGTTGCTGCTTGGCGGTGCGATCCTGATGGCGACCGAGCCACCGTTCCAGCGTGACCCGCCGCCGGTGCGGCCATGGCCTTCGCAGCCGGACGTCCAGCCTTTCACCAATTCCAGTTCCTGAGTTATCGTGCTGGATTCCTTGACTGCGTGATTTGCCGCGAAAGATTCATTTCCCTATCGCTGCATCAGGAAGCCGGCCACCGCCTCTGTGAAAGCATGAGATTGTTCGACGTTGGAGATGTGCGCGGCGTCAAGCAGGGTCATGCTGGCGGAGGGAATCTGGCTGCGAATGTATTCACCGGCCGCGACAGGCGTCGACGGGTCGTGCCGGCCGGCGATGACGAGCGTAGGGCTTTTGATGCGTGGCAAGAGTGCGCGCTGATCCAGCGTACTCAATGCCTGGCAGCAGGCGATGTAGCCTTCCACAGGAGAAGCGCTGAGCATGGCCTTAATCTTCGCTGTGATCTGGGGTTCGCGTTCTCGAAAGCCAGCGGTCAGCCAGCCGCTGATCACAGTATCGGCGATCGCGGCGAGGCCGCCGTCCTTCACTGCCTTGATGCGGGCATGCCAATTGGCCGGATCGGGATAGTAGCAATTCGTGTTGGCAAGAATGATGCGGTCAAAACGCTCTGGCGCATGTGCTCCCAGCCATTGGCCGACCATGCCGCCCATTGACAATCCGCACCAGTGCGTTTTCGCGATATTGAGGTCGTCCAGAATTGCCAGCACGTCGCGGCCAAAGCGCTCCATCGAATAGGGACCGGGCGGCACACCGGATTTGCCGTGGCCGCGCCGGTCATAGCGGATGATCCGGAACAGCCTGGACAGCGTCGCCATCTGCGGCTCCCACATCTGCAGCGTGCAGCCGAGCGCGTTCGAGAGCATCAGCGTCGGGCCGCCGTCGCGCCCCTCGACGGAAACATTCAGCAGGCAGCCGTCGGCATCGATTATGGGCATTGTCGTTTTCTCCTGCCGGCCTCAAGAGTTCGAGTCGGGAGCGATTCCACCGCCGTCTCTTTCTTTTGCGGCCGTCGTCGTCTACGTCAAGGGTAAGCGCCGTCAAACAGTATGGCCGCCGATCGAGAAGGCAAGCTCATGGCGATGACAGTGAACGGCGAAATCGGGCTCGCGGCCTCTCGCGATCTTGTCTGGGCCAGACTCAACGATCCCGAAGTCTTGAAAAGCTGCATTCCCGGTTGCGAGGAATTCACCAGGACCGACGAGAATCAGTTCCGTGCTGTCGCCAGGCTGAAAATCGGTCCGGTTTCCGCCCGCTTCAAGGTCAGGGTGACGCTCAGCGATATCGATCCGCCGAACGGATACAGGATTGCAGCCGAGGGGGAAGGCGGCGTGGCCGGGTTTGCAAAGGGTGAAGCAACCGTGATGCTGGTCGACCATCATGGCGGCACTCTTCTGAAGTACGAAGCCGCGGCGCGGATTGGCGGCAAGCTGGCGCAATTGGGTCAAAGGCTGATCAGCGGTACGGCCAAGAAGCTGGCCGATGAATTCTTTGCGAATTTCGCCAAAGCCGTTCAGGGATAAACTAAAATCACTTCGTCGCGGCCGGGCGTCGCCCCGTTGAACCCATTATCGGGATGGCTCATATCGTGTATTATAGAAATGATGATTTCGACGTGCGACGGTAGAGAGCGCCAATGGCCAAGATTTCGCTGATCGTGAACGGCAAGCCGACCACCGCCGACATCGACCCCCGCACGTTGCTGGTGAATTTCCTGCGCGAGAACCTCCGTCTCACCGGCACGCATATTGGATGTGACACCTCGCAGTGCGGCGCCTGCATCGTGCATCTCGATGGGAAGGCGGTGAAGTCCTGCACCATGCTGGCGGTGATGGCCGACGGGCACGAGATCGAGACCATCGAAGGTCTCGCAGCCGACGGCGCTCCGCTGCATCCGATGCAGGAGGCGTTTCGCGAGCACCACGGTCTGCAATGCGGCTTCTGCACGCCGGGCATGATCATGACCGCGATCGATATGGTTCGCCGCAAGGGCTACGATCTCGACGAGTGTACCATTCGCGAGGAACTGGAGGGCAATCTCTGCCGTTGCACCGGCTATCAGAATATCGTCGCATCGATTGCGGCCGGTGCGACGGCGATGGCCAAATCTCGTATCGCATGAGTTCCGAGTTGCAACTCCGTGAGACGACATTAAAGAACCGGAGCCATGTACGAATTCAAGTATCATCGGCCGGAGACCTTGCAACAGGCCGTCGATCTGCTGGTCGCAAACGAGGACGCCATGCTGATCGCGGGCGGCCACACGCTGGTGCCGGTCATGAAGCAGCGGCTCGCGAGCCCCGCGCATCTGATTGATCTTTCACATATCGAAGGGCTGGATAGCATCGAGATGAGGGACGGCTTGCTGGCGATAGGTGCAACCGCGAAGCACGCCGATGTCGCGGGCTCGCCGATCGTATGTGAGGCCATCCCGGCGCTCGCCGAACTCGCGGGGATGATCGGCGATCCCGCTGTGCGCCACAAGGGGACTATCGGAGGTTCGCTGGCCAACAACGATCCAACCGCCGATTATCCGGCGGCCTGTTTGGCGCTTGACGCCACCATCGTCACCAATAAGCGCCGTCTGGAATCAGATGGGTATTTCCAGGGAATGTTCTCCACCGCGCTGGAGGCGGACGAAATCATCACTCAGGTGATGTTTCCCCTGCCGAAAAAGGCAGCCTATCAGAAATTTCGCAATCAGGCTTCCCGCTACGCGCTGGTGGGCGTGTTCGTTGCCGGACTGGCGTCGGATGTGCGTGTCGCCGTTACAGGCGCCGGGGCCGATGGCGTGTTCCGCCTGACGACGTTCGAGGAGGCTCTGAAAAAAAGCTTTACGTCGAAGTCGCTTGAGGGGTTGAGCGTTCTCTCCGATGGACTCAACAGCGACCTGCACGGCAGCGCGGAACATCGCGCGCATCTGATCGGGGTGCTTGCGCGGCGCGCAGTTGATTCGGCGAACGGTAAAACATGACATGCGCGATGCTCGCCGCGCCCGGCCGGATCTCATGACAGCGGTCGCGGCGCTGCCATCGTCCGTCGATGCGACGCTCGACCTGCTGGCGAAGCACGGCTATTTTGGCGAGCGTTCGCTGGCGACTGTCGTGTTTCTTTCGCTGCGTATGGCGCGGCCGCTGTTTGTTGAAGGCGAGGCGGGCGTCGGCAAGACCGAGATCGCGAAGGTACTGTCGGCTGCACTGGGCCGCAGGTTGATCCGGCTGCAATGTTACGAAGGATTGGATGTCGCCTCCGCCGTCTATGAGTGGAACAGCCATGCTCAGATGATTGCAATCCGGCTGGCAGAAGCGGCAGGCGATACCGATCGCGAGCAGTTGTCCAGCGACATCTTCGCCGAGAGATATTTGATCAAGCGGCCGCTGCTCCAGGCCCTGGAGCCGGATGTCCGCGGCCCGCCGGTGCTCCTGATCGACGAACTCGATCGCGCGGATGAGGCTTTCGAGGCCTTTCTTCTGGAAATTCTCAGTGACTTCCAGGTGACGATCCCCGAAACCGGCACCGTCACGGCGGCGGCGCCGCCGATCGTCATCGTGACGTCGAACAGGACGCGTGAAATTCATGATGCCTTGAAGCGCCGCTGTCTCTATCACTGGGTGGATTACCCTTCCGCCGAGCGCGAACTTGCGATCGTCAGGTCACGGGTGCCCGGCATCTCCGCGGCGTTGTCGCAGCAGGTGGTGGGCTTTGTGCAGGCGCTGCGCAATCGCGATTTCTACAAGAACCCGGGCATCGCCGAGACCATCGACTGGGCGACGGCGCTGACCGAACTCGATACCCGTTTGCTGACGCCGCAGATCGTCGGCGATACCATCGGCGCGCTCCTGAAATACCAGGATGATATCGGCCGGATGCAGGGCGACGCCATGCAAACCCTGCTGAAAGAAGCCGCCACCGATCCATAAGGCGGGATTCGCATGGCCATCAACCATCTCGATTCGCCAATCGGCCGTATTGCGGACAACGTCGTCGGCTTCGCCCGTGTGCTGCGCGCCTGCGGTCTTCCCGTGGGTCCCGGCGCGGTCATCGACGCGCTGAACGCTTTGCGCCTGATCGACATCGGCCATCGCGCGGACGTCTTCAGCACGCTTCAGGCGGTTTTTGTCACTCGCCACGACCATGCGCTGATATTCGCTCAAGCTTTTAATGTTTTCTTCTGCATCACGGAAGACACGGAAGAAAGGAAAAACATGCTGGATCCGCTCCCGCCGCCGGACCCGGCCAGGAAACCGCCGCCGTCTGCGTCCCGGCGCGTTCTCGAGGCATTGTCGCAACCCGCGATCACGAGCGAGCGCGAAGCGCCGCGGGAACAGGAGAGTCGGCCTTCCGTCTCCGACCTAGAGGTGCTGCAAAAGAAAGATTTCGCGCAGATGAGCGCGGCCGAGATGTGCGAAGTGGCGCGGCTGATCGCGAGGATGAAGCTGCCGCAAGCCAGGCTGCGCTCACGACGCGCCCGGCCCGATTCGCGCGGGTTGCGGCTGGATTTGCGCCGCACGCTGCGCGGCGGCCTGCGCACCGGGGGGCACATCGTCGATATTCATCGTCTTGGCAGGATCGGAAGGTCGGCTCCGATCGTAGCCCTGCTCGATATCTCCGGTTCGATGACCGAATATACGCGAGTATTTTTGCATTTCCTCCATGCCATCACAAATGGGCACAGACGCATTTCGGCCTTTCTGTTCGGAACGCGGTTGACCAATGTCACGCGCGCTCTGCGGGCGCGCGATCCCGATGAGGCGCTGGCCGCTTGCTCGTCGGTGGTGGAGGATTGGGCGGGGGGAACGCGAATTGCGACCTCGCTGCACAATTTCAACAAGCTGTGGGGCCGGCGCGTGCTTGCGCAGGGCGCCATTGTTCTGCTGATTACCGACGGGCTGGAGCGGGAAGCCGACTCCAAACTGGCGTT
Organism: Nitrobacter sp. Nb-311A; assembly: GCF_000152905.1. Classification (GTDB taxonomy): domain Bacteria; phylum Pseudomonadota; class Alphaproteobacteria; order Rhizobiales; family Xanthobacteraceae; genus Nitrobacter. The sequence continues at coordinate 115,070 of NZ_CH672421.1, forward strand.
CGAGATGGATCGGCTGCACCGATCGTGCCGCCGGTTGATCTGGCTCAACCCGCTATTGCGCTATGACGGCTTTGAACCCAAGGCGCAAGGAATTAAAATGATGCTGCCGCACGTTGACGACTTTCGCCGGGTGCATAATTTGCTATCTATTGAGGGGCTGGTTGCTGCGCTCTCCGAGACGCCGAGACCACACGGCCGCGATTCCTCAGCCCGAACCCTGAACGAGTGGCATCATGCTCGATCGCGATGAGGACCTTTTGAAGGCGGCGGAAAACTGGGGGAAGGCGGGCAAGGGCGTTGCGCTGGCAACGGTCATCGAAACCTGGGGCTCCGCGCCACGTCCGGCAGGGTCGAATCTTGTCGTCAACGGGGACGGCACGTTTCTGGGCTCGGTCTCGGGCGGCTGCGTCGAAGGCGCCGTGGTGACCGAAGCGCTGGACGTTATCTCCAGTGGGACGCCCAGGATGCTGGAGTTTGGTGTCGCGGATGAGACGGCGTGGACTGTCGGCCTGTCATGCGGCGGCAGGATCCGCATTTTTGTTGAGAAAGTCGTGTAATGCCATTCGGTGTAAATTTCGTTCGTTATGATGGGAGGCCGGTCCGGAAAGCTTCAATCGAAAGGGCGCCAGTCCTGTAGCGCGAGTATCCTCTGTTTTACGAGTTCGAACGGGGGGCGCTGTTATCTTTACGAACTCGATCTTGAGCGTTCGTCGTGAAGCTTGCCACACTTTCAGCGATCAATACCGAGCGCGCCGCGCGGAGGCCGGTAATCGTGGTGACCGATATCGGCAATGGCGAGCAGCGTCTCGTAATGGCCGCCGATATCGCTGACGATCCGTTGCATAGCGAACTGGAACGACATCTGCGTATGGGCAAGAGTGGCGCGATTGAAGTCGAGGGGCGGAATCTCTTTCTGAACGTCTATGCGCCGACCGCGAAGCTTGTGATCATCGGTGCGGTTCACATCAGTCAGGCGCTCGCGCCGTTGGCGCGATCGCTCGGCTATGACGTCACGGTGGTCGATCCCCGTTCGGCATTCGCAAGTCCTGAGCGGTTTCCGGACATCAGGCTGATCGCCGAATGGCCGGACGTTGCGCTGCCGCCGCTCAATATCGATCATTATACCGCCTTCGTTGTTGTCGCTCACGATCCGAAGATTGACGATCCTGCGCTATTGCACGCGCTGGAGCATGACTGCTTCTACATCGGAGCGCTGGGCTCGCGCAAAACCCACGGTCAGCGTACCCTCCGCCTGAAAGCACAAGGAATCTCCTGTGCCGACATCGAACGCATCCACGCACCGATCGGCCTGGAGATTGGTGCGATTTCGCCCTCCGAGATCGCTGTCGCCATCATGGCGGAAATCACGGCGCAGCTACGACTGCCGAAAGCGAGCGCGGCATGAAATTTGGTCCCGCCACACCGGACGACGCAATTGGCGGCGTCACCGTTCATACCCTGCGGCAGGGTACTTTTGTACTCAAGAAAGGCACCCTCATCGGGCCGGTGGAGGTTGAGGCGCTCCACAGGGCGGGTGTGAAGGAGGTTGTCGTCGTCCGTCTCGAGGACGGTGATGTGTCTGAGGACGTGGCGGCGGCGGATGTCGCGAAAGCTGTCGCCGGCGATGGCGTCACGGTAGAGCGGGCGTTTACCGGCCGGGCCAACTTGTTCGCCGCGCGGGCCGGCGTGCTGGTGATCGATCGCCCGGCAGTCAACCGCATCAACAATATCGATGAAGCCATTACGTTTGCGACGCTCCCGGCCTACAAGCCGGTCGTGCAGGGAGAGATGATCGCCACGGTCAAGCTGATTCCGTTCGGCGTTGAGGCGAAGCTGCGCGATGCCGCGGTCGCGGCGGCACGGGGTGCCGTGTTGCAGGTTGCGCCTTATCGTATCAAGCGGGTTGGTGTCGTCTCGACCATGCTCCCCGGCCTTGCGCCGAAGGTGGTCGACAAGACCTTGCGCGTGACGGCCGAACGTCTTGCACCCGCGGGCGCGAGCATCATCGCCGAGCGTCGCGTGCCGCATGACGAGTCCGTGCTATCGGACGCGATTAAGGAAATGCTCGATAGCGGCGCCGAATTAGTCATTGTGTTCGGTGCATCGGCGATCGCCGACCGTCGCGATGTCATTCCTGCCGCTCTCGTCGGTGCCGGCGGCGTGGTTCAGCATTTCGGCATGCCGGTCGATCCCGGTAATCTGCTTCTGATCGGGAAAGCGCGCGGCGTCCCGGTGTTGGGTGCGCCTGGTTGCGCACGGTCGCCCGTCGAGAATGGGTTCGATTGGGTGCTGATGCGACTGCTCGCCGGTTTAAACGTTGCGAGACGCGATCTGACCGGCATGGGGGTGGGCGGCCTCCTGATGGAAATCGTGACGCGGCCACAACCGCGTATTTCGCCTGCAAGCGACAACAACTGCAATATCGCGGCGGTGATTCTCGCCGCAGGACGTTCAACCCGTATGGGCGGTCCCAACAAGCTATTGGCGGAGCTTGCCGGCAAGCCGCTGGTGCGAATCGTGACCGAGCAGGTGCTCGCCTCAAAAGCAGCGAGCGTGACCGTCGTTACCGGTCATCAAGCAGCCGAGGTCGAGCGCGCGCTGCGAGGACTCAACGTCACGTTTGTATACAATCCGGATTTTCCCACGGGGCTCGCCAGTTCTATCAAGGTTGGCATCGGCGCAATTCCGAAAGAGGCGGGAGGCGCCTTGATTTGCCTTGGCGACATGCCGTTGATCGATGCGCATCTCGTTGACCGGCTCATCGCGGCTTTTGCGCCAGATCGCGGCATGTTGATCGCAGTCCCCGTCAGTGGCGGCAGGCAGGGGAATCCGGTGTTGTGGTCTCGGCGTTTCTTCGGGGAACTGATGGCACTCGAAGGCGATGTCGGTGCGCGCCATTTGCTCGCGGGTCATGCCGAGGTGGTGGCGGAAGTTTCGGTCGATGCTCACGGCGCTTTTTTTGACGTCGATACGCCCCAAGCCTTGGCGGAGGTTCAACGCGGTTGACACCAGGCCGATGGACCAACGCGCTGCCCGGACCTCGGGAGGCAACTGTCGGGCGACGTTAGGCCCCGTGGCCTCCCTCCAGAGAGTTGTTCAGGACGTAGACTGCTGCGACACGGGCGGTCCGGCGGTCGGATCGCGACATATCGCCAAAACCCGCCACTCCCGGCTTCGAAAATTTACCCGATAGCTCAGAAGGATAGGTTTGGATCACGGCGGATTGACCGCTCGCACAAATTTTAATCTTTATTATGACTGACCGGTCAGTCATAATAAGTCCAATGAAAGCTTCAGGATCCAGACCGCGAAAGACCGCTACTGCGAACTCCGCCAAAGGCCGACCTGCCGCAAGCAGGGCTGGTGCGGCGACCACCGCGCAGACCGGCGGGACAGCCGGGCCCCAGAACCGTGCAGCCCGCGCGGCGCAGCGGCGCGCGGCGATCGTCGCGGCGGGGCTTGATGAATTCACCGCGCGTGGTTTTGCCGCGACCCGTCTGGACGACGTGGCGAAGCGGGCGGGCGTTGCCAAGGGCACGATCTATCTGCACTTCAAGGACAAGGAGGCGCTGTTTCAGGAGCTTGTGCGCACCGCGCTGGTGCCGCTGATCGGAAATCTGATGACCACGCTTGCCGCTGGCGGATCGGTACGCGAGGTCCTCGAACGCTTCGCTGAGACTTTTGTGCGCGAGGTTGCCGGGACCAAGCGCGGCGATGTCGTTCGCTTGATCATGGCGGAGGGCGCGCGCTTTCCGTCGCTCGCCGACTTCTACTTTCGTGAAGTCGTTTCGCGCGGTCTTGCGGGCATGCGCGCGTTGATCGAGCACGGTATCGCGCGCGGAGAAATCCGCAATGAGCGTCTTGCCGACTTCCCCCAGATCGTCATTGCGCCCGCCATGGTCGCCGTGATGTGGCAGGGTTTGTTCGGCCGCCATGCGCCGCTCGACGCCGTTGCGATGCTGAAGGTTCATCTCGACCTGATCTTCGGCGAACGGAGAGTTTCATGACGGCGCTACGTATAGTCGCGCGTGTTGGCGCTGCGTTGGCACTAACGTGTCTCGTTGTCGGCTGCGGCCAGAAGCGGCCGCCCGGCTATCAGGGCTGGGTCGAGGCCGACATGATCTTTGTCAGCCCGGACGAGAGTGGCCGCGTCACCAAATTGAATGTGCGCGAGGGCGACGTTGTCGAAGTCGGCACGCCGCTCTATTCGGTAGATGATGAATTGCAGCAGGCTGATCTCAATCAGAACAAGGCGACGCTGGCGAACGCACAGCAGACTTATGACCGTGCGGCCTCGCTGAGGAAAACCGGGGCCGGTACCCAGGCGACTCTGGACGCTGCCCTCTCGGCGTTGCGTGTCGCCGAGGCGCGGGTCAACACCTCGGAGACGCGGCTGTCGCGGCGCAAAGGTTTTGCGCCCGTCGCAGGCACCATCCAGCAGATCTATTTTCGCGAGGGCGAGATGACGCCGGCGCAACGGCCGGTGCTGTCGATTATGCCGCCGGGCAACATGAAGATTCGTTTTTTTGTGCCGGAACCCGATTTGCCGAAACTGAAAATCGGGCAGGAGGTCCGCGTCACCTGCGACAACTGCGCGCCCGACCTGACGGCAAGGATCTATTTCATCGCCACCCAGGCAGAATACACGCCGCCGGTGATCTACAGCCTCGAGGAGCGCAACAAGCTGGTGTTCCTGGTTCAGGCGCGACCCGACAGGCCGGACCGTCTCCGTGTCGGGCAGCCGGTCACTGTTGAACTCGACGCCGCGACGCACTGAGGGCCGTGCCATGAGTCAGACAGCCATAAATGCAGCCGACATCGCGATCGAGGTCTCCGGCCTGTCGAAGTCGTTCAACGGTCGCGAGGTCGTGCACGATTTGTCCATGACGGTGAGGCGCGGAATGATCTACGGATTCCTCGGCCCCAACGGTTCAGGCAAGACCACCACCATCCGTATGCTTTGCGGACTGCTGACGCCGGACAGCGGCGAGGGCACCTGCCTCGGCTATGACATCCGCCGCGACGCCGACAAGATCAAGCGCCGGGTTGGCTATATGACCCAGCGGTTCAGCCTGTACCAGGATCTGTCGGTGCGGGAGAACCTGGAATTTGTCGCACGGCTCTACGGCATGCGCGGTGCGCCCCGTGCGGCGCGGGCCATGATCGAGCGGATCGGTCTTAACGGTCGCGAGGAGCAGCTTGCGGGTGAATTGTCCGGCGGCTGGAAGCAGCGCCTTGCGCTCGGCGCTTGCACACTTCCGAACCCGCAGCTTCTATTGCTCGACGAGCCGACCGCCGGTGTCGATCCAAAGGCGCGGCGCGAATTCTGGAACGAGATTCATGCGCTGGCCGCGGAAGGGCTGACGGTGCTGGTCTCGACGCACTACATGGACGAGGCTGAACGCTGTCACGAGATCGCCTATATTGCCTACGGCCATTTGCTTGCGCATGGCACCGTAGATGAAGTGATCGCGCAATCGGCGCTGACTACCTACACGGTCACGGGCGGCGACCTCAATAGGTTGTCGGCCGAGCTGGCGGACAAGCCGGGCATCGACATGGCTGCGCCGTTCGGCACAAGTTTGCATGTCTCCGGCCGTGACAAGGCTGCGCTCGAACAGACGATCGCGGCCTTTCGCAGCCGCAGCGATCTGCATTGGCAGCAGAGCGAGCCATCGCTGGAAGACGTGTTTATCGAACTGATGAGCCGCTCGAAGGACAACTTCCAATGAGTGCCGCGCACGACCATTCTGGCGGAAGGGAAATGTCGTTCGGTTTCTGGCGGCGCAGCTACGCCATGCTGGTCAAGGAATTCATCCAGCTTCGGCGCGACCGTGTCTCGTTCGCGATGATTGTGATGATTCCGGTGATGCAGCTCCTGCTGTTCGGCTATGCCATCAACACCACGCCGCGTCATCTGCCGACGGCTGTCCTGTTGCAGGAGGATAGCGATCTTGCTCGCTCGATTTTGAAAGCATTGGAGAACACCGCCTATTTCCGTTTCACGCAGGAGGTGCACGACGTTGATACCTTCGACAATCTCTTGAAGTCCGGCACGGTGCTGTTCGGTGTCGAGATTCCGCGCGGTTTCGAGCGAGGGGTGCGGCGTGGTGATCGTCCGGCGCTGCTGGTTGCCGCTGATGCCACCGATCCCGTCGCCGCCGGCTCCGCATTGAGCGCACTCGGTCCGATCGTACAGACCGCGCTTTCGCACGATCTTCATATTGGAGATCCATCCGATCCGCCATTCGAAATCCGGGCGCATGCGCGCTACAATCCAGCGGCGTCCTCGCGGCTGAACATCGTGCCGGGACTCGTCGGGACCATCCTCACCATGACGATGCTGATCTTCACCGCCTTGTCGGTCACGCGCGAGATCGAACGAGGCACCATGGAGAGTTTGCTGTCGATGCCGATCACACCGGTCGAGGTGATGATCGGAAAGATCCTGCCCTACGTGCTGGTAGGATTTATCCAGGCTGCCCTGATCATCGGTATAGGCGTGCTGCTGTTTGGCGTTCCCATCGAGGGAAGCCTGACGCTGCTGGCGTTGCTCTCGACGCTGTTCATCACGACAAATCTCGCCGTCGGATACACATTCTCGACCATCGTGCAGAATCAGCTCCAGGCCATGCAGATGTCGATGATGTTCTTCCTGCCAAGCATCCTGTTGTCTGGTTTCATGTTTCCATTCGCTGGCATGCCCGTGTGGGCGCAGCGTATCGGGGAATGCCTGCCATTGACGCACTACGTCAGGATTGTCCGCGCCATTATGCTGAAGGGCGCGACGCTGCAAAATCTGAAGTACGACACACTCGCGTTGGTGGCGCTGATGCTGGTGGCCATGGCGATCGCGGTGACGCGATTCCGCCGCACGCTGGATTAGTCGGGGCTGGATGTTCAGTCCCGGAGCGTTTTCGAGCGAAATGGATGCCGGTTCGCGTGAAGAAAACGCGTCAGATCAAAATTACGGAGCTTCGCTTCTAATTCCACCAGATGCGGAAAGGCTCGAGAGAACATTACTTTCGAAACAGAGCGCTGATACGCCCGTAGATTCCGCTGCGGTCGAAACTGTCTTGCACCAAGCCGACGCCGGCCGACCACTCCAGCGCCTCCGTCTTGAAGCCCGTAAGATGCGCGCCGATCCGGTATTGGGTGCTGAACCGATCGGTGGATGCGGAGACTTCGGGGCCGATCCAGAACCGGTCGAACAAGCGCCAACCGGCCGCGGCGCGGGCGCTATACACCGAGTTGATTGTGGTGAGCGCAGCGGCGGCGGCTACCATCATGGTGGGCGCGGGCTCCCACCATAGCTCGCTCGCTAACTGGACACCGAGGCGGCTTCCGCTCAGCTTGCCGATTTGAACGTCGGGTTTGAACCCGCGAATTTCGAGAGTTGGACCGGCAAACATCCTGACCTCGAGGTCTCCGCGCTTGATCCGCCAGCCGGGCAGGGCGGAGGTGCGGAAGATGTTGGTGGTGAAGCGCCGGGTCGCAGTACAGTTCAAGGTTGTCTGACATGAACAGACGAACGAGAAAGCCATCCTTGTTCAGGTCACCTTGCGGCGCCAACAGCAACCCGTCGTAGCCGGCCAGTCCGTTGCGCCAGATATCAATGCCGCTGAAAAACAGGAATCGCTCGGGTTTGGAACCGCCGATGAGATTGTCGGTCAGCGGCGGACCGGTTACCGTTGGCTGGGCCACTGACTGACCCATGGTCGCCCACGCCAGCAAGGCGGCCATGCAAACTGCGCGCACGCTCCCCAACGTAGCCGAGCCCCCACAAGCCCAAACGCCAATACGTACAACTACTGATAGCAGGCGGCCGCGAGGGCGCGTAAGGGAACAATGAGGGAACCTCCCCAGGAGACCGAGAGGGTGCGCCTCCCTCACATCTGACCGCGCGGACATCGGCCAGCAGTTCGAGGCCCGCCTGTTCCAACTCGTCGAGCACGGCTCTGGCTGGCGTCTGCTCGTATCCGATGGTGAAGAGGGTTTCCCGCCGCCATATTCTGTCCTCCCGTCACTTCACTCGCGCGATAAGCTCCATCGCGCCGGCAGGCGCATGCACCTTGCCTTCGTGGATCATGTAGGCGAATACGTCGCGCGGCACTTTCTTCGGCTGGGCCCCGTCCACGCGCGGCAGATCATCGGGCTCGTCTCCTGTAGCCCAGCATTGAAAACGTTTCGCCCAGGCATCGAGCTGCTTCGGAGGATAGCAGGTCTTGATCTCGTCGCTGCCCTTTTGCAGGCGAGCATAGACGAAATCCGCCGCGATATCGGCGATCGCCGGATACTTGCCGTGTTCGGCGAATACGACCGGCACCTGGAATTGCCGCAGCAGCGAAATGAACGCGGGCGTGCAGAAGCTGTGGTGGCGAACCTCGACCGCATGCCGTAGCGCGCGTCCCTCCAGCTTTCGTGGCAAGAGTTCGAGGAACTTGCCGAAATCGGCTTCGTCGAAAGCCTTGGTCGGCGCGAACTGCCACAGCACCGGTCCAAGGCGGTCGCCTAGTTCCAGCACCCCCGAGTCATAGAAGCGTTTCACCGAATCGCCGGCCTCGGCGAGCCCCCGGCGATTGGTGGCGAAGCGCGGCCCTTTTAGCGAGAACACAAATCCATCCGGCACTTCGCGCGCCCATTTGCGGAAGCTTTCTGGCTTCTGCGATCCATAATAGGTGCCGTTGATCTCGATCGAGGTGAGCTTGGAGGCGGCGTATGCCAGTTCCTTGGCATGCGCCAGTTTGTCCGGGTAGAAAATGCCGCGCCAAGGCGGGAAGGTCCAGCCGCCGATTCCGATGTAGATATTGCCTGATCTGCAAGCCATATTTGGACCTGCCTCTTGCGGATGTTCCGACCGTACCTACCTAAACGCTAACGGCGATGTCGAAGCCCGCTCCATCGCCGGGACGACCACGGGATGACTGGGCTGCGCCGGATGTACGCGCGCTCCGTTGTTCGTGGTCGTTGGCCCTTGGTCTGTTTCAGGCATTTTCCGACTTTATAACAGGAATTTCCGGCTCGCGGCCTGTTTGGGGCTGGATACCTTGATGCCGGTCATCTTGGCATCGGCGGTTGCCACGGATATATGCTGGCGCCATGAATGAAGCCCTGAGACCGGAGCCGGTCGAGCTATCAATCGGTATGCCGCGCCAGCTTTCGGTCGTCGTGCCTACCTTCAACGAGCGCGACAACGTGGTTGCGCTGTACCGGAAACTGTCCGTTGCGCTGAAGGATATCGCGTGGGAGGTCATCTATGTCGATGATAACTCCCCCGACGGGACTTCGGATGTGGTGCGCGAACTGGCTGCGGTTGATCCGCGCGTCCGCTGCATCAGACGCGTCGGCCGTCGTGGACTGTCCGGCGCGTGCATCGAGGGAATCCTGGCATCGAGCGCGCCGTGCGCCGCGGTGATGGATGCCGACCTTCAGCACGATGAAACCCGGCTGCCAGCCATGCTCGCGCTGCTGGAAAACAACGCCGCCGATCTCGTCGTCGGTAGCCGCTACATCGAGGGCGGCAGCGCCGACAGCTTCGACAAGCAGCGCGCGGGCTTCAGCATGCTGGCAACCTCGGTCGCGAAGAACCTGCTGCGCATCGAAATCGCCGATCCCATGAGCGGCTTCTTCATGATCCGCCGCGACCGTTTCGAACGGCTCGCGCCCGAGCTTTCGACTCAGGGCTTCAAGATCCTGCTTGATGTGGTCGCGACCGCGCGCGGCGCATTGCGGATCACGGAAATCCCCTACACGTTCGGTTCCCGGCTGCACGGCGAGAGCAAGCTGGATTCGATGGTCGCACTGGACTTCCTGGGACTTGTGCTGGCGAAGCTGACCCATGATGCGGTGTCACTGCGCTTCCTGCTGTTCGCGCTGGTTGGTTCGGTCGGCGTCGTCGTGCATTTCGCCGGCCTGTTCGTGGCGCTCGAAGTGTTGCGATGGCCGTTTCCGCACTCGCAGGCTTTCGGTGCGATCCTGGCGATGACCAGCAATTTCCTGCTCAACAATTTACTCACCTATCGCGACCAGCGCCTGAAAGGACTCGGCATTCTTCGCGGTCTTCTGGTTTTCTATATTGTGTGCAGCGTCGGCCTGCTCGCCAATGTCGGCGTCGCGTTCTCCGTCTACGATCAGAAGCCGATCTGGTGGCTGGCGGGCGCGGCCGGCGCGCTGATGGGCGTGGTTTGGAATTACGCGGTGTCCAGCCTGTTCGTGTGGCGCAGGCGATAGCACGGCGATGCGTCTGACCGAGACGTGGTCCGTCCGCGCCGTTGTTCTCATAGTCCTTGCGCTGGTGGCGGTGCGGCTGATTTGCGCAGCCTTCACTCCGCTGACGTTCGACGAAGCCTATTATTGGACGTGGTCGAAGTATCTGGCCGGCGGCTATTACGATCATCCGCCGCTGGTGGCGGTCGTGATCCGCCTCGGCACCATGATCGCGGGTGATACGGAATTCGGCGTGCGGCTGGTGTCGATCCTGCTGGCGCTGCCCATGAGCTTCGCGATCTACCGCACGACAATGCTGCTGTTCGACAACGCAAGGGCGGCAGCCTCGGCAACCGTTTTTCTCAACGTCACGCTGATGGTCGCAGCCGGCACCGTGATCGTCACGCCGGACGCGCCGCTGATGGCGGCATCGAGTTTCGTGCTGCTGTGTCTCGCGATACTGCTGGCGAGCGGGGGCGGGGCCTGGTGGCTCGCGGTGGGCGCTGCGGTCGGGGCGGCGCTGCTGTCGAAATACACCGCATTGTTCTTCGGTCCGGTGATCCTGATCTGGCTGCTCGCCGTACCTGAGCTGCGGCGCTGGCTGCGGACGCCGTGGCCTTATCTCGGCGGGCTGGTGGCGCTGGCGATCTTCTCGCCCGTGATCATCTGGAACGCCGAACACCATTGGGTATCTTTCGCCAAGCAGTTCGGCCGCGCCCGCGTGGATCAGTTCACCCTTCGCTATATCGTCGAACTGATCCCGACCCAGATCGTCTTCGCGACGCCGCCGGTATTTGCGCTCGCCGCGATGGGGTTGTTTGCATTGTCCAAGCGCGGCGAGGGCGCGCGCGCCGCGCGCGTGCTGATTAATGCGACGGTGTGGACGTTGACGATCTATTTCGTCTGGCATTCGCTGCATGGCCGCGTGGAGGCCAACTGGTTTGGGCCGATCTATCCGGCGCTCGCGATCGCGGCGGCGGTCGCTTCCGACGTCGCGCGCTGGCAGCCACGCGGCCGGAATTTCGCCGATGCTTGCCGCCGCTGGGCGCTGCCGGTAGGCATCGGCATGTTCGTGGCGTTGGTGGTGCAGGTGAACACCGGTGTTCTCTCAGGCTATCGGCGCGATGCCTCGGTGCGCAGCGTCGGTGTCGGCGTGCGCGATCTCGCCGCCGGGATCGAAGCGTTGCGCGTGAAAAGCGGCGCGCGCTGCGTGCTTGCTCAAGGGTATGGCGTGACGAGCTGGCTTCGGTTCTACCTGCCGAAGGGAACTTGCGTGGCGCAGTATTTTGAGCGCATTCGCTGGATCAACGCGCCGCCTCCGGACGCGGACCAACTCGCCGGCAGGATGCTTTATGTCGATGACCGGTCGGACAACTGGCCGCCGGTCTCGCAGTTGTTCAATCACGTTGAGAACGTCGCGACGCTCGAGCGCAAGCGTGGGCCTCTGACGATCGAGACCTTCGCGATCAATGTGGTGGCGGAGCCTTCGGGCGATGTGCTCGCACCGCTGCCGGTGGAGTTGAGGTAGCGCAAGTATTTTCGGACATACAGAACGCACTGTTCTTGGGACTTGCAGGATGAACAAAAACGTTCTACCTATAGGTAGAAACTATTTGAAGGGAAGGCCCTATGTCGAAGTACGATCGTCTGGGCGACTTTTTGAGAAGCCAGGACCATGAGCGTGTGCCGATGTCGTTTGCGGAGGTCGAGCGGATCACGCAAACTAAATTACCCGCGTCGGCGCACAAGCACCGACCGTGGTGGAGCAACAACCCGACCAACAGTGTACTGACGCGGGTTTGGCTTGAGGCTGGTTTCGAGAGCGAGCAGGTCGACATGGCAGGGCAGAAGCTTGTTTTCCGTCGCAAGGGGGAAGGTGACAGGCGATCATCCGGGCAACCGCAGCCTTCCGCTTCAGCATCGCTGCACCCGATACATCCGGCCTACGGTGCGATGAAAGGTATGGTGCGGATCGTGCCGGGTACGGATATTGCGGCACCCGCCGATCCCGAGTGGAGCAAGTCTACGGATGGTCGCCGCTGATGCGGCCTCTCTTGTGGGACACGTGCGCCGCAATCTGGATTTCCGATCAGGCGGAGTTGGCGCGAGCAGCCCTGGACTTGCTCGCCTCTGCTCACAGCGAGGGCGCGCCGTCCTACATCTCACCGATCACGGCATGGGAGGTCGGGTTGCTGGCAGCGCGGGGCCGGGTGCAGTTGCAGATCGCGCCGGAGCGATGGTTCGCGAAGTTGCTCGACGTTCCTGGCGTCAAACTCGCGCCGATGCTGCCGGAACTTCTGATTGCGTCGTCATTCCTGCCGGGAACGCCGCCACGTGATCCCGCCGATCGTATTGTGGCCGCCACCGCACGCGACCTCGGAGCAACGCTCATCACGCGCGATCGCGTGCTGCTCGCTTATGGGAAGCAAGGGCACGTAAGCGTGGTGGAGTGTTGAGAGGACTGTGACCGTCTTTGAGCGTATTCGAACAAGTGACGAAGCGCAAACGAAAGGCCCAGCTTACGCCGGGCCTTTCGCATCGGTATTCAGCATTTTAGATTCAGGGACGGCGATTTCTGACGCGGTGCATCAGAAATCCATGCCGCCCATGCCGCCGCCGCCCGGCATCGCCGGGGCAGGGGTGTTCTTCTTCGGCAGTTCGGCGACCATCGCTTCGGTGGTGATCAGAAGCGAGGCGACGGATGCGGCGTTCTGGATCGCGGTGCGCACGACCTTGGTCGGGTCGATGATGCCCTTGGAGATCAGGTTGCCGTATTCGCCGGTCTGCGAGTCGAAGCCGTGCGAATACTGCTCCTTCTCGAGGATCTTGCCGACGATGACGCTGCCGTCCTCGCCCGCGTTGATCGCGATCTGGCGGGCGGGCGCCGACAGCGCCTTGCGCACGATCTCGACGCCGGTCTTCTGGTCGTCGTTCGCGGTCTTGATGCGCTTGAGCTGCTCGGAGGCACGGAGCAGCGCGACGCCGCCGCCCGGCACGATGCCTTCCTCGACCGCGGCGCGAGTCGCATGCATCGCGTCGTCCACGCGATCCTTGCGCTCCTTCACCTCGACCTCGGTCGCGCCGCCGACGCGGATCACCGCGACGCCGCCCGCGAGCTTGGCAAGGCGCTCCTGTAGCTTCTCGCGGTCGTAGTCCGAGGTGGTCTCCTCGATCTGCGCCTTGATCTGGGCTACGCGCGCCTCGATGTCCGCCTTCTTGCCGGCGCCGTTGACGATCGTGGTGTTTTCCTTGTCGATCATCACCTTCTTGGCGCGGCCGAGCATCTGCAACGTGACGTTTTCGAGCTTGATGCCGAGGTCCTCGCTGATCGCCTGACCGCCGGTCAGGATGGCGATATCCTGCAACATGGCCTTGCGACGGTCGCCGAAGCCCGGCGCCTTGACGGCCGCGACCTTGAGGCCGCCGCGCAGGCGGTTGACCACCAGCGTCGCCAGCGCTTCACCCTCGACGTCTTCCGCGACGATCACCAGCGGCTTGCCGGTCTGCACCACGGCCTCCAGCAGCGGCAGCAACTCGTTCAGCGACGAGAGCTTTTTCTCGTTGATGAGGATGTAGGCGTCGTCCATCTCGACGCGCATCTTCTCGGCGTTGGTGACGAAGTAGGGCGAGATATAGCCGCGGTCGAACTGCATGCCCTCGACGACATCGAGTTCGGTTTCGAGCGACTTGGCTTCTTCAACCGTGATGACGCCCTCGTTGCCGACCTTCTTCATGGCGTCGGCGAGGAACTTGCCGATTTCGGAATCGCCGTTGGCGGAAATGGTGCCGACCTGGGCGATTTCTTCGTTCGAGGTGACCTTCTTGGAGTTCCTGACCAGATCGGCGACCACCGCGTCGACGGCGAGGTCAATGCCGCGCTTCAGGTCCATCGGGTTCATGCCGGCGGCGACCGACTTGGCGCCTTCCCTCACGATCGCCTGGGCCAGAACCGTCGCGGTGGTGGTGCCGTCGCCGGCCGCGTCAGCGGACTTGGAAGCGACTTCGCGCACCATCTGCGCGCCCATGTTCTCGAACTTGTCGTCGAGTTCGATCTCCTTGGCGACGGTGACGCCGTCCTTGGTGATGCGGGGCGCGCCGAATGACTTTTCGAGCACCACGTTGCGGCCCTTCGGACCGAGCGTCACCCTCACGGCGTTGGCGAGAATGTCCACGCCGCGCAGCATCTTGTCGCGGGCGTCGACGCCGAATTTGACATCTTTGGCTGACATGTTGGGTTGTTCCTTTGAATGATTTCTGAACGGAGACGGCGCTTAAGCGGCCTTCTTCTTGGCGGGCGCTGCATCGGTGAGAACGCCCATGATGTCGGACTCCTTCATGATCAGGAGATCCTGGCCGTCGATCTTCACCTCGGTGCCGGACCACTTGCCGAACAACACGCGGTCGCCGACCTTGAGATCGATCGGGAGCAGCTTGCCGGACTCATCGCGGCCGCCCGGGCCGACGGCCACAACCTCGCCCTGCGAGGGCTTTTCCTTGGCCGTGTCGGGAATGATAATGCCGCCTGCAGTCTTCTCTTCTGCGTCGATGCGCTTGACCACGACGCGGTCGTGAAGCGGACGGAATTTCATGCAGTCCTCCTAACTTTCTGAAAAATAGACGTATTTCTGAATTTGGCAGTCGGGGTCGACGAGTGCCAGCCCGACCCGCCACGAGATAAGCTAGGTTCGAGAGAGCGGCAAGGGTGCAAGGGGGATTTTTTAAGCAATCAAAGGTGGAGACTGCCAACCACATATTCGTCAATGCACTTCCATTTGCAAAGGATTGTTAGCAGACGCAGCAAGCCGCTGCTAGAACTTGGTTAATTACCCGTTCCTTTATTTTTGCACTTTGTGATCCCGGCCTCTCATGTCACATTTTCCAAGGGACCCGCGCGTCAAACTCGGTCCGGACCGCGGGTTTATGAGGAATGGAGCGTTATCGGGAGCCGGCCCGTCCTTCGCCGATGGCGCAACCCTCCTCAAGGAGGTTTGAGATGATCACGAAGCATGACGTGCAGTCCCGCGGCGTTTCGGATGATTTCCGCAAGCAAGTGCTCGGCTATGGCCTGACGACGGCGGAAATTTTGTACCGCCGCCCCGATCGGCAGTGGTTGTTGCAGAGCTATGTCTGGCAGGATTACGACATGTTTCCGAAATTTCCGGCGCTGTGCGACTTCCTCGCATTTTGGGAGAAGCAACTCGACGGACCTCTGTTTTCGGTGACGGTCGCGCATTCGAGGCTGATCAAGCCTGCCGAATTGCGCGCGGTGGATGGCGTGTTCCGCCTGCATTGAGGGTCTCCGAGGATGGAGCGCGGCGGTCCTGCTGTTGCGCAGTTGGGGCCTGTCTTGACGCTGGCGCGGCAGCGCGTCATGGGATGCTCGCGAATGCGCGCCGCACGGCCAGGGCGAAGCGCCTGCTGACGGCGAGGAGAGGTGATGGGTGATATTGTCACCGCAGGCGTTCTGGTGATCGGAGATGAAATCCTGTCCGGCCGGACCAAGGACAAGAACATCGGATTCATTGCGGAGTATCTGACGAACATCGGAATTGACCTCAAGGAGGTGCGCATCGTCGCCGACGACGAGTCCGATATCGTCGCGGCGTTGAACGCGCTTCGCGCACGTTACACCTACGTCTTCACGACCGGAGGTATCGGCCCCACGCATGACGACATCACCGCCGATAGCATCGCGAAAGCCTTGGGCGTCGGCATTGATTATCATCCCGAGGTGGTGGCGCGTTTCAAGGAGCGCTACCAGAAGCCCGGCGAATTGAACGAGGCGCGGTTGCGGATGGCGCGCATTCCCCGGGGCGCCGAACCGATCCAGAGCGCAACCATTCTGGCGCCCGGCTTCAGGATCGGTAATGTCATCGTCATGGCGGGAGTGCCATCAATCATGCAGGCGATGATGGATATCGTCGCGCCGACGCTGCAGGTAGGCGAGCGGATGCTGTCGGAATCGGTGCGCGGCAATTGCCGCGAAGGTGACATCGGCACGCCGCTACGCGAGATCGCCGAGGCGCATCCGGACACCACCATCGGCAGTTATCCTTTCCTCGACGAGAACGGCAAGCCGAACACGAGTCTTGTGGTGCGATCCCGCGATCAGGCCAAGCTGACAGCGGCCATGGATGCGGTGAGAGCGATGCTGGCGGCGCTCAAAGTGCCGCAGTAAGCGGATGCGTTTTCTTCACGCGAACTGATGTCCACTGCGCCCGAAAACGCTATAAGAGGCGCTCGTGACGGAAACCATCAAAGTGACCGCTGATAAAGCACCCAACAAAGCCTTTCCGGTGTCCTGGGACCAGTTTCATCGCGACTGCCGTGCGCTGAGCTGGCGGTTGAATGAGACCGGGCCGTTTCACGCGGTGGTCGCGATCACCCGCGGCGGTCTTGTCCCCGCAGCGATCGTGGCGCGCGAACTCGGTGTCCGCGTGATCGACACGGTGTGTATCGCAAGCTACGATCATATCCGCAAAGGCGAACTAAAGGTGCTGAAAGGCATCTCTGATGCGGCCGCGAAGCTCGGTGGCGGCACGGGCAAGGATCTTCTGATCGTGGATGACCTTGTCGATACCGGCGCCACCGCACGAATGGTGCGGAGCATGATTCCGGATGCGCATTTCGCCACCGTTTACGCCAAGCCGCTCGGCAAGCCGCTGGTCGATACGTTTATCACCGAGGTTTCGCAGGACACCTGGATTTATTTCCCGTGGGATCTCGACCTTGCCTTCGCTCCGCCGTTGCGCGACGGCGCGGCGTAGACACTCTCTGCCGTTTCCGCCCCGCAAGGTAAGGAAAATTCACATCGTACTTAAAAGCCGCTCATGCGTCACGTCCGTGCGCGCATTGCACGTGAGCTATCGTGCGGGGCGACATGACAGTGCAACGAGTGGATCCTATTGATCAATGGCGTGAGCATCATGCCCGGGCCTTGCGTCGGTCTCGAGCCGCGGTTGACAAGACGGCAGTGGCCGGGCCAAGCCGTGGCACACAAATTAAGGAAGCCTGCCAATGATCGAATTCTTCTTCGATTGCTCCAGTCCCTGGACCTATCTTGCTTTCCACAACATCCAGCCGATGGCGAAAGAGTTCGGTGAGCAGATTTCGTGGCGGCCGGTTTCAGTCGGTGGAATATTCAACGCCATCAACCCGAGCGTTTATGCCTCACGGGAAAATCCGGTGGCGGCGAAGGTTCATTACATGAGGAAAGATCTCGCGGATTGGGCGCGGTCGGCGGGACTTGCGATCAAGATGCCGCCGACTGTGTTCCCCGTAAACAGTATCAAAGCCATGCGCGGCTGTCTGTGGCTTGGCAACGACGCGATGGTGCCGTTCGCCAGGGCGGTGTTCGAAGCCTATTGGCGCGATGACAAGGACATCTCGCGTGAGCCGGTGCTGGGCGAGATTTGCAGGTCGCTCGACATCGATCCAGAAAAGCTTCTGACCGGCATTGGAGATGAAGGAATCAAGAACGAACTCAAGGCCAATACCGACGAAGCGATTGCGCGCGGCGCGTTCGGATCGCCAACGATCTTCCTTGATAAGACCGATATGTATTTCGGCAATGATCGCCTGCCGCTGATCCGCGAGGCGCTGCAACGAAAGAAGGCTGCGTAGGATCGCGGCGGTTCTTATTCTTGCTTTTCCTTTGGGGCGAGAAACGCGCGGGCGCGCGTCACCAGTCGAATTTGCTCGGAGTTGTTAATTCGCATCGCCGCGACCAGCTCGATGACTTTCTCCGCCTCCTTCAGCCTGGTTTCGGCGGCGATGCGACGCCTGCCTTCGCGGCCGAGTTGCTCGCCGATCGATCGGTGAGATTGATCCAACGCATCCCACTCCGCCTTGGCGTCGCTCAGCGCCTGGGCCTGGGCTTCGATGAGGTCGGCGGCCGCCTCACACGCTTTCGCGGCATCTTTCACGACAACGCCATGCCAAAGCTCGGTGAGGTTGCTCTGATAGCCGTCCTTGAGCATCTCGGCGTCTTGCCGCAACCGCTCCACCAGGTTGGTCATGTCGTCGTTCGCGGTCATGGTTTCGTCTCCTGCATCATTTCGTCACCGAGTGAGCGCATTTGCAGAACGCGCGCGCCGTTTTGCAATACCGCCATTGCATTTCCCCTCTAAGTGTTTGAAAAGAAAAGCGCGCTGGCATGGCGGAATTGGTAGACGCAAGGACTTGAAATCACCGCCCCCATGGCGAAATTGGTAGACGCAACAGACTTAAAATCTGTAGTCCCGTCAGGGACGTACCCGTTCGACTCGGGTTGGGGGCACCACTTCTTGGACCGGCGTCGGCTCGCCCTGACCGCAGGTGCGCCGATGACAGTAAAATCTGGAGATTAGGACAGGTGACCGATTATCGAGTCTACATCCTCAACGACAAGGGCCACATCCAGAGCGATACGCTTATCGTGAGCGATAATGATGCCCAGGCGATCGAAACTGCAAAGAGATTGGTTGGCGTCCGCCACGTGGAAATGTGGGACGGGGAGCGCTTGGTCGGGCGTTTCAAGACAACGCCTGATAGCTAGAGCGTTTTCGAGCGAAGAGGATACTTGGTTCGCGTGAAGAAAACGCCGCAGATCAAAATCATAGAGCTCCGCTTCTGATTCAACAGAAGCGGAAAGGCTCTGGTCCTGCGGCCTCGATCCAGCCGCACCGTTTGCTTAGGATGGATTCGCATGACCCAGCATCAACATAATATCGTTACGCCGATCGATCCGGTGAAGCTGGATCGTCTCGCGGAAGTCGCGGTCAAGGTCGGCCTGCAACTTGCGCCGGGACAGGACCTCCTGATTACCGCACCCGCGGTGGCGCTGCCTTTGGTGCGGCGGATCGCCGAACATGCCTACAAGGCTGGGGCGGGGCTGGTGACGCCATTTTTCTCAGATGAAGACATCACGTTATCGCGCTACAGGTTCGGGCCGGACGCGAGTTTCGATCGTGCTGCCGGGTGGCTGTATGAAGGAATGGCGAAAGCGTTCGCGAGCAACACCGCGCGGCTCGCCGTCGTCGGCGACAATCCGATGCTGCTGTCGGGCGAAGATGCAGCGAAAGTCGCGCGCGCCAACAAGGCCAACTCCATGGCCTACCAGCCGGCGCTTGAAAAGATCGTCGGCTTCGACGTCAACTGGAATATCGTCGCTTATCCAGGCATGGCATGGGCCAGACTGATGTTTCCCGACGACAGCGCGGACGGCGCGGTGGCCAGGCTGGCGGACGCGATTTTTTCCGCCTCGCGCGTCGACAATGATGATCCGATCGCGAACTGGACCGCGCACAATGCGGCCTTGCGCCAGCGCACCGATTGGCTCAACAGCCAGCGCTTCCATGCTCTGCATTACTCCGGGCCCGGAACCGACCTCACGGTCGGCCTGGCCGACGGCCATGAATGGGTGGGTGGCGCTTCCGCTGCCAAGAATGGCATCGTCTGTAATCCGAATATCCCGACCGAAGAGGTATTCACGACGCCTCATGCCCTGCGGGTCGAGGGGCACGTCCGAAGCACCAAGCCGCTGTCGTATCAAGGCACGCTGATCGACGGGATCGCGGTGCGCTTCGAGCAGGGTCGCATCGTCGAGGCCAACGCGTCCCGCGGGGCCGACGTGCTCAACAAGGTGCTGGATACGGATGAGGGCGCGCGGCGGCTCGGAGAGGTCGCGTTGGTGCCGCACTCCTCGCCGATCTCGAAGAGCGGCTTGTTATTCTATAATACGTTGTTCGACGAGAACGCGGCGAGCCACATCGCGCTCGGCCAGTGCTATTCCAAGTGCTTCGTCGACGGCGAGAAGCTGTCGCCGGAACAGATCGCGGCGCAGGGCGGCAACAAGAGTTTCATTCACATCGACTGGATGATCGGGTCGGGAGAAACCGATATTGACGGCATCAGCAGCGACGGCAGTCGTGTTCCGGTCTTTCGTAAGGGCGAGTGGGCGTGAGCCGCCAACGCCTGATCGCACGCGTGGCCTCAATGCGATCACGGACCAGCGCTTTTTGGCGGTTCAGCGGGCGCTTGGCTCGGTCCGGGGAATGGGGAACAATGCCGGACCGGATCGTTACTGGCCGCTGTCTGCGGCTGCCCGTGTTCATTACTTTACTGATCATGGGCGGCGGTCTTTGCGGGTGCGCCAATCTCGGCGACGGCGCCGTCTCCGGCGCGTTCGTCGATCCCGCGAAATATGATCTCTATGATTGTCCGCAGCTCGATGCGCAACGCAAATCTCTGGCGCTACGCACGGCAGAACTGCAAGGGCTGATCGAAAAGGCTCACAGGGGCGTCGCGGGGACCGCCGTTGCCGAACTAGCGTATCGCAACGACTACATCACCACTCGGGCTTCGGCCAAACTTGCCGATGAAACGTGGCGGCGGAACAAGTGTGACCAGGCTTCGGCCGCGCAAGAGACACCGGCGAGCGAGCCCCACGTCGCACCGAGGCGCTCCGGCGGCTCCGGTTACTGATCTTCGACGATCTCCGGCGACGGACAGGCTACGTCCGTTCGGCTTAGCGCCGCCAGCTGTAGATCCACTCCTGACGCGCCAGCATACGCTGAGGTCCCGTTATTCCGATGGCAAGATCACGCGCCAGAGCGGCGACGCCCCGGAGATGGTAGATTCTTCCATTCAGTCGTGCGGCCTCTTGCACACGCGCAACGCGCGCGAGACGCAGGCTGGTATAACGCGCAAGCGCGGCCGCGACATCTTCGGCGTTTTCGTTCGCCGTTTCGCCGAGACACTGCGCCAGAACCGCGGCATCCTCGATCGCCATGCCTGCACCCTGCGCAGCGAACGGCAGCATCGCATGGGCGGCATCGCCGAGCAGAGCCGTCGTATCGCGGTGCCACGCAGCCATCCGTGGAATCGTGAACAGCGCCCATTTGCGCCAGCGGTCGACCGCGTCGATCATCAAGCGCGCCGGCCGGGGCCAGTGCGCTTGTGCGAACATGCGCTTGATATCCGCAGCATCTCCGGCGGCGCTCCAGCCGGGCTGATTCCAGCCGCCCGGAACGATTGCGACCAGGTTGATCCGGTCCCCGCCTGACATCGGATATGTCACGAGATGCGCGTCCGGACCCATCCAGAGCTGTATGTGTGGCGCGGTCATGTCGCGCGGGAACTGTGCTGCCTCGACGGTCCCGCGCCATGCAATCAGGCCGGAAAACAACGGAATCGCGTCCGGAAAAAGCCGACTGCGCAAAGCGGACCACACGCCGTCGGCGCCTATCAGCGCACATGCGGCCTCCTGCGCGCCAGCTCTGTCGCCGCACACAGTCGCCTTGGCGCCGGGAGCGAATGCGGCGGCTTCTTCGGCCTTGGCGCCGAGGCGCAATTCGATGTCGGGATGATCGCGGACCTGTTCCAGCAGTCCGGCCTGCAGGTCGGCGCGATGCATGACCCAGTAGGGCGCGCCCGCGCGCAATGCGGCTGTCTCGCCAAGCGGGATGCGGCAGATCTCACCGCCGTGCCGCGCACTCCTGATGCTGACGGCTTCCGGCACCAGCGCGCGGGCGGATAACCGCGCATGCAGGCCGAGTTCGATCAGGATACGGGTTGCATTCGGCGAAAGTTGCAGTCCCGCGCCGGCCTCCTCGAGGCGCTCGGCCGTTTCGATGATGACGACGCGAAACCCTCTCGCTGCCAGCGCCAGCGCCGCCGTCAGGCCTCCGATTCCGGCGCCGGCGATGACGACTGTGCGTAACCTGCGCACAGGGCTATCAAGCGACCTTGTCTTTCACCACGCATTCGGAGGGGCGGGCCTGTCCGGCGCCGAGGTCGGCCGCGAAGCGATACAGCGTCGAGCAATAGGGGCAGATGATTTCGTTGTCGTCGCCGAGGTCGAGAAAGACGTGCGGATGATCGAATGGTGGATTGGCTCCGACACACATGAATTCCCGCGAGCCGATTTCGATCACGGCGACGCCGGAATCGTTATGGAAGTGGGGGACGATGTGATCAGACATGCTTTACACCTCAAATCGTCGCGAGATATTGACGCGCCGATACGCAACGGCATCGTGCGGCACCATACTTGTAGGCGCTTCGAATTCCTAGAGCATTTCCGCTGCCAATGAATCAGAAGCGAGCTCTGGATTGTGGTTCCGACGCGTTTTCTTCACGCGAACCGGCCTCCATTCCAGGGTCGATCCGGGATATTCCTTGCTCGAAAGCGCTATCGCTCGCGGAAGCAGATCAGTCCGTTATCCATGCAAATTCGACATAATCCTGTCGTTTGAGAAAAGCCTTCTTTGGTCGGAGAAGCTGTGCTTGAAAAGCGGCATACCGCCTCCAGGCGTACGAAGTCCCCCTCGATCCGGATTTTCGACGATGCGATGGCGAATTGGCAGCGCGATAACGACGGCCGCGGTGTTTGCAACCGCGTTTGCTGTGCTGTTGCCACGTGCCGGGGAGCCGGCGCCATGCTGATTGCGCAGGATGATCCTGCACGGCTTGCTGATCTTCAACTTGATTCCGCACTTCGAATCGATCCTGCGCTGGTCGGGCGGAACATCGAGGCAGCGCTTGCGGCGCACGATCCGGACCTCGCAAGCAGCTTCGTCGATCTTGCGGCGGCCAAAGGGATATCGATTCCGGAAGACCGGTCTCAACGCGTTACCGAGGCCGCGGGGCAAGAAAATTCGACCAGTGGTGTTGCGCCGCCGCCGCCGTAAACGGCTCATCGATCGTTGAGGCCATCCTATCTCCATCCAGATCACGGAAGCGCTGATGCCGAGCTTTCATCACGGCGAAGTTGAAATTGCCTATCTCGACGAGGGCGAGGGTGATCCCGTTGTTCTCGTGCATGGGTTTGCGTCGAGCAAGAATGTGAACTGGGTCTATCCGACATGGGTATCGGAACTCCGCAAGAATGGATTTCGGACCATCGCGTTCGACAATCGCGGCCACGGCGATTCCAGCAAGCTCTACGACCCGGAGGATTATCACATTGGCACGATGGCGAACGATATCACGGCGTTGATGGATCATCTCGGCATCGCGCGCGCGGATGTCATGGGATATTCGCTCGGCGCCAGGATGATGGGAATTCTGGCGCGGACCCGGCCAGAACGGGTGCGCTCCGGAATTTTCGGCGGTCTTGGCATCGGCCTGATCAAGGGAGGCGGTCCGGGTGAAAGCGTGGCCAGGGCGCTGGAGGCGCCGTCGCTGGATGATGTGACCGATCCGTTCGGCCGGACGTTCCGCGCCTTTGCCGATCAGACCCGCTCCGATCGTCGCGCGCTCGCGGCCTGTTTGCGAGGCTCACGGCGGCTGATGACGGAATCCGAAGTCGCCGGCATCAAGGTGCCGACGTTGATAGCGGTCGGCACGAAAGACGAGATCGCAGGATCGGCGCAGGCGCTTGCGGACGTTATCCCCGGCGCGGAAGTGCTGGACATTCCCAACCGTGACCACATGCGTGCGGTGGGAGACAAAGTTTACAAGGAAGGCGTGCTGAGATTTCTGTCACGCCGGCCGTGAAACCATCCATAGCGATCCGCGAGGAATTTCGCCGGCGCGATCAGCACCACAAATGTTGCGATCCAGACCATGCGCGCGCCGTAGCGGTGATGCGGGCCTGATATAGCGCCGCAAATGAACGCGTTACCGAGCAATGCCACGCAAACCATCGCGGCAAGAAGTTCGACGTCATCAATACGCCGCCGCCATAACGCAGCCAGGGCGATTGCAGCGGCCAACAGCATCGAGGCGAACGCGACCGGGACGTGAATCCAGTTGATAGCCGTAAATTTGATGTTCCAGTGCTGCTGCCGTGCGGCGCGCATGGTCTTCGCCTGTTCCGGCATATAGCGTTCGATGATGCCGTAGGTATGGGGAATCCATCCGGTCGTGCCTTCGCCGGTGCCGACTTCCGCGAGTTGTTCCGCCGTTGCTTCGACCGCAGCTTCGGCCTGCCAGAGCGGGTAGGCCACCAGTGCGTGCGTGGCGATGAATTCCATCTCGCCGTTCAGGCCCTCGAAGCGGCCGAGTTTGTCGAATATGGTGCCGTTCCCCCAAAGGAAATCATCCGCTGTCGCCGGCAGTTGATTGCGGTAGGGGCAGAGCTTCAGCTTGATCTTGTCGCAGTGGTCGTTGAGATAACGCGCGACGATGCCGTCCTGCATCATGCGTCCGAACGATACGGAGGCGCCGCCGGGCGTCCAGGCAAGTCGGCCTGTCAAAAAGAAATTGGCGGCCAGGAGCATGGCCGCTCCGGCAACGATCGTCAGGGAGCCCTGAACCAGCCCGGCGATCTTAAGCCTTGGGCCGAGCAACGGCTTGACGATCCATCCCGCGCAACACAGGCCCAACAGAACCCCGAACGTCGCAGTATGGCTCGCAGCCGCGAAGGACGTAAACAGGAAAAGCGAGATCTTCTCGCCGTTCGAAAGCTTGCCGTTATGGACAACGAGGATGTATAGCGCGAGCACCGCCAGCCCCGAGAAAATGTCGGTCAGCAGCATGCTGGAGAGCCACGGTAGCGCCGTGGTCGTGATGAGGATCAGGGCGATTGCGAGAAGCCGCAATGGCTGCGCCATGTTGAGCACGCGCAAGGTCAAATGCAGGATCCACAGCGTCAGCAGCGCCTGGCAGACCAAATTGATCCAGAAGTACGAGCCCTGTCCCAAATGAAGGTAGATGCCGTACGCGTTCGAGCGGCTGATCTCAAGATGGCTCTCGTACCATCGCGCCAGATAGCCGCCGGTATCATATTGAAGCAGCGGATAGCCGTTCCAGATCGCAGGGACGAGGAGCAGAACAGGGATGACGACAGCCGCGATCCAGGCCCAGGGTGCCGCCACGGCGCGCTTGTATAGGACTTGTGTGGAAATGTGTATCCCTCCGGTTAAGCAGCGCGCCATTCCGCCTATTGAGTGTCCGACGCAAATGCATAATTTGTTTGACGTAATTGGTCCGACATGTGGATTGAATAATGAGGATTTCCAGCTATCCAGATGGCGGAAGCGTCCACCCCACGAACCATATAGTGCCGTCATTCAAGGGCTTAGACCCTAAGCGCCGCGAATGAATATTCGCTGAACGGCGAGGACAACGACCTCGCATCATGTTAAACTACGGGGACAGAATTCAAGGTTACAAGACGGCCATGGCGATCCAGCAAGTCAATTCCCAGACTCCGAAACTCGCAGCGCTCGATCCGATCTGGGACCGCATCCGCAGCGAGGCCGAAGATATCGTTCGCCACGAACCTGAACTGGCGTCCTTTATCTACTCGACCGTCCTTCATCATGGTCGCCTTGAGGCCGCGGTGGTGCATCGCGTCGCAGAGCGGCTCGACCATTCGGCCTTGTCCGGCGACTTGATCCGTCAGACCTTCGATGAGGCGCTTCGCGACGATCCCGATATCGGCAACGCGTTCCGCGCCGATCTGGTGGCGGTGTATGATCGCGATCCTGCAACCTCGCGGTTCATCGATCCTTTGCTCTATTTCAAGGGCTTTCAGGCTATCCAGACACACCGTTTGGCGCACTGGCTCTATCAGAAAGGCCGCAAGGATTTCGCCTATTATCTGCAGAGCCGCTCCTCATCGGTGTTTCAGGTCGACATCAACCCGGCAGCCAGGATCGGCCGCGGCATCTTCCTCGATCACGCCACCGGATTTGTCGTTGGCGAAACCGCCGTCATCGACGATGACGTGTCGATTCTACATGGCGTGACGCTTGGCGGTACCGGCAAGGAGAACGAGGATCGTCATCCGAAGATCCGCCACGGCGTCATGATCGGCGCGGGCGCGAAAATCCTCGGCAACATCGAGGTCGGACATTGCGCGCGCATCGCGGCCGGATCGGTCGTCGTGAAACCGGTGCCGCACAATGTCACCGTCGCAGGCGTGCCAGCCAGGACGGTCGGTCCGGCCGGCTGCTCGGAGCCCTCGCGCACGATGAACCAGATGCTGAATGCGACACCAGAATCCTAAGCTTTACCAGCGTTCTCTCGAATCCTAAGTTCGCGGGGATGCAGTGCAACGACGGAACTGGCTGCGGCCACCGGAGCACGACCGATCCGAAGGACCGCACCGCCGGAAAGTGGAAACCGATTTTCGAACGAGATGATTTTCAATCGAAAAAATAAAACAGAGCTCGATTTCAGCAAAGTCGAGTCAGACTTTATGGAAGTTGAGTTGGACTCTATAGCGTTTTCGAGCGAAGCATATCCTCAGGCTTGACCCGGGGATGAAACCCGGCTCGCGTGAAGAAAACGCATCAAAACAAAAAGCCAGAGCCTTTCATCGTTTCCGTGGAGCGGTGAAGGACTCTGGAACCCTTGCGAACCCTCACATCTGGAGACGACCGTGAACGTTCAGGAAGTCAGGAAACTCGACGCTTACTTCAAGCGTGTGTTCGGCAATCCCCGGATTCGTGTGGTGCCGCGTCCGAAGAAGGACGATTCGGCCGAGGTCTATATCGGCGAGGAGTTTATTGGCGTGCTATTTGTCGACGACGAGGACGATGACCGTTCGTTTCAGTTTCAGATGGCTATCCTCGAGGAGGATCTGGCCGACGTCGGATAAACCTAGCGCGCTAGTTTTGCAGCGGGTGCAGTTGCTGCACGAGCCGCTCCATCACACCGGCAACGTAACGCCAGTCTGAAAGCCATTGCCGTGGAAAGCGGAACGTCAGGTCGGCGTTTCCGATCCGGCGTTCGCTCAGGCACATGCCCGGCGTCAGGGCTTCGCGGGTGCATCGCGCCACCAGCGCGGGCGTCTGCGCCACGAACAGGTCCTCGCCTGCATACGGCGTGCCGTCGCGGAATGCCCGTATCGACAGTCCGTCCTGAGGCTGCGCGAGGGTCGCATCAAGATAACGTGGATAGATGGTGTGCACGAGAATGTCTGGCGCCAGCGAATCGTGATGGGCGGCAATCGACAGGAAAATGCGGTCGATCGGCTGTGGTCCATCTTCGACAGTCTCGGCGGTGACATGTCTTGGTGCGTCTGGCGTTGCCAGCGAAGGATAGAGAAAATTCAGATCGATGCGTTCCTGCGATCCCGAATGTCTCTGAATTTTCACGCGGAAGGCGCGTTCCGGCACGTTGAACACGGTTTGCCCAATGCTGACCGGCAACCGCTCATTGTTGTCAGGCGCTTTGGGGGTCCAGGTTGGCCATAACAAATAGGCGACTGCGGTGACCGCGGGAATCGCGATCGTCACAGCTGCGAGAAGCGGGATCAGATGACGACCGGTTAGCGGTTTCCCGCGCGACCGGCGCGGGGCGGACAACAACAGGGCCATGCGACGGAGATTTCCGAAAAGACGAATCAGCCGCGACTATGCCACGCAATGTGGAGTTTTCATGCGAGGTTGGAGGCGCTCCACCACCGCGCGATTGCCGCGGCGCGCCGTGCGTTAACCTTTTCTTAAGGATAAGGTGGCGAGGCAGTCCGCATTCTGCGAAGGAGGGACACCGTAGTCGTGATGGGTGTCCTTTTCGATGTCGCCGGATGCGTTGAATTCCTTCTTCTCCCTGTGCATCGGTTTCGCCATCGCGGGCGCGCTCGCCAGCGGTTATCAGGCGTTGGTCAAACACCCCGCCGGCTTCGGATTGCTGCAGCAGGGTATTGTTGTCAGGGCATTTGCGGCGGTGCCGTTCCTGGTCTTCGCGGCGCCCTTCATCATCATGCGCAATACGCTCCGCGGACGACGCATCGAGCGCCGCCGTTTTGAGTTCGTCATGATGGCGACCGTGATCGCGGGTTTCTGGAGCCTGATGTCTGGCACCTGCGTGGTCATGACACTGAAGGCGGTCGGGTTGCTCGCCTGAACGGCGCCGTGGCATTGTCGTCTCCGGAGCCTTCCGCCTTTGCTTGAATCGGAAGCGGCACTCTATGATTTTGATTTGACAGCGAACGCGGGAAACGCATGTCAAATCCCAACCTTCGCGACCAAGAGGCGTTATGGCGATTTACGCACTCGATGGGCAGACGCCCGACCTTCCCGAAACCGGGCGCTATTTCATCGCCGAAACCGCCGCGGTGATCGGCAAGGTCCGTCTCCGCGAGAATGCAAGCGTGTGGTTCGGTGCGGTGCTGCGCGGCGATAACGAGTGGATCGAAGTCGGAGAGGGTTCCAATGTCCAGGATGGCTGTACCTGCCATACCGACGAGGGATTCCCGCTGACGATAGGTAGCAACTGCACGATTGGCCATAACGTTATTCTGCACGGTTGCACCATCGAAAATGATGCGCTGATCGGTATGGGTTCGATTGTCATGAACGGCGCGCGGGTTGGCCGCGGATGCATCGTCGGCGCGGGCGCGCTCATTACCGAAGGCAAGCAGTTCGCGGAATACTCCCTCATTGTCGGTGCGCCGGCGCGCGTGATCCGCATGCTTGATCCTTCGGAGACCGAGGCGATGGGAAGCGGCGCGACGTCCTACGTCACGAACGGCCTGCGCTTCGGAAAGGGATTGAAGCGAATCGACTGAGGTCAAGGTGGAATTTCGATTCTGACGAAGGTCGCAAAAAGCCATGGTCGCAGCTTATTCCTTGGAATAGATGTGAACGCCGATAACGGGCTGGAGAATGCGTCGATGCGGGCGTTTCGATGGACGGGCGTTTTGACATTTGCTCTTGCGATTGCATCAAGCGGAATCGCTCTGATAAATGCTCCGGCCACGGCAGTGGCCCAAACCGCGGAGAAGACCATGACAACAGCATCGGGCTTGCAGATCACGGATACCAAAGTTGGAGATGGCCCGTCGCCTCAGCCGGGGCAGGTTTGCATCATGCATTACACCGGCTGGCTCTATGAGAACGGACAGAAGGGCGCCAAATTCGACAGCTCGGTGGATCGCAACGAACCCTTCGAGTTTCCGATCGGCAAGCGTCGTGTGATCGCGGGGTGGGATGAAGGCGTCGCGACGATGAAGGTCGGCGGCAAGCGGACGCTGATTATTCCGCCGGAACTCGGTTACGGCGCGCGCGGCGCCGGCGGAGTCATTCCGCCCAATGCAACGTTGATCTTTGATGTCGAGCTGCTCGGCCTGAAAGGCTGAGCAGCGGCGAGCGACCGCCGTTTCACGCGGTAGCGCAAGATCCGTTCCTGGCCTCATGACGAAAGTTCGAACGTTTCCGCTTCTGATGGAAATCAGAAGCGGGGCTCTATGATTTTGACGCGCTTCGTTAAAGGAACCGGCGCCCATCCCTGGATCAAGGCCCGAGAATTGCTTCGCTCGAAAAGGCTGTAGAGCTGAAAAGGGATGCGGCCAGCCTCTTGGGGGAAGGCTGGCCGCGCGCGAGCCGGCCTGGGGACGGGGAGGGGTATGACCGGGTCGCGGGTTTCGTACTTTTTGTTTATCGAGAACTGGCTGTTGCGACCGCAGGATGGTTGTCGTCCAGTGCAACCCAGACATCGGGGTCGCTTTGCGATTGCCGCTTCATGAAGCGGTAGCCGGTTTCCGTCCAGGCCAGAACATTCTCGTTCTGGTTGTCGAGAATGAATTCGCCTTTGTTTGTCTTAACGGTCAGGACGGCATGGCCATCGCCCTGCTTGTCGCGGACCACCGTGACCAGCAACGCCTCGCGCGGCCATCCGGCGTCGATCAGCAGCTTGCGCTTCAACAGCACATAGTCCTCGCAATCTCCGTACCCGTCGGTGGGAAGAGACCACTTTTCGACGACGTTCCAATGTTCCTTGTCCGTCATCGGCTTGACGGTTTCGTTGACCCAGCTGTTGACCTTCAAGAGATCGCGCCAGGCGTCAGTCGTTAAGACGATATCACGTGGCTGCGTTGCCCCGGTGCGGCATTCCTTCGGATTGTCGTTGCAGAATTCAACCCAACCGATCGGCGCCCGCGTGTTGTCGCCGAGACTTGCATAGAGCTTTCCTGTTTCCGCGGCGCTCGCTTGCGTTACCATTCCCCACAGGATGGCGCCAATAATCGCCAGTCCAACTCCCTGTCCCCTGTTGAGCATTGTGGCCCCCGTTTCTTGTTGGGACCACATTTCGCACAAAGGATTTGCGCCGACGCTAAGTACTCGACGTGTATTCGACGCAAATGCGAGTAAAGTTCGCCGCTAATTAAATCAGTACTTGAATCGAAATTGACTAAAGTTTTAGCGACCATCCTCGTTTCAAAAGTTGGCTGTTAACGATTGAGCGCCGAATAAATTGGGTGTTTCTGCGTCGGAACGCGGCTGGCGTTAACCTAAAGATCGCTGGCTTTTGCCGTGGCGAAACCGGACGGCGGCGACCGCAAAACGAAAATTTACGAGAATGGCCGTTTACCGGGCGGTGACGTTATCTTCGAGAGTATCGGGATGTTGCTCGTGAATGAACTCGAGCGCGAAGCCTTCTTCCAGATAGCGAACAACCCGAGCAAGCACCTTGCCGAGTGCGACCCTGGACCGCAGCGGGGGTCTTTTTTCAGCGGAGACAGCGGCTCCTGACTTGGAGAGATCAAGGATCCGGCAAGTCAGCTGCGTGCCATCCTCGAGTGTGAGGTTCGCGACCGGATTGCGCGGCACGATGCGATCGTGGCGGCGGTCTTCCGGGAGATTGAGGATGTCGCGATTGGCGAGCCAGGTGAGCTGCGACGCCAGCTTGTCCCGTTTGCGGGGAGTCGCGCTGATATTCATGGCGAATCCGCTGTCGATAATCCGCGTAACCTTGCCTTCGACCCGGCCGATATGGTCGAGATAGGCGACGACCCGGTCACCGACATTGCCGATGCCGGGGGCCAGCATGGCCAGCCCGCCGGGGGACATATTGATGACCTGACAGGGGAATTCGCGTCGATCCGGCAGCATATAGCGGCCCAGCAGGTGAATCTTGACCCGCTGAAAGCGCCGGCGCTCAGCCGGCAGGTTCGAAATTTGCTGCGCCAACACCATAAATCGGTCCGCCGGTCGACCGGTGATCGGTATGAGTAAACCCTACGGTTGTCAGGGTTAACGCGGAGTTAGTCGCGTTTCGGAGCCTTATAGCCCCCACACGCGACATAGGACCTTGGATCGGCGCCACGACCGATTATCCCGCATCTGCGAAAAGCGCGATAAGGGCCCCTTCTTCGATCACGGGCATATCCGGCTCCGACTGACGTATGCTGCACGCTCACACGCTGCCGAACACCCGCTTGAAGATCGTATCGACGTGTTTGAGGTGGTAGTTGAGGTCGAACTGCTCGGTGATCTCAGCGTCGGTGAGATATTTCGTCACGTCGGCATCGTTCTTCAGAAGCGTCTGGAAGTCGCCTTCGCCACGCCATACCGGCATGGCGTTCCGCTGAACCAGCCTGTAGGCATCCTCACGGCTCGCGCCTTTCTGCGTGAGCGCGATCAGAACACGCTGCGAATGCACGAGCCCGCCAAGACGATCGAGGTTCTTTTGCATGGTGGCGGGATAGACGAGGAGCTTGTCGATAACGCCCGCGAGGCGGTTGAGCGCGAAGTCCAGCGTCACGGTGGCGTCCGGGCCGATCATGCGTTCGGCCGAGGAGTGCGAGATGTCACGTTCGTGCCAGAGCGCGACATTCTCCAGCGCAGGCGTCACATAGGCGCGCACCATGCGGGCAAGCCCGGTGATGTTTTCGGTCAGTACCGGGTTGCGCTTGTGCGGCATCGCCGATGAGCCCTTCTGGCCTTCGGAGAAGAACTCCTCGGCCTCCAGCACCTCGGTGCGTTGCAGATGGCGGATTTCGATGGCAAGCCGCTCCATCGAGGAGGCGATGACGCCCAGCGTCGCGAAGAACATCGCGTGGCGGTCACGCGGGATCACCTGGGTCGAAACCGGCTCGGGGGTTAATCCCATCGCGTTGGCAACATGCTCTTCCACGCGCGGATCGATCTGGGCGAAGGTGCCGACCGCGCCGGAGATCGCGCAGGTTGCCACCTCCTTGCGGGCCGCGATCAGGCGCTCCCTGGCGCGTGTGAACTCCGCATAGGCATATGCGAGCTTAAGGCCGAAGGTCACGGGTTCGGCGTGAATGCCGTGCGAACGGCCGATGGTCGGCGTCATCTTGTGTTCGAAGGCGCGCGTCTTCAGCGCTCCGAGCAGCTTGTCGATATCGGCAATCAGGATGTCGGCGGCGCGGGTGAGCTGCACGTTGAGGCAGGTGTCGAGCACATCCGATGACGTCATGCCCTGATGCACGAAGCGCGCTTCGGGACCGACGATTTCGGCAAGATGAGTGAGGAAGGCGATGACATCGTGCTTGGTTTCGCGCTCGATCTCGTCGATTCGCTGAATATTGAAAGTGGCGTCCTTCGCCTTGGCCCAAATAACTTCGGCCGCCTGCTTCGGAATGATTCCGAGTTCGGCCTGGGCATCTGCGGCGTGTGCCTCGATCTCGAACCAGATCTTGAAGCGGGTCTGGGGCTCCCAGATCGAAGCCATTTCCGGGCGGGCGTAACGGGGGATCATTGGCGATTCTTGAGGTTTTCTTCACGCGAACCGGTATCCACTTCGCTCGAAAACGCTATAGCAGAGCCGCCGGACAGAGACAAACGATGCGGCTGGTTAAACGACTTCGGCACCATTTGCCGGCATCGCGTCTGGCACAAGCTGCACTGGTTTCGCTGTCCCGAAGCGCGTATCGTCATTCTCATGCGTCTGAAATCGAGCATTTGGGTTGCCGCCTATCTGCGCCGTTGCCAATGCGAGGGCGTATTCGGCGCGGTGCGCCGCCGTGGAGCGGATGAGGCGGGCGCCGTCTTCATCAAACTGGCGTTCCTCGACGGCAATGCGATGCTCTACGGCCCTGCGCCGCAGGCTGTATATGACGACAGCCGGCCGATTGAACGTGTGTTTGCTCCGTCTTCAGCCGAGCCTGTCGCCGAACAGGCGATCGAAGAGCGTCTTGCGAGAGAAGTTCGATTCGATCCGGATGCCTGGATCGTTGAAATCGAAGACAAAGCAGGGCGGCACTTTCTCGATCTGGCATCGAAATGACGAAATTACCAGATGTTCCCGCGACGGTGGGCCGCAGCTTTGTGACTCGATAAGACTTTTCTTTTGACCGGAGCCACCCATTTTATGGACACGGATTCTGCCGAAAGGAAAAAGGAACAACTCATGAAATTGGCTAAGCGGGCGTCCGGCATGATGAAGGCTTTCGCCCTCGTCCTGTCGTTGGCGCTTCCCTTGATGTTCGCAGCCTCGGTAGCGGACGCTCGCATCGGCGGAGGCAAGAGCTACGGATCGCGCGGCGCGCGTACCTTCTCTGCACCGCCGGTCACCAGCACCGCGCCGAACGCAGCGCGTCCGCTCGATCGGACCATGGCCCAGCCTGGCCGTCTCGCCGCCGGTGGCGCGGCGACTGGCCGCTTCAACAGACCGGGCATGGGTATGCTCGGCGGTCTGGCCGCCGGGTTCCTCGGCGCCGGACTGTTGGGCCTGCTGTTCGGCGGCGGCCTGTTCGGCGGTCTCGGAGGTCTGTCGTCCATCATCGGGCTGGTGCTTCAGATCGGCCTGATCTACCTTCTTGTCCGCTTCGCGATGTCATGGTGGCAGCGGCGCAATGCGCCAGCATATGCCGGGCCGACGCCTGGGCCAACGTCCGGGCCGGCAGCCGCTCAAACGAACGCCCGCAGCGGTCTCGGCTTCGGTTCGATGGCGAACGCCGCACCGTTGGAGATCACGCAGGAAGACTATGAGGCTTTTGAGCGCCTGCTCGGAGAAATCCAGACCGCGTGGTCGAACGAGGACGTCAATACTCTGCACGCGCTGGCGACGCCGGAAATGGTGTCGTACTTCACCGAGGATCTTCAGGCCAACGACGCCCGCGGCGTCGTCAACAAGGTATCGGACGTCAAGCTTCTGCAGGGAGATCTCGCTGAAGCCTGGCGCGAGGGCATGACCGATTATGCCACGGTGGCGCTGCGCTACTCGTTGATCGACAAGACTATCGAGCGCGCTGGCGGACGCATCGTCGAGGGCAGCGACCAGCCGCAGGAGGCGACCGACGTCTGGACGTTCGCGCGTCGCGGCGGAGGAAAATGGGAACTGTCGGCGATTCAGCAGACCTGACCGGTTAGGACGGTCATTCAAAAGCAGGCGCCGCGATAACCTCGCGGCGCTCTTTTTGTTTACGCGGGACAAAAAGAGTTGATTGCGCATTTTTCGTTCGAAAAGGTTATCGCAAAAGTGCAGCGTTTCAGAGGCTGCGGCCGTCGATCGGCGTCAATGCAATACGGGACAGATCAATACCGTCGATGCAACTCACATTGAGGGCGACCACTTCAGTCCCGTCCGGCTTTTTGCCGCGCGCAAATACTTCAACGCCGCAGTCGATGCAAAGCTGATGCCGGATCACATGCTTGTTGAATAGGTATTCCTTGAGATTGTCTTCGCCCGCCCTGAGTTGAAAATTTTGCGGCGCGAGAAATGTGATGTGCAGTCCCTTCTTGGTGCAGATCGAACAGTTGCACGCGGTCACCATCGCAAGATCCGTTGTGCACTCAAATCGCACCTGGCCGCAATGGCATCCGCCGGTATACGTTTGTATGTCGGGCATTTTGGCTCTCCGGCCCAGGAGCGATCAGACTACCAGATTCCGGGCAACAATCGGTACCGGACTTGTTCAGTGTACTCTCGATAGTCCGGCAAGCCAACGACCAGAGTTCTTTCCTCGATCACCGTACGCCCTGCGAACAGCCCGATGAATATCGGCATGATCGCGGCGCCCCACCATGATCCCAGCAGCAGCGACACCCCGAGGAAAAAGAAGATCGCCCCGCTATACATCGGATGCCTGATGAAGGCGTAGGGGCCCGTGCGGATCACGTGATGTCCGCGCTCGGCCTGTATCTTCACCACCGGCGCTGCGAATGTGTTCTCCCGCATGACCCAGAACGAAATAGCGAGCGACAGTATGAATAGCGCGAAGCCGAGGACCTGAAATCCGATGCTCATGCCGGACCACTGATAGCGTTGATCGAGGCCCATGACGATCAGCCAAATCATGCTGACCAGCCCCGTTGCCACGATGAAGACCTTGTCCGCCTGTGGCTGGTCCTTCTGGATCATTGGCCGCATGCGTTCGGCCAACAGCCCGGGATTGATCTGCACAAACCAAAATCCACCGATGATACCGAGAATACCGAGCGTCGCGAGAAACAGCCAGGCGGCAGGCCAGTGCAGGCTGCCTGCGGGGACGAACAGCAGCGCGCCCAATGAAAAGATCCACACCGTGTTCTGGGTCATCAACCGGCGGATCAGGTTGCGCTTTTCATCCATGCGTCCGAATTTTCCGCGTCTTCGCGGCAAACTTGCGGCAGAAGCGGAGTTTCGGTCCCTTTCCGGAGAAGGCCGGAAATCGTTGGTTCGTCACTCGTCGCGGCCGCGGGATACCGCAATGGCGGCGCTGGTCTTGGTGCGGGTGCAATGCATGTTCAGCCGCCGATAGCGCGTCTGTACGTCGTCGCCGTGTAACAGGCCCATGCGTTTAATGCATCGGGTAACGCCTCTCAGCGTATCGGCGATCGGGATCGTGAAAATAATGGCAGAGGCCCGTGCCACCAGATCGTAAAACTCAGGCTTCGGCTTGCGGCTGTCTGCGCCGGCGATCAGTTCGTTGGTGAACTTGCGGTTGGAGCAACCGAGGATCAACTGCGTGGTCGCGGGATGCGACAGGAAAATGGCGTTGGCCGCGGTCTTGCCGACATGCAAGCCGTCGATCTGACTTCTAAGTTGTGCGGCCAGATCGTCGCAGCGGTCAGCAAGGGCCGGTGAAGATGCAAGCATCGTTGCTGCGGCAAGATAAAAGCTGGCGGTGAGGCGGCGGCGCAGGCTTGTCATTCAACGATCTCCCGAGGGAAATAATCAAGCTGGTTCGGGTACGCGGACCGATTCACACGGGAGCCGGCAAATTTTCTCAGCGCCCGATGGCATATTCCTGACCGCCATGATGACCGCGAGGCAAGGCGCGGATCACGGCTCCAGCGTCACTCGCAGGCCATCATCGCTCTCGACGTGAACGTAACGCGGCGCGATCGGACGGCCCCGCCCGCTGGACACGGTGACGATGTCTTCCAGCGAGGCGGCGCGCGCATCTTCCTCTGGCCGGGACAGGATCAAATCAGCGTGAAACAAACCTTCGGATTCGAGGCCCGTTGAGTCGATCTGGGCGGCTGCAAGTGTTGCAAGGCTGTTCTCGAACTCCTCGGCATCGCGAAAACGACGCTGGACAAAAGTCACGCCGCCCAGTTTTTCCGTTACCATGCCCCGTTGCGCGAACGTCTTCTCAAGCGCGTCATAAGGAAACATTCGCAGCACGAAGGAAATGATCCATGGTTTCTTTTCGGTCGCATCGAGGAGCTTGCCGAATGTCTTTTCGGTAACATAGCCGATGCACCCCGTTGACAAGATCACGTCGACGGGGCGGATAATGCGTGCGTCTTCTGCGGAAAGCGACTGGCTCTCGAGATCGGCGACGATGCCCTGATCGAGAAGTCCGACTCGCGTCGCGTAGCGGACTGCTGGCGCCGACACATCGAGGCCGATAAACCGGGCGAGGCCAAAATCGGGCCAGCTCGCATAGAAATTGCGATCGAGCCGCGTCAGCTCTTCGGGAGAAACTGCTTTTATTTCGCGCCGGGCATAACGGTGCCGCAAGCCTCCGAAGGTCAGCGGAAAACGATGCACAGCGGCGTTGATGCCGTACGAGCAGCCGACATCGAGCACGACAGGTTTGGTTTCGGCGCTGGAAGCCTTGGCGGATAATATCTGGCGGATAACCGGCTCGGCTACATCGGTGATCATATAGTCGAGATCGCCCAGGATCGAGAAATACGATCGTGGATCGTCCTGAACGTAGATATCATCGAAGACCGCTTTGGCCTGATTGATCCGGGAGAATTCCACCTTTAACAATGCTTCGCACCTTTTTCGAGAGTTCAATTGTCGTTCGCGCCACTGACTTGCTTATCGCAGAAACCAGCGCGAAGATAAACCCATATGCGGTTGTGGAGGGGTCAACACGTATGGACGGAGAACCTGACAATTGCTGCGGAATCATGCAAAACCAATGCATCCACGAAGCCTGCCATCATCATTGAGCATTTCAGTTTAGCCCATCATGCCTGTCATCTCTCCGAACAAGCCTTATCGTATCGGCCGCTCTCGCACCGGGCTCGGCCTCTTCGCCACCAAACCAATCAAGAAGGGCACAAAGATCATCCGATATTCCGGGAGGATGCTCGATTGCACCAAGGAGAAGGACGACGCGGTCGAGAACAAGTATCTATTCCAGATCACCAGCCGCTGGACAATCGACGGCTCGATGCGTTCGAATGTCGCGCGCTATATCAATCATTCCTGCAAGCCGAATGCGGAGTCGGACGTCCGCAAGATCAAGCGGCGCGTTGATATCCGCGCCATCAAGGATATCGCGCCTGGTGAGGAGATCAACTACGACTACGGCACCGAATACTTTAAGGAGTACCTGAAGCCGATCGGATGCAAGTGCGATTCGTGTGAAAAAAAGCGCAAAAAGTTGCGTGCGGCGGCGCGCGAGGAAAAGAAGCGCTCACGGGCGAGGGCCGAAAAGCGCGCGGGCGCCGGAGGCGGTCGCAGAAAGCTGAACGGGCACAAGGCGCACTCTGGCGTTTCCAAGAAGTCTAAGGTGCTGTCGACAGCCAAGGGCCGAAGGTCAAAGAAACATTCTTGAAAACCGGCATTGACCTGCCGTTGTCCCTTCATCCGGTCGTTATGATCTTGCGTTGCAGTGGTCCGGTATGAATGCGGGTTTTCTTGTGCCGCCAAAGAGCGGACATGAAGTGCGCAGCCATATAAGTTACAGCGCGGCGGCAGCTGACCGCTCCGCCGAGTTGCTTCCGATTTGGTTCCACAAGATGCCGCTCTGTCTCGCCAGCCCTGCCGGGGAACGCATGATCAGCGACGCGCTGGGCAGCGGTGAAAAATCCGAGATCTCCCTGAACGCCGCGGCCCCCATGGACTATATCTCCCGGCATGAGACCAGGGCGGGTTGAGGAAGATGTGAGGCGGCTATCCGCTCGCAGCCTGCTCTGAACAGGTACTGATCACGTTCATGATTTTGGAATTCATCCGATCCAGGATCATGGTGATCCGGAACATGGGAGCAGGGACCATGACGGCCAACATTGTGGGGTGGGCGCATACGCCGTTCGGGAAGCTGGATGCCGAGACCGTCGAAAGCCTCGTGGTGAAGGTTGCAACCGACGCGTTAGCCGATGCCGGTGTTTCCGCCGGCGAAGTTGATGAGATCGTGCTCGGGCATTTCAATGCCGGCTTTTCACCACAGGATTTTACCGCGGCTCTCGTCCTGCAAGCCGATCCGCAACTCCGCTTTAAGCCGGCGACGCGGGTGGAGAATGCCTGCGCCACCGGATCGGCGGCGGTGCATCAGGGCGTCCGCGCGATCGCCTCCGGCGCGGCGAGGATCGTGCTTGTGGTCGGCGTCGAGCAGATGACGCGGACGCCAGGTCCGGAGATCGGCCGTAATCTGCTGCGCGCCTCTTATCTGCCTGAAGACGGCGATACCATCGGCGGCTTTGCCGGCATTTTCG
The DNA here is from genome assembly GCF_000152905.1 of Nitrobacter sp. Nb-311A. Lineage (GTDB taxonomy): Bacteria > Pseudomonadota > Alphaproteobacteria > Rhizobiales > Xanthobacteraceae > Nitrobacter. Next base: position 153,781 of record NZ_CH672421.1, read on the forward strand.
GCAAGATCGCGCAAGCTTATTTCCAAAAATATGGCGATGCCTCGGATGCGCTGGCGATGATCGCCGCGAAGAATCACAAGAATGGCGTGGCTAATCCTTACGCGCAAATGCGCAAGGATTTCGGCTATGACTTCTGTCGCTCCGAGAGCGAGAGGAATCCGTTCGTGGCCGGGCCGTTGAAGCGCACTGACTGCTCGCTGGTGTCGGATGGCGCGGCTGCGCTGGTACTGATGGATGACGATACGGCCAGGTCGGCGCGCAAGGCGATCAGCATCATCGGGACCGGCCACGCGCAGGATTTCCTGCCGATGTCGAGGCGCAACATTCTGGAGTTCGAGGGCTGCACGGTGGCCTGGCAGCGGGCGCTGTCAAAGGCTGGTGTTGCGTTGTCGGATCTCTCTTTCGTCGAGACACACGATTGCTTCACCATTGCCGAACTGATCGAGTACGAGGCCATGGGTCTGACGCTCAAGGGGCAGGGGGCGCGCGCCATCAAGGAAGGCTGGACGCAGAAAGATGGCAGGTTGCCGATCAATCCGTCGGGCGGCTTGAAAGCCAAGGGTCATCCGATCGGCGCCACCGGAGTTTCCATGCATGTGATGAGCGCGATGCAACTCGCGGGTGAGGCGCCCGATGGTATGCAGATCAGGGCTGCCAGACTCGCTGGCATCTTCAACATGGGTGGCACGGCGGTTGCTAACTATGTTTCGATCCTTGAGCCGGTTCGATAGTTTCTAAAGTGTGCGTCGTGCAAGACGCACAGTGAATGAGAGTATGCGGGTCAGGATGTCATGACCGGACTCTTGCAGACGGGCCGGCAGGAAACATGCGCACCATCGGGCACTTTATCGGCGGCAAGAAGGTCAAGGGCGTATCGGGACGTTTCGCCGACGTGTATCAGCCGATGACAGGCGACGTGCAGGCGAGGGTCGCATTGGCATCGAAAGCTGAATTGCGCGAAGCTGTGGAGAACGCCAAGGCTGCGCAGCCGGTCTGGGCGGCGACCAATCCGCAGCGTCGCGTCCGCGTCCTGATCAAGTTTCTCGAACTGGTGGCGCGCGACAACGATGTGATGGCTGAACTTCTCGCCCGCGAACATGGCAAGACCATTCCCGACGCCAATGGCGACATCTTCCGTGGCGTGGAGGTCGTTGAATACGCCATCGGCATTCCCGAACTGATGAAAGGCAGCTTCACCGAGAACGCCGGTCCCGGCGTCGACAGCTATTCGATGCGTCAGCCGCTCGGCGTCGTCGCCGGAATTACGCCGTTCAACTTTCCCGCGATGATTCCGATGTGGAAGTTCGCGCCGGCTATTGCCTGCGGCAATGCCTTCATTTTGAAGCCTTCCGAGCGCGATCCCGGTGTGCTGATGCGGCTGGCCGAACTTATGTTCGAGGCCGGTTTGCCACCCGGCATTCTCAATGTCGTCAACGGGGACAAGGAGGCGGTCGACGCCATTCTTGACGATCCCGACATCGCGGCAGTCGGCTTTGTCGGCTCCTCGTCGGTCGCGCATTACATTTATTCACGTGCCGCCGCGACCGGCAAACGATGCCAATGCTTCGGCGGCGCCAAGAATCACATGATCATCATGCCCGACGCCGACATGGATCAGTCGGTGGATGCGCTGGTCGGGGCGGGCTATGGCGCAGCCGGCGAGCGCTGCATGGCGGTATCGGTCGCGGTGCCCGTCGGCAAAACAGCCGGCGAGCGGCTCATGGAGAGGTTGATCCCGCGCGTGGAGAATCTGAAGATCGGACCGTCCACCGATGCGTCCGCTGTCACCAAGGCGGCGCTGGAGCGTGTCAGGGATTATGTCGAGATTGGCGTCAAGGAAGGCGCCACGCTGGCGGTCGACGGCCGCGGGTTCAAAATGCAAGGCTACGAGAACGGATTCTACATGGGCGCCTGTCTGTTCGACAACGTCACCAGGGACATGCGGATTTACAAGGAAGAGATTTTTGGTCCCGTGCTCTCGGTGGTGCGCGCCGCGGATTTCGACGAAGCGGTGGCGCTGCCCTCGGAGCACGAATACGGGAACGGCGTCGCGATTTTCACCCGCGATGGCGACGCCGCGCGCGAATTCGCCTCGCGCGTCCAGGTGGGGATGGTCGGCGTCAATGTGCCGATTCCGGTGCCGGTGGCCTACTACACCTTCGGCGGCTGGAAACGTTCGGCCTTTGGCGACCTTAATCAGTACGGTCCGGATTCAGTTCGGTTTTACACCAGAACCAAGACCGTCACCTCGCGCTGGCCCTCCGGCGTCAAGGAAGGAGCGCAGTTCGCGTTCCACAGCAAGTGATCGGCAGGGATCGCGTATGCAGTTCGCGCTCACTGAGGATCAGATCGCTGTCCGCGACATGGCGCGCGACTTCGCCGCCAAGAAGATCGCGCCGTTCGCGCTCAAATGGGATGAAGAGAAGCACTTTCCCGTCGAGGTGATGCGGGAAGCGGCGGCGCTTGGTATCGGCGGCATCCATATTCGCGATGATGTCGGCGGTTCGGCCTTGAGCCGGCTCGACGGGACGCTGATCTTCGAGGCGCTGGCGCAGGGTTGTCCCACCGTATCGTCGTTCATCTCGATCCACAACATGGCGTCGTGGATGATCGATGCCTACGGTTCGGATGAGCAGCGGCGCAAATGGCTGCCGAAACTGTGCACGATGGAGTTGCTCGCGAGCTATTGTCTGACTGAGCCCGGCGCGGGATCGGATGCTGCGGCATTGCGGACCCGCGCGGCGCGCGATGGGGATCACTACGTTGTCGACGGACAGAAGCAGTTCATATCGGGCGCCGGTGCGAGCGACATCTATGTCGTTATGGTGCGCACTGGAGACGACGGTCCGGATGGCGTTTCGACACTCGTGGTCGAGCGTGAGACGCCCGGCCTCTCATTCGGCGTCAGCGAGCGCAAGATGGGATGGAATGCCCAACCCACCCGCGCCGTGATTTTCGAGAACGCACGGGTGCCGGTCGCCAATCGCCTCGGCGCGGACGGCCTCGGCTTCAGGATCGCGATGGCCGGACTCGACGGCGGACGGCTGAACATCGCCGCCTGTTCGCTCGGCGGCGCGCAAGCGGCGCTAGACAAGGCGCTCGGTTATATGAAGGAGCGCAAGGCGTTCGGCAAGCGGCTCGACGAATTTCAGGCTCTGCGGTTCAAGGTCGCCGACATGGCGACCGAGTTGGAATCGGCGCGAACTTTTCTATGGCGCGCGGCTTCCGCGCTGGACCGGAAGGATGCCGACGCCACCATGCTGTGCGCGATGGTAAAACGGCTTGCCACGGATGTCGGCTTCGAGGTCGCCAATCAGGCGCTGCAACTCCACGGCGGTTACGGCTATCTCAGCGAGTACGGTATCGAGAAGATCGTGCGCGATCTGCGCGTCCATCAAATTCTTGAGGGGACTAATGAGATCATGCGCGTGATCGTGGCGCGCAAGCTGATCGAGGGGGCACGATGAACGTTGCTGCGCACGAGCCGGATCTGATCGCACGGCGCGAGGGGAGCGCGGGCATCGTTCGCCTCAATCGTCCGAAGGCGATCAATGCCGTCACTCTGGACATGTTCCGCGGAATCCACAGGGCGCTGGACCAGTTCGAAGCGGACCCCGCGGTCGGTCTGATCCTGCTTGAGGGCGCCGGCGAGCGCGGCCTGTGCGCGGGAGGCGATATTCGCTCACTTTGGGAGAGTGCGAATGCCGGGGGTGACCTCGGCAAGGTGATGTGGCGCGAGGAATACACCCTCAACGCGCGGATCGCGAAATTTCCAAAGCCCTATGTCGCCTTCATGGACGGCATCGTGATGGGCGGCGGCGTCGGCTTGTCGGCGCACGGCGCGCACCGCGTCGTCACCGAGAGAACCAGGCTCGCAATGCCGGAGGCCGGTCTCGGCTTCTTTCCGGATGTCGGAGGCACCTGGCTGTTGTCACATGCGCCTGGCGAGATCGGGACCTGCTTCGGGCTGACCGGCCAGAATATGAACGGAGCGGATGCGATCTACGCAGGCTTCGCCGATGTGATTGTACCGTCGCGAAAACTCGCCGTGTTGCGCGAGGCGCTGATCGATCTCGGCGCTCGCGCGGATTCAGCCCGCGTGAGAGCCGTGATCGCGGGCTTTGCGAACGGCGACGCGGATAGTTCTGTCGCGGCAATCCGCCCGCGGATCGATGCATGGTTCGCACATGGCCGAATGGACGATATCCTGACGGCCCTGCAACGGGACGGGTCCGAACTCGCGCGCTCAATTCTCAAGATACTGAACGAGAAATCGCCACGCGGTCTTGTCGTAACGTTAAAGCTGCTGCGGCTTGCACGCGCCTCGGCCACGCTGGAAGAATGTCTGGCGCGGGAATATCGTGCCGCGCTTGCTGTCTTTGCCAGCGACGATTTTCGCGAAGGCGTTCGCGCCGCGATCATCGACAAGGATCGCAATCCAAAATGGTCGCCGTCAGCGATCGAGGATGTTACGCCGGAGATAATTGCGCCGTACTTTGCGAATGCCGGCGCGGACGAACTCGTGTTCAAGTAGATATAAGAAGATATAACCTCGACTGGAGGTCCGCATGGCGGCAATTGCGTTCATCGGTCTCGGCAACATGGGTGGCCCCATGGCGGCCAATCTCGTCAAAGCCGACCACAGGGTGGTCGGTTTCGACCTCGTTCCGGAGTCGAGGGATGCGGCCAAAACGAATGGCGTGACGATCGCCGGCAGCGCAAGGGCCGCGGTGACCAATGCGGACGTCATCATCACCATGCTGCCGGCCGGCCGGCACGTGGTGTCGGTCTGGACCGATGTCATGCCCGCGGCCACGAGAGGCGCGTTGATGATCGACTGTTCGACCATCGATGTCGAAAGCGCCCGGCGGGCTCATATGCTGGCGGCGAGGGCTTCCCTGCATTCGGTCGATGCGCCGGTCTCGGGAGGCGTCGTGGGCGCCAGGGACGCGACGCTGACTTTCATGGCCGGCGGGGAAGTTGAGTCCTTCGAGGCGGCGAAGCCGTTTCTTGAAGCGATGGGCAAGAAGATCATCCATTGCGGCCGTGATGGAACGGGCCAGGCCGCCAAAATCTGCAACAACATGATCCTGGGCGTTTCGATGATCGCGGTGGGCGAAGCCTTCGTGCTGGCGGAAAAGCTCGGCCTGTCGCATCAGGCGCTGTTCGATGCCGCATCAAATGCGTCGGGCCAGTGCTGGTCGCTCACCAGCTACTGTCCCGTGCCGGGGCCGGTTCCGACCTCGCCCGCGAATAGCGGCTACAAGCCGGGTTTCGTCTCGGCGCTGATGCTCAAGGACCTGACGCTTGCGCAGGAGGCGGCGAAATCCAGTGGCGCGGTGACGCCGCTCGGACAGCACGCACAGGATATCTACAAGGCGTTCGACGCGGCTGGAAACGGCGGCGTCGATTTTTCTGGAATCATCCAGCACATCCGCGCCCTTGCGGAAGACAGGGGCGGTTGATGAAGAGGTTTGCAGAAGGTTGCGAGGTTGATGATCGGGAGCTTCAGGCGCTCAAGTCAAAGTTAAGGAGGCGTGAGTCGTGAACGAGGTCTGGAAGCAACGACCGGTCTCGCTCGAAGCCTACAGGCAAATGATCGGTCAGGAGATCGGCGTTTCCTCCTGGCGCCTGATCGACCAGAAGCGGATCGATCTCTATGCCGACGTGATCGAAGACCATCAGTTCATTCACATCGATCCCGAGCGGGCCAGGAAAACAGCTTTCGGCACTACCGTCGCGCATGGATTCCTGACCATGTCGCTGCTCAGCGTCATGTCGCATGAGGTGATTCCGCCGGTCGTCGGTGTCACCATGCGGGTGAATTACGGCTTCGACCGGCTCCGCTTCATATCGCCGGTCAAATCCGGATCGCGCGTCAGGGGCCGCTTCACGCTCACCGAGGCGACGCTTCGAAAGCCCGGCGAACTGCTGTCGCGTTCTGCCGTCAGCGTCGAGATCGAGGGCGAGACGCGGCTGGCGCTCGCCGCCGACTGGCTTGCCCTTTTGTACTTTTCCTGACGGCTGCTCTTGATCCTGTGCCGCTTGCATGCGTGACGTCCTCCACATCCGGGCCGCGGTTCTCGGCGCTGGTCCCGCCGGCCTGATGGCCGCGGAAGTTCTCGCGCGCGGGGGCGTGCGCGTGATCGTGTTCGATGCCATGCCGTCGGCGGGCCGCAAGTTTCTGATGGCGGGTCGCGGCGGCCTCAATCTGACGCACAGCGAACCGTTGCCGCAATTTCTCGCGCGCTACGGCGGGGCCGCGTCGCATTTGCAGCCGGCGATCGATAGCTTCACACCAGAGGCGCTGAGAAAGTGGGCCCACGATCTCGATCAGCCGACTTTCGTGGGATCGAGCGGCCGCGTGTTTCCGAAAGCGCTCAAGGCGTCTCCGCTGTTGCGTGCATGGCTTAAGCGGCTTGATTCTCATGGCGTGACGCTGGCGCTGCGGCATCGCTGGATTGGCTGGGACCACGACGGCCGCCTTAGGTTTCAGACGCCTGACGGCGAGCGCATGGTGGTAGCAGATGCGACGATCATGGCGCTTGGCGGTGCGAGTTGGCCGCGACTTGGCTCCGATGGTGCGTGGGTGGAACAGCTTGCGTCCAGAGGGATCGCCACTTCGCCGCTGCGACCGGCAAACTGCGCGTTCACCGTGGCATGGAGCGCCACCTTCCGTGATCGCTTCGAAGGCCAGCCTTTGAAGAACGTCGCCCTGTCGTTCGGTCCACGCACAGTGCGCGGGGAGGCGCTCATCACGCGTGACGGTATCGAGGGTGGAGGGATCTATGCCCTCTCGGCGGTGCTGCGCGAGCACATCAACGCTGCGGGGAACGCCATTCTGCACGTCGACCTCCGACCTGATGTGCCGACGGATCGACTCGCTGCGCGGTTGAATGCGCCGCGCGGAAAACAATCCGTCTGCAACTGGATACGCAAGGTGGGCGGTCTATCCCCTGTCGCAATCGGGCTGTTGCAGGAAGCTGCGATAGCTTCCGGACAGCAGCCTGGAATGATGCCGCCGCCAGCGCTTGCTGGGTTTATCAAGTCGATCCCGGTCACGCTGACTGGCATCGCGCCGATCGCGCGGGCGATTTCTACTGCCGGTGGAGTTGCCTTCAGCGCGCTTGATGAGGACTACATGATCCGGCGGTTGCCGGGCGTGTTCGCCGCCGGGGAAATGCTGGACTGGGAAGCGCCGACCGGCGGCTATCTGCTGCAGGCCTCGTTCGCCACCGGTGCGGCGGCCGGGCGAGGCGCGCTGAAATGGCTGCGGCGTTAGTCCGGCTCTCAGGCTTGCTCGATCTCTTCGCGGAGCATTTCCAGTTCCAACCAGCGATCCTCGGCCTGCTGCAACTCCTCTTGCGCTTTGGTCAAAGCAAGCGAGATCTTGTCGAAGCTCGCGCGATCCTTCGCATAGAGGTCCGGATCGTCAAGATGCCGCTGTTGCTTTGCAATTTCGGCGTGAAGCTTTTCGATTGATTTCGGCAGTGTCTCCAGCGCGTGTTTCTCGTTGAAACTGAGCCGCCGCTTGCCGGGAGCGGGTGCAGGCGTGTTCTTCGCAGAACGGTTTGCCTCAGGTGCGGGTGCTGATTTTGGCGTCCCGCGCTTCAGGTCTGCGCCGCGCTGCGCCAGCATGTCGGTATAGCCGCCGGCATATTCGACCCAACGGCCATTGCCTTCGGGAACGATCACTGAGGTCACGACGCGATCGAGAAAGTCACGGTCATGGCTGATCAGGATCACGGTGCCCTCGTAGTCGCCGAGCATCTCCTCCAGCACGTCGAGCGTTTCCAGGTCGAGGTCGTTGGTCGGTTCGTCCAGCACCAACAGGTTGGACGGTTTTGCCAGCGCGCGCGCCAGCATCAGACGTCCGCGCTCGCCGCCGGACAACGCCTCAAGCGGCGTGCGCATCTGCTCCTGCGCGAACAGAAAATCCTTCATGTAGCTGACGACGTGCTTGGGCTTTCCGCCAACCATGACGTGGTCGCTGCGTCCACCGGTCAGTGCTTCCGTCAGCGTCGATTTCGGATCGAGGCTTTCACGGTGCTGGTCGAGCGTCGCCATTTCGAGATTGGCGCCAAGCCGGACGGTGCCGCTGTCGGGTGTATCGGCTCCCGTGAGCATGTTGATCAGCGTGGTCTTGCCCGCGCCGTTAGGGCCGACAATGCCGATGCGGTCGCCGCGCTGGATGCGAATTGAAAACTCGTCGACGATCGTTCGCTCATAGGACTTCCCGATGCGCTTTGCCTCGATGACGAGCTTGCCCGATTTGTCGGCCTCGGCTGCGGCCAGGTTGGCGCTGCCGGCGGTGCCGCGATAATCGCGGCGTTGCCGGCGCAATTCATGAAGACCGGCGAGCCGCTTGACGTTGCGCTTGCGCCGGCCCGAGACCCCGTAACGCAGCCAGTGTTCCTCTGCGACGATCTTGCGATCGAGCTTGTGCTGGTCGCGCTCCTCTTCCGCCAGCACCTCGTCGCGCCATTCCTCGAATTTCGCGAAGCCCCGGTCGATCTGACGGACCCGGCCGCGATCGAGCCATGCGGTGCTGCGGGAGAGGTTGGCCAGGAAGCGCCGGTCATGGCTGATGAGAACCAGCGCGCCGCGCCCCCCGCCGAGTTCACTTTCCAGCCATTCGATGGTGGTGAGATCGAGATGGTTGGTCGGCTCGTCCAGCAGCAGGATGTCGGGCGAGGGCGCCAGCACGCGCGCCAGCGCCGCGCGCCGGCCTTCGCCGCCGGAGAGGTGCGCGGGGTCCTCCTCGCCGGTGAGGCCGAGCCGTTCGACCAGATAGCGTGCCTGATAGGGATCGTCGCCGGGACCCAGCCCGGCTTCGACGTAGGCGAGGGTGGTCTCGAAGCCCGAGAAATCCGGCTCCTGCGGCAGATAGCGGACGGTAACGCCGGGTTGCACGAATCGGCTGCCGCCATCAGGCATCGTGAGACCTGCCGCGATCTTCAGGAGCGTGGACTTGCCGGAGCCGTTGCGGCCGACCAGACAGAGCCGCTCGGATTCAGATACCGTGAGTTCGACGCCGGACAGCAGCGGCGTACCGCCAAATGTCAGCGTGATATCTTTCAGCTGGATCAGCGGCGGCGCCATCGTCTCAGCCCTGCTGTGTAGCGCGGGCGCGCTGGATACGGCGGATGACCCTGTCGAGTTCAGACAGGAATGCAGAGCGGTCGCGTGGCTGGAACGAGCGTGGGCCGCCCGTCACTTCGCCGCTCGCGCGCAGGTCGGTCATCAGGTTGCGGACCGCGAGCGTCATCCCGATCGACTGCTCCGTGAACGGCTTTCCATTCGGTGCGATCACGCTCGCGCCTGCCTTGACGCAACGGCTCGCCAGCGGAATGTCGGCGGTGATGACGATATCCGTCTTGCCGGCGCGTTCGGCGATCCAGTCATCGGCAGCATCCATGCCGGGCCCGGCTGCAATTCGCTCGATCAATTGGTCTTCGGGTATACGAATATACGTACCTGCGACCACGATGACAGGTACGCAGTGACGTATCGCGACGCGATAAATCTCGTCCTTCACCGGGCACGCATCGGCGTCAACGTAGATGCGAATGGAGGTCAATGGCGGATCGTCGGTTGCGCGAACATCATGGCAACGCGTGTTACTCCATGTGAAGAAGGATTGCGAGCGGCCAAAGTCTCCGACTGTGGCGTACGAGAGGGCATTCGGCTGTCAAGTCGGTGACTACGCAAATCCGGATCGTGTCTTCATGGCCAGCTTGCGAAAACCGATTTTGCGGCGCAGTACATGCACGAGAATGTTACCAGGAGTGCGCCCGGTTTTTGATGTTTTCCAATTTATTCCGAGCCCAAATTGCCCGAGTACTCGAAAGACTACGACTTACGGCGATGGAAGCGGTTGCGCTGGCGATCCGCGCTGCTAAACTTCCATGAAAAACAGCATTGTCTCGTAGGTGCCGCGGAAAGACGGATTTATGGATGATGACATCGAGCGTTGCGTTGATGCCGGATCGCGCGACAGCTTGCGGGGACTGGAAGCCGCGATGACCGCGGCGAGTGCTATTCGCCCTTCGCCGAGTGCCGACGCCGGCGTTTATGCTGCCCTCGATCTAGGCACCAACAACTGCCGGTTGCTGATCGCTTCTCCGACAAGCGGCGGCTTTCGCGTGATCGATTCATTTTCGCGGATTGTCCGGCTGGGCGAAGGCATCTCATCGACCGGGTGTATCAGCGAGGCGGCGATCGAACGGACTATCGCGGCCCTCGTCATATGCCGCGACAAAATCCGCGTCAGGAAAGCAGGCCGTCTGCGGCTGATTGCGACCGAGGCGTGCAGGGCGGCGTCGAACGCGGAGAATTTTCGCAGTCGTGTTGCCGCTGCCGCGGGCATCCAGCTTGAGGTGATCGATCGGGAGACGGAAGCCGCACTTGCGGTGATCGGCTGCTCGCCGCTGGTTCATCCGAAAGCGAGCGGCGCGATCCTGTTCGACATCGGCGGCGGCTCGACGGAGCTCGTTCGGATAGAACGCGGTCGCGAGGGCGACCTGCGCACCATGGCATGGATGTCGATTCCGGTTGGTGTCGTAACGCTGGCTGAGCGTTTTGGCGGGCACGACATAACGCCGGAATCTTACGCGGCGATGGTGAAAGAGGTCACCGGCCATATTGCAGCGTTCGCAGCCGCCCACGGCCGTGATCTCTATGGAATGCACCTTCTCGGCACTTCGGGCACGGTGACCACGCTTGGCGGTCTCCATCTCGGCCTGGCGCGCTACGATCGCCGCAAGGTTGACGGCATATGGATGAACGACATCGAGGTTACCCAGGTGATCGCGCGGCTCTGCGGCATGGATTATCAAAAGCGGGCTGCAAACGGCTGTATCGGAATTGAGCGTGCCGATCTGGTTCTGGCAGGCTGCTCCATCCTGGACGCCATTCGGCGAGCCTTTCCCTTGCCGCGTCTGCGGGTCGCCGATCGCGGTCTGCGGGAAGGTATGCTGGTCGAAATGATGCGCGAGGATGGCGCGCTCAATTGAGCTGATGCTCAAAAGGATGATGCCGCCAGATTGGCGGCTTGATCCGGCGTTTCATCCCGAGTGGCGGCAACCGACCTGAATTTGATCGGCCGAAGCCGAGAGTGTCGTCTAGACACCGGAATCCGGGCATGGTAGCTCCCGGCGCGAAAGGCTGGGGATCATGCGCCGGCGGCTGGGAAGATTTCTTCCGATCGTCATGCTTGCAATGCTGGTGCAGATATTTGCGCCCATTGCCGCGTGCCTGGCGTTCAGCACGACTCCGGCCGATCCGCTGGCGGGCGCGATATGTTCGCACGCCCCGGATGCGAGTTCCCCGCAACACCGGGAGACCGATCCGCAGCAAACTCATCGCGCCTGCTGTGTGTTGTGTTGCGTCGTCCATGCCGCGACCCCGCCGCCCGACCCGCTGGCGGTTGCTGTCAGCATCGCGCGTGACCCAACCAACGTCGTCTGGCGCGGCCTGGCCTTCGGTCTACCGCCATTCGCGATCGACTCCCACGCGCAGGCGCGTGCTCCTCCCGCCATTTCCTGATTCGGCAAATCCGCATGATCGCCGCGACTGCGCGGTGATCCGATCTGTTTGATTAAATGCTCTGGGCGATGGCCCGCATCGGAATATCCCATGTTTTACCCTCGTATCTTTTCGAGCGCCAGCGTGCTCGCATTGCATGCGGCGTTATTCGCAGCTTGCAGCGATGCTGCCGCTCAGACTGCCGCCCAGACATTGCCGGGCATTACGGTCGAAGCGCCGCGCCGTGCCCAAGCCAGTCCGCTCAGAAAACGATCGGTCGCTCACCGCGGCGCTCCGAGATCATCTCCCCGCCAACAGCCGGCCGTGGCAGCAAGGCCGTCGCCAGTCTCTACAGAGACGCAACTTGCGATCCTCCATCAGGCGCCGAGCGGACAGCCCCAGACCACCATCGGCCGGGATCAATTCGCCAACAGGCCGTCATTTTCCGTGGCCGACGTGTTGCGTGACAGTCCGGGCATCTCCATCAAACAGGGGAACGGCCCCAGGGATTTCGGTATCTCGATTCGCGGGTCGAACGCGCGCAACGGCTTTGCCATTCGCAACCTGGTGATTTTTGACGACGGCTTCCCCGTCACCCAGCCTGACGGACTGTCCCGCAGCGACCTGATCGATCCTCGCGCCTACGGGGCCATCGACGTCATTCGGGGGCCGTCGTCCGCGCTTTACGGCAATTACGCGACCGGCGGGGCGCTGAACTTCAGAACCCGTCGCGGCGCTGAAATCAACGGCTTCGAGTACGGCGTCGATGCCGGGAGCTACGGGTATCTCAATAACTATCTGACGGCTGGCAAGAAGGTTGGAAACTTCGAGGGCTCGCTGTTCGCAAGTTCAGCGCGCAGCGACGGCTTTCTTGGCAACAGTTGGTTCAACACCCAGACCGTGAACTTCCTCGGGACGCTACAGGCGACGCCGGATGATCGTTTCACGTTCAAGCTGATCAACAACATGCTGGATACGCGCCTTCCGATCCGGTCTTCGCTCAATCAATTCTACATCAACCCCTTTCAGCGGGGCTGTGAAACGGCCGCAACGGCCGCTCCGGGCTGCGGCACGATCACGTTGTTCAACAACGGTTTCAACACAGCCGCCGGGACCAGCCTCCAAACGGCGGAGCAGGCCAGGCTCGGCCGCACGGACCGCCGGACGATCGTCGGCGGACGTTGGGAGCATGATTTCGATAATCAGACCACCTGGCGCAACCAGTTCGTGTTCGACGATCGCAATATCAACCAGCCGACCGGCACCACGAGCTCGGTCGGCGATTATCCGTCCTATAATTTCATGAGCGACGTCGTCAGACGAAGCCAGATTCTGGGCATGGACGCCACCAGCTACCTTGGCGCGTTCTACAACACCCTGAGCTGGTCGGGTGACACGTACAATGTGGCGCCTGGAGGAGCGCGGGGCCGGCTCCAGTCAAATGTCACCGGCCAACACACCAACTACGGTGTCCGGGCGCGCGAAGAACTGCGGCTCACCGACTCATGGACCGCTATCGCTGGTATTGGTTGGGAGGCAACGCATTTAAAGGGCATCAACACGGCTTACACTTATACGGGACCGACGGGGATCACGACCACCACGGTCAGAAGCGCGGATCGCCAGTTCCAGAACACCGCGCCGGAATTCGCGCTGCAATACCGGGCGGACAAGGACTGGCTTTTGCGTGCGCGGGTCGCGACCGGCTACGGAACGCCGCAGGTCGGCAATCTGTTCGTGCTGCCAAACGGTCAGAACGGCAACAACACGCAGCTCAATCCCCAAAGGAATCTTGGCTACGATCTCGGCTTTGACTGGACGCCGGATCCCACGCTCAGGGTAAGCGCGACAGGCTTTTACGAATTTTTCCGCGACGAATTGGTCACGCAGGCAACACCGCTCGGCGCGCCCAATTCAAGCTATACGTTTAATGCCCCCAAATCCGAGCACCGGGGCTTTGAAGTTTTGGCGCAATGGCGTTTCCTGCCAAGTTGGCGAGTGACCGCTGCCTATACCTATCTCGACCAGATCTACACAAGCTACACCGAGAATATCAACAATGGAGCCGCTTTCAGCTTCAATCGGGCAGGCAACAAAATTCCCGGTATTTCCCCGAACGAACTGACGGCGCGGCTTTCCTATGACCAACTCTCGGGCACCCTGAAAGGCGTCGGCGCGTTCGTCGAGTTTCAGTGGAGGGACGCCTTCTATATGGACAACGCTAATCTCCTGAAAGCGCCCGGCTATGAACTCATCAATCTGAATCTGCACTACGACAGGCCACTGCAATCGGAATATCTCAAGTCGCTTCATCTCTATTTCGAAGTGCGGAACGTCTTCGATAAGACATATATCGCATCCGCCAACAACATCGCGAATACGGTCACCGGCGCGGGCCTTCAAAACCCCGCGAGCGTCTTGGCTAACACCGGCCGCTCCATCTATGCAGGATCGCCGCGCATGTTCATCGCTGGAATGAGATTCGCGTTTCGATAGCAAAGGTGGCCTGACCATGATCAGAACAGCAACCATCGCCGCGATCACGCTCCTTTTGCAGGGCGCGGCAAACGCGCAGATGAGCCATCATCACGTATCAGAATCCGCTTGTGATACGACCGAACTGCGATGTGCGACCAAGGTCACGCCGGCATTCGCTCCCGACGGGAGGTTGTGGCTGGCGTGGATGGCAGGCGGGCGTATTCTGGTGGCGAACTCCAAGGATCGCGGAAAAACCTTTTCAACGCCAGTCGCTGTCGTTGATCGACCGCTCGAACTCGACTGGGGGCCCGATGCGCGCCCCAGGATGGTCATTGACCGGCACAACCGGATCGCCATCGCCTTTGCGATTTTCAGGGACAAGAACTTCAACGGCGAGGTGTTGTACACGCGCTCGGTTGATGGAGGTCACAGTTTCACCAAGCCGGAACCCATTACGCCGAACACGGAAAGTCAACGCTTCGCGCAACTCGCGCTGGATGCCGACGGTTCGGTCTTCGTGGCCTGGCTCGACAAACGCAACCGGGCGCAGGCACGCGCGGCCAATCGAATATATAAGGGAGCGGCTTTGTTCTTCGCGTGGTCGAAGGACGGCGGCGGGACGTACTCCGAGGCCCGCATGGTGAGGGACAGCACCTGCGAGTGCTGCCGGATCTCCGTCGCATTCGCGGGCCCTGGCCGACCCGCCGTTCTGTTTCGCAATATCTTCCCGGGCAGCGTGCGGGACCACGCGATCGTCACCTTCAAGGATCAGGCAACGCCCGGAGAGGTTCATCGCGTCAGCCAGGACGGCTGGAAGACCGAGGCGTGCCCGCATCAGGGGCCGAGCCTCGCCATTTCGCCGAAGGGAACTTACCACGCGGTCTGGTTTACCGGTGGCGAAGTTCGGAAGGGTTTATTTTACGCGCGCTCGGCTGATAGCGGAGAGACGTTTTCCGAGCCCATGGCTATTGGCAGGTTGGACCGGAACGCGTCACGTCCCTACGTCGTGGCGAGCGCCTCTGGCACAGCGATCGCCTGGAAAGAATTCGACGGCGAAAAGACAGCCGTGAAGCTTATCACATCCGGCGACGATGGAAAAACCTGGTCGCAACCGCGAGTGATCGCTGCAACAGTTGACGCGTCTGATCATCCTTTGCTTGTGAGTGATGGACACGATCTCTTCTTGTCCTGGATGACCAAGGCGGACGGCTACCACATCACGCCGATCGATGGCGCGCCATGAAGCGCCATCTGTTATTGTTCGCACTCGCGCTCACTGTGTCATTTCTCCCGCAATATCTTGCCGCGGCCGATCAATTGCGCGCGTTCCAGCGGGGAAGCTGGCAAACCATTCTCCACGCCCACGCCGGACGCCCGATGATGGTCAACTTCTGGGGTGTTACCTGCGCTCCTTGCAAGGTTGAACTGCCGCTGCTCGGGAAGTTCGTCCGAGATAACCCCGGCCTCGACGTCGTGACGGTCAATGCCGATCTCGTTCCGAATGCGCGCGAGGCGGTGCTGTCGATGCTGCGGAAGACTGGACTGTTGTCAACCGAGAACTGGACCTTCAGCGATGGTTTCGTCGAACGGTTGCGCTTTGAGATCGATCCCGCCTGGCAGGGCGATATCCCGCGCACGATGTTGATCGCGCGCGATGGAAAGGTCACCACCCTCGAAGGTATCGTCGATCTTGCCAAGGTGAAGAAATGGTTTGAGGCTCAAATGAATGAAACGAAATGAGAGAATTTCGTGACTTCGCTGACGGCGTCGTCATCTTTGCCGAAAAGCGGGATGAATGCGTTTCGCCAGCCGGCTCGCATCGTAATCGTGCGTGAAAAAGGATCGATGGCATGAAACTTCTTCGCGTCGCGGTCACCTGCGCCTTGCTGGCAACCGCGGGAGCCACCTCGGCGGAGGATTTCAAGGCAGGTGATCTTGTAATCTCGCACCCGTGGTCGCGGGCGACGCCGGCGGGAGCGCGAGTCGGCGCTGGCTATCTCGTCATTGAAAACCACGGGACCTTGCCCGATCGCCTTCTCGGGGGCTCGGTGGAGGTTGCAACGGGTTTCGAGCTTCACGATATCGTGCGCGAGGGCGGCGTCATGAAAATGCGCCAGCTGACGGGCATCGACCTGCCGCCAGGAAGTTCAATCGAGGCAAAGCCGGGTGGACGCCACATCATGTTCGTGGGCCTTTCGCATCCGCTGGCTGCGGGAGAGACGGTCCGAGGCGCCTTGCAGTTCGAGCGCGCGGGCAGAATCGAAGTTGAGTTCAAGGTAATCGGGATGGGAGCGCCGCCGCCGGGTCGCAGCGATTGAGGTGACTCATTTGGCGGGTTTGATCACCTTGATGTCTCGAATTGTATAGGTCTTGCCTTCGAGTTGGAATTCGATCTTGTCGCCCGGCTTCACGCGATCGCTCAATATGCGCGGATTGACTTGAAACAGCATTTCCATCGCCGGCATCAAACCTTCGATTTCCTGGTGGTTGATGGTTAGCGACCCGGTCGCCGGATTGATCGCCGTTACGACTCCAACCCCTCGATAGAGGCCACTCGACGGTTCCTGAGCCTGGGCCAGCAAGAACCGCGTGTGCGGAGGCCTGGCAAACGGGTGGTCTCCGGCAGAGAAAGCTTCAGCCCGCCGGAGATGGAGGGTCACTACCGTGGTCGCGGCCACGACGCCGCATATGAAGATGCGATTTTTCACGACATACTCCGTTCCGCAGGCATGGTTTTCCCGCGTGTTCGCGGACCACGGAGACTTACATGAAAAACAGCGGTTTGGGAAACTAGCGGGTACGACGGTCGCTTCGCAACCAATCGCAATTGCTTGATGTGAGGCAGCCGGGATTGCTATTGTAACGTGCCGAAAAGGGCGTCGATTCGATCAGCGAGGAGGAAATCATGCACCGTCGTGAATTCGTGGCGACTGCGGCGGCAGTTTTATCGGCATCGAAGGCTTTTGGCGCCCCGGCAAATAAAGCGCCGGCGCCGGCGCCGGCCGAATCGATGCATCCCGCGAAATACAAAGCTCTCGAAGACGCGACCAGTCATTGCGTCTCCAAGGGCGACGCGTGCATGCGGCATTGCCTCGGCATGTTGAGCATGAAGGATGCGAGCATGGCCGGTTGTACGAACGCGGCCTATCAAATGATGGCCGCATGTGGTGCGTTGCGGACGCTGGCAGCCGTCAATTCGCCCCATGTTCCCGCTCTTGCCAAGGTCATC
This sequence comes from Nitrobacter sp. Nb-311A, assembly GCF_000152905.1. Taxonomy (GTDB): domain Bacteria; phylum Pseudomonadota; class Alphaproteobacteria; order Rhizobiales; family Xanthobacteraceae; genus Nitrobacter. The sequence continues at coordinate 171,014 of NZ_CH672421.1, forward strand.
GCGCAGGTGTGCGTGGACTGCCAGAAGGAATGCGAGAAATTTCCGGATGTGGCGGAATGCAAGGCGTGCGGCGACTCTTGCAAGACCTGCGCCGAGGAATGTCGCAAGATTTCCGCTTAAGGTCTTCCAGCCTGTCGGCGCGCGGACGTCGGGCGATGTCCGGGCATAGCGGCTAGATATGGCAAAAGACACCACCGGCCGGCTGCACGTCACCGTCAGGAGCGGCGGCCGACGAAAGCTGTCGTCAAAGCTCTGGCTCGAACGGCAGCTCAACGATCCCTATGTGGCGCAGGCCAAGCGCGAAGGCTGGCGCTCCCGCGCGGCTTTCAAGCTGATCGAAATGGACGACAAGCACCGCTTTCTGAAGCCTGCCATGACGGTTGTCGATCTTGGCGCGGCGCCCGGCGGCTGGAGTCAGGTCGCCGCGCAACGCGTGGGGGCTACCGAAGGCAAGGGCAAGGTGATTGCAATTGATCTTCTGGAGATGCCGGAGATCGTCGGCGTGACGTTCGCCCGGCTCGATTTTCTCGACAACAACGCTCCCGACAAGCTGCTCGCGATGATGGGCGGAGCCGCGGACGTCGTGCTTTCCGATATGGCCGCCAACACCACCGGCCACCGCAAGACTGACCAGCTCCGGATGGTGGGCCTGGTCGAGAGTGCGGCGGCCTTTGCGGCCGACGTGCTGCGGCCCGGCGGGACGTTCATCGCAAAAGTCTTCCAGAGCGGGGCGGACGCCGGTCTGCTTGTGCAGCTCAAACGCGACTTCCAGACGGTGCGGCATGTGAAGCCTGCCGCGAGCCGGCAGGATTCATCAGAACGTTATGTCCTGGCGACGGGCTTTCGCGGGCGGCATTGAAGCTGCGCAGATGCTGTCATGCCCGCGCTTGCCTGGCCATGACGAGAGCCGATAGCCTGTCAACGCGCTCGATTTCCTTCAGCTCAGCTTCTGATCGCGGGCGGTAACCGTTTCGCGAGACGCTTCCTCCTCGGCCTCGGATTCCCGGGTAGGGTCTGAAATCACCACCATGCGGCGCCCCGAGACCTGATGGCCGGCATCGGCGGGCATCCGCATGAAATAAAAGCTGGACATCGCTGAAAGCACCGAGACGACGAGAAATCCGGGGCCGAAATCGGCAGCCGTCAATTCCGTACTGTGACGGACCAGCATCGTGGTCTCCACCGAGAATGCGCCGAGTGCGACTCCTGACGAAATGGCCAGCTGCTGACTGACGCTGGCGAGCGTGGTCGCGCGGCTCATCCGCTTTGGCTCGACGTCGGCATAGGCGAGGGCGTTGATCGCGGTGAATTGCAGCGAGCGAAAGAAGCCTCCGACGACGAGAATGATCATGATCAGCAGCAGCGGCGTCGTAACGGTGAACAGCGCGCAGGCGGCGAGAAAGACGGAACTGACGATCGCGTTGATGGCCATGATGTTGCGGAAACCGAAGGCGCGGATGATGCGGGCGGCGAGCGTTTTCATGCCCATGGCGCCGACGGCCGATGAGAATGTCACGAGCCCGGAGCCGAGCGGCGACAGGCCGAAGCCGATCTGCATCAGAAGCGGCAGCAGGAACGGCAGTGCGCCGACGCCGACGCGAAACAGAAACCCGCCGTAGATGCTGACACGGAACGTCGGCAGACGCAGAAGCGTGAGATCCAGCACGGGCGAATCCGTGCGGCGGGCGTGCATCATATAGGCCGCCATCGAGACCGACCCGACCCCGATCAATGCCGTTACAACGGTCCATGGCAGCAGGTTGAGGCCGGCGACCGACAGGCCGAAGGCGATGCCGCCGACTCCTATCCCGGCCAGCACCATACCGTAAAGGTCGAAGCGTTCGGGGTCGTCACTGCGGATCGGGTCGATGAAGCGCTGCGCCATGAAGATGCCGATCAGACCGACCGGTATGTTGATCAGGAAGATCCAGTGCCATGAGAAATAGGTGGTGATGAAGCCGCCGAGCGGTGGTCCGATCACCGGTCCGATCAACGCTGGCACCGTCACCCACGCCATCGCGTTGACGAGCGCGCTCTTGTCGATCGAACGCAGCAGCACCAGCCGGCCCACCGGCGTCATCATCGCGCCGCCCAATCCCTGCAGGGTCCGGGCGATCACGAAATCCGTCACCGACGACGATAGCGCGCAGCCGATCGAGCCGATCATGAATACGACGATGGCCGCGCTGAAGACGGAGCGCGCCCCGAACCGGTCCGCGGTCCAGCCGCTTGCGGGAATGAATACCGCCAGCGATAGCAGATAGGACGTGATCGCGAGCTTCAGCGTCAGCGGGCTGGTGCCGATGTCGGCGGCGATCGCCGGAAGCGATGTCGCGATCACCGTGGAGTCCATGTTTTCCATGAAGAGCGCGGCAGCGACGATCAGCGGGATCAGGCGTTCCTTGTTCATGCGGGCTCGCACAGGCAAGCGGATAGGGAGGCGGGCTGTAGCATCAATTCGGGCCGTCGCGCTATTGCGGAGCGGCAAAGCCTCCCTAAATCCTTGGTGTGTTTTGGGAGGGCCAACGATGATTTATGTGCTCGCCGCCTTGCTGCCGCCGCTCGGACTGCTGTTCAACGGTCAGCCATTTTCGGCCATCCTGAACGTGGTCGTGATCGTGTTTTGCGTTATTTTCGGGCTGATTTTCCCTATCCTGTTCCTGGTGCCGTCAGCACATGCCGTGATCGCCGTCTACATGAAGCGGGAGGACCGCCGGCACCGGGAGGTGGTCGATGCGATCAGGGAGCATGGGCCGCCTCCGAACTATCCACGCTGAACCGGCTGGAAAAGCCCCCGCACGGCAGCCAAACGCTTTGATTCTCGGGACTGCCGTGCTATCGACCACCGCCAATCCATTCGATGGAACTTCATTCGACGGCGACGCCAGGGTGTCGCTGGTCGGCCATTCCATCCTGATGGGTTACGCGGCGACCGCGCCGCCCAATGGAGTTGGCGATGGCGCTTGAAAACGGATTTCGGGATATCAAAGAAGCCTTCACGTTCGACGACGTTCTGCTCAAACCTGGCGCGTCCGACATCCTGCCCTCCGAAGCCGATATCAGCTCCCGCGTTACCCGCGCCATTCCGCTCAACATCCCGATCATGGCCTCCGCCATGGATACCGTCACCGAAGCGCGCATGGCGATCGCAATGGCGCAGGCTGGCGGCCTGGGCGTCATCCATCGCAATTTCGATGCGGAGGGCCAGGCCGCGCAAGTGCGGCAGGTGAAGAAGTTCGAGTCGGGCATGGTGGTCAATCCGCTGACCATAGGCCCGGACGCCATGCTGTCCGACGCGCTGGCGCTGATGAGCGATCACGGTTTTTCCGGCATTCCGGTGGTGACCGGCGGCAGCGGAGCCTCTCCGGGCAAGCTCGTCGGCATTCTCACCAACCGCGACGTCCGTTTCGCGACCGACCCGCGGCAGAAAGTTTCCGAGCTGATGACGCACGAGAACCTGGTGACGGTGCGCGAGGGCGTCAGCCAGGAAGAAGCCAAGAGGATGCTGCACAAGCATCGCATCGAGAAACTCCTGGTCGTCGACGACCAGTATCGTTGCGTCGGTCTCATCACCGTCAAGGACATGGAAAAGGCGGTGGCGCATCCGCTGGCCAGCAAGGACGCGCAGGGCCGGCTGCGTGTCGCTGCGGCAACCACGGTCGGCGAAGGCGGCTTTGAGCGCACCGAGCGACTGATCGATGCCGGCGTTGACCTGATTGTCGTGGACACCGCGCACGGCCACTCCAGCCGCGTGCTGGAAGCGGTCAACCGCATCAAGCGGCTGTCGAACGCCGTGCAGGTCGTCGCGGGCAACATTGCCACGGCGGAAGGCGCGCAGGCGTTGATCGATTCCGGCGCCGACGCCATCAAGGTCGGCATCGGTCCGGGCTCGATCTGCACCACCCGCATCGTCGCCGGCGTCGGGGTGCCGCAGTTGACCGCCATCATGGATGCGGCCGAGGCGGCGAAAAAGGCCGACGTGCCGGTGATCGCCGATGGGGGCGTGAAGTATTCCGGCGATCTCGCCAAGGCGCTCGCCGCGGGCGCGGACATCGTCATGGTCGGCTCGCTGCTTGCCGGCACCGACGAAACGCCCGGCGAGGTGTATCTGTGGCAGGGGCGCTCCTACAAGGCCTATCGCGGCATGGGTTCGGTCGGAGCGATGTCGCGGGGCTCGGCCGACCGCTATTTCCAGCAGGATATCAAGGATACGCTGAAGCTCGTTCCGGAAGGAATCGAGGGGCAGGTGCCCTATAAGGGGCCGGTCGGCAACGTCATGCATCAGCTTGCTGGCGGCCTGCGCGCGGCTATGGGATATGTCGGCGCGCGCAACCTCGCCGAATTTCATGACAAGGCGTGTTTCGTCCGCATCACCGGCGCGGGCTTGCGCGAAAGCCATGTCCACGATGTCACGATCACGCGCGAAAGCCCGAACTATCCCGGGGGGGCCTGACCGAGGTTGTCTCAATTGGGCCGCACAGCGGCGTGAGAATGGCGTTACGGTCCATGCTGCCGTTGTTTTATGCCGGGACAGTGCGTGCATTGCGTCGTTTTCCGGACATGACATTCCGGGTCATCACAAGAGAACTTGAAAACATGGTCGATTGGACAGACGACAGAATTGCGGAGCTTTCGGATTCCGGTCTCAAAAACCTGCTGGCGAATGCGGAGCGGAAGTCGGTCGATGATCTCGTCGCGCGATGCCAGGCGGAACTCGAAAAGCGAAATGCGCTGAAGCCGCGGAAGGTCGCGAAGGCGCGTACCGGTCTGAAGGATTTCGAGCACGAAATGTCGTCGCAGCTTGCCACCATCGGCCGGCAAATGGCGGAGAAATACGATCTGTCGGAGGAAACCGCGAAGGCGAAGTCGGCCGGCGTCAAGGGCTTCCGGGCGCACAAGCTTGTTGGCGGCGATGGCCAGGCCAAGCTCGGCGGATTGCAGCGCGCGGGATTCGTCGCGGTCGATCGCTATATCTCCTATCGGTGCGGCAACGATATCGTCTCTCTTGGTGTATTCCTGCCCAAGAATCAGGATATGTCCGAACACAAGTTCTTTGTGATCGCGCCACAGGCGATGCTCGACGGTGGCCAGCCGGTCGATGCCATTCGCGACAATCACGGCCAGAAGCAGTCCGCCGACAGCGCACTGATGTTCGATGATCTGGAAGCCGCTGCTGCTGCTTTCGACAAGGTTCTGGCCAGGATCGCGGCCTGAGTTTATTTCGATCTTGCCGCGTAGCGGGGCGATCCAGAGGTCACCGAGAGATGTCTGTTCAAATGGTGCTTTTGCCCGTTTTTGTGCTGGTCGGGCTGGCGTTCGCCTTGCTGATGGGAATGGCCGTTGTGCGGACGAGGTCTTTGAGGTCGGGGGAGACCCGGTTCGAGGACATCGCGTTGCGCGAGCCGAACTGGTCGGCGCGCGCCACGCAGATCGCAAACTGCTTCAGCAACCAGCTCGAAATACCGGTGCTGTTTTATATTCTGATTGCGGTGGCCTTACCACTGCGTCACGCCGATCTGGTCATCGTGGTGTTGTCGTGGGTGTTCGTCATCACCCGGTTCGTGCATGCCGGCATCTTCGTGACCTCGAACAACGTCCCGCAGCGAGGATTGGCGTGGTTCGCAGGCGTGGTGGTGCTGCTGGTCATGTGGATTTATTTCATGCTCCGCATGTTGCTCGTGTGAGCGCCGTCGCCAAGATGGGAAGTCAACCATGACACCCGCCGCGCGGCTCTCCGCGGCAATCGAAGTCATGAAGACCATCGACGGCCAGCGCGTCCCGGCGGCGAAGGCGCTCAAGGAGTGGGGCGCCGCGCACCGCTTCGCGGGCTCAGGCGATCGCGCGGCGATCTCCGGGCTGGTCTACGATGTGCTGCGCCGTCAGGCTTCCAGCGCCTGGATCATGGATGATGATACCCCGCGCGGCCGTCTGCTCGGAATGCTGAGGCTGGAGCGCGGCATGAATGCCGACGTTATCGCGTCGCTGTGTGACGGCAGCCGTTTTGCGCCCGAACCGCTGACCGATGGGGAGTGGCAGGCATTGACCGCGCGCTCGCTGCAGGAGGCGCCCGCCCATGTCGCCGGGGACTATCCGGAATGGCTCGACGTATATCTGGCTGAGGCGTTCGGCGACGATCGTGCCGCGGAGACAGCCGCGATGGCGCGCCGCGCGCCGCTGGACCTGCGGGTCAACACGCTGAAGGCGAAACGCGACAAGGTCCTGGGATCGCTGCGGCATCTCGGCGTGACGGCGACGCCGTGGTCGCCGCTCGGCTTGCGGATCATGCTGGGCGCGGACGCGCGCAATCCCGGCATTCAGGCCGAGGAAGAGTTTATCAAGGGCGCCGTCGAGGTGCAGGACGAGGGCTCGCAAGTCGCGGCGCTTTTGTCCGGAGTCAGACCGGGCGAGCAGGTGATTGATCTTTGCGCCGGCGCTGGCGGCAAGACGTTGACGCTGGCCGCCATGATGCAGGGCAGGGGACGCCTCATCGCGACCGATCGCGACAAGCGTCAGCTCGCGCCCATCCATGAGCGGCTGTCCCGCGCGGGGGTGCATAACGCGGAGATCCGGAGCCCGAAGGGGGAGGCCGAACCGTTGTCCGATATCAGGGAGTCGGCCGATCTTGTGCTGATCGACGCGCCTTGCACCGGGACCGGCACCTGGCGGCGTAACCCCGACGCGAAATGGCGGATGCGGCCCGGCGCGCTCGAGGTGCGTTTGAGGGACCAATCGGAAGTGCTTGATCGTGCTGCCGGTTTTGTCAAACCGGGCGGCCGCGTCGCCTACGTTACTTGCTCCGTATTGCCGCAGGAAAACAGCGAGCAAATCCGGAAGTTTATCAGCCGACACCAAGATTTCACTGTAATGCCGCCGTCTAAGGTCGCTTCGATGCTTTGGGATAAGGCCGACGATTTTCTCGCAGCCGTTTATGTGTCGAACGAGGGGTTGCTGATGACCCCGCGCCGCACCGGAACCGACGGATTCTTCGTCTCGATTCTGGCAAAGCGTTGACCGGAAGCACGCGTCATGCGCGGCGCGGACGCTCTCGCATCAAAGACGTGGATGCCGGGACAAGCCGGAGCATGATGCGTTTTTGGCGGTTGCGGCCCTTTGGCCGGTCGCGTATCTGCTTGCCATGACAGCTTCCAGCAAAGCGTTTGCGTCAGCGTCTGATCCTTCTGCCGACGTGACCTCCGCGCACGACAAGATTCTGATCGTCGATTTCGGCTCCCAGGTCACGCAACTGATCGCGCGGCGGGTGCGGGAAGAGGGCGTTTATTCCGAAATCGTGCCGTTTCAGAAGGCGGAAGCCGCCTTTCTTGAGATGAAGCCGAAGGCGGTGATTCTGTCCGGCGGGCCGGCATCCGTGCTCGACAGGGATGCGCCGGCGGCGCCGATGTCGATTCTCAGGGCGGGCGTACCCGTGCTCGGCATCTGTTACGGCGAGCAAACCATGGCCCGGCAACTCGGCGGCGCTGTCGAGGCCGGGCATCATCGCGAATTCGGCCGCGCCGCCATCGAGGTCATTGACGCCTGCGCCTTGTTCGACGGCGTCTGGGAGAAGGGCGGCGCATACGATGTCTGGATGAGCCATGGCGACAGGGTGACCAAGCTGCCCGATGGTTTTCGCGCCGTGGCGAAGGCGCCGGGCTCGCCGATCGCGGTGATCGCCGACGACGCGCGCAAGTTCTACGCGATGCAGTTTCACCCCGAGGTGGTGCATACGCCCGACGGTGCAAAACTGATCCGCAATTTCGTCCGCAAGGTCGCCGGGCTGAAAGGCGACTGGACCATGCGCGCGTTTCGCGAGGAGGCGATCGGGAAGATCAGGGCGCAGGTCGGCAAGGGCCGGGTGATCTGTGGCCTGTCCGGCGGCGTCGATTCCTCGGTGGCGGCGATTCTGATCCACGAGGCGATCGGCGATCAATTGACCTGCGTGTTCGTCGACCACGGTATGCTGCGGAAGGATGAAGGCAAGACGGTAGTGGATCTATTCCGCCATCACTACAACATCCCACTGGTCCACGTTGATGCATCGAAACAATTTCTGGACGAGCTTGCCGGGGTTACGGATCCGGAATCAAAGCGCAAGACCATCGGTCGTCTCTTCATTGACGTGTTCGAGGCGGAGGCGAAGACGATCGGGGGTGCGGAGTTTTTGGCGCAGGGTACGCTGTATCCGGATGTGATCGAGAGCGTGTCGTTCACCGGCGGGCCGTCGGTGACGATCAAGTCGCACCACAATGTCGGCGGTCTGCCTGACCGCATGAACATGAAGCTGGTCGAACCCTTGCGCGAACTTTTCAAGGACGAGGTGCGTGCGCTCGGCCGCGAACTCGGCCTGCCGGACATTTTCGTCGGCCGCCATCCCTTCCCGGGACCCGGGCTTGCGATCCGTTGTCCCGGAGAGATTACCCGCGAGAAGCTGGACATCCTGCGCGAGGCAGACGCCATTTACATAGACCAAATCCGCAAGGCCGGGCTTTACGACAAGATCTGGCAGGCGTTCGCGGTGCTGCTGCCGGTGAAGACGGTTGGCGTGATGGGAGACAGCCGCACCTACGACTATGTCGTTGGCCTGCGCGCGGTGACATCGACCGACGGCATGACCGCGGACTTCTATCCGTTCGACGCACAATTCCTCGGCACGACCGCGACACGGATCATCAATGAGGTCAAGTGTGTAAATCGGGTGGTGTATGACGTGACGTCAAAACCGCCCGGCACAATCGAGTGGGAATGATTCAGGGCCCGCCCAGGGTATCCTGCAGTATCCCGCGATTTCCATCTAACATATTGATCTAGATAGAAAAGCGTCGATTGGCGTTCGGCATCTATCGGCCCGCTAAGATTGGCGCCGACGGACCGCCTGACGGTGCACGATACCGTTGCCAAGTCCGACTCCTGCCGCTACCGTCACTGTCCGGATGGCCGGTGACGGTATTTTTTGTGAGCTAAGCTGTTGAAAGATTGTCGATTATAGCCGGATCGGCGGCCCAAAAATGGCTGACGGTATTGTGGGTCGAGAGGCGTGCGGAATGCTGACGGACGTGGCGCTTAAGAACTTGAAACCAAAGGAGAAACCGTACAAGGTCACCGACCGTGACGGTATGTATGTGCTGGTGAGCACGACGGGAACGGTGTCGTTCCGCCTGGACTACCGTCTGAACGGGCGGCGCGAGACCGTCGTGCTGGGGAGGTACGACAAGGCCGGCATCTCGCTCGCGCGAGCGCGAGAACTCTGCATCGACGCCAAGCGCATGATCCGGGAGGGGCGCTCGCCCGCGTTTGAAAAGCAGCGCGCCAAGCGGCGGCTTCTCGAGGCGAAGAGCTTCGGCGAATTCGGCGAGAAATGGCTGACCATAGCGCCGATGGCCGACAGCACGCGGTCCATGCGCCGGGCGATCTTCGAGCGTGAGCTTCTGCCGGCGTGGCGCAAGCGGCTTCTCACGGAGATCACGCCGGACGACCTGCGGGCACATTGCGGTGCCATCGTCGACCGCGGCGCGCCGGCGACGGCGCTGCACGTCCGCGACATCGTCAAGCAGATCTACGGCTTCGCCATCCTCCACGGCGAGAAGGTCGCCAATCCGGCCGATGAGGTCGGCCCCTCGGCGATCGCTCATTTCACCCCGAGGGACCGGTCGCTGTCGCCGACCGAAATCAGGATCATGCTCAAGCAGCTCGAGAATGTCGCAACGCTGCCGACGATCCGTCTCGGTTTGAAGCTGATCCTGCTGACGATGGTGCGGAAGAGCGAGCTGCAGGACGCGGTGTGGGACGAGATCGATTTCGAGAACGCCGTCTGGACGATCCCGAAGGAGCGGATGAAGCGCTCCAAGGCGCACAACGTCTATCTTTCGCGCCAGGCGCTCGACATCTTCATCGCCCTCAAGACCTGCGCGGGCAATTCACGGTACGTCCTGCCATCGCGCTACGATGCCGATGCGCCGATGTCGCGGGCCACCTTCAACCGCGTCACCTATCTCGTCGTGGAACAAGCGAAGAAGGAAGGGCTGCCGCTCGAGCCGTTCACCGTGCATGACCTGCGCCGGACGGGATCGACGCTGCTCAACGAGCTCGGCTTCAACAGCGACTGGATCGAAAAGTGCCTCGCGCATGAGGAGGGCCGTTCCTCGCGCGGCGTCTACAACAAGGCCGAGTACGAGGTGCAGCGCCGGCATATGCTGCAAGAGTGGTCGAACATCGTCGATGCGTGGGTGGCGGGCGAGAAATACGTGCCGGTGCTCATCCCGCCTTCGATGCCTCTCCTTGCGCCTGATCCCGCTCTCTGACCGGGCGGGCACGCCGCTGGCGGACATCGGGATGCTGTGCGCGTCGTACCGGTGACGCTCGCCGCGCGGCCAGCCAGGCCTCGACTTCGGCCAGGTCCCACACGACGCATCTTGGGGACAGTGCAAAGCGGCGGGGAAACTCGCCGCGCTGCTCCATCTCGTAGATCGTGCTGTCGGCAAGCGGCACCATTTCGCGCAGCTGTTGCCGACGGATGGTTCGCCGGATTGGGGCGCCATTGCGGTCAGCCATCAGCATCTCCTCGGTTTTTCCTTCCGAGGAAATGAGCGCGATAGACTCCGAAAGGGAAGGGAAGAAATTTGGCATTCGGGGAGCCGGATAGCATGGCGTAGAAATAGAAAGTTGCCTGGTCCGACGACCGATGCGCCGCCTAGGTTGCCTCAAGGTGCGTAGTAACCGAGACCGCCAATGGCTTCGTCGCCGAAGGGGCCGCTACCTTAAGGGATCGTCGTCGATGACCTCTACCCGCTGTTTGTCAGATGTGTTGGATATTCGCGCAGCGGCCCTCTGGATACGTTAAGAAATGATTGCTGGTGACCCTTCGAAGCAAGGCACGGGTCCAACATGATCTGACTTTCACCGGCTCTGTTGTATCCTCCGCCGAAAAGAACCGTATCGCCGACTTCCCGTCCGTCCTTACTGTATGTGACGCACAACACTTGAACCCCCGGCTTCTGACACATGACGAGGTAAGCCAACGCGCCATCCCACCCGACTGCGACAAGCTTACCTTCGATAGCGAAGCTGATGCGGTCGTCTATCTGCGGGGCATGGTAAATCCAGTAGTTTGCCGTCTCGCAGGTGGCTACGACATCGGGACAGGCCTCGCCAATCACGAACGGACTATCGGGCCGCTTCCATTCTTGGCCATTCGCCACGCCACCCGATGCGAGCGCGATCGTGCATAGGATCATGGCTGCGCACGCTCCACGATGAGGTTGGCTGCCAACTGCTTCGCGTGCTGCGTGGTATTGCATTTGTTTTCGGAAACGTTGCTTCATGCGATATTCATCCGTCGCATCTGGCGATCCACGCGCCCCAGAACAGGCTCGAGAAGAACAGCCTGGGCTCCTTGAAGCCCGCAAATTCAAGCAGCTTCGCGATCGCTTTGTTCGACGCCGGCGGATCGGCACCTTGAAGAATTTTTCCGATCTTGCCTTGAATTTCGCTTTCAGGTGTTCCGGCCATGCGCCAACGCGTCGCCCAGGCGTCGAGGAAGAGCGGTTGATCAGCATAGGTTCCGCGGTTGCATGCGAGAATGATGGGCGCATTTGGCTTCAGGCGAGAGGCGATGCCTCTCAGCAAGGATAGTTTGGCTTCGTCACCCTGCACGTGATGCAACACGCCGATGAGCGTTGCGGCATCGAAGGGCTCGCGCGCACTCAAACTTTCCACTAGTCCAAAGTGCCACTCGGTGCGAGCAGACAGACCGGCGGCCTCGATTGCTGCCTGCGCACCCTGCAGCATCGGCGCTGAGGGATCGATCGCTGTGAAGCGCCAGTCTCCTTCAAGGCGGCCCGCCACCAGTATTTCTTGACCGGTGCCGCCAGCGCCCACGACAAGAAGATGGCATCGGCTACCTCGCCCCAGGATGCTGGACAACAAGCAGGCCGCCAGCTCATGACAGGCCTCATAACCGGCGAGCGCAATACGACTCTGTTCTGCATACTCTTCGGCACGAGAGCTATCGAACTTCGACGCCGCCGAAACCATGGTATTTCACTCCGATCAATCTCTACGCCAGATGAGATCATTGTTGTCACGTCGGTCGACGAGCGCGACCACCTTGCCCCCGTTGTCGCGGCGGAAGAATCGCTCGCCTCTGGGCGCTCCAGCCCGGACGAACCGATCATTGCCGATTGGAATCAGTTCTTCACGCGCGCGTCCGGTGCGCTGCATGAAAAACTGATCGTCCTCGCGCCAGATGCGCGCGCTGATCTCCGGAGACAGCCGATATGTCCCGATGTAGTCATCGAATACGGTGGGATCGACGGCGGCGCGCGACAACTCCCTAGGGAGTACAGACATTTGCGATGCGACGAGCTGCCAACCCTCATCGGTGCGTTGATAGACGTCAGTCGTATGGAAGCGCGTGCTTAGGCGCTGGCCGAACAGTTCAAGTGTTTCAGCAACGTCAAATGCTACGATGCCCACGTCGCCGAGAATGCGAACACGCGGATCGACCATCCGCAAATTTCCGGAATAGCCTGACGGCAAGCCACGCACTTCCTGAACGACTGCCGCGCCCGTGCGCACGTTGCCATCTTCGTCTGAGAAGAGGCCCTCGGGATCAAGCGTCTGGGCGAATACGGCTTTGTCACCGCTGGTGACGGCATCGAGCAACGCTTGGCTCGCATGCTCCAATTGCGAGGCATCGCTGCCGCGCGATTCCACGACCGTTGAGTAGGCTACGAACAGCGGCAGCACAAGTACAAGCGCACCCTTCATCCCGTCCTTCTCCCTCCACGCGCCGAGCTCGGCCCGCCACTGCGAGGCAGCCAGTCGAAGGTCGCGCCCAACGGGCTTGACTCAACCATAGCCGGCCGGTTATCAGTATATTCATATCTGCTTGGTTATGGATTGTCCATGTACCCTGCTGCCGATGCCATTTTCAAGAGCCTGGCCGACCCGACGCGGCGGGCGATTTTTGAGCGGCTGGCCCGTGACGGGGAGCAGACCGTCCATGCGCTGACAAGCCAAGCGGGCGTCTCGCAGCCCGCCGTCTCGAAGCATCTTGGAGTCCTCAAACTTGCCGGCCTGGTGCGTGATCGGCGCGCGGGGCGGGAAACTCACTACAGAGCGGAGCTGCAAGGCCTCGCGCCCCTTATCGACTGGATGGCCCACTATGGCGCCTTTTGGCAGGGCCGGTTCGATCGCCTCGAAGACCTACTGAACAGGATGGACCAATGAAGAACGACTCTTTGCGCTCAATCGTCTTTCAGCAACAGATGCCATATCCGCCGGAAAGGATCTGGCGCGCGCTGACCGAAGCTCCGCTGATCGCTCAGTGGCTGTATGAGAACGACTTTCAGCCGGCAGCAGGGCATCGATTCAACTTTCGCGGAAAGCCGAGGCCTCACTGGAACGGCATCATTGATGGCCAGGTCTTGTTTGTCGAACCTAACAAGCGGCTCCTCTATGACTGGAACGCTTCTGGAGAAGAGGCAGAACAGGGATTGAAGACAGTTGTGGCCTGGACACTGACCCGCGTGGACGGCGACGCGACCTTGGTGCGGATGGAACAGTCGGGCTTCCGGTCCGAAGATGAGGCGAAGGGGCCGAGCTATGGTTGGGAGAGGCTCTTTACGAATCTCGAGCGCGTGATCGGATCAGGCACCCCTCAAGCTTGAACCCCTCGATTGTAAGGGAGCCTTAATCGCGCCCCGGGGCGGACATCTTGATCAACTGGGATCCCATTTGAGGGAGGAATTGATGAGCGGAGCTCACGCGGCCGTACGCTCGGTCATCGTTGAACGTGAGATACGCCACCCTCCCGCAAAGATCTGGCGTGCGTTGACGCAAGGTGCGTTGTTGGAGGAATGGCTGATGAAGAACGACTTTGAGCCGGTCGTTGGTCGCCGTTTCAATTTCCGCACTACTCCTGTGCCGCACTGGAACGGTGTGGTCGATTGTGAGGTGCTGGCCGTAGAGCCGAACAGACGCCTCGCCTACAGCTGGAACGCGGCGGGTGAGGGTGAATCAGGCCTAAGGACAATCGTCACTTGGACGCTCACTCCGACGCAGAATGGGGTTCTGCTTCGCATGGAGCAATCAGGTTTCCGGCCAGAAGACGAAGGCGGCTATCAGGGCGCTCAATTTGGTTGGCAACGGTTCATCGCAAACCTCGAAAACCTGCTGGTCGGCATGGAATAGCTCGTGGCGGTTCGCACACGTTGGCACCTCGCCATCGCGCTGCATCCAAGGGCCGGAAGTTCGCACGGTGCCCGCCGTTCGTGGCAAAGAACTTAGGAATCAACCTATTTTTCCGCGTCAGGTCCTAAAACGTTTCTATTGAAGCATGCCCAATTCACTTAGGTATTGCCCTAACTGTGTCATACCTGTAGGATCGTGGCGCTATTGGAGGAAAGGTCTAGTCAATGAGTGCCGCCCCCGCACTCCAACCGATCGATAGTGTGTTCCGGGCACTCGCCGACCCGACGCGGCGGCAGGTGCTGGAGCGGCTAAGCGAAAGTCCAGCGTCTGTCAGCGAACTGGCCGCGCCGTTTGCTATGGCGCTGCCTTCGTTCGTCGAGCATCTCAGCGTGCTCGAAGGCAGCGGCTTGGTGAGTTCAAAGAAAATGGTGTCATTCGGCATGCAAAATTGACCCCGTAAGCCGGGGGATCGGCGTCCAAAATTGACCCCCTACAGGTTGGCTGTTGCGCTGCCTGCTTTGTCATGAAGCAGGTGGTCGGGGATGCTGATCGTGGAGACGATTGCGCGGATACGGCGCGAACACTTCATCAAGGGCAAGACGATCAAGGAGATCGCCCGTGACCTGAAGGTGTCGCGGAACACGGTCCGGAAGGTGCTGAGGTCGGGCAAGACCTTGTTCGAGTATGAGCGTTCGATCCAGCCGCGCCCCAAACTCGGGCGTTGGGCGGCGGAGCTTGATGAACTGCTGGCGGCGAACGCGGCCAAATCGGCTCGCGAACAGCTGACGCTGATCCGGATCTTCGAAGAGTTGCGCGGACGCGGCTATGACGGCGGCTACGATGCCGTACGGCGTTACGCCAGGCGTTGGAGCAAGGAGCGCGGGCAATCGACCGCGGCGGCCTATGTTCCGTTGAGCTTTGCGGCGGGCGAAGCCTACCAGTTCGACTGGAGCCATGAGATCGTTCTCCTCAACGGCGTGACGGCGATCGTGAAGGTCGCTCATGTCCGGCTGTGCCACAGCCGCATGCTGTTCGTGCGGGCCTATCCGCGGGAGACGCAGGAGATGGTATTCGACGCCCACGACCGGGCGTTCGCACTGTTCAAGGGTACCTGCAGCCGCGGCATCTACGACAACATGAAGACGGCGGTAGAGACGATCTTCGTCGGGCAAGGATCGCCGCTACAATCGCCGCTTCCTGCAGATGTGCAGCCACTATCTGATCGATCCGGTCGCCTGCACGCCGGCGTCGGGCTGGGAGAAGGGTCAGGTCGAGAACCAGGTCGGGCTGGTCCGGGAACGGTTCTTCACGCCACGGCTGCGGTTCAAAACCCTGGACGAGTTGAACGCGTGGCTTCTGGATAAGTGCATCGCCTACGCCAAGGCGCACCGACATCCAGAACTGGCCGAACAGACGGTCTGGGAGGTGTTCGAAGCCGAGCGGCCCAAGCTCGTTCCCTATGCTGGCCGGTTCGACGGATTCCACGCGGTGCCGGCATCGGTCTCGAAGACCTGCCTGGTGCGCTTCGACAACAACAAATACTCGGTCGCTGCCAGCGCCGTCGGGCGCCCGGTCGAAGTTCAAGCCTATGCCGATCGCATCGTGATCCGTCAGGACGGGCGCATCGTTGCGGAGCATCCGCGATCGTTCGGACGCGGCGAGACGACCTACAATCCCTGGCACTACGTGCCGGTGCTCGCGCGCAAACCCGGGGCCTTACGTAACGGCGCACCCTTCAAGGACTGGGTGTTGCCGGCCGCGATCGAACGGATCCGGCGCAGGCTCGCCAGCACCGACGACGGCAATCGACAGATGGTCGACATCCTCAATGCGGTGCTGACGGACGGTTTGTCGGCGGTCGAAGCCGCCTGCGCCGAGGCGATCGCTCATGGCGTTCATTCCGCTGACGTCGTTCTCAACATCCTGGCTCGCCAACGCGAACCCGCTGCACCGGCCAACATTATGACGCCGGCGGCACTGACGCTCCGCCATGCGCCGATCGCCGATTGCGCCCGTTACGACAACCTCCGGAGGACCATCTGATGGAACGAACCCAAATCTTCGACCTCATGGGTGAGCTCAAACTCTACGGAATGAGGGCTGCCTTCGACGAGATCATGGCGACGGCCGTCAAGCGCCAGCACGAACCTCAGCACATCGTCGGCGACCTGCTCAGCGCCGAGATCAACGAGAAGCAGGCGCGGTCGATCAAGTACCAGCTCACCATCGCCAAGCTGCCATTGGCCAAGGATCTCGATGACTTCCAGTTCGAAGGCACGCCGATCAATCAGACGCTCGTCAATGATCTCGCCGGCGGCGGCTTCATCGCCCAGCAGCGCAACGTCGTGCTCGTCGGCGGCACCGGCACAGGCAAAACCCACCTGGCCATCGCAATCGCCAGAAGCTGCATCCGATCCGGCGCCCGCGGTCGCTTCTACAACGTGGTCGACCTCGTCAATCGCCTCGAGATCGAGACCCGTAACGGACGTCAGGGCCGGCTTGCCGAACATCTGACCCGGATGGACTTCATCGTGCTCGACGAACTCGGATATCTGCCCTTTGCCCAATCCGGCGGCCAGTTGCTGTTCCATCTCGTCAGCCGGCTCTACGAGCGTGCTTCCGTCATCGTCACCACCAATCTCGCCTTCGGCGAATGGCCCAGCGTGTTCGGCGACGCCAAGATGACCACCGCGCTGCTCGACCGGTTGACCCACCACTGCGACATCGTCGAAACCGGTAACGACAGCTGGCGCTTCAAAAGCCGCGACGACGATCACGCCACCCGCGCTCGTCTCGTCTCCGCAATCCCGGCCAGCTCCGACGAGTCGAGCGCTACCCTCAAACCACGCCGCGCGAAGGGGTCAAAATTGAACGCCGATACGGGGTCAAATTTGCGAGCC
>NZ_CH672420.1:0-83969 GCF_000152905.1 Nitrobacter sp. Nb-311A
CCTTCTTTGTCATTCGGCATGCAAAATTGACCCCGTAAGCCGGGGGATCGGCGTCCAAAATTGACCCCCTACAGGTTGGCTGTTGCGCTGCCTGCTTTGTCATGAAGCAGGTGGTCGGGGATGCTGATCGTGGAGACGATTGCGCGGATACGGCGCGAACACTTCATCAAGGGCAAGACGATCAAGGAGATCGCCCGTGACCTGAAGGTGTCGCGGAACACGGTCCGGAAGGTGCTGAGGTCGGGCAAGACCTTGTTCGAGTATGAGCGTTCGATCCAGCCGCGCCCCAAACTCGGGCGTTGGGCGGCGGAGCTTGATGAACTGCTGGCGGCGAACGCGGCCAAATCGGCTCGCGAACAGCTGACGCTGATCCGGATCTTCGAAGAGTTGCGCGGACGCGGCTATGACGGCGGCTACGATGCCGTACGGCGTTACGCCAGGCGTTGGAGCAAGGAGCGCGGGCAATCGACCGCGGCGGCCTATGTTCCGTTGAGCTTTGCGGCGGGCGAAGCCTACCAGTTCGACTGGAGCCATGAGATCGTTCTCCTCAACGGCGTGACGGCGATCGTGAAGGTCGCTCATGTCCGGCTGTGCCACAGCCGCATGCTGTTCGTGCGGGCCTATCCGCGGGAGACGCAGGAGATGGTATTCGACGCCCACGACCGGGCGTTCGCACTGTTCAAGGGTACCTGCAGCCGCGGCATCTACGACAACATGAAGACGGCGGTAGAGACGATCTTCGTCGGCAAGGATCGCCGCTACAATCGCCGCTTCCTGCAGATGTGCAGCCACTATCTGATCGATCCGGTCGCCTGCACGCCGGCGTCGGGCTGGGAGAAGGGTCAGGTCGAGAACCAGGTCGGGCTGGTCCGGGAACGGTTCTTCACGCCACGGCTGCGGTTCAAAACCCTGGACGAGTTGAACGCGTGGCTTCTGGATAAGTGCATCGCCTACGCCAAGGCGCACCGACATCCAGAACTGGCCGAACAGACGGTCTGGGAGGTGTTCGAAGCCGAGCGGCCCAAGCTCGTTCCCTATGCTGGCCGGTTCGACGGATTCCACGCGGTGCCGGCATCGGTCTCGAAGACCTGCCTGGTGCGCTTCGACAACAACAAATACTCGGTCGCTGCCAGCGCCGTCGGGCGCCCGGTCGAAGTTCAAGCCTATGCCGATCGCATCGTGATCCGTCAGGACGGGCGCATCGTTGCGGAGCATCCGCGATCGTTCGGACGCGGCGAGACGACCTACAATCCCTGGCACTACGTGCCGGTGCTCGCGCGCAAACCCGGGGCCTTACGTAACGGCGCACCCTTCAAGGACTGGGTGTTGCCGGCCGCGATCGAACGGATCCGGCGCAGGCTCGCCAGCACCGACGACGGCAATCCACAGATGGTCGACATCCTCAATGCAGTGCTGACGGACGGTTTGTCGGCGGTCGAAGCCGCCTGCGCCGAGGCGATCGCTCATGGCGTTCATTCCGCTGACGTCGTTCTCAACATCCTGGCTCGCCAACGCGAACCCGCTGCACCGGCCAACATTATGACGCCGGCGGCACTGACGCTCCGCCATGCGCCGATCGCCGATTGCGCCCGTTACGACAACCTCCGGAGGACCATCTGATGGAACGAACCCAAATCTTCGACCTCATGGGTGAGCTCAAACTCTACGGAATGAGGGCTGCCTTCGACGAGATCATGGCGACGGCCGTCAAGCGCCAGCACGAACCTCAGCACATCGTCGGCGACCTGCTCAGCGCCGAGATCAACGAGAAGCAGGCGCGGTCGATCAAGTACCAGCTCACCATCGCCAAGCTGCCATTGGCCAAGGATCTCGATGACTTCCAGTTCGAAGGCACGCCGATCAATCAGACGCTCGTCAATGATCTCGCCGGCGGCGGCTTCATCGCCCAGCAGCGCAACGTCGTGCTCGTCGGCGGCACCGGCACAGGCAAAACCCACCTGGCCATCGCAATCGCCAGAAGCTGCATCCGATCCGGCGCCCGCGGTCGCTTCTACAACGTGGTCGACCTCGTCAATCGCCTCGAGATCGAGACCCGTAACGGACGTCAGGGCCGGCTTGCCGAACATCTGACCCGGATGGACTTCATCGTGCTCGACGAACTCGGATATCTGCCCTTTGCCCAATCCGGCGGCCAGTTGCTGTTCCATCTCGTCAGCCGGCTCTACGAGCGTGCTTCCGTCATCGTCACCACCAATCTCGCCTTCGGCGAATGGCCCAGCGTGTTCGGCGACGCCAAGATGACCACCGCGCTGCTCGACCGGTTGACCCACCACTGCGACATCGTCGAAACCGGTAACGACAGCTGGCGCTTCAAAAGCCGCGACGACGATCACGCCACCCGCGCTCGTCTCGTCTCCGCAATCCCGGCCAGCTCCGACGAGTCGAGCGCTACCCTCAAACCACGCCGCGCGAAGGGGTCAAAATTGAACGCCGATACGGGGTCAAATTTGCGAGCCGATTGACACAACGCAATTGATGCGCTCGTCCGCCTGCGAAAAACGACGAAATGGGTGCCGATCGGCCTACTGAAACGATCCAGAATCGGCGCTTCGCGTCGGTGCACCGTCGACCACTCAACGGCTCCAAACAGCAAGAGCCCGAGACCGACGACCACGCCGGGCGGAAACGCACCGCCGGCAGCCGCGACGATGATTACCGGTCCGGCCGCAGTTACGACCTTCCACCAGGCATCGAGACTGAAGTCCTTCATGTCCGTGCCATCGCCAGACATCGAACGAGTCTCCTTTGCTGTCCTCAGAGGGGATTCCAGACCCGTCGCCGACGGCGAATCGGCGGCGGGTCGCTTTTGGCAACCTACCCAAAACCGCACTGCCGCATCCCGCAGATTTCACACCTATCCACGCCGGATCACACCGACATCAGGAGATACACATGCGCTCCGCTGACGTAGGCAACGTCGTTCCCCTGCCACGCTCGCGCTCGAACGACACCAGCGGCGACGTAGTCGATCGCATGGTCGCCGATCTCATCCGCTTCGAAGCAACCGGCACCGAGACCGACGCGATCCGCTCGCTGATGGCAACCCGACGCTACAGCTACGGCGATATCGCAACACTCCTTGACGATGCCCTGACCGCAGCGCGTCAGCGGATCGTGGCCGCTGAAATGGCGAGGGCGTCATGAGCAGGATCGCCACCAACATTCTGCTCTGGCTCTACATCGGAGTGTTGCTCGCCGGGACCGTCATGGACACATGGCAGGTACCCCGATGAGAAACCGCCCCTCACCCGCATTCACCGCGAAGGTTCTCGGCGCGCTGCCGGAGGACGGCAGTCCGATCACCTCACGAGGCGTTTTCATCGCCATCGGCGAGATCTCGACGCCGGCTTATGTCCGCATCGTGCTGCGCCAGCTGGCGATCAACGGCCACCTCATCGCGACCGGCCCGGGCGGCCAGCGCGTTTATCGGAGACCGCCGGCGCAACAGAAAGTCGCCGGCCGCCTGCTCGACGCCGTCACCCATGACGCCATGCCGGAGGCGACGCCGCTATGAGCAGGACGCCCGCGCGCATCACCCAGGCTGACGTTTCCCGCGCTCTGCGTGCAGCAAAGCAGGCCGGCGCCGGCTACGTTGAAGTTATGCCGGACGGGACAATCAGGATCAGCTTTTCCCCGCAATCCACTGTTCCAACAAGCAGAACCCCAGAAACTCAGCTTGAACGGCCGCCGGATGTCATCCTGTGATGGCCGACATGGCAAGGCCCCGCCCTCCTTATCTGCTAAGTGAACGAACCCGCCACGGCAAGCGGGTCTGGTACGTCCGTATCGGGACCGGCCCGAGGATTCGGATTAAGGGCGAGTACGGCAGTGCAGAGTTTATGGAAGCGTACCATGCCGCCTTGGCAGGCGAGCGCCCCCAGCCCAAGAGTGAGGCGGCGCGCGGTACGTTGGAATGGCTTTGGACGCTCTATCGCCAATCGTCGGCCTGGGCCGACCTATCGGCAGCGACCCGAAAGCAGCGCGAGAACATCATGAAGCATGTTCTCAAAAGCGCCGGTCATCAGCCCTTGTCCCATATCACCCGCGCGTCGATCGTCGCCGGGCGTGACCGCAGAGCAAAAACGCCGTCCCAGGCGAAGAACTTCATCAGCACGGTTCGCGGCCTCTTCGGCTGGGCGCTCGATGCGAACCTGGTCAACTCCGATCCGACAGCCGGCGTGAAGCGGCCGAAGCGGAAACGCTCGGAAGGATTCCAGGTCTGGACAGAGGATGACATCGAGAAATTTCAGAAGCGATGGAATCGAGGAACGCGGGAGCGCGTGATGTTCGATTTGTTCCTCTTCACTGGACTGCGACGGGGCGACGCTGCCCAAGTTGGCAAGCAGCATGTCAAAGACGGCTCCATTTCCATCAACACGGAAAAGACCGGCATCCGCGTCACCATCCCGATTCAGCCAGAACTCCAAGCCACGTTGGATGCCGGCCCGGTCGGCGATCTGGCGTTCATTGCAACTGCCGCAGGCGTTCCGATGACGAAGGAGTCGCTTGGCAATGCATTCCGTGATGCCTGTCGATCCGCCGGCATTACAAAATCGGCGCATGGCCTTCGCAAAGCTGCGGCGACCAACGCGGCGAACCGCGGAGCAACTGAGCGCGAATTGGAGGCCCTGTTCGGATGGGTTGGTGGCCAGATGGCATCGCTCTACACGCGATCGGTAAACCGGGAGGCTCTATCAAAAGGAGCCGCCGCCAAGATGTCGAGGGACGAAACGGAAACTTCTATCCCCGCACCTTTGGACGAGGTGCGGGTTTCAGGACGAAAACCTTAGTGATATCAAAGAGAGTTTCGAGGTGTGGTGCGCTCGAAAGGACTCGAACCTTCACGATGTTACTCACTGCCACCTCAAGGCAGCGCGTCTACCAATTCCGCCACGAGCGCTAGAACTGGTCAGGCTTTTGCCCAACCAGTCGACGGCACCGATGTAACAAAACAATGATGGAGGGACAAGGCCCCGCGAGACCTCCCTCCTCCCGACCGGTGGATCGGAAAAGGGCCGGGAGAAAACGTTACCGGCGGTCCGGCGCGCGCGGCAGCATCTGTTTGACTTCGACCGTGATGCGGTTCCGGTTGACCATCACGACGCCGCTGGCGATCGGCAGGTTGTTGACCAGGATCTTGACCTCGTCCTGCTCGGTGGCGTCAAGCTCGATGATGGCGCCACGGCTGAGCCGCATGACCTGATGAACAGGCATGGACGTGGTGCCCAGAACCACCATCAGATCGACCGATACTTTATCGAGCGTCGCCACGAAATACAGACTCACGAACCGTGCAAATTGCTACGGTTCCAGACCACCACATGATGGTTAGCCAATGATTAACAGCCGCCAGACCCTCGATTTGAAGCTGTTCGCGGCCTCGCCCGGCGAGCCGGTGGACTGGCGTCGGTCGGATCATCCCGTGCCCTATCCGGAAGCGGTAGAGGCGATGGAAAGGCGCGCCGCGGCAATCGCCTCGGGCGAAGCCGCGGAGCAGGTCTGGCTGCTGGAGCACCCGCCGCTTTACACCTCCGGCACCAGCGGACGCGAAGCCGATCTGGTGAAGGCCCGCTTTCCGCTATTTGAGACCGGCCGTGGCGGCCAGATCACCTATCATGGCCCCGGCCAGCGCATCGCCTACGTCATGCTGGATTTGAAGCGCCGCCGTCCCGACGTGCGGGAGTTCATTGTCTGCCTGGAGGAATGGATCATCCGCACGCTCGACGCCTTCGGCGTCAGGGGAGAAAGGCGCGAGGAACGGGTCGGCGTCTGGGTGGAGCGCCCGGACAAGGGGCCGGGCCATGAGGACAAGATCGCGGCGATCGGCGTGCGGCTGCGCCGCTGGGTCTCGTTTCACGGCGTCTCGCTCAATGTCGATCCCGATCTCAGCCATTTCGCCGACATCGTGCCCTGCGGCGTCACCGACCCGCGTTACGGCGTGACGAGCCTCGCGGACCTTGGTCAGCGTGTCGGGCTGACCGATGTCGATGACGCCATGAAGCGCACCTTCGGCGAGGTCTTCGGCTGCTGAAATCCCCCGCATTTATTTGACGGGATCGATGGCTGTATCGATCCCATGGGCAACCATCAAAGCGTAGCCTAAAACCTCGCCCGCGCGGTCAGCATGAAATTGCGCGGCGTGCCGTAGAAATTTCCACCCCAGGGATTGCTCTCCGTCACGTAATAATACTTCTTGTCGAAGACGTTGTTGACATTGAGAGCCAGCGACCAGTTCTTGCTGATGTCGTATTGTACAAGAAGATCAACCACCGCGCGGCCCGGCTCGGTGAAATCAAAGGGCGTCTCTGGGCCATCGTAAACCCCGTTGTTGAATGTTCTTATGAAACCTCTCTGATAGTAAGAGCTTTGTGCCGTCACGCCGCCGCCGACTTTAAGACCTTCAAGCTGGCCCGGAAACGCATAGGTTGTCCATAGTTTGAAAAGGTGTTTTGGCGTGATGGTGCTGTATGCGCCTCCCTCCGCCTGGTTCTCGTTGTCGTTGAAGGTATAGCCGGCATGAACCCGCCAGCGATCGACGATCTCGCCGCTGACCTCGACATCCACACCCTGACTCATGATGCGGCCGCTTCCGAGATAACAGCAGTCGGTGCCGAAATTACCGGGAGTGGGCGGATACGCCATATCCCGTATTGCCTGGCCGAAGGCGGCGAGCGCTTGATTCAAGGGTCCGGCAGGAATGTTGAAACTGGTCTGGGCCTGCGCGAGCGCCTGGCTTTGCGGGACCGCGCTGCCGCCAATCACCGCCGTGGTCGCCAGCAGCGCCGCGATCAGCGCCTTGCGAATGCCTTCGCAAAAGTCGTTCCCGCGAAACCCATAACCTAGAAACTCTTGCCCCAAAGTCCCCTGCCACATGTCCGAACCACCCCGAGCGTCATTCGGGACTGGCAGCTCGCTGTTCGATGCAGTCCCTAAGGGCTTTACGAACGGACCGTCGAATTTTCCTGTTTTTCGTGCGGATTTTTCAGACAGGCGAAATGATGGTCATGAAAGGCGTGACGGTGCGCACCTTCGCGCCGAACGGCCGAACCACGGCTTCGAGCGCCCCAAGCGGATCGGCAAGATCGAAAACGCCGCTCACCACGCGGGAGCCGAGAGAAGGATCGGCCATGACCACGCTCCCCCGCTGCCATCGCGCGACTTTAGCAACCATTGCCGAGACGGTCTCCCGCTCCGCTACGATCATTCCCTCCCGCCATGCCGCGATCTGGGAGGCTTCGCGCGTCCCGCGGGCGATCGCGTGCGAGGAATTGTTGAAGGTGATCCAGTCGCCGGGATTCAATCGTTCCGCGAGGCGGAGTTCGGAATCGGCCGCTCTCGCCTCGACCGCGCCATGGTCCACGGAGACCGAAACGAATCCCGCGTCGTTGGACACGTCAAAAGCGGTGCCCAGCGCCGTGGCCGTGAGATCGCCGGACAGGACCGAAAACGGCCGCGACGCATCGCGCGACACATCGAAATAAGCCATTCCCGCCAGAAGCCCGATGGTCCTTCGCGCATCGGTAAAATCGATCGCGACCGCGCTATCGGGGCCCAGGGTGAGTTCGCTGCCGTCGGACAAGGTAATGCGCCTGATTTCAGCGGTGGACGTCATGTGGTCCGCCCGCGCGCGCAGGAGAGCGCCCGGCACCGTCAACGATCCAGCCGCGGCAACGCCCGCGCCGATCAGGCCGCCGACGACCAGCGTGCGCCGCGAAATGCCGGCAACCCCGTTTTCAGCGGTCTTGCGCTCAGTCTTGCGCTCGGTCTTGCGCTGCTCGGTCAGAACCTTTCCGGTCATGCCGTGGATCGCGGCGACCCTGGCCCAGGCCGCCTCGTGCCGGGGACTGCGCGCCACCCATCTCCGCGCCATGTCGATGGAAACCGGGTTGGCCGGGTCGTTCTGAAGGCGGATGGCGAGGTCCGCCGCTTCGCGAAACAATCGGCGGTCCTCTGCTTGCGCCTCGGTCATGGTCTGCATCCATCATCCCGCGCTAGATTAGCGCGCGAAGCCTTCCTTCTTATCGAAGAATACGAATTGCAGGCCGAAATTTTCAGTTTTTCGAATAGCAGCCTATCAGAGGCCGGTCAGCCGGGCATCAATATGATCGTAGGCGTCCCGGATGAGCGACCAGACCCGGGACGTCGAGAGACCGAGTTCAGCCGCGACCTCGGCAATCGTCATTTCATCGAGCCGGTGCATTTCGAAGGCGATGCGGGTGCGCTCGGGCAGCTCAGCGAGCGCGGCTCTGGTCAGCGCCAGCTTCTGACGGTCGTAGACGGCGACTTCCGCAGATGGCGTGGGGTCGATGATGGCAGCAAAATCCTCGGCCGACAGATCGACGCGACGCAACACCCGCTCGCGGCGCTGGTGATCGATGCCCAGATTTCGCGCTACCCGAAACAAATAAGCTGCCGGGTTATGAACCGTCACGGCATTGCCGGGCGGCGAAACAAGAATCTTTACGAAAGTGTCCTGGGTAATATCCGCCGCCGTTTCCTCACTCAATCCCCGACGCCGCAGCGCTGCGGTAATGTCGCGTGCATGGCGTACAAACAGTCTGTGAAGGTCCCATTTCATGAACGTCTCACTGGGCGCTTGCCCGAAGCCATCCTTTGCCCGCACACGGATTCGACCAGCGAAAGGCGCCGCAGCCAAAGAGAAATGGAAGACAAAAGAACCATATTGCTAACGTGAAACAGCCAAGGTTGAAGAGACGCCGACGGATTGCCCCTCGCGCGATCGACTTTCAATCGTTTATGGCGTCCAAAATTCTTCCGCAACCGCAATGATTTGGATTGATTCTAGAAAGCGCCCTGGAAAAGACTTTCTACCTACACCGTCGGAAGTTGTGAGAAGCGTTCGCCGGTCCGGATCATCTTCAACGCGTTCTCCGCCCCTGGCTGATCCTCAATGCCGTCCACACGCGCGAACTCCGGCCCGTTCCGGCATCGCACCGCCATCTCCGCGACGGCTTCGGCCGGTCCCACAAACAACGCCTCGACGCTCCCGTCACGCCGGTTTCGCACCCAGCCGCCAACGCCGAGACGGATGGCTTCGCGCATCGTCCAATAGCGGTAACCAACGCCCTGAACGCGACCGCGGATCACAACCTGACGAACGACCTCATGCATCCGGTGCTCCGATCGGTTGCCGCCCAGCGAAAGCACGGTACGCAGTTTCAATACTTGGAGACGCCATGGAAGGATTCAAGCGAATTCGAGGATGAGCGCATCCACCGCCAGCGTCGCTCCAGGTACGGCTGCAATCGTCTTGATCGTTCCGTCTTGCTCCGCACGCAGTACGTTCTGCATCTTCATGGCCTCGATGACCGCCAGTGTCTCGCCGGCTTTGACCTCCTGTCCTTCGGTAACAGCGATCGAGACGACGAGGCCGGGCATTGGGCATAGCAGCTTCTTGCCGTTGTCAGTGGCGGTCGCCACCGGCATGAGCCGCGCAGCAGCCGCCTCGGTTTGGGTAAACACATAGACCGCGACATCGAAACCCTGATGCGCAAGCCGGAATCCGTTTATGATCGGTCTCACCTGTAGTGCGACCGGATGCCCGTCGAGCGTGCCCTGCCAGATCGGCTGGCCGGGTACCCATTGCGAGAGCAATCGATGGGCTTTGCAGACACTTTCGTCCGCATTTATAAAGCGAACCGCCATGGCGTCGCCATCGCGCGCGACATCGAGCAGGATTTCATCGTGATCGAGCCACACCGCGCGGCGGCCTTCCCTCGTTACCGGACGACCGTTCATCTGGCCGGAAATCCGCCGCTTGCGCTCGCCGAGCACATGATCGATTGCAGCCGCTACCGCCGCAAGCCTGCGCGCGGTCTCGTCTTCCGGCGCGCGCGCGGTGAACCCTCTCGGAAATTCCTCTGCGATGAACCCGGTCGAGAGATTGCCAGCGCGCCAGCGCGGGTGACGCATCAAAGCTGACAGAAACGGAATGTTGTGCCGGATTCCGTCGATATAGAATTCGTCGAGCGCACGAGCGTGCGCTTCAATGGCAGCGACGCGAGACGGCCCATGGGTCACGAGCTTGGCGATCAGCGGATCGTAATGAATTGAAATCTCGCTGCCCTCGTACACGCCTGTATCGTTGCGCACGGTGACATCATCTCGGTTCAATTCCGCCGGCGGCCGATATTTGACAAGGCGTCCGATTGAAGGAAGAAAATTTCGGAAAGGGTCTTCTGCATAGACGCGCGACTCGATTGCCCAGCCCGTCAGCGTCACGTCTTCCTGCACTATCGGCAGCTTTTCTCCTGCGGCGATACGGATCATCTGTTCGACCACATCGATGCCGGTAATCAGTTCGGTGACCGGATGCTCGACCTGTAGCCGCGTGTTCATCTCGAGGAAGTAAAAGCTCTTGTCCTGCCCGACAACAAACTCGACCGTGCCTGCCGAGTCGTAGTTCACCGCCTTGGCTAGCGCCACGGCCTGCTCGCCCATCTTGCGCCGGGTGATCTCGTCGAGCAGCGGCGACGGCGCCTCCTCGATGATTTTTTGATTTCGCCGCTGAATCGAGCACTCTCGCTCGCCAAGATGGATCACGGCGCCGTGCTTATCGCCGAGCACCTGGATTTCGATATGCCGGGGATCGACAATAAACTTCTCGATGAAGACGCGATCGTCGCCGAACGAGGCTTTCGCTTCTGCTTTCGCAAGATTGAACCCCTCGACCACCCCGGCGCTGGAATGCGCAACGCGCATGCCCTTGCCGCCGCCGCCCGCGGATGCCTTGATCATCACCGGATAGCCGATCTTCTCGGCGATCTCCGTCGCGTGCTTGTCGTCCTCGATCACGCCGATGAAGCCCGGCACCGTCGAGACTCCCGCTTCCGCCGCCACCTTTTTGGATTCGATCTTGTCGCCCATCGCGGCGATTGCGTTGGGATTGGGTCCGATGAAAACAACGCCGGCATCCGCGAGCGCTCGCGGGAATCCCTCGCGTTCGGACAGGAACCCATAGCCGGGATGGACGGCTTCGGCGCCGCTCTTGCGGCAGGCCTCCACGATTTTCTCGATGACGAGATAGCTTTCAGCGGCCGGCGGGGAACCGATCGGCACGGCCTCGTCGGCCATATTAACGTGAAGCGCATCGCGATCCACCTCCGAGTACACGGCGACGGTTTCGATGCCCATCCGGCGGGCGGATCTGATGATCCGGCAGGCGATCTCGCCGCGGTTGGCGATCAGAATTCGTTTGAACATGCCTGGCGACCTGCAACCTTCAGGCGCGGTCCAATCTTCAGCACGGTGTACGCGGTCCGGCCTACGACGCTGTAATGTTTCCTCGTACAGAAAAACCAAACAGCCGCAAAGGCTTTTCAGCAGGAACGAGCGTCGAAAGAGCCTCGACACGCCGCCCGGTTACAGAGGAATTTTCCCGCTCATTGCCCGTGACCTCGCCAAGTCGCGTCAATTGCGGCCGCGTGGTCCGGAACCCGACAAAAAACGGCAGGAGAATAACCCGCCGTTCGTTGGCTTAGAGACTTTCACCGCTTCATGGAAACGGTGAAAGTCTCTATCTTTATGTTTTGACGCGTTTTCTTCACGCGAACCGGATTCCACTTCGCTCAAAAACGCTATAGTGCGTTCCGCGCGCCTTACATGCCGAGATCGAGGATGCCTGGAAAGTGCGCCAGCGGCAGGGTCGCCGCGCCGATCAGGCTGGCGACCAGCGCCATCAGTTGGCGATTGCTGCGGCGTTTGCCACGCATCTGGCTTGCAATCCACTCCAGCACTTCGATGTTGACGCCCACTGCCCGGGTCGGCGCCCAGCTTTCGATAGCGGTATCAGGAGCCAGAGCGACGCTGCGCGCCGGCACCGGAAGCCCTGAGGCGGATGCTGCGTGGTGCACAATAGCTTTGGCAAACAGATCGTCGAACCGTCCGCCATCGCTTCGTTCGGTGGCGGCATCATTGATCTCGAATAGCGCTTCAGCCTCTTCCCGGCTTACCGGCTGGTTGTCCACCGCATCGGCCGTCAGAAGACGCGCGCACCAGGACGTATCGGTGGAATCGAGCACTCGGGAGAAATGAACCCGGCCCTTGGCAGTCGGCCCCTCCCCGGTGATGACGCCGTTACGAACGGTTGCAAGAGCGGCCGCCACGTCGTTATGGCTCGCAATAGCGGAAATATCGATAGGGCCGACGGTGGGGGACATGTCGGAAAACATGGGAATGCTTCTCTCTTCTGGATCAAATCAGCAATTTCACGCGGGCGTGAATCGTTCGTTAAAATCGGACAATCCGCTGCCACGCTTTTGAAACGGCACGCAGATGATTTAGTGGTCGCCTCGATGGCGATCCCGGTTCATGGCACCACCTTTCGGCACGCGTGGGGCGACGGCGGGGCAACTTCGGGACATCTCCGATCACAATCCCGTAGGCGTTAATTCGCCACAACTGCCCGACGCCGAAAGGAAGATGCTCCACGACCCTCGCGCGGGAAAAAGATATTGTCTTTTTCGGAACAGGTTCCGTTTCGCGAAGCTGGAGCCTATAGTCCCGCCACCCCACGGCTAACAGTGTGACACGAGGACGTGACTTATGACTCTATCGATTGGTTCGACCGCCCCTGATTTCGAAGCCGAAAGTACTGAAGGCGCCATCAGCTTTCACAAGTGGCTCGGCGATAGCTGGGGGCTATTCTTCTCGCACCCCAAGGACTTCACGCCCGTCTGCACCACCGAACTCGGCGCCGTCGCCCGGCTCAAGCCGGAGTTTGACAAGCGGGGCGTCAAGCTGATCGGCATCAGCGTCGACCCGACCGATAAGCATCACCTTTGGTCCAAGGATATCGAGGAGACGCAGGGCGTCGCGCCGAACTATCCGCTGATCGCGGATGTCGATTTCAAGGTCGCCAAGCTTTACGGCATGTTGCCGGCCAGCACGTCCGGCGACGTTAACAAGCGAACGCCTGCCGACAATCAGACCGTGCGCAACATCTTCGTGATCGGTCCCGACAAGCAGATCAAGATTGTTCTCATTTATCCGATGAGCACCGGCCGCAACTGGCAGGAGGTGCTGCGCGTGATCGACTCCTTACAGCTCACGGCCAAGCACGGCGTCTCGACTCCGTCGGACTGGAAGCAAGGCGACGATGTGTTCCTGTCCGCCGCGGTTCCGGAGGAAGAGGCCCGCAAGAAGTTCCCGAAGGGCTGGAAATCGCCGAAGCCGTATTTCCGGATTGTCGAGCAGCCGAAGTAACGCCGGCAGGCTTCAATCGAGAACGCGCAAGTCAAGGGACGCCTCCGGGCGTCCCTTGACTTTTTTGGTCCCGCGGAAAGCCGGCCGACGCTCAAAAGCAGACTGTC
This sequence comes from Nitrobacter sp. Nb-311A, assembly GCF_000152905.1. Lineage (GTDB taxonomy): Bacteria > Pseudomonadota > Alphaproteobacteria > Rhizobiales > Xanthobacteraceae > Nitrobacter. The sequence continues at coordinate 13,353 of NZ_CH672420.1, forward strand.
GTCGCCCCGCCGTTGCGGCTTTGAGGACACGACCTTATCCTGGGCTGCAATAAGCATTCCCGTGCAATCCCTCTGCAATTGCAGAACACCCGCCGAAGAGAAGTCTCCATGCATATTCGCGCCGCAGTCGCCCTTGCCGCCGGCAAGCCGCTTGAAGTCACGACCGTGGAGCTCGATGGCCCGCGCGAAGGTGAGGTCATGGTCGAGATCAAGGCAACCGGCGTCTGCCACACCGACGAGTTCACCTTGTCCGGCGCGGATCCGGAAGGGTTGTTTCCGGCGATCCTCGGTCACGAGGGCGCCGGCGTTGTCGTCGATATCGGCAAGGGCGTGACTTCGGTGAAGAAAGGCGATCACGTTATCCCGCTTTACACGCCCGAATGCCGGCAATGTCCGTCATGCCTGTCACGCAAGACCAATCTCTGCACGGCAATCCGCGCCACGCAGGGCCAAGGACTGATGCCGGACGGCACGTCGCGCTTCTCTTTCGACGGCAAGCCGCTTCATCACTACATGGGCACGTCGACCTTCGCCAATTACACGGTGCTGCCGGAGATCGCGGTCGCCAGGATCCGCGAAGACGCCCCTTTCGACAAGGTCTGCTACATCGGCTGCGGCGTCACCACCGGCATAGGCGCGGTCATTAATACCGCGAAGGTCGAACCCGGAGCCAAGGCGATCGTGTTCGGTCTCGGCGGCATCGGTCTGAACGTCCTGCAAGGGTTGAGGCTCGCCGGCGCCGACATGATCATCGGCGTGGACATCAACGATGATCGCAAGGCATGGGGCGAGCGCTTCGGCATGACGCACTTCGTCAACCCGACTGACGTGGGAAAAGATCTTGTCCCTCACCTGGTCGATATGACGAAGTCCGGCGCCGATCAGATCGGCGGCGCGGATTATACGTTCGACTGCACCGGCAACGTAAAGGTGATGCGCCAGGCGCTGGAAGCCTGTCACCGCGGATGGGGACAATCGATCGTCATCGGCGTCGCGCCCGCCGGCGCGGAGATTGCGACGCGGCCGTTCCAGCTCGTCACGGGTCGTGTATGGAAGGGCACGGCATTTGGCGGCGCGCGCGGCCGCACCGATGTGCCGAGGATCGTCGACTGGTACATGCAGGGCAAAATCCAGATCGATCCGATGATCACCCACGTCATGCCGCTCGACGACATCAACCGAGCCTTCGACCTGATGCGCAAAGGCGAGTCGATCCGCAGCGTTGTGATGTTCTGAAAGCCCCTCTGCTATGCCGGAATCAAAAGCGGATTTTTATGATTTCTGAATTGACGCGTTGTCTTCACGTCGCGTGGAGCGGTACGATCCGTTCGGCCAGGCGGTGATAGAAATCCTGCATGTCTTCGCCGGCGAACTCTTGGCACCGGGCCAGGGCGACCGTCGCCTCAAGCGCATGGCCGGATTCGATCGCGGTCAACAGCACGCCGTGCTGTCCCTTCCATTCGGTGAACTCCGGCGATGCCGCCACCGAACCGTCGCCGACGATCGCGTAAATTTTTGTGGGCCGTGACTTTCCTTTCAACAGGATCTCGCCCGCCTCGAGAAGCGCAATTCCTTTGACCCGTCTGGCCACGTCTTCCGAAACCAGAAGGTCCACATCAAGCACCTTGCTTGCCGACTCGATTCGTGCCGCCACATTCACAACATCGCCCATGGCCGAATAATTGAATCGCCTTTGCGATCCCATATTGCCGACGCAAGCCAGTCCGGCATTGATGCCGATCCCGATCCTCACACGGGAGTCTTCAAACCCACGCGCAGAGAATCCAAAGACGTCCGCATCGTTGAGCGCGCGGAGCGCCTCACGCATCTTGAGAGCGGCTTGGCAGGCCCGGGTCGCGTGATCGGGTACGTCGGCCGGCGCATTCCAGAATGCCATGATCGAATCGCCGATGTACTTGTCGATGGTCCCCAGTTCATCCTGTATCGCATCCGACAACGGCGCCAGCAGCGTATTGATGAACTCGACAAGTTCGGTCGCGGTCAGAGCTTCAGAGATCGGAGTAAACCCGCGAACATCCATGAACATCACGGAAATATCTCGGGACTCGCCACCGAGGCGCATCCCTTGCGGCGAATTTTCAAGCTGGGTGAGCAATTCCGGCGCGAGATACTGACCGAAGGCCTGCCGCACGAATTTCTTCTCTCGATCGGATGCAACGTGAAGCACGCGCTCTACGGCGATATAGACTGCCAGCGCCGCCAGCGACGGGAAGATGGGATCAATCAACAGTCGAAAATGCGAGAAGGCGATCCACGATCCCGCAAGCCCCGCGACAAATCCCACCACACCAGCATAGAACGAGAACCGGGCGCCGAATATCAGGACGAGGCCGGCGACCAATGCGCCAAATAATACGGTCAGAACGATTTCCAGTCCGTCGGTCCAATCCGGACGCTCGATGAAGTCCTGTGCGAGGATCTGCTCGATCAACTGCGCCTGGATCGCGACGCCCGGAACCGGGCCGCCCAGAGGCGTTGCGCGCGAATCCATCAAACCGGCAGCCGATGCGCCGACGAGGACAATCGCGCCGTCGATCAGCGGCTTCACCGCGACCTCCTTTGCGGGATCGAGAATGTCCTTTACCGATACGTAACGTTGTGGCCGGTCGCGACTGAAATAGATCCGGGATTCGCCGTTGCTTGTTAACGGCAACTTGAACGCGCCGACCCGCATATCGATTAGCGCGTCGCTGCCCGTATCAGTGTCGCCGCTCGCTCCCGTCCCTCGCACGACGATGCTTTTCTGGTTCTGAGCGACACGCAACGCCTCGATCGCAAGGCTGGGATAGATGCTCACGCCGTCGGAAAACAGCATAGGAACCCGGCGCACGATGCCGCCACGGTCGTGCGAGCTTAGATTGATGCCTCCGATGCCTGACGCCTTTTCGTTGAGTGCCGGCAGGCTCGACACCGTGCCATGGAACGGCGCAAGCACCTTTGTCGGATTGACGCCGACAAAGGCCAGTCCGGCCCGGACCGGCGGGCGCTTGTCATTGGCGGTGCCGAGGGCGGCAAAGCCGAGTACGACCCCTGTCTTGCCTATAGCATCGGCGAACGCCTGATCGTGGTCAGGCAGATTCGCGAGCAGCTTCACGGTCTGATCGATATCCGGTGCGCCGGAATCCTTCAAATCGTCGGCGAGCCGGCGCGGCGTCGTACGATCCGGTTCGGAAAAGATGACATCGTAGGCGACCACGCCGGCACCGAGATCGGCAAGCCGACGGGTTAGCGCGGCAAGACGTGTCCTCGGCCAGGGCCACTGGCCGTATTCCGAAATCGAGGCTTCATCGATATCGACGATCCGCACAGGCAGATCGGTATAGGCGCGTGGCTTGAGCCGCTGATAGGTGTCGAACGTACGTTCCTTCAGTTCGGTGACGATGCGCGGGTCATAAGCGCGTAGCGAAGTGAGAAGCACAAGGGTCAACACCGCCGCACCGACCGCACGAAGATTCTTGTTGCGCGTCAGTCTGCGCAGGCGCGCCCACGCCAGCATCATCCGTACGCGCAAGGTGCTGCGCAAACGCGTCGCAGCCTTCATCGGTCCGTCTCGGCAGATGTGAACAGACGAACATGATGGCCGATACAGTCTGAAAATCTTGTCGGCTCGCGACCCGCTTCCGCGGACCTTCTGCGCAAGCCTGACTCAGCGCAATCAAGGGACGACAAAGGGTCTGGATCCCGGTTTAATGATTCTATGATCGGCTCAACACTCGCGGACACAACGACACCGCGAATATAACCGGCACATTAGCCGAATCCGATCCGTTTGGCGCACAAAAACAAAATCGATCAGACTCATTTCAGATGACCGCTGATGCATCGGCGAAGGACGCGGTCGTACCTGGCGGTTCACTGTCGGCTTCGCCGCCCGGTTTTGACGTCAGGCGTATCGGCGCAGGCTAGGCTCAGAACCGCGCGGTCGGTCCGATCGAGACTGAGAAGTTGTCGGTCGTGTAGTTCGGCAGCGACGAGTCGATCTTGGTGTACAGGATCTGAGTCCGCAGGCCGACGTTCCGGTACACTTGAGCATCGAAGATCGCGCCGTACCGTTGCTCCCTATCGTTCCGCACCTGAAAAGGATCGACGATCGGATTGGGCGCATCAAAATTGGCCCAGCTAAAGCCAATCGTCGGCGCGATCACGAATCGGTGCGGCGTGCCGAACACCGGCAAGATGAACCCATACGGGAAAGCCATGTCGATGGAATAGCGCTTGTAGGAATAATAATCGAAGATAGCACGATTTTGCTCGAATCCGGCGCGCGCCGTCCAGTGCAGCGGCCCGAAGCGTAAATCCGAGGTCACCACCGCCGATAGCAGGTCTCCGGTCTGTTGGCCGGCCGTCGGAAAGTTGGACGAGTTCGAAAAATCGCGGTGCCGCTGCTCAACGAACGCTTCCAGAATACCGCGATCGCCGAGCGCCGTGCGCGCGGACACGCCGCCGCCGCCGGCCGAAAAGTAAGTGGCGTCCCCAAGCCACGCCTGGTCGCCGATGCCGTAAAGTTTGAACGATGCGTTCTGTCCAATAGCAATGCGCGGGCCGACCACGAGCTCGACCAGGCCAAGGTTGAACTGATTGAGTCTGTATTGGCGCGAATTGACGCCCAGGAAACTAGCTTCGATGGCGTCCCCCCGCGTGCCGATCTTATAGGCATAGTTGGCGGTAAGTGTCTGGAACATATTCCAGTCTGGATTCTTGCCGTACGCACTGTTGAGAATCGCGTCCTGACCGAGCGCGCGCACCATGAGGCTTGAGGGACCGAGGTTGGCGTTGGTCTGATAGCGCAGGCCGGCGGTGGTAAATACGCTGAACTCGTACCGCGCAAGCCGGCGATCGATCTCGGTCAGATAGGCGCGGACCTGAGCGCGAATGTCGTCAGGGGCGTCAGCCGCCTTGATCGCTTCCTGAAAATAGCTGCGTGCCAGTTCGTATGAGCCGAGCTTGAAATACAGCACGCCCAGTTCGAGTTTGACCCGCGGCAAATTGGGATTGAAGAACAGCATCCGTTCAAGGGCGCCGATAGCGGCTTCATAATCGCCGCGTTTGACGGCTTGCTCTGCGAACTTGAAACTGACCTCCAGGTCGGAGGGGTTTTTGTACATCTGCTGGAACAGCGCATCGTAATCCTGCTGAACGGCGGAAGCCGCTGAAATAGGAGATGATGTCGTCGATTGCGCCGCGGCCCCCGAGCAACAAGCAGTCATCGTCAACAAGACGGACGCGACTTTCGCGGTCTGAATAAATTTCACGCCACTACCCAAAACTAACTTCGATGCGAGGCTCCTTTCCATCTCCGTGGAACTAAATATGGAGCAAATTCACAGCGTTATGACGGCCAGATTAGCGACAGGCTCTCCGATTGGAACAACGATAGCCACACGTTGGCACGATTTTAGATCGGCGTCACCTTTTTACCACACATTGGTTCAGTAAAATCAATAACTTGGCGGAGGCAGCTCCAACCTGCGGCGAGAACGACCTGAGCTTCACCCAAGGATTGAGGCAGTCTGAGCTGAAGTCGCCTGATCCATGCTGAAAGTTGGGCCTTGCAAATCGCGTGACATCGGGACCCCGCAGTTCCTATAAGGAGGCCGTGCGCTCGTAGCTCAGCTGGATAGAGCATCGGATTTCGATTCCGAGGGCCGGGAGTTCGAATCTCTCCGAGCGCACCACTTAACTCCGAGTAAAATAAACACTTTCCGGATCTTGGTTTGCATCATCGCGATCGTTCGCGCGCACGCTGCCAGCATCTCTTCTCTGTTGGCTCGAGGTTCGCTGAGCCCTCCCCCTCCCACGCTGAGGCTAAGGAATCATCCTCACACGGAGCGCTTTCGCGCGGGTGTGATCCAGATTACGGTCCGCTGATTCTGAGGACGTTATCCGGCTTTCATGAAGAGAATTGCCGATGCGAAAAACGTTGATTGCTGCGGCCCTGTTCGGGTTCACTGCTTGGGCGATCGTCACGTTTGCTATGATGGTAGCGAAGTGGACCAGCCAAGTGGGGAGTGAGTCTGGATCCAACGTCACCAGCCATAGGTGACGCCAACGATCGGCAATCTGATTCTAAGCGTCCGGCTTACCCGAGAGACCGTATGGTGCTCTATTAAGAGCGCGTTCTCACGTCGCAAATAGAAACCTCACGAGAGTTACAAGCGACGGCGCGCGGCCGACAGCCGCGCGCGAGCCATAGCTCATCCCAAATTCAATGCCCGGCCCCATGCCAGCATGACGGGCCTGCCATGCTCGGCGATCGGGAGCGAACCACGGCTGCAGGTGTATGTTCAGCAGGAGGGCGGACACACACATGGAGCGTGACGTTGGAACAACACAAGGATGATGCCCGAACCAAGGCAAGTCGAACTGATCGGAAACGTAGGGAAATAACGCCGCTCGAAAAATACGTGATGGCGGTTGTCGTGCTTAGTGTCCTCGTTCCGATGGTGGCGTTATACTTTCTGCCACTCGCGTCCGGATAGAAAAGCCCCGTCGAAACGGAGCGGGCGGGCTGCTGCTCCGAAGGTAGCCAACTCGACCTTTCCCTAAAATCATTTCTCGCTGCTCGTGGCGTATCGAAACGTCACATACGAGATCTCGGTCACAAGCTGCCCGATCTCCTGCATCCTTGCATGGAAGCAGGAGATGCCGACTGTACGAGATCTCGAATAAAACATGCCTCGTTACGCAATAGGTAACAGGCCATTCCTGCTGTGAAAAGGGAACCGACCTATCCGGGTCAGAACGTCAACCCAAGCAGTTCACTTGCAGCACCGATCGGCGGAACCCTCCCAAGCGGGTCGCTGTTGGCAAAGAGTGAGAGAACCCGTTTACACCGTCGGACATTCCACTCGAACCATTTCACAAGTTTACCCGAGCCTTGATTGCTGCGGAAATTCGTACTGTGGTTGACACCCTCTGCGGAACACCGAGGAGCGGTCATTGGCTATCCTGACTAAACCTTCCACCCGGTAGAAGATTTTCCGCGCGCTCCTTGCAAACAGGTCATTAAGCGGCGTGGACATCTAGACCATTGGGCCATTAGGCTCCGTAAATGAACTCGAGCATGGAAATCCGGCTTTCGGCGCCGCCAGAGCGGAGGGCAAGGTTCCCTTATTATTTCTTTGCCGGTTCGAGGAGGAGAGGCTCATGCTTCTGTTGAAGGCGCCGCATGCGCGATCGCTCGGGCATGACATTTTCGCATCCGTCGTGGTTTTCCTTGTGGCGCTGCCGCTGTCGATGGGCATAGCGATCGCCTCCGGGGTGCCGATGGAAAAGGCGGCCTCCGTGGGCTTGGTGACGGCGATCATTGGCGGCCTTGTCGTCGGACCGCTCTCGGGCAGTCCCTTGCAGGTGAGCGGCCCCGCCGCGGGCCTCACGGTAATGGTCGTCGATTTCATTCAGAAATATGGCTTCGAGACGCTTGGGATCATCGTGACGATCGGCGGACTCGTTCAGATTGTCGCGGGGCTCTTTCGGCTGGGTCCCGTATTCCGCGCCGTGTCGCCGTCGCTCATTCAGGGAATGCTCGCGGGCATCGGCGTGCTGATCTTCGCCTCGCAGTTTCACGTCATGGTCGACGACATCCCGCCCGGCACGGGTAGGGAGTTTGGCGGCGTCATCAATCTGTGGCTCATTCCGAAAGCAGTTTTCAAAGGCATCACCGAACCAGCGCATCGGCCCGCGGCCGTCATCGGTCTCCTGACGATCACGATCCTCTTCCTATGGGCGGCCCTCGCCCCAAAAGCGCTAAAGCTCGTGCCGGCCGCGCTGCTCGGCGTCGTCGCCGCCACGGCGGCGGCATCCTCATTCGATCTCGACGTGAGGTGCGTGCCTGTGCCGGAGCGTCTGCTCGACGCGGCGCGCGCGCCACGCCTTGCCGATCTTGACGCACTGCGCGACATCGGCGTGTGGTTCGCCGGTCTGTCCCTCGCCTTCGTCGCCAGCGCGGAATCCCTGCTTACCGCCACGGCCGCGGACTCCCTCCAGCGCCACGCAGAGCGCACGGGTTACAACCGCGAACTTATCGCGCAGGGAACTGGCAACATCCTGTGCGGTCTCCTGAACGTCCTGCCGATCACCGGCGTGATCGTGCGCACCTCCGCCAATATCATGGCGGGCGCGCGCACACGCCTCTCGAGTTTTCTGCATGGCGCCTGGATGCTGCTCTTCGTGCTGCTGTTGCCGCAACTCCTCAGCATGATTCCCATCGCCGCTCTCGCCGCCATCCTCGTCTACACCGGGGTGAAGCTCATAAAAGTGGATTTCGCCAAAAACCTCTGGCGGCAGGATCGTATCGAAGTCCTCGTCTTCGGCGTCACCTTCGCAGGCGTCATCGGATTTGATCTCCTCACAGGCATCTTGCTCGGCATCGGCGTGTCGCTGGCCAGGCTTGTTTACACTTTCACCCATCTCGCCATCAGGATCGAAAAGGATGACGATTCACGCTTCGTGCATATGTTCCTGGACGGCGCCGCGACGTTCATCCGCCTGCCGAGGTTCGCGAGTGCTTTGGAAGAGATTCCGCCAGGCTATCACGCGCATATCCATCTGGGCCGACTTACCTATATTGATCACGCTTGTCTGACGATGCTCATAGACTGGGGGAAGAATTTCGAAGCAGCGGGCGGTCGTCTCCATCTCGACCGGGACATATTGCACCGCCTCTTCGACGAACAGGCATCGCGCTCGGCGAATGCGACCTGAGCGTGGTGCGCTTTCCGATGCAGTGCGCCACGCTTTCGGCCGGTGGTGCGGCCCTGGCCCGGTAGGAATGTGCAATCTCTATTCGATGACGAAGAACATCGACGCGATCGTCGACTATCCGGGGCGATCAATACCAGGTCGGCAATCTGCCATCCCTGCCCGGCATCTGATTACCCTGCCCCGATCGTGCGTAATGCGGTCGGCGCTAGACTAGTATTGTGAACGACGTATAATAGGTGGACTGCTCCGGATGGTCAGCGCAACAATGGCATTTGTTTTTTTAAATTTTCGCCAAGGCGCGGTTACTCGTGAAAACCATATCGCGATCCTTGTTTTGTCCGGTGCCGCTTTTCCCGGTGCGACATGAGCGCTTTCCCACAACGCCTGATCGACGGCTATCGCGCCTTCACCACACAACGGCTACCGATCGAGCAATCACGCTATCGCGCGCTGTCCGAACGCGGGCAGTCGCCTGAAACGATGGTGGTCGGCTGCTGCGATTCGCGCGTTTCCCCGGAGGTGATTTTCGATGCCAGGCCCGGCGAACTGTTCGTCGTGCGCAACATCGCCAACCTGGTGCCGGTCTATCAGCCCGACGCCAGCGCTCATGGTATCTCGGCCGCGCTGGAATTTGGGGTGGAAGTCCTCAAGGTGAAGCACATCGTGATTCTCGGTCACGCGCAATGCAGCGGCATCAGCGCCATCATCAACAAGGCTGCGCCGCTATCGTCCGGCGATTTCATCGGCCGGTGGATGGCGATGGTCATCAAGCCCGGCGAGGTCATCGAGCAGCGCGAAGGGGAGACGAGGAAAGAATTCGCTACTCGCATCGAAAAGACGGCGGTGTTCCGCAGCATCGAGAACCTGATGACCTTTCCGTTCGTGCAGAGATCCGTCGAGAGCGGGCATCTTCGCCTGCATGGCGCCTATTTTGGCATCGCCGAGGGTTCGCTCTATGCGCTCGATCGGGAGAGCAAGGAGTTCCGCAGAGTCGAGGGCAACAGCCTCGTCTGACTGGTTTCGGGGCCCTCGAGCATCGAGCGCGTCGGTCCAATGCTGGACATTGCCGATTATCGTCAGTTTCCGCTCGCAGCGCCGCTGTTTCCGCGCCGGCATCCGGCGACGAATGCCTGCCGATCCAGGGCCATTGCCGCCGCGCGGCTCCAGCTACTTTAACGGTGATGGTACGCCCGCGGATGGCGACGCTTTGCTCTTGCGGGTGCGATTATGCGTCGCGCAGGCTGGAGCGCGGCGCAGGCTGGCGTAGTTGGCACACAGTGACCGTGACACCACCCAACTAATAGGAGGTCGGTCCGAGCGTTGCCGCATTGACGCGCTCGCGTCCTCTTTGACATAATGACACCGGGACAAGATAAAATTTGCGGCTGCGAGCGGATCACCATGAAAAATGGGTTGTATTCGGTTCATATCGCCTTGCTTGACGGGCGTGTGGGCAAGGGCAGTGGCGTAGTGATGTTCCGCAATGGCAAAATTCTCGGCGGCGACGCCTATCTATTCTACACGGGCAGCTATTTCACAAAAGAGGATGGTACGTTCAGGGGTGAAGTTCTGGTTCAACGCCATACGCCAAGTCGTGACGTGAACCTGCTGTTTGGCAATTCGGAGTCGGTGGGAATCGGTGTTACCGGGACATTCACGGATACGACCGGCACGATGAACGGCACGGCGCTTGTCGGAAAGGCGAGTCAGATTTTCGAGGCCACGCTGCGAAAGCTGGCGGAAACGGATTGACCGCTATCCTTCCCACCGTTTGCGAGGGCGTCGGGCCCCGGCAATCCAATTCCCTGGAAACTCTCGGCCTGGTGTAACGCTCAGGTTCCAACTTTTCCCGAACTCACGATGCTGGAATGAACCGGACGTTTTGTTCCGAGGTAATCGCCAGCAGGCGATCCAGAGTCTGTTTCAACCTGCGTTGAACCAGACTCGTCGCTTATCTTTTTATTTGACCATGATCTTTTCCGAAAACCGGTTTCCACTTTTCGGGATCATGCTCTGTCATTCCGCGGCGAGTTCCATCGGGGCGACCCGCGGTAAAATGATCCTTATCCGCGTGCCCTGCCCGGTATCAGAATCAAGCTCGAGACGCCCTCCCAGGCGGTTCGTCACGATGTTGAAGACGATGTGCAAACCAAGACCGGTGCCGCCTTGATCACGCCGCGTCGTGAAGAACGGATCGAATGCCTTGCGCCGCACGTCCAGGCTCATGCCGCAGCCGTTGTCGGAGAACAAAATCTCGACATTGTCCGCGCCAAGTCCCCTCACGTTGATATCGACCGCCCCGCCCTTGCCGTCCGGAAAGGCGTGCGCCACCGAATTAAGGAAAAGGTTGGTCAGCACCTGACCGTAAGGTCCTGGATAGCTGCTCATCGTGAGATCCGGCTCGCAATCGACCGTCAGCGTCACATTGTGCTTGCGCAGACCGGGGCGCAGACTCATCACGACCTGTTCGGTGAGTTCGCCGAGATCGAAAGTTCGCTTGTCCGAATAGTTGCGGTCAGCGGCAACCTGCTTGAACGACTGAATCAGTTCGGCAGCGCGATTGAGGTTTGCAACAAGTTGAGACGCAGCATTACGATTGGCCGCGATGAAATCGCTGAGGCTTGAGCGCCGCAACTGACCACGCTCGACCTCCTCGGCGAACAGGGCAATTTTGCGTTCCAGCGAAGAGGCCACCGTCAGGCTGATGCCGACCGGATTGTTGACCTCGTGAGCAACGCCCGCCACCAGACGACCGAGCGCCGCAAGTTTTTCCGCCTCGATCAGCGAGTTCTGTGTTTCGCGCAGATTACGCAGCGCCGCCTCGGCCGCGTCCTTAGCGCGTCGCATCTCCTGTTCGCTTCGCTTGCGGTCGCCGATATCGAGCGCGACCGTCACGATGTTCTCGACGTGGCCGTCGGCGCTGAGGATCGGCAGCTTGTTGACCAGCCATTGCCGCATCTCGCCCGACGCATCCTTATACTCTTCTTCGTAGAAGCCAAGTTCCTTACCACTTTCAAGGACCCGCCTGTCGGTTTCATCCGTCTTCGCCGCATCGTGACGCGACATGACCTCGTTCGCCGTCAGTCCGATCGCGTCCGCGGGTTCGATCCCGAAGATGCCCGCCATGTAGCGATTCATCAGCACGTAACGCAGTTCGGCATTCTTGACGTTGATCACCGCGGGCACGGTGTCGATCACCAGTTGCAGCAGGCGCCGTCCTTCGGCAATCGTCTCTTCAGCTCTCCGCTGATCTGTGATGTCGCGAACCACGCCTTCATAACGGACAATGCGGCCGTTCTCGTCGCGTATCGCGGTGGCGCTATCGGAGAGCCAGAGGATGTCGCCATTGCTCTGACGCACCTGGTATTCGAACCCGCGGACGGTTCCGTCGCGCTCCATTCGTAACTGATATTTGGCGCGCGCATCGGCATCGACGTAAACCGTCTGCGCGCTGTCACCGATGCCACGGATGAGATCGTCGGGGGTATCATATCCCATTATCCGCGCCAGCGCCGGATTGGCATCGAGCAGCTGACCGGCCGGCGTCGTAACATAAATTCCGTCGACCGAACCTTCGAAGAGCTTACGATAGCTCTCCTCGGCGAGGCGTTGCTCGGCAAGCGCTCGAACGGCTGCTTCACGCGCGGAGTCCGCTTCAACGAGCGTTCTGCGAAACACCTCGGCGGCCCGTGCGATATCCCCGATTTCGTTTTTGACATCGGTTGACGGGATCGATTTTTCCTTCTGGCCGCCAGCTAGCTTCCGGATCGCCCTCGCGATCGCTTTCAGCGGACGGACCGTCCGGCGGACCACGAACGCCGCCGCAAGCAACCCGATCACGATTCCAACGCTGCCAAGAACGATGCTCTGCCATTTGGTTTCAGCAAGCGTCCGGGCAAAATCGCCCGACAGCACCCGCTCACGTTCCGCGCTGAGTTCGCGCAACAGCTCCGTTACTCGCCCGATCAGCCGCCCTTCCGCGCCCAGCACATCCCTGTCGAGATTTGCTATCTTCCGCTCCCTCAAGGATATCGCAATGACGGCATTGGCGTACGCCTCAACGGCTGCGCGCACCTTGGGTTCGCCGACATGAATGGCGCGCATCTTTTCGGCTGCCTGCTCCGCGGTCGTGGGATCATGCCCAAGCAGCGCGGCAGCGACATCGCTTTGTGCACGAAACAGTGTCCTTGATGTAGACTGATCGGCGGACTGTTCGATGACGCGTTCGAGCTTCTCGCGAAGCGGCGGCAGCGTTTCGATCAGATTCGCACGGTCCGCAATCAGGTTCGCCGCCTGCTCTATCCCCTTGCGATAATTCTCCAGCCGTGGTGTGACGCCATCGATCATCTCCTGCTGTTCCGGAGCGAGCTTGATGCGCGTCTTTTTAAGCAGTTCGTTAAACGACGACGTGGCGCCCCACACTCGGCTGGATTGAGCGGTCGGATCGGTGACGTAGTCTCGCGCCGCCAGCCGCAATTCGTTCATGCGGCGGTCGAGTTCCTCGGCGAGGTCGACGACACTATCCAGCCGCTGTAATTCGGCGAAGGTATTGTCGAGATGACGCGTCGCAACGACACTGGCTGCACTGGTTATCACGATGATCGCCAGCACCAGAAAGAAGCCGCCGAAGGTAATCTGGCCGATCGACAGCGAAGACGATCGTATCCGCTTAAAAAATACTCCGAACCCAGATGGCATGATGTTTGGACCGGCTTCCGATGGCCCTATATAGGACGGATCGCCGCTTCGGGGAACACAAGGATCGACCCCGCGGGGAGCATCGCTGGGTTACGGGAAAGCGTCCATTGGCCCCGGATCGCCGATGCAGCCCCCTATTCCGCCGCCATCTGCCGCGGCACCGGAGGAGGACTCGCCAGGTCGCGCAGCAACTCCGCATGCCGGATCTTGGCGTCAGCCGCCGCCTGCTCCTTGACCGGACCGTAACCCCGGATGCGATCAGGCAGCGACAGCAGTTCGATCGCGGTTTCGACATTGGCCGGCGAAAGCTTGTCGAGCACAGCGGCCACATCGGTTTCGTATTGCGCTATCAGGCTTCGTTCAAGCCGGCGCTCCGCGCTATATCCGAAAACGTCGAAGGCGGTGCCGCGCAAGCCCTTCAGTTTCGCCAGCAAACTAAATACCGGCATCATCAGCGGCTTGCCATAGGACCTCTTGGCAGGCCGGCCGAGCGCGTCTTTCTTGCCGTCGAACAGTGGCGGCGCAAGATGGAAGCGGATCTTGTAGTCGCCTTCGAACTGATCGCTGACCTGCTTCCTGAAGCGGCCATCGGTATAGAGCCGAGCCACCTCGTATTCGTCCTTGTAGGCGAGTAATTTGGCGTAGTTGATCGCAACCGCGCGCGGCAGGGCATCGCCGTAGCCACCCTCCTTTGCTGCCCGCCGGACCCGGCTCACTGTCGCCCGATATTTGTCCGCAAGCTTCGCATTCTGATATCCGGCAAGGTGAGCCGAGCGATGCACAATGATCTCGTCCAGCGACATGTCTTCAAGCGCCTTCGGCGGGGCCGCTTCATCGGTCCCTTTCATCATTGCGACCAGACGAGCCGGATCAACCACAGCAAGCCGTCCAAGCCGGAAGGCCTCGACATTCATTTTCACGGCAACACCGTTCACTTCGATCGCCTGCTCGATTGCGGCCGCGGTCAGCGGCAGCAAGCCCTTCTGATAGGCATAACCCATCATCATCATATTAGTGGCGATGGAATCTCCGAGGAGAGTCTCTGCCGGTCTGGTAAAATTAAAGAAGGTGGAATCCTTGCGTAGCGCGGTTTCGAGGACGCGGCCAACCTTGGCGCTCTGGAAATTGAAATCCCGATCAAGCACGAAACCGGCGGTCGGAATGAGATGAGTATTGATAAGACCGTAGGTACGGTTCGACTCGCAGAGCGTGATCGTTTCCTTGGCGGCCGCGACCACTTCGTCGGCAGCAATGACGAGATCGGCCGTGCCGGTGACAATGCGCGAACATGTCACCTCTGCGGGGTGCTGTGACAGCCGGACATGACTCAAGACCGCGCCGCCCTTCTGGGCGAGACCGGACATGTCGAGGATCATGCTGGCCTTGCCCTCGATATGCGCCGCCATGCCGAGCAGCGCGCCGATGGTCAGCACGCCGGTGCCGCCTACCCCTCCGACACCAATATTGTAGGGCCGGTGCAGCGAAGGCCGCGAAACCGGTTCGGGCAGGTCGCCTATCTCGCCGAGATCCGCCGGCGCGCGCTTTCGCAAGCGTCCGCCGTCGATCGTGACGAACGACGGGCAGAACCCTTTGAGGCAGGAGTAATCCTTGTTGCAGGACGACTGATTGATGGTGCGCTTGCGCCCCATCTCGGTCTCCAGCGGCTCCACCGAAATGCAGTTCGATTGCACCGAACAATCGCCGCAGCCTTCGCAAACCGCGGGATTGATAAGCACCCGGCGCGGCGGATCTTCCAAGATGCCGCGCTTGCGCCGACGCCGCTTCTCGGCGGCGCACGTCTGCACGAACACAATGGCCGAAGCTCCCTTGGTCTCGCGGCAGGTTTTCATGACCGCATCGAGGTCATCGCGATGCGCGGTCCGGGTGCCCGGCGCGATATCGGCAGCCGGATAGCTGTCCGGATTCTCCGACACCAGATAAATGTCGCGGATGCCTTCGGCGTAAAGCTGAGAGGTGATCCGCTGCGGCGACAACTCGCCGTCGATATGCTGCCCGCCGGTCATGGCAACCGCGTCATTGTAGAGAATCTTGTAGGTAATGTTCGCGCCGGAAGCGGCCGCCTGCCGGATCGCCAGACTCCCGGAATGGAAATAGGTGCCGTCGCCAAGGTTGGCGAAAATGTGCTTCTCATCGGTGAACGGCGCGGTACCGACCCAGGGCACGCCCTCGCCGCCCATATGGGTATATGTTTCAGTGTTGCGATCCATCCATATCGCCATGAAGTGGCAGCCGATGCCGGCCATGGCGCGGCTGCCGGCTGGCACCTTGGTCGACGTGTTGTGGGGGCACCCCGAGCAGAAATACGGCACACGCGCGATCGTGGTCGCCGGCTGCATTTGCGACGCCTGGCGACCGTTGAACCAATCAGCCTTGGCGCGAAGCATTTCGGCGATTTCGGGATTAAGGTTCAAGCGCAGTAATCGCTCGGTCAGGAACGTCGCCAGGGAGGCGACGCCCAGTTCCTGCGCGAACGGCAGGAAGCGCCTGTCGTGATCGTCCATCTTTCCGATGATGCGTGGCCGTACGTCGTCGCGCCAGTTGAACAGCTCCTGCTTGACCTGGTTCTCGACGATTTCGCGGCGCTCCTCGACGATGAATATCTCCTCCAGGCCGACGGCGAATTCGCGCACGCCCTGCGGCTCCAGCGGCCATGGCATTCCGATCTTGTAAAGCCGCAAGCCAATTTTTGCCGCGACCTGTTCGGTAACACCCAGCTCACGCAACGCCTGGCGAATGTCCTCGTAGCTTTTTCCCGACGCCATGATTCCGAACCGCGCGTTCGGCGAATCCATGGTCACGCGATTGATCTTGTTGGCGCGCGCGAACGCGACGGCGGCAAAACCCTTGTGATCCTGCAAGCGTCGGTCCTGATCGTAACGGTCGTCGGGCCAGCGCAGATTCAGTCCGCCCGGCGGCATTTCAAAATCGGGCGGAAGAATGAACTGCTTCATCTCATCGGTCAGATCAATCTCGGCTGTCGTTTCCACCGTCTCGGTGATGACTTTCATCCCGACCCAGCAGCCGGAGTAGCGCGACATCGCGATGCCGAGCAGCCCCATCTCAATCATTTCGTGGATGCTGGATGGATAGAGATACGGCATCAGCGCAGCGATGAACGCATGGTCGGACTGATGCGGCAGGGTCGAGGATTTGGCGCCATGATCATCGCCCGCCAGGCACAGCACGCCGCCGTTCTTCGCCGAACCCGCAGCGTTGCCATGGCGAAACACGTCGCCGCAGCGGTCGACGCCGGGCCCCTTGCCGTACCAGAGCCCGACGACGCCGTCATAGCGCGCACCCGGCGAAAGATTGAGTTGTTGCGAACCCCAGACCGCTGTCGCGGCCAGATCCTCGTTCACGCCGGGCTGGAATTTGATGTCGTGCCGGTCGAGATGATGACGGGCCGCAAAGAGCTGCTGATCGTAGCCACCGAGGGGCGAACCGCGATAACCGGAAATGAAGCCTGCGGTGTGGAGGCCAGCGGCTCGGTCGCGGCGGATCTGCGCCATGGGCAGCCTGACCAGCGCCTGAATGCCGGTCATGAAGACGTGACCTGATCCCTGGGTGTATTTCTGATCGAGGCTGATAGGACCCTGATTGATACCCATTGCGCCCTCTTCGTGCTTGGCCGCCCTCTTAAAGTAGTGATGCAAATCCTCCAGAACCAGTCTCGTCGCCTCATGAACCAAGTACATTAAAAAATCAGGTCGCTGGGAATTAGCCTCTCTACTGAGCGTAATTTCGTTACGATAAATTGCGCGGCGATTTCGGCTTGTGTCGTTGCAAGCCTGTCTTGGGAAACGACGTGTTATGCTAGGTAGAAGTTCGACTGAAACCCGCCGCACTCTCCGGACCTCCGGGTCCAGCGCGCGGTTAGGCATGACAAAATCAGCCGCCCGCCCACGCCGTGCGCGCCAATGCACCGAAGACACTGAGACGCCGCCCGCCGTAAAATCAGCGCTTCGGTAACGCCGAGACCCGCTCAACTTTTCAGCGAATTGACCCGGTTTGCCAGATTGTGGACAGAGTCATGGCCGACTTTCCCACGGCGAGTCGCTAAAGTCGCCGCGATGTCGCGGCCGAACCAGAGGACGATTAATGAAATCGATTTTTGCAGCAGCCCTTCTAGTTGCCACCGTCTCGACCTTCGGTATCGCCGACGCCATGCCATTGGCGCCGCCAGCCTCTGGAGCGAATGCGGATGTCATTCAGATCACCGGCGGCTGCGGTCGTGGCTTCCATCGCGGCCCATATGGCCGCTGCCGCGCGAACCGTGGTGCGCCTCCGGTTGTGGTTCGCCCGGGTCGTCGGTGCCGTTACTGGGGCCCTGGCCGACGCGTCTGCCGCACCTGGTGGTGAGCGAGGCATAAGAATCCCACATTCAGCGGATTCGTGTTCCATATTTGCGCAGAGGGCGGGATTGATCCCGCCCTTTTTTATTTCAATCTTTTGGGAGCGTCTTAACGGCAGCGCTCACAACCGCATCGAACTCGGGGCTACCGGCCTGACGTTTCGGTGCATCGACTTTCTGCCTTCGCGGTTTGATGTTTCTGCGGCTTTATCGCTTGCTGTGGCCAGTTTACGAGCGACCTCCATCGGTCGTATGCATGCCCGGATGCAAGAAGACCCGCGGCTCGCGCCGCGGGTCTCTCTTTGAATCGCATCGTGATGGCTCAGCGCGCCAGGACCGCCAGCAGCAACAACGCCACGATATTGGTGATCTTGATCATCGGATTGACCGCCGGGCCAGCCGTATCCTTGTAGGGATCGCCTACCGTGTCGCCGGTGACCGCCGATTTGTGGGCGTCGGAGCCCTTTCCGCCATGATTGCCATCCTCGATATACTTCTTGGCATTGTCCCATGCGCCGCCGCCCGAGGTCATCGATATCGCAACGAACAGGCCCGTCACGATCACGCCAAGCAGCATGGCGCCTACTGCTGAGAATGCGGCGGATTTGCCGGCAGCACCGCCGCCGGCGATCGTGTAGATCAGGAAGTAGACAATGATCGGCGACAACACCGGTAATAGCGACGGAATGATCATTTCCTTGATCGCCGCTTTCGTCAGCAGGTCCACCGCCTTGCCGTAGTCGGGCTTATCGGTGCCTTGCATAATCCCCGGCTTCTCCCGGAACTGACGACGCACCTCCTCGACGATCGCGCCCGCCGCACGTCCCACCGCAGTCATGCCCATCGCGCCGAACAGATAAGGCAGCAAACCGCCGAACAGCAAGCCGACCACGACATAGGGATTGTTCAGCGAGAAATCCGGGTTGACGCCCTGGAAGTAAGGGTGTTGCGCGGCGTCGCTGATGAAGAACTTGAGGTCCTGGTTATAGGCCGCGAACAGCACCAGCGCGCCCAGACCGGCCGAGCCGATCGCATAGCCCTTGGTGACGGCCTTTGTGGTGTTGCCAACCGCATCCAGCGCGTCGGTTGACTTGCGCACTTCCTTCGGAAGACCGGCCATTTCGGCGATGCCGCCGGCGTTGTCGGTCACCGGACCGAAAGCATCGAGCGCAACAACCATGCCGGCCAGCGCCAGCATGGTGGTGGTGGCGATCGCGATGCCGAACAGGCCGGCAAGGCTATAGGTTACCAATATGCCCGCAATGATGACAATCGCCGGAAGCGCCGTGGCTTCCATCGAAATCGCGAGGCCCTGAATAACATTGGTGCCGTGCCCGGTCACCGAGGCCAAGGCGATCGACTTCACCGGACGATAGTCGGTGCCGGTGTAGTATTCGGTAATCCAGATGATCAGACCGGTGACGACCAGACCGGCAACGCCGCACGCGAACAGCGCAAGTCCGGTATAGCGGACGCCCTCCAGCGGACCGAAGCCGACCAGCCAATAAATGGCGGCGCCGACGCCGATCAGCGACAGGACGCCGGTGGTGATCAGGCCTTTGTACAGCGCACCCATGATCGACTCGCTAGTACCGAGTTTGACGAAAAACGTACCGACGATCGAGGTGATGATGCAAATGCCGCCGATGGCGAGCGGCAGCGTCATCATATTTACCAGCAACGGCGAGGTCGCAAAAAAGATCGCGGCGAGCACCATGGTGGCGACCGCGGTCACTGCGTAAGTTTCGAACAGGTCGGCGGCCATGCCCGCGCAGTCGCCGACGTTGTCGCCGACGTTGTCGGCAATCGTCGCCGGGTTGCGCGGATCGTCTTCCGGAATGCCGGCTTCCACTTTGCCGACGAGATCGCCGCCGACGTCGGCGCCTTTGGTGAAGATGCCGCCGCCGAGACGGGCGAAAATTGAAATCAGCGATGCGCCGAAGCCGAGCGCAACCATCGCATCGACAACCGTGCGGCTGTTCGCGGCGTAACCACTAAAGTGTGTCAGATAGGCGAAATAGATCGTCACACCGAGCAGCGCCAGACCGGCAACCAGCATCCCCGTGATCGCGCCCGCCTTGAAGGCGAGTTCAAGTCCGCCGGCCAGCGACTTGGTAGCAGCCTGCGCGGTTCGAACGTTGGCCCGGACCGAGACGTTCATACCGATGAAACCGGCTGCACCGGACAGGATCGCGCCGATGGCGAAACCGACTGCCACGAGCACCCCAAGGAAGTAGGCAAGCAGTCCGAAGATCACGATGCCGACTATTCCGATCGTCGTGTACTGTCGGCGCAGATAGGCTTGCGCACCCTCGCGCACGGCCGCGGCGATTTCCTGCATCCGCGGATTTCCCGCATCAGCTCCCAATACGGACGAAGTCGCCCAGATGGCATAAACGATCGAGAGCGCTCCGCAGAGCACAATCACCCATAGTGCTGTCATTGAATTTGCCTCAGAATTCCGGAAGTTGCCCCGACAATGCCGCGAGCCCGCGAACGGTCGTAGTTAAGGGAAGTCCGCTTTGTCGCAAGGCGACGTCAAATCGGCGGGACCATGCCAAAATCGAACCCCCTGCGCAACGTCGGCTTATGGCTAAACGACCGAATTTTCGTCAGGAATTGCAATAAAATGGCAAGACTTGCGGAAGACTCCAAGCGCCGGACGGGGTAAGCCGGACGACCGCGGAGGCTTAAGTCAGCCACCGCCTGATGCGGGCGACCGCGTCGTGCATCTCAACGCTCGAACGGGCGTAGGAGAATCGCAAGAATGAGCGGCCGCGCACCGGATCGAAATCGACGCCGGGGGTCGCGGCAACGTGCGCCTGCTCAAGCATCTTGCGCGCGAAATCATGGCTGTCCGTCGTGAACTTTGAAACGTCTGCATAGAGGTAGAACGCGCCATCCGCGGGCAGGAATTCGCTCAAGCCGGCCTGCGGCAGACCTGCAATCAGGATCTGACGATTTTCCTCATAGCCGCGCTTTACGATCTCCATCTCGTCGCGACCTGCAAAGGCTGCCTCGGCGGCGATTTGTGACAGCGTCGGCACCGAAATCGACAGGTTCTGCTGCAACCGCTCGATCGGCCGCGTCAGTTCTTCAGGAACCACCATCCAGCCGACGCGCCAGCCGGTCATGCAGAAATATTTCGAGAACGAGTTTATCACCACGGCGCGAGGCGCAAGCTCTGCGGCGGTTACGGCGGGAAACGCATAGTCGAGACCGTGATAGATCTCATCGGAAATAAAGCGGATGCCTTCGCTTTCGGCGGCCGCCATCAAATGCGCCAGCGCCCCGCGCGACATCATCGTACCCGTGGGATTAGCCGGGCTTGCGACCAGCACGCCTTTCAACGGCGCCTTGCGGTGCGCCGACAGCAGCGCGTCGCCGGTCAGGGCATGGCGGGTTTCGCTTGATGTCTCGATCAGCACCGGCTCGCAGCCCAGTGCAGTCAGAATGTGCCGGTACGGCGGATAGCCCGGCACCGTCACTGCCACGCGGTCGCCGGGCTCGAACATCGAAAGAAACGCGAGAATGAAGCCGCCCGATGATCCCGTCGTCACGACGATACGCTCCGGGCCAACCTTGCAGCCGTAAACCTCGCGGTAGTGTCGCGCGATCCGTTCTCGCAGCGAGGAGATACCGAGCGCGGGCGTGTAATCGATTCGGCCGCGTTCCAGCGCGGCACGGGCGGCGTTCAGCGCGATACGAGGCGCCGGCGCCGAGGGTTGCCCGACCTCCATGTGAATGACGTGTCCGCCCCCGGCCTCGATCCGCGCCGCCGCCGCCATGACGTCCATGACCATGAAGGGTGGAACCTGGCTGCGGCTAGATGCCGCCAACACGCCGGCGGCCCGCTGTCTCGATGTCGCATCGACCATGGAAATCTGCTAATGCGCTTTCGCCTAGTGTCCCGAATACCGAGGGGATACTAGCAACCTTGTAGTATCCAGCGTGGATTGGGTTCGGAAGCTCGTTTGTCGGATTCGCCGGAACAACGAAGCAAACTTCTGAAACCGCCACACTCAAGACAAACCGCTTGAGGCCGCGTTACCGCCGTATTCGGCAGGTTACTAGGACATACAATGTATTCGAACCAGCGCCAATGATTCCGAAGGCATTGACCAGAGAACAGGTGATCCGGCGGCCCCTCGCCTCCGCACGTCGTATTGTCTCGAATCTGATTACGCTTGTCACCGTCTGCGCACTCGCCAGCGCCTCTTTACCGGTCCATGCCCAGCAAGCCCAAGGATTGCCGGTGTTGCGCGACAGCGAGACCGAGCAACTGCTGCGCGACTATACGCAGCCGATCCTGCGCGTGGCGGGGCTGCAGAAGCACAACATTCAGATGGTCATCATCAATGACAAGTCCTTCAATGCCTTCGTCGCCGACGGTCGCCGCATCTTTGTGAACTACGGCGCAATCATGCGATCGACCACGCCGAACCAGCTGATCGGCGTGCTCGCGCACGAGACCGGACATCTCGCCGGCGGACATCTGTCCAAATTTCGCGAGCAACTCGCCCGAACCCAGACCCAGCTCATCATCGCCATGCTGCTCGGCGCCGGCGCTATCGCCGCCGGAGCCGGCCGCGGCGGAAGCAACAGCGCCGGGAGCAATATCGGCGCGGCCGCAATCAGCGCACCGCAGGAGATCGCGCGCCGAAGCCTGTTGGCCTACCAGCGCCAGCAGGAGGAAAATGCCGACCGGGCCGGCGTGAAATTTCTCAACGCCACCGGGCAATCCGCCCGGGGGATGTACGAAACTTTCAAGCGCTTTACCGACGAAAGCCTGTTTGCCTCACATGGCGCTGACCCCTATGTGCAGTCGCACCCGATGCCGGCCGACCGTGTCGCCGCACTCGCGGAACTCGTCAAGACCAGCCCCAACTGGAACAAGAAGGACGATCCAGCCCTGCAAATGCGCCATGATATGGTACGCGCCAAGATATCGGCGTTCATGGAACGTGAGGATACGGTATACCGGCGCTATCCGCGCTCCGACACCAGCCTGCCCGCCCGATACGCGCATGCCATCAGCACGTACCTGCATGGCGATCTTCGCTCGGCCGTTGAACAAATCGATGCGCTGATCAAGCTGCAACCCCGAAATCCCTATTTCCACGAAGTGCGCGGACAGGCTCTGCTCGAGGGAGGCCGTCCCGCCGAGGCCATCGCGCCGCTCCGGCAGGCCGTCAAGCTCTCACATAACGCTCCGCTCATCGAGATGTTGCTGGGTCAGGCGCTTGTGGCCTCGAACAACAAGACCAATGCCGACGAAGCTATTGCAATTTTGCGGGCGGCGCTGGCGCGGGAGCCGGAGGCCCCGCTCGGTTATATGCAGCTTGCAATAGCTTACGGCCGCAAGGGCGATTATGCACAAGCCGATCTGGCATCGGCTCAAGCCGCGTTTCTGCGAGGCGATAACAAGACAGCGCGAGAACTCGCATCGCGCGCAAAAACCCGTTTCGCCATCGGCACACCCGGATGGGTCAAGGCCGACGATATCGTCTCGACCAAGATGCCGGACAAGAAGCACCATTAGACAGCTCCGCCACGCTGCCCCTTTCAAAGGATTTGAAAATGCCCTCTCTCCGTTTTCTCGCTCCGGCCCTTCTTACGCTCGCATTCGGCGCAGCGCCCGTTACCGCATCGGCGCAGAGTTTCTCCGACAGCCAGCGCGGCGAGATCGAACAGATCGTCAAGCACTACCTGCTCGCCCATCCTGAAATCCTGGAAGAGGTTTCGACCGAACTCAGCAAGCGCCAGGCAACAGCCGAAGCACTCAAGCACGAGACTGCGGTCACGGAGAACGCGAACTCTATTTTCAACTCACCGCGCGGCGTAACGCTCGGCAATAAAAACGGCGACGTCACTTTCGTCGAGTTCTTCGATTACAACTGCGGCTACTGCAAGCGCGCGATGGCCGACATGCTTGAGCTTTTGAAGTCGGATCACAAGCTCAAGGTCGTGCTGAAGGAGTTTCCCGTGCTTGGCCAGAGTTCAGTCGAGGCCGCGCAGGTGGCGGTGGCGGCGCGAATGCAGGATCCCACCGGCAAGAAATACCTCGACTTTCATCAGAAACTTCTGGGCGGCCGCGGTCAGGCTGACAGGGCGCGAGCGCTGGCCGCGGCCAAGGAAGCCGGATTCGACATCGCCAAGATCCAGAAGGATATGACAAGCCCCGAGGTGCGCGCCACGCTCGAGGAAAACTTCAAGCTTGCCGAATCCATGGGGATGAACGGAACGCCAAGCTACGTCATCGGCAAGCAAGTTGTCGTGGGAGCCGTGGGTCTCGAAACTCTCAAGGAGAAAATAAACACGGCGCGCTGCGGCAAAGCCTCCTGCTGACTGGGCGAGTCCCTGTTTCAAGGCAGCGCTCGAGGCACGAGATTGTTGTCGCCGACCCGCATACCCTGGAGATCATAGCGGTTCTGGAGTCCTGATCGAGGTTCCCCATGGGCGGCGCGGGTCTTCCATCCTGGACTGCCCTTGGGGCTAAGGAATGGTACTTAGGATCGGTCCGAGTGGCGGACACTCAATCTAGCAATGGCGCTTACGGTTAGTTAACAAAATATTTCATTATCTTATACGAAGATCCTCACAAACCGAGTGAGACATTTGAGGTTTGAATCGGGAAGTGTTCAGGCTTCCCCTTGGCTCCCTTGTTACATATAACGACCCGAAACCCGGCGCTCAGCGGCGGATGACCGTTTCGGGAATTCTGATGGCCAAAACAATTTACGTGCTCAACGGCCCGAACCTTAACATGCTAGGGACGAGAGAGCCGGATACCTATGGCCACGCCACCCTTGCCGACGTCGAAAAGCTTTGCGCCGAAACAGCCTCGGATTTTGGACTGACTGCGGACTGCCGCCAGTCAAATAGCGAGGGTGAATTGATCGATTTTATCCACGAAGCTCATGCAAAGAAGGCTGTGGGTATCATTATCAACGCCGGCGGCTACTCGCACACATCCATCGCGCTTCACGACGCGCTTGCTGCGGTCAAAATTCCGACCGTCGAAGTTCATATCAGCAACATCCACGCCCGCGAGGATTTCCGTCATCATTCCTTCACGGCAAAAGCCGCGTTCGCCACCCTGTCCGGGTTCGGGATTGATGGCTACCGGCTCGCGATCACTGGCCTTGCCGCCAGGATCGGCGCGGTGAGCCTGTCGAAAAAAGTTAAACCCTGACGTCTCAGTGTCATTTTCACAGAAAGTTTCGGATCGAGATCATGTCCCGCCAGCCCGGAGAACCTGCAAAAATCAAAGCCGGCAACGAACTGCGCGAGGAGAGCGACGTGATCCGCGAACTCGCTGCGCTGCTCGACGAGACCAGGCTTTCGGAAATCGAAATCGAGCGCGATGGACTTCGCATACGTGTCGCACGCAATATCACCGTCGGGGCCGCAATGCCGGCTACCTATCAGGCTGCGCCAGCGCCTGCCGCCGCGCCTACCGCGAGCGCCGACATCAGCAAACATCCGGGCATGGTTCCCTCGCCGATGGTCGGAACGGCCTATTGGGCATCGGAGCCCGGCGCCAAGCCCTTCATCGAGGTCGGCTCCAAGGTCGCCGCAGGCCAGACGCTGCTGATTATCGAGGCCATGAAGACCATGAACCAGATACCGTCGCCGCGTTCCGGCACCATCATGCAGATTCTCGTCGAGGACGGCCAGCCCGTCGAGTTCGGCGAGCCGCTGGTCATCATTGAATGACGCCGTTCGAACCGCGGACGCACTGATGTTCGACAAAATCCTGATAGCCAATCGCGGCGAGATCGCCCTGCGCATCCTGCGTGCCTGCAAGGAACTGGGTATCGCGACCGTGGCGGTCCATTCCACCGCCGACGCCGACGCCATGCATGTCCGGCTTGCGGACGAGAGCGTCTGTATCGGTCCGCCGCCGCCGAAGGACAGCTACCTCAACATTCCAGCCCTGCTGGCAGCCTGTGAGATCACGGGCGCCGACGCCGTACATCCAGGATACGGCTTTTTGTCGGAGAACGCTCGTTTCGCCGAGATTCTCGCCGATCATCGCCTGCATTTCATCGGACCCAAGGCCGAACACATTCGCCTCATGGGCGACAAGATCGAAGCCAAGAAGACCGCGAAACGGCTCGGCATTCCAGTGGTCCCCGGCTCCGATGGCGGCATTGGCCCCGATGACGACGCCATGGCCATCGCCAAAGCGATCGGCTTTCCTGTGCTCGTAAAAGCGGCCGCCGGCGGCGGCGGGCGCGGCATGAAGATCGTTAAGACGGCCGACGACCTGACGATGGCGATCTCGACCGCGGGGAACGAGGCCAGAGCGGCGTTCGGCGATGCTTCCGTCTATCTGGAGAAATATCTACAGAAACCACGTCACATCGAAATCCAGGTGCTTGGCGACGGCCGCGGGGGCGTCATTCATCTGGGAGAACGCGACTGCTCGCTGCAACGGCGGCACCAGAAGGTCTGGGAAGAAGGTCCCTCGCCCGCGCTGACGGCAGCCGCCCGAAACAAGATCGGCGAAATCGTAGCCAAGGCGATGAGTGAGATACGGTATCGCGGCGCCGGAACGGTCGAATTTCTCTACGAGGACGGCAGGTTTTATTTCATCGAGATGAACACTCGCATTCAGGTCGAGCATCCCGTCACCGAGATGATCACCGACATCGATCTGGTGCTGGAGCAGATCCGCATCGCCGCCGGCGGCGACCTTCCCGCCACCCAGAAGGAGATTGTCGTCAGCGGCCACGCGATCGAGTGCCGCATCAATGCTGAGAATCCCGTCACCTTCCGCCCTTCCCCCGGTAAAATCATGCAGTTCCATCCGCCGGGCGGGCTCGGCGTCCGGATCGATTCCGCTGTCTATCAGGGGTATGTGATCCCCCCCTATTACGACTCACTGGTGGGCAAGCTGATCGTTCACGGCAAGACGCGCGCTGAATGCCTGATGCGGCTGCGGAGGGCTCTCGACGAGATGGTTGTGGACGGTGTCGACACCACCTTGCCGCTGTTCCGGGCGCTGGTCCGCGAGGCGAGCATTATCGACGGTGACTACCACATCCATTGGCTGGAGCAGTACCTCTCCAGCGGCGGTCTTGCGGGAACTTGAGCCGCTCGGTCAGGACCAGGATTATGTTAAAGGGTCTGGAACCGATGGCGCACGAGGACGTTCGGTAGAGTAGCCAGCAACGTGCGGGGACCAAGCCTGTTTCGACCCGAACATGATGCGATCAGGGTGCCACCCACCGGATCGTCGCGGACTGCGCTTGGCCAGCTGATTCTGCTGACGGCAGGTCTGGTGGTTTTGACGCTGATCAGCGCAATCTCCATTTATTTCGTCAACAAGGCACGCCACGACGCTCGCTGGGTTCTGCACAGCATGAAAGTCGAGAATGAAATCTCGCTAACCCAGTTGCAGATGCAGCGGGCGGAAACAGCGCAGCGCAGCTTTCTGCTGACGCAGCATCCGGAATTCCGCGCCGCGTTCGAGGAAGCAGCCGGTCAGATTCTGCCGGGTTTCGAACGGCTGGAGAAACTGACGATCGACAACTCCTACCAACGACAGCGCCTCCAGCAAATTGTTCCACTAAACAATCAGCGGATCGAGCGATTGAGGCGGGGTATTGATCTTGCGCTGACGAACCAGCTCGATGAGGCTGTCGAGAACGCACGACGAGAGGCCGGCCGGGACGAGATGCGACACATCCGTGACCTCGGGAACGAGATGCGAGCTGAGGAAAGCCGCTTGCTCGCTGCACGAACGGCGTCAGCCGATGCCAGCCAATCGTTTTCAGCATTGATTACCGCCATTGGTTCGGGGCTGATTGTGCTGTTTGCGGGACTTTCAATCTACCTCGTGCGGCGCTCCAGCCGGGAGCGCGACCTGGCTAATGCCCAGTTGCGCGATATCAATCTGAACCTGGAATCGACCGTAGAGAAGCGCACCAGCGATCTCCGAGAAGCCAACGATGAAATCCAGCGTTTTGCCTATATCGTCAGTCACGATTTGCGCTCGCCGCTGGTCAACATCATGGGCTTCACCAGTGAACTTGAGGACCTGCGCGGCAACATTTTTCGACGGATCGCGGAGCTGAGCCGGCCGGACGGCCTTCCGCCTCCGGCAATGGACGATTCAGCCCGTGTGGCCAAGCCGACTCTCGAAGGACCGGACGAGCAGTTGTCGCAGGACTTCACCGAGGCTCTAGGCTTCATCAAGTCGTCTATCGCCAAAATGGATCGGTTGATCGGCGCGATCCTCAGTCTCACCCGCGAGGGCCGACGCGAATTTCACCCCTCTGCGATCGCCACGCGGGATCTGATCGAGAGCATCGTATCCACCGTGGCTCATCAAGCCGCCGAGGCCAATGCCCAGATCCGGGTCGAGCCGTTGCCGGATATCGTCAGCGACCGCATCGCAATCGAACAGATTTTCTCCAATTTGATCGACAATGCCTTGAAATACCTCAAATCTGATGGTCCTGGAGATATCGCCATTCGCGGCCAGCGCAAGCTCGGTTTTGTGATCTTTGAGATCACCGATAATGGCCGCGGCATCGATCCGAAGGACCACCAGCGCATTTTCGATTTGTTTCGCCGGGCGGGACCTCAGGATCGGCCGGGCCAGGGTATCGGCCTCGCACACGTCCGTGCATTGGTGCGAAGGCTCGGAGGCACCATATCGGTCTCGTCAGAGCTCAATAAAGGCACCACATTTACCGTTACGCTTCCTGCCGCATGGATGGGCACCAACCGGGACGAACAGACATGAGCGCGCCAGTCACCATCATCATGATCGAAGACGATGAGGGTCATGCCAAGCTGATTGAGCGCAATATCCGGCGTTCCGGTGTCAACAATGAGATCAAGCCGTTCACCACCGGTACGGAGGCCGTCAATTATCTGTTCGGCGCGGATGGTAACGGCCTGCCTCATAAGGGAGAGTCGCTGCTGATCCTGCTCGATCTCAATCTACCTGACATGACCGGCATCGATATCCTCCGGCGCATGAAGGAAAACAGGATTCTAAAGTGCGCACCCGTGGTCGTGCTGACGACAACGGACGATTCACAGGAGATCAAGCGTTGCTACGACCTCGGATGCAGCGTCTACATCACGAAGCCAGTAAATTATGACAGTTTCGCCAACGCGATCCGGCAACTCGGTCTGTTTTTCTCCATCATCCAGGTGCCCCAGGCCACTCCATGAAAATCAAGCCTACCCTTTTGTACGTGGATGATGACAAGGCGCTGGCTCGTCTGGTGGAGCGCGGCCTGACGCGCCACGGATTTTGCGTGGAATACGCGCCCGACGGCGAGGCCGGCCTCGCGCGCATCGCGCTCGGCGGCATCGATGTGATCGCGCTCGATCAATACATGCCCGGCCTGGACGGGTTGGAGACACTGGGACGGATTCAGGCAATTCCCGGTGCGCCTCCCGTGGTATTCGTCACCGCCTCGCAAGATTCAAAGATCGCGGTGACCGCGCTTAAAGCGGGCGCCGCCGACTATCTTGTCAAAGATACGCTCGGTGAGTTCGTTCCGCTGTTGCATGTCGCGGCGGAAGTAGCGATCCGGCAGGCGCTCATTCAAAAAGCGCGCGACGAAGCTGAAGCCGAAGTCCGCGCCTCGCGCGACCGCTATGCGGCGCTGGCCGCCGAGCGCGAGATGCTGCTGCGCGAGGTCAATCATCGCATCGGCAACAGTCTCCAGATCATCGCGTCGCTGCTGCACCTGCAAGCCAATTCAAGCCCCGAGGAGGACATCAAGGCCGCCCTTACAAATGCAATGGGACGGGTGGCGGCGGTCGCACAAGTGCATCGTCGGCTCTACACCTCACACGACCTGAAAAGCGTCCTGCTGAACCAGTATCTTGAAGCACTGCTCGAAGACCTCCGACGCTCCGCCGAAGGCAACCGGATGTCGCGCCTCGACCTGAAGGCTCAACCCATCGAGATCGATCCCGATCGCGCCGTGGCTATCGGAATCATCGTCAATGAGCTGGTGATGAATTCGGTCAAATATGCCTATCCCGACGGCCCCGGCCCCATCCACGTCGAACTCGTGACCAATGGGGATGACGTCGTACTGTCAATCGCCGACGACGGCGTTGGCCTCAATGCAAAAGCCGATCCGCGCTCGACCGGAATGGGCCAGCGGATTGTTTCCGCAATGGCGCAGAAACTCGATGCTCAGGCCGAACGCGATCCCACCCATGCGGGCACGCGTATCGTACTGCGGTTCCGTCGCGGAATGCCAGACGTCACGGACCCCTTATCGGCGACCGCAGCCTGAGCCCCGGTCGCGGTAAACGCCAACAACGCCGCGAACGGTCTCAACTTTTTGAGCGTTTCGAGCGAAGTGGATACCGCTTCGCGTGAAGAAAACGCATCAATTCAGAATCACAGAGCTTTAGCAGATTATCGGCGCAGAAGCCTTGCGCCTCTGCTATAAGATACGGGATGTCCCGCGAGACCGCCTCGTCCGAGATCACGCCTGAGTTGCTGCTGCGCGCCTATGCCTGCGGTATTTTTCCGATGGCGGAAAGCGTCGATGATCCGACGCTCTTCTGGGTCGAGCCGAAGATGCGCGGTGTCATTCCACTCGAAAGCTTTCGAGTCCCGTCGCGGCTCGCGCGCACCGTCCGATCCGACAGTTTCACCGTGACGATCGATACAGCCTTCGACGAGGTAATCAACGGTTGCGCCGCGCCACAACCAGGACGCGACAATACCTGGATCAATCATCGTATTCGCGAACTCTATATCGGCCTGCACGAACTTGGCCACTGTCACAGTGTCGAGGTCTGGCAAAATGATGAACTCGCGGGGGGCCTCTATGGCGTCAGGCTCGGTCGCGCGTTTTTTGGGGAGAGCATGTTCCATGTCGTGCGGGACGCATCGAAGGTCGCGCTCGTGCATCTGGTCGCCCGATTGATCGCGGGAGGCTTCGTCTTGCTCGACACGCAGTTCGTGACCGACCATCTGCGGGGGTTCGGCGCAATCGAAATCCCGCGCCGGCGTTACCGGGCGTTATTGGACGTTGCGCTGGAAGGCCACGCCGATTTCGGGGCGTTGCCGCTTGACCGGCCGGTGCCGGGCGCGGAAGCGCTCAGGTCCATCGCCCGCGGCCATTCTTAAAGTCCTGAAGCGCGAGCAGAGAGGCGAAACACACCCGCTACCTTTGGAAGGGCGGAAAGAAAGGATTGCTCTGCGGCTGCCGCTGCGGCGGAGGTGATGGCGCCGGTTGCGCCGACGGCGCCGCCTGACGCGGCTGACGGGTGGATTGCCGCGATCGCCTGGCTGGCGGCGGCGGTTTCGGCTGATCCGGCTGCGCGGCGATAACGGTCGTCTCCGGATCCTTGCAGTCGGTCAACCAGACGTCATAGATCGGATGCTCAACGCCATGCAGGCCAGGGCTCGCCGCGAACATCCAGCCGGAGAAAATCCGCTTCACCTCGCCCTGAAGCGTGATCTCATCGACCTCGACGAAGGCGTCTGTATTAGCGGCTTCGGTCGCGGGACGCGTGTAGCAAGCGTCGGTCTTTACCCGCAGCGCGCCGAACTGCACGGTTTCTCCGATATCCTCATCGAAATGGATGATGCGGCCGGTGATCTTGTCGAGGCCGGAAAATACAGCCTTCTTGTTGATGACCTTTTCGGCCGGTGCCTCGGTGACGACCTCGTCGCCGGGTTGCAGCGTGGCCGGCGTCGGCGGAGCCGGTCGCGCGGAGTTATGATCGGAAGTCTGAGGGGGTGAAAGCGGCGCAACGGCCACGCCACCTGGAGCATTCTGCGGAACCATGGTTGTTCCGGGCGGCGGCGGCAACGGCTGGGATTGAACCGGACCAGGCGGCGGAGCACCCTGACCCGGCGCTGGATGCATCGGCGCCGGAAGCACCCGTCCCTGCGGCAAGTCGGGCACCTCTTCCTCATCGTCCTCGGGCGCGACCTGCCCATGTGGAATGGAGCCCGGCGGACGCGGCGGAGAGTCCGAAAAAATATTGCCAATTTGAGCACGCGCTGAAGGCGCGGCAATAACGAGTGCGACGCCCGCAAAAACCGCACAACCGGCTATAACAATAATTCGAAACATCATGCGCGGCTTTGTAGGGCTCGAATCAGGGCCGGACCATTGTACAGGGATTTAAGGCTCCAAGCCGCTCGCAACATCCGGTTAACACGTCGATTGCGGCGGGGAAAGGGCGGCCTGCTCCGCGTCCACTGACCGCTGCGGCAATGCTTTCTTCGACCCAGTGACGTCATGCGTGGCGTGGATTTACAGCAACAGATATGATCAATCGCTCACGGACGGCGTTTTGGTGGACGATCTGGGGTTGGCGCATACGGACTATTCAAGCGTATACTTATCCTGGATTTGTCAGTTTTGAGTATCGGGAATTGCCATGAGCCGGGCGGGGGGCCTTTGTATCGCGATGTCGGGGGCTGCGCTGGCGCTGGGGGGCGCGGCGGCGCAGGCTCAGCAGGTCGGCACCGCATCGGCCGTGAATCCTGCCGCAACCGCCAACCTGAAAACCATCGTCATCGGCCAGTCGATCGCCCACAAGGAGCGCATCCAGACCAAGTCCAGCGGCTCGGTGCAGCTGTTGTTCCTCGACAAGACCTCGATGACGATCGGTCCGAACAGCGACCTCACAATCGATGAATACGTCTATGACCCGAACGCCAACACCGGCAAGCTGGCGGCAACTCTCGGCAAGGGCGCGCTGCGTTTCGTAGGTGGCCAGATCAGCCATAACGGAGATGCGGAGATTAAATCCGCGTCGGCCTTGATCGGCATTCGTGGCGGCGTGATGATGACGGATGGCAAGGGCGGCATCTATTCCGGCTATGGCACAATGACCGTCACATCCGGCGGCCGGACCGTCACGCTGGGCGCCGGCGAATTCACCCAGACGCAAACAGGCGCCCCCCCAACGCTACCCGGCCTGCCGCCACCAGGGTTCGTGCAGCAGCAGATCGCGATCTTCCAAAGCGCCGCCGGTCAAACGGGGGGCGTGCGCGCAAGCGCGGCATCCGCAAAGAATATTGCGGCGGCCGCGCAAAGAGCGACGGGATCATCCAGTGGGCTGGTGACCGGATCTGGCGCTCCTCCCGCACCCGCTCCGCCCCCTATTGTCGAGCAACTCAGCGCAATCACGTCAGCCTTCACGCAGTCGATCCAGATTTCCAATCAGGCAGAGGCGGTGGAGCAGATCGCGCAAGACCGGTCGCCCGGTAACGACCACCCTCCGCCGACAAATAATATCCCCCTGCCCGAAGCACGGCCGTCGGTGACGCTGAGCGGATATGTCGGCGGACTGGACGTCATCCCTGATAACGATAATCCAATCAGACCGGTAAGCGGTACATCTGAAATCACGCTCGACGCCGCCAACAATCGCGTCGAGGGAAAGCTGGACATATACGCATACGACAAGAGCAATCCATTCACGCAGCTTGCCGGTACGATTCATGCGCTGTTCCAGTTCGGCTCGAAAGGATCGAGCGGCCCGGCCAACAGCGCCTATGTGGATTACAACAATTTCTATGCGAACACGCCCGACAACTCCGTCGTCAACGGCGTACCGATCAAAGGCGTGATGGTGTCAGCCAACGGCGTCGCCTCCGACCAGATCGTCACCGACGCAATTCCGAACCTGACGCCCTGTCAGTGTGACTATACGCGCTGGGGTTTCTGGCAGATCGAAGCGACAAGCGCTGACACGAACACCACGGAGCAAACTCCGCGCGAATTCCTCGTTGGCACCTGGGTCGCCGGCCGGCCCGTGGGCAGTATCGGCGATGTACCCACGACAGGCACTGCAACCTATACCGGCCATGTCATCGCCAATGTGAATAATGCGGGTTTCGTCGCGGGCGGCTTCTCCAACGCGGTCGATTTCGGAGCGCGAACAGGTGCGGTGAACGTGACCAATCTCGACAACACCAACTATTCCGGCACCGTGAACTTCAACACCGACCCGCGCAATTTCGGCGGCACGCTCAATGGCGATACTGGCAGCCGTCAAATGGCCATCGACGGCAGTTTCTTCCAGGGCGTTCACAGCCCGGTCGGAGAGATGGGCGGACGCGTCGGAATCTCCGGCGCCGGCGGCTATCTCGGCAGCGGAATCTTCGCGGCCACCAAACAGTGACACCGCCTGCTCGCACGTTCGTGCAGCGCCCCGCGTAACCTGATACGGATGTTTCTACTGTCCCGGTGTCCAGGGCTGGTAATCGCCGGTTGCCTTCGGACGACGGCCGCTCGCCAGCGTCGAGCCGGCGGGCCGATAAGCTACCGGCGTCCCGGTCATGTTCGGTACATGGGGCTTCTGCCATTCGCGCGGCTGATAGTTCTCTTTGGTGGGTGGAACATCCACGACGTGGTGAATCCAGCCATGCCATTCAGGCGGAATGCGGCTGGCTTCCGTATAGCCATTGTAGACCACCCAGCGCCGCTCGAAACCAAGCGTCGGGTCGATCTTTCCACCGCGTGTCCGGTAATAGGAGTTGCCCTCGCCGTCTTTGCCGACCAGTTCGCCAAATCGCCAGGTCCAAAGCTGCGTGCCAAAGGTCTGGCTATTCCACCAGGTAAAGAGTTTGAGGAAAAACTGCTTCATTGCCGCAAATCCGCCACAGGAGCTTCACGGACACCCTCCGCTAGGGTCGCACCCCGTCAAGGTTTGATGCCATCCCGCTGAGGGCTTGTCCAGCCAACCGCGGCCAAATAGTGCGACCTGGCCGCACCCGGAGCAGCGCCGGACGGGCGTCATTCCCGATGCCAATGGGCGCAGCGATGACAAAGCCGTAAGGATTCTACGGCGGTTGACTGGCCCACGAAAACTTTGAATGTTGCCTTTCAGGCAAAGAGAACAAAGGCTGCGAAATGTCCGAAGTCGTCAACAACATGGCAAAACATCGCTACGAACTCGAAGTAGACGGGCACGTTGCCGCAACCTACTACCGATTTCTTGACGGGGTCCTTGTCTTCACACACACCCAGGTGCCGCCCGAACTTGAGGGTAAGGGCATCGGCTCAGAACTGGTGAAGGGAGCGTTGGATCAGGTGCGCGCGGATAAATTCCGCGCCAGCGCTCAATGCCCCTTCGTGAAAGCGTGGCTCGACAAGCACCCGGATTATGCCGACCTGCTGAGGCCGAATTTGTGAAAAGGCGCAAAGCCTCGTTTTGAAGAACGGTGCTCAAGTCGGTTCCGGATCTCGTGATCCGGCGACTTGCGAGAATGCGGCCGTTAGCCGTTTTGAACTGGAGTCGCAGGTGGCGTCGCTTTTGCGAACCATCGCGTTGCGCCAGGCGCAGCCCGCTGCGGATTCGTAGCCGCTTATCTCGACAGGCATCCGAAAGAAGCAGACAGTAGCGTGAGACCGCATCAAACATTGCGTTCGCGGCCTCATTCAAACTACAAACGCCTTGCTTCATCGAGACAGCGTGTGTCGTCGCGGAACTTCCCGAACGCGTGCTCTTTTATCACATCAGGGCTTCATGTCGGGCGGTAGCTTACCCCCGTTGGCTGCGAGTTGAGCCATCATTTGTTTATGCAACCAGACGTTCATCGCCGCGGAATCATTGATGTCGCCGGGGTATTTCAAGTCCTTCGCCAGCTCCTTGCGAGCGCTCAAACTGGAGTCCACATCAAGCGCCTTCATCAGATCAACGATCGAGGTCCGCCATGCTAGCTTTTCCTTCTTGGCGGCGACGGCCTTGTCGAGAATGGCCGCGACATCGACGCTCTTCGTCGTCGAACCGTCCGACGAAGGCGCAGCACCACTACCTGCCTCGCCTGCTGGTGTTGCCGCTTCGGCGTGAGTGCCGAAGATGGCGCCCATGATCTTTCCGAATATGCTCATCGTGCCGCTCCCATTTATTCAGATCTCGTCCCGGATCCGGAGTGGAACTTTCGCGTCCGTGTCCGCCGATAACTTCAAAGAGTAACCGCCTCGCCGCGGCTTGCCAATGCAGCCAACGGCCCGCCGCCGGCGAAGTATTCAGCCGCCCGCTTGTACCCGAGCCTTTACATTTCGCGGCAACCGCAAACTTCACCTAAGCGGTCGAACCAACGCGCGGCATACCGATGGCGCAAAAAAAATTCACTCAACCGTGAGCAACCAAAATCCCTGATCTGAATTAGAATGACCTTACAGGTCGCGGCAAGACCAGGTTGGTTGCCCTCGCGTCTGGTCTTGATCGTGATCGTTTCCGAAGGGGCGAACTCGCGCCTTCCGGCGGTCAGAGATCGGACCCCGCGAAAGGGAGACAACGAACATGGCCACCTCTTATCCCGTTGACGTCACGTCACACTCGGGAATGGCCGGCGCAGACAGACCAGTGGTCCGTCACATCGGCCTACCCGACCTGCTCGATGCATTGCGGCTGGGCTGGGAAGACTTCAAGGCTGTCCCCAGCCACGCCATCGTCCTTTGCGTTATCTATCCCATAATCGGAATTCTGCTGTGGAGAATGGTCCTTGGCTATTCGGTCTTGCCGATGCTGGTTCCGATCGCCGCCGGCTTTGCTCTCATCGGGCCGTTTGCGGCACTTGGACTTTATGAACTGAGCTATCGCCGCGAACTCGGCATGGAAGCGTCCGCCTGGCACGCATTCCGCGTGTTGCGGGCGCCATCGTTTGGCTCGATGCTTGGACTGGGCGCGCTGTTGTTTGTTATTTTTGTCGCTTGGGTGGCAACGGCGCACGCGATCTACGTGTCCACCTACGGCAACACTCCGGCATCGGCAATTCCTGACTTCCTTACGCAGGTCTTCACCACGTCCGAGGGCTGGCGTATGATCATGACCGGCGTCGGCGTCGGATTCCTGTTCGCAGCCGTTGCCTTGTGCATCAGCTTTGTTTCATTCCCGCTGATGCTTCATCAACACGCCGACATGAGCGATGCGATGCTGACGTCCATGCGCGTGGTGGCGAAGAATCCAATTGCGGCTGCGGAATGGGGTCTGATCGTCGCTATCCTGCTGACGCTCGGGTCGATTCCCTTCTTCCTCGGTCTCACGATCATCATGCCGCTGCTCGGTCATGCGACGTGGCATCTCTATCGCAAGGCGATCGAGAGTCCTTTGACGTCGTCAGCGCATGAGCCTCCGGAAACGGAGAAGGAAAAACGCTACGCGGCCGATTTCCCGTCCGTCTTGTTCCCGCCTTACGGGCGCAAGCACCGGTTCTTCGATAGTTCGGATTGATGAAAGACGCTCGTTCTCGCAAAGGCTGTCCCGGTATCAGGAGCTTTGAACTCTCTCTCTGCTAACCGGGACAGCCACGGCGTCTCCAATCCTTCAAGCCCGGTTCCCCGCAAGCGGAGGTCCGGACTTGAATGCGGATGCGGGTCATCAACCATAGCAAGCGTCGGACCAGCAGGAATCCCGGATTGGGGAGGCGGATCGGAACGAGAATGCCGTCGCCATTACTCGCGCTAACGCGTTCCTTTTGACTGAAAAACGCGCTACCCCTCCGTTCCATGACTCACTTTGAACCTTCCCGCGCTACCGTCCATATCATCGGCGCCGGCCTGGCCGGCTCGGAAGCAGCCTGGCAGGTCGCAGGTCGGGGCGTTCGAGTGATTCTGCACGAAATGCGTCCGCACCGGATGACTGAGGCGCACCGGACCAGCGGCCTGGCGGAGCTGGTCTGTTCGAATTCGTTCCGATCCGACGATGCTTCCAACAATGCGGTCGGACTCTTACATGCCGAGATGCGCCGGCTGGAGTCGCTGATCATGCGTTGCGCCGATACTCATCAGGTTCCGGCAGGCGGCGCGCTCGCAGTGGATCGCGACGGCTTTTCGGCTGCCGTCACCGAAGCTCTCGAAGATCATCCGCTGATCGAGATTGACCGGGCCGAGATCGACGGCCTGCCGCCCGCTGACTGGAGCAACGTCATCGTCGCCACGGGTCCCCTCACCTCGGCCCCCCTCGCCGCTGCGATCCGCGCCTTGACCGACGAATCCGCGCTCGCCTTTTTCGACGCGATCGCACCCATCGTCCATCGCGACTCCATCGATATGTCGAAAGCCTGGTTTCAGTCCCGTTATGACAAGGCTGGTCCTGGCGGCAGCGGCGCCGATTACATCAATTGTCCGCTGACCGAGACGCAGTATCACGCTTTCGTGGACGCGCTGCTTGAGGGCGAGAAGGTCGACTTCAAAGACTGGGAGACCGATACCCCGTATTTCAACGGCTGCCTACCGATCGAGGTCATGGCTGAACGCGGCCGCGAAACTCTGCGCTACGGTCCGATGAAACCGGTGGGTCTTACCAATCCGCACGATCCCACCACCAAGCCCTACGCCGTCGTCCAGTTACGCCAGGACAACAAGCTGGGAACGCTTTACAATATCGTGGGCTTTCAGACCAAACTGAAGCATAGCGCGCAGACGCGTATCTTCCGCACCATTCCGGGCCTTGAGAACGCGGAATTCGCCCGCCTCGGCGGTTTGCATCGCAACACATTCCTGAACTCGCCAAAACTCCTCGACAACCGGTTGCGACTGCGTGCCGAGCCGCGGCTGCGCTTTGCGGGACAGATGACCGGATGCGAAGGTTACGTGGAATCCGCCGCAATCGGCTTGATCGCCGGACTTTATGCCGCGGCTGATGCACGGACCCACACGCTTGAAGTCCCGCCGCAGACGACGGCGCTGGGGGCGCTGCTCGGCCACATCACGGGCGGCCACATCGAAACTATTGATGCGGGACCCCGCTCGTTCCAGCCGATGAACATCAATTTCGGATTGTTTCCGCCGCTCGCCAATCCACCCAACAAGGCGCCTGACGGCACGCGCCTGCGCGGCAACGAAAAGGCAATCGCAAAAAAGCAGGTAATCTGCGCGCGCGCGCTGTCGGATCTCGATCGCTGGATCGCCGATGCACTTCATCCGGCAGTTGCGGCATAGGTTCAACACACCATCTCCAGGATCATTCATGCCCCTTCCGACGCAGGATGCAGCATTCCTGTCCACGAGCTGGACCGAAGGAGTCTTGCTGAAGCGCGACGTGTTTTCGACCGTGGAGCGCGGGCGTCTTCGGATGACGTCCGGCGAGATCAACGCGGTGTTGCGGCGGCTGGATCAGGTGCCCTGGTGGTCATATCCCGTGGCGAGGCATTTGTTCGAGCGGGAACGCAAGGCGCTGACGCTCGCTCGTGGTCTCGACGTCGGTCCAGAACTTTTGTGGAGCGGGCGCAGCGCATTGGTGCGAGGCTTCATCGATGGTGTGGCGCTGCATCTCGCCAGGCCCCATGGCGACCTATCCTATTTTCGGTCAGCCAAGGCAGCGCTTCGCAAGCTGCATCGCGCGGGCATCTGCCACAACGATCTTGCCAAGGAACAGAACTGGCTGCGCGGCAGCGACGGCAATGCCTACCTGACGGACTTCCAACTCGCCGCGTGCTTCAAACGGCGATCGCGTCTGTTTCGTATCGCAGCTTACGAAGACCTGCGGCATCTTCTCAAACACAAGCGCACTTATGCGTCCGACGCCCTGACGCCACGCGAGCGCAAGTTACTTGAGCGCAAGTCGGTCATCGCGCGCGCGTGGCTGATGACCGGCAAGAAAGTCTACAAGGCCATCACGCGCGGCCTGTTCAATTTCACCGACCGCGAAGGTGGCGGCCGACGTCTCGTCAACGAC
Source organism: Nitrobacter sp. Nb-311A (assembly GCF_000152905.1). Classification (GTDB taxonomy): domain Bacteria; phylum Pseudomonadota; class Alphaproteobacteria; order Rhizobiales; family Xanthobacteraceae; genus Nitrobacter. The sequence continues at coordinate 52,792 of NZ_CH672420.1, forward strand.
GCTCCTGTTCTGATCGCGCGCATCAGGGAGAATCCTGCGGTACGTGATGCCGCCATCGTTGCCTTCGCGGACCGCCGCAGCGGCGTCGGACTTTACGCCTTTGTCGAGGCAGATCTGCCCGGACTCGAAGCGCGGTTACGCTCCATTCTCGCCGCTGCAAACGAGCCGAAGCCTCCCGAGCACATCCAGGTCATTCCGCGTCTTCCACGAGGCGCCGACGGCAAGGTGCGCACTGAGATCCTGCAACTCATCGCCATGAATCAGATCGATCTGATTGAGCCATTGATCACAAGTCCGGAAGACCGTGAATTCTTCCGCGATACCCTGGGTAGCCGGAAAAATCTTCGAGACCGCTTCAATTTTGAATCGCGCGATCAGGCGCTGCCTTCCTGACCCGTTCAAACGCTAAACGGCCGAGTGCGCGATGCCCGCCACATCGTCCACAGGATACGCAGCCGCGATACGGGCCGCGGCACAAAGGGATTGATGTCAGTGTCGCCAGCGTTCAATGCGCGACGCACAAGCGCGAGCGGAAGATAGACACCGCGGGACTGCGGCGGCAGGTCGGGTAGCAGACCGAACGCCACCTCCAGATGCGATCGCGCTTCATCGGCCAGTCCGCCAATTGCAGCGCGAACTGAAGACGTGTCCTGCCCCGCGAACACCTGTTCCAGATCGGCGCTGTGCTGCTCCAGCAACTGCAGCGGCACATACGATTGCCGCCGCGAAGCATCGAAACCGAACTTAGCGATAGTTTGAGCGATGCCGGCCGCGAGACCCGCGTGTCGCGCCAGATGATCCGTTTCTTCCGATCGCTGTCCGACCACGCGCGAGGCAAGCGAAAACAGCGCGCACGATGTATCGCCGAGATATCGTTCAAACGCTGCCATGTCCGGCATCGGATCGTTGTAAAGATCGAACTGATGCGCCTCGATCAGTCGTGACAACAGCTCGACCGGCAGACCATGCTCCTGGATCGCGAGCAAAAGTTCTGCCGCGACCGGATTACCTTCAACGCCGCCGCGCCCGGCGCCGTCGATCATATCGATCCACCATTGCAAGCGGATTTCGCCCGGCAACGGCTGGGTGATCTGCTCTCGTATCCTGACGATCTCCACGTTGAAAGCATAAAGCGCCAGCAGCGCACGGCGGAATCGGAGCGGTGCGAACAAAGTCGTTGCATAGTTGGCAAAGTCGTGGGTGCGCACCAGTTCCGCGCAGAACGCAGCGGACGTGTTCTCCTTGGTACCGTTCATGACACCGCGATCACGCGCCCCATGGAGCATATAGACATAGCGCTTACCACCGTACGGCGATGAGCCAGGTCAGCCAGTGCCGATGATGAGGCAATCATGGAACGGCTATCAGCGCCGTCAGGCGCTGCCTCGACCTCGCGTTTATCATGGTACGGCTATCAGCGCCGCCGCGACCCTGCGCCGCTCTCCCAGCATGATGTTGTAAGTCCGGATCGCCGGCCCCGTGAGCATGGTGTCCACTCCGATGTTAACGCGGCGCAGGGCGGCGCGCAGCTCGGGGGGAACGGGCCAGACGTCTGTTCCTGTACCGATCAGCAACGTATCAATGTCAGCTGACCCCTTGAACACGCGCGCCAGCGCATGACGATCGATGTCCTCCGCCCGCGTAATGGGCCACGCCCAGACGCCGTCCGGGAGGCAAAGCAGGGAACCGCGATGCGACATGGTATCGAAGCGAAAGCCACCGTTGCCATAGGCCTCGATTACGGCCGGCCGCGGAAGATGCGGCGCGTCCGGCGGGTCGGCACTCACAGCTTGGCTAACTTCTGCGGCTTGGCTGGCTTCTGCGGTTTGGCCGGCTTTTCCTCAACCTCGGCGCGGTTCTCGCCGACGCCCAGATAGATCAAAATCGGGGCCGCGATAAAGATCGAGGTGTAGGTGCCGACCAGCACGACGCCGAACGTCATCACCGCAGTGAAGCTGTGTATAGCCGGTCCGCCGAACAGCAGCAAAGCGAGCAGCGCGAGGGTCACCGTGGCGTGAGTGATGATCGAGCGCGAAAGCGTCGAATTGATCGATTCATTGAGCAGGTCGGGCATCGGCATTTTCTTGTAGCGCCGCAGCATCTCGCGGATTCGGTCATAAATGACGACGGTGTCGTTGAGCGAGTAGCCGAGAATGGTGAGAAGCGCCGCAATACTGGTGAGATCGAAGTCGACCTGCGAAATCGACATGAAGCCGATGGTCAGCACGATGTCATGGACGTTTGCGACCATGGCGCCGAGCGCGAACTGCCACTCGAACCGGAACCAGAGATACATCAGAATGCCGAGGATCGCCAGCATCAGTCCGACCATGCCGTAAGCAAGGAGTTCGCCAGACACGCGCGGTCCGACGACCTCGACCCGGCGGTAGTTGACGCTATCGCCCAGCGCGCCGCGCACCTTCTGCACCGCCGCCTGCTGCGCGGCGTCTCCGCCCGGCTGCTCGGCAACGCGGATCAGCACCTCGGTCGGCCCGCCGAACTGTTGAAGCTGAACCTCGCCCAGATCGAGCTTGCTCAGCGTCGTGCGCATGCTTGCGATGTCAGCCTCGCCCGACTTGGCCTGCACCTCGAGCAGCGTACCGCCCTTGAAGTCGATGCCGAAGTTCAAGCCGTGTGTGAAGAACAATGCGATCGCGACGATCGAAAGCACGGCGGAAATCGGAAAGCTGATGCGGCGGAATCGTGTGAAATCGAAATGCGTGTCATCCGGAACGATCCGCAACGAAGGCAGCAAGCCGAAACAACTGACGATGGTCAGTACGACGATGAGGGCACCGAGCCCGAGTAAAATCCATTGGGTCACAGCCGGCTCCGCATCATCAGATCGGCACGGTTTGCGGCCGCTTCCAGCGCACCCAGGTCGCAACGATCAGCCGGGTCACCTCGAATGCAGTAAACACCGTCGTCATGATGCCGATGCCGAGCGTTACGGCGAAGCCGCGCACCGGGCCGGTGCCGATGTAAAACAGCACGGCGGCAGCGATGAACGTCGTGATGTTGGAATCCAGAATTGTCGCCAGCGCCCGCTTGAAGCCGGCGTCGATGGCCGAAATGGCGGTGCGACCGGCGCGGATTTCTTCACGGATGCGTTCATAGATCAGCACGTTGGAATCGACCGCGATGCCTACCGTCAGCACGATGCCGGCGATGCCCGGCAGCGTCAGTGTTGCGTTCAGCAACGATAACACGCCGAAGATCATGGCGACGTTGATGGCGACGGCGATGTTGGCAAACACTCCGAATAGCCGATAGGTCAGCAGCATAAACAGGATCACCATGATCGATCCGACATAGGCTGCGAGTTCGCCTTTTTCGATAGAATCCTGCCCGAGTCCGGGGCCGACGGTTCGCTCCTCAATGATTGTCAGCGGCGCCGGCAATGCGCCGGCACGCAGCAGGATGGCAAGATCGTTGGCCTCCTGCACCGTGAAATTTCCGGAAATCTGACCAGAGCCGCCGGTGATCGGCTCGCGGATGACCGGCGCCGAAATCACCTCATTGTCGAGGATGATGGCGAACGGCTGTCCGACGTTTTCGGTCGTCGCCTGCGCGAATTTTCGTGCGCCGTTGCTGTTGAAGCGGAAAGTTACGATCGGCTCGCTGGTGCGCGAATCGAACCCTGGCTGAGCGTCAGTCAGATCGCCGCCGGAGACAAGCACCTGCTTCCTGACGACGTACGGCGTCTTGGGCGCCTGCGAACTCATCAGCACCTCGGAATCGGCAGGCACCTGACCCTGCGCGGCCTGATCAGGAGAGACACTGGAATCGACCATGCGGAAGTCCATCTTGGCGGTCTTGCCGAGAATTTCCTTCAGCCGTGTCGGATCCTGCAATCCCGGCACCTGCACCAGAATGCGGTCGGCGCCCTGACGCTGAATCAGAGGCTCGACGGTGCCGAGTTCGTTGACGCGCCTCTCGATGATCTGAATCGACTGTTCGACCGACTGGCGGATGCGGTCGGTGACAGCCGTCTGCGGCACGGCCATGCGAACCAGCCCGCCGTCCGCGCTGCTAACCTCAAGGCTACGCTGGCCGCTGGAGCCGAGCAGACCTCCAAGCGGCTGCGATAATTCACGCAACTTACCGAGCGCGGTCTGGAATTCCTCCTCCTTGCTGATGCGGACCTCGACCGCGCCGTTCTTTATGGCAAGACCGGTATAGGCGATCCGGGCGTCGCGCAGCGTCTTGCGGGCGTCGTCGCGAACCTGATCAAGTTTCTCCTTTTTGACGTAGTTGGAATCGACCTCAAGCAGGAGATACGAACCGCCCTGAAGATCAAGTCCGAGCACGAGGTGACGCTGCGCCCATTTCGGCCATGTCTTGACCTGTGCCTCGGGAAAGAAGTTCGGCACGGCGCACAGGCAGATCGCGAGGGCGGTCACGATGATCGCCAGCGCCTTCCACCGCGTAAAATACAACATCGAGGTAACTCGTCAGATTCGAGGAATGATCGTCAGGGATCACCTAACTCGCTGCAGTGTCGCCCTTGGAGTTATCTCCTTTAGCGGCGCTCTTTGCCGATTCACCTTTTGTCGGCTCGCCCTTAACTCGGACGATCGAAATCATTTGTCGCATCTGTCGCACCCGGACGCCGTCCGCGATCTCGAGCTCGATCTGGTCTTCATCCACCACTTTGGTGACCTTTCCGACGAGACCGCTTGTCGTGATGACGGTGTCACCACGGCGGATATTCTTCACCAGTTCGTTGTGCTCTTTGACCTTCTTCTGCTGCGGCCGGATGATCAGGAAATACATGATGATGAAGATCAGCGCGAACGGCAGCAGCGACATCAACAAGTTGTTGGTGTCGCTGGCGCCGGCGGCCTGAGCAAAGGCGGGGGTAATGAGCATTCGGGCTATTCCTTGGGAGCAAACCGGCACGAGCACAGATTCGGACCGATCAAGGGCAAATTCGCGCGGACTATAACGGCCACGGTCTCAATTGCAACGGCACCAGACCCTTGATCGAGCCTCATTATTCCCCTGCTTGCGGGAGCAAGGTCACCCCGCTAAGGGTGCACGCTCAGGAAAGGCAAAGATGGCAAAAAAGTCGCGGAAAACTGGCCCTCGAAAGACCCCTCCCAAAGCACGCACCGGCCATCGGGGCGGCGTGACAAAAGGTCCAGAGGCCGCCGTGGCGTCCAAGGCCGCAGATCGAATCGCCCGCGCTCTCGAAGTGATCGCAGCCGCCATGACCGCCGCCGATGAACGGACCGACAGCCACGTTGTAATGACGCGCGCGGATGCATTCATCTGGCATCCTGACGGACGATTGATGCCGGTTTCGCAAGTCAGCCGCGTCGATCTCGGCCTGCTCAAGGGCATCGACCGGATGCGCGATATTTTGATGGAGAATACTGTCCGCTTTGCCAAGGGTTTGCCTGCAAACAACGCCCTGCTCTGGGGAGCGCGCGGCATGGGTAAATCGTCGCTGGTGAAGGCGGCGCATGCCGCTGTAAACGCCGAGGTCGGTGGGCAGCTCAAGCTGATCGAAATTCACCGCGAGGACATCGAGAGCCTGCCGGGCCTGATGGAACTGCTTCGCTCGTCCGAATTTCGTTTCATCGTATTTTGCGACGACCTGTCGTTCGACGGCAACGATGCCTCCTACAAATCGCTGAAGGCGGTGCTCGAAGGTGGCATTGAGGGACGCCCCGACAACGTCATCCTGTACGCGACGTCGAACCGCCGCCATCTGCTGGCGCGCGACATGATCGAGAACGAACGATCGACCGCGATCAACCCCGGCGAAGCCGTCGAGGAAAAGGTCTCACTGTCCGACCGCTTCGGCCTCTGGCTTGGCTTTCATCGCTGTAGCCAGGACGAATATCTCGCGATGGTGCGCGGCTATTGCTCATATTTCGGCATCAGGCTCGATGACGCCGAGCTTGAACGGGAAGCGCTGGAATGGTCGACCACGCGCGGTTCACGTTCCGGCCGCGTCGCCTGGCAGTTCACCCAGGAACTCGCGGGTCGGCTCGGCGTGAAGCTGGCGCAGCAACCCCGCCTCTGATCGAATCAGAAGCGGGGCTCTATGATTTTGACGTGTTTTCTTGACGCGATCCGGTGTCCGCCGCGCTCGAAACGCTGGAAGTTGGCGGCGGAGCGGTCGGTAGCGACTTGCGGACGCCGTGAGGTCATGCCCCGTTAAGGAAATTCAGCGGATCAACCGGCGTAGATCCTTTTCGGATCTCGAAGTGGAGCTGCGGCGACCCCGCTTCACCCGACTGACCCGACTTGGCAATGACCTGGCCGCGCTTGATGGAATCTCCGCGCTTCACCAGCAGGTTACTGGCATGGGCATACGCGGTCACATAACCGTTGGAATGCCGAACCAGCACCAGGTTGCCGTAGCCCTTGAGTTCGTTGCCGGCATAGGCAACGACGCCGTCCTCGGCAGCCTTGACGGGCGTGCCCTCGGGCACCGCGACGTTGATGCCATCATTGGATTTACCGTTGGTCCGGGCGCCGTAGGCCGTGATCACGCGGCCACGCACCGGCCAGCGGAATGTCGGCAAGGCGCCGGTCGCCTCTGCGGCTTTCGTCGAATGTTTAACCACGGCCGCTTGGGGCGTCGCCGTCGCAACCGCGAGGTTAACCTTCTGTACCGGACCTTCGGGCGCGGCAGCCGCGTGAACCGTGGGCGCAGGGGCAGGCTTGGGTGTGACGAGAGGCTTGGCCGGAGCGGCAACAGGATGCGCGGACACCGCAGCAACCTTCGTCGGCACCGTGATTTTCATGCCGACCTTCAGTTTCGCCTTCGGTTGCAACCCGTTCGCGCGAGCGAGCTCCCCGACGGAAATTTGATTGCGGCGCGCGATGCTCATCAACGTGTCGCCGCGATTGACGTAGTGGGTGCCGGACGCAGTCCTAGCGTTCGCGGGCTTCGCGGCCGGAGTGGTTTGGCTATCCGCCACTGACGCGCGCTTCGGAATGATCAGCCGCTGGCCAGGCTGCAACCGGCGAGGACCTCGGTAGCCATTAGCCTTCAGGATTTCAGCGGTGGACACGCCATATCGGCGCGACAATCCTTCCAGCGTATCGCTGGTGCCAACAATGATCGGAGTGCCGCCGCCATGGTTCCAGCCGTCCCGCGCCGCGACAGGGCTTGAGGACTCGAGCGGACGCGCGGGAGACGCATGCGAAGGGACGCTGCGTCCATTGCTCGACGCAACCGGATAGGATTTTGGCGTCGATATCGGAGGCAGCGACTGGGACTGATACTGCGGTCGGGATTGATACGGCGGGCGCGTGTACTGCGGCAACTCGCTACGTTGGATGGGAGCCACGGGCGCGGCAGGCACCGCGCCGGTCGTGTCGCGTTGCCATCCGAAATTTGATTGCTGCGGACCACTGTCGATTTGCGCGAGGCGCGAGGACATGTCCGCGCTGCATCCGGCAAAACCAATCGACACCAGCGCCAGCACCGCGACCTGCGGTACGCGACGCGAGTAAAGCAACTCGACGACACGGGACATGGTTATTTACTCGTACGCAACGGAACTACAATTTGAGTAAACACACCGGCAGTAAACAAAGCCTTTCACCATGACACGTCTCCGCCTCCAGAATTAACGGCGGCGGACAATTATGCTCCGACCGCAGCCGGATTTGAGGCTGGCCGGACTATAGCGTTTTCGAGCGAAGCACGTGCGGGCTTGACCAGGGATGGATGACCTCTTCGCGTGAAGAAAACGCGTCAAAACAACTTTCAATCAATAACTTGCACGTGCTGAATACGCGCTAGAGTTCGCGGGCGATGCCCGGCAGCGCCGGCACGAAGCGGACGTCGATCAGTTCCTTGCGGATAATCCCGGCGGCGGCACGGCGCAGGAGGATCAGTGTCTGCCGTCCGTTCTGCGGACCGACAGGTGCGATCAAAAGCCCGTCCGGCTCAAGCCTGGTCGTTAGTGCCTCCGGGATCCGCTCCATTGCCGCAGTCACCATGATGCGGTCGAACTGCCCTGCTCCGGCAGGAATGTTGAAGCCGTCCCCCAGCAGGACTTCCACGTTATCGTAACCGAGCTGCTCCAGCCGGGCACGCGCACGATAAGCTAGCACCCGATATCGTTCAATCGTCACGACCTTGCGGCAAAGGCGCGAGAGGATGGCGGTCTGATAGCCCGAGCCGGTGCCGATCTCCAAGACCCGGTGATCGTCGCGTAATTCCAGCCGTTCGGTCATGTAGGCCACGACGAAGGGCTGGCTGATGGTCTGCCCGCAGGCAATCCCGAGTGCAGTGTCGCACCACGCATCCGCGCGATCGGCCTGTTCGACGAAAGCATCGCGCGGGACGCTATCCATCGCACGGAGCACGCGCTGATCACTAATACCGCGTCGCCGCAGGTTGAGTTGAAACATCATCTTCTCGGGCGGCGGATGAGCGGCGGGGGACATGAGCGAACTCTCGAGCGCCGGCGTTCGGCCAAGCGGTTGTCAAGACAAGTTGACGCAATCTGCGCAGATCGCCCGCCGGGTCAATCCGGCGAGGCAAGTATTTGTTCCGGCAACAATAACCGGCGACGAATTTGGGGCTGTCTCCGACGCCTCGAATTACAATATTGCGCGGCTGCACTGGCCCGGCTACAGTGTAGACACCCGGCGTGTGACAACTGCGCGGATTGCGTTGGTCCGCACAATTTGCGATCCTGTGTTGGCGAAAGATCGGGACTTCTACCATGGGACCAGCAAAGCCGGCCGGCGGTTCGGTATTCCTCGTCGAAGACGAGGTTATGATCCGCATGATGGTTGCGGATATGCTGGAAGAACTCGGTTATAGCATCGCCGCCGAAGCGGGCGACATCGAGCAAGCTATCCAGCTCGCACATACCGCAAACTTCGACGTGGCGATTCTCGACGTCAACGTCAACGGAAAGCTGATTTCCCCCGTAGCCGAGGTCGTCGCGAGCCGCAACCGGCCTTTCATTTTCGCTACGGGCTATGGCACGCAAGGGCTTCCGCCCGAATATCGCAACCGTCCGTCCTTGGAGAAACCGTTTCAGATGGATGGCCTTGCCGCCGTGATCCAGCGCACGCTCAAGGGCAGCGCCGCTGCCTGAGACAGCTATAGCATTTTCCAGCGAAGCGGATACCGGTTCGCGTGAAGAAAATGTGTTAAGTCAGAAAGATGGAGTCCTTCACCCTTTCTGTGGAGCGGTGAAGGACTCCGAACAATGTGGCGAACGACCGCTTTGAAGTCGACTGTCATTTTTTCAGCAAGCGACCCGATACCAAGCAAGTCTACTTGAAGCGCGCCGTCAGGATTTCGGCGAAGGCGTCGTCGGTGCGGTCCAGCCGCAGCGGCGTCACTGAAACACATTGTCCCGCAATTGCAGCAAGATCGGTGCCCAACCCGGGGGTATCCGAGTCGTCGGCCTTTTCGAATCCGATCCAGAAGTAAGGGTTGCCGCGGCCGTCGCGACGCTCATCGATCTTGAGAAAGCCGAGATTGCGCTTGCCCATCCGCGTCACCAGCACCCCGGCCACCTCCTCCGGCGCACAGGCGGGAAAATTGACGTTGACAACCGTGTTCTTCGGGATGCCGATGTCGATCACCTTGCGGAGGATCTGCGGCGCGAACGTACGCGCGGTCTCCCACACCGGTCTGTCGCCAGTTTCCAGACTGAACTCCTGCGACAGCGCGAAAGACGGCAGCCCGAGCATCGTGCCTTCGAGCGCCCCCGCGACCGTGCCGGAATACACCACATCCTCGGCGAGGTTGCGGCCGCGATTGACGCCGGACAGCACGAGATCAGGTCCTTTATCGGCGAGGATGTATCGCGAACCCATGATCACGCAATCGGTCGGCGTGCCCTTCACCGCGAAATGGCGGGGTCCAAGTTCGCGCAGCCGCAGCGGATCGTTGAGGGTCAGCGAATGCGAGACTCCGGACTGATCGTGCTCCGGTGCGACCACCCAGACATCATCGGACAAATCCCTTGCGATCTGCTCGACGATTTCGAGCCCAGGCGCGTGGATACCATCGTCGTTAGTGCATAGAATCCGCATTCGTGAAAGTGCCTCTTTCGGCCGCCGCGAGAGCGTTTCCGAGCGAAGTGGGTACCGGTTCGCGTGAAGAAAACGCGTCAAATCAAAAACCATAGAGCCCCGCTTCTAATTCTATCAGAAGCGGAAAGGCTCCAGCCGTTCGGGACACGTCATATCCGGCCCGGCCGAACCTGGCAAACCGGACATTCCAGATGTGCTGATGTCATTCGCGCCGTCACCGCATGCTCGTCGCACGAGCGTCTTCCGCGCCCACGCGCTGCAGGAATCCCTTGGCCAGCGCGTGATACACACCTTCCTGACAGATCAACCGGGAACTGCCGTGGGCGATCAGCGCCGCCGCCATCAACGGCACCACCATCGCGTGATTGTCGGTCATTTCCGTCACGATCACGAAAGCAGTGATCGGCGCCTGCACCACGCCCGCAAAATACGCCACCATGCCGAGCAATAAAATCGCACTCAGCGGAGTGCCAGGAAAGATATGCGCCACGTTTGAGCCGATGCCGGCGCCGGCTGCCAGCGATGGCGAGAAGATGCCGCCGGGAATGCCGCTCACCGTGGAGAGCAGCGTCGCAAGCAGCTTCAATACCCCGAAGCTCTCGGGTAGCGGCGTTTCGCTTTCCAGTGCGTGTTTCACCTGCGCATAGCCGGTGCCGTAGATCATGTCGCCCGACAAGTATCCGCATCCCGCAACGGCCAGCCCACATGCGAACGCAAACGGAAGCGGATGCTTCTTGATAAGCGCGCCGATCCGCCCCGGAAGCCCAAAGGCCATTAAAATCACGAGCCGACTGAACAACCCGCCGGCAAGGCCGCCGACGACGCCGCAGATCGGCACCGCCATCCAGTCGATGCCATTGCCGAGCATGGTGGCGGTGTGGCCGAAGTATGCGTAATTCCCGACCAGCGCCAGCGAGGTCAGGCCGGCCGCGATCACCGCGCCGATGATCAGGCCGCTGGTGCGCACCTCGAAGGCGCGGCTCATCTCCTCGATGCCGAAGACGATTCCGGCAAGCGGCGTGTTGAAAGCCGCAGCGACGCCCGCGGCCGCCCCCGCAAGGATCAGTCCGGGCTGTCGGCGCGGCGACATCCGCCCGATCGCGAACATGATGGATGCGCCGACCTGCACCGTCGGCCCTTCACGTCCCACGGATGCGCCGCAGAGCAGGCCCAGCACCGTCAAAAAAATCTTCCCGACGCCGATGCGAAACGAGACCAGCCTACCGCGCGCCTCATGGTCATCGAGCTGGCGCGCTGCGATGGCTTGCGGAATACCGCTGCCTTGCGAGTTCGGAAAGAAACGCAGCGTGAGAAACACCGACAGCGTAAATCCGAGAGGGGTCACGACAAAGGAAGCATAGGGCCACTTTTCGAGCAGACGCGCGAACAGGAATTGAGCGAGGTCCGAAGCTTGCGTCAGTCCGACCGCAGCGGCGCCGACGGCAAGACCGCCCGCGACGAAAATGATCCGCCGCTGCCATCGGGTCGAGATGACTCGGACCGACCGCAATTGCCTTTCGGTAAGCCGCGGCCTCTGCATCATCCCTCGCGACCAATCATCTTGAGGCCGCCCATATAGGGCTGCAACACATCGGGCACGGCGATGGAGCCGTCGGCCTGCTGGTAGGTCTCCATCACCGCGATCAGCGCGCGGCCGACAGCAGTGCCGGAGCCGTTGAGCGTGTGGACAAAGCGCGGCTTGCCGTCGCTCGCGCGATAGCGCGCATCCATGCGCCGCGCCTGGAAATCGCCGCACACCGAGCAGGATGAAATTTCGCGGTAAGCGCCGCCTTCCCCCTGACCTGAGATTTGTCCTGGCATCCAGACCTCGATGTCGTAGGTCTTCTGCGAGGCGAATCCCATGTCGCCGGTGCACAGCGTCATCACGCGATAATGCAAATCGAGACGGCGCAGCACTTCTTCCGCGCATGACAACATGCGCTCGTGCTCGTCTTTTGAGGTTTCCGGCGTCGTGATCGAGACCAGTTCGACCTTGGTGAACTGATGCTGACGGATCATGCCGCGCGTATCGCGGCCCGCCGCCCCCGCCTCAGCGCGGAAGCACGGCGTCAGCGCGGTGAAGCGCAGCGGCAGTTCTTTTTCATCGAGGATGGATTCGCGGACGAGATTTGTGAGCGAGACTTCGGCGGTGGGGATGAGCCAATAACGATCTTCATGATACTGAAGTTCTTCAAAATTAAACTCGACCGTTCGTGCTTTCTCAACTCCATAGCGTTCGGCCTCGTCCAAAGCTCTCTGCCAAACCTCAGCCATACCCTTTCGATCTTCGGACAAATCAATTGGGCCAGCAAACGTAGCAAATTGATCCTCTAGGAACTTCGGCAATTGCGCCGTGCCGAACATCGCATCGTCGCGCACAAGCAGAGGCGGGTTAACCTCGGTATAGCCGTGCTCGCCGGTGTGAACGTCGAGGAAAAATTGTCCGATGGCGCGTTCAAGCCGCGCCAGTCCCCGCTTCAGCACCACGAAGCGCGCGCCGGACAGTTTTGCCGCCGCCTCGAAATCCATATCGCCGAGCGCGCCGCCGAGATCGTCGTGCGGTTTCGGCGCGAACGCATAATCGCGCTTTTTTCCGAAGATATGATGCTGCACGTTGCTATGCTCGTCGGCGCCATAGGGCACCTCGTCGAGCGGCAGGTTCGGAATCTCGGACAGCGCTTTCTTCAACTCCTCGTCCGCCGCCTTCGCCGCCGCTTCCATCTCCGGCATGGTGGTCTTGAGTTCGGCGACCTCCGCCATCAGCTTTGCGGCGCGCGCCTCGTCCTTCATTTTCTTGGCGTCGCCAATTTCTTTGGACGCCGCGTTGCGTCGCGCCTGAAATGACTCAGCCACACGAATGCGTGCTCTTCTGAGCTCATCTATTGAGATCAAGTGATCCGCTTGAGGCTCAAGCCCCCGCCGTTTCAGCGCGGCGTCGAAGGCTTGCGGGTTGTCGCGGATGGCTTTGATGTCGTGCATGATAAAATTCCGGTGTCGTAGCCAAGCATAGCCGTTTGAAGAACGGCGTCGCTTCCGCTCGCCTACCGGCCATCCCCGTGGTCTCTAAAAGACGTGGATGCCCGGCACAAGGCCGGGCACGACGTAATGGACAATTCATCGGATAAGTCCGCTAAACGGCGCCCCTACTCCGCGGGATTTTCCGCAGGCGGCGAGGTGGCGGCGGAGCCGGAGGGCTTGGCGGCTTTCTTCTCGACGATAGCCACGGCAAGGATCGAGCCCTCGTAGAGCAGGAGCAGCGGCAGCGCCAGGGACATCTGGCTCAGCACATCCGGCGGCGTCAGCACCGCCGCGATGACAAACGCGCCGACGATGAAATAGCGTCGCTTGGCGCGCAGGCCTTTCGAGGTAACGATGCCGATCCGCCCGAGCAACGTCAGGATCACCGGCAACTGGAAGGCGATGCCGAATGCGAAGATCAAGGACATTGTCAGCGATAGAAACTCACCGACCTTGGGCAGCAACTGGATTTCCGCGGTTCCGGGACCCGCCATCTGCTGCATCCCGAGCGAGAGCCGCACCAGCATCGGCAGCACCACGAAATACACCACCGTCGCGCCGAACACGAAGAACATCGGGGTCGCAATCAGGTAGGGCAGGAAAGCATTGCGCTCGTGTTTATAGAGTCCGGGCGCCACGAACTTGTAGACCTGCGTCGCCACGATCGGAAACGAGATAAAGGCGGCGCCGAACAGCGCAAGCTTGAGCTGGGTGATGAAATATTCAAGCAGCGCGGTGTAGATGAACTTCGAGTTCTCCGCGCCCGCGACCCAGACGAACGGCCATATCAGGACGTTGTAGATCTGCCGGGCGAAGAAGAAGCAGGCGATAAACGCCACGCCAAAGCCGACCAGCGCCTTGATCAACCGAGAGCGCAGCTCGATCAGGTGATCCATCAGGGGGGCCTTGCTGGCCTCGATGTCCTCGTCGCTCATGACGCTTTGGCGTCCCTGGCCGTCTCGCCGCCGCCGGCCTCATGCGGCGCTTCCGGCGCAACCGCGGGCGGTTCGACAGGAGTAGCGTTCTGGACTTCCGGCGTGATCGCCAGCGGCCCGGATGCGCGCGCCTCGGTATCGGCTTGCGTCAAAGTCCCAGGAATCCCGGCCTCCGGCGTGGCAGCGGATACGGCTGGTTTATCCGCCTCGGGTTTGTCGAGGTCCTCGAGCCTGGGCGGCTCGCCGAGGGTGTCGGTCAGCCTGGTCATCAGGTTGCCACGGGTCAGGCCGCTGGTGGCGTCGCGTACTTCGTCGAAGGATTTTTTGAGATCGGCCATTTCGGCCTCGCGCATGGCCTCGTTGAACTGGCCCTGAAATTCAGCCGCCATCCTGCGCGCCTTGCCCATCCACTGCCCGACCGTGCGCAGGACGCCGGGCAGCTCCTTCGGGCCGATCGCGATCAGCGCGACGACCGCGATGACGAGCAGTTCACTCCACCCGATGTCGAACATGAGACTTTCCGCTCACGCGAGGCTCGCGCCGGCCTTCCCGCGGCGCAGTCTGCGTCCGCTGTCAGGACTTGCCTGAAGCCGGCACAGGGATCAATGCGCTTCGACAGCCCTGCCCCATCCTGATGATCACGCCCTCGATTATCGTCCCGGATCGCGCGCCGTGCCCGCGTCAGATGACTTTGCTGCCGGTGTCAGACCGCGCCGTACCGGACCTGTCTGCATTGTGATCGATCGTCTTCACGGGTTCGGACTTTTCCGCAGTGTTCTCATCGTCCTTCATGCCCTTCTTGAAAGCCTTGATGCCCTGCGCGACGTCCCCCATCAGGTCGGAGATCTTGCCACGGCCAAACAGCAGCAGGATCACTGCGACCACCACGATCCAGTGCCAGATGCTCAGTGAACCCATCTGCAACCTCCTAAGTCGGCGGCCGGGGTTCGGCCGAAGTTGTATGGAACGTAGGCTCGGGGACTGGCAAAAACAAGGATTGAGGGCCCCGCAAGGCATCAATAACGAGGGGCGACCTTATGACTTCAAGACCGACGCCCCGCTTGAGCGCTTCGTCAAAACACGAAAGCCGACGGTTGCTCGAGGCCCGGCAGGACCGGGACCGACGCATCGAAGAGAGGCCGGTTTCCAAAATCGGAACGCGAGTGCGTGACGATGACCGCCCTAGGCGCACCACTCATGGCAAAAACGCCGACCAGACGACCCTCGGGAGCGAGCTGCCCGTAAAGCGTATCGGGAACAATCTCGGTTGCGCCCTCCAGAATGATCACGTCATAAGGTGCGCGGGCGGGCGCTCCTTCGCATGCCGCGGCCGTAACGATGGTCACATGATCGAGGCCGAGGCTCGCGAGAATGTCCGAGGCCTTCGCCGCCAGCCCCGGATCGCTCTCGGTCGCCGTCACCCGATCAGCGAGTTTCGCTACCAACGCAGCGGTATAGCCGGTTGCACAGCCCACCACGAGCACATTGTCGGTGCTCTTGATCTCGGAAGCCTGGATCATCCTGGCGACGACCATGGGCTTGATGAGATAGCGTTTCGACGCGCCTCTTTCGCTGACGTCGAGATCGAGATCCAGATAAGCTAGCGCGCGGCGATCCTCGGGAACGAAAATCTCACGCGGAAGAGCCGACATCGCGTCGATGATCCGCAGATCGGTGACGTCGCTGGTCCGTACCTGACCGTCAACCATTTTCCCGCGAGCGGTCGAAAAGTCAGACATCGGCAATTCCTCAAACCCGGCACTAGAGTTCCCGGAGGACTAAGGCACCCCCCTGGTCGATGCAAGCGTTTGCTGAGGCAACCATCCTCCGCCGCCGCATTTGTCGCAGCGTTTTCTGTCAGTTGCGGAAAATGCGTGATCCTCGTCGGGATATCGGAGCCGTCCCGCCTGCCCCTATCCAGAGACGCCGGAGTGTCCATTTCTGCTTTGCAAGCGCTGGAGGCTTTGTTATACGCTGCTCCTTGCGGAGGATGCTTCGCCTGTTCCCTGGTAGCTCAGCGGTAGAGCATTCGACTGTTAATCGAATGGTCGCTGGTTCGAATCCAGCCCGGGGAGCCATTTCTCCAAAACGGGCGTAGAAGCGGCTCCAGCGGCGTGTTCGCCTTTGGTTTCGATGACCGTTTCCGCAAGCATGTCAAAGGGTTGGCGAAAGTTCGCGACCACCTTCCCGTGATCCCAAGTGCAGTTCGATAGTAAAAAATTGAGCAAGCGGCGTTTTTCGCGCGGCTCCTGCTTCGCGAACAGCCTTTGGACGTCCCGCGCCAGTTCCAGCAGAGCGACTCCTTCGGAAAGATAAGATTTATCTGCGCTCCGGTGCCGTTCGATCTCGCGCTGGCAGCGTTCCTGCTCCTCGCGCCATTGGTTCGACATTTTTTCGAAGAAGGCCGCATCCACCAGTCCGTCGAGCTTATCGACATACATGGCGTGAATGCGATCGTTCAGCCGCTTCGCTTCCGCTTCAAGCCGCCTGATCGCTTCCTCGTGCTCGCGGCGTTCGTCGGCGTGGCTGGCGTGGAGCGCATCGCGCACCCATTCCAGAACCTCGTCATCGAACCGCAGCCGGCCGAGCAATTCGGTGAACTGTGATTCGATGGCTTCCTCGCGGACATATTTGCGGCGGCAGTCGGCGGGCTTGCCCTGGCACTTATCGGCGTAGCCGGTGCAATGGTAATAGACGTAGCGTTCCTTCTTGATCTCGCCGACCACCGCGCAGCCGCAGGCATGACAGGCGATTAGGCCCGAGAAGGCAAAATCCCGCCTGCCCTTCTTGGCGCCGCGGGCATTGCGGCCGTCCATCACATCCTGCACCCGTTCCCATAGTTCGGTCGGCACGATGGCCTCGTAACGGCCCTGATAGGTCTTGCCGTCCCAATCGAAGCGCCCGGTATAGATGCGGTTGCGCAGAATCGCGGCGACGGTACTTTTCGGGATGCGCCCGCCGCTTTTCTTGAACACGAGGCCCGCCGCCCTAGCTTTCTTCGTCACCTCCTGCGTGGACATATCGCCCCACGCATACCATTCGAACATCTTGCGGATGATCGGCGCGGCTTCCTCGTCGGGCACGATGATCTTGCGACCGTCTTCGCGCGTCACGTTGCGATAGCCGAGCGGTGCGTTCGAGGGCCAGAAGCCTTGCGCCGCTTTCTCGGTCATGCCCTTGCGCGTTTCTTCCGAAAGGTTGTCGATGTAGTTCTTCGCCATCAGCACCTTGATGCCGTGCATGAACTTTTCCGAGGAACGCGACTCGCGCGACAGCACAACGCCTTCCTTGGCGAAGTGCATTTCGACGTCGAGCTCATCGACTGTCAGCCAATCCTTCAGGTTGCGATAGAGCCGGTCGGTCTTCTCGACCAGCATCACGCGAACGGACGGGTGCGCCTTGAGATATGCGACCATCTCGCCAAATGCGGCGCGGCCGGCCTGTTTGGCGGTTTCAACGTCAACGTATTCCTGTGCCACTGCAAAGCCGTTCGCGGAGGCGTATTCCTTCAGCAGCTTGAGCTGGGCCGGGATTGAGAAGCCTTCCTTCTCCTGCTCCTTCGAGGAGACGCGGGCATAGATCACCGCCTGCTTGCGGGCGAGATCAGCGGCGGGTGCGAGTCTGGCAGCTCTTTTCATTTCATTTAGTGTAACCTAAACAAACGCTGTTGCAAGTCGATGGGGCATAACGCGCTCCATGTTGACGGCGAGGCCCTCGCCGTGACGCGCGCATCAGTTCAGCGTCCAGATCGAGCCGTTCAGCACCGAGGCAAACGCCACCCAGGCCGCGTAAGGCGCGAACAGCCACGCCGCCACGCGATCCCGCCGCCAAGCCGTCCCGATGAAAGCAACAATGGTGGCAAGCAGCAGCAGGATGACGACAAGCGCGGCGCCGACCTTGTGCGCCGAGAAAAAAGTTGGAGACCAAAGGAAATTGAGCAAAAGCGATAGCCACCAGAGTTTCATCGGCAAGCCATCGCGATTCCGCTCAAAGACACGCCAGCCGGCGATGGCGATCAGAATGTAGAGCAGAGTCCAAACCGGCGCGAACAGCCAGTTCGGCGGGTTGAAGGCAGGCTTCGCGAGCGCCGCATACCATTCGCCCGGCACGGTCAGGAACCCGATGGCGAGACCACCGCCGATCACCAGAATGAGAAACACGATAAGCGAAAACATGCGGTTCATGAGATGCGGTGTTCCCTGTCCTTGGTTTCACCCGAAACGCGCCCGGTAATCTTCGCGGCCACCTCTCGCACGGCGTGCCTTTCAGGCTCCAGCTTCAACTCCGCCTCGGCCCGCGCCAGCGCAGCTTCCGAATGCCTCGTTGCGGCGACGCCGAACGCAGCGCGATCGACACCTACCAACGCGAGGAACGCCTTCTGAAGACGGAGATGAATCTCCACCATCCCGGCACCATCCCGCGCAATCGGAGCGAATACATCGTCGAACATGTCGCTGACCTCGATCGCAGGAACCCATACATGCGGGCAGTCGATCTTAGCGTCGGTTCTCGAATCGTCGAAGCTCCCCCATTTGGCCAGTAGCCGGACAGCGCGCCCGATCACGTCGATAGCCGTTCCGGGATCGTTGACGGCAGGAGAAAGCGCGCGGGAAGCGATCTCGGCCAGCACGCAGAGGCCGAAGCGCGGGTCTTGATCAAAGGTGCGTTCCGCGCCGATCGTGAACGCCTTGGCGACCGCCTTGCGGATGTCGTCGTCCTGCGGCCCAACCACCATGGCGACAGGCCTCACCGGATCTGCGAAAATGCCAGGCAGCGCCGTGACAAAGATTTGAACCCCGAACTTCTTTGCACAGTCCTCAAGCGCTGGCACATCGACATGTTGAACATAGCCGATCGCTTCCGAGAACGCCGGCAGCGCGCTCTCGGGAACGTCGCCGGCGCGAACCATTGGACGGCGCCCACCGAGATGGGGATACGCAAGGCGCGTTTTCATGGCCTTCCATGTCGCCTCCTCCACACGTTCAATCGTCTCGCCGAGCCGACCGAATCGCGCGAGATAATCGACCCAGCGCAGGATTGTGACGGCAATCAGCGCGATCAGGCCAATCGTCGCCACCAACAGCACCGCTCGCCCTTGATCGCTATAAAGTTCGGTGCTCAACGCGATGATGCCGACGAGGCTGAACAGAAAAGAACCGATGAAGGTGCCAAGCACATTCTTGCTTGTGTTGTCCTCCATCAGCAGGCGCGTGGCGCGCGGCGTCACGTTGTTCGTCGCCGCGCCATAAGCTGCAACCATCGTGCTGACGGAGAACACCGTGACCGCAAGCATGCTCGACGCCAGCAAATTGAGGACCCCGTCGATCGCCTTCGCGCCGATTGTGATTGTCCAGGTTTCGGGAACGTAAGGCGCAAGAAAAATACCAGCGACGGCCGTGGCGACGCCGGCCAGGCCGAATAACGTAACCCGCAGCCAGAGCTTCCGCGAAAACAAGAGCAGCAGCCATTGCCAGCGCGCGATCATTCCGCTGCCTCCAGTTCGCGATCCTCGGCTGGCGTCAGGGCCTCGGCTAGCAGCGCGTCTAGAAGGCGGTGGCGGATGGCGATGCTCATTGAGCACCTGCAACCTTGTCGAGCATCTGCGTGCGCATGTCGCGCCCATCGATGACTCTCTCGACAACAAGGAAGACGCCCTTGCCGCCGCTGCGGATTTCCCAGAGCCGGCCGATCGCCCGCTTCTCGTTGGTGTCGTCAACGCCCGCGCCCGCGAGAAGAGTGCCCTTATACTCGACGACGAAGAAACGTCCGTCGTTAAGCTGCGCCACAAAATCGGGATAGAACTTGTCGCTTGCCGTAGGCAGCCAGAATGATCGCGGATGCCGGGCGACGTTGCGAATCCAGAACTTGATCTGCGGCAGGCTGTCGAGCGCCTGGGCGCATTGGAACTCCTCTCCTGCTTCCATGCCGTCGAAGGCCGGCACGGCGTCGGCGCCGAGGAAATGTTTGGCGAAGCGGAAGCGGCCCGTATAGCGATGTCGCTTCTGGTCCGCATACATGCCGTCGCGGAGAGCAAAGCCGTTATCGAAAGAGATGTCCACCTTCGCTTCGGGCGCGAACAAATAGCGCTGATAGACTTTGTTGCGTTCAGCAGCGCGCGCTGCCCCGATCCTTTCTTTCAGCTTGCGGGCAAGGATGAACTTCGTCCGCATCAGCGCGGCGATGCTCAGTTTCCGTGGGCCAACAAGATGCCCGACGCAATCGGTCAGCCATTTCAGTAGGTCCGATTGATGAATGTCAGGTTGGCGTAATTGCCGGTCGAGCCAGAGCACGAGGTTTTGCGGCGTCCAGCCCTCGACTTCCACATCGAGGGCGAGTTGCTCGGCTTCGTCGGCGAACTGATACGTGACGCGATTGCCATCGATATCGATCTCGAAGCTTCGCGCCGTCTCGCGGATGGCGAATGCCCCTTCGTTGAGAAGGGCGGGATGATCGGCGAGCCGCCAGTCATGGAACTCCATGAACACGTCGGTGTCGGCGAACTCGAATGCGCCTTGGATATCGGTGACAAGACGCGGCACGACAAAAGCCTCGCCCTGTTCGGCCGGCGAAAGCTGCTCCTTGATCTCGACGCGGTACTTTCGCACGGCCTCCACAAAGCCCTGCCGTTCAGGCGCCGGGATCGCGGTCGTGATCGCCGTTTCCACCTCGGGCGTGACGCGGCCGGTCACGGCTATCTCGATTTTTCCGTCTTTTTCGACGACTGATGTGCCCTCCGTTGCCGCCGCCGTTTGCAGCGCCGATACCAGTTCAGGCGTCGCCGGCAGAACGTGCCGGAAGACCGGCTTTGGCGTCTCGCCTTGCGCGAACAATCCGGTGTCGTCGAGATGGCCTTGCGCCGGCTCGATGGCGTCCTTCGCCTCGTCCTCCTCGAACCCCATGGCAACGAGCTTGTCGGCAAGGCCGGATGCTGCGGCGCCGAAGGATGCTTCGGAGACGTGCGCGTAGGCGCGGTTCAGCGGCTCGGCGGCCCGGCGGTTCGCGTAGGGCATACGCAGCACGCGCCCGAGCAGTTGCTCGGCATCGGTTGCACTCTGGATGCGCTGAACCGAGCAGAACACATAGGCAAATGAACAGTCCCAGCCTTCCTTGAGAGCTTCGACGGTGATCACATATTCGATAGGGCATTTCGGATTGAACAGATCGATTCCATCGAGGTCACGCTGATCGCCGGTGGCGACGGCGATGCGCTCCTCCGGTATCTGCTCGACCTCGACGAGTTGCTTCTTCAGCGCCTCGACGGTGATTTCCTGATTTCGCGGCTGCGCTTGGAACAGTACGATGGGGCGAATGTAGTTGGTTTCGCCTTTCGCAGCGTCTTCCAGCCCCTTGCGCCTCATGATCGCGCCGTTCACCGCGTTTTGCCACGAATCGTGTTCGGCCAGAATGATCGGCAGCTTGATCATTTCGGCCGCCTTCAATTCCTGCGCGGAGACGCTGTGCAGGATGTTGGAGTTGAAGCGCGGCGTCGCGGTGAACTCGATAATGGCGCAGGGGTTCACGCGCGCCTGCATGTCGCGCGTGAGGCCGGTCACGGCGTTGTGTGCCTCATCCACGATCATAAGCGGGCGATGAACATGCAGAAGGTTGGCGAACGAAAATTTGGGCCCGCCGCCCTCGTGCGGCTCCAGACCAGGCGTTATCTTCGGCACCGCGCTGAAATGGGGCTCCATGTTCTCGTTGTGCGCATAGACCTTGCGGCCTTCCGTGTTGCTCACGCGCAGGGTTTGGATCGTACCGACGATGACGCAGGCGTTATCGCGGATGTCGTGCGGCCGGATCATGGTGAAGTCGGCGATGTCGAACACCCGCACGCGGCCTTCGAACACCTCATCGAGCGCCTGGCGGTAGGGGTGGCGGGTGTTCTTCAGCGCCTCGACCGTCTGCAAACGGATCGTGTTCGACGGCACGAGCCAGAGAACGACCGGATAATCCTTCTCGATCCAAGTGTCGCGCGCGACGCCGATGGCGTGCGCGCCGAGGATCGTCTTGCCGCCGCCGGTCGGCAGTCGCAGGCAGACGTGAGGTACGCCGGGCAACGCTTCGAGGGCGGTGTAGTCGCCGCAATAGCGGCCGAGGCGCTTCGCCTGTTCGGGCTCCTTGGTGATCGCCTCGTAGGCGTTCTTCGGTCCGGCGATGCGCGCTTCTTCGAGGAAGCGCCGAAGGACAGCGAGGGTGTCGGCCTGATATTGCTTGAGCTTCATGGCCGCACCTACCGCCGGGCTTTCACATCGTAGGGCGTCTGCTTGAACGTGACGCCCTCGCGGTCGAGCGTCGCCGCGGTGATCCGCGATTGCTCGCCATACACCGTAAGTGGTCCCGCAAAGGCCGGGTCCCTCTTGGCGATCTTCTCGCGGATCAGCTTGAGCGTCGCACGGGTCAGCACGTTCCCGCCATCGACGCGCTTGTCGCCTAGGATGCCATTGTAAAGCAGCGCGAAGGCGCGCCCGTCGTTGAAGCCGAGGAGCGGTGTGCCGCGTTTCGCCGTCCACGGCATGTTCGTCTCGCCAAACCAGATGTGCGCCGCGAGCACCGGAAAGCGAATGTCGGAGCGGATATGGCCTTCTTCGTCGAACACCGGCGGGCCGAGGCGATAGAAGCGGAAGCCGTCGCCACCCTTCCAGCCGACGCTTTCTGATATGCCGCCTTGCTCGCCCTCGATGACTTTGTTCAGCCGTGGCACGCAATGCGTGACGGAGTGCTCGCCCATTTCGATGCCAATGTAGCGACGCCCCGTCTTGTGTGCGACGGCGGCCGTGGTGCCGGAGCCGAGAAATGAGTCGAGAACGAGGTCGCCGGGATTGGTGGCGATGTGCAGGATGCGCTGGATGAGCGCTTCTGGCTTTGGCGTGCCAAATGCGTCCTCTCGGCCCAACAGCCCGTGCATCTCCTTCTTGGCTTGATCGGTATGGCCAACCTCGTCGCTCGGCCACCAAGTCCACGGAACGAAGCCCTCTACTTCAGAGAGGTAACGGATAATGTTGGGTTGCCCAGTTCCGTCCTTCCCAAACCAGATTCGTCCCCGTGCCTTCAGCTTCTCAAATTCTGACTCGATAGTGCTCCAGCACCGACCCTCTGGGGGGCGGTGAACCACCCCAACCGGAGTAGTGATTGCGTACATTTGATTGGGACGGTAGCCCTGCGCTGTCATGGGAATTCCGCGCCAGCGGCCTTTTGGGTCATTGTTCGGGTTCTTGTATATTTTTGCCTGTTCTTCTGTCGGAGGAATTCGATTGCGTTGTTTTTTGAAACTTTCCGGATTTATGGCGTACACGTAAATGTATTCGTGCACATCACCAATGGCCTCGCGATTTTCCCGAGAGTATCGCTTTTGCCAGACATTCGTTGCGATAAAACGTGATCTTCCGAATATCTCGTCCAAGATCACTTTCATATACGAGCCTTCGGCGTCGTCGATGGAGACCCAGATCGAGCCGTCCTCGGCCAGCAGGTCGCGCAGCAATTCCAGCCGCGGCCACATCATCGCGAGCCATTGCGAATGTTCGAGATTGTCGTCGTAGTGCTCGAAGGCGGAGCGGGTGTTGTAGGGCGGGTCGATATAGATGCACTTCACTTGACCGGCGTAGAACGGCAGCAGTGCCTTGAGCGCTTCGAGGTTGTCGCCCTGGATGAGCATGTTGCCGGCGCTCGGATCGCCAGCCGAAAGCTCCGGCGCTTCTTCGAGCAGCCGATAGGGCACGCGCCTGGCGGCGCCGATATCGTGGTCGCGGGTGAGCCAGTTCAGAATGGGCATGCGGGCGGGCGGCTTTCCGGCAAAAGGCAAAGGAATTTGGCGCCGCCGATGGAATCATCGGCGGACCTTCCCAAGCATTGTTACTGCATCCGCCGGCGCCGAATAACCCTGATTCGCAGCGGGCTGGTGCGCGCGCACCCGGGGACGGTGTGTACCCCGATTTTAGCTTCGGCGGTGGCGTTCTGCCGCGCCTTTGCCGGCTCGCATACGCCAATCGCCAAGAAGGACCTATGGCCGCCCCCGGTCGCTAGAGGATTTATTCCGCCTCATCGGTGGAGCCGGCCAGAGCCCGCATGGTGCGGATGAGGGCCGCGATCTGGCGCCGGCGGGCGACTGCCTTGGCGGTATAGCGCCCATGCTTGAAGGCGTTCCTATTCCCTTTGGCCGCGCCCGGCGACTTGCCGCCGTGCATCCGGCAGCGCCCGTTCGCCATCGCGGGCGACTGGCACGGCGTCCCGGCCCGCGTCCGGGCGTGGCAACGCGGGCTCAGGTGCATGGGCAATCTGCTTTGCATAGGGTCGTTCCTCGATTTTGCTGGCGTCCCCACCCCCCGGTTGACCGGACCGCGTCGCGACCATGCCGACCACCGCTTTCCCGCCGGGATGGACGTGAACGTGCTCGACCGTCACCTTCTGCTGACCTTTGCCGCGATGACGGTTGAGGGCTTCGAGCAGCGCGGCATAGGTGCGGGACAGCTTGTTCGCCTGGGCAAGGTTCTCGCGCCGACCCTCGAAGGTTTGCTCGCCGATCATGGCGCGGCGGTAGCACTCCATCGCGGCGTTGTGGGCGGCGATCAGTTGCGCCGCCATCATCCCTTCGAGTTCGTCTTTTGGCCCGATTCCGGCGAGCGCAGCGACGGTGGCGGCATATTGCCTGTCCTTCTCGTCCAGGCTTGAGTTCTTCAGCCAAAGCGCCTGGACGGCCTGGTTGGCGAGAATGTTATTCCAATGGTCGGAGCGCGATCCGCCGATGTTCTTCAGAGCCCCCTTCAGATCGTCGGGATCGTTGACAACCACCGTCGATGGCTTGGTTTCCTTGGCAGCGTCCTTTGCGGTCATCGGTGCATCCTTGGTAGATCGATTCCCATGGCCATCAGTGCGGCGATCGCCGTGGCTTTGCGTGCGGCGTGCCATGCCGGCCAACAGCGCGAATGCAGCCAGGCATGCCCGGTCGGTTCGGTGCCGAACGGCAGCAGCTTGTCATAGGCATGATCGCTTCCCCCGCAGCCGAGACAATGGGCAGGCGGCGAGCGCGCCGGATTACGGTTGAGCCATTCCACAACGCAGCAATCGAAGGCGTGGACCTCGGCGGACGCGCGCGGCAGCCCTCCATCGAACTCGGCGATGGCCGCCCGTTCGTCGAAGAAGGCCAGCCAGTCCTCGCCCGACCAGCCATCGCTGCCGGTGCGCAACAGAGCGAGCACGCCCGCTTTATGGCGCGAAAGCAGGTCAAGGACGGTGGCGTCCGGCGCGCTGTCGGCGTCGAGCGTCAGAGAATCGCCATCGACGCCGATTCGCACGCCGGCATCGCGCGCAGCTTTGAGGGCTTGGACGGCGCTCATAGTCGCGCCCTCCAGCCCGTGTTTTCCGGCGCGGATTGAGGCGGGCGGCTTGCGTCCGCACCGTCCGCACCGGCCTCGCCTTTGGATTTCAATAGGTTGGCGCGGAGGGTTGCGCCGCTCTGACCTGCAGAACCGTCCGCGAACTCGCCGTCCGTCCGCAGGCCCGGCGAGGCGAAGCCATTGCCGGAATTGGCCTTCGGCCGATCGGCGGGCGGTGCGGACGATGTGGACGGTTGCGCCCCTCGGTTTTCCGGCGAGGCAGGTTTGCCGGCCGTAGTGATGCGGATAACGCGCGTCCGCGCACGCCCTTCTCGCTCGAAGCCGATGTCGATACCGATCTTGCGCAGGAAGGTCGCTGCCCGGCGCAGCCGGCCCGCCAGCGCCCGAGGGCTATCGGGCCAGGTCTTCGCCTTGGCGATGCGCTCGCCCGCCATATCGGCAAGGGCGCCCAGAAGCTCCGAGGCGGTTCCCGTCCACTCCGTCCGCGTGGTCATCAAAGCGCGCACGGCGGCGGCGATCGGATCGGCGTCGATCACGCCGTCCACGGCCTCGTCACGATTGCCGCAATAGGCCGACCAGAATGTGCCCGAGGGCCAGAGCGCAGTTTCGCAAGCCGTCGCCCATAAGGCGAAATCCGCCATGCGCGGCAGCTTGTCCAGCTTTGTACGCGGCAATTCCGCGAGGCCCTTCGCCACCGCGTCGAGCAGCATGCCGAGAATGCGCGGACGCTCAAGCTCGAACGCCGCCCACAATTCCTGCTCGGGGCAGCGGCGCTCCTCTGGGATCGGTTCGAGCGTGAGGAACACGGCGCGATCGGCCAGATCGGGCCTCGTGACGATATCCTCGATCCCGTTCAGGATCACCGGCCGCGCGGCGTCGAACAGAACTTCATCCTGATCGGAATAGAGCTGGCGAACCGCGAAGCCGCCGCCCGTCGCAAGGCGGCAAAGCGTGTCCGAAATCCACGCAGGCAGGCCAGACACATTGTCGAAGGCGAGCACATGGCCGTTGCTGGCGGCGATGAACAGGTCGCGATCCTCGCGCGGCAAGGCCCGAAGCGGCGCCGTATTGGGATCGAGCAGCGCCCGGAGGATCGCCGAAAAGGTGGACTTCGCCGAACCCTGCTCGCCCGACAGCACGATCACCGGATAAGGACCACGATTGCGCAGGCACGCCAGCGCCCAGGCGACCACCAGCACGAAATCGGCGTCGGTCTGGACGTTGAGGAACGAGCGCAAGGTCTCGATGGAGCCGCCGCCCACCGGGATCGGCATCGGCTTCATGCCCGACGCGCGACGGAAACGAACGGGTGGGTTGTCGATGACGCGCCAGCCGGTGGCGTCGATCTCCACCGCTCGCCATGTTTCGTCGCCAAGGTCGAGATAAAGCCGGCCGTCGAGCCCGCCGACGCGGATATGGACCTGCCGTTCTGGCGCATCGAAATGCGCCTTGGCCTCGATCACGTTCAACGCCGATTGCAGGGCTTCCGAACTCGGCGCGCCGCCCGTCTCCTCGAAGAAGCGGCGCGCGAGCCAACGGCGAAAGCCCTTGGCCCGGATCGGCCAGGTTTCGCGATGGCCGCTGATATCGAGGTCGGCGAAGCCGGCGCCGTCCGCCGCGTGGAACAGCTCGGCGGTTTGGGCGAGGCCGATCAGGATGTCGGCGTGCGTAGGCCCGCGCCCGCCTGCACCGCCATCTTCTTCGGCGATGGCGTCATCGAGCGCCGTCACCCGGCACCCAGCCTTCTTCAGTTGTGACCGCAGCGCCTCGAAGGCGGCGCGATTGTCCCTCTTGAGAGCGGCAAGAGCCTCCAGCGCTTCCGGCAAGAAGGGTGCGCCCGGATCGTCGGCGGTCTTTTCGGCTAGGCCCGCCAGCGGATCGAAGATTTCCTCGGCGCCGTCGATGGCGTCGGCGATCAACTGATCGGGTTCGAGGATGGCGTCGGTGTTCATCGCGCGCCCTCCTTGACAGAGGGATTGCGGGCCTTGAGCAGATCGTTGAAGTCCATGCCCTGCGGCGGGCGAGCGATCCGAACGCAGCGCCCTTCGCGCTGCCAGCGTCGCGCGCAATGCTGCGCCGCCGCTTCACCTGGTTCGTCGCCATCGGCCAGCACGATCAGGTCGCAAACGTCGCGCGGCAGATCGAGCGACCGGAGACCTGAGGTTGAAAGCGCGGCCCAGGCTGCGTTTTCCGTCGCCTGCATGGCGGCAAGGCAGGTCTCGATCCCTTCGCCGACCATCAGCACGGAGCCGGGTTTGCCAAGGCGAACTGCACCGCCACGACATGGGCCGAGCATCATCTTCGCCGGATCGACCGGCGCTTTTCCGTGACCGTCGCCGGCGAGGAAAGTGCGATGGATGGCGATCGGCAAACCGGTCTCGCCATTTACCACCAGCGCCACCATGGCAGGCCAGACGCCGCCCGAGGGATGTTTTAGACCGGCATGGAAGCGCAGAGCGGGCGAAACCGGAAGATCGAGGCCGCGCGATCGCAGATAGGTTTCAGCGGGCGAGCCCGCGATGTCTTGCGAGACTCGCCAGATCGCAAGCGCGGCCTCGGTGCGCGCCTTGGCATAAGGATCGGGTTCGCGCTCAAGTTTCTTCCGGTGCTTTCGGGCGATGCCGCCATGGCACTTGCTGGTTGCGTCCCACAAGCCGCGCTTTGAAAGGGCGGCTATCAGGTCGCGCTGGTCGCAACCCGCATGGCAGCGCACGAGCACCTTGCCGTGCCTGCCCGCGCTGATCGAAAGGCTCGGGCGTGAATCGTCATGGGCCGGGCAGCGCGCCATCCACGTTGCGCCCGCGCGGTGCCCACCAAGGGCTTTGGCAATGGTTTCAGCGGTCATGGAGCACCTCGCCATCCTTCGGTTCGACCGGCGCGGTGCAATCATTCGCGGCGCCGAGCAATTCGGCGCGCCGCCATTCGGCCAGGACACCGAAGAAGCCGGTGACGGAGTGGAGGATTTGCCGCGCGTCCTGGTCGTTGAGGTCGCGGCCTATGCGCGGTTGCCAGATTTCGCGGGTGCGGGCGATCTGCCGCCCCAGATCATTGTCGTTTGCAGCGTCGAGACGTTTCATCGAAGACCTCACGGGCGGGTCCGCCGCTCCGTGCTCCTGGCCTCCGGTCTCGGAATCCCACCGATAACGCTGGACCCAACAGGGATTTGCATCTTGAGGCGTCCCCATCTCAGGGATCGCCAGTAGTTCTAAATTCTTGCGCCACTTCAGCGCGGCACCTCGCTCTCGGGGATCGTGAACTTGTGGCTCTTGCCCGCGCGGATCACGAGCTGGCGCTTGCCGCCGTTGGCGACCTCGCAGGCGATCGAATAGTCGAAGAAGCCGTGCTTCAAGCCATCGACGACAAGCCCTTCGAGCCGGTCGAGAGCTTCGCGGACCTGCCCGCTTCTGGCGCGCCGGAAAGGCGGCGTTTCTTGCGGTTCATCCATTGTGCAGCAACCCCTTCATGTCCTTGATGGCGGCGGCGAAGGCCAGCGGCCGAACGCTGGTCGCGTCGCCATAGAACGCCATCACGTCGGCGCGACGCGTGCCGCGATCTCGGAAGACGAACACCTTGTGCCGGCCCTCATCGCGCAGGTTCACCAGTTCGTAGCCGGTGCAGCGCAGGAAGCAGGCGAGATAGAAATCGCGCGTTTCGAACGCGGCATCTGCCCGGTTCGGCCGCTCGCTAGTAGCTCGTTCAGTTAACACTTTACAATCTCCTCAAAAAAGGGTTCACGCGCCATCGGACAGCAGCAGTTGAAGCGGCACTGTGCGGTGCAACAGTCCAAGCTTTTCGAGTCGGATGCGCATGGCGATCGGCGACACGCTGAACTTCTCGGCAAAGGGTTTGGCGAAGGTCTCCAAAGCCTGGTCGTCGCTTCCGGTGAAGTCGGCGCTCGGAATGCGGCACTCGAAGCGGGCGATCTCGACGAAGGGATGATCGATCGGCGTCGCCGGCTGAAGCACCCGCTGCTTGCGGTCGGGGAAGACTTCGTCCCAGGCAGAGAAGACCAGCTTGCGCGGCATCAACAGGCAGGAGGCATAAAGGTCAGCCTGCACTTCGATCCGCGCCTTGGCCTGGCTGGATCGGCAAACGACGCTCGGCGCGGAATTGGTTTCAAGAAGCGATATTTGCGCCGGGTCTTTGCCGAACAACGCCCGATGAAGCTGCCAATGTCCGACCTCATGCGCCACCGTATAGCGATAGCGCCCTTCCCTCGCCGGATTGGCGTCAGGATCGAGGCTTTCGTCAATCACGATCCGCTTCTGCTCGAAGAAGATGGCGCCAAGGATATCGGGATCAAACCCGATGCCCGAGCGCGGCACACCGAACAGACGGTGCGTATCGTCGAACTCGATACCGATCTTCAGGTACTTCTCGATGATGTCGTCGATCGCGATAGGCGCCTCGATCGTGACGCCGCGCGCATGGCCATACCCGGCCAAGAGCGCCTGCGCGTCCTTTTCGATCGCCTCGTCGGGCACATAGGAAACGAACTTGGTCATTGATCGTCATCCATCATTTGCATCGTTGAAACCGTCTTCCCCCGATCAAGCGCTCACTTGTCCTTCGCCTTCTGCGCGTTGCGCGCCAGTCGGGCAATGTCTTCGGCGTTCAATCCCTTCGTGGTCCGAAGCAGCGCCGCCAGTTCCACTGGGTGGCGTTTAATGATGTCCGACAGGTCGGTCGACACTCGGCCCGCCCGCGCCAGCAACTCGTCCACATCGCAGCCGATGATTTGCGCAATCGCCCTGACTTTATCTTCGGCCGGTGGCGCGAACTCGTCCCGCTCCACCTTCGACAGATAGGTCGGGCTCACGCCGATCATCTTTGCCATTTCGCGCAAACCGATGTCCTTGGCCTCACGCGCGCGGCGGACGAACTCGCCGAACTTCTCCCCTGACATGCCGACCTCTCTCGTCCCGTGTTTACAAACCGCTATACAAGCGCTTCGCGCCAATCGTCAACTGAACCCTAAACACTCTTTATGGAGAATCCTTTAGGCGGCGAGCCGAAGCTCACGAACGCCTTCAAGAACGTGCCTGAAATCGGGTTCCGGCGCGAGGCACATGGTTCGATAATGCGATATGAAGGGGAGCCATCTTGGCCTGCCTGTTGATATTTTAGGCTGCCATCGAGCCCGCCCATGGGCCTAATATTTTGTGATCCAAGCGCCTGATCCGTCCCCGCAACGGGCGCACCGTTTAGCCATTGGTCAACGTTCCTCTTTTCTTTTCCGCTCTGGAAGAGTTCGTCGTCATGAGTCCCGGCAAGCCGGGGCTGAGGCTTTCGAGTGGCGCAATGGCCTCATAGCGCTCCGATTGAGTCCTGCCGTCCCAACCGAAGCGCCCGGTACGGTTGCACAGGATCGCGGCAACGGTGCTCTTGAGACATGCAGCTCATCGCGGCGAAAGCACGGTGTGCAGCCCTCGGGCACGACTGATCCGATTGTAGCAACAAGCCAGTCGGACCTCGCTCCAGCCGGCCCCTCAGATCGATCCGGACACCATACAGCGTGAAGCAGATCGCAGCAGTAACGCGCGCCGATCGGCTGGCACAATTTTGTGAATTGGGCGGGAAGATCTGGAGGCGAACGCAACCGAGGACGAACTGGCGGCGGAGCACGCGTCGCGTGCCACGACGGTTCGCTCGTTCGAGCGCCGGCGCCCGTCGCGCAAGCCGTTCCCGGAGCATCTGCCGCGCGAACGCGTCGTGATCGCCGCGCCCGAGAGTTGTCCCTGCTGCGGCTCGACCAGGCTGTCGAAGCTGGGCGAGGACGTGACCGAGACGCTGGAGCTGATCCCGCGCCAATGGAAGGTCATCCAGATGGTGCGTGAGAGTTCTCGTGCCGCCAGTGCGAGAC
>NZ_CH672420.1:84069-159811 GCF_000152905.1 Nitrobacter sp. Nb-311A
TGCGCTGGATGCCTTCACGCAGCTTCTTCATTTCATCGGAGGCAAGGTCGAGCGGTGGCACCTTGACGTCGGTCACGCGGAAAACGAACCATTCGTCGTTATCCGCACCCGGAGCCTGGCCAGCGGCGCCTTTGACGACGCGGAATACGGCGGCGACCACGGCGGCGGGCAGTTCGCCCGTTGTGGCATCCCGTTTGATAGCACTCGCGCTCTCGACCTTGAGACCGAGGCTGGACGACTCTTCGGCGATCTTGCCGCCCTGCTCGAGGTTGCGGACGATGTCCGTCGCCTTGGTCATCAGGCGGCCGCTGATCTGGTCTTTGCGCCACCCCGCTTCAACCTTGTCCTTGACCTCGGCGAGAGTGCGGTCGCGCGAGGGGGTGACGCCGAGAACGTCAAACCAGACAAAGCCGTTGTTGCCGAGTTGCAGCGTGTCGTTGTCGACGCCGACATCGCTGGCGAATGCCTGCGCGATCAGGTCGACGCCCTGCGGAATCTCCGTAACGGGTTTGCCGTCCGGCGCGCGCCCGGAACGGTCGGTGGCTTCGATGGTGACCGCGGACAGTCCAACCTTTTTGGCGGCTTCAACAACGCTCGCGCCGCCTCCGCGCTCATCCTCCATTTTGTTGTGGAGGTTGTTGACCTCGGCGCGTCCGCGATCGACCGCGATGTCGTGCTTCAGTTTCGTGGCGACGCTGTCGTAGGTCGGCTGGTTGCCCGGTTCGATCTTGCTGACCTTGACAAGTGCGACGCCGAATTTTCCTTGAATCGGCTGGCTGACATCGTCGGTCTTCAGCGAGAAGGCGGCTTCAGCAACAGCGGGATCGACGATCTCGGGTCTGGAGATCGTGCCGAGGTCAATATCGGAGGTGGCAAGATTGCGCTCCTTGGCAATGTCGTCGAATGAAGCGCCGCTGGCGATTTTCTCCCGCGCGGCCTGGGCGTCTGCGACGCTGGGGAATATGATCTGCCAGATTTTTCGCCGTTCGGGTGTGGACAACTTGTCCTTGCGCTGCTCATAGACCTTTTTGGCGTCGTCGTCGGACACTGTCGTCCATTTGGCGACCTCCTCGGGCGTCAACACCACGAAAGCGATCTTGCGATACTCCGGCGCGCGGAACTGCACCTTGTGAGCATCGAAATAGCCGGACAATTGGGCCTCCGTGGGAGGATCGATGCTTCCGGCTTGTGCCGCGCCGAGCTTGACGTAATCGATGGTCCGCTGCTCGTTCTGGAAGCGGTTCAGCGCTTCCAGCAACTTTGTTGAAGGCTCGACGCCAGCCGTTACCGTTCCGACGATCTGGCGGCGCAGCGCCAAATTCCGTTGCTCGGTGACATAGCGCTGCTCGGTGTACCCCAACTGGCGGATAAGGCCGGCGAAGCGTGCCGGATCGAAAGCGCCGTTAGCTCCCTTGAAATTGGGGTCGCTCATGATCTGGCGGCTGATCTCCTTGTCCGAGACCTCAAGACCCTTGCGCCGGGCATCTTCATCGAGGGCGGCTTCCGCGATCACCTGCTGCAAAATCTGACGGTCGATGCCGAGGGCCCTGACCTGATCGGGAGGCAGCGTGCGGCCGAACTGACGTCCGATCTGTTGCAGCCGGTCGGTGTAGATTTGCCGAAACTGCTCGGTCGAAATCTCGGTGTTGCCGACTGTCGCCAGCGCCGACTGGCCGAAGCCCTGAAAGATGTCCGCGATGCCCCAGATGCCGAAGGCGACGATCAAAAGGCCCATCACGATCGTCATGAGGGTCTTGCCGAGCCAGTTTGATGAGGCGTTGCGTATTCCTCGAAGCATGAGTCCGTCTTTTGCAGGAGGGAGGTGGGTCGCACCTGAGCGGAAGCCGCGTGAGGGCGCCACCAGGTTGATAACGCATCATAAAGTGGCAAGCGCGCCGTCGCAACCTCAGCGGAACGCATCGGCTGTGAACCTAAGCGGGGCAGGGAGACTGGCCCCGGCGGATAACCTCTGCTAGCAAGGTGCGCGAACTTCGGCGGCGGATTGCCGGTATGCCGAGTTGGCGCAACATCAAATCATCCATGAGAGATCCATGACCGGGCTGCGACCGCTGATTGCTGGAAACTGGAAGATGAACGGCCTCAAGGCTTCGGCCAGCGAGCTCGGTCAGATGATCACAGGTGCGGACGGTCCCGCGCAAAAAGCCGATCTGCTGATCTGTCCGCCGGCGACGTTGGTGTTGGCGTTTGTGGGGGCGGTGCAGGGCTCGCCGGTGCGGATCGGCGGGCAGGATTGCCACCCCAAGCCCGCCGGAGCCCATACGGGTGATATTTCCGCCGAGATGCTTGCGGATGCGGGCGCCACCGCGGTCATCGTCGGCCACTCCGAGCGCCGCGCCGATCATGCAGAGACCGACGCTCTCGTGCGGCAAAAGGCCGAGGCCGCGTGGCGGGGGGGGCTGATTGCCATCGTCTGCGTCGGAGAGACCCAGGACCAGCGCGATGCCGGTCAGACACTTGAGGTGGTTGGACAGCAGCTCACGGGCTCGCTGCCGGACGGCGCGACCGCCGCCAATCTCGTCGTCGCCTATGAGCCGGTCTGGGCGATCGGCACGGGACGTACGCCGACATCGGAAGATGTTGAGGAAGTCCATAGATTTATCCGTGAACAGCTCGCAGGACGGTTTAGTGTCGAGGGGGCGAAGATCCGTATTCTGTATGGCGGATCGGTAAAGCCGTCGAACGCTGCGGAATTGTTGGCGGTTCCGAATGTGAACGGGGCGTTGATCGGCGGCGCCAGCCTCAAGGCAGCAGATTTTCTGGCGATCGCCCAGGCCGTTGCCTAACCGTCACATCGCGGCGGGCCAGTGATCCTGCGGGGGTGACAACGTCGCGTCTGATCGTGTAGATACCCGCCGAGCAGGAGTGAATTCGACATTCGCAACCCACTTGGCCGCGGGTCCCGGACGCGAATGTCAAATTCAAAACTCCATTAGCAACCTATACTTGCTAATGGTCCTTCGATTCTGACGTTCGCAAGAGGCTCGCTGAAAACGGGATGCAAATGTTAGAATCGGACCACTAGGTTCAAGCCCGCAAGATTGCGATTTCCGGCCAGCCGGCGCGCGCTTGTGATGGAAGGCCGAGATGCAGACCGTTGTTATCGTAATCCACCTGATCATCGTTTCGGTGCTGACCGTCATCGTGCTGCTGCAAAAGTCCGAAGGCGGTGGCCTCGGCATGGGCGGCGGCGCGGGATTCATGTCAAGCCGGGGCACGGCGAACCTGTTGACGCGCACCACGGCCTTTCTCGCTGCCGGTTTCTTCGCGACCAGCCTGTTCCTGTCTTGGCTTGCAGGCGCTCACCAGAAGCCGAGTTCGATCCTGGATGGAGCGCCGGCGTCGCAGTCTCAGCCGGCGGGAGGCACCGCACCGGTCGCTCCCCCCGGCGGGGGCGGACTCCTCGATTCGCTGAAACAATCGGAGCGGCCGGCTACGCCGGCGCCCGCGGGCCCGCAGGCGCCGCGCTCCCAATAAAGCAGGGACGTTATGCAGGGCGGAGACTCCGTCCTGCATCAGCCGTTTCCGGTAAGAAACTGCAATCGTTTGAATTTTGAAGTCACCCACAGCCCATCCGCATTCCGGCTGACGGCTGGCCGGGATTGGTTTTGGCGAATCGACTTTGGAGCCTTAAAGGTTGAGACCCATGGCGCGGTATATTTTCATCACCGGCGGCGTGGTCTCCTCGCTCGGAAAAGGTCTGGCGTCGGCGGCGCTCGGCGCGCTGTTGCAGGCGCGTGGCTACAAGGTCCGCCTTCGCAAGCTCGACCCCTACCTCAACCTGGATCCCGGAACGATGTCGCCGTATCAGCATGGCGAAGTGTTCGTGACGGACGACGGCGCCGAGACCGATCTCGACCTCGGTCATTACGAGCGATTTACGGGGCGTCCCGCGACCAGGCAGGACAACATCACCACCGGCCGCATCTATCAGGACATCCTGACCAAGGAGCGCCGGGGCGACTATCTCGGGGCCACCATCCAGGTGATTCCCCACGTCACCAACGCTATCAAGGCGTTCATTCTCGACGGCAATGATGGCTATGATTTCGTGCTGTGCGAGATTGGCGGCACGGTGGGTGACATCGAGGGGCTGCCGTTCTTCGAGGCGATCCGGCAGCTCAAGAATGATCTTCCGCGCGGTCATGCGATCTACGTCCACCTGACCCTGCTGCCGTTCATCCCGAGCGCCGGCGAGTTGAAGACCAAGCCGACGCAGCATTCGGTGAAGGAGCTGCGGTCTATCGGCATCCAGCCCGATATCCTGCTGTGCCGCACCGACCGGGAAATCCCCAAGGAGGAGCGCCGGAAGCTCGGATTATTCTGCAATGTCCGTGAAAGCGCCGTGATCGAAGCGCGCGACGCCGACAACATCTATGCCGTGCCGGAAGTCTATCATGCCGCGGGCCTCGACGACGAGGTTCTGGCGGCGTTCGGAATCGAGCCGGCCGCGCCTCCTGCCTTGCAAGGCTGGCATGAGATCAACGAGCGAATCCGCAACCCGGAAGGCGCGGTGACGATCGCGATCGTCGGCAAGTACACGGGCATGAAGGATGCCTACAAATCGCTGATCGAGGCGCTTTCCCACGGCGGCATCGCCAATAAGGTGAAGGTCAATCTCGACTGGATCGAGAGCGAAGTGTTCGAAAACGAAGACGCCGCGCCGTTTCTCGAACATGTCGACGGCATTCTGGTGCCGGGCGGGTTCGGGCAGCGCGGAGCCGAGGGCAAGATCAAGGCGGTGCGGTTCGCTCGCGAACGACATGTGCCCTATTTTGGCATCTGCTTCGGGATGCAGATGGCCGTGATCGAGGCGGCGCGCAATCTCGTTGGAATTGCAGGCGCCAACTCGACCGAGTTCGGTCCGACCAGCGAGCCGCTGGTTGGACTGATGACGGAATGGTTGCGCGGCAACGAGTTGGAAAAGCGCTCCAGGGCCGGGGACCTCGGCGGCACCATGCGGCTGGGGGCTTACCCGGCGGCGCTCAAGCGCGGCAGCCGCGTCTCCAAAATCTACGGAGGGGCGCTCGAGATTTCCGAGCGGCACCGCCATCGCTACGAAGTCAACACCGCCTACAAGGATCGGCTGGAGCAGCACGGCTTGCGGTTCTCGGGCCTGTCGCCTGACGGTGTGCTGCCCGAGATCGTCGAGTACGAAGACCATCCCTGGTTCATCGGGGTGCAATACCACCCGGAACTGAAGTCGCGGCCGTTCGAGCCGCATCCGCTGTTCGCCTCGTTCATCCAGGCTGCGGTGGTGCAGAGCCGGCTGGTTTAGCCGGGCATTTTCGCTTCTGATGGAATCAGAAGCGAAGCTCTGGATTTTTCTTTTGACGCGTTTTCTTCATGCGAAGCGGTATCCGCTTCGCTCGAAAATGCTATAGCTATTTCGCACACCCGGATGTCTGGTCGCCCTGGCGCGCCATCGGCTTGCCGTTGATGAACACGCCATGGCCGCCAGAAGCGACCGAGCCGCCGCATCCGGTTCGGTCGCCGGTCACCGTGGCGGGTTTACCGTTGATGAAGACGTTGGACGATCCTTCGATCAACGCGCCGCCGGTCGTCGCGTCGCCCTGACGCGCGGCGGGTTTGCCGTTGACCGTCACGTTCTGGCTTCCGCTGGTAATGACGCCGGGCGATTGCGCTACCGGGTTTGGCGTTTGACCCCACGCCGGTCCCGGTCGAGACGCTCCGATAAAGGCGGACGCCGCGGCGATGGAAACAATGATAGACGCGCGCATCGGCGACTCCGGGAAAGACGACGTACAGCCTATCAGGCCGGACATGGCGGAGCTACGGTCGGCGGGCCGGCACAGGCCAGCATCCGGTGGCCGGCAACTTCCGTTCGAAGCCGCGACAAGCGGGTTGATCCCGCCGTCGCTGCCCGGCATGGTCCGCCGGCAAAGGAATTCGCCTTGAACCAGTCTGTCTCCGCAGCGCCCGTCGTTTCCGTCGGCTCCGTCACTTTCGGCCAGGACCAGCCGCTGTCGATCATTGCCGGTCCGTGCCAGATGGAAAGCCGGGCTCACGCACTCGAAGTTGCTGGCGCTCTGAAAGAGATCGCCGCGCGGCTGAACATCGGCCTCGTGTTCAAATCCTCGTTCGACAAGGCCAACCGCACCAGCGCTTCGGGCGCGCGCGGGATCGGGTTGAAGCAGGCGCTGCCGGTTTTCGCGGAGATTCGGTCGTCGCTCGGATTGCCTGTGCTGACCGATATCCATGAGGCAGCCCAATGCGCCGAGGTCGCGGAGGCGGTCGATGTGCTGCAAATCCCGGCGTTTCTGTGCCGGCAGACCGACCTGTTGCTGGCGGCGGCGGCAACCGGCAAGGTGGTCAATGTCAAGAAGGGGCAGTTTCTGGCGCCGTGGGATATGGGGAACGTGGTTGCCAAGATCACGGGCGGCGGCAACCGCAACGTTCTGGTGACTGAGCGCGGCGTGTCGTTCGGCTACAATACGCTAGTGTCCGATATGCGCGCGCTGCCGATCCTTGCGCGCACTACCGGTGCGCCGGTCATTTTCGATGCCACACATTCGGTGCAGCAGCCGGGCGGCAAGGGTACCTCAAGCGGCGGTGAGCGCGAATTCGTGCCGGTGCTGGCGCGCGCGGCGGTCGCGGTCGGCGTCGCCGGTGTGTTCATCGAGACCCATCCCGATCCTGATCATGCGCCGTCGGACGGTCCCAACATGGTGCCGTTGCGCGACTTCGAGGCGCTGGTGCGGAGGCTAACGGCGTTCGATGCGCTGGCGAAGGCGGCCGATCCGGCCTGCCCGGAATGACATCGGATGCCCCGGCAGCGGCCGGGAAGAACAAATTGCCGCCGCTCCTGAACATCATCGCACTGGCCACCTTCGCCGCGAGTCTGTCGACCCGCGCGATGGACCCGGTGCTGCCGCATGTCGCCGACGATCTGTCGGTGACGGTCGCGACAGCCGCCGGCTTGTCGGCGGTCACCGCCTTCTCGTTCGCCATCGTGCAGCCGCTGATCGGCGCGGCCGCCGATGTCTTCGGCAAGGGGCGGCTGATGCTGATGTGCCTGGTTCTGCTCGGCATCTCGAACGTCGCCGGCGCGCTGTGTACGTCCTATACGGCGCTGTTCATGACGCGAATCTTCGCCGGGATCGCGTCAGGCGGCGTTTTTCCGGTCGCGCTCGGCATGGCAAGCGACCTGGTGCCGGTGCCGCAGCGTCAGGTAGCGATCGGCCGAACCATCGCGGGTACGATGGGGGGCAACCTTCTGGGCGCTTCGTTTGCCGGCGTGATCGGCGATTTCGTTGGTTGGCGCGGCGTGCTTGTCGTGCTCGGAGCGCTGGTTCTTGCCGTTTCGATCGCCGTAAGACTTGGATTCCGGCGCGGCGACGTGATCGCGACCTCGCGACGGATGAAACTGACCGATCTGTGGCAAGGTTATCGGCAGATCTTCAGCAATCCCAACGCCAAAGTCTGCTATTCCGCCGTTTTCATCGAAGGTTGCTGCGTGCTCGGGCTGTTCCCTTATGTCGCGGCGTTCCTGTTCGAACTCGGTGAAACCCGGCTGTCGATCGCGGGCGTCGTCATCGCCGGATTTGCCGTCGGCGGCCTGTTCTACACCATGACGGTGTCGCGGTTCCTGTCGCTGCTCGGCGTACGCGGCATGATGATATCCGGCGCGATGCTGGTGGCGGCGCAGATCGTCGTCGTCGGCTTCGGGCCGGACTGGCGCATCCAGCTTCTCAGCTTCGTTGCGATGGGTTGGGGTTTCTACATGCTGCATGGCTGCCTGCAGGTGTTCGCCAGTGAATTGTCCGAGCAGGCGCGGGCGACCGCGCTGTCGCTGCATTCGTTCTTTTTCTACATGGGGCAGACGGCAGGCCCGATCGCCTATGGAGCGAGCCTTTCATGGGCCGGGAAATTTCCGACGCTTGCCGCGAACGCCGTCGTCATCGCACTTCTTGGATTGGCTTGCGCGCGGCTGCTGGCCGGCAAGGATGGATCACGCGCGCGTTAAGAATCAGCCCCGTCCCCGGTAGGACGCGACGTCCTGATCCGGAATCCAGACGCCCCTCGGCGCCGTTCCCGTCTGCCAGAACACGTCGATGGGAATGCCGCCGCGCGGAAACCAGTAGCCGCCGATACGCAGCCATTTCGGTTTGATCGCGCCGACGATGCGCTTGCCGATCGCCACCGTGCAGTCCTCGTGGAAGGCTCCGTGATTGCGAAAACTGGCGAGATAGAGCTTGAGCGATTTTGACTCCAGCAGCCAGGATGCCGGCACATAGTCGATGACCAGATGCGCAAAATCCGGCTGGCCGGTGACCGGACACAGTGCGGTGAACTCCGGCGCGGTGAAACGCGCGACGTAGCTGGTGTCTTTCTGCGGATTGGGCACGCGGTCGAGCTTTGCCTTCTCCGGAGAATCAGGCCACGCCACGGCGCGGCCGAGCTGCAAAGGAGACGATTTTGGCGAAGAGGGGAGCTTTCGTGGCATGATCGTTTCTGTCGAAGCGGGATCAGCGAATCTGGAAGCCGGCTTTTGCGTCCGCTCGCGGTGTGAACTGTCTTAAACGGCGCGTGATCTTTCGGCAAAACGTTCACGCTTTGGCGAGATCGCTGCTGATATCCAATCCTGACGGACTATAGCGTTTTCGAGCGAAGTGGATACCGGTTCGGCGTGAAGAAGAAAGCGCGTCAGATCAGAATCATAGAGCCCCGCTTCTGACGCCGTCAGAAGCGGATAGGTCCTCGTCACGGGAGCGTCGTGATTCACGGCCTTTCCCGCCCCCAAGCATTGCTGTAGAAGCAGCGCAAAATCCAGTGATCCAGTGATTCAGAGGTTCTTATGACTGCCATCGTCGACATCATCAGCCGCGAAATTCTTGACAGCCGCGGCAATCCGACCGTTGAGGTCGATGTGGTGCTCGAAGATGGCGCGACGGGCCGGGCCGCCGTGCCATCCGGCGCTTCGACCGGCGCTTATGAGGCGGCCGAACTGCGTGACGACGACAAGAGCCGCTATCAGGGCAAGGGTGTGCGAAAAGCGGTCGAGGCGGTGAACGGCGAGATTTTCGATGCGATCGGAGGCATGGACGCCGAGCAGCAGGTGCAGATCGACGAGACCCTGATCGAACTCGACGGCACCGCCAACAAGGGCCGCCTCGGCGCCAACGCGATTCTCGGTGTCTCGCTGGCGCTCGCCAGGGCGGCGGCAGACTCTCTCGACATACCGCTGTACCGCTATGTCGGCGGCGTCATGGCGAGGACGCTTCCGGTGCCGATGATGAATATCGTCAACGGCGGCGTGCATGCCGATAATCCGATCGACTTCCAGGAATTCATGATCATGCCGGTCGGCGCCAATACGTTCTCGGACGCGCTGCGCTGCGGTTCAGAAATTTTCCACACATTGAGGTCCGAGCTGAAGAAAGCCGGCCACAACACCAACGTCGGCGACGAGGGTGGCTTTGCACCGGACCTGCCATCAGCCGGCGCCGCGCTCGATTTCATCATGGGCGCGATCGTCAAGGCCGGGTACAGGCCGGGCGATGACGTGGCGCTGGCGCTCGATCCGGCTTCCACCGAATTCTTCAAGGACGGCAAGTACGTTTACGAAGGCGAGGGCAAGACCCGTTCGATCGAGGAGCAGGCAAAATATCTCGCCAAGCTGGCCTCGGACTACCCCATCGTCTCTATCGAGGACGGCATGGCCGAGGACGATTTCGAGGGCTGGAAGCTCATTACCGATATGATCGGCAAGACGTGCCAACTTGTCGGTGACGACCTGTTCGTTACCAACGTGACGCGACTCGCCGACGGCATCCGAAATGGCCGTGCCAATTCCATTCTTATCAAGGTCAACCAGATCGGTACGTTGACCGAGACGCTTGCCGCTGTCGAGATGGCGTACAAAGCTGGCTACACCGCCGTGATGTCGCACCGATCGGGGGAGACCGAGGACTCCACCATCGCTGACCTCGCGGTCGCCACCAATTGCGGACAGATCAAGACCGGATCGCTGTCGCGTTCGGATCGGGCCGCCAAGTACAATCAGTTGCTGCGCATCGAGCAACAACTCGGGACCCAGGCCAAGTACGGTGGCCGCGCGGCGCTCAAGGCGCTGGCGTAGCGGGACCAATAGACGAAAGCGGCGGACGCAGGGTCTTGTTCAGAATTATAGTATTTTCGAGCGAAGCATGTCCTCGGGCTCGGCCCTAGGATGAGAGCATCGGTTTACGTGAAGAAGCGCGTCAAAACAGACGAAGTCTTTCACCGTTCCCATGAAGCAGCGAAGACTCCAGCAGTTGCGTCGCTTCGCCGCCTGAAGCGGCCAGAGGCCGTCTCGCTTACTGCGCCGGCGCTGCCGAAATCTGATCGCGCCTGGCAGGTCGCTTGACGCGATGTGAGCCCCGGCCGACGGCCTGAAGAACAGCCGCGATCGCCCTGCGATGGAGGGCTTCAGCCTTGTCGACGTCAAAATGGCTATACCTGCCGCCTTCGTTGAGGTTAGACAGGCTGCCGTGGAACCGCTTGCTTGCCTCGACCGGGCGTCCCCAGGCGGTGGGGACGTAGAAATTAATGATGCGGCGAACGTTAGGGGGAACCCGGTCCGGCGCCGTTGGATCGAAGTTCACGATAAGGGCCACGGGAATTCTGCGCTCGTTAAGCTTGCGGGCCAGGGCGATCGTGGTGTCTGCTCCGAAAGAATGGCCCATCAGAATCACCGGTTCACGGTTTCCGGCACGAAAATTCGCGGTGATGCTGTCGGCGAGCGAGGACCAGGAGGTATAGGAGACGGCTTCGGCCTTTACGCCGGCTCTCTGGAGTTTTGCGGCAAGTTCATCCATGCCCAGCGAAAATACGTTAAACAGGCCCCGCATAAGATAAACATGACCTGGCCTGTGCGGCGCCATAGTCTGCGCGATGGCCGAATTGGCCATGAATCCACCGAGCGCAAACAGGATAAGACCTCCGATCCCGGCACGCAGGCCACGGCGGGCAGACGGAAAATCAGTCGGCATCGATGAGTTCCATTCAAGTGGTTTGAAGCCCCTATATTTCCGCTTCGTGCTCTCTCGTCAATTGTATTGCTAGAAATCCTGTGCGTTGTGATTGAAACATCACACATGGCTTGTTTCCAGGGAAGTATTCGAGGTCGAAGTTGGGTATCGTGTTGGTGGCCGGAAGAATCTTCGTTTCTCTGCCCGGCTTGAAAATATGATGACTACGGAAATGGCGGGATGATCGCTCGGCGGCATGTCTTTCATATTGGCGGATACGATCCGATTTCTCCGGAACAGCAACGCCACCGCTTGGAGCGATCGCTTTCGGTGTTTCGGCATACGTGGGGCGTGAGCGCCGGGATCGTAAGCACGCCCGAGGCGACGCCGGTTAGCGCGTCCTGGGTCATCGAGGCGTCCGGGCCCAACTGGAACACGCGTACATCCTATGAAATGCTGCGATGGGACGACTTGATCGTTGAAGATCATGCGCGGGGCATGTGGTCGCGCCTATGGCAGAGCTTCGTCACGCTGGTTGATTTCGTTGTGACCGGCACACTGTTCCGTTTTATGTATGCGAACTGGAAATATGCCGGCTTCTTTCTGTTTCCGTATCTGTACGTCGCAGCGTTCATCGGATGCGGCGCGGCGGTCGGATACGGCCTGGTCTGGCTCACGGGCGTGACCGGATTCCCGGCGGGCGTGGTCTGGGCGGGGGCGGCCGTGGGCGTCACGGCTGGCTTGTTGCTCCTGCTGGGCTGGCGGCGTCCGATCAACCATGTGTTCGACGACTGGATATTTTCGCGCGAGTTTGTATACGGCCGGCGGCCGCGGATGGATGCCCGGATCGATCGGTTCTCAGAGCGGATACTCGATCGGGTTCGCAACGCCGATGTCGATGAGATCGTCATCGTCGGTCATTGCCTCGGCGCCGCGCTGGTCATGGATACGGTCGCGCGCGCGCTCAAGCGCGACCCTGAACTTGCGCGGCGCGGCCCTTCGCTGTGCATCCTCACCGTCGGCTCTACCATTGCGAAATTCGCGCTGCATCCGCGCGGCGAGCGCATTCGTCAGGCCACGCAAGCCGTCGCCGGGGAACTCGGAATTCCGTGGACCGAATACCACGCCCGCGACGACGCCATCAGCTTCTATCGCTTCGATCCGCTCCTGTTGAAGCGCGTCAGCCGCGAGCGCTCAGGCGGGCGCCCGATCATCCGGCGCGTGCAGTTGCACAACATGATGGACAAGGCTAGCTTCCGGCGTCACCGGTTCAATTTCATGCTGTTGCACTACAAGTTCTTGATGGGAAACAGCGTGCGCGCCAACTACGACCATTGTCTTATCGTTTGCGGTCCGCTGCCATTCGATGAGATCACGGCGTCCCGCGGCGGTGTCGATCGTTTCGGAGAGGATGGTGCGCTTCTTAAGAGCGTGCCATCGGAGGTGGACGCAGCCGCAACCAGGCTGGCGGATGCCGCCGCCGTCGGTGCTGCGTAAGCGTGGCGGGCGGCTGATGTCTTCGATCGCTCTGGGACAGACGATATGGCTTATCGGC
This sequence comes from Nitrobacter sp. Nb-311A, assembly GCF_000152905.1. Lineage (GTDB taxonomy): Bacteria > Pseudomonadota > Alphaproteobacteria > Rhizobiales > Xanthobacteraceae > Nitrobacter. The sequence continues at coordinate 96,616 of NZ_CH672420.1, forward strand.
ATCGTCGCCTGGTTTGTCATCCGCTATCCCTACGCCCGGCGGGCGAGGGGCGCTGCGACGTTGCGGCGCGACGGGACCTGGCGCGAGCGCGTGCTTCTGGCGGCGGCTTTTGCCGGACTGTTTCTCATTCCGATGATCAATCTCGCGACCGGTTGGCCGCGCGCTTGCGCTTACGATCCGGGTTATGGTCTCGTCGTGCTGGGCGGCGTCTTGTTTGCCTTCTCGCTCTGGCTATTCCGCCGGTCACACAAGGACCTCGGCCGGCAATGGTCGGCCTCGCTCGAGGTGCGTGAAGGGCACCGGGTCGTTCGCAGCGGTGTGTATCGGACGATCCGCCATCCGATGTATGCTTCGTTCTGGCTGTGGGGGATCGCGCAAGCCTGCCTGCTGCCGAACGTCGTTGCCGCCTTCAGCGGAGTCGTCGCCGTGGCGGTGCTGTTTTTCGCGCGCGTCCGCTTCGAGGAGCGGATGATGATCGAGATGTTCGGAGAAGACTATCGCCGCTACATGCAGCAAACACACCGCATCATTCCCGGCGTGTATTGACCGGAGGTCGAAGGTCCGGCGAAGGTTTTCTGGTGATTATGTCTCTCGCACGGAGCTGCGCCCTGCATCCTCTTCGCGCCGTCAGGTTGCAATCCCAACCGGATGACGCCGCTCCGCTTGGCCGTTAGCGAAGCTTTAACCGGACCATCGCATCGTCGGTTCATGGTCTCGCGCTCACGGCTCATATCGCTGCTCACCGGCCTTGCTCTCTATACGATGGCGGCAATGATCGTCGGCTATTTCGGCGTCAACGCCTATACCGGCAAGTACGGGCTGAACGCGCGGCAAGAGCTCGATCAGGAGATCATCGCGCTGACGTCCGAACTGGCGCGGCTGAAGGCGGAGCGCGCAGAAGGTGAAAAGCGGGTCGCACTTTTACGTTCAAGCGGAATCGACCCCGACATGCTCGATGAGCGCGTCCGGTATCAGCTCGGCTATGCCAATCCGCGCGATCTGATTCACGTCATCCGCCAGAAATAGGGATGCGCTGTGAGCGAATAGCTCGCGGGCACTCCATCCTTTTCGAACAAGGTTTTTGTCTAATTTCAAAAACCGCTGATTTTCGGTCACGGAATTTCGCGGCGTCTCAAACATCTGCAAGATCACGCGCTTTCAAGGTTGCCTGACTTGGGTTAGAGAGGGTGATCCTTTCTAGCTTCCCGGAATTGCCATGGTTGCATCCAAGAAGAGCGTCGCGCAGGCGGCGGGCAACGGCTCGAAAAGCCAGCCACCTCCCTCGTTTACGCGCGAGCAGGAACTTCACGCATTGCGCGAAATGCTGCTGATCCGCCGTTTCGAGGAAAAAGCCGGCCAGCTCTATGGAATGGGTGCGATCGGCGGCTTTTGTCATCTTTACATCGGCCAGGAGGCGATCGTCGTCGGAATGCAGATGGCTCTCGAAGAGGGCGATCAGGTCATCACCGGCTATCGCGATCACGGGCACATGCTGGCTTGCGGCATGGACGCCAAGGGCGTGATGGCTGAACTGACGGGGCGGCGCGGCGGCTATTCCAGGGGCAAGGGCGGCTCCATGCACATGTTCAGCAAGGAGAAGCATTTCTACGGCGGTCACGGCATCGTCGGCGCGCAGGTGTCGCTTGGAACGGGCCTCGCCTTCGCCAACCGCTATCGCGGCAACGATCGCGTCAGTCTCACTTATTTCGGGGACGGGGCGGCCAATCAGGGGCAGGTCTATGAGAGCTTCAATATGGCGGAGCTCTGGAAGCTCCCGGTCGTCTACATCATCGAAAACAACCGGTACGCAATGGGCACCTCCGTGGCGCGTTCGTCGGCGCAGACGGATTTTTCCAAGCGCGGCATGTCCTTCGACATTCCCGGCGAGCAGATCGACGGCATGGATGTCCGCGCCGTGAAGGCGGCAGGCGACAAGGCTGTGAAATGGTGTCGCGAGGGCAATGGTCCCTACATCCTGGAAATGCAGACCTACCGCTATCGCGGTCACTCGATGTCGGATCCGGCGAAGTACCGGACCCGCGAGGAGGTCGACAAGGTCCGGCACGATCAGGATCCGATCGAACAGGTTCGCAACCGGCTGCTGGCGGCCAAGGTCTCCGAGGACGATTTGAAGAAGATCGATGCGGAAGCGCGCGAGATCGTCAATACGGCTGCGGACTTTGCGCAAAACGATCCAGAGCCCGACGCATCCGAACTTTACACCGACATTTATCGCTGAGCGCGCAAGCCTTTTTCGGAGCGATCATGCCAATCCAAGTTCTGATGCCTGCGCTTTCGCCGACCATGGAGAAGGGCAACCTCGCCAAGTGGCTGAAGAAGGAGGGCGAGACGATCAAATCGGGCGACGTTATCGCGGAGATCGAGACCGATAAGGCGACTATGGAAGTCGAGGCGACCGACGAGGGCACGCTCGGCAAAATACTGGTTCCCGAAGGAACCGCCGACGTGGCGGTGAACACGCCGATCGCTACCATTCTCGCCGATGGCGAGAGCGCTGCCGATCTTGGCAAGACAGAGTCGAAGGCTTCCAAGACATCGCCCGCTTCCGTTCAGGACGTTTCGAAGGACGTCGCGGAATCCCGTTCGCCGGTGGGCGAGGGCAAGCCGATGATCTCGGATCCGCCCCGCTCTGCCGGATCAGCGATCTCAGAGGATCCCGACATCCCTGCCGGCACCGAGATGGTGACCATGACCATCCGCGAGGCGCTGCGCGACGCCATGGCCGAGGAAATGCGCCGCGACGATGATGTCTTTCTGATGGGCGAGGAGGTCGCCGAATATCAAGGCGCCTACAAGGTGTCGCAGGGCCTGTTGCAGGAATTCGGCGCGCGGCGGGTGATCGACACGCCCATCACCGAGCACGGTTTTGCCGGCGTCGGCGTCGGCGCGGCGATGGCGGGCCTGAAACCGATCGTCGAGTTCATGACGTTCAACTTCGCCATGCAGGCGATCGACCAGATCATCAATTCGGCCGCCAAGACGCTCTATATGTCCGGCGGCCAGATGGGCTGCGGAATCGTGTTTCGCGGCCCCAACGGCGCCGCGGCGCGCGTCGCCGCTCAGCACAGCCAGGACTATTCGGCCTGGTACTCGCAAATCCCGGGCCTCAAGGTGATCGCGCCGTATTCAGCCGCTGACTACAAGGGGCTTTTGAAAGCCGCGATCCGTGATCCCAATCCGGTGATTTTCCTTGAGAATGAAATTCTGTATGGACACACCGGCCCGGTGCCGAAACTCGATGACTATGTGCTGCCGATCGGCAAGGCGCGAATCGCGCGGACTGGTCAGCACGTTACGCTGGTCTCCTGGTCGAATGGCATGACCTACGCACTGAAAGCTGCCAATGAACTCGCCAAGGAGGGCATCGAGGCCGAGGTCGTCGACTTGCGCACGCTGCGGCCGATGGACACCGACACCATCGTGGCGTCGGTGCAAAAGACCGGCCGCGCGGTGACCGTGGAGGAGGGGTGGCAGCAGTCGGGCGTCGGCGCGGAGATCGTCGCGCGCATCATGGAACACGCCTTCGACTATCTCGACGCGCCGGTGATGCGCGTTTCGGGCAAGGACGTGCCGATGCCTTATGCCGCGAATCTCGAAAAGCTGGCGCTGCCGTCGGTGGCTGAGGTCGTCGCCGCGGCCAAGGCCGTCTGTTATCGGTAAGCGGGGCCCATCATGCCGATCAACATTCTGATGCCCGCGCTGTCGCCGACGATGGAGAAGGGCAATCTCGCCAGGTGGCTCAAGAAAGAAGGCGACGCGGTCAAGTCCGGCGATGTTATCGCCGAGATCGAGACCGACAAGGCGACCATGGAAGTCGAAGCGGTGGACGAGGGGATCATCGCGAAAATCCTGGTGCCGGAAGGCACGCAGGACGTGCCGGTCAACAACGTCATCGCGGTGCTCGCCGGGGACGGTGAGGACGTGAAAGCGGCGGCGAGCGGAGCGACCTCAGAGCCGAGGAACGCCGCCAAGGCAGAATCCAGGGTGGAGGCGAAAGCTGGTAACGGGGGAACGGCTCGCGCCTCCGATGCATCGTCCAGCATGTCTGCTTCCAAGCCTCCGTCGCCAGAATCGGCAGCGCCACGATCGGCCAATGGTCATACCCGCATCTTCTCCTCGCCGCTGGCGCGGCGGCTCGCCGGCGAGGCCGGCATCGAACTGGCGCGCATCGAGGGCAGCGGCCCGCACGGACGTATCGTCGCGCGCGACGTGGAGCAGGCGAAGTCCGGCAAGGGGCTGAAGGCGCCCGCTGCACCGGCGGGTGCGCCGGCGATCGCGCCTTCGATGTCGGACAAGCAGATCCTGTCGCTGTTCGAGGACGGCTCCTACGAACGCGTCCCGCATGACAACATGCGCCGCACGATCGCGCAGCGCCTGACCGCGTCGATCCAGACCATTCCGCATTTCTATCTGACGATGGACTGCGACATCGGACGGCTGCTGTCCGCGCGCGAAGACATCAACGCGTCCGCGCCGAAGGACAAGGAGAAGAAGTCTCTCTACAAGCTTTCGGTCAACGACTTCGTCATCAAGGCGATGGCGGTGGCGCTGCAACGCGTGCCGAATGCCAATGTGAGCTGGACCGAAGGCGGCATGCTCAGGCATAGGCACTCCGATGTCGGCGTCGCGGTTGCGATGCCGGGCGGACTGATCACGCCGATTATCCGTAAGGCCGAGACCAAGTCGCTTTCCGCCATCTCATCCGAAATGAAGGATTTCGCCGCGCGGGCGCGGGCGCGCAAACTCAAGCCCGAGGAGTATCAGGGCGGCACCACCGCCGTCTCCAATCTCGGCATGTACGGCATCAAGGATTTCACCGCCGTCATCAACCCGCCGCACGCCACGATCCTCGCGGTCGGCGCCAGTGAGGAGCGGGCGGTGGTTCGTAGCGGCAGGATCGAGGCGGCGCACATCATGAGCGTGACGCTGAGTTGCGACCACCGCGCGGTCGACGGCGCGCTCGGCGCGGAACTGATCGGCGCGTTCAAGACGCTGATCGAGAACCCCGTGATGATGATGGTGTGAAGCTTCTTTGATAGGAGAAGTCGGTGCCCGCAAAATCAGTGAAAGTCAATCTAACGAATCACCCTCTTAGTCGCGAAGAATCCGGGGTGACGTTTGATGTTGAAGTAAGGCGGAGCGAAGTTTAGCGAACTCGTGGTGGGCAAGGGTGGGATTCGTTGGAATCCCAGAGGTAAGCAAGACCATCATCACATGCGTTGCGGAGAATTAGACAAAGCTATGCGAGATCAGCCAAAAAGGTGATCCCTTTCTTCCCTCTCCCCTTGTGGGAGAGGGTGGACACCGAAGGCGGCCGGGTGAGGGGTATGCGCCGACGCATTGCGAAACCGAAGCGGACCTTTGCGAGAGTGCTTCGCACAAACGCGACCGATGCTGAAATCGCGCTGTGGAATGCGGTTTTCGTATACTGCGGTTTTGGAATAATGACATTCTGCTAAAGACTTCTGCGGTTGTCGAAGAGATCCGTGCGAGCGTAAGTCCCCCCTCACCCGGCTTCGCGCCTGCCGGCACTCAGCCACCCTCTCCCACAAGGGGAGAGGGAAAGACAAGAAGCGAATGACCATGCCTGACACCTCCTTCGACGTCATCATCATCGGCTCCGGTCCGGGCGGCTACGTCACCGCGATCCGCGCCGCGCAACTCGGCTTCAAGACGGCGGTCGTCGAGAAGCAGCATCTCGGTGGTATCTGCCTGAACTGGGGTTGCATTCCGACCAAGGCGCTGCTGCGCTCGGCGGAAATCTACCATTACATGCAGCATGCCAAGGATTACGGCCTGTCGGCGGAGAAGGTGAGCTTCGATCCGAAGGCAGTGGTGCAGCGTTCGCGCGGGGTTTCGAAGCGTCTCAACGAGGGCGTCGGCTTCCTGATGAAGAAGAACAAGGTCGCCGTGATCTGGGGCGAGGCGTCGATCGACGCGCCCGGAAAGATCACGGTGAAGAAGTCTGACTCGCGCCTCGCCACCGATCCGCCGAAGGGCGCGCTTGCCGAGGGCGGCTATCAGGCCAGGCACATCATCGTCGCGACCGGCGCGCGGCCGCGCGTGCTGCCGGGACTGGAGCAGGACGGCAAGCTGGTGTGGACCTATTTCGAGGCGATGGTCGCGCCGAAGGTTCCGAAGTCGCTGCTCGTCGTCGGCTCAGGCGCGATCGGCATCGAGTTCGCCTCATTCTTCCGCACCATGGGCGCTGAGGTCACGGTGGTCGAAGTGCTGCCGCAGATTCTTCCGGTTGAAGATGCCGAGATCGCCGCGCTTGCCCGCAAGCAGTTCGAGAAGCAGGGCATCAAGATCATGACCTCCACGAAGGTCACCAGGCTCGACAAGAAGGCCGATAGCGTGGTGGCCACGATCGATGCGGGCGATGGCAAGCCGGTCACCGCCGAGTTCGAGCGGGTGATTTCGGCGGTCGGCGTGGTCGGCAATATCGAGAATCTCGGATTGGAAAAGCTCGGCGTGAAAACGGATCGCGGCTGCATCGTGATCGACGGCTATGGCAGGACCAACGTGCCGGGCATTTATGCGATCGGCGACGTCGCCGGACCGCCGATGCTGGCGCACAAGGCCGAGCACGAGGGAGTCATCTGCATCGAGGCGATCAAGGACCTCAAGCCGCATCCGATGGACAAGAGCCTGATCCCTGGCTGCACCTACTGTCACCCGCAAGTCGCCTCCGTCGGCCTCACCGAGGCCAAGGCGAAGGCGGCGGGCAGGGACATCCGTGTCGGCCGCTTTCCGTTCGCCGGCAACGGCAAGGCCATCGCGCTGGGCGAGGATCAGGGGTTGGTGAAAGTGATCTTCGACAAAAAAACCGGGCAACTGCTCGGCGCGCACATGGTGGGCGCAGAGGTCACCGAGTTGATCCAGGGCTACGTGGTTGCGATGAATCTCGAAACCACCGAGGAAGAACTGATGCACACCATCTTCCCGCATCCGACACTTTCGGAAATGATGAAGGAGGCGGTGCTCGACGCCTATGGGCGCGTGCTGAATATGTAAGAGCGGAAGCGGTTCGAACAGCAACCGGCCCGCTCGGACGACCGCTGACCAGAATCGGCGCGAACTATTGTAGAGCGCGGCTGATCGAGCCATTGTTGCTCTGCGATAACATTGTTGCCAGGGCGCAACACCAGCTGGCCATTTAATCCTATGAACAGGTGGCTCTTGCATGCGCCGCTATTTAGCCACACCCCTTCGTGAAATTTACTTGTCGGCTAAAGGCTGGCGCTTTCGCGGAACGTCCCGGAAGCTTCTCAGAAAAAAAGCCGCGCAGGGAGCGTATTCGCGATGGACGTCGAGCCGGGCATCAAGGGCAGGTTGTCGAGCCGTCGCGTCACGGTAGGTCAGTGCGCGCCCGGCTATTTAAGTTCATATATCGCGCGATGGATCGATCTGCATAAACCTGCCGTGCTCGCGACCGCTGTTGGCGACGCCGGCGCCCGGAGCGTAACGGCGGTCGGCCGGTCCTCTGACGTAAATTTGATTTGTGCCAGGCGCTTTGCCCGCAAGACCAAATGGCGGATCGGCGCGACCAATCCTACATCCAACGAGCGCACAAAATACGCTCGGCTGTTTGGAAAAACGTTTAGCGGTAACCTGTCCTATACGGATGGGGTAGTCGAGAAGTCGCGTTATGCGTATGGCTAGAAGCACAGCTTTTCTTGCGTTGGCATGGAGCGCGGTCTGCGTGAGCGCGCCGGCCATTGCCTTCGACGGAACCGTGGCGGGACAACAGGATGCCGCCGCCGCGGCGCTTCCCGTTGCCTCCGCGCCCCTCGCTGGTGGTGAGACGCTGAAAAAGGCGGTTGCCCCGAGCGCGTCGTTGACAGCCTTGCAATATGCGGCCGAGGGCGGGCACCCGATTGCCCAGTGGCGGCTGGGGCGTATGTACGCCAACGGCGACGGCGTCACCCAGGACGATCTACGCGCTTTCCAGTACTTCAGCCGTATTGCCAATGCACATGCCGAGGACAGTCCTTCGGCGCCGCAGGCCGCCGTTGTGGCCAATGCGTTTGTTGCGCTCGGACGCTATTACCTACAGGGGATTCCAAACTCGACCATCAAACGCGACGCAGAGCGTGCGCGAGAGATGTTCTCCTATGCCGCTTCCTACTTCGGCAATGCCGATGCGCAATACGATCTGGCGCGCCTTTATCTGAAAGGCGTCGGAGCTCCTCACGATGTCAAGTATGGCGTCCGTTGGCTAGGTCTTGCGGCGCAAAAGGGCCAGCATCAGGCGCAGGCCATGCTCGGCAAGATGCTGTTTACCGGCGATCAGTTACCCCGGCAGGCTGCGCGTGGATTGATGTGGCTGACGCTGGCGCGGGATGCCGCCGCGCCGGACGAGAGCTGGATTATGGACAGCTATAATAAGGCTATCGCGAAAGCCTCTGAGGATGATCGCGCCATGGCGCTGCAGATGCTGGAGCACTGGGTGCAGGGGCGGCGGGACTGAGGTGCTTCGCTTATAGCGTTTTCGCGCGAGGGGAATACCGGTTTGCGGCAAGAAACCGCCGTTAAATCAAAAGGCTAGGCCGATCCGGCCACTTCCAGATCGAGATCGATCCAGACGGGAACATGGTCGGACGCCTTTTCCCAGCCGCGGACATGGCGATCGATTCCCACGCCGCCGAGCCGGTCGCTGGCCTGCGGCGACAGCAGCAGATGATCGATCCGCAATCCGTTGTTCTTTTGCCATGCGCCCGCCTGATAATCCCAGAAGGTATATTCCCCGGCGGCGTCTGAGGCCGCCCGTAGCGCGTCGGTCAGGCCCAGTCCGAGCAGCGTCTGAAACGCTTGCCGTGTGTGCGGGCGGAACAAGGCATCATCGACCCACGACGCCGGATTGTAGACGTCGCGCGGCGCGGGGATGACGTTGAAATCACCGGCAAGCACAAAGGCTTCCTCACTCTTCAGCCGCTCTTTCGAATATTCAATAAGTCGCGATATCCATTTGAGTTTGTAAGGATATTTCTCGGTGTTCGGCGGATTTCCGTTGGGCAGGTAGAGACAGGCGATCCGGACAATGCCTTGCTTGAGTGAAACCACGCCTTCGAGGAATCGCGACTGCACGTCGCCGTCATCGCCGGCCAGCCGGGGCCGGGTTTCGTCGAACGGAAATTTCGATAGCAACGCCACGCCGTTAAAGGTCTTCTGGCCGTGCGTCACCACATTGTAGCCGAGTGCTTCAATGGCCTCGCGGGGAAACTGCTCGTCGACGCATTTGATCTCCTGGAGGCAGACCACGTCCGGCGTGGTCTCCCCCAACCAGGTGATAAGGTGATCCAGTCGCTGCCGGATCGAATTGACGTTCCAGGTGGCTATGCGCATCAGGCGATCCCGCATGTGATTGCCGATCTGATCGGGCAATCCGGTGCGAAAGTTTCCTTCGGTGGATAAGCGGGTTAAACCCGCGCTCTATCCCTATATCGAGAAACTGGTGCCGCAGCCGCAGGAGGCGGTGGCGTTCGGGTTGACGACCCGGAACGACGCTCCGATCAGGTCGTCAACGAAATCGACTTCGGACCCGCTCAGGAACGGGACGGAGGCCGGGTCGACGAGCACCACCGCGGAATCTCGAGCGATTACCAGATCATCATCGGCCTTGGCGCGTTCGATGTCGAATTTGTATTGAAAGCCCGAGCAGCCGCCGCCTTCGACGCTGATGCGCAACATGGCGCCGTCACCTTCGGATTTCAGGATTTCCCCGATCCGTCGCGCCGCGCGCTCGCTGACGGTGATGTTGGCTTCTGTCATCCTGCAACTCCGTATGCGATTGCGGACATTGTCCAATATTTTGAATCGCCCGCAAGCCATAGTTAAGTGCCCTGGCGGCGGGAATCAAACCATCGGAGGGGGGCAAGTGCCGTGGTAGTCGGAATGGCAGCTCCCCGTGCGTCCTTCGCCAGCGAATCCGACCGCAGCCGCGGCCGGTTGTATGACGAGCCGCCGAGCCGGACCCGTAGCGCGTTCCGGCGGGATTGCGACCGGGTGATCCATTCGACGGCGTTCCGGCGGCTAAAACACAAGACACAGGTGTTCGTCTATCATGAAGGCGACCACTTCCGAACCCGTCTCACCCATACCCTCGAGGTCGCACAGATCGCCCGCGCGCTGGCCCGCCAGCTCGGGCTCGACGAGGATTTGACGGAGGCGCTGGCGCTGGCGCATGACCTTGGTCATCCGCCGTTCGGCCATGCCGGCGAACGGGCGCTGGACCTCTGTCTCGGTCCGTATGGCGGCTTCGACCACAACGCGCAGACGCTGCGGATCGTAACCCTGCTGGAGCGCCGCTACCCGGATTTCGACGGTCTCAACCTGACCTGGGAAACGCTGGAGGGGATCGTCAAGCACAACGGCCCGCTGACCGATGCCTCGGGGAACGCGGTTGGGCGTTATCAGCGTCGCGGCGTTCCGGTGGGCATCGTCGATTTCAACCGGATCTGCGATCTGGAATTATGGAGCTTCGCCTCGCTCGAGGCGCAGGTTGCGGCGATCGCCGACGACATCGCTTATGACGCCCACGACATCGACGACGGCTTGCGCGCCGGATTGTTCGCTGTCGATGATTTGAAGGAAATGCCGCTAACTGCTGGAATGATCGCCGATATCACGCGTCGCCATCCTATGCTGGATGATGGGCGGCGCGGCGCCGAATTGGTGCGCGAACTGATCTCCTACCTGATCATGGCCGTTTTGTCCGAGGCGGGCAGGCGGCTTGCCACGGCGCAGCCGCGATCGGTCGATGATGTGCGCGGGCACTCTGCGCCGCTGCTTGCCTTTCCGGCGGAAGCGGCAGAGGCCGAGGCCCTGATCAAGGCGTTCCTCCGGCAAAGGATGTATCGCCATCCCCGCGTTCTGCGCGTGATGGATCAGGCCGAGACTATCGTCCGGGATCTGTTCATGCGCTACCGCGACGATCCGGCGGCGCTGCCTGCCGAATGGCTGCCGGAGAAGGGTATCAACCGCGCGTTCGATGCCGAAAAAGCGCGCACGGTTGGTAATTTCATCGCGGGTATGACCGATCGGTTCGCTATCAACGAGCACAAGCGCCTTTTTGACTCGACTCCGGAATTGCGTTAGGCAGCGCCTGTTCCAGCTCCACTTAAATCGCGGATATCATGACCAATTCCAGTCCATCGCAGCATCTTTTCGCGGACGTGCTTGCGCGAGTGCATAAGGCGTGCGCCGCGCTCGCGGAAGAAGGCGCGCTTCCGTCAGGACTGGATTTGACGCGGATCGTCGTCGAGCCGCCGAAAGATGCGGCCCATGGCGACATGGCGACCAACGCCGCCATGGTTCTGGCGAAGGACGCCAAAGCCAAACCGCGCGATCTCGCCGAACGGATCGTGACGAAGCTCCGCGCTGACGACCTGATCGAGAACGCCGAGATCGCCGGTCCAGGTTTCATCAATCTGACCCTGAGGTTACCGGTCTGGTTTGATGTCCTGCGTGATGTGTTGCGGGACGGCGAGGGCTATGGCCGCAGCGCCATAGGTGGCGGCGAAAAGGTCAACGTCGAATACGTCTCGGCCAATCCGACCGGCCCGATGCATGTCGGGCATTGCCGCGGCGCGGTGTTCGGCGACGCGCTGGCGAGCCTGTTGTCGTTCGCGGGCTACGACGTGACGCGCGAATACTACATCAACGACGCCGGATCGCAGGTGGACGTGCTCGCGCGCTCGGCGTTCCTGCGCTATCGCGAGGCGCTGGGCGAGGACATCGGCGAGATTCCGGATGGACTTTACCCTGGCGATTATCTCAAGCCCGTGGGACGGGCGCTCGCGGCCGAACACGGCGACAGTCTGGTGAAGGCGCCGGAAGCGGGGTGGCTGCCGCTCGTGCGCGCAAAAGCCATCGGCATGATGATGGAGATGATCAGGGGCGATCTCGCCGCGCTGAACATCCGGCACGACGTGTTCTTCTCGGAACGCTCGCTGATCGAAGGCAACGCAGATCGCGTCGCGGAGACCATCGATTTCCTGCGAGAAAAGGGCGACGTCTATGAGGGCCGGCTGCCGCCGCCGAAGGGCGCGCCCGTGGAAGACTACGAGGATCGCGAGCAGACTCTGTTCCGCGCCACGGCCTATGGCGACGATGTCGATCGCCCGTTGAAGAAGTCGGATGGCGGTTACACCTACTTCGCCTCGGATATCGCCTATCACAAGACGAAGTTCGACCGCGGCTTTCATAACATGGTCGATGTCTGGGGTGCCGATCACGGCGGCTACATCAAGCGCGTGCAGGCCGCGATCAAGGCGGTCACCTCGGGCAGAGCGACCCTTGATGTCAAGATCGTGCAGCTCGTGAAACTGCTACGCAATGGCGAGCCGGTGAAGATGTCGAAGCGCGCCGGTGATTTCGTCACGTTGCGCGAGGTGGTCGATGAAGTCGGCTCCGACGCGGTGCGCTTCATGATGCTGTTCCGTAAGAATGACGCGGTGTTGGATTTCGATCTTGCTAAAGTGATTGAGCAGTCGAAGGACAATCCGGTATTCTATGTGCAGTACGGCCACGCTCGCGGATTCTCGATTTTCCGCAATGCGCGGGAAGTCTTTCCGGACCTTCCCGAAGCGGATGCGGCGCGGAAACAATTTCTCGGGACGGCGGACATGGAGCGGCTGTCCGATCCGGCTGAACTCGGCCTGTTGCGGCGGCTGGCGCTCTATCCGCGGACGGTCGAAGCTGCCGCGGCAGCGCACGAGCCGCACAGGATCGCTTTCTATCTCTATGATCTCGCGAGCGAATTTCATACGCTTTGGACAAAAGGGCGCGATTTGCCTCATTTACGCTTCATTATCAATAATGATGCACAAATAACCAGGGCGCGGCTGGCTCTGGTTCAGGGGGTTGTCGCGGTTCTGGCATCCGGACTTACCGTTCTCGGCGTCCACGCGCCGACCGAGATGCGATAATGGGTTGGCCGTCATGAAGGGGATCGTGATGGGCTTGATTGGCAGCTGTTTCGTTTAGAACGAGCGAGTTGGCGCCTTTCCGAAAGGGACGCGACATCACGATGGCTCATAAATATCAGGACAGACCCTCCCCGGAGGACGATGATTACGGGCGTGACGACCGGAGCGCGACCGCCCCCACGGAGCCGGATCCGCTCGCGGAACTTGCCCGGCTGATTGGCCAGACTGATCCCTTCGACGATATCAAACGGGGAGCACCGATGGCTCCGATGGATGATCCCGTCGATCACTTTGAGCCGCTTCCGCCGATCGAAGCGCCAATCAAAGACGAGGTTCCCGGCGGTCCGCCGCTGTGGATGCAGAGGCGGATGGTCCAGCCTAATTCTTCTTCTTCTTCGCCGGAGCAGGTTGAATCCCCGCCGCATCCGGTGCTGCGCCGCGCGGCGGTTTATCCTGACAACCAACATCAGCAGCCTGAACCACAATCTTATCATCAGGTCGATCCCGACCGCTATGACGACGTGCTGTACGGGAAACGGCCGGACCAGCAGCCTGCGTATGCCTATGGCGATCACGTCCCGCGCGACGCGTATGAAGGCCAGTTTCCGCGCGAGACTTATGAGGACGCGCCCTTCGGCTACGAGGATGGTTATGGGGGAGCTGAATCGACTCCCGAGCGCCGCCGTAAAATGGCGACCGTGGTCGCGATTCTGGTGCTCGCCGTAGTCGGCACCGGTGCAGCGTTTGCTTACCGAACGTTTGTTGGGACTGCGCCGAGCGGCGAGCCGCCGGTCATCAGGGCCGATACCGAACCCACCAAGATCGTGCCTCAGCAGGCCACTTCGGATGATGCCGTCGGCAAGTTGCTTCAGGACCGGATGTCCACGGAGAACGGCACCGAGCAGATGGTGTCGCGTGAAGAGCAGCCGGTCGACGTCAAGGACGCCGTGAATGCCGGTCCGCGTGTGGTATTCCCGCCGTTGAACCAGAACGGCAATCCGCCGTCCGCAGCAAGCGTTGCCCCGAATATCAAGCCTCCTGCGACGGTCGCAAACGGAACGATCGCTGGCGACGAACCACGCAAGGTCAGGACCATGACGGTTCGTGGTGACCAGGCCGATCTCGCGGCGGCGGGTGTTGGGCGGCCTGAGTTCCGGGAATCTCATGCCGCGGACACTGCGCCTGCGCCGGTGTCTCCCCAGGCTGCCGAAACGCGCACCCGGATGGCCTCGACCAATCCGGCCGCGCAGGCGCCGGCTGCCGCCAGTACCGGAGGTTACGTGGTCCAGGTCTCGTCGCAGCGGAACGAGGCGGACGCACAGGCTTCGTTCCGAGTGTTGCAGGGTAAATTCCCGTCGATGCTGGGATCGAGGACCCCGTTGATCAAACGGGCCGACCTTGGCGCCAGAGGCGTCTACTATCGCGCAATGGTCGGGCCGTTCGGCTCGTCCGGCGAGGCTTCGCGTTTCTGCGGCAGCCTCAAATCGGCCGGCGGACAATGCGTCGTCCAAAGGAATTAACGGCGGATTCCTTGACCGTCGCGGCCGACAAAGGCTAATCGGCCGCCATGAGTTCGCGCGCATTCATCACGGGAGCGTCAGGCCTGAGCCTGACAGCGGAGGAGCGCGAATTCCTGCGTGCACAGCGGCCCTGGGGATTCATCCTGTTCAGGAGGAATGTAGATACTCCCCTGCAAGTCGCTCGTTTGGTTCAGGAGTTTCGCGAAGCGGTCGAGGATAGCGATGCTCCCGTCCTGATAGATCAGGAAGGTGGCCGCGTGCAGCGGCTGGGACCGCCCCACTGGCCCGTCTATCCGGCGGGGGCGGTGTTCGGCGCGCTCTATGACCGCGACCGCGCCATGGGGCTGAAAGCGGCGCGGCTCAGCGCACAACTGATCGCGGCCGATCTTGCCGATCTCGGCATCACGGTCGATTGCCTGCCGCTGGCGGATGTTCCGGTGCCGGGCGCGGATGCCGTCATCGGTGATCGTGCTTATGGCGCCGATCCTCACAAGGTCGCGATAATCGCGCGGACTGTTGCCGATGGACTGGAGCACGGTGGAGTTCTGCCCGTTCTCAAGCATATTCCGGGTCACGGTCGGGCGACCGCCGACACCCATCACCGGCTCCCGATCGTAGATACCTTGAAAGACGAGCTTGAGGCCGTTGATTTCGCTGCATTTCGTCCTCTTGCGGATCTGCCGATGGCGATGACTGCACATGTTGTGTTCAGTGCAATTGATGCCACCCAACCGGCCACGACATCTGCGACAATCATCGAACAGGTGATTCGCGGCTCGATCGGATTTCAGGGATTGTTGATGAGCGATGACGTGTCCATGAATGCATTGACTGGAACGATCGCCCAGCGGACCAGGGCGATCGTTGCGGCCGGGTGCGACATTGTCCTGCATTGCAATGGCAGGCTGGATGAGATGCGGGAGGTTGCGAGCGAAACTCCGGAACTGTCGGGTTCCGCGTTGGACCGCGCCAACAGGGCCCTGGCCGCACGCAAGCCGCCGCAACCCTTCGACCGCGGAGCGGCGCAGGCTGAACTCGACGCGTTGACGGCGGCAGGAGCGGCGAGCGCATGAGTGCTGAAATTCTGTCGTTTGAAACCGGCCGGCCCACCGAGCCCGTCGTCATCGACGAGGTTGCGCTTGTGGTCGATGTTGAAGGTTATGAAGGCCCGCTCGATCTGTTGCTGGCGCTTGCCCGGCAGCAGAAGGTCGACCTGTCGAAAATCTCTATCCTGGCGCTCGCGGATCAGTATCTCGTTTTTGTCGAGGCGGCTCGCAAGATTCGTCTCGAATTGGCCGCCGACTATCTGGTGATGGCGGCATGGCTGGCCTTTCTCAAATCGCGATTGCTTCTGCCGGAGCCGCCGACGCCGGATGGTCCGAGCGCCGGCGAGATGGCGACGGCGCTCGCCAATCGCCTGCGCCGCCTTGAAGCCATCCGGGAGGCGTCGAATCGCCTGATGAATCGTCAGCAGTTGGGGCGCGACATTTTTCCGCGAGGAAACCCGGAATCGATTGCGGAGATTCGGCATCCGAGGTTCACGGCGACATTGTTCGACCTGCTCTCCGCCTATGCCGTGCAGCGCCAGCAGCGCGTATTGACGACCGTTCACATGACCAAGCGCACGGTCTGGTCGTTGAGCGAGGCACGAGCCTCGCTTGAACGTCTGGTCGGTCTTGCCGGCGAGGATTGGGGCTGTCTCGACGAGTATCTGATGACCTTTGTCGTCGATCCGTCGCAGCGGGCCACTGTGTTCGCTTCGAGTTTCGCGTCCGCGCTCGAATTGGTGCGCGAAGGCGTCATGGATCTGAATCAAAAAGAGGCTTTCGCGCCGCTTTATTTTCGCAAGCGTGCGCGGCCGCCATCTGATCCGACGACTGGGCCGGACGTCTCGGCGCAGTAAGTGAAGAAGGAGAGCGAGCGATGGCAGGCCTGGCGGAAATGCGCGTGGAGCAGCTCGAGGATTTTGAGTCGGAACTACCCGCAGCGCGTCCCGAGGAATTGCGGTTGCTGGAGGCGCTGCTGTTTGCCTCCAGCGAGCCGCTCGATCAGGCGGCGCTCGCCAAGCGGATGCCCGACGGGGTGGACATCAAAATGGCGCTTGCACAGTTGCAGGCGGATTACGCCTCGCGCGGGGTCAACCTGGTGCGCATCGCCAATAAGTGGACCTTCCGCACGGCGGGCGATCTGGCCTGGCTGATGACGCGTGAAAGCACGGAGACCCGGCGCCTGTCGCGCGCCGCGATCGAGGTGTTGGCGATCATCGCCTATCATCAACCCGTGACCCGCGCCGAGATCGAGGAAATCCGCGGCGTCGTTACCTCCAAGGGGACGCTCGACGTGTTGCTTGAGACCGGCTGGATCAAGCCGCGCGGCCGTCGCAAGACACCGGGCCGCCCGCTCACTTTCGGAACGACAGAGGCGTTTTTGTCCCAGTTCAGCCTCGAAAATCTCGGCGACCTGCCTGGCCTGGAAGAACTGAAGGGAACGGGGCTGCTGGATTCCCGTTTGCCGGGCGGGTTCAGCGTTCCCACACCTTCCGACGATCCGGCCTTGCGTGACGATGAGGAACCGCTTGAGGCGGGCGATCTCGAACTGGCTCTGGTCCCGCCGCTGGAGCCTGAAAGCGATAATTCGAGCAGCGGAGGTGCCGCCGCAGGCGGGTCTTAAAGGGCTTTCCGGAAA
Organism: Nitrobacter sp. Nb-311A; assembly: GCF_000152905.1. Taxonomy (GTDB): domain Bacteria; phylum Pseudomonadota; class Alphaproteobacteria; order Rhizobiales; family Xanthobacteraceae; genus Nitrobacter. The sequence goes on from NZ_CH672420.1 coordinate 113,774, forward strand.
TACCTCATGTCGGCGTTGCCCGGCTCGACCCGGCGACCGGCGCCATCAGTTGAAGCGGATGCCCACCCGAGATGTGTCGTCCAGCAACACCGTTCCACCATAAGATTCTGGTTGCCGTTATAGTCGATAAGTACCTGAAAGAACGATGGGAAAAAACCACCTTGGGTGGTTGCCGAAGGTGGTTTTACGAGCTTCGATAGGCTATATGATCTGCAAATAAAATCGACCGGAATCCTTCTTTGTCAGACAGCGAAGACACCAAACCCGGGGAGCCGCCGGCGCCTTCGGGCATTCGGCCCGTTTCAATCCTTGATGAGATGAAACGCAGCTATCTCGATTACGCCATGAGCGTAATCGTGGCGCGGGCGCTGCCGGATGCGCGCGACGGCCTCAAGCCGGTTCATCGTCGCATTCTCTACGCCATGCACGAAAACGGTTTCGAGTGGAATAAGCCCTATCGCAAGTCTGCCCGCACCGTCGGCGATGTCATCGGTAAGTACCATCCTCACGGCGACCAGTCAGTTTATGACGCGCTCGTGCGTATGGCGCAGGATTTCTCGATGCGTGTGCCGCTGATCGACGGGCAGGGCAATTTCGGCTCGGTCGACGGCGATATGGCGGCGGCGATGCGTTACACCGAGTCCCGCCTCACCAAGATCGCGCAATCGCTGCTCGATGACATCGACAAGGACACCGTCGATTTCCAGCCCAACTACGATAACAGCGAGAAAGAGCCTTCCGTTCTTCCGGCGAAGTTTCCGAACCTTCTGGTCAATGGCGCCGGCGGCATTGCCGTCGGCATGGCCACTAACATCCCGCCGCACAATCTTGGAGAAGTCATCGACGCTTGCGTGGCGCTGATCGACGACCCCGCGCTCTCGATCGACGATCTCATCAACATCATTCCGGGTCCGGATTTTCCAACCGGCGGCATTATCCTCGGACGGCAGGGCATTCGCTCAGCCTATCACCTCGGCCGAGGCTCGATCGTGATGCGTGGCAAGGTGTCGATCGATACGATCCGCAAGGACCGTGAAGCGATCGTGATCTCGGAGATTCCGTATCAGGTCAACAAGGCCAGCATGGTCGAACGTATCGCCGAACTGGTGCGCGAGAAAAAGATCGAGGGCATTTCGGATTTGCGTGACGAATCCGATCGGGAGGGTTTCCGCGTCGTCGTCGAGTTGAAGCGCGACGCCGTTCCGGAGGTCGTGCTCAACCAGCTTTACAGGTTCACGCCGCTGCAGACCAACTTCGGCGCCAACATGGTGGCGCTGGATGCGGGCCGTCCGCAGTTGATGAATCTGAAGGACCTGCTGACTCTCTTCATCGCGTTCCGCGAACAGGTCGTCACCCGGCGCACCAAGTTCCTGCTCAACAAGGCCCGCGATCGCGCCCACATCCTGGTCGGCCTGGCGATCGCCGTCGCCAATATCGACGAGATCATCCGCGTTATCAGGGAGTCGCCGGATCCCAACGCCGCGCGCGAGACGTTGATGTCGCGCGACTGGCCGGCAAAGGATGTCGCGGCGATGATCACGCTGATCGATGATCCGCGCCACCGCGTCTCGCCGGACGGCACGGCGCGGTTGTCGATGGAGCAGGCGAAGGCCATCCTCGATTTGCGCCTGCAGCGCCTGACCGCGCTCGGCCGCGAGGAAATTTCCGAGGAACTCGACAAGCTCGCCATCGAGATCGCTGACTATCTGGATATCCTGCGGTCGCGCGCGCGCGTCCAGGCGATCATCAAGACCGAGCTTGACGCGGTGAAGTCCGAGTTCGCCACTCCGCGCCGGACCGTCATCGTCGAGCAGGAAGGCGAGGTCGAGGACGAGGACCTGATCCAGCGCGAGGACATGGTCGTGACCGTCTCGCACGCCGGCTACGTCAAGCGGGTGCCGCTATCGGCCTATCGCGCGCAAAAGCGTGGCGGCAAGGGCCGCTCCGGAATGCAGACCAGGGATGAGGACTTCGTCAGCCGGCTGTTCGTGGCGTCGACCCATACGCCGGTGCTGTTCTTTTCGTCACGCGGACAGGTCTACAAGGAAAAGGTCTGGCGGCTGCCGATGGCCGCCCCAAATGCCCGCGGCAAGGCGCTGATCAACATCCTGCCGCTCGATCAGGGCGAGCGCATCACCACCATCATGCCGCTTCCTGAAGATGAATCGTCCTGGGCCGCGCTGGACGTTATGTTCGCGACCACCAGCGGAACGGTCCGCCGTAACAAGCTCTCCGATTTCGTCGATGTCCGGCGCTCCGGTATCATCGCGATGAAGCTCGGTGAGGGCGAGTCGATCGTTGACGTGCAGATCTGCACCGAGCGCGACGACGTGTTGCTGACTGCCGCGGGCGGTCAGTGCATCCGGTTCCCGGTCACCGACGTGCGCGTGTTCTCGGGCCGGACCTCGATGGGCGTGCGCGGCATCGCGCTGGCGAAGGGCGATCGGGTGATCTCGCTATCGATCCTGCATCACTTCGACGCTACGCCGGCCGAGCGCGCCGCATATCTCAAGCAGTCCGGCGCGATCCGCCGCGCTGCAACCGGCGAGGATATCGAGCCGGAGGAGGCGACGCCGGAGGCTGATGAGGCCGCGCATACCGATCTCTCGCTGCCCGAAGGGCGCTATGTGGAGATGGGCGCCGCCGAGCAGTTTGTTCTCACCGTCACCGCGCAGGGCTATGGCAAACGATCGTCGTCGTTCGAATTCAGGGTTTCCGGACGCGGGGGCAAGGGCATCCGCGCGACCGATCCGACCAAGCTCGGTGAGATCGGCCATCTGGTGGCGGGATTCCCGGTCGAGATGTCGGACCAGATCATGCTGGTCAGCGACGGCGGGCAGCTGATCCGGGTACCGGTGGAAGGCATCCGCATCACCAGCCGCGCTTCCAAGGGCGTGCGCGTGTTCAACACGGCAGACGACGAGCATGTGGTGTCGGTCGAACACATCCGCGAGGACGGCGAGAACGGCAACGGCGGGTAGCGGGCTTCGCCTGCTGCGCCAAACAGTAAAACCCGCCCGTTGGCATGCGGGCGGGTTTTACTTGGAAGAATCAAGGAACGGAATGGAGTCCGGATCAGTGACGCTCTGCCGTGATCAACCGGGCTTCACGAACCACTGTTTTGGAGCCGGCAGAGCGAAGGCAGGACGTTTGGAAATTCGGCCACGCTTGCTGTGAGCAGGTCGCGCCCGTCGGGCGGATGTCGAGCCGGTCTCCCTTGGCCAGCGGAACGGGGGTGCTGGCGGAAACCTGGGGGGCAAAACCCGGAAGAATGGTGAGAGCGGCTGCGATAAACGCCGCGATCGCAATTGCAGAAACAGCTCTGATCATGACGGTCCCCTGTGATTTGGGCCTGTCCGTTTAATTTGGCGGCCCGTTTGTTGGGCGGATTGATAATCGGCCCTGGTTTCGCGACGTCTTCGCCGGCCATGAAAACAGGTTTCATCCCGCGAAGAATTGTTTCACCCGCCTTTCGAACGAAATAGAATCCTAAAATCTGTAATGATTTCAGGTCTCTCGCTGCCATACGATAAGACGCCCACGCCCCCGGAGTGGTTCGACCGGAGCCAAGAAATAAATATCGGCCGCCGCCTCGATAATTGTGGAACCCTCTTCGCTTGCGGCCTCTGAACTGGCGCGCTAGAGGGGGTGATGCCACGCGTCGCGCTTTATCCGGGATCGTTTGATCCCGTCACCAACGGCCACGTTGACGTGGTCAGGCACGCTATTGTCCTATGTGACCGGCTGATCGTTGCTGTCGGGGTGCATCCCGGTAAGACGCCGCTGTTTTCAGCCGAGGAGCGCGTGGTGATGGCGCGCGGGGTGTTCGCGCCTGTCGCGGCTGAAGCCGGCTGCGCCTTCGACTGCGCGACGTACGACAGTCTTACGGTTGTTGCTGCGCAAAAGGCCGGCGCCACAATTCTGGTCCGGGGCCTGCGCGATGGCACCGATCTCGACTATGAAATGCAGATCGCCGGCATGAATGAGACCATGGCCCCCGACGTGCATACGGTGTTCGTTCCGGCTTCGCCCGGCGTCCGCCCGATCACCGCCACACTGGTGCGCCAGATCGCGACGATGGGTGGCGATGTGTCAGCTTTTGTTCCGCATCTGGTCGCATCGAAGCTCAAGACCAAATTCGCCGGTTGAATGAACCGGTCTTCCTCTGATCCGGAGTTGTCATGATTAGAATCCTTGGCCTCGTCGCCGCGCTGATCTTCGCGGTCCCCGCTCTCGCGCAGCCATTGCCGGCTGGTCTCGACAAGCAGAACGCCATTGTGATCGACACCACGAAGGGACAGATCGTCATCAAGCTGCGGACCGACATCGCGCCCAAACATGCCGAGCGCATCAAGCAACTCGCTCGTGACGGTTTTTACAACAACGTACCGTTTCACCGGGTCATGGATGGGTTCATGGCGCAGACCGGCGATGGCAAGAATTTCAATGGCACCGGCGGCTCGAAGTATCCGAACCTCCAGGCCGAGTTTTCCAACGTGCCGTTCAAGCGCGGCGTGGTCGGAATGGCGCGCGCGGGAAGTCCGGACTCGGCGAACTCGCAATTTTTCATCTGCTTCGCCGATGCCTCCTTCCTCAACGGCAAATATACCGTGGTGGGCGATGTCGTCTCTGGCATGGACGTAGTGGACAAGCTGAAGAAGGCGCCTCCCGGATCGCGAAGCGGCGCTGTCACAGACCCGGACAAGATGCTGAAGGTTCAGGTTGCGTCTGATATCAAGTGAAGGACGCTTCATGGTCCGAATGGTCGTCCTGGCTTCTGTCTGTTTGGGCATCGTCGGCCTGGCGTCGGAATATGCCATGGCGCAGGACGGCGACGTGGCGAACCTGGCCATGATGTCCGCGCGGTTGAAGCGATGCTGGCAGCCACCCGCTTTGCCGCGCGGTAGTCCAGGTATGGAAATTACCGTGCTGTTCACATTCAAGCGAGACGGTAGCCTGCTGGGTCGGCCGCGGATCACGTCCGAGACGCGGGGTATAACGGACGAAGAACGTCTGATTTACCGGACGGCTGTGATGGAGGCTTTGCAGCGTTGCTCGCCGATGCCGTTTACCTCGAGCATGGGCGAAGCGATTGCGGGCCATCCCATGACCATCCGATTTGACGATCGACGAACCCATCCGAAAGCAAGAGAGAGAAGAGAGCATGGCTGACAACGAAAACACATTGATCCTCGAAACCACCCAGGGACCCGTGACGATCGAAATGCGTCCTGATCTGGCTCCCAATCATGTCGCGCGGATCAAGGAACTTGTACGCGAGGGGTTCTACGATGGCATCGTATTCCATCGCGTCATCGACGGCTTCATGGCCCAGACCGGATGCCCGCAAGGCACCGGAATGGGAGGGTCGGGCCAAAAGCTGAAGGCTGAATTCAACAGAGAGCCCCATGTACGCGGCACCGCATCCATGGCGCGGGCGCAAAGCCCGGATTCGGGCGACAGTCAGTTCTTCATCTGCTTCGACGACGCGTCTTTCCTGAACGGACAATATACTGTCTGGGGTAAAGTGGTCGAAGGCATGGAGAACGTTGACAAGATCAAGCGCGGTGAGCCGGTGCAAAATCCCGACAAGATCGTCAAGGCCAGGATGGCCGCTGACGCGGCTTGAGACGCTATTCCGACTCTTCAGACCGACGTGAAATGGCCGGACGCGTTCCGGCCATAGACGTTTCGGGTCAACAGGCTCAGTGACGAGTTACATCCGTCGTCTCGATCATTCCATGCGAACCGATCTCTTCGATTTCGAATTACCGGCCGAAAGCATTGCGCTGCGTCCGGCGAGCCCGCGCAATTCCGCGCGGATGCTCGTGGTGCACCCCGGAACCAGGTTACACGACCAACGGGTGAGCGATCTCCCAGAATGGCTGCGACCGGGTGACCAGCTTGTCGTGAACGATACGCGTGTCATCGCTGCTCAGTTGCATGGCCGCCGCATCGGCCGCGAGGCGGAGCCGAGGATTGACGCGACGCTGATCAAGCGTCTCGACGGTTCTCGCTGGAGCGCATTGGTCAGGCCGGCCAAGAAGCTGGTGGCGGGAGACGTCGTTCGCTTCGGCAACGACGGACGGGTTTGTTTCCTCGGGCACCTGGACGCGCAGGTCGAAAGCAAGGGTGAGGAGGGCGAGGTCACTTTCGCTTTCTCGTTCCACGGGCCGACGCTGGATCGGGCCATTGCCGAGCTGGGCTCAACGCCGCTGCCGCCATACATCGCATCCAAGCGTGCGCCCGACGATCAAGATGCAGCAGATTATCAGACCATGTTCGCGGCTCATGAGGGCGCGGTCGCGGCGCCGACCGCGGGGCTGCATTTCACGCCGGTGATCGAGACGGCGCTACGCGAACGCGGCGTGGGCCTTCATCGGATCACATTGCATGTCGGCGCCGGTACGTTTCTTCCCGTGAAGGCCGAGGATACCGCAGGACACCGGATGCATTCGGAATGGGGCACGATATCCGCGGAGACCGCGGACGCGCTGAACACGGCGCGGTCGCGCGGCGGCCGGATCGTTGCGGTTGGTACGACATCGCTTCGGCTTTTGGAAAGCGCCGCGGCCGAGGACGGTCGGATCGCGCCGTTTACCGGGGAGACCGCGATCTTCATCACGCCGGGCTATCGCTTTCGCGCGATCGATATCCTGATGACGAATTTTCATCTGCCGCGGTCGACGCTGTTCATGCTGGTCTCGGCCTTCAGCGGTCTTAAAACCATGAAACAGGCCTATGCTCATGCGATCGCGGCGGGCTACCGGTTCTATTCCTATGGCGACGCCTGCCTGCTGTTTCCGGAGCGGTCGGGCGCATGAATCTCGTCAACCCTTTCGAGATTCTCGGGCGCGATGGCGACGCTCGCACCGGGATTCTCACCACGGCGCACGGGACGGTACGAACGCCGGCCTTTATGCCGGTCGGGACGCAAGGCGCCATGAAGGGCCTGCAATGGCAAGAGGTGCGCGACGCCGGGACCGACATCGTGCTCGGCAACACGTATCATCTGATGCTGAGGCCCGGGGCTGGGCGGATAGACGAACTCGGCGGTTTGCAAAAATTCACCACATGGAACGGACCCATGTTGACCGATTCCGGCGGGTTCCAGGTGATGTCGCTGGCCCAGTTGCGAAAGGTGAAAGAGCAGGGTGTGACGTTCCGGTCCCACATCGACGGTACCGCGATCGAGCTGACGCCTGAACGCGCCGTCGAGGTTCAGCGGCTGCTTGGCTCCGACATTGCGATGCAACTTGACGAATGCGTGCGTTTGCCGGCGGAGCGTGGCGACATCGAGCGCGCCATGCAGCTTTCGCTGCGCTGGGCCGAGCGCAGCAGGCGCGCTTTCGAGGGTGCGCCCGCCGCCAACATGCTGTTCGGCATCGTTCAAGGCGGCGACCGCCCCGAGCTGCGGCGCACCAGCGCGTGCCGGCTGACCGAGATCGGTTTTCACGGCTACGCCATCGGCGGGCTCGCTGTCGGAGAACCGCAAGCCGTCATGCTCGCGATGATCGAGGAAACCGCGCCGTCGCTTCCGATGGAAAGGCCGCGGTACCTTATGGGTGTCGGCACGCCGGATGATTTGCTGGAGGCCGTCGCACGCGGCATCGATATGTTCGATTGCGTTATGCCAACGCGGAACGGACGCCACGGCATGGCCTTTACCCGCTTCGGCCAGATCAATCTTCGCAATGCCCGTCACGCCGACGATCCGCGTCCGCTCGATGAAGAGAGTTCATGGCCGGCTTCGCGGTGCTATTCGCGTGCCTATCTGCATCATCTGGTGAGATCCGGCGAAACGTTGGGCGCGATGCTGCTCTCCGGAATCAACATCGCATATTATCAGAGTCTGATGCAGGCTATGCGCGCGGCGATCGCCGCAGGGACCTTTCAGCAGTTCAGGGAGCAGACACGCGAAGGCTGGGCGCGCGGCGATATCACCACGCGCTGATATCTGATGGCGTCGGAAAAGATTGTATCAATTGCAGGCGATGCGTCGGACGACATGCTTAGTTACGAAGCCATAACCGCAAGTGTCGCAACTCCACAAGTGGCCAATGATATTGTCCGGCAAATATGCGGATGCTTCCGCTGCAATCATCGAGTCGGCGCAAACCGGGCATGTCGGAAGATCGCTTCCGCGAGGCGCGGAATGCAGCAGGGCGGTCGACTGGATTTCAGCAATCGCTGGCATCGTGACCTCCTTTGTGAAAATGGCAGTCTGGACTTTCGGGCACGGTACACGCATCGTTTGACGATGTCGCAACACAAATGCGTTTCTTTTACGAATTCTAGTTCTGCGAGAGCCGGTTTTTGGCGCAACGAATGAGTGCTGCCAGGCGCTTGGCCCCGGCACGGCTGGCGGATGTGATGAGCCTTGTTCAACCCGTTACGTAAGGATGCCGATATGGATACGAAGTCGAAGACCGTTGCACCGCACCGTGCCGGCCGTGGCCGTGTGTTCGACAGCATTGTCGATACGGTCGGAGACACCCCGATTGTGCGGCTGCACAGGCTGCCCCGGCAGCACGGTGTGAATGCGACCGTTCTGGCCAAACTGGAGTACTTCAACCCGGCCACGAGCGTGAAGGATCGCATCGGCGCGGCGATGATTATAGCAATGGAGAAAGCCGGGAAGATCGATGCTGACACCGTTCTGATCGAACCGACCTCGGGAAACACCGGCATCGCACTGGCCTTCGTGGCGGCCTCGCGGGGTTACCGTCTCAAGCTGGTGATGCCGGAGTCGGTTTCGACGGAACGCTGCAAGATGCTGGCCTTTCTGGGAGCGGAAATCGTTTTGACGCCGGCGGCGGAGGGCATGAGAGGGTCGATCGCCATGGCCGAGGAACTGGTGCGTACGACCCCGCACGCCGTGATGCCGCAACAGTTCAAAAACCTCGCCAATCCGGAAATTCACCGATCCACCACAGCCGAAGAGATATGGAACGATACCGGCGGGAACATCGACTGGGTCGTGGCTGGCGTCGGCACCGGCGGCACCATAACGGGGATCGGTCAGGCGCTGAAGCCACGTAAGCCATCCCTGCGCATCGTTGCAGTGGAGCCCGAAGAGAGCGCGGTACTGTCGGGCGGACGGCATTCACCGCACAGGATCCAGGGGATCGGTGCGGGTTTCGTCCCAGAAATCCTGGATCGTTCCGTCATCGACGAGGTCGTCAAAGTCGATAGCGCCACGGCGTTGGAAACAGCCCGCGCCCTGGCGCGTAACGAAGGAATTCCAGGTGGGATATCGTCCGGCGCAGCTGTTGCAGCGGCGCTTGCCATCGGCCGGCGGCCAGATAGCGACGGCAAAACCATTCTTGCCGTTATCCCCTCGTTCTCGGAACGATATCTCTCGACGGCGTTGTTCGAAGGAATCTGACCAGGGCCTTTCACGGATTCACGGAATGGGGAAAGACCCTGTCAGTTTCATCTGATGCGTGAAGAAAACCCGCCAAAATAATGCCTATGGCTTTGTTTCTGGTTGAATCAGAAGCGAAGCCATAGGCTGAAGATGGCGTTTGAAATATCAGGAACGGGACAGTGAGATACTGGCTCCCCTGAATTGCCCGTCTGATCTGATGACGACGTCCTGCCGGTTGCCGTTCGTCTTCAATTTGAGCTTCGCCGTGAATGCGGGCGCGCTGACGTCGACATTAAACTGACCGTTACCGGCCTGACCTTCGAGAGTGCCGCTAACATTACGGCTGGTTTCGCGCCAATCTCCCGACAGGATACCGTTGCGGGCGAGCACATTGCTTTTGAGTTCGAACTTGTAACTGTCACTGGCGCATAGCAGCGTCTGATTGAGACCTTGGGCATCGCCGCTCACCGCGTATGTGGCTTTGCATCGGATTTTTTCGGTCGAGCCGTCCTCAAGCTGTATAGTGCCACGTCCAACCCAGACACCCGCCAAACCTTTGAACGGTCCCGCTTCCGCGAAGCTTGCGGACATCGATAGCATCACCGCGGCGCCGAGCGCGCACGCGGCGGATAATCCTCGTGACATGGTTCCCCCGAATCCCATTTGCATCATCCCATTATTATTACTGACGCGAAGCTTCCCAGCGACCGCTGCAAGGAATTCCTCCGGATGCTCCGTTCCATTTGCCAGATCCGACGTTGCCGCTCAGCTGTCCGTTAGCGTAAGCGCCGCGGATCGATACTTTCACATAGCCCTGGTTTCCGACGCTGCCGGAGATGTCAGCGCCGGCCGCCGAGACCTTACCGTTGGTAACCATCAAAGGATATTGCGCTACCGGGTCGCAGCTGCCTGTCTTGGTGACAATCCTGACGTTCCAAAGTCCGTCATAAGCTTTTCCCGCAAGCGCCGGGGAAACCAAGCCCGCCAGAACAAATGATAATAGAACAGCAAAAATGCGAGCACCGCGCATGAACCAATTCCTCGATTTACGTGATTTGCCGCGTTATTCCGGTAGATTGTGTCCAAAAATTAGCGGCAGGGCAACATCGCTGCCGCCCGCTTGGGTCGTAAGTCAGTTCGCGCGCACCAATAAAGTCTCGATCGACATTGGCCAATCACTAATCAATTCAATCTATTACGTTCGCATGGTAACGCCATGAAAGAGGTTTTTTCCGACTTCGTCCCAGAGAACCCCGACGGCGCCGGTCCAGCGGACCGATGACGAATCGGGCGGTTTGTTGACCCATGAGGCGCTCATACCCAGATTTGATGGAGAAGAATAGACGTTCAAGAAAACGCACGCCGTAAGCGAGGCTTCCTGAGTGATGTATGGCAGGCGATGAACACTTCTAAAGGTTTCCCAAGTGTTGCTTCAAAGGAGCTCGAAGGAGAGAATATATTTGATCCGGCTGGAACCTGAATGTCAGGAGGTTTCCGGTCGGAACGCTCAAGGTCTCGCATGAAGGACAATGCACAGAAGAGCCTGCTGGAGTGGTTGGCTCCCGAATTTGCAGCAAAGGGGCTGTTGCTGCGGGATGAGCCCTGGGTTCATGCCTGTGCATACGAAGCTGAGAACATGTTCGCGGTCCGGCCATTGGCCATCGCGGCTGTGACCATGGTCGTCGTCGAACCTTTCGCGATTGACTACCTAAGACAAGCTCCAGTCCTTGTGGTCGCGGCGTCGCAGGGTATGGAGTGTTTTCGCCCAAGCGAACGAGACTTTATCCAGCAGGATTGGCAGGCGATCATTCAGGATCGTCCAAAGTTACGTGATCTCTTGAGATATTATGGACTTATCCGTCCCTTACGCGCGCTAAAGGGGCAGGCGTTTCGGGCCGGTCCCACCGAATATCAGGTCATTCAGAATTTGTGCGATGTTTCGCCCTCACCATTGGCGCAGGCGATTCCGAGCGCGATCCGCAAGCAGCACAACTGGTTGCGAGCGCTCGGCGAATGGTCGGAGGCTATGTGTCGTCGCGAGCAGAGCACCAGAGCGCTCTTTGATTGGGCAGTGCGCGCGATGGGCGATCACACGGCAAGCGCGGCCGGCGGCGCCCTTGATCAGGCGTCCGCTGTTGCAGATTATGCGGCATTCCATATCGGCCGGTTCAATCGGCGCTGGAGTTATGAACGCGCTTACCGGGCGGCGCTCGAGTGGCACGATGAACTCGCGCGGGCCAGTAGTGAGAAGGCATATCTTCTGACTCACAAGATCGGTTGGAACGACGTCATCGATTATGGAGACCTGCCGCGCAGAAGGATCATCGATGGATATGAAATTGTCGCGCTTCAGTCAGGCGCGGCGCTTCACGCCGAGGGCGCGGACATGCATCATTGCGTTGCGAGCTACGCGGGGAATGTCATACGCGGCTTCAGCCGAATTTTCTCGGTGCGAAAAGATGGCCAGCGGCTTGCGACGTTCGAGATCAGCAAGTCAGGCTTCCTGCTTGCGTCGGGCGAATTCCTCCAGTTGCCTGCCAGAAAACGATCGCCGTACAAGCTCATTCAGATCAAGGGACCGTACAATGCCGACGTCCCGCAGGAGGTTGAGAAAACAATCGGGGCGTTTATCTCCAGCCTGAACGAGATCACCCCGATGGCCGGTTGAGCAGTTTTCCGATCGTAAAATCGGGCGGAACACCCGCCGCGGCGGAGACATCGTCGGCGGTGAAAAATGGACGGGGGCCTAAAGGCCTCGGCCCGTCCCGAGTTGTAGATGGCAATACTCGTTCCGATCGATGATGGCGACAAAAGGCCCGCCTCATGCGCGAGGGAGGCGGGCCAGATCAAGTGAAGCCGGACGGTACCCGGCCAAGGGACCGCCCGGATCGGGCAATGCACCGAAAGGCATTTGGTTCCGCAGACGATGTTTGATTCTTACCGCTGTCCCGCCATCCACCAGATGGCCAGCATGACCAGCACGATTGCGACGAATTGGAGCGCAACCCGTGTTTGCATCAGGTATTGCGAGCGCCACGGATTGCCGCCGCGCATCATATTTATGAGGCCCAGCACCAATACCGCAGCAACGGAGGCCACCGCGACCGGGACCAGAACTTGGCTCAGGAATTCCGCCATGCCGATACCAGCCTCGCATTACATGACTGGTCTAATAACTGCGCGCCAGGGAAGAGGTTCCGCGAGCCGGCAACCGCTTCGCTCGAAGGATCGACCCGCTCTCGAAATCTTTTACGGTTGGCTCCGCAGTACATGACGTGAGTTCTCAAGTTTACCGTGACAAGATCTCATCGTCGCATTCGCATGCCTGGGAGCCCGAGCTCTTGGCTGGGGAATTCGTGCGGCGCAAAATGAACCGTCCTGACGCAGATCATCGCCATCGTTTTCGACCGCGTTCAGTTCATCGGAACAATTGCCCGGGCGTTCGGTTGATGGTTACAAAAGGGAGCGATTTATCATGGCTAATATTAGTGGCGACGCAGAAATTGAAGGCGCGCTCCGAAACGCCTCCGATCAGGTCAAACGCGCCACGCGAGACTTGGCCGCCAACTTAACGAAATCGGGCTCAGCCGCTTACGATCACGGTTCCGATCTCGTCGCCAGAAGTCCGGGGAGCGCCCTGCTAACGGCCGGAATTATCGGTTTCGCGCTGGGCGTGATCTTGACCAGGGGCTCTCAGCCCTCCCGGAACAGTCTTCAACGCTATTACGATCGCTATACCCGCTAACCCGCGTCTGTCGAGCAGGGTGGATAGCAGCCGGCGGGAAGGGTGAGGCGCAGCGCGACGGAAGGTCCTTCGCCGTCTCGGCCTATTTCGCTGCGGCCAAAAGGCTGGCGCGCCTAACGTATCTGCATCTAGCACGACCGTCGCGGTTCGTGGTAATTTTGGTTGAAGGGGAGCGCGAGAGCCATCGGCAAGGCGCGCACCGTCATTAGTCGAACCTCCGCGCTGTCCTCGTTTCGCCTTTGTCGATAACAAGGCGATGGCCTTCTCGAAGGATATGGAAGGAATGGACGCGTCCCCGAACCTAGTCGAAACGGCGACGCCTGCTGAGCGGCACAACATGGTGCTAGCGCGCGGCCGGAGCAGGGAGACGCTTCGCGGGCTGAACGAAGGCCGAGGCCTGGCGATGGGCCGTCGCCGCCTCTGACGGCGACGGCCGGCGGGTGAAGGGACTGACTGCCAAGCCAAAACCTGGTGGAGCGTGCAATGTCCCCTGAACAGAAAGCACTCGTGAGAGAAACGTGGCAGAAAGTTGAGCCAATAGCAGACGAGGCGGCGCGTCTGTTCTACGATCGTCTTTTTGAGATCGACGTAACAGCGCGGCAGCTTTTCAAGACAACCGACCTGACGGAGCAGCGCCGGAAGCTTTTTCAAACTCTTACAATGGTCGTAGGGGGGCTCGATTATCTCGAGGTGCTTGTTCCGACCATTGAAGATCTGGGCCGCCGCCATGCACAATTCGGAGTCACGGACGCTCATTACGAAACGGTCGGTGCGGCCCTGCTGTGGACGCTGGAGCAAGGGCTCGGATCGGAGTGGACGCCGGAGGTGAAAGGTGCATGGTCTAGCGCTTATACTCTGCTGGCCGATATCATGCGCGCAGCCGCTGCTCGATCCGCTGCCTCAACGGTGACAGCAAACACGTAATCGACATCGGCAAACGACCTGGAACAGAGAACCTTGCAGACTCATCGACAGTCCGTTCGGCACGAGACTGTCACCCATGTCTTAGGTGCAAGCTGTTACCCATGTCTCCGGGTCGTACACATGTCTCGGGGGCGTACACTTAATTTTATGGTGAGCGCGGAGGGACTCGAACCCTCGACCCCATGATTAAAAGTTATAAAGTCCAACCATTCAAAGCGTTTCGTTCCCTTTCATAAGAGAAGGTCGGCTACCGTAACAGGCTGCATCAGTTGCATATTATCGCGTTTATGCTATTTAGTGAAATTCATTGGGGCCACATGCTATTTCAGGCCCTTGTGGCCCCATAGTGGCCCGAGGAATTTCACGGATGCCAGCGAAGAAGCACAGAAGGGAACTGACCGTCACAATGGTCAGTAAACTGAAGCCACCTACCACCGAGGGAGGGCGCCTTTGGGTTGCGGATTCGCTTGTGCCTGGTTTCGGCGTTCGCGTGACCAACAAGGGATCGAAAACCTACGTGCTCCGAACACGCTATCCAGGCGAAGCAAGTGCCAGTCGCCGAGAAATCGGGAAGGTTGGAGAGATCGAACTCACAGACGCGAGAGACAAGGCTCGGGGCTGGCTTAAGCTGATTTCTGAGGGAAAAAATCCTACCCACGTAGAGGCAAAGAAACGCAACGTTCAGATTGAGCGAGACGCCGCGACCGTGAATGCTCTCCTCAACGCTTTCGTGAAGCGCCACGTCAGCAAGCTCCGCAGCGAGGATCAGATCACAGCGGCGCTAGATCGATATGTCCGACCGCGCATCGGGGATACTTCGATCTACGATTTGAAGCGCCGGCAGATTGTGGAACTGCTGGATGCTGTAGAGGACAAGGCCGGACCGGTGATGGCGGATCGCGTGCTGGCCCATGTCCGCAAGGCGTTCAATTGGCAGGCCGCGCGGGATGACGATTTCCTTTCACCAATCGTCCGGGGCATGGCCCGGACCAAGCCCAAGGAACGAGCCCGGCAACGTGTCCTGACGGACGATGAAATCCGGGACATTTGGCAGGCGCTGGAAACGGCCGACGTGCCGTCCTGTTATCCGCGTTATGTCAAGATGCTGCTACTGACAATGACCCGGCGCAACGAATCCGCCGATATGAACGCCGCTGAAGTCGAGGGCGATCTTTGGACAATTCCAGGCAAGCGCTACAAGAATAAGCTGGATCATGTCATTCCGCTGTCGCCGGATGCGAAAGCCCTGATCGGCGAGAAGCCGAAAAGGTTCAAGGGCAATGACTGGTTCGTGTTCTCGACCACGGACGGCAAACGGCCATTTAGTGGATTCAGCAAGGCCAAGGTTAGCCTTGATCTCGAAATCGCCAAGCGGCGCAAGGCAGAGGGCAGGGCGAGGATGCCGCATTGGACGCTACACGACCTGCGTCGCACCGCTCGGACTTTAATGAGCCGCGCCAAGGTGCCAGAGGATCATGCCGAGCGTGCCATGGGGCATGTCATTGCCGGCGTGCGTGGCACCTATGATCGATATTCGTTCCTCGACGAAAAGCGAGAAGCATTTCAGAAACTGGCGGACCTTGTCGCGATAATCCTCAAGCCTCGGGCGGGGAATGTGATCAACATTGCAAGCGCCAAATGATGACGAAGAAAATCACAGACACCCTAGCGCATTTGCGTGCAAAGATCGAAAACGTCAGAGTTACGGATGAGGTAGCGAATGACCCCGTCGCGCTCAAGGCGTTGGCCGAATTAGAGGGGCGTATATCCGCGGTTGAAATGACGAGCGCTCAATTAGATCAAAGCCCGAGTTGGGAGAAGTACGAAGTAGCTCGCCAATCGCTTCACGAACTCTATGTCGCTGCGGGTCAGATTATCGAAGTTGGCGCGACTGCCGCGACCCGACGGGGCGGCTATAAAGGTGCGGCGACGACGAACATCAACCGCGCGATGTCAAGCGACACCCGAAGATCCATTAAGGCTGATTTTGATCGTTTGCGGGCATCCGGCATGGCGAAGGAAATCGCCTATATGAAACTCGCGCGCCACTACAAATTAAGCGACCGGACTATTAGGCGCGCGATCAAGCCGTAACGAGTCAACTGCAGCAAATCTGACAGCGGCTCACGTAGTCAGATTTCCAGTAGCAGTATGTGCTTCTGAATTTCACAGGAGCACCGCATGTCGCAAAAGCTCATCGACTACGCTGACCTTTCCGAAAAAGGCATCAACGCCTCTATGGTGACCCTCTGGCGTTGGGAGAAGGCGGGAAAGTTTCCGCGGCGGGTCCGCGTTTCACATCTGAAAGTTGCTTGGGTCGAAGACGAGGTCGACCGGCACATTGCCGCGCGTATTGCTGCACGTCCCGCGCGGGTAGCGGAGTGCGCCGCGTGAGCTGCAGTGTCAAATACCGTGGCACTGTTGTGCATTGGAATGCCGAAAGAGGCTTCGGTTTCGTTCAGCGTGACACCGATCAACGCGAAATATTCGTGCACATCAGCGAGGTCGACGAAGCCTACGAAAGTCTCGTGCTTGGTCAGCGCATTGAGTTTGAGATCGCTGAGAGCGAACGGAAACCGGGTCACCCCAAATGCGTCAACGTTGACGTCGTCTAGAGAAGAAGGATTCGTAAATTGGCTATTCCAACTATCTACGAGCAACTCGGTTCGCGTTTCAAAAGCGAATGGCTCAATAAGCCGACATTGCTTCGGCATTATGAGCATATCGATGCGATCAAGGCCGCTATCACTGCCACAAGCAATCAGCGGACGCAGCTTTCGGATTCAGGCGTGCATAGCCCCAAGGGTATCGCCGAGCAGATTCGGGTAAAAGCCGCTAAGGATCTGGTACCAATTCTTAAGCGGGCTGCCGAGCATACAGACCGCACTAAAAGTGCCATTGATCAGCGCCGAAAAAATCTAACGACGCCAAAGATTGATCCGATTGATTCGGTTGCGGAAATGCAACGCGCAGAAATCCGCGCCAATCTGAAATCTCTGTCAGCCGGTGATCGCATTGCCGCCGCTACGAAGGATCCGAGAGTCGCCGATGCATATCTGAGTGCGCCCGCGTTCTTGAGTGGCAGCAACGAGACAGAACGTGCGCAGATCGACGACCGGGTAGCGAAGCAGTTTCATGGCGACGCGTTGCAGGAAATCGACGCCGAGCGCGGAGCCATCGCTGTTCTTGATGCGGTGATTGGTGTCGGACTGACGGACTTGCGGAAGGTTACGGATTTCGAGAATAGCCCGCAGCAATTCGATGAATGGATGCATTCGGTCTCTGTGCCGAGCCGAACTTTCTCGGCAAATGAACCCGGCATTTTGCGGCCGTCAGATATCGGTCCGCGAACGGCAGCTAGCTATGAAAGGACAATTCATGACCACTAAATCTGACATGCTCACCTCACGCGCCACAGCTGGCACGAGGTACGCGGCCGCTATCACTGAGCTGCGTGCCGCATACGTGGACTTGGCTGCGCTCGACGGCGCGCTTAGGAACAAGAACTTCGGCGTGGGCGACACTGCCGCGGGCATCGGCGCCTCGGATGGTTTCAACGGTCGGCTGCCTGAAATTCCTCTCTCCTTGCGGCATGGCACATACGCCTCGGACCCGCTCGGCGCGATCGACAACGATGTGGACGCGCAAACGCTGACGTATTTGGCAGCACTACAGGCGGGATGAAGCTGCATGTCAGAGGATCGCATGACCGAAGAAACCAGAAAGCATGAAGACAAGCCGAAGCCAACGCCGCAGCCAGAGCCTGCCGATCCGTTCGGCTCCTTTGGTCCGGGCTTCATACCAGGTGAGGGAATCTAAACAGTGTTCAAATTATTCGATCGCGTGAAGGTCAACATTGCAACGACCGGGACTGGTGACGTAACGTTCGGCTCGGCATCGTCCAACGCGTTCGTGACTCCAACGGAGGCGGGGGCCGGAGACGGCGATACAGTCCGCTACCTTATCGTGGATGGCACCGACTTTGAGGTTGGTATCGGCACGATTAAGAGCAGCGTTGCCGAGATGGAACGCACGACGGTCAAAGAGTCCAAGATTGGTGGCACCGTAGGGACAACCAAACTCACCCTGAGCGGAACGGCAGTTCTGTCGCTTTCTGCCTCAGCCGCCGATATCCTTGTCCCGGTGAACAACCTGTCCGACTTGGACGACGCCGACACCGCCCTGGATAATCTTGGTGGCACCACGGTCGGCAAGGCGCTGTTTACGACGACGGATGCGGCGGCGGCACTAAATGCGATCGGAGGCATAAATTCCGATTTCATCGCTGTAAACCTCGTCGTTAATCCTGAGTTTCAGATTGACCAGTTCGGTGATGGTGTCGGCATATCGACCGCTGACAATGGATATTTTGCCGACGTATATCGTTACATCGGAGAGGCGATCGCTACTACATATGCACTTCTGCCAGGTGGCGGCGTTCGTTTTATCGGCACAACCGACAAAGGCGGCGTGTTTCAGGTCGTCGAGTCCATCAAATCAGTGCGGCTTCGCGACCAGGACGCAACATTGTCGGCCACACTGTCCGTCACAAATGCACGGATCGGCAACGTCAAAATGGCGATTGTGGAGTGGACCGGCACGGCCGACGCGACCACCAGTGACCCTGTTTCGTCATGGGGCGCAGACGGAACGACACCGACGCTCAATGCAAATTGGTCGTTCGTAAACACTCCCGCCAACCTCAACGTCACGACTACGCCGACTCGATATTCAGTGACCGGCACGGTCGGATCGTCCATCAACAATCTGGCATTGCTGATCTGGAATGACGATAAATCGTATACCGCGGGCGATGGGTTCAATGTCACTGACATTGATCTTCACGCCGGACAGGAGCGATCTTACCGGCCTATCGACATCGCGGCCGATATGAACAAGGTGCTCAGGTATTCCGAACCACTCTATTCTGTCGTGGCCTCTTGCTACAACACAACGTTAGGACTCGTAGCAGCGACTTGGCAAGCAAAGCGAACCACGCCATCGCTTGCGTTAGTTACCGCTGGCGCTTTGATTGGCAACGGCACCAGCAGCACGGTGACCAGCATAGCCAATCCGGTAGGCATGGGACCAACGGGCGGCAGTTGGGACATGAATGTTGCTTCCGGCCTAACCGCCGGTCATGCACGCACCTGGCGCAACGGCGTCATCGCGGTGACTTCGAGGCTATGACCAACAAAGGCACCAAGCCGCATCTACGCACCGACGCCGCGGCGATGAAGCGCGCGCCGACTGTCCCGAAATGGCTTCCCCATCTCCTAGAGCGGCGCATTATTCAAGTGATGGAACGACTAGTGCCAGACTGAAACGAAAACCGCCCGGATCGTTGGTGCGACCCGAGCGGCGATACTGAATTCTTGGCAGGGTTCTTTGTATCACGTTCGCGGCTTTTTGCAAGAGCTTTTCGATTCGGGCTTCCTTCAACAGAGGCCTGACTAATGTACTCACTATACCCGCCCAACACCGCCAGTGTGGTTGGCAATTCGCTGATTTTCTGCGACGGCCATTATCCCCTCGCATCATGCGAGATAGATGCGGACGGCACCGTCGAGATACTCGCCGACGATTCCGAAGGTGACGTCGGCGAGTACTTCCGGTTGCGTCCAGAGACGCTGCGCATCTTCGACGATGGTCGATGGGACATCGAGGAAGGCGTCGACCGGATCTTTTTCGACACCGACGAGAACCGGCAATGGATCCTCGAAGACCTTCCGGCAATGCGCGCGGAGGTCGAGCGCCGCGCCTACCTCCGCGCGGTCGAGCGCTGGGAAAATCTCACAGATCGACTCAAGGACGATGACGATTGGCCGGACTACCCGGTCTACGAGCCGGCGCGCGATCTGTGGGACAAGTGGCAAGCCGCGATCGCCGAGCACCGTGCGAACGGCTTTCGCGACTTCGCCAAGCTTGAGGTTTCCTACGAGGCGTATCGCAAAGAGTGCCCCAAGACGAAGAGAGAAATTGAATTGGAAAAGGCTCGGTCCCTGAAGCTGCAGGAGGAGAAAAAGCCCGTGCCGCCGGAGGGCATGGAATCCGCTACGGTGCTCGAACGCTTCTGGTGGCACATGCCTTCCGGCAAAGTGCTCGAAGAGACGTCTAGAAGCTTTTATGCCGCACAGAGCGTCGACAAACACATTGGGCGACTCAAAAGTCACCACATGGTTCAGCAAGGCGGACCAGGAATGCTGGCGTCAAACTGGCTCGCGCAAACTCGATACGTCGACTGTGTTGCATGGGATCCGAACAAAGAACTAATCATCAGGGACCACATTTTTCAGGACGAATGGATTCCGGCGCGAGGCCAAAACACGTTCAACCTTTATTTGCCGCCGAGCATCGTTCCCGTCGAAGGCGACGTTTCTCGATGGCTGCACCATCTGAAATACATCTATCCCGCCGAATGGGAACATGTGGTCAAGTGGTTCGCTCATCGGGTGCAAAAGCCGGGCGAGAAGTGCAATCACGCTTGCGTTTTTGTCGGCGAGCCTGGTATCGGCAAGGACATCGTTGTTCAGCCGGTCATCGCTGCGATTGGTGCACGAAACTTCAAAAGTGTATCAGCTAAGGAATTCTTCAATTCAGACTTTAACTCATACCTCGAATCCGTGATGCTTCGCATCGACGAGGTGCATGATCTTGGTGGCGAGTCGAAATATGCTTTCGAAGATCGGACCAAGACGGTGATCGCCGCGCCCCCGGCGCATCACTTTATCAACGCCAAGTACATTCCGCACCACTCTTGCGTGAACGTGACAGGCGTCATTTTGACCAGCAACCATGTCGATGCGCTCTATATCGACCCGCTGGATCGAAGGCATTTCGTCTGCATATCCGAACGCAAGCAGAGCGACTTCCAAGCCGGCTACTTCGAGGCGTTCGGTTCGTGGATGGAGAACGGCGGAAATCAGGCCGTCGCATACTACCTACAAAATCTCGACATTAGTTCATTCCACCCGAAGGCGAAGCCGCCCGAGACCGATGGCTGGCGTCGCATCGTCGCGGCAGGCATGGCGCCGGAGACCGGCGACCTCGCCGACATTGTCGAAGAGCTTAAGAGGCCGACGACCCTAACCATTCAAGATATCAGAGCGAGCCGCCACGGATCGGCGGTGCAAATGATGCTTAGTGACCCGGCGAACCGTCGGAAGATCCCGCGTCGGCTTGCTGAATGCGGATACGTGGTTGCCAACAACCGTGACGCAAAAGATGGACGCTGGCGAACGGAGATCGGCCGCATTCAGATATATGCCCGGAAGGAGCTGAGCGAAGCGGAGCGGATAGCAGCCGCCGCGGCGCGCGCCGCGACGATCAAGGCGCCGGCGGCGCCGCGATCACCGCCGCCGAGGTGAGGCGCCG
Source organism: Nitrobacter sp. Nb-311A (assembly GCF_000152905.1). Classification (GTDB taxonomy): domain Bacteria; phylum Pseudomonadota; class Alphaproteobacteria; order Rhizobiales; family Xanthobacteraceae; genus Nitrobacter. Next base: position 135,187 of record NZ_CH672420.1, read on the forward strand.
CCTGATGCCACCTCTTAGAAAGTGCTGGGGTGTCGGACCCGGTGAGGTAACAGGTGTTCTTCGGCCCCAGAGTCACCATAAGTCTTTAGGACGGATTTGCGAACGTGATGAAAGTGTTCACCTCTGAATCCTTTTTCAAGACAAGAATGAGCTTTTGATACCTCGCTTTTTTGTTTCGCGTCGGACGCTCTCGAAGGAAATGATTTCTGAGTAGAACACGTGTTCATCCAGATTACCCCGCTCGCAGAAGCTGAGTTTTTCGTAAGGCTGCTTATGCTTCCTGTCGAAATAGCAATAGATGTGGGGGTAGGAGTAATACTGGTCTCCATCCCAATCGACAGTTTCTATGTTTTCGTAAGGCACGTAGCCCGTGAGCGTGACTTTTGTGTTCCCCCGCGCTCCTTTAGCTGGCGAATAATACACTTCTTCGTTCGCGTCATAGACCAGCTCGTAGATGCCGCAGCTCAACATAATGCCCCGTTCATAATTTCCGATAAGGCCTATTCGAAACCACGCCGAGATTCCCTTTCCCTCCTTCGTGTCTGGATAATTGTCTATTCTCCTGAGGTCACGGATGATGACCTCAGTGCTGAGCTTCTGATGTCGTTGATTTCGCAGCCACTCAACAAAAAGCGGCTTCCACTTTGAGCGGATCGCCAGAGTTTCCTGTGGTGTCAATCTGCGTCGGCGCGCGCGCCACCAGCGCCACCCGCCAGTACAGACAGTTATAAAGATTCGGCCTAAAGCAAGGCCTTCGCTCAAAAACGGAATAGGCATGGCACAGCTCTCCATTGAGGAACTTGAGAGCCGAAAGGGAAGAACACTTTCTGCGGGCCGATTTGGCGAATGTCAATTCGTCACTCCTAATGCCGGGGCCGGTGTCCGTCAGCAGGCCGCTTGTTCATCAACACGAAATAGCCGGAAGTACCATTACCACCGCCGCCGAAGTTAAGCGCGGACGTGTAAGACGCGTTGGACGCGTTCTTTCACTGTTGTCGAAATCGACTTGAACTTACGTGTTGACACGTAAAACAGAGCAGAAGGGCAGATAGAGAGAAGAATGGACAACCGCGTCCAACAGGTCCAACACGTCGTCGTCGATGTTGGTCAGTAACCACCGCGCGCAAACGAAACCGCCCTGGAATCCAGTCCGAAAAGCACCCTAAAACGTCGAACCCATGATAAGCAGTCACGTAGTCACATGCCAATGGTGCTTATAGAATATGCATAAGTTGACATTTTGAGATATTTCTATATATTGGGGCCACATAGGGGCCACATGACTATCAATTGCGCCGTAAATTTGCGAGTTTCTGATCTTGGGTAAGAGAGGCACCCGTTGCACGGTTTGCGACCACGACCACCGTCATCAAATTGAAATCGGGCTGACGCATGGCGTCGCTGCCCGCGTTCTTGGTGAACGGTTCGGTCTATCGAAGGATGCCATTCTCCGCCACGCCCGAAACCATCTGACACCCGCCCAGCGCGCCGCCATCCTGTCAGCACAGAAGCCGGCAGCGATCGATCTGGACGCGTTGCGGACGGCTGAGAGCGAGGGCCTGATCGCTAGCCTAGTTGCCCAGCGGGCGCGTCTCCTAGTGAAGGCGGACTTCGCCGCCGAGCATGGGGACATCAAGGGCAGCGTGGCGGCAGAGAACGCCATCACCGCGAATCTGACGTTAGTCGCCAAGCTCTTGGGCCAATTAGTCCAGGTTCACGACGTCCGACATACGAATCTCTTGGTCAGCCCGGACTACCTTAAACTGCGAAGCACGCTTATTGCTGCTCTGAAGCCGTTCCCTGAGGCTGCGCGAGCCGTTGGTGCGGCTTTGCACAGGCTGGAAAGCGATGCCGCCACCGACATCACCGCGGCTGCAGGCAAGGGCAGGGCGCGTGCGGAGCCTGTCTTGATAGACCACCAGTCAGCCGCGCCAGTCACCGTGCTGCCACCGCCGCCATGTTGATCGCTCATGACTTCGCCCGCGCCGTCGACCCGGTACTCATGGCGACCGATTGTGGAATTACACCGGATCCCTGGCAGGCCGAGCTATTGCGGCTCAATCCTAAGCGAGCATTGCTGCTGTGCTCGCGCCAGTCCGGCAAGACTACCGTCACGGCGCTGATGGCTCTACATCGCGCGATCTACGAGACCGGCGCCCTGGTGGTCATCGTCAGTCCCAGCAATCGACAATCGGGCGAGATGCTCCGGCAGATAAAGAAGCTGCACGGCAGCTTAAAAGGTGCCCCGGAATTAGTTGGCGACGCTGTACTCAAGGTCGAACTGGCCAATGGTTCGCGCATCATTGCGTTGCCTGGGACGGAAAAGACGATCCGCGGCATCGCAGGCGTGTCTCTGGTCATTATCGATGAGGCGTCGCGCGTGGACGATGAGTTGCTTGCCGCAGTGCGGCCCATGCTTGCCACTCGCGCCGACGGTAGCCTGATCGCATTGACCACACCTGCGGGCAAACGTGGCTTCTTTTACGAGGCATGGCATAGCGATGATCAGACCTGGCACCGCGTGCGCGTAGCTGCGAGCGATTGCCCACGTATCTCGAAAGAGTTCTTGGCCGACGAACTCAGGAGCCTTGGTCCGGCCCGCTATAGCGAGGAGTACGAACTTGCTTTCGTCGATGACGCCGCGAGTGCCTTTCCGACGGCCGTTATTGAACGAGCATTTACAACCGAGGTCGAACCGTTATGGGCGTGACGGAAGGATACCAAGAATTTGTCACCGATAAGTGGGCGCTTGCGGCGGACCTTGGTCAGAGTAACGACCCGACCGCAATATGCGTCATGCAACACCGTGTCATTGAGCGTGGCCATTGGCGCGAAGGACTTACAAAGGTCAGCGAGCACTTCGATGTTCGCCATCTACAGCGCTTGCCGCTCGGCTTGAGCTATGTGGATCAGGTCGCAGAGGTTCGCCGGCTTCTCGCCAGACCGCCGCTTAAGGATGGCTGCAAGTTTACGATCGATTCCACGGGTGTGGGCCGGGCGGTTGGCGACCTCTTTAATGATGCTGGAATGAATCCAACGCAGGTGACGATCACGGCCGGTAATGAGCAGACTAGAGTTGATCACTATCGTTGGCATGTGCCGAAATCTATTCTAATTTCAACGCTGGATGCTCGGCTGCACCTCGGCGAATTGCGTTTCGCCGCAGCACTGAGCGAAGCTGGTGCGATGGCAGAAGAGCTGAAGGATTTCCGTCGAAAGGTGACCGCAGCCGGACGCAGCACCTGGGAAGCAAGGGTCGGAAGTCACGACGATCTCGTGCTTTCGTGCGCCCTGGCTCTGTGGTCATTCGTCGGCTTGCCGAACCCTGCGATAGTGACTGTCCCAACCGACTGGTATTAATGACGTTCAAGGACTTCGCTCGCGTTCGGTTGACAAACTGCCGAAACGTAGTAGATTTTTTCAATGAAAACAAAGATTTAACGTTTATTCTTCGTTGACGTAGTGCGACCGCCGTGTATGATGCGGGTGCTTCAGACGAAGCGGGCCGCCAAGGTGCAGCAACACCGAAGCAGCCCTAACCCGAACCAGATGGAGAAGCATCATGGCCCAGGCTATCAACCACTCTACTCCCAAGAACATCGACATGAATACCGTTGTGATCCACGTCATGGCGCTCACGGTCGGTGTGTTGCTCGATGACAAAGAGGAAGTCCGCGCCGCTGAGGAAGCACTGGCTAACGAATGCGGCTTCGCGGTTTGAGGGAGGCGAGCATGGATATCGAGAACATCTTTGCCGCCGAGGTCTTCAACGCTCGCCGCACGGCTGCCGAAGCAGGGAGTACTCAGACCGTGACCGACCTCGTCAGTATGGCCCTTTCGGATTTGTGTGCTTTCTACACCGCCGGCCACATCAGCCAAGAACGATTCGACGCAATCGCGAGCAAGTATGTCCGATACGATGCCGATGACGAGCCATGGCCGCGCGATGACGTCGATTGGATGAGTGTGGTGCGGGCCGCGGTGATTTGAACTCCCCTTTACCGCACTGGCTAATTTCCACAAGTGCCGGTGAAGGGTCAAAACCACACATTCATACGGCTAATTGATACAGCGCAGAGGCGGTTCCAGAACGGTTTATTAACGGCGCCTCTCGCTACTTTTGATAGACTGGATTCGTTCTCTAAGAACGAAATACATTCAAAACCAGAACACGCTAAAGGAGTCCTCTCCACCACTCGTCTAGCGGCCCCGCTTAAGCCAGCCAAAACAAAACCCCACCAACTACCGAAGTAACTGGTGGGGCTTGAGATGATATTTTGAGGATTTCTCCTCATTGTATCATTCAATTTGCTAACCCGCGCGTTGCAAAGTCGTTCCAGCAACTTTTTAATTATTTCGGCGGCTGCAATTCGGGCGATCTCGACCATGCATCGTAGCGGGCTGCGGTCGCCGCCTGCTCTATTTTTTTCAGTAAGGCATCACGTGCGGGGCCAGGTCCTAGTTTGTCCGCTTGCTCGCGTGTCTTCTCAGCCCAAGCTGAAAGACGATCCTGGAGGGTTAGTTGCTTTGACCTACGACGTTCAGCCATTGCCGCATTCTCACTTTTGAAAACGGTAGAAATTCTAACGCCGAACAACCTTCCCGTGCGAGTCATTTCTTTGGGCGCGACTGATCCGGAATGCCTTGGAGCGTCTCGCCAACTTCCGCTTCCCCACCATGGCCTTCTTGCCGTTCGTGTTGCCGATCGGGGGATGCAACGTAATAAGTCACGTCAGCTATCGTGGTTATCCTTAGCTTGCAGCGCGTAAAACCACGCGAGATCGACGCGTATACGTCCGATAATGGTCATCGGGGCTGCCTTGAGTGCGGCTCGTATATCACCGCCGCGCGCTCGATTGCTTGCGCTACCGCAACTTCCAGACTGCCGCTTTCGTCCCGCTGTGGACCGGCTTGCATGTCGCTATTCCGTCTTGACCCGGCGTTGGACATGTTCCTATTTTGTTCTTATGGAGTCAAGCAGTCCGAAGCGACGTTTTCCGCCACCGTGGCAGGTCCACTGGGACGGCGCGGGACCATTCGTCGTCAGTGACGCCAAGGGCGTGCCGTTGGCCTATGTCCCCTGCCGCGACGATCTTCAAGGCATCGGTTTCGCCCACAACCACCTGACGTCGGATGAGGCCAGGCGCATCGCTAATGGCATCGCGCGGCTGCCCGAGTTCATGATGCAGCGGAAAAACTTTCACCCGCGAGGTGCCGGCAATTTCCGATGGAAAAAGTCGCGGCCGTACCATGTGGCTCTGGCGGATTTGTACATCAGGGAGCATTGGGGATTTATCGACGCCGTCTGTAGGCTCAACAGCATCCCATTTGACGGCACTGGCGAGAGCATCGAGCGAGACGGGATGTGGCGCGTATATGAGTTCGCGGTGCAGCTAGACGCGATTCAGTTTTGGGACCGATTCGAGGGGCGATGGCTCCGCGGAGAGGAGTTCATTTATCCGGTCCGGCCGAAAGGCTTGCCGCAGCTCCGCGAGCCGGTGGACATGAATCGGTTTGGGCGACGGCCGGAGCGATGATCTAAGATCACAGGGCGTAGCCCACGTCATTGGTGGTGCAAGGCGAAGATGCGTAAACTTCTCTTTGCAATCGTTATCGTCTTAGCTTGGGAGGGCAATCAGTGGCAGACGTCGTCGGGCTCACGGCAAACGTGCTTAAACGCGTAGTGCGTGTAGTCGTTGGAGCTTCATCGGGGACGGCATTCACAATTGACGTTGACGACCGCCACTATCTCATAACAGCAAAGCATGTAATTGCGGCGCTTAAGGAGGACACTGCGTCGATCCAGGTTTGTGGGGACGGAGGGCAATGCAAAGACTCGCTCGTAACGATTTTGCGTTGTCCCGATCCAATTGACATTGCGGTACTTGTACCGCGCGAACTGCTAACCGTTACATTTAGTCTGCCAGCAGATTCGTCCACTATGGTTTTGGGTCAAGATGTTTACTTTGTGGGATACCCATATGCCGACCCAGCGCTCAACACGATTACCCCAGCACTAGAGAATATCGGCTTCGTCCGAAAAGCGGTGTGGTCGGCGCAGCAACGTCAAAGCAACGCAACGACCATGTATTTTGACGGCCGAAATAATGTGGGATTCTCGGGTTCGCCCATTGTATTTCTAAAGCAGGGAAAACCTGGTTACGACTTTAATGTCGCAGGCGTAGTGTCGGGATTTCGGTCTGACTTCACTGAAACATTCACCACGAAGCCCGTCGTTGAAAGTGAAGTAACCGACGAAGATAGAGCAGCCAATCGTATTCTAAGGATAACTGACGGTACTCTCGTTAGAAAAATCCCAACAGGCCAATTCGTGGAGGGAAATACGGGAATCGTGATCGGCTACGATATAGGACATGCCGTCACGCTTATACGTAATGGGAATACCAAAGGCCCTCGAATCAAAAATGAGTCTATGAATTGACACGAAAATCAATCGGCTCTTTGATCGTTCCTTTTCTAATCCTCTTTTCGTTGCCTGCAATCGCGGAAGTAATCTCTGGACAGGCAAGCGTCATCGACGGCGATACGCTCGAAATCCGCGGGCAGCGTATCCGCCTATCGGGCATAGACGCACCCGAGTCCGATCAGCTTTGTCGTGGTGACGATAGCCTGCAATATCGATGCGGGGCCAAAGCAGCCAACGAACTTGACGACCATATAGCGGGCAGGCCGGTAAGCTGCGAAGGCGTTGGCAACGATCAATACAGGCGGATTGTGGCTGTTTGTACGATTGAGGGCGAAGACGTTGCGATGTGGCTTGTGGGCAATGGCTTCGCGTTCGATTGGCCGAGATACTCAAAAGGCAAGTACACGGCCGCGCAGAAGGAAGCGGAGCGGGGCGTGTGGGCCGGTAGCTTCGTCGTGCCCTGGGCCTATCGAGCCTGCATTTATAACGGCGGCGGACGGCCTAGCCGCTGTTCGGACGGTTTGAAGGTCGCGCAATGAAAAGCGACATAAGATCGCACATCAATGAACTGCTAGGCGATGGCAAATATCAGAAGTTCGTCCAGGCGATGCTCGCAGAGGACGACCTTGGGCTCGTCATCCGTGCACATTTGCATATCGAACATAGGCTGTGGGTCTTTGTCGAATCGACTGCCCCGGTTCCCAGCGCTGTGAAGCGCAGTGGTTATGCGCAAGCCGTACGAACGGCATTAACTCTTGGTCTTGACGATGACTTTGAAACATCGTTGGCCGCCCTGGGCAAACTGAGAAATAAGTTTGCGCACGAAATCGAGATGACTTTGAGCCCTGCCGCTGTTGATTCGTTTGCTGGGGCCTTAGGTCCGCGCGCGAAACGGGCGGTGCAGTACACTTATTCGACCTTGAGGGGGAAATTCCCCGGAAAGCCTGAGAGCATACGCGACCTCAATCCGAAAGATCGAATGGGCGTGTATTTGATCACGATCCATCAGGCGCTCGTATACGAGACTGCGACAATGCGAGAGCGCAGGGCACACGGAGCGCGGTACCCCGTCTGACAGACTCATCTTTGTAGATGCGGGTGCGTCGCGATGTGGCCCTCCAAGTGGCCCCAATGAAAAAAGCGTCATCTGGCGCTTTCTACAATTTCTTAAATTCTCTTTTATTATCAGTGGTGAGCGCGGAGGGACTCGAACCCTCGACCCCATGATTAAAAGTCACGTGCTCTACCACCTGAGCTACGCGCTCACATGCCGCGCTGTGTAGGGGGCTAGTCCGCCCTGGTCAATAGCACCGAAGTGCGTGCGCGATAATGTACAACACAATTAACTTATCCAAATCCGGACCTTAGAGCATGATCCCGAAAAGTGGAAACCGGTTTTCGGAAAAGATCATGCTCAAACAAAAAAATTAGCGACGGGTCTGATTCAACGCGGTTGAGACAGACTCTAGAGACAAAACTCTCCGGCCTCCGCGAACATCCGATGCTGGCCCGGTCAGGTTGTTTCGCGCTGAATCTCGGAGCCGACGGGTGATGACCCGCCTGTCGGCATTGGCGCCGGTCGCAGCCCGATCAGTTCGGCGCTGCGGATGCGAGCGTTGCGCCAGAATGAAAACTGGTTGATGCGCGATGTCTCAAGGATGGCGATGGCGACGGCCGACAGGAACGGCAGGCTCTGGAGCACGAGCACGCCCGCGAAGATGTAGATCTCGGTGACTTCCTTGTGCTGGTTGGATGCGATCAGCACGGCGGCTCCGACCAGCAGGAGAACGCCGATCACCGCCTCCCAGAATGCCTGAAACTCGATCGACATCCGCGACAGCCCGCCTTTCGAAGTCCGGGCGAAGGCGAGGTGCTCCGTGATCAGCCCCTGCGCGACCGCACGGGACACGGTCCACTGCACCGACATGGCCGCGACCATCGCCCCCAGCATCTGCGCCGTTTTTATCGGCACACGAAGGCGGTACAGCGCCAGAAAATGGAGTAGCGACACAACGAATGCAGCGATGATGGGCAATGTCAGGATCTTGTCGGGAATGGCGATGTCGGCGAAGGCAACGATCGGCACCCAGATCAGGTTCAGGATCGCAACCACGACGCCCAGGCTTTCTGCGCCGAGCCAGTTGAGCCAGCCAAGGGTGAATTCGCGCTTCTGGTCTGGCGACAAGCGGCTCGCGCCCGGCAGAAAGCGGCGCCAATGTTTCTTGACGATCTGGAAGCCGCCATAAGCCCAGCGATGACGCTGCTTCTTGAAGGCCTCATACGTATCGGGGAGCAGGCCGTAGCCGTAACGGGTGTTGGTATAGTGCGTGACCCAGCCATGTTGGGCGATCGCAAGGCCGAGGTCGGTGTCCTCGCAAATCGTATCTCCGGCCCAGCCGCCGGCCATGTCCATCGCGGCGCGGCGGATCAGGCACATCGTGCCATGGACGATGATCGCGTTGGCCTCGTTGCGCTGGACCATGCCGATATCGAAGAAGCCGGCATACTCTCCGTTCATGATGTAGTGCATCAACGAGCGGTCGCCGTCGCGGTGATCCTGCGGCGCCTGAACCAGGCCGACGCTGGGATCGTTGAATGCCGGCACCAGATCCTTCAACCAGTCGGGCTGCACCACGTAGTCGGCATCGATGACGCCGATGATCTCGGCGTCAGCGGCGGTGCGCTCCATGGCGATGCGTAGCGCTCCCGCCTTGAAGCCCTCAACCTTTTCGGCGTTGATGAACTTGAATCGTTCGCCAAGCGCGCGGCAGTGATCCTGGATAGGTTGCCAGAAGGCGGGATCGGGAGTGTTGTTGATGATGACGACGCACTCGAAATTCGGGTAGTCGAGGCGCGAGACTGCGTCGAGCGTCTGCTTCAGCATCTCGGGCGGCTCGAAATATGCGGGCACGTGAATCGAGACCTTGGGCAGCGGCGCGTCGCTGGCCGCGTGGGCGGCCTCCGCGACGTCTCTGGTAATCAACCGCCGCGGGCGCTCACCGAACGCCACAGCTGCGATCTCCTCGATACGCGCCATCGCGATCAGGATCAGAGGTACAAGCAAAACCAACCCGAGGATTAGCGCGAGAGCCGAACCGAAAACGAAGTAATGGGTGGTCCAGTAGGCGAAGACGGTCGCAACCCAGGCGCCGACCCCATTGGCGGCTGTCGACAGCAGCAAGGTCTGCATCGGTGTGGGACGGACGAGTCGCAAAATGGGCAAGGACAGCAGCACACCGATCAAAAGCGCGATGCCGGCCAGCTTCCAGTAGGCTTGATTGACGACAGGGCCGCTCCAGGAAAATTTCGGTTCGCGATCCGCGTTGAGAATGCCCCAGTAGGGGCCGACGCCGCCTTCGAAAAACTTCCAGGGTTGGTCGATCGCTTCGACAATATTGTATTCCATGCCGACCGACTGAGCTTTGGTCACAAAATTGCGAAGCGTGACCGCCTGCTCGAACGGGCCAGGATCGGCGTTCTGGAGATTATATCCGGCGCTCGGCCAGCCGAACTCCGCGATCACGATCCGCTTGCCGGGAAAGGCATCGCGCAGCGTTTGATAGATGATGAGGGCCTGATCGACGGCCTGCTTGCTCGAAAAGCCCTCCCAGTAGGGAAGGATATGCGCGGCGATGAAGTCGACCGACGATGCAAGTTCAGGGTGCTCTAGCCAGATATTCCAGATTTCGCCCGTCGTAACGGGTACATTTACAGAGCCCTTTACGCGCTGAATGAGCTTGATGAGATCTGAAACCTTTTGGTCGCCGCGATAGATCGTCTCGTTGCCGACGACGATTCCATTGACGTTACCATTGTGTTTGGCGAGATCGATGGCTGCGAGCATCTCGCGCTCGTTGCGCTCGACAAACTTATCGATCCACGCGCCGACCATGACCTTGAGGCCGAACTCGTTGGCAATGGGAGGCACAAGCTCCACACCGCCGGTCGACGAATACAGACGGATCGCGCGTGTCAGGGGCGCCAGCGCTTTCATGTCGGACCGGATTTTCTCGACAGTGGGAATATTGTCGACGTCCGGATGAGCGGTGCCTTCGAAAGGCGCATAGGACACGCTGGTCAGAACGCCCTTGAAGTCAGGCGCCGGCTGCCTGTCCTGAAGAAGTCCCCAGAGGGCCGCATGTGCAGCGGTCACAAATAGCATAACGGCGACGACAACGCGCATCGCAACTGAACCATCAGGGGCGTGCCTGCCAGGAATGCGGACCTGCCCCTAGGGTCCGACCGACACATCAGCAGACATAATTCTGCGACATGATTTAACAACTGGTATGACGCCGTGGCGTTTTGAGGGCGGTTCCCGCGCGGCGGCTCGAAAATCGATAATCCAGTTTGCCGCCGTGGCGGCAGTTATTTTTTCTTCGGGGCTGCCGGAGCAGGAGCTGGCTTCGGCGCTGGAGCAGCGGGCGCAGGGGCGGGGCTGGCCGCCGGCGGGGCAGCCGCGGCGGCAGGTTCGGACGGTTGTGCATCCGGATTGATCCAGCAGGCATGAACGCGGCCGCTCAATGCATCGGGCGCCTTGGGATCAATAGGTCCGAACCGGACCAGGCAACGGAATGCCGCCTGGACATGACCACCCGGGCATCCGAAGCGATCGTAGAGATCGAGATGGCGGAAGGCTGTATCCAAATCATCGCGCCACATCAGAACAACCACGCGGCGGCCGAGCCAGACGCATTCCGGATTTCCGGCCGGACCATCGATGACGCGTGCGGCCTCGACGAATTCGTCGGTTTTGCGCTGGCTGTCTTTGGCGCCGTCAGCCGCATTTGTCCCGTTCTCCGCGGCCGGCTTGTTTTGATCCTGGGCTCGGAGATCGCCGCTTTGCGCGATCGCCCCGCCGATGCTGAACAGCAAGGCGAAGCCGGAAACGGCAAGGCTACGCCACAACGCCTTCTCGAATCCAAACTGCATTCGACGCATGAAAGTCCCCCGACTCTTGCCCACCGCACCGTCTGCCCGCAATGACGGGCAAATTGGTCCCCAATGCGGCGAGGCGCCCCGATAGTCCGGTTCTGAACATTCGCTTCCGGAGGCGCGGCCAAAGCAGGTCGCGAATGTCACCCAAACTCGTTTCTCCAGGCCCCAAATGACGGAGATTTTGGATTTTGTCCAGCAAACGAGCGGCTTGACCGCAGCGGGGGCAGACGTGACCTGAATGATTGTGGTCGTCAGGCTGCTGCTCTTGGCAGAAAGGCTCCGACAAGCTAATCGGACAGCTCTCGCGGAGGATAGAGCTGATTTCATTTCGTACGCCACTGGCGCTTTTTATCATTTCGCTTGGACTGATCGCGGCAGCGTGGTGGTGGCTCGGCGAGCCGATCCGGCTTGCGCGGGCCCCGATCGACCCGGCGGCGAAGCTGGAATGCGTGTCCTACGCGCCGTTCCGGGGGCAACAGACTCCGCTGGTCGCCACGACCGAGATCGCGCCCGAGCAGATTGCTGAAGATCTTGCCCAATTGGCCAAGATCTCGAATTGTGTCAGGACCTATTCGATCGAAAACGGCCTCGACCGGGTGCCCGCTCTTGCCAAGAAGGTTGGCCTTAAGGTCATTCAGGGCATCTGGCTTGGCGGTAACAGGCTGAAGAATCTCGCTCAAATCAACATCGCGGTCCGGCTCGCGAAGGAATATCCCGACGTCATAACCGCGCTCGTCGTCGGTAACGAGGTTTTGTTACGCGGGGAAATGACAGCCTCTGATCTCGCCGCCAACATCCGGCTCGTGAAGTCGCAGGTGACGGTGCCCGTGACCTATGCTGATGTCTGGGAATACTGGCTGCGAAACCGCGAGGTCTATGACGCCGTCGATTTCGTCACCATTCACATTCTGCCCTATTGGGAGGATTTTCCGATTCGCGCGCGCAACGCGGCCGCGCATGTCGGTGCCATTCGAAAGCAAGTCGCGGCATCCTTTCCCGCCAAGGAAATCCTGATCGGCGAAACCGGATGGCCGAGCGCCGGCCGGATGCGGGAGGGCGCGCTACCTTCGCGGGCCAATCAGGCTCGTGTGGTGTCCGAAATTCTCGACATGGCGAAGCGGGAAAAATTTCGTGTCAACCTGATCGAGGCTTACGACCAGCCCTGGAAACGCCAGCTTGAGGGGACGGTCGGCGGCAACTGGGGCTTGATCGAGGCCACCCGTCGCGATCTGAAATATCCGGCCGGCGAACCCGTCCGCAATTTCCCGCTTTGGAAAATCCAGATGGGCGCCGGGATGATCTTATGCGCTCTTATCTTCGTGGTCGCCATGCTGACGCTGCGGCGGAAACCCTGGAAGCCGCGGTGGATGTCCTGGGTCGCGGTTGGGGCCTCAGCCACGTCGGCAGGAATTTTGCTCGGAGTTGCCGCAGACAAGCTGTGTCACGAAGGTTACGGACTTGGCAACTCGCTGCGCTGGGGTGTGCTCCTGGCGATGGGGGTCGTCTCTCCGTTACTAGGTGCGAATGCGTTGATGTCGGGACGCGCGCTGCCAGCGTTCGTCGAATTGATAGGCCCGCGCCCGGGCCGCACGGGCTCGGTGCTGACCGCGATGCTGGGAATTACGCTGCTCGTGACCACCTTGATCGCGGTGGAGACGGCGCTTGGCTTCGTCTTTGATCCACGGTACCGGGATTTTCCCTTCGCCGCGTTGTCAATGGCCGTGGTGCCGTGCTGGTCGTTGGCGTGGCTCAATCGTCCGCTCGCCGGCGTCCGTCCCGTCGCCGAATCGGTTTTTGCCGGTCTGCTGATGATTGCTGCGGTCTATGTCGGGTTTAATGAAGGTCCGAAAAACTGGCAGTCGCTATGGACCTGTCTGGTGTACGCTATGCTCGGGATCACGCTGTGGCGGGCGCGGGCCGCGCAAACCCCAGAATGAGCAGGCCCATCGCAAGGCCCGATAGGCCGACATTGTAGAGGACGATTCCGAAGCCGGCGGCGGCCAGTCCCACGGTCAACAGCACGATCGACGGCCGGATCACGTGCAGGACTGCGACGACCAGCGCCGCAATTCCGAAGACCTGGTGACGAAACAGATAGGTCGCAACGCTCCGCCCTCTGCACAGCATGGTTTGCAGGCCGGAGTCGCACGCCAATGATACCGTCGACAACTCGATCCCAAGATAACGAAGATAGAGCGCGTAGCCGACGCTCAGAAACCCCACGATCAGCAACCATTGCACCTGATAGGGCGTCAGTCGGAACGGATCCTTTTTCATCGCGTGAATATGATCCGGTTCTGTGGACCCGACAACCCGGAATCCGGCCCCCGGCGGGATGCATCAGTGAGAAAAGATAGAACCGAACGTCGATGGCTGTGGCGGCGGCGGAGGCGAGGACGGCGCCGGTGCTTCGACACTGGTTGATTTCCGGCTATGCCGATGCCGTGACACGCGCGTCGGTTTCGGCTTTCTCGTCATGGCAGCATCGCCGCCTTTGCTGTCGCCCTTCGCCAGGAGCCGCTGACCCTCGAAGACGGCGGTGCCGCAGGTTCGGCCGTTCTCGGATAGTACGGCGCAAATCTTTGCCGCGGCTGCCGCGTCGGCCAGCGGCCCCGCGACCAGACGCATCTGCGTGCCGCTTCCGTTGTTGGTTTCCTTCAGCACGATCATCGGGTGCAGCGAAGTCAACTCTTTCGCTTCTGATTGCAGAAGGTTTTGCCAAAGCGCTCGCAAACCTTTGATCGAACCGGCGCTTCCGAGATCGACGCCGAAATCGGTGTGCGGCGCCGGAATGGCGGGGCTAGGGGGCAAAGGGGGTGACTGTGGAGCATCTGCGATCGGAGGAGTGGACGCGGCGACGTTCTGCGCTTCCTTATGGTGATGAAGGTTTCTCTCGGCTTCCAATTCCGCGGTCTCGAGGGCCGCCGTTTTATCCCTTTCGCGAGGCATTGTTGCGGGCGGATCATGTGCGGCCGGTGCGGGCTGTGATGCGGCTTGAGGCGTAACCGGCGTTGCGGTTGCCGCGGATGCCCCGGTTCCAGGCGTGATCGGCGTGGAGGGTGTTGGTTGGACGTTTCCGGACTTGGATGAATCATCAACCGGGGAGGGGGCGACCGATGGTTTCACCGCTGCGGCTGCGTCCGCCATGGTGAAAGCAACCGTTGCAGAGAGAGGCGCTTCTGTAGAAGCATTTGTGGTTGTTGATGCGTTTACCACTGAGTCCGGCTTTTTGGCCGGGTCGGGCTCCATTGTCGGCGGCGCGGCGGCCATGGTCGCTTCGGTGCGGGTCCGCGCGTTCTGGCTTATGGAGCCGGTAACGGATTCGAACTCTTGCTCGAGCGCGGCGACGCGGGCAAACAGCCGATCGCGGTCGCCGTTCAATGTGTCGATGGCGACAGAAAGGCGTCTTATTTCCTTCTCGGCCGCTTTCGCAATCTCCAGCTGAGGTGATTGCTTTGCCAGATCGGCGACGGCGGTTTGTTGAGGTCGCAGACCGGCGCCGGAATTGTACGCCAGGAAAGCAATGATTACGGCTCCGATGGACCCGGCGCCCCAGGATCCAAGCCGCCATAAAGCGCGGCGGTCGAACCCGTCCTCATCGGCAAGAAAGCCGCCCGCCCAGCCGCCGCTTTCATCGGGCTGCACGCTCTCGGCTAAACCATTCTGATTCTTCGCCATAACGATGATGCCGGACCCCCACTCCGAATCATGGCGAGATGTTAACAGGAAATCCGCTCGATCTCAGAAAGGTTGGGCGGTTTTCACTTTCGACAAAAAGGCTTAGGGATGGCGACGCTTGAGGCGCCAACCATGAGAACAGACAGCCGCGATTATGGCGTTTCGAGCGAAGCATGTCCTCGGGCTTGACCCGAGGAGTCGAACAACTGGCTGCGCAGCTTGGCTGTTCACGCAATGCGGTGGTATCGGCAATAAAGCTGGACCAGAGGGCAAACGAAAGTTGCTTTGAATCTTTGGCCCGGTTCGAGCCCCTCATCATCGCTGCGGGATTAGTGGATCACAAGAACCGGAATATGCGCAGTAGCAATAACCTCGGAGGTCTGGCTGCCCAAAAGGACTCTCTTGATCCCACGATATCCATGGGAGGCCATGACGATCAGGTCGCAACCCTGCTTTTTTGCCGTCTCAACGATGGCGCCAGCCGGTAAGGCGTTCGGCACATGGAGCGTCTCGACCGTCAATTCCATTTCTTCCGCTGCAGCTTTCGCTGCTGAAAGAACAGCTTTTGCATGCTCCTTGTTGCCATCATCAAATCGATCCAGGTTCAGGCCGGCCTTGGCCCATCCGGTTGCGCCGATGGTGGGGACTGGAAACGGCTCCGTCACCGTCACGATCGTAACCTTGCTGCCAAGTGCTTTGGCCAACGACAGGCCCTGGTTGACGCCCTTCTGTGCTAGCTGGGAGCCGTCGGTGGAAATAAGAATGTGAGTGTACATTGGGATACCGCTCCGCACTCAAAAATTCTGAGACGATCATATTCGTCGCGTCCCATCACGACAAGAAGCCGCAACCGACCCGGTCGGTCGTTCGTTATTTCTGGTTGTTTCTATGCCAGATAAATGATGCGATCATGAATAAGGTCGCAAGGGAGCGGCGTGAGACACTGTCGCCAGGACCACGGCTCGTCACATGGCTTCGCCGGAGATTTTTCGGATAGCCTTAAAGGGCCGGGAGCGTCCGGCTAGAGCGGATGAAAATCGCCGCTGTTACCGAGGACGGGCACTCGCGCGAGAAACCGTTTAGCCGGCGCATTGGCGAAGCGCTTCGAGATTCAGAACGTTGATATGCCGGTGCGAAGAAATTCGAATCACTCCGATTCGCCGCAGCCGCGTAAGCTCGCGCGAAACGGTTCCAATCGTCAGGCCGAGAAAATCGCCGATTTCGGCGCGCGTAAGCGGAAGATCGAAAGCCGTAGCGGCATTGCCTTCCGAAAACGGATCGATCTGCCGAACCATCATCATCAGAAAGCTGGCTACCTTTTCGTGCGCCGTCTTTCGTCCAAGCGCCAGCATCCACTCGCGGCCCTGATCGACCTCGCGAAGGGCTTGATGCAGTAGTTTCGTTTCGAGGGCCGGATTTTCTTCGAGCATCTTCCGCAGGGCGCTCCTGGTTATGCTGCAAACCTCAACATCCGAACAGGCTTCCACGCGGATAGGGCTCTCGTCTTGATGAAGGCGTCCGACGAAATCAGGTGCAAATTGAAGTCCGACGATTTGTTGGCGACCATCGGCCATAGTCTTGGTCAGCTTGAGCACGCCGCGCATGACGTTGGCATAGGACTTAATCGATCCCTGCTCCTGCAGGAGAACGTCGCCGGCGGACACCTTCACGACGCGCGTGAGTTTTGCGAATTTCACCAATTCGTTGGCGTTGAGCGCGCCGCACATACCTTTGTGCCGTACCTCACAACTCTTACAGAGCTTCGGCACATCGGAGTTATGGATATCCTTCCGGGGCGTGTTCATACTGCTCTAGCTTTGGGGGGCATCGTCCGCCGAGCCGAGACACCGCCTCTTTTCGACGAGCTGCCGATTTTCCTGGCGGATCCTGCATCCCCTGAGTTTTCCTGTCTTTGCGATCGCGCAAAGGCAAACCGAAATTGTTGTTCTTCCGCAATCTCATTTCCCTCGGGACGAGAAGGATCAAGAGTACCGGCCCGAGGGAGGGAGGTGTGTCTTCTGATCGAGACAACATTTGATCAGCTGGTCGCAGACCGATAGAAGCATCGGTTTCGTGCCAGCGAGGAACGGCGAAACGTGGTCCATCGCCGTTACGCTCGCGTTATGCGATCCTGAATATTTGGAGCAACATTGTCTGGGATTTATTTGTGCCCGCCCTCGGTCCGACGTTCGGCCCAAGCGATGGTTAGCGCAAATATACTTATGACGACGGTAACGAACGTGGTGACAATGATTGTCTCAGTTGGCATGTCGATCTCCCTTTCTCGATTTCGACGAGCCGAGAATACATGCCTTTTGAATGAATGTTTTGCGGTGGCGCAAAGACGTTATTTCCTTGCGGCTATTCGTTGCGGGCAATTCGCGACGGCAAATGAAAAGCGATGGATCAAATTAGGTGAACAAGATTCAAACGTCGCTTGATCGCATTGATCGTCACTCTCATTTGATTGTCTGCACTCGCCTGATTGTCTGCACTCGCCGAAACGATCGCCGGGCAAGCGCTCATCGCTCGAAATTCACGCGCCACACAGTCGTCCCTCAGGCGCAGACGCGCCCCGAATTCCATCGACTGTGTCGTGGGGATGATAGACTGTAATATCGCTCTGGCTGGTTCAGTTTAGAGAATAGCTGCCGCCACAATAATTCCGGACCCGACGAGGAATGCCAAAAATCCAAAGCTACCTAAGAAAAAGAACAGGTTGTCAGTCCGCTCCCGAAGTATTGGACCATCTTCGTTCATGATGCGCATCCTGTTTTGCTATGGTTGGAGTTGATGCCGGCAATGTTCTTTTGCCCCAGTTCAGTGTGTCCCGATTGGACGCCATTCTAGCGGCCGGCTGGTAAACCCGCCGAGAAGGTCCACAATGGGAGTTTGGGGTGTCCCGTTCCATCGGATCAATTCACTCAATCGGAAGTTGTTCCATCCAGAAAAGCCCGCTACGAGAGAGAGTCCTCAATGTTTTTCCCGGGCAAGAAGCCTGTCGGGAAGAGCGGGCCGGGCCTGCAACGACCGCCGGTTAAGACGGCCTTAGAATTGCGACTGGAAGTTTCCACATCGGAACGACGCTAGAATACTTATCGCGGATGTGTTTGGACACCCGACCTCCGGCTAAAAACGCATGGGCAGATTTAGAAGATCCATTGGTGTTAATTGTGGCCGGAAATGACCCTCAAATCCGATTCGTTCCCCCACGCGTGATGCTAAAGACTGGATCAAAAGCGGAGCCTGCAATGATGCTCACTTCGATCGGAAGCGCATGGCGGAAGCTGTTGCGAAGCTCATAAGGAAAATGATGTGGGCGATCCCATGAGGACTCGAATGAGCGGCCGGAGTTGTCTGACCATTGTGCTGGCCGCGGGTGAGGGAACGCGGATGCGCTCCTCGCTACCCAAGGTGCTGCATTCGGTCGGAGGGCGGACGCTGTTGTCGCATGTGCTGGCGGCCGCGCCGAGCGGTCCGGGGACGTTGCTGGCGGTTGTCGTTGGTCCTGGCCAGGAGGCTGTGGCCGATGAAGCGAGGCGGGTGCGACCCGAGGTTATGGCGTTCGTCCAGGATGAGCGCCTGGGAACGGCACACGCTGTCCTCGCGGCGAAGAAGGCTATCAGCCATGGCGCCGATGATCTGTTGATCGCGTTCGGCGACACTCCGCTGATCTCGGCCGATACGCTTACGCGGATGCGAGCGCCGTTACAGGCCGGAGCGGCGCTGGCTGTGCTTGGCTTTCATGCCGACGATCCCGCTGGGTACGGCCGGCTGATCGTGACTGATGGCCGGCTTACGGCGATCCGCGAGGATGCGGATGCCAACCCCGACGAACGCCGCATCACGCTTTGCAACGCCGGCGTCATGGCCTTCGACGGCAGGACGGCGCTACAAATCATTGAAAAGATTGGCAACGCCAACAGCAAGGGCGAATACTATCTCACCGACGCCGTTGGCGTCGTCGGCGAGCTCGGTCTGACGGCGGCGGTGATCGAAACCAGCGAGGACGAAGTGCGCGGCATCAACACCAAGGCGCAACTGGCCGAGGCCGAGCAAGTCATGCAGATACGGTTGCGCAAGGCGGCGCTCGAAGCCGGAGTGACGATGGTGGCTCCCGAGACGGTCTTTCTTTCCGCCGATACCTCATTCGGCAAAGACGTGACCATCGAGCCCCACGTGGTCATTGGGCAGGGCGTGACCATCGCCGACGGCGCGGTCATTCACGCATTCTCCCATCTGGTGCAGGCGTCAATCGGCAGGAATGCTTCGGTCGGTCCCTATGCCCGTCTGCGGCCGGGAACGTCGGTGGGCGACGGCGCGCGGATCGGGAATTTCGTCGAGACCAAGGCTGCCGTTCTCGAAGCCGGGGCCAAGGTCAATCACCTGACCTATATCGGCGACGCCCATGTGGGGGCCAACGCCAACATCGGTGCGGGCACCATCACCTGCAACTATGACGGCTTCAACAAGCATCGCACCGAGATCGGCGAGGGCGCGTTCGTCGGCTCCAATTCGTCGTTGGTCGCGCCGCTCAGGATCGGAGCCGGCGCTTACGTGGGATCGGGTTCGGTCGTCACTAAAAACGTGCCGGACGACGCGCTTGCGGTCGGCCGTGGCCAGCAAACCCTGCGCGAGGGTTGGGCAAAGAGATTCCGCGAGATGAAGCTGCTCGCCAAAAAGCCGAAGCGCGGTTGAAGAAGGAGCCCCGGCAAAAAGGTGACTGCGGAAAACCGCCGACTTACTCTTCCTCGAATTCGGAAAACATCGCCCGCGTGAGGCGCCAGCCGCGCGGTTTTGCCCGCTGCGGCTTCTCATCCGGCGCATGCCGGACGATCTTCGGCTTTGCGGCTGTACTGCGGAAGGGCGGCGGCCAATGGGCAAGGCGGGATGACGTTTGCGCAAGCGAGCGGGTGGACGCTCGGGAAAAGCGGTACAGTCCGGCGCTCTTGAGATCGCGTATATCGCTCACGTTCCATGGCCCTCCTGTCATGAAAGTCTTTCGGGATAAACCTTGCTTGTCCGTTAAAGAAACGCCACAAAGTCGAACGGCGACGACGCGCCTCAACGGGCGGGGAGCGGAACTTGAGCCTCGGCAATTTTGCGTCAGGTAATAAAATTCGTCGCGAAACGTGGGAAAACAGCATAGTGTCTTGGAGCACTTGCTGCGGCGGTCCTATCTGTTCGACAGTGATCCTGAAATCAGCCCCACCTTACCGTACATTAGAGGCACGCGCGCCGTTTCCATTGCGGCGTTCCCGGTTGTTATGAGAGGAAGAAAACGAAATGAATAACGAAGCTAAGATCAAGATTATCTTGGCAATCATTCTGGCCGTCGCAACGTTGCTGGGCCTCAACGCGCTGGTCTCCGCCGTGATGAAGGCCGAACATAATAGGGCGACCCATACGAGCAGCATCTCGCAGCAGGAACTAACGCTGAACGCCGAAACATTCCGCGAGACGTGATAGCTGTCAGGCGAAGGCGCGGGAATCGAAAAATCGTATGCTTCACAAGGTGGTAACCGCCTCGGGCGGTTGAATCAGGCTCTTCCGGGCCGCCGTTTCATTTCCGTCTCGATTTCACCTATAGCCTGACGCAAGGCGAAAAGTGCTTGCTCATCTACCTCGAACGCGATGGAGCCAAGTTCGGTCGTCGCCAGCTCAATCGCGTAACGACCGTCAGGCCGGATCAAGGGGCGTGAGGCGTTCACCGTGACAATGCTCAGTTGATCAGGGTAGTTCAATACGTCCATCGGAGACCCTCGGATGGGACGGAGGGAAAAGGCGCCCAGATCCTAATCATGCCCTTTTGTTGGGTGAGGAGTCGAGAGGACGTAAGCCAGATTTTATCGGATCTTTTGCTTTGCGGCCTGTCGCTCGCGGTATGCTTCCAGTCCGCGTCGCCAGTCCTTCCCGGGTTGCCACTCGCCCATTTCGTCCATGGCGCCGGACTCCAGCATAGCGGCTGCGACCTCCCAATGGCGGTCCACCCACCCCTGAATTTCCGATTCACTCATCCCATGAGACCGGCAGATTCGTTCTGCCATCGCTCGGGCTAGCGGTTCGATGTTTGATGACATGACCACTCACCACCGGGTCTTAGCGTTTTCCAGCGAAGCACGCCCTCGGGCCTGACCCGAGGATGGACACCGGTTCGCGTGAAGACAACGCGTTAAAGTGAAATCCAGAATGTCGCTTCTGCTTTCGACCAGAAGCGCATGTGTTAATTCACTGTTGAACTTTGATTACGCTGCACCATGTCGAGGATGGTTTGCAACATCTGCGCCGCTTTCCGGTTGGCTAAATCTCCCTTGGAGAGCGCCGCTATTCCCTGTTCCAGCATGTCAGATGCCTTCTCGGTTGAGATAACGCCGCTTTCGATGAGCCCCCAGAACGCGAACTGAGACAGTGTAAACGCTGCGATTGCAGAACCTTCAGTTTCAACCTCTGAATTTTTGCCTGTCATCTAAACCTCCTGTGCTATCGCTGAAGACCACGGTTTGAAATCTCTAGCCCGCCAAACCGCGATGGACCATGGATTGCTGCGGTCTTATTTATGGTGCCGATGTTTTCCTGCGTAGGGTGCCGGCGTTATCAATCGCGGGTTATGCGATGGAAGCTCGGTCGGGTCACGCCGATCGAACGGTGCGTCATCACCTTCCCGAGTTGTTCCGTTGATAGCTCGTCATTATGATTTCGTGAACTGGCAGGAGGTCATGGCGTGTGTGATGTCCGGCGCCGGAAGCCCGTTTTAATTTTTATCGCCACGGCATGGCGCTGGATCAGGTCGCGGCATGTCTGTTCGCACCCGACGTGCTCGTTGCCTCGTCCCCCAACGCTTCGATTCTTGTGCTAAATCGAATGGGTCGCGTCATTACCGTCAACGATAGGATGCAGAGCGGCTACCGCTATCAATTGGCGGCGCCGTCAGGCCGCAATTTCGATCCGGAATTCCGGCCCGAACTGACGCCGAGGCAGATGCTCGAGCTCGGCGTGTTTTGCGGCAAGTATCTGACTGATTGCCGGGATGAGTTTCCGGCGAGCTGGTTCGCTCAAGCCAAGCTTTCACCCTCTGGCCGCGATTGTTCGCTCAATTATTTCGGCGTTGATGCGAGTCAAACGCTTTCGGTCTGGCGAAGCAAAGGCTGGATTCATCCCGACGACCCGCGCGGTTGGTTCCAGTGGTATTGCCGCTACTACATCGGACGTCGTATGCCGGACGAGGACGCGCGCCAGATCAGCCGCTGGAAGGCGATGCGGCGGCATGTCTCTCAGGTCAGGAAGCATTGCGAGCCGGGGAATCCCATGTGCAGGCCGCGCCAACGGCAGGCGCTCTTGCACTGGGCCTATGACAGCCGGAAAATCTAGAGCCCTCGCGGGCGCCGCTTGCGCTCCGAACGTGTGCTAAGCCGAATGGAAAATCCCGAAGTCCGCCCACCGATCTTGCCCGCTGCCAGGCGGTGATTCCCCGTCTCTCCTCCCGGGATGAGAAGATGTGGGATTTCTCGATTGCGACGTTAGAGCGTTTTCGAGCGAAGTGCACACCGGTTCGCGTGAAGAAAACGCGACAAAACAAAATCATAGAGCCCGCTTCTGATTCTATCAGAAGCGGAAAGGCTCTAGGAGCTACTCAAGGAATAGACGCCCCCGATGCCGTCAGAAGAGAAAGCCGGTCTCCACCAGCGCTCGAACCTGATCGCGTTGGTTGAGATCGCGGCCGAAGCCGTAGCCGGCTTCGAGATGGCCAACTTGAATATACGACAGCTCCGCACGCGCGAAGAAGATGCCCTTCTCGTAAGTCGGAGTGATGGTAAGCGACCAGGCATCGCTCTTTGTCCCGTAGAGCAAATTCGTCGGCGTGCAGTCCGGGTCGGCGCCACACGTTCCGCCCGTCGTCTTCAGATATTCGGCGCGGGCGCCGAGAGACCACTCCTTGTTCAGGGCGTATTTGACGAGAAGGGCGCCCGCATAGGTGCCGGCCGGGCGATCGATCCCGAGTTGGTCATCACGCTTAACGTGGCTGTATTGCAAGTACGGCATGAGAGTTAGCGGGCCGCTGCTATATGAGTAGATCACGTTGAAGATGCTACTGTTGTTCTGGAGTAGCGGCGTTGTTGCCGAGGATTTGTCGTTTCGCGACAGGCTGCCCGCGCCCACGAAGGTGATCGAATGTGACGAATTGATCGCATACGTCAGCGCGCCCGAGACCCAGTTCAGTTTGCCCGAATAAAAGCCGTCGTTCAGCGACACCGCGGCGCTGAGCGGGCCGTGCGTATAATTGATCTGGACGCCGCGGCTGAGCGCCAATTCCTGATTCCAAAGCAGTCCGCGTTCGATGTTGGCATTCTGGAAGGTGAAGGTCGACTCAGCCCCCACCAAAGTTGGCAGGATGCCCGCCATAACAGACAGCTCGGGCGTGATGACGCCCTTGGCATAAGCAACAGAAACTGGACCGAATAGCTGGTCTGTCGCTTTTGTCGCTTGCAGATAGGAGCAGCCTAGAGCTGGCAAAGAATACGCGCCCGCCTGAATGTAAAATTGCAATGGACCGTGGATCGTTTGCAACTCGATCTGAGCGCTGCTCACATCCACGAACCCGCCATCATTGCCGATGCCCTGGGCGTGGGTTGGATGAGTTTGAAGTGCGCCGATTCCGATCAGTTGGCCGCCGATGAAAACCGAGCCGAGCAGGCCGGCATCGACCGAAAAGGGTTCGGGATTTGGTACAAGCGGGCCAGAAAAGCTGGGCGTGGAAAGAGGGTCGGCATACGCGAATCCTACGCCGAAGAGCGCGCTGCAGCCGCTGATCAAGACTCCGAGACCGCATCGACGACGCGCGGTGGGGCCGGATGTCTGAGGTGTTTGCGAATATGGCGGCTGTGATGTCATCGGTGCATTTCCCCGATTGGAAGGTCAATGCACGCGAGAGGTGGGATCGGTCGCGTAAAGCGGCGTCTTATCTTTCGGCAGGACGCAATGATCGCGTACGGATGAAGAGCTTTCGCGTTCGCTCGCATGAAATGGGAGCTGATTCCTATGCTATTCCTATGGGAGCGACGATCATCCGTTAGTCTCAGAAGCCTCAGACCGCTCCGGGTAAGAGGCATCAGTTCGTCCACGAAGCGCCGCGGCTGTTTCGCGTGTGTTGGTTGGTTCTCCTGTGCGTTGGACATGGCCTCACCAAAACTAAGAAGACGACAAAGAGGCGGGTTATCGTTTCCGGAGACCAGATCCGGAGAACGATCCCGGCCAGGGCGGTCGAGAAGCCTATGCAATACTCGGTGTTGCGGACGTCGTTGTCCATCGTCTTTGGGATGGTGATGACCTTGACGCCGCGTTCGTTGAGCCTGGCCGCATAACTGAGCGTGTCGTCACCGCCAATGGCAATCAGGTGCTCGATGCCTAATCCGGACAAGTTCGCGAGCACTTGGTCGGTCAAGTCCCAGGTTTCGGTGTCGCCGTTGGTATGCTTGGTCAATGGACGATCCGGGCCGACGAGATGGTCGGGCAACTTTTTCATTTTGGAGGGATTGGTGCGGCTCGAATGAAGGACCGTGCCGCCGCGCCGGTCGATGGTGCGGG
>NZ_CH672420.1:160100-198639 GCF_000152905.1 Nitrobacter sp. Nb-311A
GTCAAGCGAACTTCTGAACCTAAACCACACTAGAATCATAAAGTTGCTAGTGTCCCGTTGATTCCGAAGTTCGCATCAAAGGTTGCGGCAAGAGTATGCGAACTTCGGAATCGGGACACCAGCGATTATCCACCGCGTGCTTTTCTCAATGCCATTCCGGCCACAATTGGTCCGAATCATGGGATTATCGAACGATGGATGAGACCATGAACGAGCCGCTCCGGACCAAGCCGTTTGCCGCCTTTGAGTGGATGCTGTCCGGGCGCTATCTGCGGGCGCGGCGGAAGGAAGGGTTCATCTCCGTCATAGCCGGCTTCTCGTTCCTCGGGATCATGCTCGGCGTGGCTACGCTGATTATCGTGATGGCCGTCATGAATGGCTTTCGTACGGAACTGCTCAGCAAGATACTTGGCCTGAACGGGCATCTTCTGGTTCAGCCCTTGGAGTCCCCGCTCACCGACTGGAAGGATGTCGCGGACCGTGTCAGTCAGGTGCAGGGGATACGGCTTGCCGCGCCTGTCGTCGACGGTCAGGCGCTCGCGTCTTCGCCCTATAATGCCGCCGGCGTTTTCGTCCGGGGCATCAGGGCTAATGACCTCAACAATCTCACCTCCATCGCTAAGAATATCAAACAGGGTACGCTGGAGGGGTTCGACGACGGGCAGGGCGTGGCTATCGGCCGGCGTCTTGCCGATCAACTCTCGCTGCACGCAGGCGACAGCGTGACGCTGGTGGCGCCGCGCGGCGCTGTAACCCCGATGGGCACCACGCCGCGCATCAAGCCGTACAAGATAGCAGCGGTGTTCGAGATCGGGATGTCCGAATACGATTCCACCTTCGTGTTCATGCCGCTGGCGGAAGCGCAAGCCTATTTCAATCGCGCCAACGATGTCACCGCGATCGAAGTCTACACGGACAATCCGGACAAGATTGATGATTTCCGTAAGTCGGTGACGGAATCCGCTGGCCGGCCGGTGTTTCTCGTCGACTGGCGGCAGCGGAATTCGACGTTTTTCAATGCGCTCCAGGTCGAACGCAATGTGATGTTTCTGATCCTGACGCTGATTGTCCTCGTCGCGGCGCTGAATATCGTTTCAGGGCTCATCATGCTGGTCAAGGACAAGGGAAGCGATATCGCCATCCTGCGCACCATGGGCGCTTCGCAGGGTGCTATCATGCGCATTTTCCTGATTACCGGAGCCGCGATCGGCGTGGTCGGCACGCTCACCGGTTTTGTCGTGGGGCTCGTGATTTGTCTCAATATCGAGTCGATCCGCGAGTTTCTCTCGTGGCTTACCAGCACCGAGTTGTTTTCACCTGAGCTTTATTTCTTGTCCAAACTACCGGCCGAAATCGATGTTCGGGAGACCAGCGCCGTGGTGATCATGGCGCTGACGCTGTCGTTTCTCGCGACTCTTTATCCGTCATGGCGCGCGGCGCGGCTCGATCCCGTCGAAGCCCTCCGGTACGAGTGAGCCGGACATGGAGCAAGGGACGAAGGAAATACCGATTGTCTATCTTCATGACATCAAGCGTCAATATACGCAGGGTGAAACGCGACTGACCATTCTGGACAGCACAAAGCTGGCTTTGTGGGCGGGCCAGTCCGTCGCGCTGGTGGCGCCTTCGGGATCGGGTAAGTCAACCCTGCTGCATATTGCCGGGCTGCTCGAGAGTCCTGATGCAGGGGAGGTCTATATCGGAGGAACCGCGACGTCCGGCCTTTCCGACGTCGAGCGTACGCAGATAAGGCGCACCGATATCGGGTTCGTTTATCAGTCGCACCGTCTTCTTCCGGAATTCACCGCGCTCGAAAATGTCATGCTGCCGCAGATGATCCGAGGCCTCAAGCGCGCGGAGACGGTCAAGCGTGCGCGCGAAATTCTCGCTTATCTCGGCCTTGAGGACCGGGTCACCCATCGTCCGGCGGAGTTGTCCGGCGGAGAACAGCAACGGGTTGCAATCGCGCGAGCCGTCGCCAACGCGCCGCGCGTATTGTTCGCCGATGAACCGACCGGCAACCTCGATCCCCAAACAGCGGATCATGTGTTCAATGCGCTGATGCAGCTCGTGAAAGCGACTCGGGTGGCAATGCTGATCGCGACGCACAACCTGGAACTCGCAGATCGGATGGACCGGCGGGTATCGCTGGAGAATGGGCACGTCGTCGAACTGGACTGACGGGGAATATGCTCCGACGAAACCAGACTGGCATCAATAGTGGTGGTGCTGTCGTCGAGGCCGCCTTCGATAATCCTGCGTGCGGGCGAAATAAGGATTTTCCATGCATTGGGCGTACAGGCCACTTGTTGCCGCCCTGCATTGCTCCATCGTTTCATAGCGGCAGTCGCTCAACGTGACCGGCGAGTAAAGCATCTGGCAGACCGGATAACGGCTGTCCCAGTTCTGGGCGTGAGCCGTTGCGCACGAGAAAATCAGAGCCAGAGCGATGAAGGTTCCGCGCATCAAATCAATCCCGAATGAATGAACTATGGTAAGCACTTAGCTTTTTTGGCCGCGTATCCAGTCGCAAAGCGTGCAGGTTGGGCGGATGACCCGCCCGCATATTGATATATATCCTCGCCTGAAGTAGTTCCATTTAGTTAAACGCGAACTCAAAAGTTTGGTGTCAGGCTACCGATTCTCGAACTCTTTCCCGATCCTTGTGACAAAGCATTGAGGTAGCCTGCGCATGAGTGGCTCAAACTATCTCGATCTCGCCCGCGAGAAGCTGATTGTCGCTCTCGACTACTGGAACATCGAAGATGCAAGGAAGCTCGTTCGGGACCTGGACGACGAAGTCTCTTTTTACAAGGTCGGTTTAGGGTTGCAACTCGTCGGCGGAAACGAATTTGCCAGGGAACTCATCGCGGAGGGTAAGCGGGTTTTTCTGGATTACAAGTATTATGACATCGCAGAGACCGTTCAGCGCGCGGTCGCCCAGGCAGCGGAGTTGAAGATCACTTTCCTAACCGTGCATGGCGTTGCGAGCATCATGAAAGCTGCCGTCGCCGGTCGCGGCAACTCCGACATGAAGATTCTCGGCGTCACCGTGCTCACAAGCATGGACGCCGAGGACATCAAGGAAATGGGCTTCGAATGCGGCGTAGAAGATCTCGTCGTTGCACGGGCGAAGAGGGCGCTTGAGGTTGGAGTTGATGGCGTCGTCGCATCGGCCCTGGAAGTCGCCGAGCTTCGCAAGCAGACTAGCAACAAGCTGATGATCGTGTCGCCCGGCATCCGCCCGAGTGGCGGCGCCAGGCATGATCAGAAGCGGGTGGCCACGCCGTTTGAGGCCGTGCGCGCGGGAGCTGATTATCTGGTGTTGGGCAGGCCCATCTACGCCGCGGACAATCCAAAAGCCGCCGCGCAGGCGATTATCCAGGAAATGGCCGCCGCGCTGCGCCCGGATTGAGCAAGCTCACTTCCAGAAAGACTTGGGAATCCCGGCAGTGCTAGCGGGCTTGTCCCGTTCGGAAACGACTTGCGAAATGCATCAAGGGGCGGTATCGGGCCGCTATGGCTCAAAAACTCAAACCTGGCGTGCGAGCCCGCGACGGCGGTGAATATACCTGTCCTGGTTGCGGCGCTGTCTACAGCGTGACGGTCTACACCAGTCCGTTCAAGGACACGGGTCAGGCGGATTGTAACGTCTGCAAACTGCCCATCAAGAGCTGGAACCACGCGACGGCCTGGTGGTCATACAAGTTGACCAAGCGGCCGCGCAAGTGATCCAATCCCCGATTGCCGTGGCGTGAGCGATTAAAGCGCCTCTTGTCATGAATTAACCTAAGGGGTCGTTTTTCAGAATGACCTACTATTGCGGCCTTGGGTAGTGGGTCAGTTTGATTGTGGCAGCCATAGTGCCTAGGAATCGGAGTGATTCAGGGCCATATTCGGGGCATGTCGTCATCTCATCCAAAGCGCCCCCGCGATCCAAATCAGCTGGCGAAAGCTATCGTGGATATCGCCACAGGCAGCCTGCCACCTGAGGTTGACTCGGAACCTTCGCCAGCCTCACAGTTGGGCAGAATTAGGGGGCTCAAAGGCGGCCGCGCCCGCGCTGACAAACTCAGCGACGAAAGGCGTAGAGAGATCGCCCGTGAAGCCGCCGCTGCGAGGTGGCGTAAAGATGACGGCGGAAATAGCGATCCTGAATAAGTCGGCTATAGCGTTAGCCGCTGATAGCGCAGTTACAATTGGGACCAGCGACCAAGAAGACAAAACTTACGATTCAGCCGACAAGCTTTTCGAATTATGTCGTCATGACCCAATCGGGATCATGGTTTATAATGGTCTCAGTTTTGCTGAGGCCCCGCTGCAGTCGTTGATTAAGCGCTTTCGAAATGAATGTGGCCGTTTCGATAGCGTCAAAGAAGCTGCCTTCCAGTTTTTGCGTCACCTCAACGATTTTGGCGTCAGTTCCCCTGACAGGGTGAAAGATGATGGGATCAGGCGGTTGGCCATGCCCATCATCGATCAGATTTTCAAACGCTTCCAGGCAGATTTGCAGAAGAGGCTAATGGACCACAAGCCTCAGGAAGAAATTGATTGGGCCGCTACTACGAACGACATGTTGGATACGGCAATAGATGTCTGGGATAGAATATATAAGCGAAGAAAAGACGCGGAGTTCATTGGAGAAGGGCCGGTTGTTATTTCCGAGCACATCGAACAGGAGCTTGTTAGCCTAGTCGCGAATCATTCCCCAGGAAACGAAGCGCAAAAGGCGCGGATACTTGCAATTCTAAAACTTGCATTGCGGAAAGATTTGCTATCGGGCGGCTACACGGGAATCGTGATAGCGGGATTCGGCAAGAAAGAGCTCTTCCCAACGCTTCTGTCTTTCGAGATAGATGGAATGGTAGGGGATCGATTGAAGTACGTTGTCCGAAACGAGACGGATATCGATAGAGACGGGCCGCGAGCGGCGATCATACCCTTCGCTCAGCGGGACATGGTCGATCGCTTCTTGTACGGCTTAGACGACCAGATCGAACGATACCTGACCCAATTCTCACAAAGCACAATAACAAAAGTGCGAGAAGCGATCATAGGTCACATTTCTTTCGAAGACGATGATGATAAAAAAGGCTTCGAAGAAGCAGTACAGGATGCTGAGGAGGCTTACATATCCGGACTGAAAACCGGGGCCTTCGAGGAAATCAAAAAGAAATCTCGGTCTGAAATTGAGAGTCTAATTGAGTTCATGCCAAAGCCAGAATTGGCAAAAATGGCCGAGGCATTAGTAAATTTAACGTCGATCAAAAAACGCGTGTCTCGGGGAATGGATACAGTAGGAGGGCCTATTGATGTGGCGGTGATATCAGAAGCTGAGGGGTTCGTTTGGGTAAAGCGAAAGCACTATTTCCCGTCAGAATTGAACCCAAGGTATCTGCACCGCGTTGGACAGGCAGTTTGTCAGGAGGACAACAATGCACATCATGCAAAATCGAGCGCTGGAAGCTCTCGAAAGGGAAGAAAGACGCCAGCTAGGAAAGGAGAAGGTGCCGGAGGGGCTTCAAGAGGTAATTAAACAGACGCGTGAAGCAATCGATAAGGCGCTAGATAGACCGGCTATAAAAAATAAGGCACACTCCAAAATATCCCATAATGCTTGACAGTTAAGCATAAGGGTCATTATGATCCGGCCTATGAACAGGCTGGACCGAAAGACCCGCGCCCAAATCCTTCACCTCCTTTGTGAGGGGCAATCTATCCGCGCCGTGACGCGGCTGACCGGATGCAGCAAAAACACCGTCGCGAAGTTGCTGGTCGAAGCCGGTCATGCCTGCGCTGCCTACCAGGACAAGGCGCTTCGCAACCTGTCCTGTAAGCGTGTCCAGATGGATGAAATCTGGTCGTTCGTTTACGCCAAGAACGCCAACGTGAAGGACGCCAAAGCCGCTCCGGCGACCGCAGGCGATGTTTGGACGTGGACAGCGATTGATGCCGACTCAAAGCTGATCGTTAGCTGGCTGCTCGGTGCTCGCGATATGGACGCTGCTCTGGCCTTCACTGCGGACTTACGGAGCAGATTAAGCAATCGCGTCCAGCTCACCAGTGATGGCCATAGGCCCTATCTGACCGCCGTTGACGCTGTATTCGGTGACGATGTTGACTATGCGATGCTGGTGAAGCTGTACGGCGCGGACCCACAGGCTGAGGTCCGATATAGCCCCGCCAAGTGCATCGGTGCGGAAAAGAAGCCGAAGATTGGCAGCCCCGATCAGAAGCATATCAGCACATCATACGTTGAGCGCAGCAACCTCACGATGCGGATGCATATGCGCCGGTTTACCCGGCTCACCAATGCGTTCTCGAAGAAGGTGGAGAACCACGCCGCAGCAATTGCGCTCCATACGATGTATTACAACTTCGTCCGCATCCATCAGACGCTCAAGGTCACGCCCGCAATGGCCGCTGGCGTAACTGACAAGCTTTGGGAGATGGAAGATTTGGTCGCCGTGCTAGAGCAATGGGAGCTGGCGAACTTCAAGCCAGAATATCAGTTCGTGGTCCGGCGGTATGCAATCGGGAAGGGCCATTCCGTCAGCGTGCTTTGGCGCGGCGGGGAAGTCGATACGATTTTCGGATTTGATAAAGAAGCTGACGCGTTAGAGTGGATTAGGGATAAGTCTAGAGCGTGGCTCTTAGAGAGGCCGGTGCGAGCCTAAGCCCCCTTGTGAAGCCTTGCTTAAAGTGGTTTAACGCCCTCCTGTTGCCCTAAAGGCACGTCAACTTGCAAAGAATCAGGTAATTTTGAGACGGCCCCTAGACGCGGGGATTACTCTGGAGGGTTTTATGTCCGTCGTGGCTCGTCGGAAAAAAGTTTCCCGAACGAAAAAGCCCATTCGAAAAGAATATAAAATTGAGTTGGTTGGAAAGCGTAGGTCTGACGGAAGCTTGTTTGTTACAAGCCCAAATCTAGGACCTTTCAGCGCTGTTCTCCGAACTGGCCGATGGGAAGATGTGATCGGCTTTCTGAAAAAATTTTTAGAAGTAAATATTGGTCGCGTAGTTGAGTTGCGCTTGATACATGACGCGTCTGAATTGGTGAGTGATTCGGAAGAGCTACCCGAAATACCGCCAGCATATGTTGTAGCGGAGTTAACCCACCAACGTGCTAGTGCCCGTTCAACAAGCTAGAGCACAACTAAAGGCCGCTGGGTTCAAACGCCGGACGGATGTCCGCGACGAAAAGGGTGAATGGTGGGCGCATCCAAGTGGGTGGCCCGTTCCTTTCCTGCAGTACATCGGCCTAGATAAAGGCAACTTTGACGCTGACCAACTTGCCTACACGTTGGCAATGAGTGGCCCATTTCGTCCGGGCAAGACGATCGGCCCCAACGCTTCCTTGAATTAACCAAGACGTTTCTTTCGGGGTCATTTTTCAAACTGACCCACTACCCGGCCTTGACTCCAAGAACAAATCAGAAACAATGTTCCTATTATGTTCTAATCGAGGAGGCCGAATCATGTTGAGAATGTTTGTCGAGGAGGCGACGGCGCTGGCATCGATTGTGCTGTTTGTCGGAATGGTCGCTGTCTGGGCGCAGCTTATTCCACAGCTTTCGTGAACGGGCGATCGGGCGACTGGGGAAAACGAGAACAGCCGCGTAGGTGAGGGGAATTTGCGTGGACTCGCCCCGCGCAAGTCCTCACCATTCCTTTTTTGCGAGTCGGCCTTTGCCGACGCTGGCCGATGATTGCCTGAAACCATGACTCAGAAGACCGTCGCGGCTCACGCAGGTTTCGTTCACCTGCATGTCCACTCGGCCTATTCGTTATTGAAGGGCTCGATCAAGATCCAGAAGCTGGCGGAACTGGCCAGGGCGGATCACCAACCCGCATTGGCGCTCACCGACACCGACAATATGTTCGGCGCACTGGAGTTCTCCGATAAAGTCGCGGGCTATGGCATCCAGCCGATCGTCGGCTGTGAACTGGCGGTGGATTTCGGAGATCAGGATGCCAATGCCCGGAACGCGATTCCGCTCGCCCGAGTCGTCTTGTTGGCGACGCGGGAAGCTGGCTATCGTAACTTGATGCGATTGAACTCCCGGGCGTTCCTTGAAACGCCGGAGCATTGCAGCCCGCACGTCAGTTGGGAGTGGCTTCGGGATGAGAACGAAGGTTTGATCGCCTTGACCGGCGGGCCCGATGGTCCTGTGGCGATGGCGTTCAACGCCGATCATTCAGCGCTTGCGACCGCCCGCTGCGATCAACTCGCTATGATTTTCGGCGACCGGCTCTATGTGGAGTTGCAGCGTCATGGCCTTGACAAGGAGCGGCGGGTCGAAGGGGCGTTGATCGATCTTGCTTATGCGAAGGGTCTTCCGCTGGTTGCGACCAACGAGCCGTATTTTGCCACCTCCGATGATTATGAAGCTCACGACGCCTTGCTGTGTATCGCCGGCGGTCGCCTGGTTGCGGAGACAGAGCGCGAGCAATTGACTCCCGATCATCGCTTCAAAACCCGCGCGGAGATGGCTGTCCTGTTTGCCGATATCCCGGAAGCGTTGGCGTCCACGATTGAAATCGCGGAACGCTGCGCGTTCCGGCCCAGGACACGCAAGCCGATCCTTCCGCGCTTTACGGTGGCCTCGGACGCCGGCGCGGCGGATGGGAAAAACGATGAAGCCGCCGAATTGCGGCGGCAGGCGGAGGAGGGGCTTGCGAAGCGGCTGGCGGTGCATGGCGTCTCGACGGGGATGACGGAAGAAGACTACGGAAAGCGCCTCGGTTTTGAGCTCGACGTCATCACGCGCATGAACTATGCGGGCTACTTCTTGATCGTCGCGGACTTCATCAAATACGCCAAGTCCAAGGGAATTCCCGTCGGACCGGGCCGCGGTTCCGGCGCCGGCTCATTGGTGGCTTATGCGCTCACCATCACCGATCTCGACCCGATCCGGTTCGGCCTGCTTTTCGAGCGCTTCCTCAATCCCGAACGCGTATCGATGCCGGACTTCGATATCGATTTCTGTCAGGAACGGCGCGGGGAAGTCATCGACTACGTGCAGAAGCGCTACGGTCGCGATCAGGTTGCGCAGATCATCACCTTCGGCACGCTGCAGGCGCGCGGAGTGCTGCGTGACGTCGGCCGCGTCTTGCAGATGCCTTACGGTCAGGTGGATAAGCTGACCAAGCTGGTGCCGCAAAACCCCGCGGCTCCTGTCTCGCTGAAGCAGGCGATCGAAGGAGAGCCGAAGCTTCAGGCATTTCGTGATGAGGATCCGGTGGTGGCGCGCGCGTTCGATATCGCCCAGCGCCTCGAGGGGCTGACACGTCACGCCTCGACTCATGCGGCGGGCATCGTGATCGGTGACCGCCCCTTGAGCGAACTCGTGCCGCTGTATCGCGATCCGAAGTCCGACATGCCGGTAACCCAGTTCAACATGAAGTGGGTGGAGCCGGCCGGCCTCGTGAAGTTCGACTTTCTCGGCCTGAAGACGCTAACGGTTCTGGACGTTGCGGTGAAGTTGCTGAAGCAGCGCAATATCCACGTCGATCTCGCCACGCTGCCGCTCGACGATGCGGCCAGCTACCAGATGCTGACCCAAGGCGATGTGGTCGGCGTGTTTCAGGTTGAAAGCCAGGGCATGCGGCGGGCGCTGGTGGACATGCGCCCGGACCGCTTCGAGGACATCATCGCGCTGGTCGCGCTGTATCGGCCGGGACCGATGGCGAACATTCCGACCTATTGCGCGCGCAAGCACGGTGAGGAGGAATCGGAATATCTTCATCCGATGCTCGAGCCGATCCTGAAGGAAACTTTCGGCGTCATCATCTATCAGGAACAGGTGATGCAGATCGCCCAGGTCATGGCCGGCTACTCGCTCGGAGACGCCGACCTGTTGCGGCGGGCGATGGGCAAGAAGATCCGCGCGGAAATGGAAAAGCAGCGAGCGATTTTTGTTGCCGGCTCGGTAAAAAGCGGCGTTCCCCAAGGCCAGGCGGAAACGATCTTTGAACTGCTGGCGAAGTTTGCTGATTACGGCTTCAACAAAAGCCATGCGGCGGCCTATGCGCTCGTCTCCTACCAGACGGCGTATATGAAAGCGCATTACCCCGTCGAGTTTCTCGCGGCGTCAATGACGCTCGATATGAGCAATACCGACAAACTTTCGGAATTTCGCGCGGAAGCCCAGCGCCTGGGCATCAAGGTCGAAGCGCCATCGGTCAACCGCTCTGGCGCGACCTTCGAGGTGAGCGAAGGCGTCATCTGTTATGCGCTGGCCGCGTTGAAAGGGGTTGGTTCGCACGCGGTCGAGCTGATCGTCGAGGCGCGGAAGAACGGCTTGTTCACCTCGCTGGCCGATTTCGCCGCCAGGGTGCCGCCGCGCGCCATCAACAAGCGCGTGATCGAAAGCCTTGCAGCCGCCGGAGCGTTCGATGCGCTCGAGCCAAACCGTGCTCGCGTGTTCGCGGGCGCCGAGGCGATTCTTGCCGCGTGCCAGCGTAGTCACGAGGCAATGACGCTTGGTCAGAATGATATGTTCGGCGGCATGGCGGACGCGCCCGACATCCTGCTGCCTCGGGTCGAACCCTGGTTGCCTGCCGATCGCCTGAGGCGCGAGTATGAGGCGGTCGGATTTTTCCTCTCGGGACATCCGCTCGACGACTATGTGACAGCGCTGAAACGGCTGCGCGTCCAGTCCTGGGTCGAGTTTTCCCGCGCGGTGAAGGCTGGTGCGACCGCCGGCAAGGTGGCGGCGACAGTGGTTTCGCGGACGGAGCGGCGAACCAAGACCGGTAATAAGATGGGCATCATCGGCCTGTCCGATCCGACCGGCCACTTTGAAGCGGTGCTGTTCTCGGAAGGTCTGGCGCAATTTCGGGACGTCCTTGAGCCGGGAGCAGCGGTGCTGTTGCAGCTCGACGCGGAGTTGCAGGGCGAGGATGTGCGGGCGCGGGTGTCCCGTGCCGAGCCACTCGACGATGCCGCCGCCAAGACACAGAAGGGGCTGCGGATTTTCCTTCGTGATTCAAAGCCGCTCGAGTCGATCGAAAGGCGTCTCCAGGCAAACGAAAACGGGGATCCGGCCGGGGGCGCCGGAGTCGCTGCAAGGCAAGCCGGAGACGGCGACGTCTCGGTGGTGATGCTGCTGGATCTTGAAACGGAGGTCGAAATAAAACTTCCGGGCCGGTTTCGGGTTTCACCTCAGATCGCCGGCGCGATCAAGGCGGTTTCGGGGGTCGTGGACGTTCAGGCCATCTGACCGGCCTGGGCGGCGCGGCCGGCGGGCGGATTGCCTTGCGTATAGCGGGTACCCTCGCTATACAGGCCGGCATCTCACACGGAAACATGGCCTGAAAAGCCGTCCGGTGGCTGCCGGACCGTATTCCTTTTGGTTTGACGGTTCGGTCTGCTCACACGTTTCCGGAGGAACCAACCGGAGAGTCGAACCATGGCGCTACCTGAATTCACCATGCGTCAGCTGCTTGAGGCTGGCGTTCATTTCGGCCACCAATCGCATCGCTGGAATCCGAAGATGGCCGAGTACATTTTCGGGGCTCGCAACAATATCCATATCATCGACCTGGCGCAGACCGTGCCGTTGATGCACCGCGCGTTGCAGGCCGTCAGCGATACCGTCGCCAAGGGCGGTCGCATCCTGTTCGTCGGCACCAAACGGCAGGCCCAGGACGGCGTCGCCGACGCGGCGAAGCGCTCGGCGCAGTATTTTGTCAATTCACGCTGGTTAGGTGGGACGCTGACCAACTGGAAAACGATCTCCGGTTCGATCAAGCGGTTGCGTCATCTCGACGAGGTGCTCAGTTCCGGCGATGCCAATGCCTACACCAAGAAGGAACGCCTGACGCTGCAGCGCGAGCGCGACAAGCTCGACCGCTCGCTCGGCGGCATCAAGGATATGGGCGGTCTCCCCGATTTGATCTTTGTGATCGATACAAACAAAGAAGACATTGCGATCCAGGAAGCCCAGCGGCTGAACATTCCGGTCGCGGCGATCGTGGACACCAACTGCGATCCGAAAGGCATCACCTATATCGTGCCCGGTAACGACGATGCGGGCCGCGCCATCAGTCTGTATTGCGACCTCATCGCCCGTGCGGCGATCGACGGCATTTCGCGGGCTCAGGGCGATTCCGGCATCGACGTCGGCGCGTCGGTTGAGCCGGTGCAGGAGGAGCTTCCGGCTGCCGCGCAGCCCGCGGGCTTCCAGGGGCTCGCTGGTCCGCGAGGCGTCGCTGATGACCTCAAAAAGCTCACCGGCGTCTCAGGAGCGATCGAGAAAAAGTTCAACGATCTTGGCATCTTTCATTATTGGCAGCTTGCCGAACTCGATCACGATACCGCGCACAGGATTGGCGAAGAAGTTGGCCTTCCAAGCCGGGCCGACGGCTGGGTCGCTCAGGCCAAGGCGATGACCGCCGAGGCCGAATAACGTGAGATGCGGCCGGCGTTGCGATCGGCCGCTTCACATCGGATTTTCTGACTTGATCCCTGAGTAGAGGTGGCGAGGGCAGTAAGCCGTACCGCAATCTCCCGACAGGCAAAGGACATACAGCAATGGCGACAATCACCGCGGCGATGGTCAAGGAGCTGCGCGAAACCACTGGCGTCGGCATGATGGATTGCAAGCAGGCGCTGACCGAAAACAACGGTGACATGCAGGCTGCGATTGACTGGCTGCGCAAGAAAGGGCTTTCCAAGGCGGCCAAGAAAGCGGGGCGCGTTGCAGCCGAGGGTCTGATCGGCCTCGTCACTAGCGGCAACAAGGGCGTCGTCGTTGAAGTCAATTCGGAAACCGACTTTGTTGCGCGCAATGAGCAGTTTCAGGGACTGGTCAAAATGGTGGCGCAGGTCGCCCTCAGTGTCGGCGCCGATGTCGAGGTGATCAAGGCCGCCGAGGTCGGCAGCGCCACCGTGGAGACGGCGATCTCGGATGCAATCGCTACCATCGGCGAGAACATGACGTTGCGTCGCGCGAATTCGCTGGAAGTAGCCAAGGGCGTCGTCGCAGGTTACGTCCACAATGCGGTGATTGATGGTGCAGGCAAGATGGGGGTGATCGTCGCGCTTGAGTCCGCCGGCAATGCCGACGAACTCGCAGCGCTTGGCCGCCAGATTGCGATGCACGTCGCGTCCGCGAATCCGGTGGCCATCGATCCCTCGGGAGTCGACCCGGACGTCGTCAAGCGCGAGAAGGATGTCCTGGCCGACAAGTTCCGGCAGCAGGGCAAGCCGGAAGCGATGATCGAGAAGATCACCGAGTCCGGCCTGAAGACTTTCTTCAAGGAGCAGACGCTGCTGGAACAGCCGTTTATCTTCGACGATAAGAAAAGCGTCGGCCAGGCGCTGAAGGAAGCCGAGGGCAAGGTTGGGGCGCCCGTGAAGGTCACCGGCTTTGCGCGCTATGCTCTCGGGGAGGGAATTGAGAAAGCCGATTCCGATTTTGCGGCCGAGGTTGCTGCGGCGGCCGGGCAGGGGTAACCCCCGATCTGGGGCGGGACAGTCCGACTCGCGACGGAGCTAATGCATCATGGATCAGCCAGCCTACCGTCGTGTTGTCGTGAAACTGTCGGGAGAGTACCTGGCGGGTTCGCAGCCTTTCGGCATCGATCAGCCCACTATCGATCGAATCGCTGACGATCTGGCCGCAGCCCGCGCGCTGGGAGCTGAAATCGCAGTCGTCGTCGGCGGCGGAAACATATTTCGTGGCGTCGAGGTCTCGTCCCGCGGCGTTTCGCGCCCGACCGGCGATACGATGGGGATGCTTGCAACCGTCATGAACTGTCTCGCGCTTGAGGCTGCTCTCGAGCGTCGCGGCCAGTCGGCGCGCGCCCTCTCTTCGTTTGTCATGCCCGAGGTCTGTGAGCTTTTTACCCGCCGCGCCGCACACAAGTATCTCGCGGAGGACCGTATTGTCCTGCTCGCGGGTGGAACCGGCAATCCTTACTTCACGACCGACACGACGGCGGTGCTTCGCGCCGCCGAGATCGGCGCGCAAGCCGTGCTCAAGGCGACGAACGTGGATGGCGTCTATAGTTCCGATCCGAAGAAGGATCCGTCCGCGAAACGGTTCGAACGGTTAAGTCACTCGCAGGCGCTCGAAGGCGGCTATAAGGTCATGGACGCGACGGCTTTCGCGCTTGCTCGCGAGACGTCGCTGCCTATCATTGTATTTTCGATCGCCGAACCGGGTTCGATCGGCGCCATTCTGAGTGGTACCGGCCGCGGGACGATCGTCGCAAGTTGATCCGTCGCGTCGGGTCGGATTTAGGTCAGGCAGGTTCCAGATGGAGGGCGCATGGCGTCGGGAAGTTTCGATATCGGCGACTTGAAACGGCGAATGCAGGGAGCGACTCAGTCCCTCAAGCATGAACTGGGGGGATTGCGAACCGGCCGGGCGTCGGCGTCCATGCTCGATCCGGTGCAGGTCGATGCCTATGGCAGCCACATGCCGTTGAATCAGGTGGCGACGATCAGCGTCCCC
Source organism: Nitrobacter sp. Nb-311A (assembly GCF_000152905.1). Taxonomy (GTDB): domain Bacteria; phylum Pseudomonadota; class Alphaproteobacteria; order Rhizobiales; family Xanthobacteraceae; genus Nitrobacter. The sequence goes on from NZ_CH672420.1 coordinate 174,566, forward strand.
GAGCCGCGTCTTTTGTCGGTGCAGGTCTGGGACAAGTCGATGGTCAAGGCGGTGGAGAAGGCGATCGTCGATTCCAACCTCGGACTGAGCCCGGCCACCGAGGGCCAGGTATTGCGACTGCGCATCCCTGAACTCAACGAAGAGCGGCGCAAGGAATTAGTAAAGGTCGCGCACAAATATGCGGAGGCGGCCAAGGTGGCGGTTCGTCATGTGCGCCGCGATGGCTTGGATACGCTCAAGAAGCTCGAGAAAACTCACGAGATTTCCGAGGACGACGAGAAACGCCTGGCGAACGAGGTTCAGAAGGCCACAGACGGCGTTATCTCCGAAATCGATCAGTTGCTGGCGGGCAAGGAAAAGGAAATCCTCACCGTTTAGCCGGATTGGACTGGCCTGATGTCGAATGCTGTTGCGCCTGCAATCGAGGGATCGGACCCAGCCGATACGCCGCTGCATGTTGCGATCATCATGGATGGCAACGGCCGATGGGCGGCCGCCCGGGGATTGCCGCGCGCGGAGGGTCATCGCCGCGGTGTCGAGGCGTTGAGGCGTGTGGTCCGGGCCGCAGGCGAATTGAACATCCTTTATCTGACCATTTTTTCCTTTAGCTCTGAGAATTGGTCGCGGCCTCGTAGCGAGATCAACGATCTCTTCGGCTTGCTGCGACGGTTCGTCCGCAATGATCTGGCGACATTGCACCGCGACGGGGTGCGGGTGCGAGTTATCGGTGAGCGTGCCGGGCTGGAGCCGGATATCTGCGCGCTGCTGACCGAGGCCGAGGACCTGACGAGAAACAACAGCCGGCTCAATCTCGTCGTGGCGTTCAACTATGGCTCGCGACACGAAATCGCGAGCGCAGCCCAGCGCCTTGCTCGAGAAGTCGCTGACGGCAAGCGCGACCCGGCAACAATCGACGCCGATACGCTGGGCCGATATCTCGACGCGCCTGACATTCCCGATCCTGACCTGATCATCCGCACCAGCGGCGAGCAGCGGCTGTCGAATTTCCTGATGTGGCAGGCGGCTTACAGTGAGTTCGTATTTGTCCCGATGCACTGGCCGGATTTCGACAGGGCGGCGCTCGAAGGCGCGATCGCAGAATATGCCAGACGCGAACGTCGCTTCGGCGGGCTGGCTGCGAAAGCCGGATCGTGAGTATGGCTTTCAGGGAGAAGTGTTTATCGGTCGCGTGGAGAAACGCGCCAATCAGAATGATGAAGTCTGCTTCGGATTCCCTCTTGAGCGGGAAAGTTCTCGAATTAGGCGCGGGTTTTCTTTGGTTCCGAAGTTTTCATCAAAGGGTGCTATGGCGTGGGTTTTCGAGCGAAGCGGATGCCGGTTCGCGCGAGGGAAACGCGTCAAAACGGCAATCCAGAGCTGCGCTTCTGATGCGATCAGAAGCGAAAAGGCTTTAGCCAGGGACATTCGAATTTTGGACTCGGGACACTAGCGTGGATCAGGATCAACTCGCGCCGGTTGCCGCAAGCGGATCGCAAAATCTCAGGATGCGCATCATTGCAGCGCTGGTTCTCGCGCCGGCTGCGATTGCGATCGCCTGGATCGGCGGACCGTTATGGATCGCGCTTGTCACGCTCGCGGCGATCGGCATGTACGTCGAATGGCTGACGATCGTCGGCGCCGCGCAGGAAAAGCAGACGGTTGCCGCCGGGATCGCGGCTCTTGTTGTGTCGGGTCTTTGCCTGACGTTCGGATACGGTACGTTTTCGTTGGTCGTGCTTTTGGCCGGCGCCGGGACGGTTGCCGCCATGTCGCGCCGGCTGCGCCTTTGGTCTGTGGCCGGGTTCTGTTATGCGGCGGCGGCTGCCTTTGCGTCGGCGCAGGTGCGCCTCGACGGCGACTATGGATTTGTCGCGTTGATGTTTGTGCTATTGGTGGTGTGGGCTGCCGATATCGGGGGATATTTCGCGGGCCGCGGAATCGGGGGACCGAAGTTGTGGCCTCGCGTCAGTCCGAAGAAGACATGGGCCGGTGCGGGAGGCGGCTTTGTGGCGAGCCTTGCAGTTGCCGCCGGATTTTCGGCTTTCGGTTTTGGAAATCTGACGTCCTTGCTGCTGCTCGGGGCGGTTCTGTCAATCGTGTCGCAGTCGGGCGATCTATTTGAATCTGCGGTCAAGAGACGTTTCGGGGTCAAGGATTCCAGTCAGATCATTCCCGGTCACGGCGGGCTGCTCGACCGTCTCGACGGCTTTGTCGCGGCGATCGTGTTCGCCATGCTCTATGGATTTCTGCTTGGCGATGCCGATGGCATCGGTCACGCTCTTATGGGTTGGTGAGGTAATGAGTGCTGTTCCGTTGAAGAACGACAAGCCAGTTGAGGCTGGCGTCAGGACCGTGACGGTTCTGGGAGCGACGGGATCGATCGGCGACAGCACGATGGATTTGTTGCGTGGCGCGCCCGGCCGCTATCGGGTCGAGGCCCTTACCGCCAACTCCAATGTCGAGGGCCTTGCCAAACTGGCGCGCGAATTCGATGCGCGGTTTGTGGCGGTCGCGGATACCGCTCGCTTTGGCGAATTAAAGGATGCGCTCGCTGGCAGCGGCATCGAGTGTGGCGTCGGCGAAAGCGCGATCATCGAGGCCGCTTCGCGCCCGACCGACTGGCTGATGGCCGCGGTGAGCGGCGCGGCCGGATTGAAGCCCGCGCTTGCAGCCGTTGATCGAGGAACAACGATCGCGCTTGCGAACAAGGAGTGTTTGGTTTGTGCGGGCGATTTCTTCATGCAGCGCGCCGCTAAGGCAGGAGCTTGCATCCTGCCAGCGGACTCCGAACACAATGCCCTGTTTCAGGCGTTGAGTTCCGGGAATCGCGATGAGCTTACGCGCGTCATCATCACCGCGTCTGGGGGGCCGTTTCGCACCTGGGCCGCGGCTGACATCGAGAATGCCACCCTTGCGCAGGCGCTGAAGCACCCCAACTGGAGCATGGGACGGAAGATCACCATCGATTCGGCATCGATGATGAACAAGGGACTGGAAGTTATCGAGGCCGCTTGTCTGTTTGCGCTCGAGCCCGAGGAGATCGATGTCCTGGTTCACCCGCAATCCATCATTCACGGCATGGTCGAGTTCTCCGACCGATCCGTCGTTGCTCAACTGGGCACCCCCGACATGCGAACGCCGATCGCACATTGCCTCGGCTGGCCTGAACGTATTGCCGGACCGGCGGTGAAGCTCGATCTCGCCAGTATCGGACAGTTGACGTTCGAGGCGCCGGATTTCGCTCGTTTTCCGGCCTTGCGACTCGCCTATGACGCGTTAAGGACAGGGAATGGCGCAACCACGGTCTACAATGCCGCAAACGAGATTGCCGTCGCGGCGTTTATCGCCGAGAAAATCAGGTTCGGCGCCATCGCGCGGCTGGTCGAGGCCACCATGAATGACTGGGTCCGGGCGGGAAATCTCGCGCCCTTGTCGTCGGCTGATGATGCCATCGCCGTTGACCATAACGCGCGAAATATGGCTGCATCGCTATTGCCTCAAATTGCCGCAATGGCATCCTAGCGGGTATTCCTAAGCAGATATTGATTTTGAGATCGGAATACGCGCCAGTTATTAATTGAGAGCATTTTCTTAAGGCTAACCGGATTTCACTAGCCGGAAGATGCCTGGGCGCGGACCGTGAACAGGGCCGCCGGCACTGGACGAGGGAAACGGATGGCCGAGTTTTTTCTTCATAGTTTCAATACCCTAAGTTCAGGCTTGATCGGCTACATCGTTCCGTTCCTGTTTATCCTTACCGTCGTCGTTTTCTTTCACGAACTCGGCCACTTTCTCGTCGCCCGCTGGGCGGGCGTGAAAGTGCTGACGTTTTCCGTCGGCTTCGGCCCCGAGCTGGCCGGCTTCAACGACAGGCACGGGACGCGCTGGAAACTCTCCGCCATTCCCTTGGGCGGATACGTCAGGTTTTTTGGCGATGATTCCGAAGCCAGCACCCCTTCGAACACGGCCTTGGCCTCCATGACCGCGGAAGAGCGTGAGAACAGCTTTCATCACAAGAACGTTGGCCGGCGCGCCGCGATCGTTGCCGCAGGACCCATCGCCAACTTTATCCTCGCGATTCTCATTTTCGCCAGCCTGTTCACGTTTCTCGGTAAGCCCAGCACGACAGCGCGGGTAGACGCGATCCAGGCCGGCAGCGCCGCCGAAGCGGCCGGTTTCAAGACCGGCGATATCGTGATCGCGATCAATGGCGACAAGATCGACAGCTTTTCCGACATGCAGCGGATCGTCGGTACCAGTGCCGGCGAGACGATGACATTCGCAGTAAAGCGAGGCGATTCCATCATCGATCTCAAGGGAGTGCCGGAGCTCAAGGAGATCAAGGACCGGTTCGGAAACACGTATCGGATCGGCGTTCTTGGAATTTCGCGCGCGACGTCGCCAGGAGACGTCACGACGGAATATGTGAATCCGGCCGCGGCAGTATGGTTGGGAGTTAAGGAAACCTGGTTCGTGATCGACCGCACGATGGCCTATATCGGCGGAATTTTCACGGGGCGCGAGGCCGCCGACCAGGTCGGAGGACCGCTTCGAATCGCTCAGATCTCCGGTCAGGTCGCCACGATCGGCACCGCTGCGCTGATTCATCTCGCCGCCGTACTTTCCGTATCGATTGGACTGCTGAACCTGTTTCCGGTTCCATTGCTGGATGGCGGACACCTTTTGTTCTACGCGGTGGAAGCGGTGCGTGGTCGGCCGATCTCCGAGCGTGCCCAGGAGGTGGGCTTTCGAGTCGGGCTCGGTCTGGTGCTAATGTTGATGGTTTTCGCCACCTACAACGATATCCTGCATCTGGCTGGATCGTGAGTCGGGTGGGATGAGGAAAAAATCCCTCGTTTGCTTCCAGCCGCCCGCCGCTCTGAAATTCTTGGAATCGGTCACGTTTGATTCTGGCTGGGCTTGATCAGGATTCGTCGCCACTCGGGCGTGACTTATGGGCAACGTCTTGGAATTAAATTGGAATTGCATTGCGAAAGGCCGTTTGCCACTACAGGAAAATTGGCTACAAGCAGCGCGAATGGGAATCTGCCGTCTGATGGGGAACCGGGCGGCGTCAGAATTGATAAGGGCGCGTTGCGCATGAATGTTGGAATGCGAGTGTTAAAGGGGATATTGCTCGCCGCCCTGATTGCCATTGTCGTGCCGGTCGCTGCCGTCGTGACCGTCCCGCTTGTGTCCTCCCCCGCCGTTGCCCAGACGCTGTCGTCGATCTCGGTCGAGGGGAACCGGCGCGTCGAGTTGGAGACGATCCGTTCCTATTTCAAGCCGGATGCCAGCGGGCGCCTTGACCAGGCCAGCATCGATGGCGCCTTGAAAGCGCTGATCGAGACCGGCCTGTTTCAGGATGTCAGAATCAACCGGGTGGGGAACGGGCTGGTGGTCTCGGTCATCGAGAACCCGGTCATCAACCGGGTTGCCTTCGAAGGCAACAAGAAGGTGAAGGACGATCAACTGAAGTCGGAGATTCAGTCCAAGCCGCGCGGTACGTTTTCCCGTCCGATGGTCCAGTCCGACGTCCGGCGAATCGTCGAAATCTATCGCCATTCCGGCCGCTACGACGTGCGCGTCACCCCCGAGTTCATCGAACAGCCCAACAACCGCGTCGATCTCATCTTCACGATCGTCGAAGGAGACAAGACCGGCATCGCCTCGATTGAGTTTATCGGCAACCAGGCGTTCTCGTCTTACCGTTTGAAGGACGTTATCAAGACGCACGAGTCGAATTTTCTCAGCTTCCTGGGCGGAGGGGACACCTATGATCCCGACCGGGTCGAAGCCGACCGCGACTTGCTGCGTCGTTTTTATCTGAAGCACGGCTATGCCGATGTTCAGATCATCGCGGCCCTGACTGAATATGATCCCGGTCGCCACGGATTTCTCGTGACCTTCAAGATTGACGAAGGCCAGCAGTACCGCGTCGGATCGGTGGCGATCGAGTCGTCGATTCCGACGTTCGACGGAAATTCGCTGCGCAGTTTTTCTCGTGTCCACGTCGGAGCGCTCTACAACGCCGAAGCACTCGAGAAGTCCGTCGAGGAGATGCAAGTCGAAGCGTCGCGGCGGGGATATGCCTTCGCGGTCGTGCGTCCGCGAGGTGATCGCAACTTCGATGCCCATACCGTCTCAATCGTATTCGCGATTGATGAGGGACCGCGAACCTATATCGAGCGCATCAACATCAGGGGCAACACCCGGACGCGGGACTATGTGATCCGGCGCGAGTTCGACATTTCGGAGGGCGATGCCTACAATCGGTCGCTGGTGGATCGTGCGGAGCGCCGCCTGAAAAACCTCGACTTCTTCAAGACGGTCAAGATCACGACCGAGCCCGGCTCCTCCAGCGACCGCGTGATTCTCGACGTCGAGGTTGAAGACAAATCGACCGGCGATTTCTCGGTGTCCGGCGGCTTTTCCACGACTCAGGGCGCACTTGCGGAAGTCAGCGTCTCCGAGCGCAATTTGCTCGGCCGCGGTCTGTATGCGAAGGCCTCGGTCCAATACGGGCAATGGGCGAGGGGATATTCGCTGTCGTTTGTCGAGCCGTTCCTGCTGGACTATCGTGTCGCGCTCGGGCTCGATCTTTACCAGCGCGAACAGCTCTCCAACCAGTGGATTTCCTATAACATGAAGACGCTCGGATTCAGTCCGCGGCTGGGTTTCGGCCTGCGCGAGGATCTGACGTTGCAACTGCGTTATTCGATCTTCCAGCAGGAGATCGGTCTGCCAAGCGCCATGCGGAACTGCAATAACAACTTCGGCAGTCCGAACTACAATCCCTCGCCTGCCTTCATGAACGCCAACGGCATCTGGGATGGTTCGAGCCTCGGCTGCTACTCCGACGGCGAAGCCTCTCTGCCGATCCGCCGGGAGTTGGAGCGCGGCCGGACGCTGACCTCGATGCTCGGGTACACGCTGACCTACAACACCCTCGATAACAATAAGAACCCGACCGGCGGTCTGTTGATCGATTTCCGGCAGGATTTTGCTGGCGTCGGCGGCGACGTCAAGTATCTGAAGACGGCACTCGACGCGAAGTATTATCAGCCACTGGTCTCCGACATCGTCGGCCTGATCCATCTGCAAGGCGGTATTCTGAACAATGTTGGCGCCTATGCCGGACAGAACGGAATCCGAATGCTGGATAACTTTCAGATGGGACCAAATCTGGTGCGCGGCTTCGCGCCATATGGCATAGGTCCGCGCGATATCAATTTCCTGAGCACGAGGGACGCCTTGGGTGGCACCAAGTACTGGGGCGCATCGGTCGAGTTGCAGATGCCGTTCTGGTTCATGCCCAAGGAAGTTGGCCTGAAGGGCGCCGTTTATGCGGACGCCGGCTCGCTCTGGGGGTACCAGGGACCGACGTCGTACGCACTGACCAACGAATTCAATATGCCCGGCTGTGTGCCAAGCACGTCAAGCACCAGTCCAGGCACTTGTGCGGGTCTTCAGCTTGACGACACCAATGTGGTCCGAAGCTCGGTCGGCGTCGGCCTGATATGGCAGTCTCCGTTCGGTCCGCTTCGCTTCGACTATGCGGTGCCGATCACGAAGGGCAGGTACGACCGGGTGCAGGAGTTCAGGTTTGGCGGCGGAACCACGTTCTGACAGTGAACACGACGCGCACCGCGACAGACGGAATGACGCAACCGGCATTCTTTAAGCGGCCGTTGCCGTCGACTTTAGCGGAGATTGCCGCATCGACGGGAGCGCAGTTGGTCGATGCGTCCCGCGGCTCCCTTCGAATTACAGGCCTGGCCTCGCTCGACCAGGCCGGGCCTATGCATCTCGCGTTTTTCGACAACCATAAATATGCCGAGCAACTTGCGGCGACGAAGGCGGGCGCCTGTCTGGTCAGTCCGCGCTTCGAAGCTGATGTTCCAGGCCATGTGGCGGTCCTGCGTTCGAAGGCTCCGTTTCGTGCCTTCGTAAGTATCGCCCGTGATTTCCATGCCGATACGTTGCGGCCACAGTCCTGGTTCGACAACGCGGCTGTCGCTGCGTCCGCCGTCATCCATCCGTCCGCGCATCTCGAAGACGCGGTCGTAATCGATCCGCTGGCGGTGATCGGCCCGGAAGTGCAGATCGGGACCGGTTCGGTTATCGGCTCCGGTGCTGTGATCGGCCCAGGCGTCCGGATCGGCAGAAACTGTAACGTCGGCGCTGGAACGACGATTCAAGCCTCCTTTATCGGCAACAATGTTCTCATTCACCCCGGCTGCCATATCGGGCAGGATGGCTACGGTTTCATTTTCTTTAGCTCGGAAGGTCATGTGAAAGTCCCGCAGACCGGACGCGTGCTGATCCAGAACGATGTTGAGATCGGCGCGGGCACGACCATTGATCGCGGCAGCCTGCGAGACACGGTTATCGGAGAGGGTACGAAGATCGATAATCAGGTTCAGATCGGACACAACGTGACGATCGGCCGGCGCTGCCTGCTGGCGGCGCAGATTGGTCTGGCGGGCAGCCTGACGATCGGCGATAACGTTGCGCTCGGGGCAAAGTGCGGGATCAATAATCACCTCCATATCGGCGACGGCGCGCAGGTGACCGCCATGAGCGCGGTCAAGGACGATATTCCTCCAAACGGCCGGTGGGGCGGTCATTTTGCAAAGCCGACCAAGCAATGGTTTCGCGAGATCATTGCGGTGGAACGTCTCGTGCGCGATGGTGCTCCCGGTGCCGGGTCGGCCGAAGCCGCTTCAAAGGACCGAGTTAGCGAATGAAGGATCGAGGTGCCGAGTAATGGAGTCGCCGGTCAGGTTCGAGCACGTGGACATTGCCACCATCCTCAAGACCCTTCCTCATCGTTATCCGTTTTTGCTGATCGACCGGGTTCTCAATATTCGGGCCGACCATAGCGGGATCGGCGTGAAGAACGTCACGGTCAACGAGCCTGCGTTTCAGGGGCACTTTCCGGAACGACCGGTTTATCCCGGAGTGCTTATGATTGAGGGCATGGCGCAGACGGCTGGCGTTATTGGTATCATGTCGGTGGAGGGCACCGAGAAGCCGCGCGCTGTTTACTTTCTCACGATCGACAAATGCAAGTTTCGTAAACCGGTCGTGCCCGGCGATATTGTCGAATATCACATGCGCAGCATCGGGCGCCGCAAGACGATGTGGTGGTTTCACGGTGACGCCAGGGTGAACGGCACGATCGTCGCGGAGGCCGACGTCGGCGCGATGCTGACCGACTGATGAGCAGGATCGATCCTACCGCCCGGATTGAAGATGGCGCCGTGATCGGAGAATCGACGGAGATCGGGCCGTTCTGCATGGTCGGCTCCCATGTCGTCCTCGGTCCGAACTGCCGCCTGATCTCGCATGTGTCCATCACGGGACACACAACCATCGGCGCCAATTGCACGATCCATCCGTTCGCCGCGCTCGGTGGCGCGCCGCAGGATATGGGTTACGAGAACGAGCCGACGCGCCTTGAGATCGGTGATGGCTGCACGATCCGTGAAAGTGTGACGATGAACGTCGGCACGCCCAAGGACGTCGGCGTGACACGAATCGGCGCGCGCGGATTCTTCATGAGTTACAGTCATGTCGGCCACGACTGCCAGGTCGGTGATGACGTGATTTTTGCCAATTCGGCAACGCTGGGCGGACACTGCAAAGTCGGGGATTTCGTCTATATCGGCGGTCTTTCCGCCGTGCATCAATTCGCGCGTATCGGCAGGCAGGCCATGATCGGCGGTCTCACGGGCATCCGCGGCGATGTCATTCCCTACGGCTTCGTCAATGGCCAGCATGGCCATCTTGAAGGTCTTAACGTTGTCGGCATGAGGCGGCGTAAGTTCACCCGCGAGCGTCTCGCCAAGGTCAGGTCGTTCTATCAGGAATTGTTTTACGGGCCAGGTCTCTTTGCAGACCGTCTCCAGCGCGTCCAATCTCATGCGTCGGACGATCCTGCCATTGAAGAGATTCTAGCGTTTATTGGCGAGGATAAGCATCGTCCTCTCTGTCTTCCGGAGGGCGGGCCAAACAGATCCGCATAGCGGAGCCGGCGTGCCAATCATGACTGATCGCGTTTCGGATACTTCCTCTCCGATCGGCTTGATTGCCGGCGGCGGGGTGTTGCCGTTCGCGGTTGCCGATTCGCTGACTGCGCGAGGCCTCAAACCCGTCTTCTTCGCCCTGAAGGGCGTATGCGACCCCGAAAGAGTATCGCATTTCCCGCATCACTGGATCGCGGTCGGCCAGATCGGGAAGGTGGTGCGGCTGTTGCGCGCGGAAAACTGCCGCGACCTTGTTTTCATCGGTACGTTGGTTCGTCCGGCGCTGTCGGAGATTCGCCTGGACTGGGGGACCATCCGGGTCATGGGACAGGTTTTGGCGGCGTTTCGGGGCGGCGATGACCATTTGCTGTCGGGGATCGGCCGCATTCTCGAGCGCGACGGTTTTCGAATGATGGGGATCAAGGATATCGCGCCGGATCTGCTGATGCCTGCGGGATGCCTGACCCGGAAAACGCCGGATCGATCCGCGGCCGCTGACATAGCCAAGGGGCTGGACGTGCTGCGCGCCCTCAGTCCCTTCGACGTCGGGCAGGCTGTGGTCGTGATTGACGGTCATGTGATCGGCGTGGAAGGCATCGAAGGAACGGATGCGCTTTTGGCTCGTGTCGCCCAACTGCGCGCCGAAGGACGAATCCGTACCAAAGCCGCGCGCGGCGTGCTTGTGAAGGCGCCAAAGCACGGACAGGATTTGCGCTACGATCTGCCGACGCTAGGCCCGCAAACAATCGAGAATGCAGCCGCCGCCGGTCTGGCTGGCCTGGCCGTTGTCGCCGGTAATACCCTCGTCGCAGAACCTCAGGCGCTGGTCGGCAAGGCGGACGCATCAAACCTGTTTGTTGTCGGGCTGTCTGCATAATGCCGGAGGAGGCATCCACAAATCTTCCCCTGAAAATATTCCTCATCGCAACGGAAGAGTCCGGCGATCGCCTTGGCTCCAGCCTGATGAAAGCTCTGCGTCGGCGGCTCGGCGGCGGCGACTCCGTACGGTTCGAAGGCGTCGGCGGTCAGTCAATGGCGCGGGAAGGTCTGGTGTCGTTGTTCCCAAGCGATGAGCTATCGATCATGGGATTCGCAGCCGTGGTGAAGCGGCTTCCGATGATCATCCGGCGAATTCACGAGACGGCGGATGCCGTTATCGCCTCTGCGCCCGACATGCTCGTCATTATCGATAGCCCCGACTTCACGCATCGCGTTGCAAGACGGGTGCGCGCCCGGCGCCGCGGCTTGCCGATTGTGGACTACGTCTCCCCTTCGGTGTGGGCGTGGCGGCCCGGCCGGGCGCGGGCCATGCTCGGCTATGTGGACCACGTTTTGGCGCTGCTGCCGTTCGAACCGGAAGCATATTGCAGGCTCGGGGGGCCGCCCTGCACCTATGTCGGCCATCCGCTGATCGAGCAGGTCGAATTGCTGCGGCCGGATGCACGGGAACGTCAGCGGCGCGATGCGTCCCCCCCGACGCTTCTGGTATTGCCCGGAAGCCGGCGCAGTGAAATCCGTCATCACCTTTCCGTCTTCGGCGAGACCATTGAGGTGCTGAAGCAGAGCAACCCCGACATCGACGTGATTTTGCCCACGACGCCGCATCTCGTCGACGAGGTCACAGCGGCGCTCGCAAGGTTGCCGGGTCGAGCAAGGATCGTGGTCGGAGAGGATGACAAGCGCGCCGCGTTCCGCGTTGCACGAGCGGCGCTTGCCAAGTCGGGCACCGTGACGCTCGAGCTTGCCTTGGCCGGCGTTCCGATGGTTGCCGCATACAAAGCGGGTAGGGTTGAGGCGTGGATCGCGCAGCGTGTCATTCGCGCCTCATCGGTCATTCTGGCCAATCTCGTGATCGGCGAGAATGTCATTCCTGAATTCCTTCAGGATGACTGCGTGCCGGACAAGCTCGCGACGGCGTTGCGCGAGGTTCTGACGGATTCACCGATGCGGCAGCGTCAGCTCGCGGCGTTCGCCAGGCTCGATGCGATCATGGCCACCGGGCAGCGCTCGCCGAGTGAGCGCGCGGCCGATATCGTGATCGAGGTCATGCGGGAGTCGCGGCGGACGGACTTAGGCGAGCAGCGGATATGAGCCTCGCTTCTGATGGATCAGAAGCGAGGCTTCATGGCTCCGCGAAACTACGTGCGGTGAGTCATGTCGATGTAGTCGCGCCGGGTCGCGCCGGTGTAAAGCTGCCGGGGACGGCCGATCTTCTGCTGCGGATCCTCGATCATCTCGCTCCACTGGCTGATCCAGCCGACGGTGCGCGCAACCGCGAACAGCACCGTGAACATCGAGGTCGGAAAGCCCATCGCTTTCAGGGTGAGGCCCGAATAGAAGTCAACGTTAGGATAAAGCTTGCGATTGATGAAATACTCATCGTTCAGGGCGATCTTTTCCAGTTCCAACGCCACCTTGAGCATCGGATCGTTGCCGTGGCCCGTCTCGTTGAGCACCGCGTGACACATTTTTTGCATGATCTTCGCGCGCGGATCGTAGTTCTTGTAGACTCGATGTCCGAAGCCCATCAGCCGGACATCGCTGTTCTTGTCTTTTACCCTATCGATGAAATCCGGAATCCTGTCCACTGTTCCGATTTCGGAAAGCATCGTCAGCGCCGCTTCGTTAGCGCCGCCGTGCGCGGGTCCCCACAGGCAGGCAATTCCGGCGGCGATGCACGCAAATGGATTCGCGCCTGACGAGCCGGCGATGCGCACGGTCGATGTCGATGCGTTCTGCTCGTGGTCAGCATGCAAAATAAAGATTTTGTCGAGCGCGTCCGCCAGAACCGGGTTGATGTTATAGTTCTCACACGGCACGGCGAAGCACATATGGAGGAAGTTTTCGGCAAAGCTCAGAGAGTTGTTCGGATATATGAACGGCTGGCCGATCGTATATTTGTAAGCCATTGCCGCGAGTGTCGGCATTTTCGCGATCATGCGCATTGACGCGACCATGCGCTGCTTCGGATCGTTGATGTCGGTGGAGTCGTGATAGAAAGCGGCGAGCGCACCGACCGCAGCCACCATGACCGCCATGGGATGAGCATCGCGGCGGAAGCTCTGGAAAAACCGCGTCATCTGCTCATGGACCATGGTATGGTGGGTGACGCGCTCATCGAAATCGTTCTTCTGCGACTTCGTGGGCAGCTCACCGTAGAGCAGCAGATAGCAGGTCTCGAGGAAGTCTCCCTTTTCCGCGAGTTGTTCGATCGGATAACCGCGATATTCGAGCACGCCTTCGTCGCCGTCGATATAGGTGATCGTGGACTGGCAACTGGCGGTGGACGTGAACGCGGGATCATAAGTAAACATGCCTGCCTGCGCGTAGAGCTTTCCGATGTCGATGACATCGGGTCCGACCGTGCCGCTCAGTACGGGAAACTCGTACGTCTTGTTATCGACCGTCAACGTTGCGGTTTTTGTGCTCGTTGCGTTCATCGTGAAGCCCCCCGATGAGATCGTTGCGGATCGCCTGGTCTCTCTCGATAAGGGAGACTAATCGGCCATCAAAAAAGCGCCGCGCAAAGGGGTATCGTATTGCTGTGTGCACCGCAAGATCGCCAGAAATCGGATGGCGGGTACTACGGTGAGCTTTGATCACGGAGCCGAGCCAGACACGTTTCTTTTCCGAGCGTGGCGAGGACGTCGAATATGCCGGGCGATGTCGTTCGGCCGGTCAACGCGATTCGAAGCGGCTGTGCGATTGCGCCGAGTTTGAGATTGTTCTGTTCGGCAAAAGTCCGCATCGCGGCTTCGGTCGTCTCCGCGGTCCACGAGGTGACCGATTCAAGGTCTGCGCGAAGCCTTCCGATCAGTGCGCGTGTCTCCGGCGTCAGCAACGCTGCGGCTTTGGCTTCTATCGTCAAAGGTCGATCCGCGAAGATGAATCGAGCGCCCTCGATCAATTCTATGAGGGTTTTGGCCCGTTCTTTGAGTCCGGGCATCGCGCGCAGGAGTTGCGCTCGTGTGACATCGTTGAGTTTTGGCTTGAGGTCTGCTCCGCGCGGAACGTAATCAAGCGCATTCTCGAACAGCCTCATCAGCGCGTGATCGTCACAATTGCGGATATAATGCCCGTTGAGATTCTCGAGTTTGGCAAAGTCGAAACGTGCAGCGGAGCGCCCGATAGCAGGCAGGTCGAACGCCTCGATCATTTCCTGCGTGGAGAAGATTTCCTGATCGCCGTGGCTCCAGCCGAGCCGAACCAGATAGTTGCGGAGCGCCGCCGGCAGATATCCCATTGCTCGATAGGCATCGACTCCCAGGGCGCCGTGACGTTTGGAAAGTTTCGAGCCGTCGGGGCCATGGATAAGCGGAATGTGGGCCATGATCGGAACAGCCCATCCAAGGGTATCGTATATCTGCTTCTGGCGGGCCGCGTTGATGAGGTGATCGTCGCCGCGAATGATGTGCGTCACGCCCATGTCGTGGTCATCGACAACGACGGCGAGCATGTAAGTCGGCGTGCCGTCGCCGCGCAGCAGCACGAGGTCATCGAGATTTTCGTTCTGCCAGACAATGCGCCCTTGAACCTGATCCTCGATCACGGTTTCACCGGTCAGAGGCGCCTTGAGGCGAATGGTTGGCTTGACGTCCGGCGGTGCTTCGGACGGGTCGCGATCGCGCCAGCGGCCGTCGTAAAGCTTGGCGCGACCTTCGGCCCGCGCCTTCTCGCGCATCTGGGACAGCTCTTCCGAGGTCGCATAACACCGGTAAGCCTTGCCCTCGGCTAGCAGCTGCTCGGCGATCTCGCGATGCCGCGCAACGCGGGAAAACTGGTACACGACGTCGTCGTCCCACTCGATTCCCAGCCACGTCAGCCCGTCAAGGATCGCATCGATGGCTTCCGGCGTGGAACGCGCGCGATCGGTATCCTCGATCCGGAGCAGCATCTTGCCGCCGTGCTTGCGCGCATAGAGCCAATTAAAAAGCGCGGTCCGGCCGCCGCCGATGTGAAGAAAACCGGTCGGGGAGGGCGCAAAGCGTGTAACGACGGGGGCTGTCATTGTGGCGTATCTGACACTTTGGAGATGATATCGGCGGGGCGTTTACCACGCCCAGGATTCGCATGCACGGCTAACTGGCCTGCTTCGTGGCGTCAATGTAGCGAAGAGCTGTTTTGTCCGTTTCTATCCCAAGCGGAATGCTCCGGACGCCGCCGTTCCGTGGCTGCCGGCATCTCGGCCCTTGGCGACCGCGTATGGATTTGGCACATAGGCTCAGAGCGAAGGGCACACAATGACCGACGAATCGACTGCGGAAGCGGGCCGGGATTTCATACGCGATATCGTGGCCGCTGACCTTGCATCCGGAAAACACAAGAGCATCGTCACCCGGTTTCCGCCGGAGCCGAATGGCTATTTGCATCTCGGACACGCCAAATCGATCTGCCTGAATTTCGGCATTGCCGAGGATTTTGGTGGGCGTTGCCACCTCCGCTTCGACGACACCAATCCGACCAGGGAGGAGCAGGAATACATCGACGCCATCCAGCGCGACGTCCGCTGGTTGGGCTTCAATTGGGGAACACACCTCTATTATACCTCTGACTATTTTGAGCAGCTTTACGCGTGGGCGCAGCACCTCATTCGCGCAGGAAAGGCCTATGTCGATGATCAGACGCAGGAGGAAATCCGGCTGGCTCGCGGTACGCTGACCGAACCCGGCAGAAACAGCCCGTTCCGCGACCGGCCGGTTGATGAAAATCTTGAGCTGTTCGCGCGGATGCGGGCCGGAGAATTTCCCAATGGCGCGCGGGTTCTGCGGGCGAAAATTGACATGACCTCCGGCAACGTCAACCTGCGTGATCCAGTGCTCTACCGGATTCTACACGCCGCTCATCCGCGCACGGGGACCGCGTGGAACATCTATCCGAGCTATGATTTCGCCCATGGGCAGTCCGACTCGATCGAACACATCACGCATTCCGTCTGTACGCTGGAGTTCGAGGATCATCGGCCGCTCTATGACTGGTTGCTCGACAATCTTCCGGTGCCGTCGCGACCGCATCAGTATGAATTTGCCCGGCTCAACGTCACGCATACGCTGTTGTCGAAGCGGGTGCTGACCGAGCTCGTTCGCGGTGGTCACGTCGCGGGTTGGGACGATCCTCGCATGCCCACGCTTGCGGGCCTCCAGCGGCGCGGCGTACCGGCGGAAGCGCTGCGCGAGTTCGTCAAGCGGATCGGCGTCGCGAAAGCGAACAGCACGGTCGACGTCGGGATGCTCGATTTCGCCATTCGCGAGGCTCTGAACAGGTGCGCGCCGCGTCGCATGGCCGTCTTGCGTCCACTCAAGGTCGTGATCGAGAACTATCCGGAAGGCGAGAGTGAGGAACTCGAGGCGGTGAACCATCCCGATGATCCCTCGCAGGGCACGCGATGGATACGATTCGGGCGCGAGATTTTTATCGAGCAGGACGACTTCATGGAAAATCCGCCGAAGAAGTTCTTCCGCTTGTCACCGGGCAAGGAAGTGCGGCTGCGGTACGCGTACTTCATCACGTGTCGCGACGTGGTGAAGAATTCCGCGGGCGAAGTGCTCGAACTCCGCTGCACTTACGATCCGGCGACCAGAGGGGGCAATGCGCCTGACGGCCGCAAGGTGAAGGCCACAATGCATTGGGTGAACGCGGCGGACGCCGTGCCGGCCGAGATCAGACTCTACGGCCATCTGTTCGATACTGAGCAGCCCGACGCGGCGAACTTCGTATCCCAACTCAATCCGCAATCGCTTCAAACTTTGTCCGGTTGCATGGTTGAGCCCGCTCTCGCCCGAGAAGATGCCGAGGATCCGGTGCAGTTCGAACGGCAGGGCTATTTTTGCCGGGATAAGGACTCTGCTCCCGGCAGCCTGGTGTTCAACCGGACAGTCGGCCTGCGCGACACCTGGGCCAAGGTTGCGGCGACCGGTTCCTGATTTCGCGGGTATTCCGCATCCGTTCCACTGTTCGCCTTACATCTTCTTCCACTAGCATCGCCGCTATAGCGTTTTCAAGCGAAGTGGAATCCGGTTCGCGTCAAGAAAACGCGTCAAATCACAAAGCGAGAGTTTTTCACCGCTTCCGTGAAGCGGCGAAAGACTCTAGGAGCATGATCCCGAAAAGCGGAAACCGCTTTTCGGAAAAGATCATGCTTAAACAAAAAGATAAGCGACGAGTCCGATTCAACGCAGTTGAATCAGACACTAGGGCGGTGAAGGGGCGACTGCATGGCGGAGCGGGGCAGGGCTCGCGATCGGAGGGGAGGGCGCGCGGGAACGTGGCCGACGCCGCAAGCCGTCGCCGTTCCTTCGCAAACCCCTTCGGGCGTGTCGCCGGCAATCGTCGCGCGGTTCCGGGCCTGGGCTCGCGCGGAAGCGGCAGCCGTTCGCCTCCTGCCATGGGTGCCTGTGGCGTTCGGCTCGGGTATTGCGATCTATTTTTCCGCAGGTCATGAGCCCGTTGCCTGGTTCGTCTCCGTGATCGCCGGAGCGTTGTTCGTGACGGCGCTGCTCCTGCGCCGGCATCGGGCATTTCCCGCCGCCGCCATGGTTGCGGCGGTTGTCGCAGGGTTCGCTGCCGCCACGGTCAGGACGGCACAGGTCTCGCACGTTGTCCTGACGCGGCCGATGTACACACCGCTGCTCCAGGGCTTCATCGAAACCAGGGAGGTGCGCGAGCGAACCGATCGGTTTGTCTTGCGCGTCGTTCGGATGGACAGCCGGCGGTCGCACGTCAGGCTCGAGCGCGTGCGGCTATCGGTCAGGAAAGGCGCCGCGCCCGCCGTCGGTAGCTTCGTGGAGCTGAAAGCGCGGTTGCAGCCGCCGCTTATGCCTGTGCGGCCCGGAAGCTTCGACTTCGCCCGCGACATGTATTTCCATGGCATCGGCGCTTCCGGCTTCGTGATGGGCGCCATCAAGACCGTGAGCCCTCCGTCTGGCGGCGGGCTCATGCTGCGCTATGCTACCTTGATGCAGGAGTTGCGCGACGCCATCGACGCCCGCATCCGGCTTGTTCTCAGTGGGGATTCGCGGGCCATTGCCACAGCGCTCCTGACGGGACGGCGCGACGCCATCACGACGCCCGTTAATGACGCGATGTTCATTTCGGGACTAGGCCATGTGCTTTCGATTTCCGGCTATCACATGGCCGTCGTCGCCGGCGTGGTGTTCTTCGCGGTGCGTGCGCTGTTGGCGCTGGTTCCGGCGTTGACGGCGACGTTCCCGATCAAGAAGTGGTCTGCGGCGGCGGCGCTCGCGGCGGCCGCTTTCTATCTTCTGCTGTCGGGGGCCGAAGTCGCGACCCAACGCTCGTTCTTCATGACGGCGGTGGTGCTGATTGCGATCATGGTGGATAGGCGCGCCATTACGTTTCGCACGCTCGCGGTCGCAGCAATGATCGTGCTTGCGATGGCGCCGGAATCATTGATCCATCCGAGCTTTCAAATGTCGTTCGCGGCGACGCTCGGGCTGGTGGCGCTGGTTCAGGTCGGCATGCCGAAGATGCTCGCAACGCCCGATCACTCGCCGACGGCGAAGGCCGCCCTGTGGGGTGGACGCGAAATCGCCATGCTGGCGCTGGCCTCATTCGTGGCCGGACTCGCGACCACGCCCTATGTCGCGTTTCATTTCCATCGTGTGACGCCATACGGCATGGTTGCGAACCTGCTGGCGATGCCGGTGGTCTCGGCGCTGGTGATGCCGGTCGGACTGCTCGGACTTGCGGCCATGCCATTCGGCTTCGACGGCGTGTTCTGGCGGCTGATGGATTTTGGCATCGAATGGATGGTTGCCGTGGCTCAAGGGGTCACGGAGCTGCCGGGCGCCATCGGCCGCGTCTCGGCCTTCGGAGCGGGGCCGCTGCTCGCGGCGACAGCGGGCATCATTCTGCTCGGACTTCTGAGAACGCCGCTGCGCTGGAGCGGCGTCGTCATCAGCGGGCTGGCGGTCGCGTGGTCACTTGCGGCGACACCGCCGGATATCCTGATCTCCGCGGAAGGTCGCAACGTCGCGGTGAGGGGTGAGGACGGCCGCCTGCGCCTCGTCAGCGCGGGCAAGGATTCTTTCGCTGTCAGGGAATGGCTCGCCGCCGACGGGGACGAGCGTGGGCCTGCCGATCCCGCGCTGGCAGAGGGCGTCTCATGCGACGATGAGGGTTGCGTGGTCAAGTTGAGCGGAGGTGGACTTGTCGCGCTGACGCGGCGTCCTGAGGCGATGCGGGATGATTGCGTGCGGGCGGAGCTTATGGTGACGCAGTGGGAGGCTCCGGAGGGCTGCCGCGCGCAGGTGATCGATCGAAACCGGCTGCGGCGCGAAGGCGCCCTTGCCTTGTGGCGAGCCCCAGGTGCTTCAGGATCCGGTGTTTCAACCGACAGTACTTCAAGACCCCGCTTTGCCGTTGTCGCCGTCCGGCCTGCCGGCCTCGAGCGTCCCTGGTCATCCGCGGCCGCCGATGAACAGGCGGCACGGCTGCAATCAAGATCGGAGCCTCCGGCCGACGCCACGCCGGCACCCGAGGATCTCCAGCCGGACGATTGAGAAGCTGGTCCGTCGCAAGTCTTTCGCTCCGGATGAAATCAGTACTTGCGGTAAATACCGATCAGTCTGCCCTGAATCTGGACACGGTTGGGCGGAAGAATGCGAACCTCGTATGCGGTATTCGCCGGCTCCAATGCGATCGAAGCACCGCGACGGCGAAAGCGTTTCAACGTCGCTTCCTCGTCATCGATCAGGGCAACGACAATGTCGCCGGTGTCGGCGGTCTGGTTGCGCTGAATCAACGCCAGATCGCCATCGAGGATTCCGGCTTCGACCATGGAATCGCCCCGCACCTCAAGCGCGTAGTGCTCTCCGGTGCCGAGCATGTCGGGTGGCAGGCTGATGGTGTGGCTGCACGTTTGCAGCGCCTCGATCGGCGTGCCGGCTGCGATCCGTCCCATGACCGGAACGGCGACCGGACGCTCGCCGTCCTCAACGCTGCCCCCGCTGTTGCGGCGAACCTTGCCCAGATTGCCCTCTATGACGCTCGGTGTGAAACCGCGACGGCCACCGCCGCTTGCGGCAAGCTCCGGCAGCTTGATAACTTCGATGGCGCGGGCGCGATTGGGCAGGCGGCGGATGAAGCCTCGCTCTTCCAGTGCAGTGATCAGGCGATGAATGCCGGACTTCGAGCGTAAATCGAGCGCGTCCTTCATTTCATCGAACGAGGGCGGCACGCCGGATTCTTTCAGTCGTTCGTTGATAAAACGCAGGAGTTCGTACTGTTTGCGCGTCAGCATCCCGACCCAGTCCCTGGTTGGTGGTTCCTGCCGATGACGGGATGTCGGGTCTGCAGCCCTTGGCATCCGAGGCACGAGCAGTTGAAACAAATCATGAACAGACACTATATGTTCGATATGTGTTCCGCAACCCTTAATTTAAGGTCAACAAAGCGACGCTTTATGACAGAGAGAGCTTAATGATGGCGCAGGGCTCGCCTTTGCTTGCGGCCGGCGCAAACGGCGTGCGGATGATGAGAGCCTCCGCCGCAGCGAGCTTTCCCATCAGCGAGCTGTCCTGATGTCCGATCGGCGTCGCGATCGGCAGCCCGTCCGTCGAGTGCGTGAGGCGGGCCCGCAGATAATCCTGCCTGGCTTGGTTGGCGCTAACGTCGCTTCCGAGCACCGCCGGTTCAACGCGATGGTGGATGTCCTCGCGCCCGGACAGCGCGCGAATCAGCGGCACCATGAACAGGAAGGCGCAGATGTAGGACGAGACAGGGTTGCCGGGCAGGCCCATCACATACATCGCGCCGAGGCGTCCGTGCATCATCGGCTTGCCCGGCCGCAGCGCGATCCGCCAGAATGCGATCTGCACGCCTTCGGCCTCGAGCGCGCGCTTCACGAAATCATGATCGCCGACCGATGCGCCGCCGGTCGTGACGAGAATGTCGGCGCCGCTGTCGCGGGCCCGGCGGATCGCGGCTGTTGTGGCGTCCATCGTGTCGGCGGCGATGCCGAGGTCGATCGTTTCGGCGCCTTCGGCCCGGGCGAGGGCGCGAAGCGCGTAGCCGTTGGACAGGACGATCTGGCCTGGACCGGGCGTCGCGCCAGGCAATACCAGTTCGTCGCCGGTCGCAAGCACGGCAATTCTCGGGCGGCGATGCACCGGCAGGTCCGGATAGTTCATGCCAGCAGCAAGGGAAAGATGACGATCGGTGAGATGGCTGCGGGCCCGGATCAGGACGTCGCCTTCACGAAAATCCACCCCGGCAGGACGGATGTTCTTCCCGGGGGCGGTGGCGTCCTTGACGATGACATCGTCGCCGTCGCGTTCGGTGTCTTCCTGGATCACGACGGTATCGGCGCCGTCCGGCACCACGCCGCCGGTGAAAATCCGTAAGGCCTCGCCGCTACGCATCGCGCGCTCCAGCGGCCGTCCCGCGGCGCTCTCGCCGATCACCTGCAGTCGTGCTGGAATCGTCGCAATATCCTCTGCGCGCACGGCATAGCCGTCCATCGCCGACATTGCGACCGGCGGCTGAGTGCGGCGTGAGGAAAGATCGCGCGCCAGCACTCGCCGATGCGCGGCTTCGAGAGCTACTGTTTCCTCCGGGAGTGGTTCGACTCCGGCGAGAACAGCCGCAAGGGCGTCGGCGACTGCCATCAGGGCCATGACCTTATTCTCCTGGGACGTGCCTGGCGGAATGCGTCAATCATCTACCGAACTTGCGGCTCGTATACAACGGCACGAGGGAGCCAAAGCCGCCCGACGGCCCGCTCGCGCCGGCGCTACTGTTCCGATGGGGTATCTGTCACGAGATAGTGGCCAGACTTGCCGCCCTTTTTTTCGACCAGGTGGATGCCATCGATCCGGACGCCGCGTTCGACCGCCTTGATCATGTCGTAGATCGTCAGGCAGGCGACGGAGACCGCCGTGAGAGCTTCCATCTCCACGCCGGTCGGACCCGAGACTTTAACGCTGGCGCGCACCCGGCAGCCGGGGATCTTCTTGTCGGCCTCGATATCGAGGGTGACCTTCGACAGCGCCAGCGGATGGCAGAGCGGGATCAAATCCGAAGTGCGCTTGGCGGCCATGATGCCGGCGATGCGCGCGGTGCCGAGCACGTCGCCTTTCTTGGCGTTGCCGCTTTCGATCAAGGCCAGCGTCGCCTTGGTCATGATGACCTGTCCCTCGGCGACGGCGACGCGCTCGGTTGCGGGCTTTGCCGAGACATCGACCATCCGCGCCTCGCCTTTGACATCGATGTGGGTGAGGGCGGGTTTGTCTTTCCCGGCGGTCTTGTTTTTCTTGTCTGCCATGTCAATCAAATCCTGGGCTGGTTCGCCCCTTCTCCCACAAGGGGAGAAGGAAACAAGGCGAAGGCTATGCATGTTTGAGCAGCGTGCGGGTTGCGGCGGCGACGTCGGCTTGCCGCATCAGGCTTTCGCCGACCAGGAAGGTGGAGATGCCAACCCGTTCGAGCCGCGCGAGATCGGCGGGCGTGAAGATGCCGCTTTCGCCGACCATCAGCCGATCTTTCGGAATGTGCGGCGCCAGCGCTTCACTGATTTCGAGCGTCGTTTCAAATGTGCGCAGGTTACGGTTGTTGACGCCGATCATCGGCGAACGCAGCTTGAGCGCGCGATCCAGTTCCTCGCGGTTATGAATTTCGAGCAGCACATCCATGCCGAGATCGAGCGCGGCGGCCTCGATGTCTTTCGCAGCAGTATCGTCGAGCGCGGCCATGATGATCAGGATGCAGTCTGCTCCATGCGCCCGTGCCTCGACGACCTGATAGGTGTCGAACATGAAGTCCTTGCGCAGCACCGGCAGCGAGGTCGCGGCGCGGGCCGCGACCATGAAATCGAGACGGCCCTGAAAGGAAGGCGCGTCGGTGAGAACGGAGAGGCAGGCCGCGCCGCCGGCCTCATAGGCTCGGGCGAGCGAAGGCGGATCGAAGTCGGCGCGGATCAGGCCTTTCGATGGTGAGGCCTTCTTGACCTCGGCTATCAGGGCATATTCTCCCTTGGAAAGCTTGCTGCGGATGGCTTGGACGAAGCCGCGCGGCGGCGCGGCAGCCTTCGCGGCGGCCGTGACCTCACCGAGGGGACGTGCTTGCTTTGCGCTCGCGATCTCCTCGCGCTTGTAGGTTTCGATCCTGGTCAGGATGTCGGCCACGCCATCGTCCTCACGCCAAGTCCTCACCCGTTGGAAACCGCGATCAACTGCTTCAGCCTGTTCATTGCACCGCCGCCGTCGAGCGATTTCGCGCCAAGCGCGACGCCGTCTTTCAAAGTCTTCGCCTTGCCCGCGACGATCAGGGCCGCCGCCGCGTTGAGCAGCGCAACATCGCGGAAGGCTCCGGGCTTGCCTTCAAGCACGTCGTGCAAGGAGGCCGCGTTCGCTCCGGCGTCGCCACCCTTCAGCGCGTCGCCACCGGCCCGCTCGAGTCCGGCGTCCTCCGGCGTCACTTCGAAAGTGCGGATATTGCCGTTCTCGAGCGCTGCGACGAAGGTCGGACCGGCGAGGGTGATCTCGTCCAGACCGTCCGAGCCGTGAACGACCCATGCCGATTCGGAGCCGAGGTTCTTGAGCACCTGCGCCAATGGCTGCACCCATTGCCGCGAGAACACGCCGACCATCTGCCGCCTGACGCCGGCGGGATTGGACAGGGGTCCCAGCAGGTTGAAGATGGTGCGGGTTGCGAGCTCGACGCGGGTCGGGCCGACATTCTTCATCGCGGGATGATGCGCGGGCGCGAACATGAAGCCGATCCCGGCCTCGTTGACGCAGCGGCTGACCTGTTCAGGGGTGAGGTCGATCTTGATGCCCAGCGCAGCCAGACAATCAGCCGCTCCGGATTTGGAGGATAGCGCGCGGTTGCCATGCTTGGCGACGGGCACGCCGGTTCCTGCGACGATGAACGACGCGCAGGTTGAAACATTTACCGAACCTGATCCGTCGCCGCCGGTGCCGACGACATCGACCGCATCCGCGGGCGCTTTGACCCGCAGCATCATGGATCGCATCGCCGAAACCGCCCCGGTGATCTCGTCGACGGTTTCCCCGCGCACGCGCAGCG
>NZ_CH672420.1:198739-235022 GCF_000152905.1 Nitrobacter sp. Nb-311A
TCGCCGTCAGCCGCGCAACCACATCTTCCAGCGCGACATTCTCACGTGACCCGTCCTCGCGCCGCTTGATCTCGACCTTGCCTTCAGCAAGGCCCTTCGGCCCCACCATCACCTGCCAGGGAATTCCGATCAAGTCGGCGGTTGCAAACTTCGCACCTGCCCGCTGATCGGTGTCATCGTAAAGTACGTCTATCCCCTTGGCGGAAAGTTCACGATAGATTCGCTCGCATGCCGCATCAGTATCGCCGGCGCCTTGTTTCAGATTCAGGATCGCAACCCTAAACGGCGCAACCGCATCCGGCCATTTGATGCCCCCCTCGTCATGACAGGCCTCGATAATCGCACCGACGAGACGGGACACCCCCACACCGTAGGAACCACCGTGGATCGGCTGCTCGACGCCGTCGGGACCGGTCACCAGCGTCTTCATCGAGTCGGAATACTTGGTGCCGAAATAGAAGATCTGGCCGACCTCGATGCCACGAGTATGAACGCGCCTTTCTTCAGGAACCTCGCGCTCATAGCGCGGCCCGTCGTGAACGTCCTCCGTCGCGGCATAGGCCACGGTCCATTGCTTGACGATCGGCGTCAGATCGCCGTCGTAATCCACATCCGTGCCGGGCACCGGAAGATCAAGAACATCCTTGTCGATATAAACGCCGGATTCTCCGGTCTCGGCGAGAACGATGAATTCATGACTGAGATCGCCGCCGATCGGGCCGGTCTCCGCGCGCATCGGAATCGCTTTCAGTCCCATCCGGGCGAACGTGCGCAAGTAGGCGACGAACATCTTGTTGTAGGAGCGCCGCGCGCCGGCTTCGTCGATATCGAAGGAATAGGCATCCTTCATGAGGAATTCGCGGCCGCGCATGACGCCGAAACGGGGACGCTGCTCGTCGCGGAACTTCCACTGGATATGATAGAGGTTAAGCGGCAGGCTTTTATAGGAGCGGATGTAGCCGCGGAAGATCTCGGTGATCATTTCCTCGTTGGTCGGACCATATAACAGCTCGCGCTTGTGGCGATCCTGAATCCGCAGCATCTCCGGCCCATAGGCATCGTAACGCCCGCTCTCGCGCCAGAGGTCCGCGAGTTGCAACGTCGGCATCAGTAATTCGATCGCGCCGGCGCGGTTTTGCTCCTCGCGCACGATCGCCTCGATCTTCTTGAGCACCCGCAGGCCCAATGGCAGCCAGGCATAGATGCCGGCCGCCTCCTGGCGTATCATGCCCGCCCGCAGCATCAGCCGGTGCGAGACGATCTCGGCTTCCTTCGGGGTCTCCTTCAGAATCGGCAGAAAAAACCGCGACAGTCGCATGGGCAGGCCTGGAATCGCTTGGGGACACGGACGCAGGCAGTGAAACCGGATCGGACGGTAAAATACAAGGTCTGCATGACGACAGGCCGCGTGAAAGCGCGGGGAATCTCACACGCCTGAAGCAGTTCAAGCACGTGGAGCGCGGTGGCTCCCTGAGTGTCCAAAATCCTACGATCAGCGGCTCCAGACCATTCCGGTCGGCCGGCGCGACTCCGGCGCGCGATTTCGGCCGACGATCATTGCGCGTGGAGCGGTCTCAGCGCCCCGCCTTCAGCCGGACCACCGGCGCAGGCGTGCGCGGTTTGTCAGCCTGCCCCGCTTGCGGGATTTCGGTCCAGCGTTGGCTTCCCTGTTCGCATTCCTGCACGGCCGGGAAATAGAGGCTCTGGCCCGCCCGGTCCGGAAGCCGAACGACCAGGCCGAATGTGTCATAGAGGTTGTCGGGCAACGGACCGCCGCGCCAGACAACCTCATCCACGACATCAGTGATGGTTTTTCCGTGTGGCCCTTGCGCCGGCGCCTTGAGCTTCCTGCTCTTGATTTCGACATTCCAGCCCGGCTTCATCTGCGGCTTCGCCGACAGAATGCCTTCCGGCAACTTGATCCGCAGCGCCGTGGTCGCGCTGCCGTTGCAGCCGTGCGGCACGGTAAAGGTGAGATGCGCGTAGCTGTCGGCGGGTGCATCCGCCGGCTGGACCGTGACATGCGCCAACGCCGCGCTACACGAGACCATTGCTGCGGCCGCAGCGATGGCCGAACCGAGCCACGATCCTGACATACGCGTCACTTCTGGCCTCCGTCGTGTGAATGATCCGGCATCTTTTTCATCATCGCTCCGCCGGCCGGCGCGCCCGGCGCTCGGGCCCCGATACCTTCCACATCGAGCGTGACTGCCACGTTGCCGGCCTTTTCAAATTCGAGCGTGACCGGTACCTTCTCGCCCTTCTTGAAGGGATGCTTGAGACCGACCAACATCAGGTGATAGCCGCCCGGCTCCAGCTTGACCGTCTTGCCCGGCTCGATGGTCAGGCCACCCTCGACTTGATGCATTTTCATCACGCCGTTAATGGTGCTCATCTGATGAACTTCGAGCTTCCCGGCAGCATCGGTCGAACCGCCAACGAGTTTGTCAGCCACCTGGCCCTTGTTTTCGATGGTGAGATATCCACCACCAACCTTGGCGCCGCCCGCCGTGGCTCGAGTCCAGGGCTGGGAAATGACTAGATCGCCAACGCTGACGGATTCAGCGTGGCCCGGCGTCACCAGACCAAGCGCAGCGACGGCTACCACGGCCAACCATGATTTCATGACATTCTCCTCTATGGTTCTGTCACAACAGGGATTGTTCGGTCAGTCATAGGCGCTCATCGGTCGAACAACGCCGATGGGCGCATACAGGCGATCACCATCGCACCTTGAACCCAGCATAGACCGCACGCCCGAATCCGGGTTCAAACAATGGTGAATTGGCGTTGGCGCGATCGATGATCGAACTGGAAGCGATGTAGGCTTTGTTGCCGATGTTGCGGGCCTCGATGTAGCCGGAATACCTGCCGCCGTCGTCAAAACCGGCCTTCAGTCCATAAATCGCGTAAGCGTCAGTGCTCAGCGTATTGGCGCTGTCGGCATAATAGCCTTGCGGCACCCATTCGATATTCGGCCCCACGTAAAACCCGTTCGGATGTTTGTAGAGCAGTTCGCCTCGGACGAAATGGCGCGGCGCTCCTGGCAACAGATTGTTGCCGAACACCGGATCATTGTCGAAACGGAAATCGTTAAAAGTGTAGGCGATGTTGAGCCAGAGCCGGTCCGGCCGATCACCGCGCACGAAAAGATTGCGGAAGATTGCAGCGCCTGCGCCGGCCTCGATGCCCTGATGCATCGTGCGATCGGCATTGGTGACGTTGCAGTTACCGAACGCGCTGAACAGACACAGCAGTTCGTTGTCGATCTGCGCCCGGTAGTAAGTCACCTCCCAGGTGGCGTCGGGTCGCCGCACGCGCGTGCCGATCTCGTACGTCGTCGCGCGTTGCGGCCGAATGCTGGTGAAAGGAATGGTGGGAATCCCGGGACCATTCGCACTCTCGCCGTAGCTCGGCACCTCGGCGCTTCGCGAAACGTTGGCATAGGCCTGCCAGGTCGGATCGATCTGCCACAACAGTCCACCTTTCGGACTCCACAGATTGAACTCCGTCCGGCCCGACTGATCGCCGTCGCTGAGGAAGCGGTCCTGCCTGTTGCGCGTCGCGTAGAGAAACTGCGTGCCAGCGATCGCGGCGACATTCGGCAGGAAATAGAAGGAATCCTCGACATAGACCGACGTGTTCTTCGAACGATCGATCGATGATGACACCAGCGCACCCTTTTGACCACCGGCGAGATTGACCAACTGTTGATTGTCGATCCGCCCATTGAGTACATTGACGCCTGCGACCAGCCGGTTGCGGAAGCCACCGATCACGCGGTCATCGACCGCCCGCGCAAACGCGCCATAGTCCTGATAGTGATAATCAAGCCATTGGTAGATCGGATGCATCAGATGCCGGTCGACCCCGAACGCACCGAATTCCACCGTCGTGCTATCGAACCGCATCGTGGTCTTGTTACCGATCCGAACGGTGTCGATGTTGCGCTGCCAGTCGCCTGTAAGGTTGTTCACAGCGGCGGTTTGAGGTGAAGTCAGCGCCGAAAACTTGCTGACGCTGCCGGGAATGCGTTGCCGCACATTGTTGGCGTTGAGATAGAACCGCGTCTCGACGTCCGGGGAGAACTGATAGCCGACGTTTCCACTCAGGCGGTTCGCCTGGCCGAAGCTGTGATCGCGAAAGCCGTCGCTGCGCTGCGTTGCAGCGGTAATAAAACCGTCCCACGGACCGTTACTTCCCCCGGTTTTGGCCTGTAGCCGCCGGAAACCGAAAGCGCCGGCATCGACGCTGACGCCATTGATGAAGAGATCGCGACCTGACGGAGTTACAAAATTGATGGCGCCGCCGAGGGAATTGGCGCCGAGGCGCAACGCATTGCCGCCCTTGAAGACTTCGACATACTTGTAAGCGGTCGGATCGATTTCCTGGAAGTCGCCGTAGCCGTCGGCCGTGTTGATCGGGATTCCGTCCATATAGAGTTGCACGCCGCGTAGATGGAAGTTTCGCGACAAGCCCGAACCGCGGATCGACAGCCGGGTGTCGTCGCCCCATTTCGGCTGAACGAACACGCCCGGTACGTAGTCCAAAATATCCTTGATGGTGTTGGAGACGGTCGAGTTCTTGTAGGCGTCGGCCGTCACCAGCGCGACGCCACCGGGCGTCTGCTGGATTTCCCGTAGCGCCTGCTGTGCGGTGAGGACCGTCAACGATCCGGGGACGGCTGCCGGAGCCGCAGCCTGTGACGGGACGGATTCCCGGCGCGCGGCCGGAACCGATGGGACCGCACTGCGCATCGCGCGCTTCGGTTGAGGTTTGTTGGGTTGGGCCGCCGTGATTGTTACCGCCGGCAGCGCGGTTCCGGGCACCGACTGCGCGAAAACGTCAAAAGGCCATAAAACCGCGAAGGTAGCCGCCAGCACACCGCCAAGCGCGCTTGCGCCGCCGCGGGCGAGATGAATAGACATGATGGTATACTATCCCGATGCCGGACTATCGCCCGGAGCGTTCGAACGGATTCGGATCGCCACAAATCGTAGCGATCGCTCGAAATATGCTGAATCAGGAAATGCCGGGAGGGCCGCGCGCCTGCGCGTTGGAGCCGACCGCCGATGGCGCCAGGATGAAGGTCAGATCACGCCAGCGGACCGCGTTGGTAGTCCGCTCAACGTAGACAATGGAGGCTTGCGGGTCAGTTGTCGGTGTCGCGCTACTGTTGACACAGCATAACTTACAGCAAGCTCCGCCTGCCTCCTGATGGTCTGTCTGACTGTCTTGCGAAAGACTGCCATTGGCGGTGTGGGAACATATGGCGCCTGCAACCGGATCACCCGTGTTGCCCAGCGCCCGGCAAGCAGCGATCGGTGCGAAAATCTGCACCAGCATCGCAAACATGACGATTGGAAGAAGCCTTCCTAGCCGCCGTCGCATGATCCCCAGCCTTTCGCGTTGAGAGCTATCATGGCCGGAGTCGAGTGTCGAGCCGGGACTCTCAGACTATAGCGTTTTCGAGCGAAGCTTGTCCTCGGGCTTGATCCGGAGGTGGAATCCGGTTCGCTCGAAAACGCGCTAAATACCCATCAGCCGTGACAGCCGCTCCACATTCAGCAGGCCTGAATAATACGCCCAGGCGGCGGCACCATAGATCACCAATGAAACGATCGTAGTCCAGATCACTTTGCGGAGCATCAACGGCATCACCGGGGCCCCGGGATCGGTGCCCGGAGCATGCTCACCCTCTTCGTGCTGACTTCGGACGCCGAACGGCAGCATCAGAAACAGCGTTATCCACCAGAAGACGAAATAAATGGCAAAACCGGAGAAGATTGCGGAAAGCATCAGGATTGCTCGATCTCGACAAGCGCGCCGGAAAAGTCTTTCGGATGGAAGAAAAGCACCGGCTTACCGTGCGCACCAATCTTCGGCTCACCGTCGCCGAGAACGCGCGCGCCCTCCGCTATCAGGATATCACGAGTCGCGACGATGTCAGGGACCTCATAACAGACATGGTGAATACCGCCATCCGCGTTACGCTCGACAAACTTCGCAATAGGAGATGCCTCACCGAGCGGCTGAATGAACTCGATCTTCGTATTCGGCAGAACCGCAAACACCGTGATCACCCCATGCTCTGGCAGCGGCAGCGCCGCCGAGATTTCCGCGCCGAAGGCGACGCCGTAAATCTTTGCCGCCTTCTCGGCATCCCTGACCGCGATAGCCACATGATTGAGTCGACCCAGCATGTCATCCTGCAACGCAATGATTGGATTCGATTTCGCCACTGTCACCTCCGGCAATCACCGTCAGGGGGCGGCGTCAATCCGCTGCACTATAGCGTTTTCGAGCAAAGTGGATACCGGTTCAAATCAAATTCATTGAGCAACGCCTCTGATCCCTCGGAAGCGAAGGGGCTCTAGATCACCAGAACGTGAACGTAGCAGAGCGGCTTCTTACCCCACTCTTCCGCGACGGCTGCCCGCACGGCGCGACGCAATGACTCGGCCATTGCATCCGGATCGCGCCGCAGCGTTCGCGAGAACCCTTTCGCCGTCGAGACCACCGTGTCGAAAACGATATCGTCCAGCACCTCGCCGGCCATGTTCTTTTCCGGTATGCCGACGAGATCGATTTCGGGATCCTCAACCAATTCGCCTTTGTCGGTGACTGCAATCGCCACGAACACGCAGCCGGCAAACGCCATGCGCCGCCGCTCCACGACCGCGCGAGATTTTGAATCCTCCAGGATGGCGCCGTCCTTGTAGAGCCGTCCTGACGGCAATTCATCGATGATGCCCGGCTCTCCAGGCCCGAGCCGTACCAGATCACCGTTCGTGCATATCAGGACTTTCGGCACGCCTGACGCACGCGCCAACCGCGCATGCTCGGAAAGATGCAAGGCCTCGCCATGCACCGGGATCAGCAGACGCGGACGAACCCAGGAGATCATGTCCCGCAGTTCATCGCAGCGTGGATGACCGGAGACATGAACCAGTTCGGTGCGATCGGTGATGATCTCGATGCCCTGGGCCACAAGGCCGTTGATGATCGCGCCGACGGCTTTCTCGTTGCCGGGAATGGTGCGTGAGGAAAAGATCACGGTGTCGCCACGGTTCAGCGTGACCTCCGGATGATCGTCCCTCGCGATTCGGGCGAGCGCCGCCCTTGGCTCACCCTGGCTGCCCGTGCACAGCGCCAATACTTTGTCGGGCGGGAGATGGCCATAGACATCGGCGCTGCGAAAGTCCTGCATCCCGTTCAGATGTCCGGTCTCGCGCGCGACCTGCACCACGCGCGCCATCGCGCGGCCGACCACCACGACTTCGCGCCCCGCTTCACGCGCGGCATCAGCCACGGCGCGCAGCCGCCCGACGTTGGATGCGAACGTCGTCACCGCAACCCGGCCCTTGGCCGCCTTCACCAGATCCGCGATGGTTCTTGCAACCTCGGCTTCGGACGCCGACCTTCCGTCCCGCACCGCATTTGTGGAATCGCCGATCAGCGCCAGCACGCCCTCGTCGCCAAGTTCGCGAAAGCGTCGTTCGTCGGTCGGCGGACCGATGATGGGCGTCGGATCGATCTTCCAGTCGCCGGTGTGCACAACGATTCCGGCCGCCGTATGGATCGCAAGGGCATGGGATTCCGGGATCGAATGCGCCACCGGAATGAATTCGACGCCAAAGGGACCGACCTCGATGCGTCCTCCTGAGGGCACGACCGTCACCGGGATGTCCGGCGGATTGCGCTCGGCCGCGCATTTGGCCTCGAATAAAGCCGCGCTGAACCGGGTCGCGTAGATCGGGCATTTCAGACGCGGCCACAAATCGATGATGGCGCCGAAGTGATCCTCATGGGCGTGCGTCAGCACGAGGCCGACGAGGTTTTTTCGTTCCTGTTCGAGAAACCGGATATCCGGCATGATGAGATCAATGCCCGGCAAATGTTCCTCGTCGCCGAAGGATACGCCGAGATCGACCGCCAACCAGCTTCGCTGGTGACGATTGCCGATCCCGTAGATCGACAGGTTCATGCCGATTTCACCCACGCCGCCAAGCGGGGCGAACATCAACTCATCAGGCCGCGCTATCATGTTGCTCCGACCGAGGCTGCCGCGCCGAAATACACATCACCGGCGGAAACGGCCACTCGCTTGCCGTCGGAGGTCGCAACGATCAAACAGCCGTTTTTATCGATGGTATCAAACAAGCCGGATATCGTCGATGAATCAGACCGGATCGAAACGTGCTGACCGACCCCGGCCGCCCGGTCGAGCCACAGCCGCCTGATCCCGCCGAAGCCACGTCCCTCGTCCCAGATCGTCCGAAATTCAGTCCAGGCGTCGGTCAGCGCGCGAAACAAGTCTTCCGCACCGATGTCGATGCCGAGATCCCTCAACGCAACCGCCGGATACGGCATCCCCTCAGGAGCAGCAACGACATTGGCGCCGATGCCGACGACAACGGCCAAACGGTCGTGTTCGACGATTTCGGCCTCCAGCAGGATCCCAGCGAGTTTCTTCCCGTCTGCCAGCACGTCATTGGGCCATTTCAGATGAAACGTTACATTCTCCGAACCCGGAGACCTCATACGCGCTTCAAGGCTGACGGATCGCAGCGCAGCTTCGAGCGCCAACCCCGCCGCAAAGCTTAAGGTCGCCGCCACGGCGGGCGAGATGTCGATAACCTCAAGCACGCTGCATGCCAGATTGCCCGGAGGAGAGATCCAGCTACGCTGCCGACGACCACGTCCCGCAGTCTGCTCCGCCGCAACCAGCCAGATCGGGCCGGTCTCGCCCGCTCGCGCACGCATCAACGCTTCGGCGTTGGTCGAGCCGATGCGATCGAAGACCGCCAGCCGGTAACCAGCCGATGCAGCTCGTGGACCGAGCGAAAATGCCATTCGAACAATGCCGTCAGAACAATGATTTCGCAGCCGCCGTGGCGGCGCTGACCAGAGGTCCGGGATACGCGAAGAACAGCATGTTGAAAAGCGCGGTCGCGGCCACTATCGAACGTAATTCGAGATGAACGGCGTCTGTCGCCTCGGCGCGCTCGTCAAAATACATCACCTTGATGACGTTGAGATAGTAGAATGCACCGACCACGCTGGTGATGACGCCGATCACCGACAGCGCAAACAGCCCGGCCTTGATGGCGGCGCTGAAGACATAGAACTTGGCGAAGAATCCGGCCAGCGGCGGAATGCCGGCCAGCGAAAACAGCAGCATGGCAAAGAAAAACGCCAGCAGCGGATTGGTCCGCGACAACCCCGCGAAATCACTGATCTGCTCCAGCGCCTGACCGTTACGGCTCATGGCGAGGATGACCGTGAAAGCCCCGAACGTCATCACGGTATAGATGACCAGATACAGCACCACGCCCTGCGCGCCCTCGACCGTGCCGGCGGCGAGACCGACCAGCGCAAAGCCCATGTGGCCGATCGACGAATAGGCCATCAGCCGCTTGATGTTGCGCTGCCCGATCGCGCCGAAGGAGCCCAGCGCCATGGACGCGATCGCCACGAAAACCACGATCTGCTGCCATTCGGCGACAACCCCGGAGAATGCCGTCAGCACCACGCGGGTGAACACCGCCATCGCCGCGATCTTCGGCGCCGAGGCGAAGAAAGCCGTGACCGGCGTCGGCGCGCCCTCATAGACATCGGGCGTCCACATATGGAACGGCACCACCGACACCTTGAAACAAAGGCCGGCCAGCAGAAAGACGATACCGAAGACGACGCCGATGCTGCCGCTCTTCGCGGCGGCCGCAATGCCGGCGAAGCTGACGGTTCCCGTGAAGCCATAGATCAGTGAAGCGCCGTACAGCAACATCCCCGACGCCAGCGCGCCAAGGACGAAATATTTCAAGCCCGCCTCGGTCGACTTCACATTGTCGCGGTTGCTCGCCGCCACCACGTAAAGCGCAAGGCTCATCAATTCGAGCCCGAGATACAGCATGATCAGGTCGGCCGCCGAAATCAGCACCATCATGCCGACAGTCGAAAGCATCACCAGAATCGCGAACTCGAACATCCGGCGGGATTGGTCCTCAAGGAATTCCCGGGACAGAACGAGCGTTGCCGCGGACCCGAGCAAGGCAAGTATTTTCAGAAACCGGGCGAACTCATCGACGATGAAGCTGCCGCCGAAGGTAGTCAGCCTGCCACCCGGCAACAGATATTCAATCACGCCGGTCCCGATCAGAGCGCAGATAGCGAGGCCGGTCACGAGACCTGCTGCACGCTGACCACACCATGCCCCGATCAAAAGCAACACCATCGCGGCAATCGCGAGCACGATCTCCGGCAAGACAGGAAGAAGTTGATATCCGGCGGCCTCAACCATCATAGCTCGTGTCCCTGACCTGCCGCGATCATGGCAGCGCCGCCGCCTTGATGGCGGCGGTCGCGCTTGCGTAATTATTGACGAGATTTTGTACGGAAGCTGCCGAGAAATCGAGCACCGGCTTCGGATAAACGCCGAACAGAACCGTCAGCACCACAAGCGGCGCCAGCGTCAAACCCTCGCGGAACGTCAGATCCTTGATGGTCGCAAGCGACGGTTTGACCAGCGCACCGAACACGATCTTGCGATAGAGCCATAAGGCGTAAGCGGCTGACAGGATCACGCCGAGCGTTGCTGCTACCGCCGTAGGTATGCTGACCTTGAAGGTTCCGATCAGGGAGAGGAATTCTCCGACAAATCCGGAGGTTCCGGGCAGCCCGACATTGGCCATCGTGAAGACGAGAAACACCAACGCATAAAGCGGCATCCGATTGACAAGCCCGCCATAGGCCGCGATCTCGCGCGTATGCATTCGGTCGTAAACGACACCGACACAGAGAAACAACGCGCCCGACACGATTCCGTGCGACACCATCTGAAATACACCGCCGTGGATGCCCTGCATGGTACCGGCAAAGATTCCCATGGTCACGAAGCCCATGTGAGCCACCGACGAATAGGCGATCAGCTTCTTCATGTCCTCCTGCATCAGAGCCACAAGCGACGTGTAGACGATCGCCACGGCGGACAGCACGAAGACCAACGGTGCGAAGTCATGCGACGCAAGCGGAAACATCGGCAGCGAAAATCGGAGGAAGCCGTACCCTCCCATCTTGAGCAGGATCGCCGCGAGAATCACCGAGCCCGCTGTCGGCGCCTCGACATGCGCATCCGGAAGCCAGGTGTGCACGGGCCACATCGGCATCTTGACCGCGAACGATGCAAAGAAGGCGAGCCACGCCCACTTCTGCAAATTGTACGGGACAGCGGTTTGCATCAGCGTCGGGATGTCGGTGGTGCCGGCATTCCAGTAGAGCGCCATGATGGCCAGCAGCATCAGAACAGAGCCGAGCAGCGTATAGAGAAAGAACTTGAAGGTCGCATAGACGCGGCGCGGTCCACCCCAGATCCCGATGATCAGGAACATCGGGATAAGGCCGCCTTCAAAGAACACATAGAACAGCAGCAGATCGAGCGCTGAGAAGGTGCCTATCATCAACGTTTCCAAAATCAGAAACGCCATCATGTAGGCGGGCACGCGACGGGCAATCGATTTCCAGCTCGCGACGATACATAGCGGCATCAGCGCCGTGGTGAGAATGACGAACGGCAGCGAAATGCCATCAACGCCCATGTGATAGCGAATGCCGGTAGCAAGCCAAGTCGCCTGCTCGACAAACTGGAATCCTGTATTGGCCGGATCGAAGCGATCAACCAGGATCAGCGACACCGCAAGGGTGACGATCGTGGTCCACAGCGCAATCCAACGCGCGGTTCTGTTGGCGGCTTCGTCGCCGCCGCGAGCCATCACGTAAATCAAAACCGCGCCGACCGCCGGCAGAAAGGTCGTGACAGACAGAATAGGCCAGGTCGTCATTCTTACTGGCCTCCCGAGAACATGAACCAGGTAATCAGCCCAGCGACACCCATCAGCATCGCGAACGCATAGTGATAAAGGTAGCCGGTTTGCAGCCTGACGACGTTGCGGGTGACATCGAGCACGCCGGCAGAGACGCCATCGGGACCAAATCCGTCAATAACGAATCCGTCGCCCTTCTTCCACAAGAAGCGGCCAAGCCACTTCGCCGGACGCACGAAGATCACCTCATAAAGCTCGTCGAAATACCACTTATTGAGCAGAAACTGGTAAAGCATCGGGTGCTCGCGGGCGAGTTGGACCGGCACGTCGGGCCGCCGGATATAGAACAGCCATGCCACCGCAAACCCCAAAATCATCATCGCCGTCGGCAGGAAGGCGATCGTCTTTGGAATGTGGTGCATTTCCTCAAGAATGTGCGGATGCATCTTCACGGATTCCCGGAAGAACTCTTCGACCCCGTGCCCGGTGAACAATTCCTTGAATGGAAAGCCCGCGAGGATCGAGCCGGCTGCTAGGATTCCGATCGGAATCAGCATCCAGGTCGGGCTTTCATGCGCAGCCTTATAGTGCGCCTGGTCGTGCGGCTTGCCGTGGAAAGTCTTGAAGATCAGCCGCCACGAATAGAAAGATGTCAGACCGGCGGCGGCCACGGTCATGAAGAAACCGTAGTATGCGAACGGATTGTGCGACACGTAGGCGGATTCGATGATCGCGTCCTTCGAAAAATATCCGGCGGTCAGCGGAAATCCCGTCAGCGCCAGCGTGCCGATCACCATAACGAAGTATGTATAGGGAATGCGATCCTTCAAGCCGCCCATATTGCGGATATCCTGCTCGTGATGCATCGCATAGATCACCGATCCCGAGCCAAGGAACAGCAGCGCTTTGAAGAAGGCGTGTGTGAACAGGTGGAACATTCCGACGGTGTAGGCCCCTGCTCCCATTGCCACGAACATGTAGCCGAGCTGTGAGCAGGTCGAGTACGCCACGATGCGCTTGATGTCGTTCTGCACGAGACCGACCGTCGCCGCGAAGATCGCCGTCGTCGCGCCGATGAACATCACGAAAGCCTGCGCGTCCGGAGACAGTTCAAACAACGGCGACAGCCGCGCCACCATGAACACGCCGGCCGTCACCATGGTCGCCGCATGGATCAGCGCCGACACCGGCGTCGGACCTTCCATCGCGTCGGGCAGCCAGGTGTGCAGCAGGAACTGAGCCGACTTGCCCATCGCGCCCATGAACAGCAGCAGGCAGATCAACGTCAGGGCGTCGACGTCCCAGGCGAGGAAGTGGATCGTCTTTCCGGTCAGGCCCGTCGCCGCCGCGAAGATGGTATCGAAATCAGTGGAGCCGACCAGCATGAACACCGCGAAAATGCCGAGCGAAAAGCCGAAGTCGCCGACGCGGTTGACCACGAACGCCTTGATCGCCGCCGCATTAGCCGATGGCTTCTGATACCAGAATCCGATCAGCAGATAGCTTGCAAGGCCGACGCCCTCCCAGCCGAAGAACAGTTGGACCAGGTTGTCCGACGTTACCAGCATCAGCATCGCGAAGGTGAATAGCGACAGATAGCCGAAGAACCGCGGACGGTTGGGATCCTCGTCCATGTAGCCGATGGAATAGAAGTGCACCAGCGACGACACGGTAGTGACGACCACCAGCATCACGGCCGTCAGCGTATCGACCCGCAACGACCAACCGACCTGAAGATCACCGGAGGAAATCCACGAGAAAAGCGCGATGCGTGCGTCGTGATGCATGAAGCCAACATCGATCAGCGTCATCCATGACAGGACCGCCGACACGATCAGCAGGGTCGTCGTGATCAGCTCAGCGGCACGCGAGCCCATCGCCGGCGGTTCGCTGACATGATGATCGTCGTGACCATGGGCGTCACCGTGCCCGTGTTCATCATGCGCAGCCGCCGCGTGAGCATGACCGTGATCATCGTGATGATCGACCGTATCACCGCTGGGATTACGCCAATGCGCGCCCACCAACGCAATCAGCGCGGCCAGAATCGCGCCGATCAGCGGCAAGAAGACGATTGCCTCGATCATGCAGCTACCCCATGGAGCATGATCCCGCAGCCAATGCATCCATTGGCCGGAGAAAGCCGGTCCTCACCTTTCCGGATCATGCTTCAGCCCTTCATCAGATTGACGTCCTCAACCGCGATCGAACCGCGGTTGCGGAAATACACAACAAGAACAGCAAGACCGATCGCCGCCTCAGCCGCGGCGACCGTGAGCACCAGCAGCGTAAATACCTGTCCGACGATGTCGCCCAGGAACGCCGAAAAAGCCACCAGGTTGATATTGACCGCCAGCAGGATCAATTCCACCGACATCAGGATGACGATGATATTCTTGCGGTTGAGAAAGATGCCGAGCGTCCCCAGCGTGAACAGGATCGCGCCAACCGCCAGGTAGTGTCCGAGGCCGATCGTCATTTCACCCACTCCGCCTGGTCGGCGTCCTGCAATCCTTGCCCCGAAGCGACCTGGCGAACGCTCATGGCCATCTCGGGAGTCCGGGCGTTCTGGACATTGATATCCTGACGCTTGACACTGACCCTGTGTCGGAGCGTCAGCACAATGGCGCCGATCATGGCCACCAGCAGCACCATGCCGGCGAGCTGGAAATAATGAATGTACTTCGTGTAGAGCACGAGACCGAGCGCCTCGGTGTTGCTGACGTCGCCCGGAATAGCCGCAGTGATCGATTTTGTAACCGTCGGATTAAGGGTCCAGCCCCCGACAACGAGCAGCAACTCCAGCAGAAAGATCGCCGCGATCACCAGACCGAACGGCAAGTATTCGAGAAAACCCTCGCGTAGTTCGGCGAAGTCGACGTCGAGCATCATGATCACGAAGAGGAACAACACCGCGACCGCGCCGACATAGACCACGATGAGGATCATCGCGAGGAATTCCGCGCCCAGCAGAATGAACAGACCGGCGGCGTTGACGAACGCCAGAATGAGAAACAGCACCGAGTGCACCGGATTGCGCGACGAGATGACCATCACGGCCGATGCAACGCACACGCCGGCGAACAGATAGAAGAACGCGGGAAGGATCATGCCCCTACCTCACCGATACGGCGCGTCGAGTTCGATCGCCTTTGCGATCTCGCGCTCCCAACGGTCGCCATTGGCGAGCAGCTTGTCCTTGTCATAATAAAGCTCCTCGCGGGTCTCGGTCGCGAATTCGAAGTTCGGCCCCTCAACGATGGCATCGACCGGACAAGCCTCCTGGCATAATCCGCAATAGATGCACTTCACCATGTCGATGTCGTACCGCACTGTGCGGCGGGTGCCGTCGTTGCGGCGCGGCCCGGCCTCGATGGTAATGGCCTGCGCAGGGCAAATCGCCTCGCACAGCTTGCAGGCGATGCAACGCTCCTCACCGTTCGGATAACGGCGCAACGCGTGTTCGCCGCGGAAACGCGGCGAAATCGGATTCTTCTCGAATGGGTAGTTGATCGTCGGTTTCGGTTTGAAAAAATACCGCATGGTGAGAAAGAACGCCGAGATGAACTCGGTCAGCAGGAGCGAACGGGCTGTTGCGTTGATACTCATGACAACCTCAATTCGGCGCGATGCCAGCGAACTGCAATACGCCGGCCACGATCACCACCATCGCCAGCGACAGCGGCAGGAACACCTTCCAGCCAAGCCGCATCAGTTGATCATAGCGGTAGCGCGGCACGATCGCCTTCGCCATCGCGAACAGGAAGAACATGAAGAAGAGTTTCAGCGAGAACCAGAAGACGCCGGGCACCCAGTTGAACGGCGGCAGGTCGACCGGCGGCAGCCAGCCGCCCATGAAAAGGATCGCGCCCATCGCGCACATGGTGGTTATCGCGACATACTCGCCGAGCATGAACAACAGATACGGCGTCGATCCGTACTCGACCATGAAGCCCGCGACGAGCTCGGATTCCGCCTCGACGAGATCGAACGGCGGACGATTGGTCTCAGCCAGGGCAGACACGTAAAACACCACGAACATCGGCAGAAGCGGCAGCCAGTACCAGTTCAGGAAGGTCAGCCACGGCAATCCGATCAGGCTGGCCAATCCGCGTGTATGTTGCGCCTCGACGATGGCGGAGAGGTTCAATGAGCCCGCGCAAAGCAAGACCGTGATGATGACGAAACCGATCGACACCTCATAGGAGACCATCTGCGCCGCTGAACGCAACGCGGCGAGAAACGGATACTTCGAGTTCGACGCCCAGCCGCCCATGATGATGCCGTAGATCGACAGCGACGAGATCGCGAAGATGTAGAGGATCCCGACATTGATGTCGGCGATGACCCAGTTCAGATTGACCGGGATCACCGCCCACGCAGCCAGCGCCAGTACGCAGGAAACCAGCGGCGCCAGAAGGAACACGCCTTTGTTGGCGCCGGAAGGAATAATCGGCTCCTTCAGCACAAATTTCAGAAGGTCGGCGAACGACTGAAACAGGCCCCATGGTCCGACAACATTGGGACCTCGCCGGATCTGCACCGCAGCCCAGATTTTCCGGTCGGCGAGCAGAATGTAAGCGATCGCGATCAGCAGAACGACAAGCAGCAGCAAGCTCTGCGCCACCATCACGATCAGGGGCCAGAGGAAGTCCGTCCACAACGGCATTGCGAAGAAATCGGCCATCACGCTTACTCCGCTGCCGTCAGCATGCGACCCGACGCGAGCCGCGAGCATTCGGCCATCACAGCCGAGGCCCGCGCGATCGGGTTAGTCAGATAATAGTCGTCAATCGCAGCCTTGAACGGCGACTTCTCGATGCCGCCGCCCCTGCCGGCCAGATCCTTGATCGCGCGGCTATCGCCAGCCTCGATCTGGTCGATCCGCATCAGATGCGGCACTGTCTTGAACATCGCCTGCCGCAGTGCGGCCAGCGAGTCATAACCCAGGGTTGCGCCCAGCGTTTCGGAAAGCGCGCGAATGATCGCCCAGTCCTCGCGCGCCTCACCCGGCGGGAAGCTCGCCCGGTTCGTCATCTGGACCCGGCCTTCCGTGTTGACATAGATGCCGGTTTTTTCGGTATAGGCCGCGCCGGGCAAAATAACGTCCGCGCGGTGAGCGCCAGCATCGCCGTGGGTTCCGATATAAACGAGGAAAACGCCGTCCGGCACATTGATCTCGTCTGCGCCGAGCGAAAACAGAACATCAAGCCCGTCCGGCGCCGTCATCCGCCCCGCGTTCAGGCCGCCCTTCCCCGGCGCGAAGCCGAGGTCCAGAGCGCCGACCCGCGACGCCGCATCATGAAGGACGGCAAACCCGTTCCAGCCGTCTTTTTTCAGCCCGCCAATATCAAGGGTGAGTTTGGCCGCCGCCGCAAGAATGGCCGCGCCGTCCGGCCGGGACGTTGCGCCCGCTCCGACCAGTACGATCGGATTGCTGGCATTCTTCAGCACGTCGCGGAACTTGTTCTTGCCCGCCGCGAGATCCGCAAGCGACTCCGGGCCGGCGCCGAGATAATCATACTCGTAGGTCAGGTCGGCTTTCTCTCCGATCACGCCGATCATGAGCTGACCCGTCCGCCAGCGCTTGCGAATGCGCGCGTTGAGGATCGCCGCTTCCTTGCGCGGGTTGGATCCCACGATCAGCAGCGCGTCGGCCTGCTCGATGCCCGCGATAGTCGGGTTGAAGATGTAGGACGCCCGCCCCCGCGCGGGACTGAAGGCATCGCCTCCCTGCACCGCGATGTTGACCGATCCGAGTTTCGACAGCAGGTCCTTAAGCGCGAATAATTCCTCGACGGCGGCAAGATCGCCGGCGATCGCGCCGATCCGCTTGCTATCGGCGCCCTTCACCTTCGCCGCGATCGCGGCGAACGCTTCAGGCCACGAAGCGGGGCGCAACGCGCCGTTTTCCCGAATGTAGGGGCGATCGAGCCGCTGAGTGCGGAGCCCGTCGACGATGTGGCGGGTTTTGTCCGAGATCCACTCCTCGTTCACGGCGCCGTTGAAGCGCGGCAGGATGCGCATCACCTCGCGTCCACGCGTATCGACACGGATGGCCGAGCCAACAGCATCCATGACGTCGATGGATTGAGTCTTTCCGAGTTCCCAGGGCCGCGCGGCGAATGCATAGGGTTTCGACGTCAACGCGCCGACCGGACAGATATCAACGAGGTTGCCTTGCAATTCCGATGTGAGCGCACTTTCGAGATAAGTCGTGATCTCCATGTCCTCGCCGCGGCCAATAGCGCCCATTTCCGGCGCGCCGCATATTTCGGCGGAGAAGCGGACGCAACGCGTGCACTGGATGCAGCGGTTCATCGAGGTCTTGACCAGCGCTCCGAGATACTTGTCCTCGACCGCACGTTTGTTCTCGGCGAAGCGGGACGTATCGACGCCGTACCCCATCGCCTGATCCTGCAGATCGCACTCGCCGCCCTGATCGCAGATCGGGCAATCAAGCGGATGGTTGATCAGCAGGAATTCCATCACGCCTTCGCGCGCCTTCTTCACCATCGGCGAGCGCGTGGAGATCTGCGGCGGCTCCCCGTTTGGACCCGGACGGCAATCGCGCACGCCCCAGGCGCAACTCGCGACCGGCTTCGGACCGCCCTTCACCTCGACCAGGCACATCCGGCAGTTGCCGGCGATCGACAGCCGCTCATGATAACAGAAGCGCGGAATCTCGGCGCCCGCCGCTTCGCACGCCTGCAAGAGCGTATATTCTGCGGGCACGTCGATCTCTTTGCCGTCGATGATAAGCTTCGTCATGGCCTTACTCCGCCGCAACCATATGCGCGGGATCGAGGATGCCCTGATCGTCGCGGTCGGCCTTGTGCGAATACTGGTCGATGCGCGCCTCGATCTCATGCCGGAAATGCGCGATCAGCCCCTGGATAGGCCACGCCGCCGCATCACCGAGCGCGCAGATGGTGTGGCCTTCGATCTGCTTTGTAACCTCGAGCAGCATGTCGATCTCGCGCTTGTGGGCACGGCCTTCGGCCATCCGGGTCAGCACCCGCCACATCCAGCCGGTGCCCTCGCGGCACGGCGTACACTGGCCGCAACTTTCGTGCTTGTAGAAATAGGAAATGCGCGCGATCGCCCGGATCAAGTCGGTCGACTTGTCCATGACGATGACGGCGGCTGTGCCAAGGCCGGAACGCAGCTTGCTCAGACTGTCGAAATCCATCGGCGTATCGATGATCTGTTCGGCCGGCACCATGCGCACCGACGAGCCCCCCGGAATGACCGCCTTAAGATTATTCCAACCGCCGCGAATGCCGCCGCAATGGGTGTCGATCAACTCACGAAACGTGATCCCCATCGCCTCTTCGACATTGCAGGGACGCTCGACGTGGCCCGAAATGCAAAACAGCTTGGTGCCGACATTATTGGGACGGCCTATCGCGGCGAACCAGGCTGCGCCGCGTCGCAGGATGTCTGGCGCCACCGCGATGGACTCGACGTTATTCACCGTGGTCGGGCAACCGTAGAGACCGACATTGGCGGGGAATGGCGGCTTCAGCCGCGGCTGGCCTTTCTTGCCTTCCAGGCTTTCCAGCAGCGCTGTTTCCTCGCCGCAGATATACGCTCCCGCACCATGGGCGACGTACAGATCGAACGGGAAGCCGTGGATGTTGTCCTTGCCGATCAGCCTGGCCTCATAGGCCTCGTCGATGGCCGCCTGCAAGCGCTCTCGCTCGCGGATGAATTCGCCTCGTATGTAGATATAGCCGGCATGAGCGCCCATGCCGACGCCGGCCAGCAGGCAACCCTCGATCAACAGATGCGGATCGTGCCGCATGATCTCGCGGTCTTTGCAGGTCCCGGGCTCGGACTCGTCGGCGTTGACGACGAGATAGCTCGGTCGGCCGTCGGCATTGTCCTTCGGCATGAAGGACCATTTCATGCCGGTCGGAAATCCGGCCCCGCCACGGCCGCGCAAGCCAGAAGCCTTCATCTCGCTGACGATCCAGTCGCGGCCCTTGTCGACGATCGCCTTGGTGCCGTCCCATGCGCCACGGCGGCGCGCGCCGGCCAGCCGCCAGTCG
This sequence comes from Nitrobacter sp. Nb-311A, assembly GCF_000152905.1. Lineage (GTDB taxonomy): Bacteria > Pseudomonadota > Alphaproteobacteria > Rhizobiales > Xanthobacteraceae > Nitrobacter. Next base: position 218,616 of record NZ_CH672420.1, read on the forward strand.
TCGAGACCATAGAGATTTCGGAAGATGCGATCCTTGTCGTCGAGCATCAGGTTTTGCCCTTCTTGGTCGCGTCGTCGGCGGGCGGCTTCGGCACGGGACTTTCCCGCCGGCTTGCGGAGTCGGTCGGCTTCTTGGCGTCCGCATCCGTCAACGCCGGCTGCGCGCTTGCACGACGTCCGCCCTCGCCTTTCGCGGCCGCCGTATTCAACGTGGTCGGACCGCCGACCGGCGCGGAAAACTGGCGGTCGATCTGGGGACCGGGCTTCGGCGGATTGCCGGAAGCGAACCCGTCCAGCACCTTGCCGAAGCTCTCCTTCGTCAGATCCTCATAGGTATCCTTCCAGATCAGCACCATCGGCGCGTTGACGCAGGAACCGAGGCACTCGACCTCTTCCCATGAGAAATCGCCGTCCTTCGAAAGATGAAACGGCTCGTGGTGGATACGGCTTTTGCAGACCGCGAGGATGTCCTCAGCGCCCCGCAGCCGGCAAGGCGTGGTGCCGCAGACCTGGATGTGAGCCTTCTTGCCGACCGGCTGAAGCTGGAACATCGTATAAAACGTCGCGATCTCCAGCATCCGGATGTAGGGCATATCGAGCATGTCGGCCACGGCGCGGATCGCCGCCTCGGAGATCCAGCCGCCATGCTGCTCCTGCGCGCGCCACAAGATAGCGATGGCCGCGGACGCCTGGCGACCTTCCGGATATTGCGCGATCTGCTTTTTAGCCCATGCGAGGTTCTCCTCGCTGAAGGCGAAACTCTCGGGCTGCTGTTCTTTCGGTGCCAGGCGGCGAACGGACATCGTATTTTAGTCTCTCAATGAACACGTTGCGACGCGGTCGCGTTCAGACGACGAAAACGATCTTGCCAGAATGCGCTCGAGGTTCCGAATACGTTGTATCCAACGTGGGAAGCGACCTTGATGCGGTCCAGAATGGAGAGCTCGGTCAACGTCTCGAAACGGCCACTGGCCGGATCATGCACGATCAGATCTAGCGGCGTCTGCTCAAGAATATAGCGCGATACGGTGTGATTTCGGTCGTTGCCGTGCTCCTCGCAGAGGATGACGGCGTCGCCCTGCAGCACGCGGTCGCCGCCCTTGATGGCTTCAATCTCGACGCCTTCGACGTCAAGCTTGATGAGGTACTTGCCATCGGGGGAAATTCTGCCGTCGTCGAGCAGGTTGTCGAGCGAGAGCACCGGTACGCTCTCACCACCGGCATCGGCGCCGCCAGCGATGCTGAAAGCCTCATGCTTGGTGCCGGACAAACGCGCGATGCCGCGCGTCGCGCCGATCGCGCTCTGCACCGTCTCGAAGCGGTCGCCGTTGATCTTCGCGTTGTTTGAAAGCCTGGCGAAATTCTTCGATGACGGTTCGATCGCGATCGCTTTGCGCGACCCGAACGGCGCGCTGGTGACAAGCACCGACCAGTAGCCGTAATTGGCGCCGCAATCGAGCAGCGTGTAGTCGACGTCGGCTGAGTTGCGAAACAGCAGCTCAAGCTCGTCCTCATACTTGAAAGAGCGATTAAGCAGCTTGCTCCAATAGCCGTCGCCATAGGGAAACGCGAACGTCGCGTCGGGATTGAGTTTGACGGCGATATCGCGCTCCGGCAACGTCTTGCGCAGCAGGTTGGCGCAACTGTTATAGCCGCGATGCGAAAATAGCGAGGACACTTTGGAGCCCGCCACCAGCGCCAGCGCAGCCGCGCGCTCCCAGGCATTCGCGCCCTGAAGCACGCCGGAAGTTCGGTCAAACTGAATCGGCGGCTGCGCGATCACCGGTCAACCTCTCCGAACACGATATCGAGCGAGCCGAGAATGGCGGACACATCCGCCAGCAGGTGCCCCCTGCAGAGGAAATCCATCGCCTGCAGATGCGCAAAACCCGGCGCGCGGATCTTGCACTTGTAGGGCTTGTTGCTCCCGTCGGAGACGAGATAGACGCCGAACTCTCCCTTGGGCGCTTCCACGGCCGCATAGATCTCACCCGCCGGAACGTGGAAACCTTCGGTGTAGAGCTTGAAGTGGTGGATCAACGCTTCCATCGAGCGCTTCATCTCGCTGCGGCGGGGGGGAAAAATCTTGTTGTCCTCGACCGCCACCGGCCCCTGCCCGTCGGGAGCGCGCAGCTTGGCGATGCACTGCTTCATGATGCGAACCGACTGCCGCATCTCTTCCATGCGAATGAGATAGCGATCGTAGCAGTCGCCGTTCTTGCCGATCGGAATGTCGAAATCCATTTCGGCGTAGCACTCGTAGGGCTGCGCCTTGCGCAAATCCCAGGCCGCTCCGGAGCCGCGAACCATGACTCCGGAGAAGCCCCATTCCCAGGCCTGTTTCAAAGTAACCACGCCGATATCGACGTTGCGCTGCTTGAAGATGCGGTTGGCGGTCAATAGCCTGTCGAGATCGGCGACAACCTGAAGGAACGGATCGCACCAGGCCTCGATATCATTGATCAGCTTTGGCGGCAGGTCCTGATGCACGCCGCCGATGCGGAAATACGCGGCATGCATCCGAGAGCCGGACGCGCGTTCGTAGAACATCATCAACTTCTCGCGCTCCTCGAAACCCCACAGCGGCGGGGTGAGCGCGCCGACGTCCATTGCCTGCGTTGTGACATTGAGAAGGTGAGAAAGTATGCGTCCGATCTCGCAATAGAGCACCCGGATCAGCTGGCCGCGCCGCGGCACCGCGATCCCCAGCAGTCTTTCGGCGGCGAGACAGAAGGCGTGCTCCTGATTCATCGGCGCGACATAATCGAGCCGATCGAAATACGGAATCGCCTGAAGATAGGTCTTTTGCTCGATCAGCTTTTCAGTGCCGCGATGAAGCAGGCCGATGTGCGGATCGACGCGCTCCACCACTTCGCCGTCCAACTCCAGCACCAGGCGCAATACGCCGTGCGCGGCCGGATGCTGCGGGCCGAAATTGATCGTGAAGTTACGCATACCGGGAGTTACGGCGCCAAGTGCTTCGTTCATCAGCTACCCGCCTTGCCGTCCATCGCCTTCTCATCACCAGGCAGCGGATAGTCAGCGCCCTCCCAAGGTGACATGAAATCGAACTTGCGAAATTCCTGATTGAGACGCACCGGTTCGTACACGACCCGCTTCTCGGCATCGTCGTAACGTACCTCCACGAAGCCCGTTAGCGGAAAATCCTTTCGCAGCGGATGTCCGTCGAAACCATAGTCAGTCAACAAACGCCGCATGTCGGGATGACCGGTGAAGATCACGCCATAGAGGTCGTAAGCCTCCCGTTCAAACCAGTCCGCGCCAGGAAACACGTCGATCAACGAGGGCACCTGCGTGGTCTCGGAGGCGTACGCACGCAGGCGAATACGCGCGTTCAGCGCCGGGGACAGGAAATGATAGATCACATCAAAGCGCTTCTCGCGGCCGGGATAGTCGACCGCGGTCACGTCGATGATGTTGATGAAGCGACAGCGCTGGTCGTCGCGGATGAAGCGGGCGACCTCGACAATCTTCGCAGCCTCGACCGTCACGGTGAGTTGACCGAACGACATGGAATGTCCGGTGGCCGCGCCCGGAAGCGTGGCAACAATCATCTGGCCCAAGGCATCGAGCCTGCTCTCGTCCATCCCTTAACCCTCAGCGTTCGATGGTTCCAACTCGCCGGATCTTCTTTTGCAGAAGCAGGATTCCGTAGAGAAGCGCCTCGGCCGTCGGCGGGCAGCCCGGCACGTAGACATCGACCGGCACGATGCGATCGCAACCCCGCACCACCGAATAGGAATAATGATAGTAGCCGCCGCCGTTGGCGCACGATCCCATCGAGATCACGTAACGCGGTTCCGGCATCTGGTCGTAAACCTTGCGCAGCGCGGGCGCCATCTTGTTGGTCAGCGTGCCGGCGACGATCATCACGTCCGACTGGCGCGGCGATGCGCGCGGCGCAAAACCAAAACGCTCGACGTCATAACGCGGCATCGACACCTGCATCATCTCGACCGCGCAGCAGGCCAGGCCGAAGGTCATCCACATCAGCGAACCGGTGCGCGCCCAGGTGATCAAGTCGTCGGCCGCGGCGACGAAGAATCCCTTGTCGGACAATTCGTGGTTGACCTCGAGAAAGTACGGATCGCCGGCGCCGACAGACCGGCCTGTGCCGGGGTCCAGAATCGAGGTTCCCGCCGGACCCGAGACAGGGCTGCCGGTGTAAGCGGCCTTTGCCGTGGGAGAGTTCAATCCCATTCGAGAGCGCCTTTCTTCCATTCATAGGCAAAACCGACCGTCAGCACTCCTAGAAACACGATCATCGACCAGAAGCCTGTCACGCCGAGCTTGCCGAACGTGACCGCCCAGGGGAAGAGGAACGCCACTTCAAGGTCAAAAATGATGAAAAGAATAGCGACTAAATAAAACCGAACGTCAAACTTCATCCGGGCATCGTCGAATGCGTTAAATCCGCACTCATAAGCGGAAAGCTTTTCAGGATCCGGCTGCTTGTATGCCACGACGAACGGAGCGATCAGGAGCACAGCGCCGATCACGGCCGCTATGCCGATAAACACCACAAGCGGAAGATAGTTCTGCAAAATGCCGCTCATAGGCGCTTCCCCTCGCTGCGATGCTTACCTCGCAGATTTGTTGGAACTTTTGAGAGGCTTTAGCCTAGCAAAACAGGGGTGGCAAGATAGCCTATTTTGACGCACCCGGAACGGAGATTTTGCGGCTTGACATCATAGCATTAGACCGCAGCCGGGCCGCCCCCCTGCTGCCCGCAACCCAGGATCACGGCTCAAAATTAGACCCGATGAAACCATTTCGGGGATCCCGCGACGCCGAGCTGAAACAAACCGGTTTTATTGCTCTTGCCCACGGACCACGAAGTGGCCGGGAGACGGGAGGCGAACCATGAACCATTCGATCCAGAGCGCAGACCGCGCCACCCACCTGAAGATCGTGATTATCGCCCTGGTCGCAGGCGCCGTACTGACAACTTTCGGAACCTCCCTTCGCCCGAGCTCTAATTTCATCCAGACTGTTCACGTGACCAAGGCCGGACAACCGACGATGGTATCCAGTTCGCAAGCGTCACTCGTGAGATGAGCGGCCAAGGTCAGGCCGCGGAAAGCGTGGGAATGGCATCCAGTTCGGCGCCGATCTGTTTTTCGGCCTGCTCAAGATCATAAACGCGCTGCATGGCGAGCCAGATGCCAGGGCCGTTGCCGCACAGCTTGCCGATGCGAAGCGCCATGGCGGCCGTAACAGGCTGCTTCTCGTCAAGAATGTCATAAAGCGTCTGCCGCGAGATGCCCAACAGCTTCGCGATTTCAGTCTTGGACCTTCCGAGTGCAGGAAGAACGTCCTCACGGAGAAGCTCCCCCGGGTGAGTAGCGGGGATGCCGCGCTTGATCGATCGCTTGGTCATCAGGGGTAATCCTCCAGGTCGATATCGATGGACGTGGCGACGACGCCGGATGACATATCCCCGGTCACCGATTCTCATAAGAAGGCCGCCAGACGACCTCCAATACCTGAGTCTTGGAAGACGGAGTTACCTCCTGTTCCGGATTATGTATCTCTGCCAGACGACGCGATCGGTACACCGATGGTAGAACTTTCAAATGGCGAGGTGGCGGTTGGGGGATGCGATCGAGTGGACCCTGCAAAGCCCAGTCCCGGACGATGGCAAGATTTCCACAAGAGGGCCTGCGAGGGCACATTCGTTGAAATCAAGGATAAGCCAGGCCGGCTGTTGATGGTGCTACGGGCTCCAACGAGGGCACTTCGCGACCGCGGACGATTAGCTCCGTTAAGTGGGTCAGCAAATCTATTGATTATGGAAGATCGTGGAGCAAACCCTACGCACTTTGCGACGTTCTTGGCGATTGTTTATACAGCCCATCATCAATTTCCAACCTTATCTACGTCCCTAACTGCCGATTATACTGGATTGGAAATATCATTTGATCTCGTCCTATCGGAAATCTACCACGTTACCCGCTCATGATCGGCGAGATAGACCCTGAACAAGGGGCCTTTAAAAACCTCCCAACGCCCATCGACACATTGGGGGCTTCACTTTTTGACAGTCCAAACTTACAGCTTTCGAATTTCTCAACCTTCCCCGACGCGGACTCTTTGATTGTACTCCATCGGTTTGATCACTATGAGAAGTTTCTCCCCTTACATCATAGGGCTATCCTATCAATTGGTACAGGATCGAATTCAAATGAAGTGGTCCAGATTGGCCGCAGTTTGCGCATCTGCCAGTCTAGTCGCTTTCGTTCTCTGGCTTTGCGGGCGCGGCTTTGAGTTTACGGACGAAGGATTTTATCTTAATTCCATAGCGTATCCTTGGGCTCAAGAGCGTGCCCACCTACTCTTTGGATTCGCATTTCATCCGGTATACCTTTTGGCGGCAGGCGACGTGGCGACTCTTCGTTACGTGAATGTTGCAATGCTTTGGCTATGTGCCTCTGTAGCATTCTTCGCTGTCTTGAATGAATTGCCACCCAAGACTCATTTGCTCCACAGGTTGGCGCTTTCTGCTGCCTTAGGCGTGACGTCCTTCAACCTTTTTCTTCTTTGGCTTCCGACGCCATCCTACAATGCTCTTGCTTTGAGCGGCCTGCTACTGGCGACGGCGGGAGCTGTGATCTGTCGCGGAAGTCACAGCTTCTCTGCAGGACCAGTCATGCTAGGAATAGGCGGATATATAACATTCCTAGGAAAGATTTCATCAGCAGCTCTTCTGGCGCTAGTCGTGCTGGTCTACCTTTATCGACGTAAAGCGCCATGGCCGGCAGTGGCAATCGCAATAGGTGTTTCGACGCTACTATTGCTTGCAACGGCAATGATGATCGACGGCTCCCTTCTCGCTTTTGTTGATCGGCTCCGCGGAGGGCTGACGCTGCTTCACGCGTTGTCCGACGACCATAACTTGTTGCGTTTGCTAAGACTTCAATTTCCCCAAATGGATATACTATCCGGTGGACTATTGGTTGGAATGACCGCTCTAGTGCTTGGAGCGGCTCTTAATTCGCGCAGGACCTTCTCCTCGACCACAGCGTTACTGTTATCGATGCCGGCAGTTTACGCCTTCGGCACCGCCAATAATCCGTGGTACGCTGTTTCGATGGCAGCAGTATTTTTTGTCGCTGCTGCTGTTAGTATATCAGACTCCTTTGAGCGCATTCCTGCAATTGCTATATCATCAACCCTCATCACTGCAGTCTTGATCGGCGCCGTGGCTAGCAATCCATATCGCCAAGAGTCGTCGCTATTTTCGCAAGCATCGCCGACCAATCTTGGCGTTTTAACGTCACCCGAAGTTGCCGGTTATTTGAACACTCTTGAGCAGGGTGCGACGAATGCAGGATTTACTAAAGGTACGCCTACCCTTGATCTCACCGGCGAGTTTCCGGGCACTGTCTACGCAATCGGAGGATCTTCTCCCGGCTCGGGTTGGCTGGTCTACGGATACCCAAATTCAGAGAGCTACATCGACGCTGCCCTGATGACTGCGAAATGCAGTGAAATTGGACAAGCGTGGATACTCGTCAAATCCAGCGCGCCTGACGGCGTCTACCCCTCGGTCCTCAATAAGCGCGGTCTCTCCGTCGCGGATTATGATGCAGTTGCGTCAGCTGAAACTAAAAACCTTCGTTGGGGAGATGAAGGCTTCGTGGTTCACACTCTTATGCGACCAAAGCCGCGACCAGACGAGAAACTGACGGATTGTGAGCGGGGATAAGAAGGCAAAGATTGCGGGAAGATTCACGGCGGCGTCAGAGACTCTGACACCATAACGACGCGCAGGTTTCCTGCGTCGCGCTCCGCCGCGACGTGGTCGAGAAATCCCGAGAAGACATCGGGCGAGATCGAGTAAAGGTCGTTCGGATCGTTAGTCGCTTTGTGAGCGACAACGTACCAGATCGACGGCGTCGGCGCGCTTATCAGGGAATCGAGCTAATCGCATAGGTTCTGCATTGCACCGAGTCGGCACCGCTGGCAGACATCGCGCTCTTTCAACTCACGCAATATACGCAAGAACATCAAGTTTAACAGGCTCTTGGACTTTATTCCTCGCACCTCGCCCGAATTATTCTCAAGCTCATGAACCAACGCCACGGGGTGACGTTATCCGCCAAGCGTCGTCGACCCTGAGGGCCGACAGGACCAGTGGAACTCACGCCTCACAAAGGAGGCCGCGATGGTCGAACGTAAGCGCCTCAGACAATCCAAGCCCTTAAAACAACGTCTCATGGAATTTGCTGAAGAGGTTCGTAATGAAGCGAATAGTCTGCCTCCCGGTGTCGAACAGAATCAGCTTCAAAAGAAGCTACGGCAGGCCGACGCCGCAGCCCGGATCGACGAATGGGCCAATTCAGCCGAACTACAGCCGCCCACCGATGATCGTAAGGTTCGAGTGGCCGGTCGGTGAGTGACCTGAGGTGGAAGATCTGCGCAGCTTCCGCTGGAAGGCCGCTCCTGCGGCGCGATTACGCCAGCTTCCTTGGCGAAGCGTGTCGAGTCGAATCGCGACGTGCATATGAGTCGAATCGCAAGATTGAAAGGGGGTCTAAGTATTTGAAAACATTGGCGCGAGAGACGGGACTCGAACCCGCGGCCTCCGCCGTGACAGGGCGGCGTCTTTCTAACATTTACAATGCAGTTTCTGACTCTTTCTTCGCCAAAACCCGGTTGGAAGCCCGATTTTCAGACTCCATTTTGGCAAGAGTCAGAAAGTTTTTCAACGCCCCTCCCCAGGGCATGAGGGCCGTGCCAGTCGCGCTCAAGCGAGCCTGAGCGGATCTGGCAATGTCAGGTATTCCCAGGGAGGCGCTGGCGCGCCGGCTGGCCTTTGTCGGCACCACCGGTTCCGGCAAGACCTACACCGCCAAAGGCGGCATCAAACGCAAGCTGAGGCAGGCGAGCGCGTCGTCGTCATCGACCCGCTCGATGCGTGGGACTGCGGCTGGATGTCGCGGGAAACGTCCCAAGGGACGTGTGCGGGCCAGCGAGAGGGAGGGTCGCCAATGACAGCTCCCCTCCCTCGGCTCGAGCTCGCGGATCCGCGATCGCCCTTCGACGAAGCCACCATCGTCATCGATGGCCACGAGGAAGAAACCATCACCATCGAATGCACGGGCGCCAAGACGTTGGCCGCGCGCCTGGTCAAGCTCGTCAACAATCATGCCGCCGTCGTCGAAGCCCTGACGGCGGCGGTGCACGCCTTGCGTTCCTACGAGTACGGCAACGGGTCGACAGAGCTGGCCCGCTCGATCGCCGACCACTGCGAACAGCTCCAGAAAGGAACGGCCGCATGACTGACCTTCTGAACTTCCCTGCCCGGCACCAAGCGCTCTACGACGAGATCGCCCGATCGCATCCATCGCTGATGAGCGGCAAAGTATGGTGCAGTCGTTGCGGCCAGCCACGCCAGGTGGATGCCGCGAAATGCCTGCGCGACGGCTGGCCCAAGTGCTGTGGCGCAACCGTGTCGCTCGATCAGCGGAATGAGGTACCGGCATGAGGCTGATCATCGAAGCCACCGGCACTATCGAGCGCGTCCATGGCATGCCGGCACGGGTCTGGAAAGGCAAGACCGAGAGCGGCATCGAGGTCACCTGCTGGATCCCGATCGTCCAGGTCCGGCGCGACGCCGACAGCAGCCAGTTCGAAAAGGAGCTGAAGGAAATCGAGGTCCTTCTCGACGACGGTCTGGCCGAGGCGATCCGGGAGTTAATGCTGCCGGGGGAATCCTTCGCGGATGCGATCGATCGCCTCGCCGCCAGTCGGCATTGATCGTGCCGCGCGATCGGAAAGTGCTAGAGGAAGAACTCGACTATCTCGGTCCGGTCGCGATCGCGATGTTCGTCGATCTCGGCTGGATCCGGCAATGGCCGATGAGTTGGTCGAACGGCGGCCTGCGAGCGCTGGAAGGGCTCCTTTCAATATCTGCCCCTCGTAGACGTTTCGTGTCGGGGCCACAGGTTGCGGCGGGCGGATTCCCCTGCGGCATACTGGCCCGGCCGACGCGCCAGGATCCCGGCCGGGACCAATATTCCGACGGCTCCTCAGCCGGATACGGCCCGTTAACCCCGGAGTGAAATGGTGGACGCTCAAATGGACCGCCAAAATGCCGAAAAAGGTCACGCGTCTCGACCTTTGTCGCGAATTGCTCGAGCTTCGCGCCAAGTATGCTGATCCCATCGACCGGATGGACGCGATCAAGAGCGAACTGAAGCTCCTCTCCCGAAAGGACGGCAAGTTCCGCGAAACCATCGCCGGCTTGGGATACGTCTCGGTCTCGCCCGAAACCCCAGAGCGGGTGGTCGGCGAACAGCCGGTGATCGACGTTGCCAACTGGCAGGGTCTGAAAGAGGCCCGGCGCGAAAAGCTCCTGGCCGACGGTCTGGTCTCGATCCAGCCGATCATCAAAGGCGCTTACTACGGCCGCGTCGACGTCAAGCTGCAGGCTTAAAAACGACAGTTCTCAGCTCGCCTTGCCGGATCCACAAACAAAAGCGCCGCCGGCGGATGCCTGCGGCGTTTAGTGCATAAAAATGGATAATGATGCATAATATGGAAAGGGGCCGCGAGGCCACATGTCATCGCCGTTCCTCCCTCAGCTCCTCCCGATCGATCGCGCGCCGGATCTGGTCACGGTGAAACTCCTCGGTGCCGACGTAACGGCCGCGCGCGGGATCATAAGTCGAGGCAGGCTCGCCGCATCCGGTCAGCAGCAAGACCAGCACCGTCATGGCGCCACCGGCTAACCGCGCGACCATGCCGCGATCTTCGCCACCGACTCGCCGAACATCACGAAGCCGGCGAGAATGCCGAGCACGGTGATGATGACCCACTTCGCGAAAGTTCCAACTGTCCAGATCGCGGAAACGAGTCGGATGCCGTCGTTCAATGTCTTGATCTCATCCGGCCGCAGGTTGGTGAGGAATTCCTTCGTCGCCGGCGGAAGATCATCGAACCGCTTTGTCTCGCTCATTTAATCCTCACTCGATTCAATGATGTTGCCCGCCGCGCGCTCCTGCGCCCCGACCGCATGAAGCTTGTTGCGGCAGTCGGCGGTGACGGCGCGCTGTGCGGCCTCATAGCCGCCGGCGGCCGACCCCGCCTTGTTGCCGACTGTTGCGGGATTCGGAGGCACCGCATCCCTCTTGCAGGTGAACGCGGTGGGCGGGAATTTCGGGCCGGAGACAGTGACCCTAACGGGCTCAGGCGCTGGTGCAGTGGCGCACCCGCCGAGCGCGGCGACTGCAGCCAGGATGAAAAAGCGGCTCATTTCGGCGCCCCCAATCGCTTGCGCTCACGTGACCAGGCATCGAGCAGCACCTTCGGCACCGGGCCGTCATCCGCCGCCGGTGCCGCCTTGAGGATCGCGGTCTCTTGATTCTGGGCCCGCTCAGCGGCCAGTTTGTCAGCATCGAGTTTTGCCTGAGCCTTTGCCGCCTCGTTCCGCTGGCGCTCGATCTCCTCGCGATGCGCCTTCTCAGCGTCCAGATCGCGGGCAATGAGACAGGCCGGCAGGTCTCGCTCCGCGACGCTCGGCCGTCTGTCGCAGCCATATTTAACCTCGAGGGCGCGGTGCTCGGCCGAAAGAACATCGAATGCGCCGGCCTTCTGATAGAGGTTGGCCACATAGAGCGACACGCCAGCGACCGCGGCGGCGGCGACCAGGTAGGCGATGATCTTGATATTCATCAGTTCACCTGCCTCTTGATCCACGCGCGCACGTTGCCCGGGCCCATGAAAAGCACGAACAGGATTACGATCAGCAACACGCCGCCAAACAGCACCGCGACCACCTGCCAGTCGGTCAGGTAGCCGAAGACGCCGAGTCCGGCGCCGCCAGAAAACCAGCCGGTGACGGCTTTCCACTTGCGGCGCAGCCACGAAGGTTTGGGCTCAGAGTCGATGTGCGTGTGGTCGCGGTCGGCGTGCAGGTCACTATCTGCGTCGGTCTCTGGCACGTCGAACAGTTTGACGGGTTTCACCCCCGGATACCCGCTGGCGTCGCAAAACTCGAAATGCATGGGATCGGTGCGACCGCGATAGTCGCCGCCCCACCTCGCACCCTGGCGCTTGAAGGCATTGATGACCGGCTGCGGCATGTTCCCGCGTCCCGCACCGAGGCCGTTCTCCGCCGCATTCAGGTCGATCGCGGCGCCATAAGCATGGTTCGACCACTTGGTGGCGCTGCCACGCACCTTCCGAGGATTGTAGGTGCCGGCGTACTTCGAGATCCCGAGCGCGTCGATCCTGCGCTGATCGCGCCCGTAATACTCCCAGATTTCATCCAGCGCCGCCTTGAGAGCCCCGGCCGCCTTGCGGTGAAACCGGATGCGGCTAATCGGCTTGCCGTCGTAATACATCTGAAACGGCGGCACGACGTTGACGAGCTGGCGCTCGACGTCGGGTCCGGGCGTTCCGTAAAAGGCCAGAAGGTCAGCTTGATTGTCTCGCGGCCACTTGGTCATAGGTTCTCGTCCCCGGAAAAAGAGGTTGGTTGGGCTCAGGTTTTGAGTGGATTGCGGGCGTGCCTACGCGCCGCGGTGAAGGATCAATGCCCGGTCAGGCCGCACGCCAGCGCCCCGTAAGCAATCTGTTGACATTCGTAAACCAGTTGCTTACATTGATCGCATGATCAGGACGTTTCGCAGCAAGGTGCTTGCTGACCTGTTTCAAACCGGCAGAAGCGCAAAGATCGACCAGAAGCTTCACAAGCGAATCCTTGTCCGGCTGGACCGCCTTGATGCTGTGACATCGGTCGATGACCTCAATCTGCCCGGATACAATTTTCACTCGCTAAAAGGCTTCGACCCGAAACGCTACACGATCCACGTCAATGGTCCGTGGTGCATCACCTTCGAATTTCATGACGGCGATGCTTATCGCGTCGATTTTGAGCAGTACCACTAGGGAGTCTCAGCAATGTCCGAACATAAAGCCACCCGCAACAAGGACCGCTGCCCCTCTCATCCCGGCGCGGTGATCGCCGACATTCTGGACGATATCGACATCTCCAAGACGGAGATTGCCAGTAGGCTAGATCTGTCGCGCCAGCACCTCTATGATCTTCTTGCCGGCCGCAAGCCTCTTTCGCCTCAGGCCGCGGTCAAGGTCGCCAAGGCGCTTGGCGGCAGTCCGGAATCCTGGCTTCGCATGCAGGCAGCATATGATGCCTGGCATGCAACGCGAGAAGTAGACGTCAGCCACATCCGGCCGATTAAGGCGGCGTGAGCGCGATTTGGGTGTCGTCATGGCTAGAAAGCTTCCGCCGATGCACCCCGGAGAAGTCCTCGGGGAGGAATTCCTTGTGCCGCTCAACTTGTCGGCCGGCAAACTTGCGAAAGCCTGCGGCATTCCCCGCACCCGGCTAGAACGGATCGCCAATGAACAGATCGGAATTACTGCCGACACGGCCTTGCGCCTCGCCAAGGCTTTCGAAACAACGTTCGACGAGATCAGGCCGGCTGACCTCGATCGATGTCCTGGATCGTATTAGCCACCAGTCCGAGATTGGGTTCGACGGCTGTCGTGTATCCGCCGTCGTCGGGATCTGAGGGGATGATGTCAACGGCAGCGCGCCCACTGTCGTCGACCGTCACTACCGATCCGCGATGCACACTCCTATACAACTCCAACAGTCGCGCAGAATTCAAAATCGGATTAAAGTTCTTCTCTGCAAGTAGACGCGCGTTCTGCCCCATCTTTACGGATATCGCTCGGTTATCAGCGAGGTAGCAGATCGCCTCCGCGATTGCCTTAGGAGACTTTCAGGAATCGACAGACCTGTTTCGCCATGGACCAGCGTATCAGGCTTCGGGTTTTCAACCGCAACAATGCTCGGTCTCCCTGCGAATGCAGCCTCAAAAACAGGCCGCCCGGCAGCCTTGAGGTGTGAGGGAAATGCCAGAACATCGAAGGCGCTATATGCGGCCGAGATATCACGGGTAGGCCCAAGGAGATGAAAGCGCGCGCCAATCCCATACTCGCTTATCTTACTCACCACATCCGACCCGACATTTTGAGCCAAACCGAGTGAACCCAATACTTTTGCTCTTAAACTGCGATCATTGCCCGTCATGCCGCCAACGATGGCGAACTGTCATTCGGCATGCAAAATTGACCCCGTAAGCCGGGGGATCGGCGTCCAAAATTGACCCCCTACAGGTTGGCTGTTGCGCTGCCTGCTTTGTCATGAAGCAGGTGGTCGGGGATGCTGATCGTGGAGACGATTGCGCGGATACGGCGCGAACACTTCATCAAGGGCAAGACGATCAAGGAGATCGCCCGTGACCTGAAGGTGTCGCGGAACACGGTCCGGAAGGTGCTGAGGTCGGGCAAGACCTTGTTCGAGTATGAGCGTTCGATCCAGCCGCGCCCCAAACTCGGGCGTTGGGCGGCGGAGCTTGATGAACTGCTGGCGGCGAACGCGGCCAAATCGGCTCGCGAACAGCTGACGCTGATCCGGATCTTCGAAGAGTTGCGCGGACGCGGCTATGACGGCGGCTACGATGCCGTACGGCGTTACGCCAGGCGTTGGAGCAAGGAGCGCGGGCAATCGACCGCGGCGGCCTATGTTCCGTTGAGCTTTGCGGCGGGCGAAGCCTACCAGTTCGACTGGAGCCATGAGATCGTTCTCCTCAACGGCGTGACGGCGATCGTGAAGGTCGCTCATGTCCGGCTGTGCCACAGCCGCATGCTGTTCGTGCGGGCCTATCCGCGGGAGACGCAGGAGATGGTATTCGACGCCCACGACCGGGCGTTCGCACTGTTCAAGGGTACCTGCAGCCGCGGCATCTACGACAACATGAAGACGGCGGTAGAGACGATCTTCGTCGGCAAGGATCGCCGCTACAATCGCCGCTTCCTGCAGATGTGCAGCCACTATCTGATCGATCCGGTCGCCTGCACGCCGGCGTCGGGCTGGGAGAAGGGTCAGGTCGAGAACCAGGTCGGGCTGGTCCGGGAACGGTTCTTCACGCCACGGCTGCGGTTCAAAACCCTGGACGAGTTGAACGCGTGGCTTCTGGATAAGTGCATCGCCTACGCCAAGGCGCACCGACATCCAGAACTGGCCGAACAGACGGTCTGGGAGGTGTTCGAAGCCGAGCGGCCCAAGCTCGTTCCCTATGCTGGCCGGTTCGACGGATTCCACGCGGTGCCGGCATCGGTCTCGAAGACCTGCCTGGTGCGCTTCGACAACAACAAATACTCGGTCGCTGCCAGCGCCGTCGGGCGCCCGGTCGAAGTTCAAGCCTATGCCGATCGCATCGTGATCCGTCAGGACGGGCGCATCGTTGCGGAGCATCCGCGATCGTTCGGACGCGGCGAGACGACCTACAATCCCTGGCACTACGTGCCGGTGCTCGCGCGCAAACCCGGGGCCTTACGTAACGGCGCACCCTTCAAGGACTGGGTGTTGCCGGCCGCGATCGAACGGATCCGGCGCAGGCTCGCCAGCACCGACGACGGCAATCGACAGATGGTCGACATCCTCAATGCGGTGCTGACGGACGGTTTGTCGGCGGTCGAAGCCGCCTGCGCCGAGGCGATCGCTCATGGCGTTCATTCCGCTGACGTCGTTCTCAACATCCTGGCTCGCCAACGCGAACCCGCTGCACCGGCCAACATTATGACGCCGGCGGCACTGACGCTCCGCCATGCGCCGATCGCCGATTGCGCCCGTTACGACAACCTCCGGAGGACCATCTGATGGAACGAACCCAAATCTTCGACGTCATGGGTGAGCTCAAACTCTACGGAATGAGGGCTGCGTTCGACGAGATCATGGCGACGGCCGTCAAGCGCCAGCACGAACCTCAGCACATCGTCGGCGACCTGCTCAGCGCCGAGATCAACGAGAAGCAGGCGCGGTCGATCAAGTACCAGCTCACCATCGCCAAGCTGCCATTGGCCAAGGATCTCGATGACTTCCAGTTCGAAGGCACGCCGATCAATCAGACGCTCGTCAATGATCTCGCCGGCGGCGGCTTCATCGCCCAGCAGCGCAACGTCGTGCTCGTCGGCGGCACCGGCACAGGCAAAACCCACCTGGCCATCGCAATCGCCAGAAGCTGCATCCGATCCGGCGCCCGCGGTCGCTTCTACAACGTGGTCGACCTCGTCAATCGCCTCGAGATCGAGACCCGTAACGGACGTCAGGGCCGGCTTGCCGAACATCTGACCCGGATGGACTTCATCGTGCTCGACGAACTCGGATATCTGCCCTTTGCCCAATCCGGCGGCCAGTTGCTGTTCCATCTCGTCAGCCGGCTCTACGAGCGTGCTTCCGTCATCGTCACCACCAATCTCGCCTTCGGCGAATGGCCCAGCGTGTTCGGCGACGCCAAGATGACCACCGCGCTGCTCGACCGGTTGACCCACCACTGCGACATCGTCGAAA
>NZ_CH672419.1:0-29592 GCF_000152905.1 Nitrobacter sp. Nb-311A
GACCTGGTTCTCGACCTGACCCTTCTCCCAGCCCGACGCCGGCGTGCAGGCGACCGGATCGATCAGATAGTGGCTGCACATCTGCAGGAAGCGGCGATTGTAGCGGCGATCCTTGCCGACGAAGATCGTCTCTACCGCCGTCTTCATGTTGTCGTAGATGCCGCGGCTGCAGGTACCCTTGAACAGTGCGAACGCCCGGTCGTGGGCGTCGAATACCATCTCCTGCGTCTCCCGCGGATAGGCCCGCACGAACAGCATGCGGCTGTGGCACAGCCGGACATGAGCGACCTTCACGATCGCCGTCACGCCGTTGAGGAGAACGATCTCATGGCTCCAGTCGAACTGGTAGGCTTCGCCCGCCGCAAAGCTCAACGGAACATAGGCCGCCGCGGTCGATTGCCCGCGCTCCTTGCTCCAACGCCTGGCGTAACGCCGTACGGCATCGTAGCCGCCGTCATAGCCGCGTCCGCGCAACTCTTCGAAGATCCGGATCAGCGTCAGCTGTTCGCGAGCCGATTTGGCCGCGTTCGCCGCCAGCAGTTCATCAAGCTCCGCCGCCCAACGCCCGAGTTTGGGGCGCGGCTGGATCGAACGCTCATACTCGAACAAGGTCTTGCCCGACCTCAGCACCTTCCGGACCGTGTTCCGCGACACCTTCAGGTCACGGGCGATCTCCTTGATCGTCTTGCCCTTGATGAAGTGTTCGCGCCGTATCCGCGCAATCGTCTCCACGATCAGCATCCCCGACCACCTGCTTCATGACAAAGCAGGCAGCGCAACAGCCAACCTGTAGGGGGTCAATTTTGGACGCCGATCCCCCGGCTTACGGGGTCAATTTTGCATGCCGAATGACAGCTTGTCCGGCCATTTCTCGTGGCCAGCTCCAGTGTTAATCAAAATTTACCGATTTAGGTGCAAATATACTTGTCAAGCTCGGAATGCCCCTCCTTTCAAAAATATTGCACCGCGCTTGTGTTGCCACTGGATTTTATTTTTCTTTCATTCCCGGAGATGTCACGATGTTTGTGGGTCGCCGCAAAGCAGTTCCTAACGCCCAATCTCGCATTGATGCCCTTAGTCGATCTCAAGCGATGATCGAGTTTACTCTCGACGGAACGGTCGTATCAGCCAACCAGAATTTTCTCGATGTCTTCGGCTACAAGCTCGATGAGATTCAAGGCAAACATCACTCGATGTTTATCGAGCCGTCCACGCGGGATAGTGCCGAATATCGCGAATTTTGGGCGGCGCTCAATCGCGGTCAATTCCAGACCGCCGAATACAAGCGAATCGGAAAAGGCGGCAAGGAAGTTTATATCCAAGCCTCCTACAATCCGATCTACGATCTCAACGGAAAACCGTTCAAGGTTGTAAAATATGCAACCGATGTCACCCGGCAGGTGCTGATTCGAATCGGAAATGAGCGGGTTCGCGAAATGATGGAGTCCGTTGCCGCAGGTTCCGAGGAATTGAATACATCGGTCCGAGAAATCTCCGACGCTATGGCAAAATCGCGGGAGACGGCCATGGGGGCCGTCAACCGTGTGGCCGACGCCGATACGCAGGCGCAACGTCTCACATCTGCGGCCGAGTCGATGAGCGGGATTGTTGAGTTGATCAACAACATCACCGGTCAAATCAATTTGCCTGCACTCAATGCCACGATTGAGTCCGCTCGCGCGGGCGATGCGGGCAGAGGTTTCGCGGTTGTAGCAGCTGAGGTCAAGAACCTCGCCACTCAAGCCAAGCAGGCAACAGATAAGATCGGCCAGGAGATCGGAACTCTGAATGTTATATCCGGCGATGTCGTTGACGCTCTAGCAGGCTGTTGAAGAAGTGTCCCGTCTGGCTTTCGGGATGGCTTAATCGCCGTTGTGATGAGATTTGGATTGAGCTGTCGAGCAGTTTGGCGTGGCCGTGGGACGGGGGGTCATGCTGGCACCGCCATGAGCTTCGGCAGTCGCACCAGATTGTAAGCGGCGGCTGCGAAGGTGAAGGCCCATTCGACGCGGTCGCGGCCGCGGAAGCGGGTCTTGTCCTGGCGGGCGACCGTCTTGATCCAGCCGAAGGCTTCCTCAATGCGCTTGCGGATACGCTGGCTGACGGCATAGCCGCTGTGCCGCGTCGTGCGTCCGTCGATCGCCGAGCTTCGGCCTCTCGTGTTCTGCGCCACGTGCGGCGTCACCTTCATCGCGCGCAACTCATTGACGAAGTCCTCCGTGTCATAGGCCTTATCAGCGCCAAGTGTGATGGCCAGGGGCCGGTCGGCGCGAGGTTCGATCATGTGCAACGCCGCCACCCGCTCGGCATGTCCGTCGGCCAGCGTCAGGCAGGCGTCGACCAACAGGCCGTGGCGGTTCTCCATCAGCCCATGACCCATGAAGCATAGCTTCGCCTCCTTGCCCTTGCCCTTCTTGTAGAGCCTTGCGTCCGGATCGGTGGTCGAGGCATGCGTGTCGTTAGTCCGCTTCTGGCCGTGGAAGTCGGCTTCGGCATTGCGCCCGACGCCGCCGGCCGGCGGCTCGCCAGAGCCGTCCTTCGGTTTGACGCTCTTCATCGAAGCCCAGGCCTCGATCAGCGTGCCGTCGACCGAGAAGTGATCTGTCGACAGCAGCTTCTTCACCTTGGGCTGGGCCAGCACCGCACTCAGGAATTTGGCCGCGATGTCGCCCTCAAGCAGCCGCTCGCGATTCTTCGAGAACACCGAATGGTCCCAGGCTGGATCGTCGACGCCGATGCCCACGAACCAGCGGAACAGAAGGTCGTATTCCAGCCGCTCCATAAGCAACCGCTCCGAGCGGATCGAGTAGAACGCCTGCAAGAGCATCGCCCTGAGCAACTTCTCGGGTGGGATCGACGGCCGCCCGAGTGGCGAGTACAGCGCCGCGAACTCCCGCTCCAAAGCGACAAGCCCTTCGTTCACCGTGACCCGGATGGCGCGAAGCGGGTGGTCGCGTCGAACCCGCGCCTCCAGATCAACGTAGCTGAACAGCTCGCCAGTCAGATTGTCACCACCGCGCACTCATCATCTCCAAATCGCTTCGGAGCAATAAATCATGCTCACAGCTCGGCCGCGACTGGCTTTTTCAACAGCCTGCTAGACCAGATCAGAAAAGCCATTACGCACGTCAACGAGTATGTTACGTCGACCGCGGCGGCTATTGAACAACAGAGCGCTGTTACAAGCGAAATGTCGACCAGTATGCAACGTGCGGCGGCGGAAGCGGCTGCAATCGCAGGAGGTTGATGTCGCATGAACCCGGGATCATCATTTTGTTGTCGCGATCATCAATAGATCACGTGGGTTGAACGAACGGATAACTGCCGAACAGGCGGGAAACGGAAAGGCTCCGACAAAATCGGGGCCGCGACGGAGATGACATCTCCGTCGCGAGTTCGTTCTGAGAACTCAGGCAGCTCAAGTACAAGTGCCCGCACGGAGTCTCCCAGACATTAATTCTGGGTACAGGTACCTGACTGCCCGGTGCCCGGCTTGTAAGTACCGCCATTGGCATTGCAGCCGGTCTTCAGCTTGGCGCAGAGCGCCTTGTCGTTGCAGAAAGCATTCCGCTGCGGACCGATGTCCGCGACAAGCCCCATCTGCTGGCCAGCCTGCGATGGTTTGGTGCAGACGCCTGACGAACCGTCCGGCTTGCTCGGCGAATACTTATAGCCGGCACCCTCGCAGGCCGCCTTGAGCCGGGCGCAACTGAAATTGCTGTTGGGCTTGTCGCCCTTGCTGTTACAACTACCGACCGCCTGCCCGGCTGAGGTCGGCGGCGGTTCGGAGCGTATCGTCGCTCCGGGATCGGGCTTGGTCACCGGCTGCGCCATTGCCGTGGCCGACGCGAAAACCAGAAGTACAGCTGTCACAAGATTGCGTTTGATCATCTTCGCTCCTCCAAAGAGTTCGCCGATCCTTGACCGGTCCCGCATTGGACGGACGCAGCGTTCCGCGGGTTCAACTGCAATTGAAGGCCAGTACCGAAGCGCCGTGCCGGTCTTAAGAGGTTCGCCAGCTAACACAGAGCGTTATTTCAATCGCCAAACAAACGGCGCAGGTTATCGGAAAGCGCGGTAAAGTCCTGCTGCGTCGCTACCGGCGCAAGCCCGCGCCAAAATTATTTAAAATTATTTATCGTCGACATCTCCCGTCGGAGCCGGCGAACGCCGATATTGTTCTTTGCTATTGTCCGCGATCTAAAGTTGCGAGTGACGGTACCGTATTTTGCGATGAGCAAAATCGTTTTGTGGAGGCAAAAACATGCCCCTGTTAATGTTTGGCGCAATCATCGGCTGCGGCGTGCTCTTTTACGCCAGCTACCGCTATGTGAGATCCCATCCGCCACGTGAAGCGGAAGAGGCGCCGAAAGAGATCGCGAAAGGCGATTGAACGGTTGCGCATTCCGCGTTTCTGACCACAGGCGCGGAGCGTCTTTGGAAGCAAAGCGGCCGCACTTAGTTATTGTTATTTATTAATATAATTATGTATATAGCTGATACATCATAATTTTTCTGACAATGTAGAATGGCGTTTTTTGATAGACAAAAAACCGCCCATTTGCGCCCAAATACATGCGTTCAAATACGTATGGGGACGGGATGCGTCGGTCATATGCGGACTCGAGGCCGCGCCGTCCCGTCCCAATATGGGGGACAGTCAGGTGAGTGAAAACGACCCGACCGCTTACGCTCTCGCGGCGATTGCGTGTTTCATCGACAAACCAGATGTCTCGGACGACGGAGACGCCGGCGCTGCACCAGAGCCTGAAACACCAGAACAAGTTACATTCGAACCGACCGAGGAAACAGCGATACCGGACTCTCCCGATCCCTCTCCGGATTGGAAGCAGGCCGAAACCTACACGAAATACGGCCCTGGTCCCCTCGCCGCCGTTCGGTTCAAGTGGTCCACGCGCTGCGGCGACAATGGCGACTATTTCGTTGACGAAACGATCGGAGAAAGTTCGTACCCTCTCGTCAGCGGTCCTATGACAAAAGAAGCTGCGATCAAGTTCGTCGACGACCGCGAACGCGACGCTCAACAACGCTTTGAAGCTCTACGAAGTGAGATGGCCGGCGAAACCAGTCAGCACGCTGGGGAATAGCCGGGGTCCGGACGACAAGGGGACAAATCCTTTCCGGCCGAAAGCTGCGTCTTGCGTCGAGAAGGGGGCCGGCTTCCACCTCGACACTCTGAGTGATCTGGATCACATTCTGGGACCTTTCGCGCGTCTAAGGTCGGACGTAAGGTTCCGAACCGGAATTGGAGGTCCTCATGAAAAAGTTCGCTATCGCCGCCGCGTTGTTGCTGACCGCTTCGACCGCTCAGGCGGGCGAAAACTTTTCATTCGAGATCGGCGGGCACACCGTACGGATCCACGCGCCGCGAGGCTGCGACTCCCCGTCCTGCATCTCGGTTTCGATCCCCGGCCTGTACAACTCGAAACGCAAAGGTTTTAACGAGGCCGATTCTGACGATTCTGATGCCCCTCAGGCAGACGCTGCTGCTGCGGCAGCTCCCTCCTCCCCAAGCACCCCGCCGCCAGCTCCTGCGCAAACGTCCCCGCCGGCTTCTGTTTCAGCATCCGCTGCTCCCGCGGCAGC
This sequence comes from Nitrobacter sp. Nb-311A, assembly GCF_000152905.1. GTDB lineage: Bacteria > Pseudomonadota > Alphaproteobacteria > Rhizobiales > Xanthobacteraceae > Nitrobacter. Next base: position 5,608 of record NZ_CH672419.1, read on the forward strand.
GCCAGCTCCCGTACAACAGCCCTCGCCCGCGATAGCGGCTCCGACGCCGTCCGGCTCGACCGGGGCGCCTGTCCGGCCTGCCGTGACAGCTGCGCCAACTCCGACTCAGGACATGAAAACGGTGGCGACCAACGAGGCAGCCGCGGATCCGGCTGAGGCGTCGCAACGCGCTGCCGAACCGGTCGGCCCTCTCGGAATGTGGGTAACCGAGAAGAAGGAAGGCCACGTCCGGATCGAGGCGTGCGGCACGAACCTGTGCGGATATTCCGTGGATTCCCGGAGCGGCCGGAACAAGGAGAAGATATTGATCAACATGAAGCCGAACGGCTCGAAGTGGAGCGGGAAGATTTACGATCCGAAGAGCGGCAGCACCTACAGCTCCACCGTTGCAATGAAAGGCAAGGACCGCCTGCGCGTACGGGGTTGCGCATTCGGGGGCATGTTCTGCGGCGGGCAGACCTGGACCCGGCTGAACTAGAGCTTTTCCGCTTCTGATGGAATCAGAAGCGGGAGAAGCATGATTTTGATTTGGCGCGTTTTTTCGGCAACCGTCTTCTGGTTGATGCCGTAGCGCTTCGCCAGCACTCTCAGGCTCTCTCGACGATGTTGTATCGTTCGTCGACGGACCGCTGCTGTCGTCGTGGCGCTCCCGTAATGAACCTGGCCTATCACGCAGCCCTCCATTCCCGCGAGAAGCGCCATCAAAGCCCGGGATCAAACATTTCTTGTTGCCGGGTCGCGCGCTCCTGCGCCTCGACCACCGCGATGGCCGTCATGTTGAGGATGCCGCGCGCCGTCACTGACGGAGTCAGAATGTGCGCGGGACGCGCGGGACCGATCAGGATAGGCCCCACCAGCAGTCCGTTGCCGAGCACCTTGATCATCTGATAGGCCGCGTTGGCTGCATCGAGATTGGGCAGGATCAAAACATTGGCGACGCCGGTCAGCCGGGAATGCGGCAGGATCAGTTGTCGCGCGGACTCCGACAGAGCGGTATCGCCCTGCATTTCACCATCAGCCTCGATATCGGGATGACGGGCGATGAATAGCTCGGTCGCCCGGCGCGCCTTGCGCGCCGATTCGGTATCGTAGCTGCCGAAATCGGAATGTGACACGAAAGCGATCTTCGGCTTGATATTGAAGCGCTGTACATGCACGGCAGCCTGAGCTGCGATGTCCGCCAGTTCGTCCGCGGAAGGGTTCGGGCGAACCTGCGTATCCGCGATGAAATAGGCGCCCTTGCCGGTGATCATCAGCGACAGCGCGGCGAAGTCGCTCGTGCCGGGCCGATACCCGATGATCTCCCGAATATGCCGGAGGTGCCGCATATAGCTGCCTTCGACGCCGCACAGCATCGCATCGGCTTCGCCGCGTACCACCGCGAGCGCGGCGATCACCGTTGCGTTGGTGCGGATCGTGGTCCGGGCGACGTCTGGCGTCGCGCCGTGCCGGCCGGCGACATCGATATAGGACTGCACATATGAGCGGTAACGGGGATCGTCCTCAGGGTTGATCAGATCGAAATCCCTGCCCGCCTTGATCGCGAGACCAAGACGCCTGATCCGTGCCTCCACCACGGACGGGCGGCCGACCAGGATCGGGCGAGCCAGTTGCTCTTCGAGCACCTGCTGGGTTGCCTGCAGCACCCGCATATCTTCGCCCTCGGCGTAAATGACCCGAAACGGCTGCTTCTTCGCCTCCGCAAATACCGGTTTCATGACGAGGCCGGACCGGAAGGCAAAACGTTCGAGCCGCGCGTGATACTCGTCGAAATTGGCGATCGGCCGCGTCGCAACTCCCGAAGCCATGGCAGCCCTCGCGACGGCGGGCGCGATGCGCAGGATCAATCGAGGGTCGAACGGATTCGGAATCAAGGAGCCAGGTCCGAAACCCTGAGTCTCGCTGTCAAACCGGATTGCCGCGTCGAGCGGTGGCTCGCGCGCGAGCCGGGCGATCGCATCGACAGCGGCCAGCTTCATATCCTCGTTGATCGCAGTAGCGCCGACGTCGAGAGCACCTCGGAAGATAAAAGGAAAGCACAGAACGTTGTTCACCTGATTGGGAAAGTCCGAACGCCCGGTGCAGATCATGGCATCGGGGCGCGCCTTGCGCGCATCGTCCGGCATGATTTCCGGAACAGGATTGGCGAGCGCCAGCACCAACGGCTTGTCCGCCATCTGCGCAACCATCTCCGGCGTCAGCACGCCGCCGGCCGAGACGCCAAGAAACACATCCGCGCCTGCGATCACCTCCGCCAGCTTGCGCTTGTCCGTCTTCTGCGCATAGACCGCCTTCCACGGGTCCATCAGCGTATCGCGGCCCTCGTATACAACGCCGTCGATATCGCAGACCCAGATGTTCTTGCGCTGCGCGCCCATCGACACCAGCAGATTGAGGCAGGCGATGGCCGCGGCGCCCGCGCCGGAAGCAACGATCCTGACCTCCGCGAGCGCCTTGCCATTCAGCAGCAGCCCGTTGGTGACCGCGGCGGCGACGATGATCGCGGTGCCGTGCTGATCGTCATGAAAGACCGGAATCTTCATCCGGGCCTTCAGCTGCTTCTCGATCTCAAAGCATTCGGGTCCCTTGATGTCCTCAAGGTTGATCCCGCCGAAGGTCGGCTCCAGCGCCGCGACCGTCTCCACCACGCGCTCGATGGTATCGGCGGCGATTTCGATATCGAACACGTCGATGCCGGCGAACTTCTTGAACAGGACCGCTTTGCCTTCCATCACGGGCTTGGAGGCGAGCGGTCCGATATTGCCAAGACCGAGCACGGCCGTGCCATTCGACACCACCGCGACCAGATTGGCCCGGCCGGTCAGCGTAGCGGCTTCCGCCGGATCGGCGACGATCTCCTCGCAGGCTGCGGCGACGCCGGGCGAATAGGCCAGCGCGAGGTCACGCTGGTTGGCAAGCGGCTTTGTCGGCTGGATTTCAAGCTTGCCGGGACGCGGGGAGCGATGAAAGGACAGCGCGGCGGAGCGAAGATCCTCTGAATACGACACGGTATACGCTCCTTGCAGCTTTCATCAGCTCCGGGGGCGGATTTTGACGATGGCGCGCCGCGTGTCGGTTTGAGCACAAAACCGAACCCGAGCAATACCCGTAACTTGCCGACGATTCCTCGATTCCAGCATTCGCAGGAAGCCGGCGAAAACCAGATGCCGATGTCAGAATCGAACCGCTAGTCTTGCGGCAGATTGAGCCGGATATGAAGCTCGCGCAACTGCTTGGGGGTGACGTCTGATGGCGCGCTCATCAGCAAATCTTCCGCCTGCTGGTTCATCGGAAACAGGGAGATTTCGCGCAGGTTGGTGGTGCCGCAGAGCAGCATGACAATGCGGTCGACGCCGGCCGCCATGCCGCCATGGGGCGGCGCGCCGTACTGAAACGCGCGGTACATGCCGCCGAATCGCTCCACGACTTCGGTTTCGCCATAGCCTGCGATCTCGAACGCCTTCACCATCGCTTCCGGCCGGTGATTGCGGATGCCGCCGGAGGCAATCTCGTAGCCGTTGCAGGTGATGTCGTACTGAAACGCATTGATTGTCAGCGGGTCCTGGGTGTTGAGCGCGTCGAGCCCGCCCTGAGGCATCGAGAAAGGATTATGCGAGAAGTCGACCTTTTTATCTTCTTCGTTGTACTCATACATCGGGAAATCGACGATCCAGGCCAGCTCGAACCGGTCCTTATCGATCAGGTTCAGCTCCTCGCCGAGCCTGGTGCGCGCGAGCCCCGCGAACTTCCAGAATTTTGCCGGATCGCCAGCGACAAAGAACGCAGCATCGCCAACCTTGAGGCCGAGCTGGACGCGGACCGCTTCGGTACGCTCGGGTCCGATATTGTTGGCGAGCGGGCCAGCGCCCGAAATGCTTTTGTCTTCTTCCTCGCGCCACATGATGTAGCCGAGCCCCGGCTGGCCTTCGCCTTGCGCCCACGAATTCATGCGATCGCAGAACGCCCGGCTGCCGCCACCGGGTCCCGGAATCGCCCACACCTGATTCTTCGAATCCTCCAGCATCCGCGCGAACACCTTGAAGCCGGAACCGCGAAAGTGCTCTGAGACATCCTGCATCAGCAGCGGATTGCGCAGATCCGGTTTGTCCGTACCGTACTTGCGAACGGCGTCTGCAAACGGAATGCGCGGCCAGTTTCTGGTCACCGGCTTGCCCTTGGCGAACTCCTCGAACACCCCGGTGATGACTGGCTCAACCGCAGCGAAAACATCATCCTGCTCGACAAAGCTCATCTCAAGGTCGAGCTGGTAGAACTCGCCCGGCAGGCGGTCGGCGCGCGGGTCTTCGTCGCGAAAGCACGGCGCGATCTGGAAATAGCGGTCGAAGCCAGACATCATCAGCAATTGCTTGTACTGCTGCGGCGCCTGCGGCAGCGCGTAGAACTTGCCGGGATGAATGCGCGAGGGAACCAGGAAGTCGCGAGCGCCCTCTGGCGAGGATGCCGTCAGGATCGGGGTCTGAAACTCGAAAAACCCCTGCTCTTTCATGCGTCTGCGCATCGAATCGACAATGGCGCCGCGGGTCATGATGTTCTGATGCAAACTCTCGCGACGAAGGTCGAGGAAGCGGTACTTAAGCCTTATATCTTCTGGATATTCCTGCTCGCCGAACACCGGCAGCGGCAACTCGGCGGCGGGTCCGAGCACTTCGATCTCGGTGACATAGAGTTCGACATTGCCGGTCGGCAGCTCCGGATTTTCGGTTCCAGCGGGACGGCGTCGCGCCTTGCCGTCGATCCGGACAACCCACTCCGAGCGCAGCTTTTCGGCCAGCGCAAAGGCGGGAGAGTCCGGATCGGCCACGCACTGGGTGAGCCCGTAATGGTCGCGCAGATCGATGAAGAGCACCCCGCCGTGGTCGCGAATGCGATGGCACCAGCCGGACAGGCGGACCGTCTGATCGATGTGGCTGTCGCGGAGCGCGCCGCAGGTATGGGACCGATAGCGATGCATGGAAATCCTGCAAGAATGCGTCAGAGAGGCGGAATCAGAGGTCGGACGGGCTAAACGATTTGAGCGTCAGGGGTTTACCCGAGCGGGAAGAGCGCGGCAACCGAGACGCGAAACCTGAAAGATCGAATAGTGGTCCGATTCTAACATTCGTATCCTGTTTGGGCGGCGCCTTGTTGCGGATGTAAGATCGAAAAGACCACCAGCACACGCAAGTTGCTGGTGGTCTTTTGACTGTCATTCGCGTTCGGGGGACGCGCGCGGCCACGTGGTTTGCGATGTCAAATTCGCTCCACCCGGGCGTCTTTCTGACCGCAAAAGCCTGCAAAAACAAGCGCAGCGAGCGTCGAAAGCGGGGCGACAAGGGCAAAAAGACGGGTTATGGAGCGTTCATGGACCTGATTACGACCACTGCGGAACTGGCCTCCGTCTGCGCTCGCTTCGCCAAGCATCCCGTCATCACCGTCGATACGGAATTCCTCCGCGAGACCACCTATTATCCCCTGCTCTGCGTCATTCAGATGGCAAGCCCCGATGAGGCGATTGCGATCGACGCTCTGGCAGAGGGAATCGACCTGAACTCTTTTTTCACCCTGATGTCGAATGAAGGCGTCCTAAAGGTCTTCCACGCAGCACGACAGGACATCGAAATTATCTGGCATCAGGCCGGCATCATTCCCCATCCCGTCTTCGACACACAGGTAGCTGCCATGGTGCTCGGATACGGCGATTCCATCGCCTATGACGCGCTGGTCGAGCGCGTTACCGGGCACCGCCCGGACAAAACTCACCGATTCACCGACTGGTCGCGCCGGCCACTGACCGCGGAACAACTTGAATACGCCGTGGCTGATGTCACTCACCTCCGCGACGTCTTTGCCGCTCTCGATGTGGATCTCAGGAAGCGCGGCCGCAGCGATTGGGTCAGCGAGGAGATGGAGATTTTGACCTCGCCAAAAACCTATGACTTCCACCCCGAACGCGCATGGGAGCGATTGAAGACACGGGTCCGCAAGCCCAAGGACCTTGCTGTCCTGATGGAAGTCGCGGCCTGGCGCGAACAGGAGGCCCAGAGCCGGAACATTCCGCGGTCGCGGGTGCTGAAAGACGATGCCGTCGGCGATATCGCGACCCATGCTCCCGCCAGCCCGGAGCGGCTGGCGACGCTTCGCTCGCTGCCCAAAGGTTTTGAAAAATCCCAGTGGGGTGCCGATATCGTCGCGGCCGTCCAGCGCGGGCTCGCCCGGGATCCGGGCACGCTGCCCAAGATCGAGAAGCCACGCAACAATTCGAACGGGGCCGCCACGGTAGAGCTTCTCAAGGTCCTCTTGCGCATGACGTCCGAGCGTCATGCCGTCGCGAGCAAAATCATCGCGACGGTGGACGATCTGGAGCGGATCGCAGCTGACGACAAGGCTGATGTCGGTGCCTTGCACGGCTGGCGGCGCGAACTGTTCGGCGAGGCGGCCCTCGCGCTGAAGCATGGCCGGCTGGCTCTGGCGATCGAAAAGGGCCGGGTGGTGCGCGTGGAGCGAACTTAAAGCGCCGCGGGTTTCCTCTCCCACCAAGGGTTAGAATGCATCATGCGTTCGACCTCAAGGCGACGAGTTTACTGATCCGCGGACCGTCCATTTCCATGATCCGAAACGACCATCCCTCCCAGGTCAACTCGTCGCCGATAGCCGGTATTCGACCGAGCAGCTCAATCGCGAAGCCTGCCACGGTATGAAAATCTCCATCCGGCTTGCGATTGATGTTCAAGTGTATCATCGCTTCGTCGAACGGCGTTTTCCCATCGATGATAAGCTTGCCGTCGTCACCTTCCTGTATGCCCGGCTCCTCGCCGGCATCCGGCAACTCTCCTGCAATGGACTCCAAAAGATCGGTGCGAGTGATAATTCCCTGCAGGTCGCCATACTCATCGACGACAATGCCAACGCGAACGGGCTGCGTCTTGAAACGCTCGATCGCTTGCAGGATCGGCGTGAATTCCGAGAGCGCGAGCGGTTGCTGAAGGACTGCGAGCGGATCGACTTCACGACCTTCTAGCGCTTGATCGAGCAGGTCCTGCTTGCGCAACACGCCCACGACCTCGTCAATACTCCCCTGCCCGATCACGACATGCTCATGCTTGCACTCACGCACCACATTGAGAATCTCGTCCCGGCTATCGTCCACATCGGCCCAAACTATGCTTGTCCGCGGTGTCATGATGTCGCTCACATCGCGACGGGTAAGGTTGATGACCCGCTCCACGACTTCCCGCTGAGTTCGAGCAAGCAGTCCAGCTCGTTCAGTCTCGGCAACAAGAAGCCTGATCTCATCGGGCGAGTGAAGCGTTTCCTTTTCGCTGGCTGCGCGGAGACCGAACAAGCGCAAGACGCTGTTGCCGAGCCCGTTCAATGACACGACCGCCGGCTTCAACAGGAACCCGAACAGCGCCAGCGGGCGCACGATGATCAACGCAGTAGTCTCTGTCCGCTGCAAGGCAAGGCTCTTCGGAGCGAGTTCGCCGAGCACGATGTGCAAGATCGTAATGATCGCAAAGGCGATCATGATAGCGATGGCGTGAGCGCCGATTTCGGCCCCGGTGCCGAACGGCAGCGCCAACAGCGGTACGATCATGTGCGCCAGCGCCGGCTCTCCGATCCAGCCGAGCCCCAATGACGACAGCGTAATCCCAAGCTGACACGCTGCGAGATTATAATCCAGGCGTTCGACGGCCTTTTGCAACGCATGGGCGTTGACACGTCCTGCGGCAACCAGTTGTGCGACGCGGCTGCGACGCATGGCCACCAGCGAGAATTCGGAGGCAACGAAAAAACCATTCGCCACGACAAGAAGAAGCACCGAGAAAATTCCGACTAGACTGGCCAAGCCGCCATCATCCACAGCGAGATCTCCTTTGTGAAAGGCTCCGTATTCCGGCACGATAGCACTTACGAACGGGTGTCGATGCGCACTGACACAATGCCGCAGACAACGCGATGAACGGGCTAGAGCATGATCCCGACCCGAAGGGCCGCGCCAGCGCAAAGTGGAAACCGGTTTTCGGAAAAGATCATGTTCAACAAAAGATAAGCGACGAGTCTGGCTCAATGCAGTTGAAACAGACTCTAGCGGAGGACGATCGAGCCCGAGCGGCCGACAAGGCGCGCCAGTTGCTTGAGCCGACCACCCACACGATCCGCGACCAGATCGACCAGCCGGTGTTCGAACACAAGCGTCAGCTTGCGGCCGCTCCTTTTGAAACGGGTGGCGGACAACACACCGGGCTGAGCCGCCGAAATCAAATGCGCGACGCGGAAAGCCGCGCCCAGAATGCGTGCTCTCTCATCCATGGGCGACGTCACCAGCTCGCATATCACCGGAGACGGCCCGTTCACTTCATTAAACCCGGCATAGCGATAGTAAACCGACAGCGCGACGAAGGCTCGTCCTTGATGGTCGATGTTGCCGAAATTGCCGTGCATGATCAAATTGAGCGTCTGCTCGCTACGGTAGTCCGGGTGCATGCGCCAGCCGATATCGGAAAGCAGGCAGGCGGCGTGACGCAACCGACGTTCATCTTCGGTCTCATGAAGTTTCGCGGTCCGGAACAGCCGATCGGTCCATTCGATCAGTTCCTCGGCATGATGTGCGGAACGTGAGAGCAATCCGTTCAGCGCCTGCGCGGCGCAGATTAATCCATCCCGCGAGCGTTCGGCGGCCGGCAGCATCGAATAAAGCAGGCCTTCGCGGACACCATAGGTCGAAAACAAGATGGTCTTTGGCTTCGCAATCCGGATGATATGTTCTAGCACCAGAGCAGCATAGGTCAGCAGCGGCTGGCGCGCTTCGGCGACTGCCTCGATATCTGCCAGCATCTGGGAAGCCGCCAGACGACGCAGCCGCCGGACGAAATCGAGCGCTTCGGCGGCGGGAACGGAGTAGCCGTGCATGACGCGAAGTGGATAGCCGCTCTGGATGATGTGAATCCGCGCCAGCGCCCGCCATGTGCCGCCGATCGCGTAGAAGGTACGGCCCTCGCCGGCCTTCAGCGGTATCGCGCCCGCAAGCGCGGACTTTACGATGCGGTCTGCGCGCTTCAACGATTTCTTCGACGCATCCTGTAATGCGAGGCTGCCCAGTGGCAACGTTATTCCGCGACCGATGCGATGACCGCGCACGTCGGTCAATTCCAACGAACCGCCGCCGAGATCGCCCACGATCCCGTTCGGCTGATAAACGCTGGAAACCACGCCCTGCGCTGCCAGATAAGCTTCCCGGGGTCCGGACAGAATTTCAACCGGCACATGGCAGATACGTTCAGCCTTGGCTATGAAATCGGGACCATTCGTGGCATCGCGACAAGCGGCGGTTGCGATGGCGTAAACGCGACCGACCTTCATCACCCTGCACAGAGCACGAAAACGCCGCAGCGCTGTCAGTGCCTTGTTGATCGCATCCGTCGCGAGCAGTCCGGTGGATTGAACCTCGCGCCCAAGTCCGCACAATGCTTTTTCGTTGAAAATCGAAACGAGACTCCGCTCCAAAGCTTCATAGACCACGAGGCGGACGGAATTCGAGCCGATATCGATAACAGCGACGCTGGAATCAGGCTTACTCGGGCGCGGATATTTTCGCACAGGCTTCCTACGCGGGTGGCTGCCGCTCTGCGCGACGCGTGAGGCGGCGCGGCGAAGATTCCTTGAGCGACTTTCCACGGCCTGACAGACTCGGATTCGTCATGAAATAGTTGTGCAGGTTGAAGGGTTCCTCACCCTTCGCCGCCTTCATACGCGTTGACGTTCCATCCGGCAACAGCTGCCAGCTCTGTTCGGTATCCTTCAGGTTCGCGACCATGATCTGTTCGAGAACCTGCTGATGCACCGTCGCATTTTGCAAGGGGCATAGCACTTCGACGCGGCGGTCGAGGTTGCGCGGCATCATGTCCGCGGACGAGATATACACAGCAGCCTTGGGGCCGGGCATCGGTTGCCCCATTCCGAAACTGTAAATGCGTCCATGTTCCAGAAACCTGCCGATGATTGACTTGACGCGAATGTTTTCCGACAATCCGGGAACTCCGGGGCGGAGGCAGCAAATGCCGCGCACGATCAACTCGACAGAAACGCCAGCCATGGATGCTTCATACAGAGCATCGATGATGTCGGGATCGACCAGCGCGTTCATCTTCATCCAGATCGCGGCCGGTTTACCGTTGCGAGCAAAAGTAGTTTCGCCGCGAATATGATCGAGAATCCGGTTTCGCAATGTCAGAGGCGATACCGCCATTTTCTCGATATCGCTCGGCTCGGCGTAACCCGTGATGTAGTTGAATACGCGCGCCGCATCGCGGCCTATGATCGGGTCCGATGTAAAATATGACAGATCGGTGTAGATGCGCGCGGTCACGGGGTGATAGTTGCCGGTGCCGGTATGGACGTAAGTCGCGAGACTGCCGCTTTCCCGGCGTACAACCAGCGACAGCTTGGCGTGCGTCTTCAGCTCGAGGAATCCGTAAACCACTTGCGCGCCGGCGCGCTCGAGATCGCGCGCCCAGCGGATGTTGGCCTCCTCGTCAAAACGCGCTTTGAGTTCAATGAGCGCTGTGACCGATTTACCCGCCTCTGCGGCCTCCACCAGCGCCCGTACGATCGGGGAGTTATTGGAGGTGCGGTAGAGCGTCTGCTTGATCGCAACGACGTCAGGGTCGCGCGCGGCCTGCTGCAAAAACTGGACAACGACGTCAAACGATTCATATGGATGATGAACAATCAGGTCTTTCTGCCGGATCGCGGCGAACACGTCGCCGCCATGATCACGCACCCGCTCGGGGTGGCGCGGGACGTACGGCACGAATTCAAGGTCGGGCCGATCGAGCCGTGTGAGCTGCGACAGTTCGGTCATGGCCAGAACGCCGTCCACCAGCAGGACTTCGTCGTCGGTCGCCGATAGCGCCCGCTGAACGAATGCGCGTAGCTCGGCCGGCATGGCAGCTTCGATCTCGAGCCGGATGACGGAGCCGCGGCGGCGGCGTTTCAATGCGGTTTCGAACAGGCGAACCAGATCCTCCGCCTCCTCCTCGATCTCCAGCTCGGAGTCGCGGATGATGCGAAACGCGCCCTGTCCCTTGACGGTGTAACCCGGGAACAGCCGGTTGATGAACAGGCTCGTGGCGCCTTCAATCGTGATCAGCCGGACAGGATCGTCCTTGCTGACCGGCGGCAGCCTCAAGAACCGGTCGATCTTGCCTGGCATACGGATCAACGCATTCATCGGCTTGCCATCAGAGGTGCGCGCTAGCTGTAGCGCGATGGTGAAGCCAAGACTTGGGATGAAGGGGAAAGGGTGAGCCGGATCGATAGCCAACGGCGTCAACAAAGGGAAAATATTATGCAGAAAGTGATCCGCGATCCAGCTCCGCTCGGCTTTGGTGACATCCTTGCCGTCGATCAGGACGATTCCGACCCCGGTGAGCACATTGCGCAGGTCTCGCCAGATCGCCTGCTGATCGCTCGCGAGCGTCGAGACCGTCTCGTTGATGAGAGCAAGTTGCTCTGACGGTGTCAGTCCATCCGGGCTACGCTCGGTGATCCCTTCCCGCACCTGCGCCTTGATGCCGGCAACGCGAACCATGAAGAACTCGTCAAGGTTATTGGCGGAAATCGACAGGAAACGGACGCGTTCGAGCGCCGGGTGGCCGGGATTGACCGATTCCTCGAGTACGCGGCGATTGAAGTGCAGCCAGGACAGCTCCCGATTGATGAACCGCTCCGGCATGTTGCGAATTGGGGTATCTACTTCCGGTTCCGGCCCTTTTTCTCCGGTAGCAATCGTTTGAATTGAATCCATTTGATATGTCGGTCCGTATCTCGTTGGTCTGCGGCTGCGGCGCAATAGCGGCAAAACCATGGGCCAGCTCAATGACCTTTCCATGACATTTGATGTCGCGGAAGGTCATGGCGTCAAGAGTGAGACGGTGAGTACGCCGAGCCGTACGGCTTCAATCGTAATTCCGCAGCAGTTCGGCGGCGAGCGCGCGCGTCACCGGCCTGCCGAGCCGCAGCGATTCGGTATCGAGTCGTTGGACGGCGAGACGGGCAGCGGCAAACGATCGTTCGGTCCGTGTTGCAATTAAATTCACGACTGCTTCGTCGATGTTCATTTGGCGGTCGGCGGAAAACTTCACGATCAGCGCCCGAAACAGCTGATCGTCGGGCGGCATCAGTGTTACGACCGGCACTGCACGGAGTCGCGACCGGAGATCGCGCAATCCGATCTCGATCGCAACCGGAGTGACCCGCGCCGTGATCAACACGAATGCGGTCTCCTCACGGGCGAGATTCATCAGGTGAAACAGCGCAAGCTCGTCGAAGGTTTGCGGATTGAGATCCTCCACGACCAGCGCCCCTGTCGCCAACGCCATCGGCACCGTGGCCGCAGTCAAGCCTTGCGCGCTTATGGAGCGCGCGCCTGCCAGCTCCGCCCAGATCGCCGCCAGATGGCTCTTGCCGCAACCTTCCGGACCGGCCAGCAACATGATTCGGTTCGGCCACTCCGGCCAACTCTCGATCAGCGACAGCGCCGCCGCGTTCGCGTGACCTTCAAGAAAGTCGTCCCGTGAAAAACTTTCAGCGTGCGGCAGCGCGAATGCGAGCTGGCGGGAGGGAGGGCGGCCTGCCACGCATCTACTCCATGTCAGTGGAGTGTGCCGTCTTCATTGCGGATCGATGGTGCTCATGTGGCGCACCCACTCCACGAGATAGAAGGAGACGGAAACCAGGGTCAAGATCGCTATGGCGGCCATCAGAACGGCTTCGTAGGGCGAGGAATCAAATCCGAAGCCCAGCGCCGCCAGCACCAGCGCCGCGAACGCGACCTGTGCTCCTGTATTGAGCTTCGAGACCAGCAGCGGCTTCATGGGCACCGGTTTATTGAATAGCCACGACACGATCACAGCCCCGACGATCATGATGTCGCGCGAAACCACCAGGATAACCAGCCAAATGGGAACGGCTCCCAAGATGCCGAGCGTCACGAAGATCGAGACCAGCAGGGCCTTGTCCGCCAGTGGATCCAGAAGCGCGCCCAGTTCACTCGCCATATTAAAGCGCTTGGCTAAAAACCCGTCCACCGCATCGCTGACGCCAGCAATCACAAAGATGGCAAAGGCGATCTCCATCTGATTGGAGGCGATAGCCCAGATAATGATTGGCACGAGCAAAATACGGCCGAGCGTAATGATATTTGGAATACTCACGCGACGTTTCCCAGGCTCCGGACGGTTTCCTCACAAAATCTTAGGGAGACGAGGCTTTGCCGAGGGGACCAACCTTTGTCTACATAGTATATGCGGACAGGCTGTGCGAGCCATTGCGCAAGTCCACAATCCGACGTAACCAGCCGGGATTGTCTTCGGGCGCTGCTGCATGACCGACAAAAACAACGGCCTTACCTACGCTGGGGCAGGTGTCGATATTGACGCCGGCAACCGGCTGGTCGACCTCATCAAGCCGATGGTGCGCGCGACCGCTCGCGCCGGCGCGGATGCCGAGATCGGTGGATTCGGCGGGCTGTTCGATCTCAAGGCCGCCGGATTTACGGACCCGATTCTGGTGGCGGCCAACGACGGGGTCGGAACCAAGGTCAAGATCGCGATCGAAACCGGCATACACGAGACCATCGGCATCGATCTGGTCGCCATGTCCGTCAACGATCTGGTCGTGCAAGGCGCGGAGCCATTGTTCTTCCTTGATTATTTTTCCTGCGGCAAGCTTGATCCCGAAACGGCTGCGGCGATCGTGGCGGGGATCGCGGAAGGTTGCCGGGAGGCGGGTTGCGCCCTGATCGGCGGCGAAACGGCCGAAATGCCGGGCCTCTATCAGGACGGCGACTACGACCTTGCCGGCTTCGCGGTCGGCGCGGCGGAACGCGGCGCGCTGTTGCCAGGCCGCGATATCGCCGCCGGAGATGCGGTGATCGGACTTGCGTCGTCCGGCGTGCATTCCAACGGCTATTCTCTGGTCCGCAAGATTGTCGAAACCTCGGGAATCGCCCTCGCCGCTCCAGCGCCATTTGCGCCGGTTACGACGTTGGGAGCCGCGCTGCTAACCCCCACCCGGCTTTACGTCAAATCCTGCCTGCGCGCGATCCGCGAAACCGGCGCTGTGAAGGGACTTGCCCACATTACCGGCGGCGGCTTCACCGACAATATTCCTCGCGTCCTGCCCGAACGACTCGGCGTACGAATCGATCTCGCCGGGTTGACTGTCCTTCCGGTATTCAAATGGCTGGCGCATCAGGGCCACATCGCCGAACGCGAAATGCTTCGAACCTTCAATTGCGGCATCGGAATGATCGCGATCGTGCGCCGCGACGCGGTTCAGCAAGTCGCGGACGTGCTTGCGCAGGCCGGCGAACGCGTTTCGTTGCTCGGCGACGTGATCGTTGCGGGCGATGAAGGCCGCGTCATTTACGACGGCCACCTCGATCTCGCGATGTAGAACGCCCGGCAGGAAATGAGAGTATGAAACGCCGTGTCGCCATCCTGATTTCCGGACGCGGATCGAACATGACGGCACTGGTAGAGGCTGCAAAGGCCGAAGGCTTTCCGGCTGAAATTGCGGTCGTCATTTCCAATAAGGCCGGCGCGGCGGGCCTTGCCAGAGCCCAGGCGGCCGGCATCGAGACCCTCGTCATTGAAAGCAGGCCATTCGGCAAGGATCGTGCGGCGTTCGAGGCCGAACTACAGTCCGCTTTGGACGACAAGCGTATCGAATTCATCTGCCTCGGCGGATTCATGCGGCTGTTCACCGCTGAATTCGTTCGGCGTTGGCATGGACGGATGCTCAACATTCATCCTTCGCTGCTTCCATCGTTCCGAGGACTCGACCCCCACGGTCAGGCCCTGCGCGCGGGCGTGAAGATCTCCGGCGCCACGGTTCATTTCGTCGTCGCGGAAACAGATGCCGGACCCATTGTCATGCAAGGCGCGGTTACTGTCCGCGGCGATGATACAGCGGAGACACTGGCCGCCCGCGTGCTCGAGATCGAGCATCGTATCTACCCGGATGCGCTGCGGCTGGTCGCAGGCGGTGGCACGCGACTGGATGGCGATATCTGCAAGACGTCGGCAGACGCCAGTCTGGACGATAGCCTGATCTCGCCGTTGGTGATCTGACAACGCCCCGTCGAGTCAAATGGGCCGCCCCTTCAGCCGTGCGACCCGGGAGCGCATCGCCGGGCTGATCGCGGGGGCAAGCATCACGCCGCTCTAGATGTGCTTATCGGCGATCCGCATGCGCCTGCGCAGCACCGATCCGGCACTAAGCACGATCACAACACCTAGCACACCACACAACACCTCGCTTCCAGGTCCGCCGCCGGAGAATTGCGGCGCGATGCCCAACCATCCCAACGCCTTATCCAGGAAGGCCCCGGCGCCCGTGTCGAAGAATTGATGCCGCTGTGGCGCAACCGCGGGATCAGTCGCGATGACCTCGCCCGCGATCCAGCCCAGCAAGGCCGATCCGGCCCAGATTAAAAAAGGCAGGCGCGTCAGAAGCATCATGATCACAGTAGCGCCCGTCACGATCAGCGGCACGCTGACGGCCAGCCCGATGATCAACAGCAGCACGCTGCCATTCGCCGCCGCAGCGATCGCAATCACATTATCGAGACTCATGACGAAGTCGGCGACAACCACGACCCGAACGGCGGCCCAGAGACGGTTTGCCGCCGGAATTCCCTCCTCGCTCTGCCGTTCCGGCACCAGCAATTTAGTGGCGATCACAAGCAGTGCGAGACCTCCTACCAGCTTGAGGTAGGGCAGCCCCATCATGGTTGTGACGACTCCGGCGAAAACGATGCGAAGGCCAACCGCAGCGCCCGCGCCGAGCACCACCCCCCAAAAACGCAGTCGGGAAGGTAGCCCTCGACAGGCAAGCGCAATCACCAGCGCGTTGTCGCCGGACAAGACGACATCGATCCAGATTATTTTGCCGACGGCGAGCCAGAATGCCGGATCAGCCAGATCATTCCGGAATTGATCGAAGGCCGATGCGATCGTCGTCAGATCGAAGATGTGCAATAGCGAATCCAACGCCAGCTTCCCTTCGATCGAACACCGCCAGATCCGGCCTAGCCGACGATCTCGTTGCCCGAGAAGAACTGAGCGATCTCGACCTCTGCGGTTTCGGCTGCGTCCGATCCATGGACGGAGTTTTCACCGACCGATTTCGCATGAAGCTTGCGAATGGTGCCGTCGGCCGCCTTGGACGGGTCGGTCGCGCCCATGATCTCGCGATACTTGAGGATTGCGTTGTCGCCCTCGAGCACCTGCACGACGACGGGAGCGGAAATCATGAAGTCTACGAGTTCTCCGAAGAACGGGCGCGCCTTGTGCACGGCGTAAAACGTCTCGGCCTGCTCGCGAGTCATGCGAATGCGCTTTTGGGCTACAATTCGAAGTCCGGCCTTTTCTATCAGGGCGTTGATCGCGCCGGTCAGATTTCGCGCGGTCGCGTCCGGCTTGAGAATCGAAAAGGTGCGTTCAATCGCCATGATGTCGTCCTTGATTTAGCAGTCGCAGGAATTGCGCGCTTATATCGGCGCCCATCATCGACGGCAAGCGCATCGGGCGTCTGGCCCTGCCCTATGGCAAATCCATTGCGTAACAATGAATTCTGTAACCTGCGTCACTGAGCCGCTCAAATCCCTGCCGTAACCTCAATGCGCTGAACCTGCTCGCCTGACGCAACGTCAAACCAGGCGGGTGACATTCACCGCGGCGCTTCCGGCGCCCAAACCTTGAGGAGAGAGCATAATGTTTCGCAAATTCGCACTCGCCGCGATCGCGGCTGCGTCGCTTGGCACGGCAGCGTTGGCACCCACCACAGCATCCGCAGGCTGGGGTTGGCATCACCACGGTGGCCATCATCATCATGGTTGGCGCCATCACGGTTGGCGCCATTATGCCTGGGGCCCCGGCTTCATCGGCGCGCCTGGCGGCTGTTATGTGCGCCGGGTGGTGCCGACGCCCTTCGGACCGCGCTGGCGCGTCGTCAATCGCTGCTTCTGACCGATGGAAAAGGCAGTCTCACCGCAATCCAGGTGAGGCTGCCTTTGGGGATTGCAGCCGGGGACTGGTCGGCAGGCGTATTTATCAAGCTCGACAAGCAAGTCCTCTCAAGCGGCTGCCTCGATCTCGGCGAGTTCAATGCCCTCCGCCACGACATCGCCGACCCGGCATTTGATCTTCTTCAGCTTGCCGGCAAATGGAGCCCGCAACGTATGCTCCATCTTCATCACCTCCAACGCAAGAATGGGTGCACCCTTTTCCAGGAGCGCCCCCTCCTCCGCGAGCAGCGCGACCACTGTGCCTGGCAGCGGCGCGACAATGCGATCTTCGCCGGCCTGCTCCTGATCGTCTTCGCCAAAGGGATCAACCCAGTGCAACTCGAACCGCCCGCTGCGTGTCCGCAAATACAGTTCGCGGCCATCCGCGGCGAACACAACATGGCTTCGCCGTCCATCGAGCATGAGGTTCATGCCATCCGGGCCGTCCGCAGCAAACGCGAATGCAAAACTTTTTTCTCCTAGCCGGATTTCGTCCGGGCCATTGCCATAGACGAGCGTGACCTCGTGCTCAGCCGGACCCTGACGGAACACGAACCGCCGCCGCCGTCTGCCGACCATCATCCAACCCGCCCTTCGCCAGGGCGAGGCCGGATCCGGTGAAGACGCCTTGCTTTCTTCCAGCAGGATCGCGGCGACGGCGGATGCGAGTTCGGTCTCGCCCGGCACCGCCGAAGGCCGGGCCAGGTCCTGTAAATGGCGTTCGATGAACCCGGTGTCGAGCGCGTTGGCGCGCACGTCCGCATGCGTGACCAGCGCAGACAGAAACGAAATGTTGGTGGCGACGCCGCGGATGTCGGTTGCGTCCAACGCGCGCGCCAGGCGGCGGATCGCAGCTTCGCGGGTCGGCGCCCATGTGATGACTTTGGCGAGCATAGCGTCATAGTTCAGCGGAACCGCAGCGCCTTCACGATAGCCGGCATCGATACGCAAGCCATCAGTCTCCGGCGGCGTGCGCCACATCTTGATGCGGCCGACAGATGGCATGAAATTCTTGTTCGGGTCCTCGGCGTAAACACGCGCCTCGATGGCGTGGCCATTCAGTCTGATTTGGTCCTGCGTCAGCGGCAGATTTTCACCAAACGCGACTCGAAGCTGCCATTCGACGATGTCTATTCCGGTGACGAGTTCGGTCACCGGATGCTCGACCTGCAGACGGGTGTTCATTTCGATGAAAAACACGTCTTTGCCGTCAGACACGAACTCCACGGTGCCTGCGCCGACATAGCCGACCGCGGCGGCAGCCTTGCGCGCGGATTCGCATACCTTGTCGCGTTGCGCGCCGTTGAGTGTAGGCGACGGCGCCTCCTCGATCACTTTCTGATGCCTGCGCTGCAAGGTGCATTCACGTTCGAACAACGACAGCAGATTACCGTGGCTGTCGCCGATCACCTGCACTTCGATATGCCGGGGGGTCTCGACGTATTTTTCGATCAGCAACCGGTCGTCCCCGAAAGCGGCCTTTGCCTCCCGCCGGGCGCTGATGATAGCCGGAGCCAGTTCCACGGCCGACCGCACGACCCGCATGCCGCGGCCGCCGCCACCGGCGGAGGCCTTCACGAGAACCGGATAACCGATCCCGTCCGCAGCACCCTGCAACGTGGCTTCGTCCTGCGCCTCGCCGTGATAGCCCGGCACCAATGGCACGCCTGCATTTTGCATCAGAGCCCTGGCGTCCGACTTCGTGCCCATCGCGGTCATCATTGCGGCTGTCGGTCCGACGAACACGAGGCCGGCATCGGCGCAGGCTTGCGCGAAGCCGGCATTCTCCGACAAAAACCCGTAGCCGGGATGAATGCCTTCCGCGCCGGTTCTGCGGGCGGCATCGATCACCCTGTCGATGGCGAGATAGCTGTCGCGGGCGAGCGCAGGTCCAAGACACATCGCCTCGTCGGCGATGGCGACATGCAGCGCGTCGCGGTCTGCCTCCGAATAAACGGCGATGGTGCGCAAGCCCATCGCGCGAGCGGTACGGATGATGCGGCATGCGATCTCACCGCGATTGGCGATCAGGAGCGCATTAAAGGGGCGATAGTCTGGAGCGCTGGCCACGATCACATCCTGAACAGGCCGAAGGTTGTCGGCTCGATCGGCGCGTTCGCCGCCGCCGCCAATCCGAGTCCCAGCACGAGGCGCGTGTCGGCAGGATCGATCACCCCGTCGTCCCATAGCCGCGCGGTAGCGTAATAGGGATTGCCCTGGTTCTCGTATTGCGCGCGGATCGGCGCCTGGAATTCTTGCTCCTCCTCGATCGACCAGTTGCCGCCTTTCGCTTCGATGTTCTCCCGCCGCAGCGTACTGAGAACCATCGCGGCCTGTTCGCCGCCCATCACCGAGATGCGCGCGTTAGGCCACATCCACAAAAATCGCGGCGAGAAAGCGCGGCCGCACATGCCGTAGTTGCCGGCGCCGTAGGAGCCGCCGATCACCACCGTGAATTTCGGTACGGCCGCGGTCGCGACCGCCGTGACAAGCTTGGCCCCGTCGCGGGCGATGCCGCCCGCTTCGTATTTCTTGCCAACCATGAAGCCCGTAATGTTTTGCAGGAAGACCAGCGGAATGCCGCGCTGGCAGCACAACTCGATGAAGTGCGTCCCCTTCAGCGAGCTTTCGCTAAACAGGATGCCGTTGTTGGCGACGATGCCGACCGGATATCCCCAGATATGAGCAAAGCCGCATACCAGCGTCTGACCGTAAAGCTTCTTGAATTCGTCGAACTCCGAACCGTCAACGATGCGCGCGATGATGTCGCGCACATCGAACGGCTTGCGGCCGTCCGCCGGCACTACGCCGTAGATTTCCTCCGGTGCGAACAGCGGTTCGCGCGGTTCTCGCATATTGAGCGCGGCGCGCCGCGGCGGCTTCAGTGTGGAAACGATGCGGCGCGCGATTCCGATCGCATGGGCGTCGTTTTGCGCATAATGATCGGTGACGCCGGACTGGCGTGAATGTACGTCAGCGCCGCCCAGTTCTTCGGCGGTGACGATCTCCCCGGTGGCGGCCTTCACAAGCGGCGGACCGCCCAGAAAGATCGTGCCTTGATTGCGGACGATGATGCTCTCGTCCGACATCGCCGGCACATAGGCGCCGCCCGCAGTGCATGATCCCATCACGATCGCGATCTGCGGAATGCCAACCGCCGACATGCTGGCCTGATTGTAGAAAATGCGCCCGAAATGCCGTTCGTCAGGAAAGATCTCGTCCTGCCGCGGCAGAAAGGCGCCGCCGGAATCCACCATATAGATGCAGGGAAGATTGTTCTGCCGCGCAATGTCCTGCGCGCGCAGATGCTTCTTCACGGTCATCGGATAATAGGTGCCGCCTTTGATGGTGGCGTCGTTAGCGACGATCACGCACTCGCGGCCGGCGATGCGTCCGACGCCCGTGACGATGCTCGCTGAATGGACATCGCCGCCGTACATGCCGTTCGCAGCCAGCGGCGACAATTCGAGAAACGCGGTGCCGGGATCGAGTAGCAGGTCGATGCGGTCGCGAGCCAGCATTTTGCCGCGCGAGGTGTGACGGGTCCGCGCGGTCTCGCCGCCTCCGCCCGCGACGCTCGCGAGCTTGTCGTGCAACTCCTTGACGAGAGCGTTCATCGCCTCGACGTTGCGCGCGAAATCTGACGATGTTGGATCGACACCGGAACGAAGCGCCATGACAGTCCAGGATGCTTGGCAGGCTTGAAGCGCGCGCCTTAAACCGGCCAGGTGCCCGACCCCTTTCCGGTAAGGTCAACCGTGGTTCGGCCCATCCTCCCGCTTAATGAGTCCAGGGTTCGATCCGGCGAAATGCAAAATTGTCAGCGTAGGCGGCCTTTCGCGGCACCGTTACCTTTGGTTCGATCACTTGATAGGGGATGCCTTCGCGCTCGCAGTAGGCGATCGCGTCCTCCCTGGTCTCAAAGCGAAGCGTGATCTGCTGCTTCATGTCGCCGGAGCTGGTCCACCCCATCAGGGGCTCGATCACCCGCGCCTGCTCAGGCTCGTAGTCGAGCTGCCATTCCCTGGTTTTGGCGACCCCCGATTGCATCGCATTTTTGGCGGGCTTGAAGATACGTGCTGTCATGAACACCGGAACCTGCTGCCGTGCCGTCCGGCAAAGCCGGCGGGCATCCTGTTTCAAGTATATTCTCTATGGCGCGGCGTGACAATCTCGTCCATCGCGGGCCGCGACGGAACGGCGCATCCTAGAGTCTGTTTCAACTGCGTTGAACCAGACTCATCGCTTATCTTTTGTTTGAGCATGATCTTTTCCGAAAACCGGTTCCCGCCTTTCGGGATCATGCTCTAGCCGGTTCTCAGGCCCGCCTGAGGTTCGACATGACGACGGCACCCACGTCAGTGTACACGTCGACGAGCGGCCCCACGATCCTGTGCAGTCCCTTCTTGGAAATCATGGTGTCGTGCAGCACCAGATGATCGATGCCCGTGGTCAGAAAGCAGCGCATGGCATCGCGCGGTGTCTCCACGATCGGTTCGCCCTTGACGTTGAATGATGTATTGATCAGGACCGGAACGCCGGTCAGTTCCTCGAATTCCTTCAACAGCCGGTAAAGCGCGGGATTCGTGCTTTCGCGCACGGTCTGCACTCTCGCCGTGCCGTCGACGTGAACAACCGCCGGAATCCGGTCGCGCCACTCAGGCCGAACCGCCTTGGCGATCAGCATGAACGGCGAATCCTCCTCACCTTCGAAGACTTCCGCCATGCGTTCGGCCAGCACGATCGGCGCGAAGGGCCGGAACGGCTGGCGGTGCTTGACCCGGCTGTTGAGGATGTCCTTCATCTCGGCCTTGCGAGGATCGGCGATCAGGCTGCGATTGCCCAGTGCGCGCGGGCCGAATTCGGAGCGTCCTTGAAACCAGCCGATGACTTTTTGGTCCGCCAGAAGTTTCGCGGTTTCGGCGTGGACGTTCGAGGTTTTCACAGCCGCCGTCTGGACCTTGACAATCGGGCGCTGCGTTGCAGCGTCCACCTCGGCGTCCGTGTAGCTGCGGCCCACATAGGCGTGCTCCATCACGAATCCGCGGCGCTGTTTCAACCGTTCGAGCCAACCGTAATAGGCGCAACCGATCGCGATGCCGTCGTCCCCTGCGGCGGGCTGAATCCAGACGTTCTCGAATCCGGCCTCCCGCGCGATGCGTCCGTTGGCGACACAGTTCAGTGCTACACCGCCGGCGATGCAGAGGTTCCTCGCACCCGTGGCTTCCCGAAGCCAATTGGCACGCGCGAGCAGCACTTTTTCAGTGTCGTCCTGAACCTGCCACGCAAGATCTTCCCAGTGCCGCATGGAAGGGCTGCTTTCCCAGCTTCCTTCGCCGTCGACGATATAGGGCTGGTTGAACTCCGCGGACCAGCGCGGAACCGTGAGGTGATTCTCGGCGATTTCCATGGTCGGCCTGATCTTGCCGCGGCGTCCGTACGGCGCGAGCCCCATCAGCTCGCCGCATTTATTCCAGTCGCCAAATACATAAGTCGAGGCGCGGCTATAGAGCGCGCCAAGGCCTGGCATGTTGTAGAATTCGTCGCTGAAAAAACCACGGTCCGGCTCCATCCAGACCTTTTTCAGGCATTCGAGCGTTTCGCCGCTGAACCGATAATAGCTCTCCGATTCTCGCGCCAGCGATGTTGCGATGTCGCTTTCCGGATAGGGCTCGGTCACGTCCGAACGATAGCTGCCGACGCCGTCGACGATCATGATCGCGCCCTCGTCAAACGGGCAGGCTGCAAAGGCGCTATAAGCGTGCGCCAGATGGTGTGAGATCGAGACCACCTTGTCGGAATGCGCGCGGAAATAGGGATGGTCCTTCGCTTGCAGCCGTTCTTCAGCGGGAAGGAATCCCGGCATGTCCTGATAAATCAGCCGCTCCTCCATCTCGGGAACGGGAAGAATGTAGCAATTGCTGACCACCAGATCGATGTCACCAATGCCGATGCCTTCGGCCCCAAGACAATAGTCAATGACTTCCTTGAAGAACCCGCTGGCGTGCTTCTCGCGCGTGATCCGTTCCTTGGCGATGGCGAAAGCGATAGCGCCGTCTCGAAGCAGGCAGGCGCTCACGTCGTGATCATAGGTGTTGAGACCAAGAACATAGGTGTGCTGTTTTGACATGAGCCTCTGCGGAGCAATCTGGAGGGATTGGGGCGCCGCCTCGTGTTTGCGGAACCAAGCTGGGTGATAGCAGTTAACGCTAGGCCACCTGGATAGCCTTTATGCCTGCCCTTTTGCGTCGCTTATGCGGCATAGGAAGTTCACGACGGCGAGTGGAAAACCGGCTCAAAGACATCAACAACTATAAGTTGTTTATTGCAACCATTGGCTCATAACGTCGTATCCCCGTTTTCATCATCTTTTTGCGTGAACCTAAAGACGCTGGCTACCGACCTCTGACCGGGCGGAAGCCGACCCTGGTCTCGATTAGCGGCATGCGCTCATTGGAAATGTTGTTTTATCATGCACCGAACCAAGGCAAACTGATTGCCTTATATTCGTGACAATGGTCGTCCCGAATATAAGGTCTGCCTGTTACCAAACAGAATTGGAGATTCCCCTTATGATTCAAAAAAGTTCGAGCGCGCGACGCAACCTCATCACCCGCGTTCTGGCGGCTGCTGCGATGGTTTGCGTGTACTTTATTAGCGTTGCCGGCGTGTCTTCGGTTCTGATTGCCGGATCGACCACGTCCGCTGAAGCCCGCGGGCGCGGGCGTGGGCGGGGCGGCGGCTGGGCTCGCGGTCGCGGACGCGGCTGGGGTGGTCGCGGTCGCGGCTGGGGCGGCGGCTGGGGTCGAGGCCGCGGTTGGGGATTTATGGGAGCCAGGGGGTGCTACTTCAGCCCGCGCTGGGGCCGTACGATTTGCCCATACTAATATCGCTCGGCAAGTATCAAAGGGGTG
>NZ_CH672419.1:29692-52738 GCF_000152905.1 Nitrobacter sp. Nb-311A
TTTTTGAGGCAATGCTTCAAGCCGAAGCAGGTTTCGATTGGTGTCCGACCGCGTGGATGCGATCCCAGCCGCCATGGAACTTTTCCGCTTCTGATGGAATCAGAAGCGGAACTCTGGGACCTTGATCTGACGCATTTTCTTCACGCGACCGTTATCCATCCCCGGGGCAAGCCCGAGGTCCGGGCTTCTCGAAAACGCCCTGAATTCCGGTGAAGGTCGTTTTTAATTCCGCTTCAGAGGACACCGATATGTGCGGAAGGTGCGGCATTTTCCACCAAGATTCGTTCAACGCCTTCGCAAAACAAGTCGGGTCGGTCGTCTCATCAAGGAACGGGAGTAGGCGATGAATCTTCGACGGCGCCAGAATCGGTAAATTGAGTACCTCTGCCCGCTAGAAGTTCCTTCAGGTGGTCGCGCAGCAACTCCGCCTTTTCATATCTAAGCGATGCAATCGTGACCTTATCGACTGCGACGATGATTTGAGTAGCTGCGTTCACGCATGAAATTCGGCCCGATGCGTTATCGATGCCCGCGAGGGTCTTGCCCAACGCAACCTCCAGGGTCTCGGCTTCGACCGCGTCCAACGTGAGCGGATCACCACCATCAATGGCAAGGTCAATCTCGATGCCGTCGCCTTCGGGCGGTTTACGAATACCAAGCACCCAACTGCTCATTGCTTCGCCCTCCTCAACGGCATCAACCTTTATCCGCCTCGCTGATCCGGATCGATCGTCTCCCGACGGCATCCGCCAGTAGTCCCTATTCTACGATAGTGCCGAGATAAGCAAAACTTCGCATAGGGCGTAGAGAAAACTCACCTTCAAACCGATCGCAGCCCTTATATCGGCAGCCCTTATTATGGCTCGGCCTCCCATCTTCCTATCAAGATTGATGTGGTCGGGGCAGCTGGATTCGAACCAACGACCTGCAGTACCCAAAACTGCCGCGCTACCAGGCTGCGCTATACCCCGATCTGCTGGGAAACGATGTCGTTACATGCTTCCGACCGGCCCAGCAAGTCGCCAAGAGCCTGTCCGCTCCTGACGGAAATCAACGGCTGTTAAAAAGCGGATGCGAGACCCGATTGCCGGGCGCGATGCCATACTTTTTCGCCGTCCCTCCCGCCACCTCCAGCACCCCTTTGGCCAGACCGCGTGAAGAGATAATCCGGGTCGATAGCGGCTCGGTGTTCTCGGCGATCCGCAGGATGCGGCCATTTGGGCCGATGAAGATCATGTCGAGCGAGATGTAGGTGTTCTTCATCCACATCGACACCGGCTGCGCGGGAGAAAAATCGAACAGCATACCCTGCCCGGCCGGCAGATGTTTTCGATACATCAAACCGGTGGCCTTCTCCTCGGGGGTTGTTGCCATCTCAACCGAGAACGTCTTCACGCCGGTTTGCGTCGCGATTTCCAGCAGCTGAAGCGCCTCTGCGTGGACGCCGGCTTCATCCGGCACGACCATGACAATCCAGGAAAACAGGGCGATCCATAAACCAGCGCGGAGCCACCCAAGACCGACATTCCACAGTCGCAGCATCGGACAACCTGCCAGAACTATGATGAGAACGCGTAATCTCCGCAAACCGCCCGCGACCTGTAGCAGCAGATCCGTTGTGGGCGCAAAACACGAGTTCGGAAGTCAGATTTCAGGCAATCGTCAACAAAGGCTTCAGCGTGGCTGTTAGCCCAGTCAGTGTGAAGATACGCTGGGTGCGCCAGTTTCAGGCTGAACTTCCGCTGCCATCATACCTTTGCTTCCCGGCCCGAATCGAACCAGGACGAACTGTCCCGGCCGAAGCTCCGTTATGCCGAAGCGCCGCAGGGTTTCCATGTGAACGAAAATATCCGGCGTTCCGTCACCGCGCGTCAAGAACCCGAAACCACGCAAACGATTGAACCACTTCACCTGCGCCCTCTCCAGGCCGCTTGTGGGAGTTACGCTGACGTGGGTCCGGGGCGGCAGCATCTGCGCCGGGTGAATCGCCGTGGACTCGTCCATCGAAGTGATCCGGAACGCCTGATAGCCTTTAGCCCGCTGCACGCAGTCACAGACCAGACGAGCCCCCTCATAAGCGGTCTGATAGCCGTCGCGACGAAGCACGGTGACATGCAAGAGCACGTCAGGCCAGCCATTATCGGGAACGATAAATCCGTAGCCTTTCGAAGCGTCGAACCATTTGATGACGCCGCTGATCTCGACGATGTTGGCGGGAGAATCTCCAAGTCCGGAAAAAGGACCGGCGCCCGCCTCTCGATCTGTCGCTCCGGAAAAGTCCTTTGACCCTAAGTGATCGCTCACCGCCGGCCCCCCAAACTTCCTGGATTCAAAACCGTCCGACCCCATGACGCAGGCCCCCACACATTTTACTACGGTTGCCGTCTGCTCGACATCGTTATTTACAATTGTATATAGCCAAGCGAATCTTACGAATCAAAAGATAACACTCTCGTTGGCGTCGCAAGACAAAAGATAAATTGACGGCATCTATAAACAGCCTTGCACACGCACGAATCAGTTTCTCATCACCCTTTGATCCTCAACTGATTGTTGGTCTGGCTCCGTCGACCGTTTTTCCTTTGTGCTGTTTTTGTCTCCGAAAAAAGGAAATCAGGAGTTTGCAGAAACGTCGGCCTTTCATTCGCTGGCCTCTCATTCGCTAACCAGCGTCCTTCACCGACTCGTGAAGATGCGAGCGGCTCCCTGCGGAGCCACGTTTTCAAATACCCGCAGACTGGAGCCGCGTCCGCATTAGTTTGAATCTTTCTTCTGGAATTTCTCCAGGCAACGCGCACGCCGGCGCACCTCCGATGCGCACGTAAGACACGACGACGGCGGCTCTCAAGCAGGCGCTTTAATAAGGTGCTAAACGCGTCTCGCAAGACGATCGCCTTTTGCCGTTCCTCGCAAGAATATGCCACTCATGAGCGCTCCGTTGTGAGCGATCACCGGATAGGCCGGAATTCACGGATGCGTACTATCCGGAGAGATTCCATTTCGGACCTCTCCGGAAAGTTTCTAGATCATGCTCAAACCGTTAGCGTCGACGACCGCCATAAAATGCGCGGCCTCCTCCGCCCCAGCCGCGACCGCCATAGTAGCCACGGCCACCCCAGCCACCGCGATAGCCCCAGCCTCGATATCCTCGGAAACCGCGATAGTAACCGGGGCCCCACCCGCCGTAATAAACCGGCGCATAGCCATAGCCGCCCCAAGCCGGTCCATATCCATAATACGGGCCTCCGCCATAATACCCGTAAGGTCCATAAAAGGAACTCGCCACTGCGCCCGCGGCGAGAGCGCCCACGGCAAGACCAATTCCGAGACCTGGTCCAAATCGCTGAGCCTGGGCAGGCGCCGATACGACGAGTGCGCTGCCGAGCGTTGCCGCGGTCGCAATCATGATCAACTTCTTCTTCATATCGCTATCCTCTCACCAAAAATCAAAATCGGTGCAATAACGCGTTCCCATTCTACGCGGGTTGCACTGCGCCCGGCGTGGGCACATTCCAGATTCTCAGGTTTATGGTTATCGTGCGTCAGCTCCTGAACACGACAAGTAGGAGCCCGAGAACGATGCAACCCGCCAGCCCGGCGATGAAAATCGTCTTACGGGCCCTCGTTCTCAATATGATTTCGCCGCCCCTCGCCTTCTCAGCTGGATAAGGCTCTTTTGGCGGCTTTGGAGACTGCGCTGGGTTTTCACGTACCATCTGCGTTAACGAGCAGGCCGCCGAAATCGTTCCACAGCCGTGCCAAGAAAGTTGGGTCAATCGGCGGTCCGTTGGCGGCTGGAAAATGGGGCACAAAATCGACCGCGCCGCTCTGCTTTGCTAGCTTGTTGCTATCAGGCAAACGCCCGACTTGCTGCCTGGACCACTTCCACCTTCAGGAGACCGTCACACATGCGCTACCTTCACACCATGCTGCGCGTGCGCAATCTCGAGATCGCGCTGAAATTCTATGTGGAAGCGTTGGGACTGAAAGAAGTCCGTCGCGTCGACAACGACAAGGGGAAGTTCACCTTAGTGTTCCTGTGCGCCCCCGAAGACGAGGACCTCGTGAAGCAGTCCAGAGGGCGCGGCGCACCGCTGGTTGAGTTGACCTACAACTGGGTCGAGGAGACTTACGGCGAGGATCGCTTTTTCGGTCATCTCGCCTATGAGGTCGACGACATCTACGCGACCTGTGAACGATTGATGAGGCTTGGGATCACCATCAATCGTCCGCCCCGCGACGGCCAGATGGCGTTCGTCCGCTCCCCGGACCTGCACTCGATCGAGTTGTTGCAAAAGGGTGATCCGCGACCGTCGGCGGAGCCGTGGAGCTCGATGCCAAACACGGGTCATTGGTGAAGGACTTCGGGCGACGCTGCTGTGCCTGAGTCGCGACCATGCCTGCATCGCGCTTTCATGGACAGCGCTGAAAACATCGCCTCGTAGCCGGATTTGCTGTTCGGATCTGCGACAGGCAGGAACGATCGTGCATAGCTCACGTTCTCCTTGCATATATTGACATTCAAGGAGATAGCGATGGGCCGCGGACTTTTGCTTTGGTTGCTTGGCGTACCGATACCAGTGATTCTTCTGCTATGGCTGTTCTTCGGGACTTGAACGCGCCACACATTCGTTGAAGGGGCCTCACTCTAGCGAGGTTTCAGACGGCATGCCGTAACGTACCCACTACAAATTTGTTTTCGCGACGGCGGCGTGGACACGCTCCACCTCGTCAGCGGCCGGTAAGCACATTGACGCTGGTGCTGCCGCCGACATGTACGCAAGTCGACGATCCCTCGACCCTGATAAAACCGGATCCGTATTCACGGCATGCCTTTTGCGCGGATGGTCGCGACTGCTTGTTCGGCTGTTCGATCTTGATAGCGCGGTCGGCGATGTGCGAGCCGCGCCCCTGCGCCCACGCGGGAAAGCCAATGACGGACAGAACCACGACCGCACCACACAATGATTGTCCTATCATTTCGGGCGCTCCATTGAACGGGCCGGCTTGCGAGAGGATCGCCTTTTGAGGCAGCGAGACTTGACGTTACTCGATCCTCGCGGGGAGAATGCTTGCTCCTCCGGGAAAACGCCACTATACGTTTCGCCGCTGCGCCGCCGGCTCATCGCCGCTCGGAGACGCTGTCTGGTGAATCAATACAGGGTATTGATTTAACGGCAATATCGCAGCGAATTGAGTCTGAAACGACGCGCGATTTGCCGCCGAAAAGTTCAGCTCCCTTCGTCTATCGGTCAGGACGCCACCCTTTCACGGTGGAGAGAGCGGTTCGATTCCGCTAGGGAGCGCCAACTCAAATCTAAGCCATTGAAATGCTGAAATCTCTGAGCGATCATAAGCTTAGAGAAGCCGCCCTGCTACACAAACGTAGTCCACAAGGGTGGTCCACAGATGGCGGTGATGAGCTACATCCAGCGACGACGTTCCGGGGTCTATGAGTTTCGCAGGCGAATGCCGCAAGCGTTGGCTGGCAAGGCTGCCCTAGCACACATACGGAACCGATTCCCTGATCTCATCAACTTTAAGGCGGGATGCTTCAAAGGCGAATACGTGCGGTCACTCGGCACCAAGGACTGTGCAGAGGCGAAGCGTAAGGCGCATCGACTGGCATCAATGGCTGCCCTTTCGCAGGCACAGGCTGAGAGCCAGAAGGAGGCGCAACGAGCCGGTATCGACCATGCCAAGGCGAATAACGCAAAGGCGTATCTGGGCAGGAAGCCGAGCTTCGAGCGGGAACAGCTAGAGCTTGTGAAAGAGATGCTGGCGAGAGAGGTTGGCACCTCCACCATCGCGCGTGAGGCGGGCCTGAGCAGGCAAACCGTGTTGCGCATCAAGGATGATCCTGCGGCGGCTGAGCAGGTTCTTGCATCGTGGAAGGCCCGCGAGGGTGAGAAGCGGAAGACCGCCTAGCGCCTCACTCACGGCGCTTTGGCCGCATCCAGCTCAGGATGGCCCGCGCTCCGAAGAACAGCATGACGCAACAAATGCGATTGCGAATGGGATCGAAATCATGAGGCATGGTCCGTATCAGAGAAGGCCGTAGATTGAACCCCTCCTCCCATTGCCGCAAGGGTGGCCTCGTGGACGGGGCACGGGGGAAGTTTCGCGGCAGCCATCACGCATACCTCCTTCGAATTTATGACCCGTGGAAATGTCAGCGCTCAGGCAGTCTCGTGAAGGACTCGACGCAACTCTTCGACATTCCGGCTTGGTGGTCCGGCATAGCCATTTTGCCAACTTACGACGACGCGCTTGTGTTCGAGTGGATAAATTCGAACTTGCCAGTTGCCATTCGTCTCATCTCCTAGGAAAAGCGCATTTCGACCAAAACAAGCTAGCGGCTGACCCAAAAGCTTATCGCAGACACTCACCCAATCTCGGCCGAACGCGAATATGGTATCAGTCTCCATCTCCTTAAGCGGAGACCAAACGAAGGCTTCTATAATATCGCTTGGTGGCGTGATCGCATGCTTCAAATTTTTTGAGTGAAAAGGAAACATTTCGAAATTCAGTACGTCGGTTAACCCCGCCTGATCGCCAAGCCATCTCTTGGCAAATCGAACGAGATTGACCCAATACCGACTATCTTTTCCGTGGTATTTTCGCCATGCGGGATTTTGAAAGGGTGTTCGTTCTTGGAGGCTTCTACTGTACGACAGTCTGCGAATTACTCTTGTCCACTCCCCCTCGGGACCTTGTAGTTCATGGTGGGCAACACCTGGATTGAGACCAAGCACAACGAGGCGAGGTTCTTTCTTTTCCCCCCGGAGATCACCAATGAAGCCCTCGGGGTAGCCGAGAAGATCGATCTCACCCTTGTAACTCTTGCGCCAGATGCGAAGTAGTTCAGGCAAATCACGCATGGTCTGATCACCTCGCCAATCTGCCAGAACCCCGTCCCAGAAATCGGCAACTCGTTTTCTCTCGCTCAAATTTTACTCCATCGACGCGCGGCGGCGCATGGGGAAAGGAATC
The DNA here is from genome assembly GCF_000152905.1 of Nitrobacter sp. Nb-311A. GTDB lineage: Bacteria > Pseudomonadota > Alphaproteobacteria > Rhizobiales > Xanthobacteraceae > Nitrobacter. Next base: position 36,686 of record NZ_CH672419.1, read on the forward strand.
ACAGCAGCCACCGCAGCATACCTTCGTGTAGGTGATCCTCAAATCTCGTGCGGGGTGGTTCGCCAATGGGGATATTGTGGCCTAGAGCCTGTTAGGAACTGATTAACCCTATGTTCTGAGGTATGCGGGATGACGAAGTCCCGCAAACCCTATCCTTCCGATGTTTCCGACGACGAATGGGCGCTTGTTGCGCCGTATCTGACGCTTCTGCCCGAGGAGAACGGGCAACGCGTTCACGCTCTGCGCGAGGTTTTCAACGGTCTGCGCTATGTCTGCGCTATATCGTGAAGACCGGCGCGCCCTGGCGCTGGATGCCCAACGATCTGCCGCCATGGGAGATCGTCTATCAGCAGGCGCGGCGGTGGCTGAGCGCCGGCTGTTTCGAGGCGCTGGCCGAAGACCTGCGCGTCATCCTGCGCCTCGCGGCGGGACGCCCCGCGCACCCAACCGCCGCCATCATCGACAGCCGCACTTTGCGCTCGACGCCTGAAAGCGGCGCTCGCGCGGCCTACGACGGAGCCAAACGAAAGAAAGGCTCGAAGCTGCATCTGGCTGTCGACACGCTCGGGCATCTTCTCACCCTCCATGTCACCCCCGCCAATGCCGACGACCGCGCCGAGGTCGGCAGGATCGCCAAGGCCATTCAGGCCGAGACCGGCGAAAGCGTCGAGATCGCCTTCGTCGATCAGGGCTACACCGGCGAAAGGCCCGCAGCGGCGGCCGCCGAACACGGCATCGCCCTCGAAGTCATCAAACTGCCGCAGGCCAAGCGAGGCTTCGTGCTGCTGCCCAGACGGTGGGTCGTCGAACGGTCCTTCGCATGGGCAACCCGCTTCCGACGGCTGGTCAAGGACTACGAGCAATGCGCCCAGACCCTCGCAGATTTCCACCTCGTCGCCTTCGTATGCCTCATGCTCAAAAACGTCGCTAAACTCACAGCCGGTTCCTAACAGACTCTAGCGGCGATCCTGAGGTATCGGCCAAACCGGGGCTTGGTGCTCTCACTTGGACGTCTGCTACTCGACGGGGTCACGGGTCTGTGCTACACGCGCGCAATACCGGGCGAGTAAAACCTCAGCGATTCCAAATACATTTGGTGCGATCCGACGTTTCCGCTAGGGAGCGCCAAACACCATTTATCCATCGGATTTCATTACGTTTTTTCGACAGATTGTCTTGTCCCGCTCACAGATTGTCCCGCTCGTTGCAGCAAGCCGAGCGTTGATGTTGAGCGGGTGCAAGCTCTGAAGGCGCAAGGGTCGGACCGGCGGCTATTGCGAAGGCGCTCAAGACCGGCCGCGCGTCTGTCTATCGTGCACTTGAGGGTGGCAGGACCTGGGGTCGCCGCTCTAGGTCACGAACCCATAAATGGGATTCCGTTTGGACGGGAGGCGTGATTCAATCTCCGGAGGGAGGAGGATTGAATGGCTCGTTTTGATCTGACGGATTTCGAGTGGTCTGTGATTCAGCCGCTTTTGCCGAACAAATCGCGCGGCGTTGCACGGGTGGATGACCGGCGGGTGCTGAACGGGATCTTCTGGCGGCTGCGTACCGGTGCGCCGTGGGCGGATATTCCGGCGCGCTACGGCCCGCATACGACCTGCGTGAACCGCTTCAACCGGTGGCGCAAGGCAGGCGTTTGGGATCGTATTCTGTCGGCGGTTTCAAAGGCTTATGATGGCGACATCCAGATGATCGACTCCTCGTCGATCCGCGTGCATCAGCATGCGGCCAACGGTCAAAAAAACAGACCAGATCCCGTTGCATGGGTCGCTCGCGCGGCGGGCTGACAACCAAGATCCACGCGCTGGTGGATGCCTGCGGCCTGCCGATCTACCTCAAGATCACCGAAGGCCAGGCCCACGATGGACGCAGCGCGCAGGACATGATCGACACCGTGGAGCGCGGCAACGTGCTGCTGGCCGATCGAGCCTATGATTCCAACGCCCTGCGCCAGACCCTGGCCGCGCGCGGCGCGACAGCCAACGTGAAGCCGATGCCAAATCGCGTCATGGCTCTGCGCTTCAACAGGCGGCTCTATCGCAAGCGCAATCTGGTCGAACGCTTTTTCAATAAAATCAAGCATTACCGTGCCGTCGCCACCCGCTACGACAAGCGTGACGACAACTTCCTCGCTGGCATCAAACTCGCCGCAATCCGCATCTGGTTGCGATTTAATGAGTCGATGACCTAATCGTTTCCCTCACCGGTCCCGCTCAAGGCGGGGCCTCGCGTGCGAAGCACGGGGGAAGCGGCCTTTGCAGCCGTCGCGTCCTACCCTTCGCTCTTGTGACCCTTAAAAATAGAGGCCGCAGCCTCACCGACCTTACCAAACCAGTGCTTGTCAGCCGAAAGGACTTCCTCGTTGTAGTAGTCGTCCAGTTCGGCGTATCTGGCGTTCCAATCGAAGACGGTTTCGGTACCGTGTTTCGGAGCGCCGTGCAGCCGGTTCTCGCTGATGTCGGAACGGTAAGCGCCAAGCTCGGGATCAAACCGCAACAGCTTCCAAGGCACCGGGAAATGATCTTTGCCGATACCGAGAAATCCACCGAAACTGAGTACAGCGTAAGCGATTTCCCCGCTGGTCTTGTCGATCATGACACTTTCAATTTTACCGATCTTCTTGTCCTCAGCACCGTAAACAGCTTTCCCTGACTCTTTATTGCTGGCGGTCAGATGGCCAGTTTCAGGATCGTCACTCATGGACATGCTCCTTTGCACAAGCATGTGAGAAATGATCAATCCGCCGACTGACCGTTCGTTCCTTATTCAGCCGGCCTGTCACGGGCATTTGTTAAAGCCAGCACCACAGTTCCGATAGGGTCGGTTAGGGTTGGCCGCTTATCTTTGTTGCTAAGCGGGAGCGCTGCACTTGCACCCGGTGAGCCAAGCGGAGAGGCGGACCCGCAGCCATCCGAGGGCTTTCACGATCGGCCGCGCGTCAGCGTATCGTGCGCTTGCAAAGTGAGGATTCTGCAGCCTCACTCACGGCGCTTTGGCCGCATCCAGTCGAAGACAGCCCGCGCTCCGATGAACAGCATAGCGCCAACGAACGCGATCGAGAACAGAATCGAAATCATAAGGCATGGTCCGTATCGGAGAAGACTGTAAATCGTACTTCTCTCCTTCCGCAAGGGCATTCTCGCGGACCGGGCAGCTTGCTTCGCTCGGCCGTATCTTTCCTTCTCCCGGCTTCCTCAAAGATCGTGTGAGGGCGAGTTTCCTGGACGGAACAATAGCTCCTTCGAGCCGCTGTCTGAAAATGCCGGGATGGATCGACAGACCTCCGTACACGCGGCCAATGGATGCGTGCGGCTCTGTACAAAATGTCGCAGCTCAGTCATACTTGGCAATTGGCTCGAAGGGAGGCAACGCAACGTCAGCAACGAAACGTTAGGAACGCAAGGAGGCAACGTGATGAATGACCACGACCGCTCCAATCAGTTGATGGGGGGCATAGCCGTTATCTGCGTGATGTTCTTCGGCAGCATGGCTTTGGTATGGACCAGTACCGGCCGGCTTACGAGCGAAGCGAAGGCGGCCGTCGCCCCTGCACATCAAGCTGCGCCACACGCAGATGCGACCGCCGGACTTGAAAAGCGCTTGCTCCTTCTCGAAGCCAAGATGAAGGCGCAGCCAACAGTCGATGCTTCTCAGCTTGATGCAAAAATTAAAGGCTTGGAGTCGCAGCTCACGGCCGTACAAACTCAGTTGGGCGCTTTCACTGCATCGGATTTCGACGCTCTCAAGATAAAGGTCGCCGGGACTGAAAACTCTGAATCTACCAAAAAGACCATAGACGCACTTCAAGCGGACGTAGGAAAGCTGCACACACGCCTCGATCAACTTTCGGAGCACGTTGCCTCTGCCGCAGCGTCAGAGACCAAACACAGCTCGCGGAAGTCGCACTCGAAGCATTAAATAAGAAGACGGCACGGCGTTTGGCGACCATGGGGCGCCGCGCCGTGACCGCTGTGCCATACGGGTGATAAGGGCACGCATCTGTCGCTACGGTGCTCTCCGCTGGCTTTCCGTGTGTAGCGCTCGCTTTGGCGAGTGTCCAAGGCAGCAGTCAGTTCTAGGAGTGAAGCGAGCGCACAAACATCTTTCCGAGGGCTTGCAGGCTCGGAAACAAGTCGAACGCGTCTGCCAGAAAAATGAATAAAAGCGCATGAACAATATACAGGCGGCTTTCGAACCATGAGAGCACGCGTTCGAACAGCCGCCTTGGATATGGAAGCGTGGTTAAAGTAAAAACGATTGCCGGTCCAAGAATAAACGCACCGATGATATCGCTGGGATAGTGAAGCCCGACCATGATCCTGGGGACCGCGACGATCATCGCCGCCCAAACAAAGCAAAATAGCCCGACCGATCGCTTTTCGACAAAAACGACCGCGGCGAGACTAAAAAACAAAGTTGCCGTGTCGCTCGGAAACGAATTCGTTCGATCCCAGGGCGTTCGCGGAAAGACGGTGTCCAGAGGAATCGCCAAGTCCAAAATTGGACGTATGTGAACCACGACGTGAAACTGTGACCAAACCGAAAGCATCGTCGCCAAGCAGACTCCCAGCAGTCCGGCCAGCATACGGCCGCGACGCTCCGGCTGATCGCTGGAGAACCACAGGCAGACAACAGAGAAGAACACCGGAAAGCCCCTGAAAAGCGAATTGCTCGCGAGGTCCCAGAGAGTGCCATTTCCTCCGCCGAATGCGTTGAGCGTGAGCAGAATTCCTCTATCGAGCCCCATAATTGTCATCGCTAATGAATTCATCGCATCGACCGGGAATGAAGATCAGAACGAACGTAAAGCTACAATTTTCACGACCGTGCTATTACGTGCAAACCGCTGTCGGTCAATAAACGATCATCGTTGACGGTCCAATTTTCAACATTCGCATCCTGTCGAGTGGGACGCAGGAATTGAAGGACCACCCGCGCACGTTGCCGCATCTCCCGCCGGGCCCCGCGAGCGCTCGTTAACTTTTGATTAACCAGAATCCGGCGACGCTTTCTCAGCCTGAATTTGCGCTCCGCTTATTGGCTGGAGCCAGTGAATGAGCGACGTTCGGCTCTCGTTCTTTAATTGCGGCTCAAGATGCAGCCGCCGCAGGGGTGAGGATTTTCGATGGCTGATAGCGACAGCACCATCGCATGGCATCGCGCCCAATTGAAGAAGCATCGCGAAGCTCTGCGTGACATGGAGGTTCGCCGTTTCCGTTTTGGTGAAACAGCGGATCCGCGAGTGCGCGTGGAAACTTTGCGGATAGCCGCCGGCCTCCGGCGGAAGATCACCGCCTCGGAGAAGGTCATCGGCGCTTACGAGAAACGCACGCGGCGGCCGCTGACGACAGACTTTCGCAGTCTTGCCAACGTTCAGTGGGGCAACTGGAACAGTGCGCCCTGTAACGGAGAGACAGCGCAGGGCTGAACGGCGGGCGATCCTGGTGCGGTTCGCCTGAACGATCCGCGGACGCGCGTTATTTCGTAAGGCCAGATTGCATTTTATTGAGATTTCTTATTCAAGCTGAGCATTAAACGATGCCAGCGACAGTTTGATTATTCTTGATATTTTTTATCAATGCCAGCTTGATGAACTCTCCCTGAGAACGTCGCGAACTTTCGAACCCCAGCAGCAGCCGGGATTTTTCGCTACTTTTGGAGCCGTCTCGCGTTAGACTTGCGCCCCGAGGGATGCGCGTTTCCGCTTCATGGAGTTCGGCCAATGACGACCCCTTCCCAAGATTTCGAACGTCTTCAGTCGAAAGTGAGCACCGCGGTCCGCGAGCATTGGAAGGCTTTCCTTTTCGAAGGCATCCTGCTGGCGCTTCTCGGCTTCGCTGCCATCATCGTGCCACCCCTCGCGAGCCTCGCCATCACGATCTTCCTCGGTTGGCTCTTCCTCGTCGGCGGTGTCGCTGGACTTATTGCGACCTTCTGGGCGCGGGGGATGCCTGGCTTCTGGTGGTCATTGCTCTCGGCCACGCTGGCGATTCTCGTCGGCATCCTGCTTCTGGCGCAGCCCGCTCAGGGGATGTTGACGCTGACGATCTTGGTCGGCGCTTATTTCCTCGCCGAGGGCGCCGTCACCATCATGTATGCTCTTGAACATCGCCGCGAACTCTCGCAGCGGTGGGGCTGGCTGCTAACCGCGGGAGTGATGGACATCATCATCGCCGGCGTTATCGTCGTCGGCCTCCCGGGATCGGCGAGCTGGGCCATCGGGTTGCTGGTCGGCCTTAATATGATATTCGGCGGTGCTACGTTGATCGGAATGGCGCTTGCCTTGCGAAAGGCGCGTTAAGGCATTTCACATCCTGACGGGCATCATAGCCGGCGAAGCGAAGTCACCCGGCTCTTCGTTCCGGATTCGGGATACGTGTTTCCTGTGCGTGGACGCAGACGTGACTCCGTTACGAAGTCCACCCCGGGACATCAACAGCCGCGGCAGATGCTTTTTATCTTGCGTTTGAGAGCGGCATCCGCCGGATCGATCGGCGTCGGATTGTCCGTACTCGCACTGTCCGGCGGCAAGTCGCTCGGGCGCGGCTGGCGATGACCAATCGGCGCGTTGAACCGCGAAGATTTGTCAACATTCAGACCGGATAGTCCGTCCCTCGCTTCATACTGCGCAAGCGCCGCAGGGGCGACGGTCAGAGCCCAAAAAGCCGCCAACGCGATGATCTTGTTCATTTCGCTGCCTCCAACATCCGAGATGACCTGTCAAAAATGGTTGGGAACGCGCAAAGGTTCCGCGAATGAGCTGTGCCAAAGCCAGCCGGACAGATTTCCTACGACACCGGCGGATAGAGGTGAACGCCTCCACAATAATCGGTAATATGATAACGCAATTCCGGACGATGTTCACCTCCCCGATATGTTAAATCTGAGAGCGACATATAGTCCGGGCCAACAGGCACTTTGCCGTACCCTCCGGGGATGTCGAGAACATAATCCGGCTGACACAATCCGGATACACGGCCACGCAATGCACGCATCAAAAGCTGGCCTTCTTCCAGCGTGGTTCGCAGATGTGCAGTGCCCGGCGCGAGATCGCCATGATGCAGATAGTACGGCTTGATTCGACATTCGACGAAGGCGCGCATCAGCGTCTCCAGCGTCGCCGCGTCATCGTTGACGCCGCGCAGCAGCACCGACTGGCTGACCATGGGAATACCGGCGTCCACGATCCGCGCGCAGGCCGCTCGCGCCGCCGCGGTCAGTTCGCGCGGATGATTGGCGTGCAGCGCCAACCATGTGGCGGCGCCCTCCGTGCGCAGGCCCGCCACCATCTCGTCAGTGACGCGCGCGGAATCGGCAACCGGAACGCGCGTATGGATGCGGACGATCCTGACATGATCGATGGCGGCAAGTTCGGCCATGATCTCGGCCAGCCGACGCGGCGACAGCATCAAGGGATCGCCGCCGGTCAGGATCACTTCCCAGACTTCAGGATGCGCCCGGATGTAATCGAGCGCGGCTGTGGTCGCGGATTTCGACAGCGCGGTTTCTTTGGCGGGTCCCACCATCTCGCGACGGAAGCAGAACCGGCAGTACACAGCGCAGACGTGAATGAGTTTGAGCAGCACCCGGTCGGGATAACGATGAACGATGCCGTCCACCGGGGAATGCGCATGATCGCCGATCGGATCGGCGCGTTCGCCGGGCTGCGCCGCCAGTTCATTGGCGCTCGGGAGATATTGACGCGCGATCGGATCATCAGGATCGGTCGGATCGATCAGGCCCGCCACCTCCGGCGTAATCGCAATCGCATAGCGCGCGGCAACCTTTTCGAGATCGGCCAGGGCCGCGGCCGGCGCGAGGCCATGGGCAATCAGGTCTTCGGGATGCCGCACCGTTGAAACGGCGCTTTTATTGATCCTCCTCATTCATCCTCCGCCGGGGGCATCCACACCACCTGATCGATTCTCAACGCTCCGCTCGCCAGCATCACCAGCCGATCCAAGCCCAGCGCCACCCCGCCCGCTTCCGGCATCTGGGCGACGGCCGCAAGAAAATCCTCGTCCAGCGGATAGCGCTCGCCGTAACGGCCTTGCTTTTCGTCCATCGCTTGCGCGAAACGGATGCGCTGTTCGGCGGCGTCGGTCAATTCACCGAACCCGTTCGCAAGCTCAACACCGCAAGCATAGACCTCGAAACGCTCGGCGACGCGGCTATCAGACGGACTGATCCGCGCCAGCGCCGCTTCGGGCGCGGGGTAGTCATACAGCACCGTCAACCGCTCCTGTCCGAGATGGGGCTCGATATGCTCGACCAGCACTTTGCTGAAGATATCCGACCAGGTGTCATCGTCCGTGATGCGTACCCGCCCCCGCGCCGCCTCCGCCAGCGCTGCCCGGTCGCCCTCGCGGCCGGCCACCGTATTCAGCAGATCGATTCCAGCGAAGCGGTCGAACGCGGCGGCGACCGTCAACCGCTCCGGCTCGGCGAGCGGATCGGCTTGCCGGCCGCGAAATGAAAATCTCGGGATGGCGGTCGCCCGCGCCGCAACGGCGATTACCGCGATGCAGTCAGCTATCACGACATCATAAGCACTGCCTGCGCGGTACCACTCCAGCATGGTGAATTCGGGCAAATGCAGCACGCCACGCTCGCGGTCCCGAAAGACCCGCGCGAACTCCATGATCTTCTGCTCACCGGCCGCCAACAGCTTCTTGCAGGCGAACTCGGGGGACGTGCGCAAGTAGCGCGTGACCCGATTGCCGGCGGGCGTCGTCAGCGCCGTGCGGGGCGCATGAAGGTGGGTTTCGTTGCCCGGCGACACCTGCAAAACGCCGGTTTCGACCTCGACGAACCCCTGGGCCTCGAACCATGCCCGCAGCGCCTTCGTCACGGCGGTCCGCGCGTTCAGGAACGGCCTCCGGTCCGCGTGTCTCGCCTGATCCCACCAGGGGGAAATCCTTTCCATCCATCCTCAGCAATCGACCGGAATCGGCTGTAAACCACTGGCGCCGACGGACCAAATCAGTATGTTGCGGCCCGAAACCTGCCTCAATGGCCGCAGGACTCCCGTCCGGACCGGTCTCGAGCCCAAACCTTAGGAAATCCAGCCTTGAGAGTCATCGCCAGTTCTATTCGCAAGGGCAACGTCATCGAGCAAGACGGCAAACTCTACGTGGTCCTCACCGCGGAGAACATCCATCCCGGCAAGGGAACCCCGGTCAGCCAGATCGAGATGCGGCGGATCAGCGACGGCGTGAAGATTTCCGAGCGCTACAAGACCACCGACCAGGTCGAGCGCGCCACCATCGAGGATCACAACTTCACCTTCCTCTATGAAGACGCCGACGGCTTCCACTTCATGAATGCCGAGACCTACGACCAGGTTCAGGTACCAAAGGACATCGTCGGCAACGCCGCGCCGTATCTGCAGGAAAACATGGTGGTGAAATTATCACTGCATGAGATGGTACCGGTGGCCATCACGCTGCCGCAGCGGGTAACGCTTGAGGTGGTGGAGACCGAACCGGTCACCAAAGGGCAAACAGCATCCTCATCCTACAAGCCCGCCGTGCTGTCGAACGGGGTCCGCACCGGCGTGCCGCCGCATATCACCGTCGGCACCCGCGTCGTGGTCATGACCGAGGACGGCTCCTACGTCGAGCGCGCCAAGGATTGAGGAAGGTCCAGGTTCCCGCGGCGCAATGAGGCTTTGCTGCGGAGGGCTCCCCTCCGTTATGCTCGTGGCATGACAGTTCTCGATTCTCAATTCCGGCTCAGCCGGCGCGGCGCGCTGCGATGTCTCGGCGCGGCAGTGGCGTTTGCGCCCTTCCCGGCTCTCGCAGCGATGCCTCAAGGCTTCGAACAGTGGCGCGACAGGTTCCGCGCCCGCGCGCTGGCCAAGGGCATTTCAAGCGCAACCTGGAACCGCTGCATGGGCCGGATCGAGCCGGACATGAGCGTCTTCAAGAAGATGCGCAAGCAGCCGGAGTTTCACGAAAAGATCTGGCAATACATCAACCGTCGCGCCTCAGATTGGCGGATCACCGCCGGCAGGGAGGCGCTGCGGAAAAACGAGGCGCTGTTCGCGCGGATCGAGCGCGATTTCGGCGTCGAGCGCGGCACGCTGCTGGCGCTGTGGGGGGTCGAATCCGCATTCGGCGATCCGCTGGTGCAGAAGAACCACATGCGTCCTGTGTTTCCTTCGCTGGCAGCGCTTGCCTGGAACGAACCGCGCCGCCGCACCTATTGGGAAACCGAGCTGATCAACGCACTACGCATCGTGAACAAGGGTTGGAGTACACCCGAGGAGATGCGCGGCTCATGGGCCGGCGCGATGGGACACACCCAATGGATGCCGGAGGTCTGGCTCAACGTCGGCATGGACTATGACCGCGACGGCCGGGTCTCGCCGTTCGGGAAACCCGACGACGCGCTGGGCTCGACCGCACGCTACCTGATCAAGCGCGGCAAATATCATCGCGGCGAGCATTGGGGATATGAGGTGCGGGCAACCGGCGGCGCGAGCGGCAGCCGCAGCTATGCTGCCTGGACGGCGGCCGGGGTGCATCGCGCCGATGGCAAGGAATTTCCGCAGCCGAACGCATCGGCCAAACTCTGGATCCCCGAACCGGGCGGCCCGGCATTCCTGCTGGGGCCCAATTTTTACGCGGTGCGCAGCTACAACCCCTCGATGAACTACGCGCTCGCGATCTGCCATCTCGGCGATCGCATTCTCGGGGCGCCGCCCTTCATCCATCCCTTCCCGGGCTCCGAACGCGCGCTCACGCTCGCGGAAGTGCAGGAAGTGCAGACGCGCCTGACCAAAGCGGGCTTCGACACCGGCGGCACCGACGGCCGCGTCGGCAACGACACCATGAAGGCGGTGAAGGATTTCCAGACCCGCGCCGGATTGCCGCCCGATGGCTATGCAGGATTGAAGGTCTTGTCCAAACTCAGACAGGGATTGTAGTCAGATCGGACCGGTAAAGCCTATCTGTTCGCTGTGTCCCTTTTAACGAATTGTCTTCGGTCCCGGATCGGGCACCGCGACATCCACCACGCGCAACTGCACGCGCTCCGCGCCCTGCCAGCGATCCACCGCCAGCGAGCCCGCTACATGCAGCGGCTGTCCGCGCATTTGCGCCAAAGCATTGCCCAGCGGCTGGCCGACCGCGCGAAATGCGATGCCGTTCACGATCGCGCCGTCCCCGGATTTGAATCGCAATCGAAGATGCGCCTGCCCGACCTCATCCGCGTGGATCAACTGGTGCGACGGCAGCGCCACCATCGGCTCGGGATTGCCCGCACCGAACGGACCCGCGCGATTGAGCATTGTCACGAATTCGGGCGTCGCCGTCCGCGCACTGACCGCGCCATCGATGAAAAGCTCGCGGACATGGCGTGACCGCGCGACATCGGCCGCGAGCGTGTTTTCCATATAGGCGCGGAATTCGGCAAGCTGCTCTTTCCGCAGCGTCACGCCGGCCGCCATGGCATGGCCGCCACCCTTGAGCAGCACGCCGTCCGTCACGGCCCGCCGCACCGCCTTGCCGAGATCGACGCCGCCGATGGAGCGCCCCGAGCCGGTCCCGATGCCGCCGGGCTCCAGCGCGACAACGAAAGCCGGCCGTGAGAATTTGTCCTTCAGCCGCGACGCCACCAGACCGACCACGCCGGGATGCCAGCCCTCGGAGGCCGTGACGATGACGGATCCCTTGTCTTCGAGACCGAGCGAGGCCAGCGCCTCGGCTTCGGCCTGCGCTTCGGCCGCCTGCTCGATCACGCGGCGCTCGGCATTGAGGCGATCGAGTTCGGCGGCGATCCGCGCCGCTTCGGACACATCGCCTTCGAGCAGCAGCCGCACGCCGAGGTCAGCGCGTCCGATCCGGCCGCCGGCATTGATGCGCGGTCCAAGCATGAAGCCGAGATGCCAGGCTTCCGGCGGGCCGCTCAGCCGCGCCACATCCATCAGCGCGGTATGGCCGACATGATCGCGACGGCGCAGCGCGATCAATCCCTTTGCGACGAAGGCACGGTTGAGACCGGTCAGCGGCGCGACATCGGCGACCGTTCCGAGCGCCACATGATGCAGCATGTCCAGGAGATTCGGTTCCGGCCGCTCGCTGCTCCAGAAGCCGCGCTTGCGCAATTCGCGGTTCAGCGCGACCAGCGTCACCAGGACAAGACCGACAGCGGCAAGGTGGCCGAGACCCGAGAGATCGTCCGGCCGGTTCGGATTCACCAGCGCCTCGACCTCGGGCAGATCGTCACCGCACTGATGATGGTCGATCACGACGACCGACATGCCCCGCTGTCTTGCGACGGACAGCGGCTCGATACTTGTCGTGCCGCAGTCCACGGTCACCAGCAACGTCGCGCCCCTGTCCGCGAGCGCGTCGATCGCATCGACGTTCGGACCATAGCCTTCGAAAATGCGGTCGGGGATATGGATCAGCGGATCAAGACCGCAATGCCGCAGGTGCCAGGCGAGCAGCGCAGCCGAGGTCGCACCGTCGACATCGTAATCGCCGAAGATCGCGACCGTCTCGCCGCGCATCGCGGCGTCTGCGAGCCGTTTCGCCGCCGTCTCCATCTGCGTCACGGTCGAAGGATCGGGCATCAGCCGGCGGATGGTGGGGTCGAGAAAATCCGCAATCGCATCAATTTCGACGCCGCGGCCGGCGATCACCCGCGCCAGCATTTCCGGCAACTGGTGCCGCTGCGCGATCGCCAGCGCGCGCGCTGCTCCCCGCTGGTCGAGGCGATCGCGCCACAGACGCCCGGTCGCAGAGTGCGAGACGCCGAGAAAGGCGTCAGGCGCCTGGACCGGCAATGCGGAGACTGGCAAGGTCATGATGTCGTCCGTGCCTTGCGAGAATGTATCGAGCCGGGCGCGTGGCGTCGCGCACGAAGATGTGCGTCAATCCAGGTGAAATTTATCCAACTGCCGGTGCTCGGCCTTGATGCGGCGCACGGTGCCCGTCACCGAGCGCATCACCACCGTATCGGTCTCGATCATATCCTTCAGGAACCGGACGCCGGACAGCAGCGAACCCGAGGTCACGCCGGTCGCGGCGAACACGCAATCGCCTTTCACCATGTCGCCGATCTCGTATTTCTTTTTAGGGTCCTCGATTCCCATCTGTAGCGTCCGCTCGCGCAAGGTTTCATTGTCGATGATGAGACGGGTCTGCATCTGGCCGCCGATGCAGCGCAACGCCGCCGCCGACAATACGCCTTCGGGCGCGCCGCCGCTGCCCAAATAGATATCGATGCCGGTTCGCGGCTCCGCGGTGTGGATGACGCCCGCGACATCTCCGTCGCTGATAAGGCTTACCGCGGCACCGACCTTGCGCAGCGCGGCGATCTTCGCGGCATGGCGCGGGCGGTCAAGCAGAATGGCGGTGATCTGGGTCGGCTTAACCCCTTTGGCCTTGGCGAGATTGATGATGTTCTCTTCCACCGGCGCGTCGAGATCCACCGTGCCGGCCGGATAGCCGGGACCGATCGCGATCTTGTCCATGTAGCAATCGGGGGCGTGAAGCAGCGTGCCGCGCTCAGCCATCGCGATGGTGGCGATCGCGCCTGGCATGTTCTTGGCGCACAACACGGTCCCCTCGAGCGGATCGACCGCGATATCGACCTGCGGTCCTTGAGAATTGCCGACTTTCTCGCCGATGAACAGCATCGGAGCCTCGTCGATCTCACCCTCGCCGATCACGACCGTGCCGTCGATCGGCAGCTTGTTGAGTTCGCGCCGCATGGCGTCGACCGCGGCCTGATCGGATGCTTTTTCCATGCCGCGCCCGCGCAGGCGCGCCGCCGACACCGCCGCCCGCTCCGTCACGCGCACGATCTCAAGCGTCAGGAGACGGCGGAGCGCTTGCTGCGGCGGGATGGAAATATCTGTCGACATCGATTCAATTCTCCCCAGGCGGCGCGGCGCCCTGACACCCCGCTTCCTCAGTTCTTTTCGATACGGATGACTTGCGGCCGACCCGTGATGACCTTGTCCGCCCTCACGGCATGGAGCGCGCGATGCACCGCATCCTCGCTGGTTGCATAGGTAATCAGTAGGACCGGAACCGGCGAAACCGGCGTGTCGGATTCGTCGTCATCCAGCTTGCCGTTGGGATGGCGCTGGACGATCGATTCGATTGAAATCTTCTGCTCGGCAAGCCGCGTAGCGATGGTTGCAGCGGTGCCGGCGAAATCGCGCGCCATCAGCCTGATGTAATAACCGCCTTCGTGGCGCTCCATCGGCGCCTTCTTCGTTTCGTGCAGCTTCGTCGAGGGCCGGCCGAACGGCAAAGCGCGGGTGCCGGACGCGACATCGGCAATATCCGCGACCACGGCGGACGCAGTCGCGGCTCCGCCGGCGCCCGGACCGACAAGCGTGATCGGAGGGATGCCGTCGCCGTCGATGGTCACCGCGTTGGTGACACCCATGACCTGGGCGATAGACGACGTCTTCGGCACCATGGTCGGGTGCACCCGTTGCTCAATGCCTTTTGAGGTCCGCACCGCGACCCCGAGCAGCTTGACGCGGTAGCCGAGTTCTTCCGCCGCGCGAAGGTCTTCCGGCGCGATCGACGAGATGCCTTCCACATAGACCGCGCTCTGCGCGACCCGCGTGCCGAAAGCCAGGCTCGCCAGGATCGATAGCTTCTGCGCGGTGTCGTGACCGTCGACATCGAACGACGGATCGGCTTCGGCATAGCCCAGCCGCTGGGCATCCTTCAGACATTCGGCGAAGGACAAGCCTTCCCGTTCCATCCGCGTCAGGATGTAGTTGCAGGTGCCGTTGAGAATGCCGTAGACGCGATTGATCGTGGTTCCCGCAAGCCCTTCGCGCAGCGTCTTGATGACGGGAATGGCGGCGCCGACCGCCGCTTCGTAGTTCAATGCGCCGCCGTGTTGCTCGGCGAGAGCAGCCAGACGCAGGCCGTGCTTGGCGATCAGCGCCTTGTTGGCCGTCACCACTGACTTACCCGATTTCAGCGCCGCTTCGATCGCCGAGTGCGCGGGATCGCCCGAACCGCCCATCAACTCAACGAAGCAGTCGATGCCGGGATCGTTCGCCAGCGCCAGTGCGTCCTTGGCCCATGCGATGTCGGTCAAGTCGACGTCGCGCTTCTTGGCTTTCGAGCGCGCCGCCACGGCGACAACACGCACGCCGCGTCCGCAGCGCGCCGAGAGCGCGCCTCTTTGCTGTTCGATCAGGCGGACGACAGCGGAGCCGACAGTTCCGAGCCCCGCAATGCCCACTTTCAGTGGTGCGACCATAACAAACCTGCTGGAAAACCGGAGTGCTAGGCACGATCCGAGCGAAAGACCGGAAAGCCTTCCGGACCGGTGGCCTATCGCCGGTTGGCGAGAGGAACCACGTTGTGCAACGTTTCAATGCCGCTTTCAAGGAAGTGGCGGACACCGCGGGCGGCCTGGCGGATTCTCTGCTCGTTTTCCACCATGGCGATGCGGACATAACCCTCGCCGTGCTCGCCGAAACCGACACCGGGCGAAACTACGACGCCCGATTTCTCGACCATCAGAGTAGAGAACTGCATGCTTCCGAGGTCACGGAAGCGTTCGGGCAGCGGCGCCCATGCGAACATCGATGCCTGGGGCGGCGGAATTACCCATCCCGCACGGCCGAAGGACTCCACCAGCGTGTCGCGGCGCCTGCGATAGATCTCGCGCATCTCCCGGATGCAGGTATCGGGGCCGTTCAGCGCCGCCGTGGCCGCCACCTGCACGGGCGTGAACGCCCCATAATCGAGGTAGGATTTGACCCGCGCCAACGCCGCGATGATGCGTTCGTTGCCGACCGCGAAACCGATGCGCCAGCCGGCCATCGAAAACGTCTTCGACATCGACGTGAACTCCACGGTGACATCGATCGCGCCAGGCACCTGGAGCACCGACGGCGGCGGGTTGTCGTCGAAATAGACTTCGGAATAAGCGAGATCGGACAGGATAAAGATCTCGTGCTTCTTCGCGAACGCGACGAGATCCTTGTAGAAATCGAGACTTGCCACCTGCGCCGTCGGGTTCGACGGATAGCAGACGATCAGCCCGATCGGCTTCGGA
>NZ_CH672419.1:52849-130609 GCF_000152905.1 Nitrobacter sp. Nb-311A
TTTCCTGTCGGCGGCAATGTCCAGCGGAACCATTCCTTCCGGCAAATTGCTGCCGAAACCGCAGACATGCCGGACGGAAAATACCTCCGCGGCCGCGTTCATTGCGAGATCGGCATGATCGACGCCGTCGATGTTGCCCATGGCGACGATCGCGCGCGCCCCCGTACGATTGATCGCTACAGTGAGTTCGGCCTGACGCCAAAGCTGGGGCAATAACGCGACAATCAGACCGGCGCGATAAGCGGCAAGCACCGTCAGCACCAATTCGATGGTGTTAGGCAATTGTACGGCTATGACCGAATTGACCGGCAAACCGGCGTCGATAAAGTGGGCCGCCAATGCCGATACGGCCCGATCCGCCTGAGCAAAGGTCAGGCTCTGCGGCGATTGTCCCGTCACCCGCAGCTTGTCGGGCGGATCGATCAGCGCCGGTCGATCCGGCTGCCGGGCGAGGATGCGGTCGAAGAGTTCATCCAGCGTGGGCGATGGATTGTTCTGGAGCACGAAATCACTTGCTCGGCTTCGGCGGCCTTCGCCACCATGTTTCGGGGAGGTATCCAGTCAACGCGGTCGCTACTGGTCGTTCTATCCGATTCCAGCGCGCGATCCATTGTTCTCGAACGTTGTAGACCGGAATTGCATAAAATCCGGACATCAGGACCCGGTCGAGCGCGCGAACCGCATCGACGAAATCCGGCCGCCGCCGGGCCTTGAGCATGGCTGCGATCATGGCATCGACCGCCGGGTTCTTGACGCCCATGTAGTTTCGGGTGCCGTGGATGTCGGCGGCTTCGCTACCCCAGTAGAAGGACTGTTCGTTGCCGGGCGACAGCGATTGATCCCAGCGATTCTGGATCATGTCAAAATCAAACCCGAGCCGGCGCTGATCGAACTGCACGCCATCGACCGAGCGCACGGACACTTTAATGCCAGCCCGCTTGAGATCACGCGCGTAAGTGAGCGCGATGCGCTCCTGATCGCGGGTGGTCACCAGCATTTCGAAGGCGAGGGGTGCCTTGGTCGAGCGATGACGTAAAACCGTGCCGTCGAACTCATAACCCGCTTGCGTCAGAAGCGCGAGGGCAATGCGCAGGGTCTCGCGGTCCCGGCCTGAACCGTCGGTCACCGGAAGGCGGTAGCTGCCGTCGAGAATGTCGCCGCGCACGGCGGACGGAAACGGCTTCAGCAGCGACCGCTCTCCTTCGTCCGCAGCGCGTGCGTAGGCGGATAGCTCCGATCCTGCAAAGAAGCCGCCGGCGCGGCTGTAAAGTCCGAAAAAATAGTTGCGGTTGATCCACTCGAAATCAAACAGCAGCGTCAGCGCCTCGCGGACGCGAACATCGGAAAATATCGGCCGCCGCGTATTGAACACCAGATATTCCGAGGGTGCGGGCAGGCCGGTCTTGAGAGCTTCCCGAACGAGCTGGCCATTGCCCGCAGCCGGAAAGTCGTACCCCTCGTGCCAGCGCAGCGGTTCGGTCTCGACACGAAAATCATATAGACCGCGCTTGAACGCCTCGAACTGACTGTTGGCTTCCCGATAGAAGTCGAACCTGATCTCGTCGAAATTCCACAGGCCGCGATTGACCGGCAGGTCGCGCCCCCAGTAGTCCGGGTTGCGAGTCAGCGTCACACTGGCTCCAGGCTTGACCGCGGTCACGCGATACGGCCCGGACCCCAAAGGAGCGGTCATCGAGGTCTGCTCGAAAGTAGCGGCATCGATGGCATGTTTCGGCAAAATCGGCATTAAACCGAGAATCAAGGGCAGTTCGCGATCCTCGGTTCCACCAAAATCGAAACGTACTGTGCGCTCATCGATCGCCTCTGCCGCTGCAACCTTCGAATAATATTGCCGATGATTGGGGCGGCCCTTGTCCCGGAGGAGTTGCCAGGAAAAGAGTACGTCTTCGACGCGGACGGGCCTTCCGTCGCAAAAGCGCGCCTGCGGATTGAGATGGAAGGTGGCGTAGGTGCGGGCATCGTTGGTTTCGATCTTGTCCGCCAGCAGACCGTAGAGTGTGAAGGGTTCGTCGTTGCCTCGGACCATCAGGCTTTCGACCACGAAACCCCGAATTTGCTGGAGCGCGACGCCTTTGACGATGAAGGGATTGAGGCTATCGAAGCTGCCGGAAACACTCTGAACCAGCTTCCCGCCCTTGGGAGCGTCCGGATTGACATATGGCATCTCGCTGAAATCAGGCGGCAAGACTGGTTTGCCATGCATTGCGATGGCATAGCCTGGATTCGCCCGAACATCTTGGCATCCGGCAGCGATCAGCCCGACCGCCAGCGTCAGACACATTCCTGTCCGGCTGCGGTGACGCGGTCTCATCGAAAACGCCGGGTCCGTTTTGATTCGAACTTACTCACAAGAAATTTTATCACAATTGCCCCGACCTCGTATGAAAGGGATGTCGAAAACGTATGTTGCCATTGATCTTTTTCTGAGCCCTTGTATTGAAAGCCGGCAATTGACCATGATAGCGCGAACCGTCACGTAACCGCCTCATTTCACTAAGAGACAGCCGCCAGATGGTCTGCGCCGACGCCTGCCCTTCGGGGGCGAGTCTAGTGGAGTGAAATCGACATTTTTGCCAGCCGACCGCGTCGGGAACACGAGTGTCGAATTCGGAACTCCAACAGCAATTGGGTTTGCAAGCGGTCCTTCGCTTTCACATTCGCAGAAGGCCCGCTGATACGAAACCGCGAATGTTAGAATAGGACCACTGGCGTTCAGGAAAGGGTTTTCCGCAATGAATTTTCGTCTCTTGACCGCGTCCGCCTTGCTTCGCGGGCGGGCCTTTGCCCTGTTCGCCGCGGTGACGCTTGTGGCCGTTCCATTTGTGTCGGACGCTTTTGCCCAGCATCCGCCCGCCTCATCCAAAGGCAAGGCGGAAGCCGCAAAGGGAGCGCCAGCGACTCCGTCAGCGCCGGCCGACCAGCAGGTGCAGCTGATCTATGCGCCTTGGACCAAGTTCTGCCTGAAGGGTCAGGATGCAAAGGCCAAGCAGATCTGCTTTACTGGCAAGGATGGGCGGATCGAATCCGGCCAAGTCGTGATCGCAGCGGTCATCATCGAGCCGGAAGGCGAGCCGAAGAAGATCCTCCGCGTGACGCTGCCGCTCGGCATGCAACTCGTCCATGGAACACGGATCATCATCGACAGCAATCCGCCGCAGCAGAGCCCTTACGTGATCTGTTTCACCAATGGCTGCATGTCGGATTATGAACTGACGGCAGACATGCTCGCGCACCTGAAGAAGGGCCAGAACCTGATCGTGCAGGCGATCAATTCCAACGGCGCACCGCTGACATTGCCACTCCCGCTGGCTGAGTTCGCCAAGGCTTATGACGGGCCGCCGACCGATCCGAAGGCATTCGAAGAGAGCAACAAGAAGCTGCAGGAAGAGCTGCAGAAGCGGGCCGCCGAGGCGCGCGCGAAACTCGAAGCCACTCAGCGGAATGCTGGAGCACCTACCGCCAAGCAATAGCTTTCTCGAAAGGACGAATAAAAGGGCGCTCCTCGCGGGGCGCTTTTTTATTGATGGGTAGCCGCGCCTTCAGTTCAGGGAGGGATTGCGAGGACGATAGCCGCCGGATTCGTCCTGGACGAAAATCTTCGTAACCTGCGAATGCCGGATCGGCTCACCGGAGTCGTCCGACAGAAGGTTCTGCTCGGACACATAAGCCACGTATTCGGAATCCGCGCTCTCTGCAAGCAGATGGTAGAAAGGCTGGTCCTTATGGGGCCGGATATTCTCCGGGATCGAGAGCCACCATTCTTCCGTGTTGTTGAAGACCGGGTCGATATCGAAGATCACGCCACGAAATGAAAAAATCCGATGGCTAACGATTTGGCCGATCTGGAATTTGGCGATACGCGCTTTGATCATCCTTGACCGAATAGACCAGGACTGCGGTCGAAGCTAGAGCCTTTCTGCTCCTGATTGAATTGCAAGCGGGGTTCTCGGATTCTGATTTGACGCGTTTCCGTCGCGCGAACCAGTATCCACTTCGCTCGAAAACATGATCCCGAAAAGGGAAAACCGGCTTTCGGAGGAGAAGATCATGCTCGATCAAAAAGCTAAGGTTAGAGTCTGATTCAGCGCAGTTGAATCCGACTCGTTCACGGCGACCCGAATCGGGTTTCTTTGTATGAACGTTGCCGCCACGACGGCGAAAGACCCTCGCGCATGGCAAGACGTCGGAGCGGGCCGACCTTGCTGATCAAGTGCAACCCGAGCGCGCGTGCGGTCTGGATCGGCAGGAAATCACTCAACAGCGACCGGTTCGCCATGTCGATCGCGAACGTCCGGCTTAGGACGTCGCTGCGCCGGGCCGTTTCAAATCGCGCGAGAGTCCGGGATGCGCCTGGGTCTTCGCCGCAAGCGAGAGCGTCACGGACAACATCCGCGATGTCGGCGGCGTCGCGCAGACCAAGGTTCAGCCCCTGCGCACCGATCGGCGGTAGAACGTGGGCCGCTTCGCCGACCAGTACAATGCGGTTGCTTGCAAAGCGCGCCGGGCGCTCGATCCCCAGCGGAAACAGATTTCGCCCCTGGCCGACCTGAAGCCGTCCAAGGATCGAATGCGACTGCCGTTCGGCGGCTTCGGCCAAATCAGCGTCGCTTAGGGCGGAAAGCCTTGTCACCTCCGTTGGAGAGGCGACCCAGACGACGCTGGAGCGGTTGCCGGGCAATGGTACGAAAACGCAGGGACCATGCGGCGTGTGAAATTCGGTCGAGACGTTTTTGTGCGGCCGGCTATGCGCGACATTGAACGTCAATGCAGCCTGATCGAGCGCACGACGTGTAATGCCGATTCCCGCGGCCTTGCGGCAATGCGACTGCCGTCCATCGGCGCCGACGACCACATGAGCGGTCAACGTCTCTCCCTGCGACGTCCTGATGGTGACTGCGGCTTCGTCCGGCGTTACGTGCTCAGCTTCGCCGTCGATCCGCGTGAGGCTTCCCGCTTCCGCGGCTCGCGCCTCCATGGCGGCCATCAGCGAGCGGTTTTCAATATTATAGCCGAACGCATCGAATCCGATCTCGGCAGAGGAGAAACGTACCTCCGGAGCCCGGATAAGACGCCGGGTATCGTCGACGAGCCGCATGACACGAAGCGCCGCGGCATCGGCCTCGCAACGTGGCCATATGTCAAGCTGCCGCAACAGATCGACGGAACCGCCCAGTAGCGCCGTTGTTCGATTATCGCCATAGCCAACGCGCCGCGCGATCAGCGCTGTCCGCGCCCCGGCATGGGACAGGGCGATCGCCGCAGCCAATCCGGCCGGCCCCCCGCCCACCACCGCGACATCAAAGGCCGGTTTCGTGCTCTCATTCATGGATCGACAATCGGCATTCGCAGCGACATTTTCAAGCCCGCAGACGAGCAGGGTCAGAACCGGCAGGAGCCGTTCCCTGTCGCTCGCGCGGCGGACCGCCGCAACGAGCATTATACAAACCGGTTCGATTCCTGTTAGCAAGATGTGCAAATGAGCCAACCAAGCCGGCAGGACCCGCTATCCAGATCCCGAACGTCGCGCGCTGCCGCGCTGTTCGTCCATGTTTTCACAGCGACTGGGGCCGGAATTGCGCTGCTCGCCATGCTCGAAGCCGTGCGGGAGCACTGGGCGGCCATGTTTGCCTGGCTGGGGCTTGCGCTCCTGATCGATGGCCTGGACGGGCCAATGGCGCGGCGGTTGAATGTCGAGGCAGCGCAGCCAAACTGGTCCGGGGAGATACTTGATCTGGTTGTCGACTTCCTCACCTACGTGTTTGTTCCTGCCTATGCCATTATCGCGAGCGGGCTGCTGCTTCCGCTCGCCGCGCCCTTGCTGGGCGTAGGCATCGTGATCAGCAGCGCGCTCTATTTTTCCGATCGCCGGATGAAAACCGAGGACAATCACTTTCGCGGTTTTCCGGCGCTCTGGAACGCCGTGGCGTTCTATCTGTTCCTGCTGCATCCATCGCCTGCGGTATCAGCGTTTGCCATCGCTGCGCTCATCGCGCTGACGTTCGTTCCTGTCAGGGTGTTGCATCCGGTACGGGTGAAGCGGTTTCGCGGTTTCAATCTGTCCTTGATCGCAGTATGGGCTGCGCTTGCGATGGTGGCCGTTATCAACGATTTCAATGTGGCGATGCCGGTCACTGCCGCGCTTTGCGCCATTGCGCTTTACGTCGTCTGTGGCGATGCCGTGATCCGTCTCCTGAGGCCAGAGAACCGATGATTGAATTGCTGACCAGCCCGGAAGCATGGGCTGCACTCGTGACATTGACTGTGCTCGAGATTGTGCTGGGCATCGACAACGTCATTTTCCTGTCAGTGATTGTTTCGCGGATTCCGCCGAAGCAGGCGAAGCGAGCGCGCCAGATCGGACTCGCGTTGGCGGTGGTCTTCCGCATTGCTCTGCTCACCGTTCTGGTCTGGTTGATCGGCCTGACCACGCCGGTGTTAACAGTGCTGGACTTCGCATTCTCCTGGCGCGACATCATCCTGATCGGTGGCGGCTTGTTCCTGATCGCCAAGGCTACGCACGAGATCCATGGCGAGGTAGAAGCGCGTGAACACGAGGCGGACGAAACACCGAAACCACGCGCGTTCCTTTTAGTCATCGTGCAGATCATCATCATCGACCTGGTGTTCTCTCTGGACTCCATCATCACGGCGATCGGCATGGCGAAAGATCTCGCGATTATGATCGCAGCCGTCATTATCGCATGCTTCGTCATGTACCTGTCGTCGGGGCCGGTGTCCCGGTTTGTTAGCAATCATCCAACAACGAAGATGCTGGCGCTGGCGTTTCTGGTGCTGATCGGGGTCGCGCTCGTCGCCGACGGATTCCATTTTCACATCCCGCGCGCCTATATCTACTTTGCGATGGCGTTCTCCGCGTCGGTGGAAATGTTCAATGTGCTGGCGAGACGCAATCGCGATAGGACGAGCCACTGAACCGCGTGAAGTTCAGTTATCTGGGCGGTCGAGTTGACAACATAATCCCGATGCCGTTCCTTTTCAGGAGTGCAGGCGGCAGGGAGGAAGGGACGATGACCAGGGCGGTACGCGTTCATCACGTCGGCGGTCCCCAGGCGCTGGTCTATGAGGCCGTGGACTTACCTGCACCGGCGCAAGGCGAGGTTCGCATCAAACAACATGCGATCGGCCTGAATTTCATCGATGTGTATTATCGGAGTGGGCTCTACAAGGCGTCGGCCACGCCGTTTATCGTCGGCAATGAGGCAGCCGGCGAAGTCGTGTCCGTTGGACCAGGCGTCACCGATTTTCATCCCGGCGACCGCGTGGCTTACTATTTCGATCTCGGCGGTTATGCGACCGAGCGCAACATTCCGGCCGACAAACTGGTCAAGCTGCCCGACCACATCACGTACGAGCAGGGTGCCGTGCTGATGCTCAAGGGACTGACAGTCTGGTATCTCCTGCACAAGACCTTCAAGGTCGAGCACGGCCATCGTGTGTTGATCCATGCCGCGGCGGGCGGCATTGGGCTTCTCGCCTGCCAGTGGGCGAAGGCGCTGGGTGCGAACGTCATCGGCACCGTTGGGTCGAAGGCCAAGGCGGACCTCGCGCTGGCCAATGGCTGCGATCACGTTATCCTCTATAATGAGGAGGACTTCGTCTCACGCGTCAAGCAGATCAGCCGCAACGAATTATGCGACGTGGTCTATGACGGCGTCGGCAAGACCACCTTTCCAGGCTCGCTATCCTGTTTGCGACCTCGCGGGTCGTTCGTCAGCTTCGGCAACGCCTCCGGTCCAGTGCCGCCGTTTGCTTTGGCTGAACTTGGTCGTCGTGGTTCACTGTTCGCCACGCGCCCGAAACTGAATGACTATGTGGCGACGCGCAGTGAGCTTCTTGAAGGCGCCGATACGCTGTTCGCCGCCGTCATCAATGGCAGGCTGCACGTTCAGATCAATCATGCCTACGCGCTGAAGGACGCGGCGAAAGCTCAGACGGACCTGGAAGGCCGTCGGACGACGGGAGCCATAATCCTCAAGCCGTAAAGCTGCGCCGCAGCATCCGGACCACCCGCGAATGGAATTTTTCCCGTAACGGGTAAGAAGAGAATTTCTGTCTGGATAAGCCGCGTTCTGAAGAATCCCATCGTTATTTTCTTCCGCGATCTTGCCCATGATGGGAACCGTCGTTCATTGTTGGTCCGTGTTGAGCCGGAGGCCAAAGATGCAACAACGATCCGAGCGCCTGAACGTTAGCGCCCGTAGCCTGAACGAGCGAACGGTGGTGCGGCTCCAGACATTCGCGCTCTATGGCTCGCTCGCCCTGATCGCCGCGGTGGTGTTCGGCTCGCTCGCTGTCCATCCGTTCTGACGGAACGGCTATTTCATTGCCCTGAAGGGCGCGACCTCGATTCCATTATCCTTGAGCGCCTTGCGCACTGCGCGCGCGATACTGACCGCGCCCGGCGTATCGCCATGAATGCAGACGGTGTCCATGCGCATTTTTATTGCCTTGCCGGTGATTGAAATAATCTCTCCGGATTGAAGCATTCTCACAACGCGGCGAGCGATATCATCCGCATGATGCAGCACCGCGCCGGGCTTGCGCCGCGACACCAGCGATCCGTCGTCTTCGTAGGCGCGGTCTGCGAACACTTCGTGCACCATCGGCAGGCCGACAGCTTCGCCGGCCGTAACAAGGCGCGAGTTTGCAAGCGCCACAAAGATGAGATCGGGGTCGACAGCCCTGATCGCGGAAGCGATTGCGCGCGCGGTCGTGTCGTCCTCGCAGGCCACATTGGCCAACGCGCCATGCGCCTTCACATGCGTGACCTTGTGCCCGGCCATAGTGGCGATCGCCTGAAGCGCGCCGATCTGGTACGCGACGAGGTTTTCGATTTCGCTCGGCGTAATGCCGGCGATCGGACGTCGCCCGAAGCCATGCAGATCGCGATAGCCGGGGTGTGCGCCGATGCTGACGCCGTGCGCCTTGGCGAGATCGACGGTCTTCTTCATAGTGTCCGCATCGCCGGCATGGAAGCCGCAGGCAACGTTAACGGAGGTCGCAAGCTCGACCATGGCGGCATCGTCGCCCATCGGCCAGACGCCGAAGCTTTCGCCGAGATCGCAGTTGAGGTCGATGGTCATGATTCGTCCGATATGAAGAGCGGTTCTTATTGCTCCAATGGCGGCCAAGTCTGCCACGTCCCGCTGTCGAATGCATTCACCGCGGTTCCGCCGATATTGGCGTTCTGCAATGCATCATTGATGTTCGCGTTGCGTATCTCGAACACACGGTCAGGCAGCGTTCGCAACAGGTCCGCCATGGAGCGCGCCACAGTCTGCGCTTCGGCGATGGTGACCGCCTTGAATCGAAAGCTGCGGCCCACAGGAATTTGGGCGAAGCGACCGAGGTCCGAGGTAATGACGGTTGCGATTTTTGGATAGCCACCGGTGGTGCCACGATCTGGCATCAGAACGATCGGTTGTCCGCTGCCGGGAATCTGAATGCTGCCATTCACGGTGCCATCGGAAACGATGTTATGGCCGTGAAGATGTTTGATGGTCGGGCCTTCGAGACGATAGCCCATGCGATCGCTCGCCGCGGAGATTTTCCATTCGCTGCCAAGGAATAGTTCCGTAGCCTCGCCGAATTCATCGTCCTGCGGACCCATCACGATGCGGATCGGGCCGTCGGCTTGAATGGGCAGTTCGATTCCGTGTTCGATCCCAGCCCTTGCCGTATCCACATCGAGTACGTCACCGGCCTGGAACGGCCGCGGAAATGGGCTGCCTAGGCCAGCGCGGGCATTGACAGCGAGGCTGCCAAACATCGGCTCACCCTTCACTCCGCCTTCGATCGCAAGGTAGCTGAACATGCCGTCACGCGCCGCGCCGAGTGTCAGGCTGTCGCCGCCGACGAGCGTGCACGATTCGTTGAACGGAACCGATCGTCCCGAAACTTCAGCATCCCGCACCGCTCCCGTGAGCGCCACACGCACCGTGCCTTCGCGAACAGCGAAGCTTGTGCTGAATGGGCCGATTTCTATCGCTGCGGCAAAGGGCGGATTGCCGACCAGGCAGTTACCTGCAGCCAGCGCGAGGCGATCCACCGCGCCGCTCGGCGTCAGCCCATAGCGCTGCGCGCCGTAGCGCCCGCCGTCCTGAACCGAGGTCGCGGGCCCGACAGCCGTGAGGACGAGTTTGCTCACGGCGCCACCAATTGAGCGACAATCTCGCCGCGTTCGGCAGCGCGATCCTGTTCCACGAATTGCTTGCCGTCGATCGCATAAAAGGTAATGGCGTCTCCGGGTTCGAGCAGGAAAACAGGATTGCGATGGAGTTGATAAGTGCGCACGGCGGTTCGTCCCAACAGGCGCCAGCCGCTGGGTCCGGCAAGGCACTGGATGCCAGCCTGAAGACCTCCGATCGAAACTGCGCCCGATGGCGTAAGCAGACGCGGGCTCCGCAGCCGTGGGATATGCAGCGAACGATCGAGGCCGCTCAGATAGGACCAGCCCGGCGTAAACCCGAGCATGGCGACACGGTAGTCGCCGGCGACGTGGCGCGCCACGACGTCGTCAGGCGTCATGTTCAACGTGTTCGCGATATCTTCCAGATCGATGCCGTTCTCGCCGCCATAGGCAACTGGAATGCGCCAGCGCCGGGCCGAGCTTGTCGGTGGAACGGGCAGCCGCGCGAGCATGGACAGGCGTTCCGCAAGTTCTTCGACATCGATCCGAACGGGATCGTAGTGAACGAGCAGCGATCGATAGGTCGGCACCGTTTCCGTAACGCCGTCGATCGGGGTGTCCGCGAGCGCGCGATCAAGCGCAAGAACGCGACGGTTGGCCAGTTCATCGATGACGCGGCCGAATTCCACCGTAACGGCGGCGTCACCGCTCGGCAGCAGGCGGGGAGGGGGCGGAGGCGGCGTAGCCATGGCCGATCAATAAGTTTCGTTCGTGACGGATGAAAAAGCGTTTCAGATACCGAGTTGACATGAAGGACGTATGCAATTCCAATAAATTCTTGTCGGCGGCGCGCATTGTGCGCGACAACCCGGGAGGTCAAAAAATGGATATCCATCAGGCAGGTTCGCGGCCGGCAAAACCTGGGCCCAGGGAATATTTTTCCGGCACGGTTTCGGTCGAACCAATCATCGCGACCGCGAACGCACCCTCGCGCGTCCTCGCCGCGAGCGTCGCATTCGAGCCGGGTGCGCGCACCGCATGGCACACTCATCCGCTCGGCCAGACGCTCTACGTGGTTTCCGGCGTCGGGCTGGTCCAGTCCGAGGGCGGGCCGATCCGCGAAATCCACCCCGGCGATACGGTATGGTTTTCACCGGGTGAAAAGCACTGGCACGGCGCGGCGCCAGCCACGGCCATGACTCACATCGCGGTGCATGAAGCTCTGGACGGGAGCGCCGTCACCTGGATGGAACACGTCACGGACGAGCAATATGCCGGCAAGGTTGGCGGCTGACGAAATCAAAGCCCGTCATGCTGATGCGGCAGGGCTCAGGACGCAAAAACAAAAATAGACTCCGGCCTTTTGAGATCGTCGTGAGCGAAGCATGCCCTCGGGCCTGACCCGAGGAGGGAACTGGTTTGCATAAGCGGAAGGCTCTAGCCAAACGATTTTGCCCCACGGCTATAACCTCACATCACGAACATATGACCTTATACTCTCAAAAAGTCCGGAAGAGTTTGGATCGCTGAATCGCTCGATTCCCCACTCAGGAGTGGCCGACAACGGTGGAACAGACAGGGTCTGGTTTTGATCGGGCAGCCGGCTCTCTGCCACATGCATACCGCTTGAATTATCAGCGGTTTGCGCCACATAGTGCCTTTAATCCCTTGCGAGTCTCTATGTCCTACGATCCGGAGCCGCCGAAACGTCCCCTGAAGCCGTCGACCTGCCGGAGCCAGTTGTCCGACAGAGATGCTTCGCTGCCCGATCTGAAATCGTCGTCGTCGTCCGATATAGCTGCATTCGTGGCCAAGGCGCGTTCCATGTCGCCTTACGCGGCGGCAGGTGGCCACGGCAGGCTGATGTTCGCGCTCGACGCTACCATGAGCCGGCAGCCGACGTGGGACATGGCCTGCGCTCTACAAGCCGATATGTTTCGCGAAGCGGTCGGCATCGGCAGCCTCGACATTCGCCTCGTCTACTATCGCGGACTCAACGAATGTCGTTCCAGCGGCTGGATATCCGACAGTGCAAAGCTGGCAAGGTTGATGAGCACCATCGATTGCCGCGGCGGCAATACTCAGATTGGCAAGGTTCTCTCGCATGCGCGCAGTGAAGCGGTTGCTTCCGGTATCAAGGCTGTTGTGTTTGTCGGCGACGCAATGGAAGAGTCGATCGACAATCTTTGTGCGAAAGCCGGAGAATTGGGATTATTGAAAGTCCCT
Organism: Nitrobacter sp. Nb-311A; assembly: GCF_000152905.1. Taxonomy (GTDB): domain Bacteria; phylum Pseudomonadota; class Alphaproteobacteria; order Rhizobiales; family Xanthobacteraceae; genus Nitrobacter. The sequence continues at coordinate 65,247 of NZ_CH672419.1, forward strand.
ATGTTCATGTTCCAGGAAGGACATGATGCGGTCGCCGAGCAGGCTTTTCGCGAAATCGCGCGGCTGACCGGAGGCGCATGGTGTCGGTTCGATCCTGGCGCAGCGACCCAGTTGCGCGAATTGCTCCGTGCGGCCGCAGCTTACGCCGCGGGCGGCCGGGAGGCCTTGCAGCGGTTGTCGACAACTGTAACAAGTGCGACCCGGTTATTGGGCCAGATGAAGTTGGCACCGTAGCTCGCATTGTCGTAGCGTCGCTATGCCGCCGTAGGCCGCTGCATACAGCCGCTTTCGTTGCCTGCGACAAACTACTATTTATTCGCCATGCCGACCCTGATAGCAGGCCTCTTCACCTTCCTTTTTCTGTATTTGCTGCTCCAGTTGCTGCGAGCAGCAAATCCAGCGGTACTGGCGCGAGCTATCAGGCTCGCCGGCGGCATCATAGCGTTTGCGATGGCGGCTTTTATCGGCATCAAGGGCGAATTGGCGCTTGCGCTGCCGCTGGCGGCCCTCGGCGTCGGACTTTTGGGGTGGTCGCCGTCGGGCATGTCCTTTTTCGCCAGACTTCTGGGCGTGGGAATGCAGCAGCATACGACCACCGGACATACTTCCCGGGTTCGTTCGCAGTTTCTCGATATGGTCCTGGATCACGACAGCGGTCGTCTCGGCGGACAGATCATCGACGGACCAGACGCCGGCCGTTCACTGGATGATTTCGACCTGCCTCGGCTTCTTGCAATGATGGCCGGCTTCGACGCGGAGAGCTGCGCGTTACTTGAAACTTATCTGGACCGCCGGTTTCCCGCCTGGCGTCATAACGCGCAAGGCGATCCGGCAGGGGGGAGGAGCGACGCGCCGCCTGGCGGAAAAATGACTGACGAGGAGGCCTATCAGATCCTTGGCTTGCAGCCGGGGGCGGGAAGGGACGAGATTCGTCGCGCGCATCGGGGGTTGATGAAGAAACTGCATCCCGACCAGGGGGGGTCGACGTATCTGGCGGCCCGCGTAAACGCGGCCAAGGATACTTTGCTTCGCACTCATCGCAGTTAACTCCAACAACGCCACCAAACGCTACACTGCGAGTTGCTACTATTCTCTGTCGGACGAGGCCCCATTTTCGCCCGCCGTTGTCCGTCGGGTCGATCGTTGTTTTGAACATTATCCGCCAATTCTTGACGAGTGGTTTGCGCGGGATGATTTCGGGGACAGGACGTGGATCACCTACGCCTGGATCGATCCTGACGTCGCATGAACAAAAATGCGGGCTGCGATCAGTTTTTGATCGTGATGCAGGATATATCCGAACGCTTCAGGGTGCGGCACGCGGCTTCGGCCTCGTCGCGGTCGAGACCGGCGAAGCGCGCGCGATACAGTTTCTTGTTACCCTTGGCGACGGACTCAGTGAAGGGATCGGCCTTGCCCAACACCTTGGGCGCGCGACCTCGGGCCGCCTCGAGACGTTCACGCGCCTGACTCTCCGTTTCCAGTGCGCCGACCTGAATGATCCAGCCCGAATGCGACGGCACCGGTTTGAGCGCGCCATTCTTCTGAACTGTCCGCGGCTGAATCGCCGATCCGGAATCCGTATGAGCCATCGCCTGCTTTGTCGAAGAGGGAAGACTCGAAGCCGGAAGGACGCCCAGGATGCCCTGACCGGTGCCAAAGTTGGCGGGTTGCGGTGGCATGTTCGCCCGCGCTACGATGGAGCCCGACGTTTCCGGTGTCCTGTCGTGATCCGTTGTGGTGTTGCCGGCGGCTGGCGAGACAGAAGGCGCCGGGCCGGCCGAAGCCAACCTGACCGATTTCGCCCTGACCTGCACAGTCTTGACCCGCACCGGCTTCATCGGTTCGGTGGAACCGGGAACGGCGTCGATAGGCTGGGTCTCGATAACGCCGCTGGTCAACGGAGCGGGTTCAGATGTGGGCCGCCTGGGGGGCAACGCGGTGGTCGAGGCCGTTGTCAGCGAGCGGGCGGGACGTTCAGTCGGCAGTGCGACGGGTTCAGGCGCCGTGGATGCGACTTGAACGGCGCCGTCCACCTGCCTCAGGCTATTGGGTCGTGAGCGGGCCTGATCTTCGGCCGCCTTCGCATTGGCCTCCGCAGTACTGCGTTCGGCAATGGCGGCAACCGTCCGCCGCGTCGCGGCCTTGTCGAGATTCTCGGCCAGCAGTTTACGCATGGTCGCATCGCGTGAACTGCCGCTGCGACCGCCGAGAACGACGCCGACGAGATGGCGATTACCGCGCCTGATGTTGGTGACGAGGTTGAATCCGGAGGATCGAATATAACCGGTCTTGATGCCATCGACGCCATCGACGCTGCCGATCAGGCGGTTGTGGCCCCGAACGGTGCGGCCGCGGAACGTGAAGGAGGTGGTCGCGAAGTAACGATAGTAGCGCGGGAAACGATCCTGCAATGCACGGCCCAGCGTGGCCTGATCCCGCGCGGTAGTGATTTGATCGTCGTCGGGAAGACCGGAAGCGTTCCGATAGACCGTCCGCGTCATGCCGAGCGCGCGAGCCTTCCGCGTCATCATTCTGGCGAAGTCGTCTTCGTCGCCCGCGATCGCCTCGGCGATGACGACCGCGGCGTCGTTGGCGGATTTCGTCACCAGTCCCTTGATCGCATCTTCGACGCGGATGGTCTGGCCCTGCCGCAAACCGAGCTTCGTCGGATCCTGCGCCGCCGCGTGCGCTGAGACGCGCATTTCTGAGTCGAGGCTGATCCTGCCGGCGTCAAGACGTTCAAAAAGCATGTAGAGCGTCATCATTTTGGTGAGAGATGCCGGATGACGAGGACTGTCGGGATTGACGGACGACAGCGTTGCTCCCGAATTGGCGTCCACCACGATCGAAGCGAATGGCGGATTGTAGCTCTGCCGCACCTGCTGATGGTGGCGATGATGATGACGAGCGCGCCGCGCATCCGCCTGATCGATCGTAAAAACGACGGCGACCATCGCTGCAAGTCCGAGCGCGCCAACTCGCATAGTGTGCGAAGCCAAGGTGGTGCGAAGCATGTACTTCCCCGTCCCCATTTCGACTTTTAGTCACCGGTTCGTGAGGCAAAATTGTGCCGGGACCGTCTGATCTGAACGTTCGGCGCAACCGGTTCCCTAGGCGAAGTGGCAGGTCGGATTGCCGTTCTGGCTAAGAGCCTGACCCCATGGTGCTTTTTCTTTGTCACCAGGAACGCTCAAGATGTGGACATCAGGGTAGGGGGCCGGAGTTTCCAAAGAGTTAAGCAACTCTTGATGGCACCTGGCGGATTTAAGTTGAATGCTTGTTTTGCGTCGCACAATAATGCTTGAATTTCATTGTGCGATGCACTATAAAATAAATACACAAAATCGGCGGCTACCCGCCTGTAATGAAAGGAAATTATTATGATTAGGGTCGACGATATCCAGCAGCAGGGTAAGGAACAATTCGACGCTGCGACGACAGCTGCGGGTGGCGTTCAAAAGGGCGTTCAGGCAATCGCTGTAGCCTTCGGCGATTACACGCGAAAGTCTTTTGAAGACGGCAAAGCATTCACCGAGAAACTCGCCGGAGCGAAATCGTGGGAACAAGCCATGGAGGCGCAGACCGAATATGCCAGAACGGCCTACGAGACGCTCGTCAATGAGTCCCAGAAGATAGGCAGCCTTTACGTCGATCTCGCCAAACAAGCCTATAAGCCGCTTGAAGATTTTGCCGCGAAGTTCGTGCCAACGGCTCGCTGATAATTCGCGAAAAACAAAAACCCGGCCACCTAAAGTTTTCACCGTTTCCTGAAAGCGATGAAAACTTTAGCATGTAGACTTGATGCGCTTTCTTCACGCGACCCGGTATCTATCCTTCGGGCCAGGCGCGAGGACATGCTTCGCTCGAAAAGGCCGTGCATCGGCCGAATTTTTGCTGGGCTGCCGAACGCGTTATTTGGCGAGGCGGAGCTGAGAGATTTGCGTGAGAATATTCTGAAAGGCGTCGGCAGTCTCGGTGGCCGACGTGATCATCTGGAAATTCCCGTCGGAGGCGCAGTTCTGCAGCACTTGCGACAGAGGATCTTTGCTGCCGACGTTGACCTGGATCGTGAAGATGGTGACGCCGCTGTCCTTGACCTTTTGACATAGCAGCGCCTGCCGCGCATCGATCGTCGGACAGGGGCCTGAGGGGGGGCAACTGTACCAGCGGTTCTGCGTGTTCAGTCCGTCGGACAGAAGGACGATATAGTCCTGATAGACGTATCCCGACTCTTTCCCCGGCGCGGCGATCGGACCGTTGGTCGTGCTGAGCGATTGCCATCCCCAGGCGAGACCGATCGACTGGTTGGTATTGCCGCTGGGCGTCATCGCATCGATCTGGTTTTTCAGAGTACTCCATTGAGAACTCATGGCCGTGATGGTGGCCGGCAGACAGTCTTTCCACTGTTCGGCATAGAACTTCGTGGAGGGCGTTCCGTCGCTGCCCGTAGAGGGCGCGGTATTTGAAATATCATATTCCCGGTCGCGGTCGTTGATGCAGCCAGTCCAGCCGCCATCGTTTGCCGCAGCGGACGGCTGCGGAGCGGCTGGGGCGGCCGCTGCCGCTCCCGGGTTGTCCGTATCGCGCCAAGGGTGGAGCACCTGGGTACAAACCTTGTTCCGGCCACTCCCGCTGCAATCACAGTGCGGGGTGGATCCGCAACTCGCGCCTGATCCCGTAGCGATGGTGTTTTTCACCGTCCGGTAGCACCCGTTGTAAAAAACGCCGGCTTTGCCCGGGATTTTGCTGCCGCTATCTACGCTGGGGCAAATGTACCCGGCATACTTTCCGCTGGAAGGAATTCTTTTGGTGTCGCTTTTGGCTCCGCTTAAAGTTGCCGGACGGTCGGCGCAGGTGAACCCGTGGCTATTTTTTTTAAAGGGGCAGTTCGAGTCTTCAACGATGTCATCCCAATTACTTGGCTTCGAGCCCCCGTAAGACGAGGCTGGGTCGAGGACCGGAGGCTCGCCCAGCCATTCGGCCCAGTTGATCCAAGCTGCGTTGTAATTGGACGTGTCAACGTTGACGTCCTTTGAGAACGGAATGATTGAAATATAGACGTCACCGGTTTTTTTGGCGAAAGCCGAGAGCGAATCGATCATGTCCTTTGCCGCCCTTTGCAGCGCGGACATCTTGCCGTTGGACGACATCGAGCCGGTGTTATCGAGCACCAGCGCCACCCTCATGCGCGAGTTGCCCCATGTGGATGTGGAACTGGTGCCGAAACTGAGTTGCGGAAAGCCGGCGATCTTCATGAAATCGGTTTGGATCGCGCCCTGTCCGGAGGCGAGGATCTTTGCCGCCGCTGATGAGCTGCTGGGAGTATAGGTCGCGCTTACGGTAACGCCGAATGCGCTTTTGTCGTTGTAAAGTGACGTAAAATAACGCTGCACCGCGTTCGTAATCTGTTGGGACGTCATGGTCGGGTTGGCCGCAGCGTCCTTGGAAACCATCAGCACCGCCGAATCCAGGGCGGCCTGCATTGAGGAGCGTGCCGCGTTCGCTCGCGTATAATCGACGGCGGCCCCCACGAATCCCAATACCGGTAGCAGGGCGATCGCGAAAATTGGTGCGATATTACCTTGAAAATCTCGACCGAAACGCTCCAGCGAATTGCGAATCCGTTTGCAAGTTGAGCTACCAGACATGGCTGTTACCGATCCCGTTGGTTCCAGCCGTATTTCGAACCCCTGGGCTAAACGGGTGGTAAAGTTGTCCTGAGAAAGCAGGTAAATAGCCGCACAAATTGCGATAACCGCTTCCAAATGCCTCTCTATCGTCAATGGAGCTTAAACGGGCTTATCGGATATTCCGGGAGGGGCAGGAAGGGCCGGTTAACCATCGGCCCGGCAGTTGGTTTCGGACCGCCAGCCGTTCAGCGGCAATTGCGATCTTGCGGCGAGGCGGATACAAACCCATACTTAAACCGTCCGGGCCAGCCGACAGTCGTAACGGGATAAGCGGCCTACCGCGGCTAGGATCGACGTAGCGCGGTTGCTTGGTTGAGCCCATCGTTGATTGTGGGAAGACATCGAACGCTTGAGCCATGTTGAAGCCGCCTGTCATTCAAATAACCGGAACGTCCGTGCTGTCGGTGGGGGATGCCCCTTCAGCACCGAGAACGAGAATGAGTGAAGACGACGACCGCGCCGGTGGCCGGGGCGATCCAGCCGCTTCAGTCATCACCAAGGTCAGACCGAAGACGAAACGTCCCAATCTCTATCGTGTGCTCATATTGAACGATGACTACACTCCAATGGAGTTCGTCGTTCACGTCCTCGAGAAGTTCTTTCAAAAGGACCTGGAAGCGGCCACCCAGATCATGCTGCATGTCCATCATCACGGCATCGGCGAATGCGGCGTGTTCACTTATGAGGTTGCCGAAACCAAAGTCACGCAGGTGATGGATTTCGCGCGCAAGCACCAGCATCCGCTGCAATGCGTGATGGAAAAAAAATAACTGTACTGGTCCCGTTAATTCGGAACGCATTTTTATGCGATTTCCGGCCGGCAGGCTCAATTCGCGCGCCGCTTGGCCCAACCGCGAATGATTCGCGGCTGCAGCGTGCTATTTGTTCGCGCAAGACGGACCTTCCCCCCGGGTGGTGTATTACTATATTATTGACGAATGTTGTTGTTGCCTGACGGGGCGATGGCGACCATGATGGCCAAGAGACCCTAGAGGACGCGGAATGCCAACTTTTTCTCAAAGCCTGGAACAATCCCTTCATCGGGCGCTCGCAATCGCCAACGAGCGGCACCATCAATACGCCACGCTCGAACATCTTTTGCTTTCGCTGGTCGACGATTCGGATGCGGCGGCGGTCATGCGGGCTTGCAGTGTCGATCTCGACAAGCTGCGCGGCAGCCTGGTGAACTATCTCGAGACTGAATTCGAGAATCTGGTCACGGCCGAAGCTGCTGACGATGCCAAGCCGACCGCCGGTTTTCAACGCGTGATCCAGCGGGCTGTAATCCATGTGCAGTCGTCCGGCCGCGAGGAAGTGACGGGCGCGAACGTGCTGATTGCGATTTTCGCGGAGCGCGAAAGCCATGCGGCCTACTTCCTGCAAGAGCAGGACATGACACGCTACGACGCGGTGAATTACATCAGTCATGGCATTGCCAAGCGCCCCGGCGTCTCCGAAGCGCGGCCGGTGCGGGGCGTGGACGAAGAGACCGAAACGAAAAGTGGCGACGACGCCAAGAAGAAGGGCGATGCGCTTGAGACTTACTGCGTCAATCTGAACAAGAAGGCGCGCGACGGCAAGATCGACCCGGTAGTGGGGCGAAACGCCGAGATCAACAGAGCGATCCAGGTGCTGTGCCGCCGGCAGAAGAACAATCCGCTCTTCGTCGGCGACGCGGGCGTTGGCAAGACCGCGATCGCCGAAGGATTGGCGAAGCGCATCGTCGACAGCGAAGTCCCCGAGGTATTGGCGGCCGCAACCGTGTTCTCGCTTGACATGGGAACGCTGCTGGCCGGCACGCGCTATCGCGGCGATTTCGAAGAACGATTGAAGCAGGTTCTCAAGGAACTGGAAGCGCACCCGAACGCGGTTCTGTTCATCGACGAGATTCACACGGTGATCGGCGCGGGAGCGACCTCCGGCGGCGCGATGGATGCTTCCAACCTGCTCAAGCCGGCGCTGGCTGCGGGAACGATCCGCTGCATGGGATCCACCACTTACAAGGAGTACCGGCAGCATTTCGAGAAAGATCGCGCGCTGGTCCGCCGGTTCCAGAAGATCGATGTCAACGAGCCCTCGGTCGAGGATGCCATTGCCATTCTCAAGGGCCTCAAGCCTTATTTCGAGGACTACCACAAGCTGAAATACACCAATGACGCGATCGAGGCGGCGGTGCAGCTGTCTTCGCGGTATATTCACGACCGCAAGCTGCCCGACAAAGCGATCGACGTGATTGACGAGTCCGGTGCGGCGCAGATGCTGGTGACCGAGAGCAAGCGGAAGAAGACCATCGGCATCAAGGAAATTGAGACTACGATTGCGGCCATGGCCCGGATCCCGCCCAAGAGCATGTCGAAGGACGATGCGGAGGTCCTCAAGCATCTTGAGCAGACCCTCAAGCGTGTGGTGTTCGGACAGGATCGCGCGATCGAAGCGCTGACCGCGTCGATCAAGCTTGCACGCGCCGGCTTGCGCGAGCCGGAAAAGCCGATCGGCGCCTACCTGTTCTCCGGTCCGACCGGCGTCGGCAAGACGGAGGTGGCCAAACAACTGGCGGAGGCGCTTGGCGTCGAGCTGCTGCGCTTCGACATGTCCGAGTATATGGAACGGCACACCGTTTCGCGGCTGATCGGCGCGCCTCCCGGCTACGTCGGTTTCGATCAGGGCGGCCTGCTGACTGACGGCGTCGATCAGCATCCGCATTCGGTGGTGCTGCTCGACGAAATCGAGAAAGCGCATCCGGATGTCTATAATGTGCTGTTGCAGATCATGGACCACGGGCGGCTTACCGATCACCATGGCAAGCAGGTTAACTTCCGTAACGTGATCCTGATCATGACCACCAATGCGGGCGCTTCCGATATGGCGAAGGCTGCGTTCGGCTTCACGCGTAACAAGCGGGAAGGGGATGATCGCGAGGCGATCAACCGTCAGTTCTCGCCTGAGTTCCGTAACCGGCTCGACGCCACTGTCTCATTCGGTCATCTCAGCACCGACGTGATTGGCCTGGTGGTAGAGAAATTCGTGTTGCAGCTCGAGGCGCAGCTTGCGGATCGTTTTGTGACGATCGATCTTTCTGATCCGGCCAAGGCCTGGTTGGTCGAACACGGCTACGACGAGCAAATGGGCGCCCGGCCGATGGCGCGGGTGATCCAGGAGCACATCAAGAAGCCGCTGGCAGACGAGGTGCTGTTCGGCAAGCTTAAGGGCGGTGGCCATGTGCGCGTCGTTCTTGTCAAAGACGAGACTGTCGCGGGCGTTGATCTCGAGAAGATCGGTTTTGAGTTCCTCGACGGGCCGGTCACCCCCAAGCCGGAGAAACTGCCCGGCGCCCGCAAGCGAACACCGCCGCGCAAACCCAGGCCAGGCGGCGGAGGCCTTGCGTCGGAGGAGCCGCTTCTTAAGGCCTGACCTGGAGCAGGATCCCGAAAAGTGGAAACCGGTTTTCGGAAAAGATCATGCTCCAACAAAAAGATGAGCGACGAATCCGGTTCAACGGGTAAAAACAAACGGCCGGTACGCCAAGTGCCGGCCGTTTGTTTGTGGACAGGCGTGGCGGCTGGCTGGCTGCGGGACGCATAACAACCGGGTCCCCCCGCTGGTCCTTTCGAGCAAGGCAGGTCCTCGGGCTTGACTGGGGACGGATGACCGGTTCGCGTCAAACCAAAATCGCGAAACCCTGCTTCTGGTACCCATCAGAACCAGAAAAATTTGAGGCGTGCTGGCCGATCGTTTGGAGGTTGCGTGGCGAATACTTTTCTACACGGCACAGTGCACGAAGCACGAGAAGACCTTCAAGCCGCCTTGCGATCGGATCCGAAAGTCCTTGCGCTGTGGGAAAGTCTGACGCCGCTCGGTCGGAATGAGTTCATCTGCTGGGTAGATGACGCAAAACAACCAAAGACGCGCCAGCGTCGCATTGAGCGAACCTGTGACGAACTGTTGGAGGGCAAGAAACGTCCGTGCTGTTGGGCGGGCTGCGTTCATCGCACCGACAAGGCGCCCGGCCGATGGCAACAGGCAGTCTTGATTGAGCAGCGAGGAAGAAAAGGCCGTAAACCGGCCTGAGCAATACTTATCTTTTATTCTTGAAATAGCGTTTTCGAACAAAGCATAGCCTCGGGCTTGACCCGAGGATGAACTTCAGTTCGCGTGAAGAAAACGCGTCAGATCAAGATCGGAGAGTCTTCCACCGTTTTCCGTGAAGCGGTGAAGGACCCCGGGTTACTCAATGGCGGGCCTCCCGCTTCCGATGGAAGCGGAGAGTTCGCGTGTCGCTCGCGAGAACGAGATTCACTTTTCCTCAGCGCTCTGCTCGTCTTCCGTGGCTGGCTCGTCATGTTGTGCTTCCGGATCAAAGAATTCGCCAGCGGCGGCGATCGCTTCGGCGGCAGCGTTGCGATCCTCCTGACGGGTGCTGATGTCCTCCCCACGCTGGATGCGCTCGGCCTCGTCCATGCTGCGGGCGACCGTGACCGTGATTTCGGCCTCGACTTCCGGATGAACCGCGACCGTCAGCTTCTGCTGGCCGATTGTCTTGATCGGCGCATCCAGCCAGACCTGGGGGCGGCTCACGATAATGCCATCGGCGGCCAGCGCGGCCACGATATCGCGGACCGTGACCGAGCCAAATAGCTGCCCGGTTTCGGAAGCCTGGCGGAGGACGACGATGTCGCGCCCGTTGATCTTCTCGGCCACTTTGGCGGCTTCGCCCTTGGCCTTGATGTTGTTGGCTTCAAGCTCGGCTTTCATGCCGTCGTATTTGGCCCGGTTCTCGGCGGTCGCACGCAGGGCCTTGCCGCGTCTGAGAAGGAAGTTGCGGGCGAAACCGTCCTTGACCTTCACGACCTCGCCCATTTGCCCGAGTTTGGCCACGCGTTCCAGCAGAATAATTTCCATGATCGATCCTCTTGTTCGTACTGTGTGAACTCACGATTTCGGCACGATCGGCGGAGGCGTGTGCCGTTGCATGTAACGTTGCCGAAATCCGAAAATTGCGTCCGCTATGCCGATGCCTACAATCGTGATGACAGGCCATACGAACATCAGCACGATGGCGTAGACCGAACCGAGCCATAGCCCACGGTTCCGCATCGTCAGGGTGATCGTGTGCAGCACGGCGAAACCCACAAGTGCATATGTCATCATCAGGCAAGCGGTAACGATCTGGGCCAGGATCGCGGGCAATCCGCCGATGAAGCACAGTGCCAGCGCGACCATCGTCGCAACCAGCGCCATCGGCGGCAGCGTCATTGTCCTCACGTCAGGCCATGGACGCCGCAGGCGTCCGGAGGTTGCGGTGACCTTGGCGGCGAGCCACACATTGAGCGTCAGGGTCGCCATCGCGATGGTTGCGGCAGCGGCGGGAGCGATGGCCACAAACACATCGACGACCTCCGAGGCGCGATCGCCTGAGGCCGTATCCCGCACATTGGTGATGCGCAGCAGCCCGCGCCGCAGGGTATCCGCAATCGTCGACGCGTCGGAACCGAGCGTGAGAAGCGCGGCGGTCGTGGTCAGCGCAGCGAAGCAGGCGATCCAGATAAGTATGCGTCCGAGCGGATACCAGTCGACCGGGGGCGGATCGCCCGGCGCTGCGTCCACCCCTTGCGGCGACGTATCCGAGGTGGCCGGGCGGCCGAGCAGCACCAGATGCCCCAGCCACCACGCCGGCAGCGCGACTGTCAGCACGAAAGCTGCGGAATAGGACGGGCCGAACAATACGCCCAGACTGGCGCCGGCGAAAGCGCCGCCGAGAGCAGCGCAGGCAGGCCCCCAGCCCATTGCCGCGACCATCAGCGGCAATGGAGCCAGGTAGAACAGCAACAGCGAGATCAGCGCGTCCGAAATGATCGATGCGAACATCAGCGCCGACGCGCAGCCGGCTGCGATCGCAATGAAGGGGTTCATATTCATCAGCTGTCCCGCTCCTTCCGAGCGGTTAGAGGTCTCGTTCGAGCCCCAACCATCGGCCTCAGGGGTAACCGGAAGCCTTATGAAACATAACGATGATGGACGCCGGCGATGCCGCCGGCGACCGGGAATTAACGGATAACGTAAGGAAGCAGGCCGAGGAAACGCGCACGCTTGACCGCGCGCGCGAGTTCGCGCTGCTTCTTGGCCGATACTGCGGTGATGCGGCTCGGCACGATCTTGCCGCGCTCGGAGACGTAACGCATCAGCAGCTTGGAATCCTTGTAGTCGATTTTCGGCGCATTCGAGCCCGTGAACGGGCAGGTCTTGCGGCGGCGGAAAAAGGGACGGCGTGCACCGGCATCAGCCATGATTCTTACTCCTCAACCACAGCGGCGGATTCCTCGCGCGGTCTGCGCGGACCGCGGTCACCGCGGAAACCACCACCACGATCGTCGCGCTCACGGTCGCGATCGGCTTTGCGCATCATCGCCGACGGACCTTCCTCATGTTCGTCTACCCGCACGGTGAGATAGCGGATGACGTCTTCATGGATGCGTTCCTGGCGCTCGATCTCATTGACGATCGTGGCGGGTCCGTCGATGTTGAGCAGCACGAAATGCGCCTTGCGATTCTTCTTCATCCGATAGGTGAGCGAACGTACGCCCCAGTTCTCGGTCTTGGTGACCTTGCCGCCCAAACCCGTGATCGCGCCGGTGATCTGGTTGGTCAATTCCTCGACCTGCTGGGAGCTCGCATCCTGGCGCGCGAGAAAAACATGCTCATAGAGAGGCATGGATGTCCTTTCCTCAAGTTGGCGCGGATCCCGACGGCAAGCCCTTCGAGACCTTGGGAAAGGACTCGGGATAAGCTCAGAAGGCGGAAGCACGGGACGACGGACCGATGGGCCCTGCCACATCAATATCGCCTGACAGGTGAAATTGCTGAGACCGTCCGTTCAGCTCCCGGCCGGGATCTGCGGATGGCGCGGGTTATACGGATTTCCGGGCCGGTTGCAAGAGATAACGCCGGCCTGCGGCTCGCGGCAATCGAAAGCCGTCGAACCACGCGGTCCGTACGCCGCCGCCGCAGTTGAAGGCCGTTGCAGCCACGCGTCTTGACATCATCCGGCTTGCGGTGTCTCTCCGGCCGGGGTTTCCAGGGGCGCGCGCATGACAGCGGCATTCACTTTTCCGGGGCAGGGGTCCCAGACCGTAGGCATGGGCAAGGCGCTGGCCGAGGCATTTCCCGTCGCCAAAGTCGTTTTTGACGAGGTGGATGCCGCCCTCGGCGAAAAATTGACCGCCACCATCTGGGATGGGCCAGCTGAAACCCTGCAATTGACTGAGAATGCTCAGCCGGCCTTGATGGCGGTTTCTATTGCCGCTCTCCGCGTACTCGAAGCCGAGGCCGGATTTTCCGTGGAGCGGGATGCCGCCTTCGTGGCCGGACATTCGCTCGGGGAATATTCCGCGCTGGCGGCCGCGGGAAGCCTGAGCATCGCCGACACGGCGCGCCTGCTGCGGACGCGCGGCCTCGCCATGCAGAAGGCGGTCCCGGTCGGCGCCGGCGCTATGGCGGCGCTGTTAGGCCTCGATTATGAGGCCGCGATGGCCGTTGCCGACGAAGCCGCCCAGGGTCAGGTCTGCCAGGCCGCGAACGACAATGGCGGCGGACAGGTTGTCGTATCCGGCGACAAGGCAGCAGTCGATCGGGCGGTCGAGATCGCAAAAGCCAAAGGCGCCAGGCGCGCGATGTTGCTGCCGGTGTCGGCGCCGTTTCATTGCAGGCTGATGCAACCCGCGGCCGACGTAATGGCGAAAGCGCTGGCTGACGTGACCATCAGCACGCCGGTGGTGCCGGTCATTTCCAATGTGCTGGCCGCTCCGATCACGAACCCTGATGAAATCCGCCAGCGCCTGATCGAGCAGGTGACAGGGACCGTACGCTGGCGTGAGTCGATCGCCTATATGGCTGAACACGGCGTGACGCGCTTTTTCGAGATCGGAGCCGGCAAGGTTCTGAGCGGGCTCGTCAAGCGCATAGCGGACGGCGCCATCGGCGTGGCCGTCGGTGGACCGAACGACATCGCGCAGGCGAGGGACGCGCTGGCTGCCGCGCACTCGGCTTAAAGAAGACAGGGAGGAGCAATGTTCGACTTGACCGATAGGACTGCGCTTGTGACAGGCGCGACCGGCGGTATCGGCGGCGCCATTGCGAAAGCGCTGCACGCGCAAGGGGCGACGGTCGCGATTTCCGGTACGCGCCAGGAGGCGCTGCACGCACTGGCGGGTACGCTTGGCGAGCGCGTTCATGTGCTGCCCTGTAACCTGTCGGATACGGCGGAGGTCGAGGCATTGGTGCCGGATGCCGAAAAGGCCATGGGGCGCGTCGACATTCTCGTTGCCAATGCGGGCGTCACACGGGACAACCTGTTTGTGCAGTTGCGCGACGAGGACTGGGATGATGTGATCAGGATTAATCTGACAGCGACATTCCGCCTGGCGCGCGCAGCGACAAAACTGATGATGCGCAAACGCTTCGGCCGCATCATCGCGATCACCTCCGTGGTCGGCGTTACTGGAAACCCGGGCCAGGGGAATTACACCGCATCGAAAGCCGGGCTGATCGGCATGATCAAAACGCTAGGCGCGGAATATGCGAAGCGCGGGGTGACGGCCAACTGTATCGCGCCTGGATTCATCGCAACACCGATGACTGACGCACTGAACGAGAAGCAGCGAGAGACGATTCTGACGAAAGTCCCTGCGGGCCGCCTCGGAACGCCGGAAGATATTGCTGCGGCTGCGGTCTATCTGAGTTCGAATGAAGCAGCCTACGTGACCGGCCAGACGATTCATGTCAACGGCGGAATGGCAATGATTTGAGGCGCTTTTGGCCCGTCCACCGGGGCTTGTGGTCAAGGCTTTCGATGTGTGATAACCGGACCAAGAACGGGTGGGCAAAGAACGCCATTGCAGGAATTTGAAACCCTGTATATGGCGGTGCGGCGGCTGCCGTCGTTTGCCGGTCCGCACCCGCACAAGGCGGAAAAGACCGAGATCCTACACGACTGCAAATAGCGACAGGAATTAGCTAGTTTAATGCTCCACGATGGCTCGGTTTGCGGTCGGGTCCAATTGAACAAGCGCGAGGTTTAATGATGAGCGAGATTGGCGAGCGGGTTAAGAAGATCGTGGTCGAGCACCTTGGCGTAGAGCCCGAGAAAGTCGTCGAGAGCGCCAGCTTCATTGACGATCTTGGCGCAGACAGTCTCGACACGGTCGAGCTCGTGATGGCTTTTGAGGAAGAGTTTGGTTGTGAGATTCCCGATGATGCGGCGGAGACGATCCTGACCGTCGGCGATGCTACAAAGTTTCTCGAGAAGAACGCGAAAAGCTGACGCTCTTCAGCGGTCCTAGTTAAGCCGGAAGGGTCGTGTTCGAACGGCCCACCGGCTTTTCCTTATGATCTGTAAGGAAGCTGGAGTTTTCCAGATGAGGCGCGTCGTCGTCACCGGACTTGGCATGGTGTCGCCGCTTGGCTGCGGAGTCGAGCCGACCTGGAAACGCACTCTCGACGGCAAGAGCGGCGCGAAGCAGATCGAGACGTTCGACGTCACCGACTTGCCGTGCCGAATCGCCTGCGTCGTCCCGCGCGGCGACGGTGCTGACGGAACCTTCAATCCTGATCAGTGGATGGAGCCGAAGGACCAACGCAAGGTCGACGACTTCATCATCTTCGCAATGAGCGCCGCCAGGCAGGCGCTCGACGATGCGGCTTGGCATCCTTCAACCGAGGAGGATCGTTGCGCGACCGGTACCCTGATCGGTTCCGGCATCGGTGGCCTTTCGGGTATCGCCGACACTGCTGTCCTCATGAAGGAGAGGGGCGCGCGCAAAGTGTCGCCATTCTTCATTCCGGGACGCCTGATTAATCTTGCTTCGGGATACGTGTCGATCGAACACGGACTGAAGGGACCGAACCATGCGGTGGTGACGGCCTGTTCAACGGGCGCGCATGCAATCGGCGATGCGAGCCGCCTGATCGCGCTCGGCGATGCCGATGTCATGGTGGCTGGTGGCGCTGAGTCGCCGATCTGCCGCATCGGCATGGCCGGCTTCTGCGCCGCGCGGACACTGTCCACGGGCTTCAACGATACGCCGCAAAAGGCATCGCGCCCTTACGACGCCAATCGCGACGGCTTCGTCATGGGAGAAGGCGCCGGTATCGTTGTGCTCGAGGAGTATGAGCATGCACGGCAGCGCGGCGCCAGAATCTATGCCGAAATTACGGGATACGGCCTGTCGGGGGATGGCTATCACATCACATCGCCGTCCCCGGATGGCGACGGTGCGTTCCGAAGCATGACCGCGGCCATGAAGCGCGCTGGCATATCTCCATCGGATATCGACTATATCAATGCCCATGGTACATCGACCCCGGTCGGCGACGAAATCGAACTGAAGGCGGTAGAGCGGTTGCTGGGCAATGCTGCATCAAGAACATCGATGTCTTCGACAAAATCCTCTATCGGCCATCTGCTCGGTGCTGCGGGCGCGGTCGAAGCGATTTTCAGCATCCTTGCGATTCGCGACAACATCGCTCCACCAACGATCAACCTTGATAATCCATCGGTTGAAACAGCGATCGATCTCGTCCCGCACAAGGCACGTCAACGGGAAATCAATGTCGTGTTGTCGAATTCGTTCGGGTTCGGCGGCACCAACGCGTCAATTATCATGCGGCGCCTCGCCAATTAACGCGGGATGGAAGCAAATCCACTGTTTCGCCGCATTCGATGATAAATCCTAGACAAGGGCGCATGCTGTTGGCCGGGGCAGGGAATTCGCCGGCCGCGATTGAACCGACAGGATTCAGGTTGCATCGATGACTGAAAGGCCGCCCATCTCTCCGCGCAGTCCGCGCGCCGCGCTTGAGCCCGAACAGGTGCCGCCGCCGCCTAAGCGTTCCGCACGCGTGCGAAGCCCGCTGGTGGTTGCAGGCAATGCGATCATTACTGTCTTATTGATAGGTATGCTTGGTGCCGGCGGAATTTTTATCTACGGCAAGCAGAAGATCGAAGCGCCGGGGCCGCTTCAGGAAGAAAAGATCGTCAACATTCCGGCCCGCGCCGGGATGAACGACATCGCCGAAATTCTCCAGCGTGAAGGAGTGATCGACGACAATCGCTGGGCATTTATGGGAAGCGTACTTGCGCTGAAGGCGCGAGCGGATCTGAAGCCAGGAGAATACGCGTTCCAAAAGCAAGCCAGTCTGCGCGAAGTCATCGGCACCATTGTCGAGGGCAAGGTGGTGCAGCATCCGGTGACTATTCCAGAGGGCCTGACCTCCGAACAGATTGTGGAGCGACTTTCGGAGAACGAGATTTTCTCAGGCTCCCTTCGGGAGATCCCGCGCGAGGGCACGTTACTGCCCGAGACATACAAGTTCCCGCGCGGCACCAGCCGCGAGCAAGCGGTTCAGCGCATGCAGCAGACACAGAAGCGCGTGCTCGCCGAGATCTGGGAGCGTCGTGCCTCGGATGTGCCCGTCAAAACACCGGAGCAACTCGTTACACTGGCGTCGATCATTGAAAAGGAAACAGGCAAGGCGGATGAGCGCAGCCGAGTTGCAGCCGTGTTTGTCAACCGTTTAAAGCAGAAGATGAAACTCCAGTCCGACCCGACAATCATATATGGCCTGGTCGGGGGCAAAGGAACGCTTGGGCGGCCGATCAAACGCAGCGAAATCATGCAAGCCTCTCCCTACAACACCTACGTGATCGAGGGATTGCCGCCGGGACCTATCGCGAATCCCGGCCGGGCTTCGCTCGAAGCGGCGGCGAATCCGGCGCGAACCCGCGATTTGTTCTTTGTCGCCGACGGAAACGGGGGGCACAGCTTCACCGAGACCTACGAGCAGCACCAGAAGAACGTCGCCCGGTTGCGGACCATGGAGAAGCAGATTCAGAACGATGCGGTTGAGCCGACCGACGATCCGCCGCCGGCTGCCGCGCCGGCCAGAATGGAGGCCGACCCGGCGGCTCAAGTCGAACCTTCCCCGAAACCTATCCCGCGGAAGCGAACCCGGCCTGACCGGTAGGAGCCGCCGATCCTTCGCGGCACATCATCCGCAACAGAAATCCGATTCAGGCCGGCTCAGGTGCCGGCTGGAATCTGACTCACTTTTTTGATCGAGCTTGATTTCATCCGAACCGATCTCTTTGCGTCGGTGCGGCCCCTCGGGGCTGGGTCATGCTCTATAGCGTTTTTTCAACCAAAGTGCCGTTCACTGGAGAACGCCTCAACCCGGAGCGTGGAGCTTCGATTCTGATACCATCAGAAGCGGAAAGGCTCTAGGAACAGATTTCACTCGGCCACAAAAGTTCTCTAACGTCAAAACGATCTGTCTGGCCGAATCTCACATTCTGGGCGCTTCGGAGAAATTACGCGATGGCGTTGTCGAGCATGACGGGCTTTGCAAGAAGCCACGGCGCAAGTGGGCCGTATGCGTTCGAATGGGAGTTGAGGTCGGTGAACGCCAAAGGGTTCGACTTTCGACCCCGGCTGCCGCCCGGCTGGGACGATATGGAGGCGACGATACGGAAGCGCGCGGCGCAAGTGCTATCCCGCGGGACGATCTATGCCAATCTGACGGTGAAGCGCAGCAACGCGGCTCCCCTCGTTCGTATCAATGAGCAGGTCCTGGAATCGCTGCTGAAGGCCGCTCGGGATTTATGCGGCAAGATCGACGCGCTCGCGCCGAGTGTTGATGGTCTGCTGGCGATAAAGGGAGTTCTGGAAGTCGTTGAGCCGGAGCCCGACGATGCCGAGGAACATGCGGTGAAGATCTCCGCCGCTGAAGCTTTCGAGCAGGCGTTGCGCAGCCTGATGGATATGCGCGAGCGTGAAGGCGCTACGCTCGGTCGCGTACTGATGCAGCGCATGGATGAGATCGAGCGTCTCGCGGGCAGGGCAGAAGCCGCCCCCGGTCGCCAACCGGGCGCAGTGATGGCTCGACTTGCCGAGCAGATCGCCGCGCTACTCGATGCATCGGACCGCTTCGACCAGGATCGGCTCCATCAGGAAGCGATCCTGATCGCCACGAAAGCTGATATCCGCGAGGAATTGGACCGCATTGCCTCGCATATTTCGCAGGCGCGCGAATTGATCTGCGGGGGCGGTCCAATCGGGCGCAAGCTTGATTTCCTTGCGCAGGAATTTAACAGAGAGGTCAACACTTGCTGCTCGAAGTCGAACGATATTGAGCTGACTAATGTCGGGCTCGAACTGAAAAACGTCGTCGAACAGTTTCGCGAACAGGTCCAGAATCTGGAGTGATCGATGACTGCTCACGACCGGAATTTCGATGGAGTCGAACGGCGTGGCCTGATGTTCGTGCTATCGTCGCCTTCCGGTGCCGGCAAGACCACACTGTCGAGGCTGCTGATCGAGCGCGTCAAAGGCCTGAGCCTGTCGGTCTCCGCGACCACGCGACCGATGCGGCCGGGCGAGGTCGATGGTCGTGATTATAAGTTCGTCGACGGGGCGACCTTTGCAACCATGGTCAAGCACAACGATCTGCTGGAATGGGCTGTGGTGTTTGACAATCGCTACGGCACGCCGCGCGCTCCAGTAGAGGCGGCCCTGTCATCTGGCCGCGACGTATTGTTCGATATCGACTGGCAAGGCACGCAGCAATTGCGGGAGAAGGCACGAGCTGACGTGGTCAGCGTCTTTATTCTGCCGCCGTCTGCCGCTGATCTGGAACGACGTCTGCATACCCGCGCCCAGGATGCCGACCATGTCATCCGTGAGCGAATGGACCGCGCTACACATGAACTCAGCCACTGGGCCGAGTACGATTACATCGTCATCAACAAGAATGTCGACGAAGCGTTCTCCGAGGTCCAATCGATTCTGAAGGCGGAAAGGCTCAAGCGCGAACGCCAAACCGGATTGACGGCGTTTGTACGCGAATTGCAGCGGCAACTCGAGACTTAGTGCCGTTTCGCTTCGATTGAATCAGAAGCGGGGCTCTCAGATTTTGATTTGGCGCGTTTTCTTCACGCGGCCCCATCCTCGGGTCAAGTCCGAGGACCGATCCTACGTCGTTGCTCCACGTGAGGCGCGCGCCAAAATCTCCATGATGTCGCGCGATTGCGCCTCGATCTCCCGGCGTGTGCGCTGCACGTCGCTACGGGACGTCTGCGCTGTATCGGCCTCCTTTTGCTTCCCTGGCGGAGGACTACCCTGGCGGATCAAATCCTCGATCAACCCCGAGCGCCCGACGTGCAAGAAGCTGCTCAGGCTCCCGAACTTGATAGCTGCGAATCCAAGGAACCCTGCAAAGGCTAGCGCGCCAGCAAGCCCACCCAGCAGCATTGATGACGAATGAGACTGAATTTCCTCCTCGGGAGCGCTGACAACGGCTGAAGCTAAGCTTGGCTCGCTGTGTTCGCCGAACGCCTGTTTAGCAGGTTCGACTGTTGCCGAAGGAACCGGCGGATCGTTCGGAGCCTGCGGATCAGGCGTGACAGCGGCTGGTTCCGGCGGTTGCGTCGCCGCATTGACGACCGGTGCTGGAGGGGGCGCCGGATCGGGCCACTGCGTGGCAGCAGGCTGCGAGATACTCGCATTTTGCGCAGCCTCGGCGGAAGAATCCGTCGTGGAGGGCGGGGGATTGGCGTCGGCTGGATCGTTCGCGCTTGTCGCGTCATCGAACTCCGCATGTGCATTCGTAATGGACGGCCGGAGAGGCGGTGGGGACGACGTCAGCGCCGGCTTATCCGGCGCGGGAACGGACGGCGCCGGCTTTGCTGCGGTTTCCTGCGCTGTCTTTCCGCGTCCTTTGCCGAGATACCAACAGTGACGCTTCGTTCCCGGCTCGACGCGATAGTACCAGTGATCTCCGCGCGGCGTTGTGGCGCCAGGCTTTGCCAGGCATGTATCGTCTGCGTAGGCCCGACCCTGGACGGCGACCGCAAGCATGCCACCCGTGAATAAAGCAACCCAAAAGGTTGAGAGACGTTTTCCCGCGCGGTTTGACATGCATATCCCCGATGACAAGATTCAGAATGCTTTTTCGTTAAATTGTCGGGAAAGACTTGGGTCGCATTGCGCCGCAAATCCGGAATGGTCGAGGCGGAATTGAGGCTAATCGCCTTCTTCCCGTCCATTTTTTCAGGAGGACAGCGGCAGCCCAAGTTTCTATCGAGGCAGGTCGGAGCGGCGCAATTTAGCTGGCCGACGTTCGATGCGCACCGGGCGCCGCGCGGCCTTACGAATTCGAACGTAGGCCCGCCAATTCGCGAGCCATCGCAACGAATCCGGATATAGGAACCGTTTCCGCTCGCCGCGCGGGGTCGATGCCTGCGGCAGCCGCCAGCGACGCCGGATCGGCGGGCAGCGATTTGAGGCTTTGCCGCAGCATTTTCCGGCGATGCCCGAACGCGGCGGCGGCAACTTGCTCCAGCAGCCGGCGGTCGCAGGGCTCGGGACTTTCGCGGGGTATCAGCCGCACCACGGAAGACGTGACCTGGGGTTGCGGAACAAAAGCCGCGGGCGAAATGTGGAACAGAATTTTGGTCTCTGCGCGCCAGTTCGACAGCACGGCGAGGCGGCCATAGGCCTCGTCGTTTTCGCGGGCAACGATCCGTTCGGCCACCTCGCGCTGAAACATCAGAACCATGGCATCGTACCATGGCGGCCAGGGCTCTATGCTGAGCCAGCGGATCAGAAGCGCGGTGGCGATGTTGTAAGGCAGGTTGGCGACGATCTTTGCGCGCGTCGTACCGAGCAGGGGCTGTGGATCGAAATTCGTCGCGTCCCCGTTGACGATCGTGAGGCGATCGGGATAGCGATCCGAGATTTCTTCCAGCGGGCCGAGCGCACGTTCGTCACGTTCGATGGCGATAACATGCTTCGCGCCGGCCGCAAGCAGCGCCCGCGTCAATCCGCCGGGGCCAGGCCCGATCTCGATAACAGTTGCACCCTGAAGCTGACCGGCAGCACGCGCGATCTTGGCCGTGAGATTCAGATCAAGCAGAAAGTTCTGCCCCAGCGATTTTCGCGCCGACAACGCGTGACGTTTGATGACGTCGCGTAGTGGCGGAAGGTCATCAATCACGCTCATGCCGAATGCGTCGAAGCCGCCATCCGGGCGGCGAGCTGTAGCGCAGCGATCAGACTCGACGGGTTGGCGCGTCCCGTGCCGGCGATGTCGAATGCAGTGCCATGGTCAGGCGATGTGCGGATAAACGGTAGTCCAAGCGTGACATTGACCGCGCGATCGAAAGCCAGCGTCTTGACCGGAATCAGAGCCTGATCGTGATACATGCAAATGGCGCAGTCATAAGTCCGGCGCGCGGCCTCATGGAACATTGTGTCGGCTGGAAGCGGACCTTTGACGTCGATTGCCTCAGTGCGCAGGGTTGCGACAGCCGGCGCAACGATCGTCTGATCCTCGGTTCCGAGCGAACCGTCCTCTCCCGCATGAGGGTTCAATCCGGATACGGCTATGCGAGGGTTGGAGATTCCGAACCGCGAGCGCAGGTCCGCAACGACAATGCGGACGGTATCAACAATCATGCGGCTCGACAGCGTTGTGATCGCGTCCCGCAAGGGCAGGTGGATCGTGACGGGCACTACCGCAAGGTCAGGCGACCACAACAGCATTACCGGTTGCGGCGGGCTGGCGTTCGCTGCCGCCAGTTCGGCGAGAAATTCGGTGTGGCCAGGATGGGCGAAGCCCGCCCGGTAAAGCACGCTCTTGGCAATCGGATTAGTAACCACGGCTCCCGCGTGGCCTGCCACAACGTCATTGACCGCTTGCCGGATCGATCCGATCGCAGCGCCGGCGCTATTGTCGTCAGGATCGCCGGGTTGCGCGGTTGCCGGATGACCCGTGGCGGCAATCGGAAGCGCTTCAGTGAATATCTCGGAGACGTCTCTCTGGCCGACCTCCGCCAAGGGAAGATCAAGCAAGGGAAGATCTAGTCCGAGCAGTTTTGCTCGGGCTGCGATGAAGGTGCGATCGCCAAGAAGATAGAAGGGAGGAACGGCATCGCTATTGCGGCGCAGCCAGGCCGCGATCGTGATATCCGGTCCGATGCCGGCCGGCTCACCCAAGGTCAATGCAATCGGTTTCACCACGCTGTGGCTCCGGCGCGGCTTTTGATCCAAACTCATGCCGCCGTTCATGACATCCGCCGCATTCTACCGTTTCGCGCGAACCGTTATCCACTTCGCTTGAAAACGTTCCAGGCAGGTCGCGAATGTCGAACTCAATCCACTAATTCCTACAGACCAGGCGGACGTCATTTGTTGCCGTTCTCAGGGCGACCCTCGCGATATTCGATCATCGCGGATCTTCGAATATTTTCCAGGTAGGACTTGGATCGCTTCTCATACTTGTCGGCGAACATTTTTTCCCGGATTTCCCTTTTCTTCGGAGTGTCCACGCTTGTGACCTTCTTTTCGCATACCGCTACCATTTCGATGCCTTGCCGCGTGATTTCCGGCGGGGTCAGATGCCCCACTGGCGTCTTGTCGAGTAAATCACGAAGCGGAGGCGGGAGGTCGGCGGACGTTTTCGTGACCCTATCGCGCAGGGTGGCGTTCCGCATCGCCTTGACAATGCGAATAGCGTCCGCGCAGGACTGAACACGCTCGCGCAAGGAATTGGCCTCGTTGCGCCGCGCCTCCATCACGGAAGCCGCCGCGCCGCGCGGAACGATCAGGACGACCGGGCGCATCTGGTATTCGACCCCCTCGATTTTCGATTGATCCTCGCCGCTATTTTTTAGCGCTTCATTGACATCACGATCGCTCACAAGCAGGCTTTCCTTGAAGCGGCCGCGCACGAGGCTTCCCCAGACCAGATCAGCTCGCAGGCGCGCCTTGATCGTGTCCGGGCGAACGCCCTGAGAGGCGAGCGATTTCGTCAGTTGTTCGGGCGACATCCCCATACGCGCGCCCATATTGGCGTATGCACGATCAATATCTGCTGAAGTCGGGTTCACGCCGAACTTCTTGGCCTCCTTGATCTTCACCTTTTCGCCGATCAACTCGTCGATCACCTCCTGCCGTGACGCAGATTTGTGGGTGGATATCTTAATCAGGCGGCTGCGCTGCTCGATATCAAAAGTCGTGATCGGCTCGCCATTGACCATGACCGCGACCGACTGTGCAGACAGCGGCGAGTTAAAGCTCACGAACGAAAGAAACGCGAATACGGCGAGACGGCTGAACGGCCGGAAGAGCGAGGTCATTTTCATGTCAATGCACTAGCAGGTCTATTGTCGTCGATGTCTGAGTTCGTCGGGCACAGCCTGCTTCTTCAAAGTGCCACCACTTGAAATTAGCGGATGCCAGATCCGGTCGACCCTCCGCGGGTCTGACCCAGGGTTCTCAGCCCAAGCTGAAGCATGAAAGCATGGTTAAGCTGGGGCGGAGTTGCCCCCGCGGAATAAATGTATGAGGTCACGTAGTTGAGACCGAGAACAAAACAATCGTCCACATATCCCGCACCGACCGCATACTGATTGATTTGATTGGCTTCCAGGTCCCAGCGCGCCGCACCCTGCACGACCCAGTTGGATGCAACCTTTATGGAACCGCTGCCCAGAATACCTCGGCGCCTTGCGAGAAACCCGAGGGCGGGCTGCTCCGCATAATCGCCATACAACACGCTCCCGGACCACCGGTTGAAGCTGGCGCGGCCTTCGGCCTCGAAGCGCTGCACGTTCAAGGTCGCTTCATCGATTCGCGCGCGGGTGCTGAACGTGAAGATGCTGTTAGGTGAATAATTGACGCTCGTTACGTAGTCGGATTGCGCACGCTGCAAGCCGGAATTGACGCCGGTATTGGTGATATCCGCGACGGCGAACGAGTTCAGGCCGAACAGATGATAGGACTGTCCGAACAGAAAGTTGATTGCGCCGCCATGATCGAATTGAGTCGTCGCCTGTGCGCCCACGTTGGCGCGGCCGCCGCCCTCGACACGGTCATAACCGGAAAACTTGTCCACGCTGAACAGGTTGCTGGCGTCGAAGACGAGGCTTTGCGCATCCTCGTTCGGCAGCCTGCCGGCATAGCTTTCGTTGGGGCGGACGATGACCTGTGCGATCGGCTCGATCGTTGTGGTGCCCCACGGCTGAACGTTGATGAACGGATAGCGGTATTCGACGCCAACCACCGGCATGAGGCGGACTGTCTGCGTGGTGCCGGGCTGTATGAAATTGGACACGCCCGGCTGGTTCGAAATATCGGCGTTGATCGCGTCGGCGCGAAGTGACGCGAACGGCGTCCAGATCTGGCCGAAGGAATCGGTGAACGACTTCCGCCACTGCGCCTGCGCGGTCAGACGCGTATAGGTCCCCGGAATGCCTCGAAGCAAACAATTGGTTGGCGTTCTCGCCGCCGGGTCAGCCGACGTCGGCGCGCATACGAACGAGGTGTTCGCCAGCGTCGAGATCGGATCGAACTGCGGCTGATCACGGGCGAGATTGACGAAGTTGAACTTGTAACTGAACTCGCCGCCAATAACCGAATGGTTGATGACATTCGAATAGTCGATGACCGGCGCGACCACCGGAACCAGGCTCTGATTGCCCGAGAAGCTCAGGTAGTGGATCGCGCGAGCGTCGAAGTAGCTACGGTTGCCGACACCGGTCAAATAGAGTTGCGAGATCGCTTCGGTCGGCAGAGTCAGGAACGACTGCATCGGGTCCCTGTACTGCCTCAGCCGGTAGTCGGAGAAGAAGAAGTAGTCGCTTAACAGGACGCCGTCCCAACCCCAAACCCATTTGTCGTTCAAGGCAAACTGGCCTTGGGTATCCACACCACCGCGGAAGTCCCGGTTGCCGGGACGCGAACCGAAGGCGTCCGGATCAAGCTGATTGATGCCATAAGCACGGATCTGATAGGCGCCGTCCTCGAAACGCTGCCGAAACTCACCTTGCATCAACACGCCTTGCCGCGTGGTGAACCGGGGGGAGAGGGTGAGGTCGTAGTTTGGCGCCAGCGCGAAATAGTAGGGGACCTCGACCCCGACCCCGAAGAAGCTATAGGTGCTCACGCCCGGCATCAGGAAGCCGCTTTTGCGCTTCACAGTCGGATCTGGCGTCGAGAAGAAAGGCATATAGGCCATAGGCACGCCGTAGAATTCCAATCGGGCGTCCTCGAAGTACAACATCTTCTCGGTCTGATTGTGAATGATGCGGGCACCCTTGACCTGCCAAAGCGGGGGCTTTTTCGGATTCTCCCTGCAGGGCGCGCAGGCTGTGTAGACGCCGTTCTCGAAAACCGTGTAGTTGCCCTGGGTCCGATCGGCGCGGCTTGCGGCCATGCGGGTCGCATCAGCCGTATCAACTCTCAGCGAATCGACGAATCCATCCCGGTAGTCGTCGCTCAAATCGAGGATGCTGGCGTAGGTCACCTTGCCGTCCGCATCGGTCATGCGGATGTTGCCTTCGGCATGGAGCCGCTTGGTTTTCTGATCGTAGATGACCTTGTCTGCCTCGACGCTCGTGCCGTTGTAGAACATCTGCACATTGCCGACGGCCGATATGCGGGAATTGTTGTAGTCGTAGTCGAGCTCGGTGGCTTGAACGAGCATCTGCCCATCGCTCTGCCTTGGCGCCGGCGCGGGCTTGGGCGGACGAGGATTGTAAGTGAAGCTTTGCGCCACGGCCGGAGTGGTAGCGACGACGTCCGTCACGGCGGCTGCAATCAGTCCGAGAACGGCCGCCGTCAGCGACGCCGGAATCACGGACGCGCCGGACCGACGGCGGCGCGGCAAGACGCGCCGCTCGCGAGCGGTCGAACATTTACGGAGGGTGGCGATTGCAGCCACTATCCGTCCTCCTGATACAGCAAGACCAAAAAGCCAGTGAGCCCGCCGACGCAGACGGGTAGCCATGCCGCAGCGATTGGATTCATCAGCTCGGCCTTGCTCAAATCCTCAGTTACCTTGGACAGGACATAGAGCAGAAAGCCCGAACCCACGCCACTTAAAACCATCTTTTGCACCCCGCCGAAGCGGAAGAACCGGAGGCTTACCGAGGCCGCCAGCATCACCATTGCAGCCAGCAAAAACGGCTGTGCGATGAGTTTGTGGTATTGGAGCCGGTATCCTGCGGTGGCAAACCCTGAACTCTCGGAAGACTTGATATAACCCGGAAGTTGCCAAAATGACACAGTTTCGGGGGTGGAGAAACTGTTTTGGACCTGCGCTGGCGTCAGACTGGTCGAAAGGACGAAGGTTTCCTGTTCGACCGGCGGGTTGTCGAGCGTAAACCGGCGAACGCCTTTGAACAGCCAGCGGCCGTCCTCCAGGGCTGCCTCGCGCGCCTCGATACGTTCCTCGAACCTGGAATGGGGATTGAATCTGAACACGGTGAGCCCTGTCAAGCGCACGCCCTGCTGCTCACTGCGCGCCGCGTTGATGATGGCCTGGCCGTCGTCGGTCACCTGATTGATCCAGAAGCCGGATGCGTCCTGAAGACCGCCTCCGGAGACACCGCCGAACAGTTCGGCCTCCATGCGCTTGGACAATTCCCGCAGGTTGGCGGATAGCGGATTGTAGACCGTGGTGGCGAGGGCGCCGAGCACGATCGCGCATGCGAGCGCCGGCGAGATGAATTGCCACGCCGAAACGCCAGCGGCGCGGGCCACCACCAGTTCAAGCTGCCGCGACAATGCGAGATAGCACGTCATGGCGCCGATCAGGACACAGAACGGAGTCAGTTTCTCAAGGAGTTGAGGCACCCTGAAAAGCGATGTTTCCGCAACCACGAGCGCCGATGCCGATGCGAGCCCGGACGTCCTTCGGACCATTTCGATGTAATCGACAAGAACGAGTAGCAGAAAAATGCTGACGAACACGCCGAGCGCAGCCACCAAGAAGCGGCCAGCAAAATAACGACCCAACGTGTTCGTCAACATGCTCATGCGACGGCCGGTCTCTTCCCCAGCAGGCGGAGGAGCCGCGCGTTGGATCTGTTGATCGCCTCTATTAACGCAGCGGGTGGTTCGAGCACTATTCCAGCAACGATCACCCGCAGGCTGATGCCAATTGCCCCGAAAAGAAGCAGGTATTGCAGGAGCGCCGCGAGGGGCGATTTCACAGTCATGACGGAAAGCGCGAAACCGGCCATACGAAGCCCGAACACGGCTGCAATTGCCGCCCCCATGGAGAAATTGCGACTCTGACGCGTGGTACGCGGTGTTCCAAGGAACGCGAAGGTCAGCGCGGCAAAGACAAACGGATAGATCGGGGCGGTGAATCGATCGTGAAGCTCGGCGCGGAATTGGCCTTGTAGCTGCTGAACCACCGGGTCGTTCTGATCGGGAACGATCAACTCCCAAAGATAACGCTCGCGAATGCCATAAACAACGTCATGCCCTCGATTGGAGAATTTCGACATGTCGAACGCATAGCGGTCAAACGCGACCATGGCCGGTTCGCGCTTGCCGGTCTCGAATCTCTCCAAGTGCCCGTCTTCCAGGACGAGGAACGAGCCCTTGTCGTTCTTCATCACCGTTCCGTGGTCAGCGATGATGCTGAGGCGTTCATCCGAATTACGGCGATCATCAATGAAAATTCCGGCGAGCTGGCCACCAGGTTGTCGTTCCCGAATACGAATTGTCAGATTCGGATCGAGTTGCGCAAATCGGCCGGGCTGCAAAACGTTCGCCAGAACGTCGGCGGTGATCTCGGCGTCCCATCGCTTCAACCGACGCATCCCGTCAGGTGCAAGGTAGGCCGCGATGAATGCCACCAGCAAGGCCACGATCACCGTTGCGTAGATGAACGGCCGGAAAAGCCGGAACGGCGACAGGCCGGCGGCATTCATCACAATGATTTCCGAATCCGTAGCAAGCTTGTGGAGGGTGTGCGAAATCGCGATCATCAGCGCGATCGGGGAGATGATCAGCACCAGTACCGGGATGGCAAGGCTAGTAATCCCCAGGAACGTCAGAATGGTCTGTCCCTGGCTTGTCATCAGGTCGATCCCGCGCAACGCCTGCGTAATCCAGATCACGCCCGTCAGGCTGACCAGGACTACCACAAACGACGCCAGCGTCGTCCGGAAGATATACCTGTCGATAGACCCCATCGGTCTGAACGATCCCCAATCCCTCAGGCAGAACATCCGGAAGCGATCAGGCCGCAACCGGGGCTTCCCCCTGCATCCTGCATGTTTTACCTGACTCGTCTCTCAGTACCATCCCTTTGATCTGTCAACAAAATGGCTGAGCCTTAATGTCCGGCGATTATAGTTAAAATCCGAGATATGTGACCCTGGGGCCACGACGGCGCAAAACTAAATTGCGCTCCGAGGCGAATTGCAGCAACGGCGCCGAACGCTGATCCGATGGCGGACCTTGGCAGCGTTGCCTTTGACAGGCCATAGTCGGTAACTCACACGCTGGCCCGATTCCGACGCTGCCCCACCCCTGATCCTGGAGGTTTTCCGATGCCCGACGCCGTCAAGGTCGGCTTTGTTCTCTTTTCGACCGCTTCGCGCGGGACCCTCGTGGTATTCTGCGATGATGCGCTGAAGTTTGGCCAGGCCGCGAGCAAGGCGCTTGGATCGTCAGCCGGACTTGTCAAACGGGCGGCTGCAGCCAATCAGTTCAAAGGCAAAAGCGCGACCACGCTCGATATTCTCGCGCCGGAGGGGCTCAAGGCTAATCGGCTGATCGTCGTGGGCGCCGGCAAAACGTCGGCTCTTAAGAGCAGCGATTTCCTGAAATTCGGCGGTGTCCTTACGGGAAAGATTCGGAGCGATAACGGCGGCGTCACGATCATTGCAGAACTGCCATCCGCAACGATGACTCCGGATCAGTCGGCGTCACTGGCTTCCGGCATCCGGTTGCGGGCTTACAAATTCGATCGTTACAAGACGCGGAAGAAGGACGACGAAGCGGCATTGCACGCCGATATATCGATCGCGGTCGCCGACGTCGCCGCGGCGAAGAAAGCTTTCGCGCCGGTCAATCACGTTGTCGAGGGCGTCATTATCGCGCGTGATCTGGTGAACGAACCGCCGAATATACTCTATCCAGAGGAATTCGCCCGGCGCGCGAGCCGGTTGCGCGCAGTGGGAGTCAGTATCGGCGTTCTTGACGTCAAGGCCATGACCAAACTTGGCATGGGGGCGCTGCTGGGCGTGGGGCAGGGATCGGCGCGGCCCAGCCGGACGGTTGTCATGCGCTGGAATGGCGGCAAAAAGGGCGAACCGCCAGTCGCTTTCGTCGGCAAGGGAGTCTGCTTCGACACCGGCGGAATCTCGATCAAATCCGCCGGCGGCATGGAGGACATGAAGGGCGACATGGGCGGAGCGGCCTGTGTGGTGGGATTGATGCACGCGCTCGCCGCGCGCAAAGCCAAAGTGAACGCCGTCGGCGTCATCGGGCTTGTCGAGAACATGCCGGACGGCAAGGCGCAACGGCCCGGCGATATCGTGAGGTCAATGTCTGGACAGACCATCGAGATCATCAACACCGATGCCGAGGGCCGGCTGGTTCTCGCAGACGTGCTCTGGTACGTCGTTCGCAAGTTCAAGCCCAAGGTGATGGTTGATCTCGCAACGCTCACCGGCGCGATCATGGTGGCGCTCGGCACCCAGCACGCCGGCCTGTTCTCAAACAACGACGAATTGTCCGAGCGACTGACCAAGGCGGGTTTGGAGACCGGCGAGCGGGTCTGGCGGATGCCGCTTGCGCCTGAATACGACAAGCTGATCGACTCGCAGTTCGCAGACATGAAAAACACGGGCGGGCGCTATGGGGGCTCGATCACGGCTGCTCAATTCTTGCAACGGTTCATCGACGGTACGCCGTGGGCGCATCTTGACATCGCGGGGACGGCGATGGGAGCTCCCAAATCCGACATCAATCAAAGCTGGGGATCCGGATTCGGCGTGCGGTTGCTGGATCGCCTCGTCGCGGAGCATTACGAAACGCAGCGATG
Organism: Nitrobacter sp. Nb-311A; assembly: GCF_000152905.1. Taxonomy (GTDB): domain Bacteria; phylum Pseudomonadota; class Alphaproteobacteria; order Rhizobiales; family Xanthobacteraceae; genus Nitrobacter. The sequence continues at coordinate 95,837 of NZ_CH672419.1, forward strand.
ACGGAAGTACTATTTTATCATTTGCAGAACACGTCGCTTGAAAAGGTTCTGCCACCGCTGCTCGAGAAAACCTTCGAGCGCGGATGGCGGGCTGTCGTCCACACAACGTCTGAGGAGCGCGCCGATGCGCTCGATGCGCATCTATGGTCCTATCGTGACGATTCTTTCCTGCCGCATGCGACATGGCGGATCGAGGACGCAAGCGAACAGCCGATTGTGCTGACAGTCGACGGCCGCAATCCCAACGGGGCCACCGTCAGGTTTTTAATCGACAGCGCCCCGCTTCCGGAAAGTCCTGATACCTATGAGCGGCTGGTGCTGATCTTCGATGGCGACGACAGTGTCGCGCTGGACGCCGCGAGAGCGGTCTGGACAGAATGCAAATCGCGTGGATTTGAGGCAACCTACTGGCAGCCCGACGAAAGAGGACGCTGGCAGCGTTACAAATAGTCAACTAGAGCGGTTGTAATTTAATGAGACTTGAAGCTTTCTGATCTGACACTAAGGTCCAGCCATGGTCGCGCCGCAAATTCGTGGTTGGGACAGGCTTTTTACGATTTACGATCCGCCGGGATAGAATTCGTCGTGGGACAGCCCAGATTTTGCCGAAGGGCCCTGATGTCGCTCCTTCTGATGGCGCCGCTTGTGTCGGGCTGCGGCAGCGCATCGGATATGTTTTCGACCGGTCTGCTATCGAAGGACGCCGAATGGTTTTCGCGATCCGGCAGGGTGTTCATCAAGAACGTTTCGATTGAAGCGCCGCCGCTTACGCCGGACAAGCCGGTCACGCCGGACGACCTCATCAGCGCGGACGGTCTTTGCCCCGGCATGGCGCCGCCGATCGGAACAGGTGAATCCAGCGCGCTCTCCGATAGCTCCGCAGATGCTCCGACAACCCCGGCGTTCGCAGCATCGGGTACGGTGGCATTGGGTCATACCGAATGCGACGTAACGCGCGGCATCGGCGCCGCGCCGGACAATGTCCATCTTTCCAACAACCCGGGAGGCGATCGTGTTGCGGTCTTGACGTTCCTGAAGGGACCCCGCGCCGGAATCTACACCTTTACGGCGGGACGTCTGTCCTCGATCGAGCGAGCGCCAGAACCAGCCGCATCTCCGAAGCTGGAGCGGCGAGCGAAAAGACGGTAAGGGCGGGGAACAGAGCCTTTCTGTTTCTGATGGAATCAGAAACAGGGTTCAATCCGACGCGTTTTCCTCACGCGAACCGGTATCGACTTCGCTTGAAAATGCTACGAGTTCTTCCGCGGCGGTTTTTCGTCAACCCGGGGTTTTGTCGTAAGACGAACTGGCCTCCAGCCATTCCTCTTCCGCCCGCCGCAGGGCGTCGGCTGCGCTAGAGCGCGCCTTTGTGAGTTGCGCCGCCTGCTTCGGCTCACGCTTGAACAGGTCCGGCAATGCAAGCGCGACGTCGATTTTTGCGATGATTCCGGTGATTCGCTCGATCTCTGCCTCGGCGGCCGTGATCTTCTGTTTGAGCGGCGCCCGCCGCTCGATCTTCTCTCGCCGCGGTTTGTCACGGGCGTCGTCGCGCTCGCCGGACGACCCGCGGTCGCGGCTATTTATGCGGAGGCCTCGTGCCGACAAAACCGCGCGGCGGTAATCGTCGAGGTCGCCGTCGTAAGAAGTGACGGTGTGGTCCGCCACAACCCATAACCGGTCAGCGCAGGCCTCAATCAGATAGCGGTCATGCGAGACCATAATGACAGCGCCGGGATATTCGTTGATCGCTTCGGCAAGCGCGGCTCGGCTGTCGATATCGAGATGGTTGGTCGGCTCGTCAAGAATGATCATGTTGGGGGCGAAGAACGTCGCGAGTCCGAGCAGAAGGCGCGCTTTTTCGCCACCTGAAAGGCTTCGAACGAGGGTGTCGCCCGCCTTGCCGGAAAAGCCTATGCCCCCCACGCGGGCGCGGATTTTCGTTTCCGGGGCATCCGGCATCAGCCGCCGCACATGATCATAGGGCGAGCCGTCGAGGTCCAGTTCGTCGGTCTGGTGCTGGGCGAAATAGCCGATTGATAGCTTGTCGGCGCGCACTACCTTGCCGGCGAACGGTTGCAGCTTGCCGGCGAGCAGCTTCACGAGCGTGGACTTGCCGTTGCCGTTAGCGCCGAGCAGGGCGATGCGATCGTCCTCGTCGATCCGCAAGGTCACGCGTTTGAGAACCGGCGATTTCGGATCGTAACCTACGACCGCCTCGTCAACGGCGATGATCGGCGGCGACAACAGCTTGTCCGGCACGGGAAAGGAAATCTCGCGCACGTCCTGCGTGACCAGCGCGGTCACGGGCTTCATGCGTTCGAGCATCTTCACGCGTGACTGCGCCTGGCGCGCTTTCGAAGCCTTGGCCTTGAAGCGATCGACGAAAGCCTGGAGCCGCTTGCGTTCATCAGCCTGACGCCTGGCGTGCTTGGCGTCGAGCATCTCACGGGCGGCGCGCTGTTCCTCGAAGGAGGAATAGGTGCCTTTGTAGAGCGAAAGCCTGCCGCGATCGAGGTGCAGAATCTGATCGACGGACGTGTCGAGCAGATCGCGGTCGTGACTGATGACGATCACCGTGCGCGGGTAGTGCGCGAGGTGGTCTTCCAGCCAGAGCGTTCCCTCAAGATCGAGGTAATTGGTCGGCTCGTCCAACAGCAATAAATCGGGTGAAGCAAAGAGGGTGGCCGCAAGCGCGACGCGCATACGCCAGCCGCCTGAGAATTCGGAACAGGGGCGGGCCTGATCCGCGGTTGAAAACCCGAGACCGCTCAGGATCGACGCCGCCCGTGCGGGTGCGGAATGGGCGTCGATATCGACCAGACGCGTCTGGATGTCCGCGATGCGGTGCGGGTCGCGGGCAGTTTCGGCTTCACGCAGCAGCGTATGGCGTTCGACGTCGGCCCTAAGCACCACCTCGATCAGGCTTTCAGGGCCGTCGGGAGCTTCTTGCGCGAGGCTACCGACGCGCCAGCGTGGCGGAATGGCAATGGTCCCCGTTTCCGTCGGCAGTTCACCGCGTATGGCATGGAACAGCGTCGATTTTCCGACGCCGTTACGCCCGACGAAGCCGACGCGAGCGCCGGGCACGATCTGAACAGAGCTATGGTCGATCAGCAGCCGTCCGGCGATACGGATCGAAATATCGGTGATGGACAGCATGTTTGTTTTTCACCGCTGCGTCGGCCAAACGCAATTCATTTATGATTATTCAGGCGTAAAGGCATGATTGTTCGGGAGTAAAGACGGCGAAAGCTGCCAAAACGACGCGGAAGGACCTCAGTTGGGGTCATCCTGGGCACGCAGCTGCTGCAACAGAGCCTGGAGTCGGATGGGCAATTCTGAATCTTCCGGCCGCACGTCCGTGCGCAGCCGCTCGCCGATCGCTTTCACGACCACTTTGCTGGTCTGCGGATCAATTCGATCGGCCGTTTGAGCAATTTGGTCGGGCATTTCGGTTCCGTGTCCGTACAGGGCGCGCGCGCGAGAGGGCGCTGTGGTGTTAAGTCCCGGAGCGGTAAATTGTTTCGGGGTATGCCTCTGAGGTGAAGGATCTGCAAGCCCGAAGATCGCGGCCGATGTGGAAATCACGGTTCAAATGTCAGGGTCCCGCAAATCGAAAGAGGCCGGTCGGACTTTCGCGCACGAGACCGCAAGTCGTTATTTTCGGCTAGCCATTGTTCAAGCGCGCGCCCGCGCGCAGAAATTTCTGAGGATCGACCGCGTCCCCCTCGATCCTTGTTTCGTAGTGCAGGTGGGGACCGGTCGAGCGGCCCGTCGACCCGACCTCTCCCACCACCTGTCCGGCCTTGACGGATTGGCCCACCTTCACGTTGATCGCCGAAAGGTGTCCGTAGCGGGTCGACAAGCCATTGCCATGATTCACTTCGACCATCCGGCCGTAACCACCCGTCCAGTTCGCGGCGATGACCTTTCCGTTCGCCGTCGCACGTACGGAATCTCCTGTCGTAGCGCGGAAATCGAGCCCGGTGTGCATTGCAGGTCGTCCGACGAACGGATCGACGCGAACGCCGAAGCCGGAGGTGAATTCGAGTTCGCCCACGACCGGCTTGCGATAGGGAACCAGGGCGAGAGCTCGATCGAGCCGATCGATCTGCGCACGCGTCAGGTTGATACGGTGAAGCTGGCGCTCAAACGGACCCGAATCGGATCGTAACTTGACAGGCACATAGGGTCCGCCCGTGCCGGGATACAGCGTGCCGGCGGCCATCTTCGCTACGTTTAGTCCGAGATCGGAGAAAACTCCACGCATCCGGCGCAGGCGGGAATCCATGCCATCCGCGATCGAATTCAACTCGGCGATCTGGCGGCCCTCAACCTGATCGAGCGAGGATTCCAGTTGCATCAGTCTGTTGGTGTCGCCGGTGACGTTCGTTAGCGGAACCGGTTTTGGACGATTGTTGGCCGGCTGGCGAAAGTCAAAAGGCGCGTTTCGATCGGGTGGCGCCTCGGAAGTAGCAGTATCGTTGATCGGGGAGGGCTTTCCAGACTGCGCGGAGCCGGCATCAGCGTCGCGTCCCGCCTTCCGGACCGATCCTCTGATCGACCCTGTTACTGAAACCTCGGATAGGGCATTCAAGGCACCTGCGCGAGACTCAAGCACCGTTTGACGGCGCATGAGTTCGTCGAGCTTTCTTTCAAACTGTTCCTGATCGAGCAATTGACGACTGGTGGTGCGATCGACCTGCGAGCGCAATGCGGCAATGCGATCTTCGTAGGCGTATTGCATGTCCGCCTGCCGCGCGATGAGCCGCGTCAGCACATCATCACGGAAGGCGAAGTATGTTGCAGTCGCGGCCGACCAGATCCCGAGCAGCGTAACTGTTCCAACCGCAATCCAGAACACGACGGGGCCAAATCGAACCTGTCTGCCGCCATGAGCAAAAGTGTAGCCGCTCCGCTTTCCTTTTGTTCTTGACGACAAGCCAGCCGCTGTCGCGTGGCGGGATGGATGATGGTGGTGAGCGTGATGCGGCGGATACTCGGCAAATTGACTGGAACGGTACGACATCGACACTCCTGTGCCGACCTTGAAACAGGCTTCAGGCGGCTCAACTTCGATGCTGATTTGAACCGTTCATGGTTAATTTTCAGAAAATGGCTGTGCGTCCTTACAGTTTCCGCGCTGCCGCGAGCACGTCATCCGCGTGACCGTCAACCTTGACACCGCGCCAGATACGAGCGATCCGTCCGGCCGCGTCCACCAGCACCGTTGTGCGAAGAACCCCCATGAAGGTCTTTCCATACATAGATTTTTCGCCCCAGGCGTCATATGCTTCCAGCACGTCGTGCTCTTCGTCCGATAGGAGAGGAATGGAGAGCTTATGCTTGTTTCGAAACGATTCCTGTGCCTTTACGGAGTCGGCTGACACGCCCATCACCATCGTTCCACTGGCCGCGAACGCTTTTGCCAGCCGGGTGAAATCCATGGCTTCCCTGGTGCAACCCGGCGTGCCTGCGCGCGGATAGAAAAAGATCACAATCTTCCTTCCGGCGAAATCGGCGAGCGAAACTAGGGTGCCGTCTTCCCGAGGCAGGCTGAATGGCGGTGCCGGGGAGCCTTCCGCGAGTGAGTGGTTGACCTTGCGGGCTGGTTTTATGCGGTTGACCGTTGCAGCCCGTGTTGTTCCAAAATTGTCCGGCTTGGAGGATTTCTTGCGTATCTTCTTGGACATACGCCTTCCTTTCGTCGCTTTCCAACGCTCAATATCCGTTCGACTTGCTGCGGATACCAAGGGCGAATCGATCAGACTGCCGCCGCTGTGCATGACTGCCGGCCACGGTTACAAGGGATTCGACGAATTGTCCGCCCGACTTTCTGCGCGAATATGCACCAGGGGCCGGATGACGCGTAACACGCTAGATCGGGGACCAGCCGAGGGGCCGTCACAGGAATGTTTTTCCGGAAGCGGCGCGCGGACCGATACCGATAAGGGCGAAAGCTCCGGACCAGGCGGGCACTAATGGGCAATGACTAAAAAGACGCCGACACGAAATCCAAATTTGCACGGCGGTCATCAGGTCTCGCAAGGAGAAGGTGCCGGCTGGAATGAGCACGACGACGAACTCGAAAGCCGTCGCGTACGTCGGTTACTGTCGCGGTCGGATTCGAGGTTCCACAGGCTAGGCGACCGACTCGTGAGATTCAGAAACTGGCTGGCGGGAGAACGCTGGGTCAGACGGCTTGCGGTCACCATCTTGATCCTGACGGTCATGTTTGCGGGTGGCTTCGGCGCGCTCTGGTGGCGTCTCGGCGCTGGTCCCGTCAATCTCAACATAGTGACGCCCTGGCTTGTCGCCGCGATCGAGGAAAATATTGGCCACGACAACACGGTGGAAATTGGCGGCACGCAGATCGAGCGCGCTGGCAGAATTCGTATCGCGGTTCGTATTCGTGACGTTGTCGTCCGCGACCGCGATCATGTCATCATCGCGAGTGCTCCCAAGGCCGAGGTTAGACTGTCCGGTATAGCGCTGTTGACCGGCCGGTTGCGTGCGGAAAGTCTCAATCTGGTCGACGCTGAACTTGCGGTCCGGATTACGCCGGACGGCCACGTCACTGTGTCGACAGGTGATAACGCCAAGCCGCTTGCCGCGGGCGTCGCGCCAACGCGACGATCCGACCTGCCGTCGACGGCCGTATCCGCCGGACCATCGTTGCCGAAACAGGGAACGCAACCATTTTCCGAGTCCCCGACGGCAGAGCCGCCGATTTCCGAAAACAGCGGCAATGCAGGCGTAATGTTGGCGGGATTGGATTGGCTCGATAGCCTGGGCGTAAAAGGGCTTGACGGCCAGAACCTCAACGAGATCGGTCTGAAGAACGGGAGGCTGGTGGTTGATGACCAGCAGCGCGGCAACCGTTGGAGCTTTAGCAACATCAGTCTGAGCCTTCGCCGGCCAAGCGGGGGCGGCGTTTCATTCACTGTCAGCGAAGGCGGCAGTAAGGGGTGGTCGCTTCACCTCACGGTCGGACCGCCCGCGAATGGTGTCCGTCCGGTTGATCTCCAGGCCGCCGGTATTCCCGCAAAGAACATTTTGCTGGCTCTGCGCATCAAGGATCTCACTTACAGCGCCGACATGCCGCTGAGCGGCGAGCTGAAGGGCGAAATCGGTCGCGACGGCTTGCCCACCTATTTGCGCGGCAGTCTGTTCGCCGGCAAAGGCACAATCATCGATTCTGACACGCCGGATTATCCCATGGCGATCGATCAGATCGAAATGAACATGGAATGGGATTCGGGGCGGCGTGTTCTGGTAGCGCCATTCAAGATCGTGTCCGGCGAGAATAGATTTACGCTGCTTGCCCGTCTCCAGCCGCCGAATGGCAATGTTCCGGACTGGCAGTTGGGGTTGAGCGGCGGCACAATCGTGCTCGCCGGCTTCGACGGCGAGGCGCCTCTGATCTTCAACCGCATTTCGATCAACCTGCGTTTCGACACCGAGCACAGACAGGTCGTTCTGACTCAAGCCGACATCAGCAACGGCGAGATCGGCGTCGCAGGCACCGGCAGCATCGACTATTCGGATGCGCCACGGCTGAAACTCGGCTTTGCCGGAACGCCGATGTCCGCCGGCACCCTCAAGAGTATGTGGCCGGCTCTGATCGTGCCGGAGTTGCGCGAATGGGTCATCCAGCGAATTGATCGAGGCTTTCTCCAGCGCATTGAAGTCGGCGTGAATTCGCCGCTTCACAATCTGTCGAGACGCGGGCCGCCAATGCCGGATGACGGGCTTTCGGTTGACATCCTTGCCCGCAATGTGACCCTGCATCCCGTTGATGAATTGCCATCGGTCCACGATGCCGACTTAAAGGCGCGGGTGACAGGAAGAACGGCGACGGTAACGATCGGGCAGGCCGTTGCCGATACCCCGTCGAGCCGCAAGCTCAACATTTCCGACGTCGTTTTCGAAGTGCCGGATTTGGCCCCCAAACCGGCGCCCGCAAGAGTAAAATTCAGGGTTGACGCTCCCGTGCCCGCAGCCGCCGAAATTCTCGCCTCCGATCGCCTCAGCGAATTCAGCGATAATCTTATCGACCCGAATTCCAGCAAGGGAACGGTTACGGCGCAGATCGCTTTGGGCCTGCCGATCACGCGACAGATCACCAAGGAGGACACGACTTATTCCATCACCGCCGATCTCACGGGCTTCGCCGCCGATCGGCTCGTCATGAATCAGAAGCTTGAAGCCAATACGCTGAAAGTGACCGCCAACAATGCAGGATACCAGGTCAAGGGCGACGTCAAGATCAACGGTCAACCTGCTTCGCTGGACTACCGCAAGCCGGCCGATGGCGATGCAGACATCAAGTTGCAGGCCACGCTGGATGATGCGAGCCGCGCAAAGCTGGGAATCGATCTCGGCGCGGGAGCGACCGGTTCGATTCCCATCAAGCTGGCCGGGAAGATTGGCGGCGACAAGGATAACAAGTTCGCTATCGATGCCGATCTGACATCCTTGAAACTCGACAATATTCTGCCCGGTTGGGTTAAGTTACCGGGAAAGTCGGGACACGCGATGTTTAATGTTGTGCAGAAAGCGCAGTCCACGCGGCTGGAGGACATCGTTATCGACGGCAGCGGCGTCATGATAAAGGGATCGCTGGAGATCGATCAGAACGGCGATCTGTTGAATGTGAATTTTCCGGTTTACGCGCCGTCAGAAGGCGACAGAGCTACTCTGAAGGCGGAGCGAAACTCTGACGGCGTGTTAAAGGTCGTCATGCGCGGCGACGTATTCGACGGCCGCGGCTTTCTCAGATCAGCAATCTCAGGCAAGCAGGCCGACGCAAAAAGCAAGGCCAAGAGCATCGACTTCGACATCGACCTGAAGATCGGCGCCGTCGCCGGATTTTACGGCGAAGCCATTCGCAGCGCGGACGTGAAAATGGCCCGGCGTAACGGGTCGGTCCGTAGTTTCACCATGAGCGGCAAAATCGGACGTAATACATCCCTCTCGGGCGATCTGCGCGGGCGACCGCAGGGTCGCGACGTCATTCTGATCGAGACCAACGACGCGGGCGCGTTCTTCCGCTTTACCGATACCTACGGAAAAATGTTTGGCGGTCAACTCGCGCTAGCCATGGATCCGCCGACCGCCGAGCCCCGCGCCAAGCAGGGGCTGATCAACGTTCGCGATTTTACGATCAAGGGCGAGGCAGCTCTGGATCGCGCCGCGGCGAGTGGCCCTCGGACCGCTCAGAACGGTATTTCATTTTCGCGTCTGCGCGCTGAGTTCACCCGGCAGAACGGACAACTCACCGTCCGCGACGGCGTCGTCAAGGGGCCGATAATCGGCGCGACCATCGAAGGCCAGATCGACTATCCCGCCAACGAAGTTCGCATGAGTGGCACGTTCGTCCCTATGTACGGACTCAATAACATTTTTGGACAGCTTCCGGTCGTCGGGCTTATCCTTGGTGGCGGTAGTGACGAGGGATTGATCGGCGTGACCTATGAGGTGGTGGGAACTCCGGGACAACCGCAACTGCGCGTCAACCCGATCTCGGCCATGGCGCCTGGCTTGGTGCGAAAGATCTTCGAATTCCAGACCGGCCGATCGGCTAACCAGATCGAGTTTCCATCACCGATCGGCAATTGATCGCTTGCCGGGTTGGCCGCGCGAGCGCATGCGGTGAAACGCCGGTCGTTTTGATCCGCAGCGCCACGGGTGCTGGGGCACACTCTATGCAGGCCGCAGCAATACGTGGCGTTTCTTGCCCATTGAGAGCTTGATCACGCCTTCGGGTGTAAGATGGTCTGGAGTCAGAATCATCTTTTCATCGGCGACGGCAACATCATTGACGCGAAGGCCACCGCCCTTGATCTGGCGGCGCGCTTCGCCGTTCGAGGCGACGAGGCGTGCTCTTTCGGAAAAGGCGACAAGCACGCCGATGCCTCTTTCGAGTTCGTCATGCTTAATGTCCACCGTTGGAAGGCTCTCCGCGATCGAGCCTTGCTCGAAAGTGGTGCGCGCAGTGTCGGCGGCTTTCTCGGCCTCGTCGCGCCCATGCAGAAGTGCGGTCGCTTCCGTCGCCAGCACCTTTTTGGCCTCGTTGATCTCGGCGTCTCGCAACGCGGCGAGCTTCGCGATCTCGCTCATCGGCAGGATCGTGAACAGCTTCAGGAATCTGCCAACGTCGGCATCCTCGACGTTGCGCCAGTACTGCCAGAAATCGTAAGGGCTGAAGGCATCCGCATTGAGCCAGACCGCGCCTTGCGCGGTCTTTCCCATCTTCGCGCCTGACGCCGTCGTCAGCAGCGGCGTCGTCAGGGCGAACAGCTGAGGCGTTCCCATGCGACGGCCGAGATCGACGCCGTTGACGATATTACCCCACTGGTCCGAACCGCCCATCTGCAACCGGCAGCCGACCCGGCGCGATAGTTCGACGAAATCATAAGCCTGGCAAACCATGTAGTTGAACTCGATGAAGCTCATCTCCTGTTCGCGCTCAAGGCGGAGGCGAACGGAGTCCATCGTCAGCATCCGGTTGACCGAGAAATGCCGGCCGATGTCACGCAACGTCTCGATCCAGTTGAGCTTGGTCAGCCATTCGGCATTGTCCAGCATCACCGCGTCGTTCGGGCCCGAACCGTAACGCAGCACCTTGTCGAACACGCCGCGAATGCTGGCCTTGTTGGCCTCGATCTCCGCGACGCTGCGGATCGCGCGCGATTCATCCTTGCCGGAGGGATCACCGACCATGGTGGTGCCGCCCCCCATCAGTGTGATCGGCTTGTTGCCGCTCTGCTGCAGCCAGTAGAGCATCATCATGGTCAGGTAGTTGCCGATGTGCAGTGACGGCGCGGTGCAATCGTAGCCGACGTAAGCCGTTGCCTCGCCTTTTGCCGCCAATGCATCAAGACCCGCGAAGTCGGAGCACTGATGGATGAAGCCCCGTTCCTGAAGGATGTTGAGAAAATCGGACTTGAAGGCCGACATGGCTATAGGACCCTGATCGTTCTTGTTAGGCTCTGTCGCAAACGCGATTCCGGTGCATCATGGCCGGACGCCGCCGCCAGGCTTCGCTGTGTGCCATTATAAGAAGTGCGCATTCTGCACAAGCCGGCAACCACTGGAGACAGCAAGGCGATGATGAAGGCGATCGGTCTGATGAGCGGCACCTCTCTGGACGGCATCGATATCGCCTTGATCGAAACCGACGGTGAGCGGGTAGGGGCGTTCGGGCCGACCGACTACCGCTCCTACACGGATCGCGAACGCATTCTGTTGCGCGAGGCTCTCGCGGAGGCCGTCAACCTTTCGCAGCGCGACGCGCGGCCGGACGCGATCGGCGATGCCGAGCACGTCGTGACCCTGGCGCACGCCGAAGCTGTTGCGGCCTTCATCGCGCGGAACAGCATCAGGCGTGAGGATCTCGATATCGTCGGCTTTCACGGCCAGACGGTTTTGCATCGGCCGGCGCAGCGGCTGACCGTGCAGATCGGTAATGCGGCTGCGTTGGCGGAAGCAATCGGCGTTCCGGTGATGCACGATTTTCGCGCGGCTGACGTCGCCGCCGGCGGGCAGGGAGCGCCATTCGTCCCTGTCTATCATCGCGCGCTGGCGCAGTTGCTCGGCGGCGGTCCGATCTGCGTCGTCAATATCGGCGGGGTTTCCAATGTCACCTATATCGATGGTGCCGACTCACTGATCGCCTGCGACACCGGCCCGGGTAATGCGCTGCTCGATGATTTCATGCTGCGCGTGACGGGCGAACCGTTCGATCGCGACGGCAGGCTGGCGGCGCAGGGCCGCCCCGACGCGGACTGGATCGCGCGCGCCTTGAAGCACCCGTTCTTCGCGCTGCCCCCGCCCAAGTCTCTCGACCGCAACGATTTCGCCTCGCTTGTCCCGCGCGACATGACGCCGGCCGATGGTGCCGCCACCCTGACGGCCTTCACCGCTGCGGCCATCGCGCGGATCGTTCCGCTGCTGCCGAAGAAACCAGAAAGATGGATCGTCGCAGGCGGCGGGGCCCGCAACCCGATCATGCTCGAGGCGCTGCGGGAAAGGGTGGCGCCGGCAACAGTCGAGCCCGCGGATGCGCTCGGGTGGTCGATTGATGCGATGGAGGCGCAAGCCTTCGGCTATCTCGCGGCGAGAGGACTGAAAGGCTTGCCGCTGAGTTATCCTGCGACCACCGGGGTGCCCGTGCCGATGACCGGCGGCGTGATCGTGCGGCCCTAGCGCGCACTCCGCAAAAATGGATGCCGGTTTTGCGATCAGAGTACGCGCAAGTTATTAGCCTCGTCTGCGATGTTATGCCCTGGACGCGATGCGGCATGAATACCGCACACGCTAGCGGATGTTGGCGAGCCGCATATCCAGATAGCTGGTGACCGTTTCCATCAACGGCTCCATTTTGTCCTCGAAGAAATGGTTTGCACCGGCGATGGTTTGCTGATCGATCACAATGCCCTTCTGGGTCTTCAATTTCTCGACCAGCGTCGTGACATCCTTGGCGGGCGCGACGATATCCTTCTCGCCGTGGACGATGAGGCCTGACGACGGGCATGGCGCCAGAAACGAGAAATCATAGCGGTTGGGCTCCGGCGCGATCGAGATGAAGCCTTCCACCTCGGGCCGGCGCATCAGCAACTGCATTCCGATCCAGGCCCCAAAGGAAAACCCGGCAACCCAGCAAGCCCGCGCCTCCGGGTTGATGGTCTGCGCCCAATCGAGCGCCGCCGCAGCGTCCGATAATTCGCCGGTGCCGTGGTCAAACGAGCCCTGGCTGCGGCCCACGCCGCGAAAATTGAAACGCAGCACGGAAAAACCGCGCGCCACGAAAGCATAGTAGACCTGATAAACGATCGGATGGTTCATGCTGCCCCGGAATTGGGGGTGGGGATGCAAGACCATCGCTATTGGGGCATTTTTCTGCTTCGCCGGGTGATAGCGGCCTTCGAGACGGCCGGCGGGACCAGTAAATATGACTTCAGGCATCGGAATCCTTGGCAAATCGGGCCGCTCACCGGGCGGGTTCTGTTCACAGCCTGACGAGAGGGCATCATGCCTACCGCACGGCGGTCCAGAAAGTGGCCAGTGAATACCGCCGCGTTCTAGCATAGGGCGAGGGGCGAAAAGCAAGCATCTTGCGCGACTTTGTCTGCATCCGCCGAAAATGTCGTATAGTCGCAACCACATGCAGAAACGAACTTATCTCGACTGGAATGCAACCGCACCGCTTCGGCGCGAGGCACGCGCGGCAATGGCTGCGGCATGGGAGGTCTTCGGTAACCCTTCATCCATTCACGCGGAAGGCAGGCGAGCGCGGGGGCTGATAGAAGAAGCGCGGACTATCGTCGCGGAGGCTGTAGGAGGCGAACCCCGCAACGTTATCTTTACCTCGGGTGGAACAGAGGCCAACGCCCTGGCATTAACTCCTATTGTTAGAAAATCAAATCAAGACATTGATAATATTATAATTTCATCCATAGAGCACGCGTCGGCCCTGGCAGGAGGACGGTTTGCGCCGGATCGAGTTAGGTATTTGCCTGTCCACCGCTCAGGATTGGTGGATCTCAATGCCTTGCGGACGATGCTTGCGCAGGGACCTCCGGTCCTGGTCTCGATCATGCTGGCCAATAATGAAACCGGCGCCATCCAGCCAGTCGCCGAAGCCGCTCACCTGATCCGCGAAGCAGGTGGTCTGCTGCATGTCGACGCGGTTCAGGCAATCGGAAAGATTTCTATTGATATCAATGCATTAAATGCAGATTTTCTATCGCTGTCTGCGCACAAAGTCGGCGGCCCGAAAGGGATGGGCGCGTTGGTCCTCGCAGAGAACCAGATGCGTCCAAGTGCGTTGATACGAGGAGGCGGTCAGGAGCGCGGCGGGCGTGCCGGCACCGAGAATGTACCCGGCATCGTAGGTTTTGGGGCCGCTGTGATGGCTGCGGAAGCAAGCCGCGTCACTGATATGGCCCGAATTCAGACCCTGCGCAACCGGCTTGAGGAGGGCTTGGGGCAGACGCAAGGCGGCGTGATCTTCTCACAGGAGATTGCGCGCCTGCCCAATACGACACTTTTCGGAGTTCCTACCTTGAAAGCGGAGACGGCCGTGATCAGATTCGACCTTGAAGGGGTGTCTGTCTCGTCAGGTTCCGCATGCTCGTCGGGCAAAGTGCAGCCCTCGCATGTCCTAAAGGCAATGGGATACGGTCCGGAAATAACGAGGAGCGCCATACGATTTTCGCTGGGCTGGGAGACGACGGAGGCGGACATCGATCGAACTATTAAGACTTGGCGAAAGCTTTCAGGTGCACTACTAAGGAGAGACGAAACAGGGCTTGAACCATTCTAAGACGGTTTCTTCCTTAGAATTGCAGCAAGCGCCAAGAATTCAATCCACCGTGGTCCTTGAAACCGCGAGCGGAGGTAAGTGATGGCAGCCGTACAAGAGACGGTCGATCGGGTTCGCCAGATCGACGTCGATCAATACCGGTATGGATTCGAGACGATCATCGAGTCCGAGAAAGCCCCTAAGGGACTATCCGAAGACACCATCCGGTTTATTTCTGCGAAGAAGAACGAGCCTGAATGGATGCTGGAGTGGAGGCTCGAGGCCTACCGCCGCTGGCTCACCATGCAGGAGCCGACCTGGGCGCGTGTGGACTACCCGAAGATCGACTACCAGGATCTTTATTATTACGCCGCGCCGAAGCCGAAGAAAGAGATCTCCTCGCTCGACGAGATCGATCCGGAGATCCTGAAAACCTACGAGAAGCTCGGCATTCCCTTGCGCGAGGTCGAGGCTCTCGAAGGTGTTGTTCGTCCCGAGGGAGAACGCAAAGTCGCGGTTGACGCCGTGTTCGACTCGGTATCCGTCGCAACCACCTTCCAGGAAGAGTTGAAGAAGGCGGGCGTGATCTTCATGCCGATCTCGCACGCCATCCAGCAACATCCGGAGCTGGTGAAGCAATATCTCGGCAGCGTGGTGCCCACCTCCGACAATTTCTTCGCGACGTTGAACTCGGCGGTGTTCTCCGACGGCTCGTTTGTCTACGTCCCGCCCGGCGTTCGTTGCCCGATGGAGCTGTCGACCTACTTCCGCATCAATGAACGCAACACCGGCCAGTTCGAGCGTACGCTCATCATCGCCGACAAGGGCTCCTACGTCAGCTATCTTGAGGGCTGCACCGCACCGCAGCGTGACGAGAACCAGTTGCACGCCGCGGTCGTCGAACTCGTGGCCCTCGACGACGCCGAGATCAAGTATTCCACGGTGCAGAACTGGTACCCCGGCAATTCCGAGGGAAAAGGCGGCATCTACAACTTCGTCACCAAACGCGGCGACTGCCGCGGCGCGCATTCGAAGATCTCGTGGACGCAGGTCGAGACCGGCTCCGCCATCACCTGGAAATATCCAAGCTGCATTCTGCGCGGCGATAATTCGCGCGGGGAGTTCTATTCGATCGCGATCTCGAACGGCTACCAGCAGGTCGACAGCGGCACCAAGATGCTGCATCTCGGCAAGAACACCACGAGCCGGATCATCTCCAAGGGCATCGCGGCGGGCAAGTCGCAGAACACCTATCGCGGTCTCGTCACCGCGCACCGCAAGGCGGCCAATGCGCGCAACTTTACCGCCTGCGACTCGCTTCTGATCGGCGACAAATGCGGCGCTCACACGGTGCCGTACATCGAAGCCAAAAACACCTCAGCGCTGTTCGAGCACGAGGCGACGACCTCGAAGATTTCGGAAGACGTGCTGTTCTATTGCGTCCAGCGCGGACTGTCGCAGGAAGAAGCGGTCGGCCTCGTCGTCAACGGCTTCGTGAGAGACGTGCTGCAGCAGTTGCCGATGGAGTTCGCGGTCGAGGCGCAGAAGCTGATCTCGATCTCGCTCGAAGGAAGTGTGGGCTAACCCCACGTCACTGCGAGCTCGCTGCAAAGCTGGCTTTTGTGCCGGTTTTGCGCCGGGCGAAGCAATTTACCGATGGAAACGCCGGATTTGCTTCGCCGCACGAGCACGCTCCTCGCGATGACGTAACGATAGCGAAGGATGTATGATGCCGTTGCTTGAAGTCAAAGACCTGCAGGTCCGTGTCGAGGAGCGTGAGATTCTTCACGGCCTGTCGCTGACCGTGAACAAGGGCGAAGTCCATGCGATCATGGGGCCGAACGGCTCCGGCAAATCAACGCTGAGCCATGTCATCGCGGGCAAGCCCGGCTACGAGGTCACCGGCGGCCAGATTCTGTTCAATGGCGAAGACCTGCTGGAGATGGAGCCAGACGAGCGCGCGGCGAAAGGCGTCTTCCTCGCTTTTCAGTATCCCGTGGAAATCCCAGGCGTCGCCACCATGACCTTCCTGCGCACCGCGTTGAACGCGCAGCGCAAGGCGCGCGGCGAGAGCGAATACTCGACGCCGAATTTTCTGAAGAAGGTGCGCGACGTCGCCGCGTCCCTGAACATTCCGCAGGACATGCTGCGCCGGGGCATCAATGTCGGCTTTTCGGGCGGCGAAAAGAAGCGCAACGAAGTCCTCCAGATGGCGCTGTTCGAGCCAAGTCTGTGCATCCTCGACGAAATGGATTCCGGACTGGATATTGACGCGCTTCGCGTTGCGGCCGACGGCGTCAATGCGCTGCGATCGCCGGATCGCGCCATGGTCGTCATCACCCACTACCAGCGGCTTCTCAATTACATCGTGCCTGATTTCGTGCACGTGATGTCGAAGGGGCGTGTCGTGAAGAGCGGAAATAAGGATTTGGCGCTGGAGCTGGAAGCGTCCGGATATGCACAATTCGAAGAAGCGTAATTCGGAAGCGGCCTACAGTTTCGGACGAGATCATGCGGAAAATATGATCTGAACGGATTTGATCATGGATGTTGCATTGGTAAAGCCGACTACGGAACGCGCGACCAGGGAACTGTTTGCCGCGGCGCGCGACCGTCTGCCGGGATCCGGTCCGGTGAGCGAGGCGCGGCAGGCTGCATTCGACGATTTCGCCCGGCGAGGCTTGCCGTACCGGCGTATCGAAGAATGGAAATACACCGACTTGCGCACGCTGTTGCGCGAGATTGCGCCGCTTGCCGCCACGCCCGATCAGGCGGCATTAGCGCGCGCAGCCAAAGCTGTCGTCGCGCGTGACGCGAAGGGTGCGTACAAGCTGGTGCTGGTTGATGGAGTATTCGCGCCGCAGTTGTCGGATCAGACGCCGGAGACCGGCGTCGAAGTGCGGGCGCTGCGTAACATTCTGGAGAACAACGACGTCGCCGCTCGCGCTGATCTGCTGATCACAACCGCGGCATCCGATACGATGATCTCTCTCAATACTGCATTGGCCACCGATGGCGTTGTCATCGATGTGGCCGAGAATTTGAATCTGAGCAGGCCGCTCCATATCGTCCATATCACGACCCAATCCAGCACGGCGGCGTTCACGCGTTCGTTGCTGCGGCTGGCAAACGGAGCACATGCCACGCTGATTGAAAGTTTCGTCGCGGCCGAGGGCGCAGCTGCGTATCAGGCTCATGACTCGGTCGTGTTGTGGATCGGGGACGGCGCCGAGCTGCAACATGTTCGCCTTGTCGAAGACGCCCATGACGCCGCCAACATTTCGACCGCGATCGTCACGATTGGCGCCAAGGCGCGGTTCAACTCACTCAATCTCACGTGCGGCGCGGCGGTGAGCCGGTATCAAGGCTTCATCAAGTTCGGCGGTGAGGGGTCTCACGCCGACGTCAACGGCGTCAATCTGCTCAATGGCCACCAGCATGGAGATACGACGCT
Source organism: Nitrobacter sp. Nb-311A (assembly GCF_000152905.1). Taxonomy (GTDB): domain Bacteria; phylum Pseudomonadota; class Alphaproteobacteria; order Rhizobiales; family Xanthobacteraceae; genus Nitrobacter. The sequence goes on from NZ_CH672419.1 coordinate 113,599, forward strand.
GGTGCTGGATCATGCCGTGCCGCATTGCAGCAGCAACGAGGTGTTCCGTGCTGTCCTGGACGATCAGGCACACTCGGTGTTTCAGGGCAAGATCATCGTGCAGCCCGACGCGCAAAAGACCGACGGCAAGATGATGACGCGGGCTTTGTTGCTGTCCGATGGCGCCGAAGCCGATAACAAGCCAGAACTCGAGATTTTCGCTGATGACGTCACCTGTGGTCATGGCGCGACAGTCGGCGCACTCGACGAAAGCCTGCTGTTTTATCTGCGCGCACGAGGTCTTTCGGAAAAGGAAGCGCAGGCGCTTTTGATTCAGGCGTTTGTCGGCGAGGCGGTCGAATCCGTTGCAGATGATGGCTTGCGTGATGTCGTTATCGAGGCCGCCGAGCGGTGGCTCGCGGCAAGAGGGTGAACAAGAGAGACAAAGAGCAAATGACGCATCCGGCGGTGGCCAACGGTTCCTATGACGTCATGCGCGTGCGCGAGGATTTTCCGGCGCTGGCGATGAAGGTTTACGGCAAGCCGCTGGTCTATCTCGACAACGCCGCCTCGGCGCAGAAGCCAAACGCTGTGCTCGATCGGATGGCGGAGGCTTACAAGACCGAATACGCCAACGTCCATCGTGGGCTGCACTACCTCGCCAACGCCGCAACCGAAGCCTATGAAGGCGGCCGCGCGCGGGTCGCGCAGTTTTTGAATGCAAGACGAACCGAGGAGATCATCTTTACGCGTAATGCCAGCGAGGCGATCAACCTCGTGGCATCGTCATGGGGTGAGCCGAACATCAAGGCGGGCGACGAAATCTTGCTCTCCATCATGGAGCATCACTCCAACATCGTCCCATGGCATTTCCTGCGCGAGCGCCATGGCGCCGTCATCAAGTGGGCGCCTGTCGACGACGACGGCAATTTCCTGCTCGACGAATTTGAGAAGCTGCTGACGCCAAAGACGAAGCTCGTTGCCATCACGCAGATGTCGAACGCGCTCGGTACTCTCGTTCCGGTCAAGGACGTGGTGAAACTGGCTCATGCGCGCGGCATTCCGGTTCTGGTGGATGGGAGCCAGGCTGCCGTGCATCTTGCCATCGACGTGCAGGACATTGACTGCGATTTCTATGTCTTTACCGGTCATAAGCTCTACGGCCCGACCGGGATCGGCGCGCTATATGCAAAGCATGATCATCTCGTCGCCATGCGTCCCTACAACGGCGGCGGCGAGATGATCCGTGAAGTTGCGCAGGATTGGGTCACCTACGGAGATCCACCGCACAAGTTCGAGGCAGGCACGCCCGCGATCGTCGAGTCGATCGGGCTTGGCGCTGCGATCGATTACGTCAATTCGATCGGGAAGGCGCGCATCGCGGCGCACGAACATGATCTTCTGACCTATGCCCAGGAGCGGCTGCGCGAAATCAACTCGCTGCGCATCATCGGCACCGCGCGCGACAAGGGGCCCGTGATCTCGTTCGAGATGAAAGGCGCGCATCCCCACGATGTGGCGACCGTTATCGACCGCGCCGGCATTGCAGTCCGCGCCGGTACCCATTGCGTGATGCCGCTTTTAGAGCGTTTCAACGTTTCGGCGACCTGCCGCGCTTCGTTCGGCATGTATAATACGCGCGAGGAAGTCGATCATCTGGCGCAAGCGCTGATCAAGGCACGGGAGTTGTTCTCATGAGCGACACTGCCGAACTGGTTGTAAACAAGACCTGTCACATGCAGACCAGCTCCGCGCTCTCCGCGGAAGAAACCGAGCGCATGGGCACGGGAATCGTGGCCGCGTTGAAAACCGTGTTCGACCCGGAAATTCCGGCGGACATTTATGAACTCGGCCTGATCTACAAGGTCGATATCAAGGACGATCGCGCCGTCGACATCGAGATGACGCTGACGTCGCCGAACTGTCCATCGGCGGCCGAACTGCCGACCATGGTTGAGAACGCCGTCGCGAGCGTTCCCGGCGTCGGGGTGGTCAATGTCAGCATCGTCTGGGAACCCCAGTGGATGCCCGATCGGATGACCGACGAGGCTCGCGCTGTTCTCAATATGTGGTGACTTTTACACACGCGCTCCGATGCTATGATCGGGCTTGATTTGCCGTCAGGATTGACCAGATGACAGACATGACGCCAAGCACACCAGCAGCCAAACCTAAACCCCGGCCGCGTCCACAGGTCATGCGGCTGACTGACGCCGCCGCGGCTCGGGTCAAGGAACTTGCCGCGCGCGCCGATTCGGAGATCGTCGGCCTTCGGGTCGGCATCAAGAACGGCGGCTGCGCGGGTCAATCCTACACGGTAGAATACGCCCACGATATCAGACCGACGGACGAGGTGGTTGAGGACAAGGGCGTCAAGATTCTGGTCGACCCCAAAGCAGTGCTGTATCTGCTCGGCACCGAGATGGACTACAAGGCTGAGAAGATGCAAGCCCAGTTCGTCTTCAACAACCCCAACCAGGTTTCAGCCTGCGGGTGCGGTGAATCCGTGCAGCTCACGCCCGCCAAAGTCGACGGATAGAGCATGATCCCGACCCGAAGGGCCGCGGCGTCAGCGCAAAGTGGAAACCGGTTCGCGCCAAGAAAATGCGGCATAGCCCGTTCGAAGAGCGGCGTCGTTTCGCTGTAGCGTTTCGAGCGAATGGGGCGCGTCAGGCCACGCGAATCGCGGCGTCATTGAAGTATTCGGGATCGGTCTCGCAGACGGCACGGTTGCGACCGCTGCGCTTGGCTGCGTACAGACAGGCGTCGGCTCGCTCCATCAGTGAGTCCGGGGTGTCGCCGGGGCGAAGCATCGAGACGCCGATCGAGATGGTGACGCGGCCCAGGATCTCGCCTGTCGATTTTTTCTTCAGTTCCTTGGCCATCACGGCGCGACGAACATGATCCGCGACCGTCAGCGCCTGCTTCAGCGCGGTGCTTGGCAGCACGACCGCAAATTCTTCACCGCCGTAGCGCGCGGTGATGTCCTGCCCCTTGATGTTCTGCTTCAATGACATCGCCACCAACCGCAGGACCTGGTCGCCGGTCAGGTGTCCGTAATTATCGTTGAAAGACTTGAAGTGGTCGATGTCGAACATCAGAAGCGACAGCGGTTCGCCTTCGCTCGCCGCCAGCGCGACGGCATCCGCCACGGCTCGATCGAAATACTTACGGTTGCCGAGACCGGTGAGCGGATCTGTCATGCTCTCGGCTCTGATGGCCTCAAGACTGTGCTGCAGATTGTGGATCTCGGTCTTCGAAAGCTCCAGCCGATCTTCCAGCGCCTTATTGGCGTCCTGCATCTCTCGGGTGGATTTCATCAGTGCTTGGATAACCGACTTGATCTGCTTGTGGCTATCAGCCGCGTCGAGTTTCTCGGCTGCATCCTTCAGGCTGTCTCCGAAACCAGCCGTCATGCTGCGCGCACCGGTGATGAGAACCATCACCTGGTCGATTTCGTTGATCACGCGCGCACCGACTTTGTCGATGTGTTCGGTAGTCCTGATCGGAGAAAGATAGGTATCGTAGATATGCTCGAGGTCAGCGTCGCTGAGCGTGCCGTTGCGCGCCAGCATCTCGTTAATGATCCTGTTGAGGGAGCAGTTATATCCGGCAGCGTAGACGTACCAGACTTCGTAGTTGCGTGGGACCGCGGCTTGGCGCAGTGATCGGATCTGGCCGAGTGCCACCTCGGCAAATGCCATGGTGCGTTCGTGTTCGTCTCGCTCAACCACTGATGTAGCCCTGCTGACGATTCGCGCGATCGTCGTTCCGAACGGTAAAATATCAACGTACTAATCGATTGAAGTTAGCAGCAGGGAGTTTACGCGTGGTAAAAAGGCGTTTTCAACGAGCCGGCCGGTGAAGAACCGCGCCGGCCGAAAGCCTCAGCCGCGGGCGCGGATCGGGCGAAGCAGAAACGCCGGCAGGTGTGAATGGTCTCCCGGCTCGGAGATCACTTCCCGTCGTGGTGCTGGGATGCGTCCGATTGAAGGCGGCGGCACGGCCATGGATGCCGCAGCCGTCGCAGCAGGCGCCTCATGTCTCTGGCGGTCACCACCGGAACGGCGCGGTTTGCGGCCTTCGCGCTTTGCGCCGCGCGCGTGGCTCTCGCCGCTCTTCTCGTGTGTGTGCCGAGATCGCGAAGGTCTTCCGCCAGCCTTTGCAGGCGCGCCGGCTTCTGCGACTGCTTCGTCCGCGTTAGCGTCATAGCCGGAAAGCTCTGCCTTGGGGATAGGCTGACCGGTCAGCTTCTCGATGGCTGCGAGTGATTTGAAATCCGCAGGACAGACGATCGTGATTGCTGTGCCGGTGCGACCGGCGCGGCCGGTGCGGCCGATACGATGCACGTAGTCGTCGGGATGGTGAGGGACATCGAAGTTGAGGACGTGGCTGACTTCGGGAATGTCTAGACCGCGGGCGGCCACGTCAGAAGCGACAAGTAGCGGCAGTTCACCCTTGCGGAATTGATCGAGTGAAGCGGTTCGCGCCGACTGATCCATATCGCCGTGAAGGGCGCCGACGCTGAAGCCATGCTTCTGGAGCGATTTATAAACGATCGCGACGTCGCGTTTGCGGTTGCAAAAAATGATTGCGTTTTTGAGTTCCTTGGCTTCGCGCAGCAGGTGGCGCAGCAGCTCCCGCTTTTCGTGCGGTTCGCGGCTGCAACTGACCTGCGATTGCGTCACGGTCGCCGCCGTGGTTGCTGGCCTGGAGACCTCGATCCTCTGAGGATTATGCAGAAAGGCATCCGTGACGCGGCGAATCTCATTCGGCATCGTCGCGGTGAAGAAAAGGGTCTGCCGCGTGAAGGGCACCAACTTGCAGATGCGTTCGATGTCGGGAATGAAGCCCATATCCAGCATCCGGTCGGCTTCATCGATCACCAGGAGTTCGACGCCCGTGAGCAGCAGCCCGCCGCGTTCGGTGTGATCAAGCAGGCGGCCCGGAGTTGCGATCAGCACATCGACGCCGCGCGTCAGCTTCAAATCCTGATCGCCGAAGGAAACACCACCGATCAGGAGCGCCACGTTGAGCTTCTGGCCAGCGCCATACTTGTCGAATTGTTCCTTCACCTGGGCAGCGAGTTCGCGCGTCGGCTCAAGGATCAGGGTGCGGGGCATTCGCGCCCGGGCACGACCTTTCTCTAGCAATGTAAGCATGGGCAGGACGAAGGCGGCGGTCTTGCCGGTACCGGTCTGAGCAATGCCAAGGACATCGCGGCGTGCCAGCACGTGGGGTATAGCCTGATCCTGAATGGGAGTGGGAGAAGTATAGCCTGCAGCAGCAACGGCGGCGAGCACCTTGTCGGACAAACCGAGATGGGAAAAAGACATTGAGCCTCTGGTCGAAACCGCCGTCCGGAATCGAAGGTAAAAGGCTGTCGCGCTCAACCCCTTAACGGCGTGCTCTAAAAGCGAAGGGGGCTCTGACTTACGCTGACGAACGGCTCACCGGGAATCGTATTCGGGCCCGGGCCGCGTTGACCGGAACATAAGGGCGAACCGGCCAAAGTCAATGCAGAAATAGCGGAAATGCCGAAAACCTCAATGTTCTTGCATCATTCGGGCGGGGATTCTCGGCGGGTGGGCCTTTTCCGGTCGGTGGCGCCGCCGGCAGCCCGGATGAACCGCGAACGATTTCTGACCGACTATGGCATAATCCAATTTGCGCGCGGTGATCGCTGAAACACGGGATATGGGAAGGTTTGGAATGAGGGGCACTTCGGTCGGGCGCGTGGTCTTATGGGGGATCGTGGGCGCGCTGGCGATGCTGGCAGGCTCTGCGCAGGCTGCCAAGCGCGTGGCGCTGGTCATCGGCAACAATGACTATAGGAATGTCCCAAGACTTCAGAAGGCCGTCAACGACGCCCGAACCATGGGCGATACGTTGAGGCAACTCGGCTTCAGCGTGATGGTTGCGGAAAACCAGACCCGTCAGGACTTCAGCCAGACACTGCTGGCGTTCGATCGGCAGATTGAAGCTGGCGACACCGTTTTCTTCTTCTACGCCGGTCATGGCTTCGAAATCGCGGGACAAAACTATCTGTTGCCGACCGACGTTCCAGCCGCCACCGAAGGACAGGAGGAGTTGGTGCGCGACGCCTCGATCCTTGCCGACCGCATCGTCGAGCGACTGCAGAATAGAAAGGCCCGCACTTCGATCCTCGTGCTCGATGCCTGCCGCAATAATCCGTTCGAACGCAAGGGCACCCGCGCGGTCGCGGGCGGCGCGGGACTGGCGCCGATGATCGAATTGCCGGAGGGTGTGTTCTCGGTGTTTTCAGCCGGCCCGCGTCAGACCGCGCTCGATCGCCTGTCGGACAATGACAGCAATCCGAATTCGGTTTTCACTCGCATCTTCGCCAAGGAATTGCTGCAACCCGGAGAGAACATGGTGCGGGTGGCGCAGCGAACCCGCCGCGTTGTCAGCGAAATGGCTGAGACAGTGCGGCACAAGCAAGTGCCTGTCTATTTTGACCAGATGGTCGATGATGTCTTTCTGAACGGTCCAGCCAAAGCGGAGCCGCCATCAGCACGCGCCGAGGCTGTGCAGGTTGCGGCGTTGCCCGTCGCACCTCTCAAGCCGCCATCCAACGAAGCCGTCAACGCGCCGATCGCGAATTTCTCGCGCCACAACGGCGGGTGGACCGTGGTGTTCTCCATTGCCGATCCCGCGCTCGGAATCTCCTGGCGCATGGGTGACAGCGGCGAGTTCAGGGAAACCGGCTTTCTCGACACGCTCGATTCGCGAACCCGCAAGCGCATGCCCAATCCCGCGATCGAGCTTGCCGCCGACGCGCCGGCCGCGATAATCCAGATGCGCTACGTCGACGCCAACGGCGAGATGAAGGGACCGTTTCCCATCCGGTTCGATCCGGAAGCCGCGTTGATCCGCGATCAGCGAAAAATCCTCGACATGACCGCGACAAGCTGGCTGTCGTTTCGCCAGTTCAACGGGCTGCTGGTTTATTACACTCACCTGATATCCTATCGCTGCGCGATCCGCGAAGTGAAAATCGGTATCGACTCCTCGGTGCCGGATCGAGCGCTCAAGATGCCCCCCTGTGACCCGCGTGATCCCGTCGCGATTCCAAGCGATGCCACGCCATATTTGAAATTGCCGCCTGCAACGAAAGCCGTATCCGTTGAGTTGACCTATCGCGACGGCAGCGTATCGGAGATCAAAAGTTTCCGGCGCTGATTTTTCGGTTCGAAGGACTCCGCCGATGGATGCAGCCAGCTCGCGCAAACAGCGCTCAATATCCACGCGCTGCTGCATCGTCGGCGGCGGACCCGCAGGCATGATGCTCGGCTACCTGCTCGCGCGCGCCGGAGTCGACGTTGTCGTGCTCGAAAAGCATAGGGACTTCTTTCGCGATTTCCGCGGCGACACCGTTCATCCCTCGACCATGCAGGTGATGGACGAGCTGGGCTTGATAGACGACTTCCTGAAAGTCCCTCATGACAAGCTGCAAAAACTCGACGGCTATTTCGGCAAGACCCGCCTTCGGATCGCCGACATTAGCCGCACCGGCGCAAAATATCCTTTTATAGCCTTTATGCCGCAGTGGGATTTCCTGGATTTTCTGCGGGAGAAGGGACGTCGATATCCGAATTTCACGTTGATGATGGGGACCGAGGCAACGGGCCTTGTACGTAACGGCGACATGGTGATTGGCGTTCATGCAACGGACGGCAGCGGCGTCTTCACGATCATGGCCGACCTTACGGTCGGCTGCGACGGCCGGCATTCCATCATCAGGGCAAGCGCGGGCCTCGAAGTGGAGGAAATCGGTGCGCCGATGGATGTGCTCTGGTTTCGCGCCGGAAAATCCGTCGAAACGGAAAGGATCCTCGCGCGCATCGAGGCAGGGAAAATGATGGTGACGCTGGATCGCGGCACCTATTGGCAATGCGCCTATGTCATTCCCAAGGGACAATATGATGCCGTGAAGGCGAGGGGCCTCGAGTCGTTTCGCTCGGATGTCGTCTCGCTTGCGCCCATGCTGAAGCCAGGCGTCGCCGACGTCAAAACCTGGGACGACGTCAAGCTGCTTACCGTCGCCGTCAACCGTCTCAAGCAGTGGACACGGCCGGGTCTGCTCTGCATCGGCGATGCGGCGCACGCCATGTCGCCGGTCGGCGGCGTCGGCGTTAACATCGCGGTTCAGGATGCAGTGGCAGCCGCTAATTGTCTGGCGGTGAAACTCGAGCACGGGGCCGTGAGCGAGCAGGATCTCGTTGAGGTTCAACGCCGTCGCGAATTTCCGATGCGCATCACGCAAGCCATGCAGGTGATCGTTCAAAACAACATCGTCAGCGCGGCGCTCAAGCCGGACAACGAGCCGCTAAAGCCGCCGCCGTTCGCGCGCATCGTCAACGCGGTGCCGTGGTTGCAGGGCCTCACCGCGCGCTTCCTCGCGGTTGGCGTTCGCCCCGAGCATGTACGCTCAAAGGAGGTGGTCCCGCCGGAAGTTAGATCACCGCCGTGCCGTTAAAGGGAATGGCGGCCTTTCTTATCGCAGGCTCGGGCAAAAATGGATCTTCCGATCTTGCGTTGAGCGAACCCGTCCACTTCTTGTTTGCGAGAGGTATAGAGTCCGGTCTTCAGCGCTCAACCAACCCATGGATTATAGGTGCCGACGCTCCAGACCTGACCCTCGGGATCGCGGCAGGTGAAGTCCCGTCCGCCATGGTCCTTGTCGGAAAGGTCGAGGATGATGGCGGCGCCGTTTGCCTTGGCTTTGGCATAGACGGCGTCGGCATCCGGCACCACGATGTAGGCGCTCTGAGTCACCAGGTGATTGGTCGTGGCCGGCTTTTGAACCTTGGCAAAATCGTCGTCGCGCGCCGAGCCCAACATGATCATGCCATCGCCTAGCGACAGTTCGGCATGGACAACACCGCCGTTGCCGTCGTCATGAACGGCTTTGCGAATAAAGCCGAAGGTCTCGCACAGCCAATCGATCATTTTGTGCGGATCGCGATAACGCATCGCGGGAATCACGGTCGAACTCATTATCCTAGCCTCCCTGCCGTTGAAGTCATCCGTGATTATGACCGCAACTTGGTGCTGGAATCCAGTCAACTACTTGGCTCATGCTTCAGATAGACGCACCCCGTGATAATGCTTAAACGTCCAGCATATCCTCACTGGCGAATTCCGCCTTATCGGAGATGAAGGCGAAGCGTGCCTCCGCCTTGGTGCCCATCAAGCGCTCGACCGAATCTGCCGTATCCTCGCGATCGTCCGCCAGCAGCATCACCCGCAACATCGTGCGTTTCGCCGGATCCATGGTAGTTTCTTTTAGCTGCGCCGGCATCATTTCGCCCAACCCCTTGAAGCGGCCGACATCGACCTTGGCGTTGGCGTTGAACTCGCTCTTGAGCAGCGCGTCCTTGTCAGCGTCGTCGCGGGCGTACACCGTCTTGCTGCCGTGGGTGAGGCGATAGAGCGGGGGCACCGCGAGGTAAAGGTGACCCTCATCGATCAGGCGGGGCATCTGCCGATAGAAGAAGGTGATAAGCAGAGAGGCGATGTGAGCGCCATCGACGTCGGCGTCGGTCATGATGATGACGCGTGAATAGCGGAGGTCCTCCTCGCGATAATTGGTCCCGGTGCCGCAGCCCAGCGCCTGAATTAAGTCAGCCAACTGGGCGTTGGCGGTGACCTTGTCCCGCGTCGCAGACGCGACGTTCAGGATTTTCCCACGCAAGGGCAGCACAGCCTGAGTCTTGCGATCGCGCGCCTGCTTCGCGCTACCGCCGGCTGAATCGCCTTCGACGATGAACAGTTCCGAACCTTCGGTGGCGGTGTTGGTGCAGTCGGCAAGCTTGCCGGGCAGGCGCAGTTTCTTCACGGCGCTCTTGCGCGAGGTTTCCTTCTCGGCGCGGCGGCGCAACCGTTCGTCCGCGCGCTCGATCACGAAATCGAGCAGCTTGTTGGCCTGTACCGGATTGCCGGACAACCAATGATCGAACGGATCCTTGATCGCCTGCTCGACGATCCGCGAGGCCTCAGAGGTAGCGAGGCGGTCCTTGGTCTGGCCCTGAAACTCCGGTTCGCGTACGAACACGCTCAGCATCACGGCGGCACCGACCATGACGTCCTCGGAGGTGATGGAGGCCGCGCGCTTGCCGTAACCGACGCGTTCGGCATGATCCTTGAGCCCACGCAGCAGCGCGCTACGCAAACCTGACTCATGAGTGCCACCATCAGGCGTCGGCACTGTGTTGCAGTAGGAGGACAGGAAACCATCGGCGTCAGCGGTCCACGCCACTGCCCATTCGCAGGCGCCGTGCGCGCCGTTGCGCCCGGACTTGCCCGAGAAGATGTCAGGATGCACCAATGTGTCCTTGTGGATCGCGGCTGCGAGATAGTCTTTCAGACCGCCCGGGAAGTGGAAGGTTGCTTCCGCCGGGATATCATCAAGTCCCTTGAGCAACTCCGGCGCGCAACGCCAGCGGATTTCAACGCCGCCGAACAGATACGCCTTCGAGCGCGTCATCTTGAACAGACGCTGCGGCTTGAACGCGGCCTTCGCACCAAAAATTTCGGTATCCGGCTTGAAACGAATGGTGGTGCCGCGGCGGTTGGCTATTCTGCCCAGGTCTTCGAGCTTGCCCTTGGGGTGACCGCGCTCGAAGGTCATCTTGTAGAGATTCTGGCTGCGCGCCACTTCCACCTCAAGGCGCGAGGAGAGGGCGTTGACCACCGAGACGCCGACGCCGTGCAGGCCGCCTGAGGTCTCATAGACCTTGGAGTCGAACTTGCCGCCCGAATGCAGCGTGCACATGATGACTTCGAGCGCCGACTTCTTCGGGAACTTGGGGTGCGGATCGACCGGGATGCCGCGACCGTTGTCGGTGACGGTGAGAAACCCGTCGGTGGCAAGTTCCACCACGATAAAGGTCGCGTGGCCAGCCAGTGCCTCATCCATGGCGTTGTCGATCACCTCCGCGAACAGGTGGTGCAGCGCCTTCTCGTCGGTGCCGCCGATGTACATTCCCGGGCGCCGGCGGACCGGTTCAAGCCCCTCCAGCACCTCGATGTCGGCAGCGGTGTAGCCGGTCTCGGCTCCCGAGGCGCGGGCGGGGGGGTGGCCTTTAGCCTTGGAAGCGGAGAATAGATCGTTGGAGGATTTCACTTTTGTATTCTGTTTCAGTGATTTGGGCATAATTCTTCAAGAATTGCACGCGGGGCGGGCGGGGGAATCGGGTTGTCCTGACTATGCCACGGATGCGGCTGGAAATGTGACTATCGCCCATCGTCCCTGTTTCCTACGATGTGATCGCGCCGCAGAATCAGGCCGCCCTGGTGCGGAACACGACGATCGCAAAGAGTACCGTGGCAGCCAGCACGATCAGCGAGCCAGCTACGGGCACTGCCATATATGCGCTGCCGCGCAGTAGCACCAAGGCGATTCCGACCGGCAACAAGATGCTGCAAGGATATGAAGCCCGCCCTGAATCCGGGCGAGCATGCTTTTTCCCGCCGACGGGACCAGCCGATAGAAAAGGCCGAACAGGAACAGCAGAACGCCGCCAACAAGATTGAGATGGGCGTGGGCAGGCGCGAGGGTAAAGTTTTGCTCGATTCCCATGGCCATTCCGCCCGTCATGCCAATCAACAGAAGGACGACGCTCACGCACATCATCAGCGATCCGACCATATGTTGCCCTCGTTTCCCCAAAACACGATGACGCCGGCGAGCGGCCGCAATATCCAAGTCCAGTATCCAAGTCTTTGTGACTTGAAAGTTTCGCGTGAGGCTAGTTTAGCTGGTCCCGATAGCTTTGCATCGCCGTAGAGGCTCAAATAACCCCGCCGGTGAGGAGATGGCAAAAGGCATTTTGGAATGGAAGATCTCGCACGCAGCCTGGTCGACTTCGTGCGCGACCATCAGATTTGGGCCGCTCCCGTCGTGCTGCTGCTCGCCTTCGGTGAGTCGATCGCTTTCGTCTCGCTGCTGATCCCCGCCTGGGGGATACTGGTTGCGATCGGAGCGATGATGGGACCGGGACAGATCAACTTCTGGCCGGTGTGGTTGGCCGGGGGGGTTGGCGCGGCGCTTGGCGATTGGCTGTCCTACTGGATCGGATTCACCTTTAAGGACCGGGTCGCTTCGATCTGGCCACTGTCACGGCATCCGCGCCTTTTGCCCCGTGGCGTGGCCTTCGTCGAGAAATGGGGTATCCCATCGATTTATATCGGACGATTCTTCGGACCGTTGCGCGCGACCGTGCCTCTTGCCGCCGGTATTTTTGAAATGCCGTCCCTGCGATTTCAGTTCGCCAACTGGACGTCTGCACTGATCTGGTCAGCAGTGTTGCTATTGTTCGGCGACCTGACATCGCAGTTCGTTCAGTGGCTCTGGCGGGCAATTTGACTGTTCCGAAATGCATTTCCCCCGAAGGTCGATAGAAACCGTCGCGCAACCGCCACAACTGGGTTACAAGCCGCGTCCGCGCTCGCGGACGCAAGGATAATGTCATGACCGGCGCAGACATCAGGACGAAAAGCACCGCTTCAAGCGGCGACACAGTAGGCAGACCGACGGTGTTCGTCGATGGCGCGTCGGGAACGACTGGCCTTGAAATCCGTCAACGGTTAGATCGGCAGGGCGACGTCAACGTCAAGAGCCTCACCGACGACAAGCGGAAGGATCCCGCCGCCAAGCGCGCGCTCATGGCGGAAGTCGATCTGGTGATCCTGTGCCTGCCCGACGATGCGGCGAAGGACACCGTCGCATTGATCGACGATATGGGCGCTCACGCGCCGAAAGTGCTGGACGCCTCGACGGCGTTCCGTATCGCGCCGGACTGGACCTACGGTTTTCCGGAGCTGACATCGGATCAGGCGGATAGGATCAGGGCGGCGCGCAAGGTCGCGAACCCCGGCTGCTATCCGACCGGATCGATCGCCTTGCTGCGGCCGCTGACCGATGCCGGTTTGATCCCGCCGGACTATCCCGTAACCATCAACGCGGTGAGCGGCTATTCCGGCGGCGGCAAGTCCATGATCGAGAGTTTCGAGAAGGGCACCGCGCCGGCGTTCGAGCTTTACGGGCTTGGCTTCGAGCACAAGCATCTGCCGGAAACGCAGAAGTACGCGAACCTGACGCGGCGGCCGATTTTCGCGCCGTCGGTCGGAGATTATCGGCAGGGCATGCTGGTGTCGATTCCGCTGCATCTCGATACGCTGCCGGGACAGCCTGACGGCGCCGCGCTTCATGCCGCGCTGGCGGAGCGTTATGCGGGCAGCACCTATGTCTCGGTGATGCCGCTCGACAACGCTGCTGCGAAAAGTGGGCGCATCGAGCCGGAGGCGCTCAACGGGAGCAACAGGCTCGAACTCCATGTTTTCGCCAGCGATAAACATCGGCAGGCCGTCCTGGTCGCGCGGCTCGACAATCTGGGCAAGGGCGCATCCGGCGCGGCGGTGCAGAACATGCGGCTGATGCTCGGGCTGAGGGACGAGGGACTGGACTAGGCGCCGACTCAATTCATGTCCCGTTGATTCCGAAGTTCGCATCAAAGGTTGCTGCAAGGGTATGTGACTTTCGGAATCGGGACCCAAGTCCGTCCGGCCTGCCTGCGAATGGTTTCGGATTTTGTGGTAGTCTACGTTCAGTCGATTGGCTTGTGGGAGATTGCAAATGTCAGGATCATCAGACGCGGTGAGAGTGATTGAGCCCGGCAAGACCTATGTCGGCAAGCAGGGCTTTACTTACGGAGCCGGCGTATCGAAGGAGACCGCCGGAGCAAAACAAGTTTGTCTGAATGTGCTGCCAATGCCTCCGGGCGCCAAGGCAAAGGTCCATTACCACAAGGATATCGAGACCATTGCTTACCTTTTGGAAGGTGAATGCGCTGTCTATTATGGCGACAAGCTTGAGCATCGCCTCGTCGTCAAGCCTGAGGATCAGGTCTATATGCCCGCGGATGTTCCGCATGCTCCAAGCAATGAGAGCGGAGCGCCATGCAAATGGCTTGTCGTGCACTCGTCAGGTAGCGATCAGGACGGTATCGTCCTGCTCCCCGAACTTGATGCGGTGTTGGCGCAGAAGTCGAGCTAATCAGCATAAATTCGTGCTTTTACTATGCTTGGGAGCTTAATGAAGTACGTGCCCTATAGCGTTTTCGAATAAGGCATGTCCTCGGCTTGATCCGAGGATGGGAATCCGGTTCGCGTGAAGAAACCGCGTCAAGAAGACAGGTTTTCACCGTTTCCGTGAAGCGGCAAAAGACTCTCGACTCACGCGCGCACGCGGACATAGCTGCCCGGCGCGTCCTCGATCGGCGGCAGTGCACCGGTTCCGACTTTGCGTGCCGCGACCTCCTTGCCATCGATGTTTCGCAGCCATGTCAGCCAGTCCGGCCACCACGAGCCCTTGTGTTCCTCCGCGCCCTCCATCCACTGGGCGAGAGTCTTGTTGCGGATCTTGTCGTTGGTCCAGTACTGGTATTTACCGCGCGCGGGTGGATTGATCACACCTGCGATGTGGCCAGATCCCGACAGCACGAAGCGTACCGGTCCGCCAAAGAAGCGGCAGCCGTATAATACGGATTCCGCAGGCGCGATGTGATCGTCGCGGGTGGCGAGTGCATAGACGGGCACCTTGACCTTCGAAAGGTCGAGCAAAGTATTGTCGAGCACCATCGAGCCGGTGGAAAGTCGGTTCTCGAGATAGCAGTTGCGCAAATAAAACGAATGGTTGGCAGCCGGCATCCGCGTGGCGTCTGAGTTCCAGTGCAGAAGATCGAAGGCGGGCGGTGTCTTACCCTTGAGATAACTGCTGATGACGTAGGACCAGATCAGGTCGTTGGAACGCAGCATGTTGAAGGTCATCGCCATCTTGCTGCCTTCCAGCACGCCGGATCGCTTCATGTCGCGTTCGAGCGCGGAGATCTGATCCTCGTCAGCGAATACCAGTAAATCGCCGGCATGAGTGAAGTCCACCTGAGCGGCGAAGAAGGTCGCCGACCTCACGCGCGGCCGCCGCTTGTTCGCAAGCCATGCCAACGTGGCGGCAAGCAGGGTGCCGCCGACGCAGTAGCCAGCGGTATGCACCTTCGTCTCTCCGGTGGCCGTTTCGATGACATCCATCGCGGCCAGCGGCCCTTCCTTCATGTAGTCCTCGAAGGTCTTTTCCCCGAGCCGTCCGTCGGGATTGACCCAGGAGATCACGAACACGGTAATGCCCTGGTCCACGCACCACTTTATGTAGGATTTCTCCGGCTTGAGATCGAGGATGTAGAATTTGTTGATCCATGGCGGCACGATCAGCAACGGCGTCCGCAACACCTTCTCCGTGCTCGGTGAATACTGGATCAGTTGCATCAGTTCGTTCTGATAGATCACCTTGCCCGGCGTCGTCGCCAGGTTGACGCCGACCGCGAGACCGGCGGAGTCAGATTGGCGGATGCGCAGCACGCCTCTCCCGGCTTCGATGTCTTCCGCCAGCATCTTCATGCCGCGTGCCAGATTGTCGGCGTTGGAGGCGAAAGTTTCACGGAGTACTTCGGGATTGGTCATCACGAAATTGGACGGCGCGGCCGCGTTGGTGAGCTGTGTAATATAGAACTCGGCCTTCTTGCGGGTATGTGGATCGAGGCCATGGGCCTCGCGCACCAGGTCGTTCGCCCATTTAGTCGTCAGCAGATACGCCTGCATCAGGAAGTCGAAGAGCAGGTTCGAGCGCCATTCCGGATCGGCGAAGCGTTTGTCGCGCGGTTCCGGCTCGATGGCGGGCTTGACTTCTTCGCCAGCCAGGCGGCGCACGGCATAGCCCCAGAGTTCCAGATAGGACTCGCCGAGCCTGGCCCGTAATTCGGCGGCGCGTGTCTGGTCCGACAACCAGTATTGAAAGACCCGGCTGAGTGTCTTGATCAACTCGGCGAACTCGGTTGGCGGATTATCGGGGGTCGGGTTGTGCTCACGAGCTTTGAGATACGCGGCCAGCGCCCTGCCACCGTTTTCCATCGCATTCGCGAGGTTCATCGCGAATGCGTCGGAGTTGAATCCCGTCGTCGGCTCGGTCTCGGTGGATACCTCGCTCATGGATGCATCTGAGAGCTTATTCATCATTTTCCGTCACGCAGGTTGCCAATGGCGGGCATGGATCATGACATAATCTGGGGACTGTCGCCCGATTCGATGTGGTGCGGTGCGACAAGACTTCTTGATCCCGCCATAGATGGGCCGTGATGACTCGATTGTGATGGCCGCAGCTTCCTCGGAAGCGATAATGGTTTTCGCCTGCGATCAGATTGATGAAACAACCAAATACCAGCGCAGTTCGGCCAACGATGTCAGCATTCGTGATGATGACATCGCAACGCCCGACCAGCGGAAAGGCAGGCTCCCTGACTGCCTGCGCCGCCGCATTGGCGCTGATGTCGCTGGCGCTCGGAGGCTGCTCCACCTCGATTGCGGATTTACCCTTCGAGGCTCCGTCGGATGCTCCGGAACGGTCCCATGACGGATCGTCCTATCCCGCGGTGCATGACATTCCCGCCCCAAGAGATCAGGTGGCGATGGATCATGCCGAGCAGGCGAGGATCGAAAAGGAACTGATCGACGCGCGCGACCGCCAGGCCCACGCCGCCCAGAACTCGGATCGCAGATAAACGTGGGAGCGGCCGTCAAACACGCGAAGTGATGGCAGAGCATCATGTCCATGTTAAAAGAGCTGATCCAAGCAGAAGATTGCGCCTGAAAGGTTAAACCTTAGCGTCGGCGAGCAGGCGCTTGAATATACCAAGCTTTTGAATATACACATTTTTTGCTGACGTTTCGTCGACTTCATCGAGGCAATGGACGATCCTCGTCAATCCGGCCTGGGAGCCAGGACTATGGAAGAGTTTTATCGCATCCGCCGTCTGCCGCCTTATGTGTTCGAACAGATCAATCGCGCCAAGGCGGCTGCACGGAACGCCGGAGCCGATATCATCGACCTTGGTATGGGCAACCCGGACCTGCCGACGCCGCGGCATGTGATCGAAAAGCTCAAGGAAACCCTCGGCAA
>NZ_CH672419.1:130709-156581 GCF_000152905.1 Nitrobacter sp. Nb-311A
GCCGCCGCTGACGAACCAGTACCTCAACCTCACCAAAAATTCCTCGTTGGCTGTGGCAATCGGATATCCGGACCTGTTTTCGGTGTTCGCCGGGACGACGCTCAGCCAGACCGGACAAGCCATCGAGATCGTCGCGATCACGATGGGCGTGTATCTGCTGATCTCGCTGGTGACCAGCGGGATCATGAGCGTCTACTCCTGGCGCATCGCACGGAGCGTGGGTGCATGACCGCTCGGCCGGCGCCATCGTTCGTACGCGTCGCTCTCGTTCCGGAGCGACGTGCACCCGTCAGGACGACGAGCCTGGTCCGCCTTCTTGGGATCCGTCTGTTCAGCTCCCCGAGCAACGCGCTGCTTACGGTGGTGGGAGCTGCGCTGCTATGGCTGTTTCTTGTTCCGGCGGTTCGGTTTTTCTTCGTGGATGCGGTCTGGGAGGGTCAGAACCGAACGTCGTGTCTGGCAGCCGATGCGAGTCAATCAATCGGGGCGTGCTG
Source organism: Nitrobacter sp. Nb-311A (assembly GCF_000152905.1). Taxonomy (GTDB): domain Bacteria; phylum Pseudomonadota; class Alphaproteobacteria; order Rhizobiales; family Xanthobacteraceae; genus Nitrobacter. The sequence continues at coordinate 131,204 of NZ_CH672419.1, forward strand.
GCCCTTCGTCCAGGCGAAGATTACCCAGTTCATTTACGGCTTTTACCCGGAACCCGAACGGTGGCGGGTCAATCTGACGTTCCTGCTGGCCGCTGTCTTGTTGCTGCCGCTTCTCATTCCACGGTTGCCTGCCAAACGTCTCAATGCCGGTTTGTTCTTTGTCGCTTTTCCGGTCGCGGCATTTTTTCTGCTGCATGGCGGAGGTATCACCGGATTTGGCGTGAGCTGGACCGCCGAGCTTCTGTCCAGCCTGGCTGACAGCGTTGGCGACGCTGGACGGCAATTCGCCGCGTCTGGGGAGGCAGGCGAATTCGGTTCGATCTTGCGACTGCTGGGAAACGCCGTTGCGTCGATCGGAGACGGGCTGAACTTGCTGGCGTCGCCGGTGATGTCGCTCCGGGATCGGCTTCAGGATTCCGGTCAACCGGTCTGGTACGATTTTGGTTGCACTGCTGCGATCGTTTCGCTGCTGCTCTTCCTGTTGAGCGGCGGATTTCGCGGAGGCTGGCGCACGTTGTTCACGAGCCTGACGACGTTTGTCGGCATGGGCTTGATTATCGCGGTCATGCATCTCGATCGCGGCGGACTTCCGGTTGTCGATACCCGTCTCTGGGGTGGCTTGCTGGTGACGTTGGTGGTGTCGGTGACCGGCATCGTATCGTCGATACCGATCGGAATTGCGCTGGCTTTGGGACGGCGCTCCACGCTTCCGCTGATCCGGATATTTTCGATCGCCTTCATCGAATTCTGGCGCGGCGTCCCCCTGATCACCGTACTGTTCTTCGCGACCTACATGCTGCCGCTCTTTCTTCCCGGAAACTTTACCATCGATGGGCTGGTTCGGGTCCTGATCGGCATAGCTCTGTTCGCAGGGGCGTATAATGCAGAGGTTATTCGCGGCGGTCTCGCGGCGATCCCGAGCGGACAAGCGGAAGCCGCTCATGCGCTTGGCCTGTCCTATTGGAAGACCACCGGCCTGATCGTGATGCCGCAGGCGGTGCGGAATGTCATCCCCGGACTGGTCAACAGCTTTATCGCGCTGTTCAAGGATACCTCGCTGGTCTCGATCGTTGCGTTGTTCGATCTGCTCGGGATCTTGCGGGCTTCGTTCGCGGATCCCGCATGGGCGACTCCCACCACGCTGTTCACCGGGTTCGCATTCACCGGACTCATCTACTTCGCATTCTGCTTCAGCATGTCGCGATATTCCCTGTTCGTGGAGCATCGACTGAACGCACATCGGCGAAACTGAGTTTTGGGAATACCAATGAAAGATGCGGACGCCATCGTTTCCATCATCGGTCTCAACAAGTGGTTCGGCAGTTTTCATGTGCTGCGGGACATTGATCTTGACGTCGCCCGTGGCGAACGCATCGTCATTTGCGGGCCGTCAGGCTCCGGAAAGTCGACGCTGATCCGCTGCATCAACGCGCTGGAGGAGTTTCAGGAAGGGCGTATCGTCGTCGATGAAATTGAGCTGGGCCCCAATCTGCGGCGCGTCGACGAGGTGCGGCGCGAAGTCGGAATGGTCTTTCAGAACTTCAATCTGTTTCCGCACCTCACGGTACTCGAAAACTGCACGCTCGCTCCCATCTGGGTCCGCAACACTTCGAAAAAGGAAGCCGAGGCGGCGGCGATGAAGTTCCTGGAACGCGTCAAGATACCTGACCAGGCCAATAAATATCCTGGACAGATGTCTGGAGGCCAGCAGCAGCGCGTGGCGATCGCTCGCGCGCTCACGATGAACCCCAAGGTCATGCTGTTCGATGAGCCTACGTCCGCGCTCGATCCCGAGATGGTCAAGGAGGTTCTCGACACGATGGTGGATCTGGCTGAAGAAGGCATGACCATGCTTGTGGTTACGCACGAAATGGGATTCGCCAAAGAGATCGCTAACCGCGTCGTGTTCATGGACGAAGGACAGATCATTGAATCCAATACGCCGGCGAGTTTCTTCGCCAACCCGCAACACCCGCGAAGCCAGCTCTTCCTAAGCCAGATTCTGCGGTAAGCCTGGAGCGGCCTTAAACCGGAGCGAGCGGAATCTTCACCGTGCTTCGTTTCTCGAGCCATTGCGGTACGGGAAGGTTCTTGGAGCGCATGAAGTCCGGGTTGAAAAGTTTCGATTGATAGCGGTTGCCTGAGTCGCACAGGATCGTCACGACGGTGTGGCCGGGCCCCAACTGGCGCGCGAGACGAATCGCGCCGGCGACGTTGATGCCGGTCGAACCGCCAAGGCAAAGCCCCTCGTGTTCCAGCAAATCATAGATCACCGGAACGGCCTCCTCGTCCGGGATGAGATAGGCTTCGTCAACTTTGGCGTCGGCAATCACCGGCGTCACCCGCCCGAGCCCGATCCCTTCGGTGATTGAACCTCCCGAACTCGGCTTGGCTACGCCGTTCTTGAATAGCTCATACATGGCCGCCCCGCGGGGGTCCGCGACGCCGATGACGATATCCTTCTTTTTTTCCCGCAGGAAAGCGCTTGCTCCGGCAAGCGTCCCGCCTGTGCCGATCGAACAAATGAAGCCATCGACCTTTCCGCCCGTCTGCTCCCAGATTTCGGGTCCTGTGGAAACGTAATGGGCTTTCGGATTGTCGAGATTATTCCATTGGTCGGCAAACAGGACGCCATTGGGTTCGGATTTACGCAGTTCGGCGGCGAGACGCTTTGCGATATGCTGATAGTTATTCGGATTGCTGTAGGGAAGTGCCGGGACCTCGACCAGTTCGGCTCCGCATAGGCGTAGCATGTCCTTCTTTTCGCGGCTTTGCGTCTCCGGGATCACAATCATCGTGCGATAGCCGCGCGCGCTGGCGACAATAGCAAGACCAATGCCGGTATTGCCTGCCGTCCCTTCGACCACGAGACCGCCCGGCTTGAGATCGCCGCGTTTTTCGGCTTCCAGAATCATCTGTTTGCCGGCGCGATCCTTGACGGATTGACCCGGATTCATGAACTCGGCCTTGCCGAGAATGGTGCATCCCGTCGCTTCCGAGGCGTGCTTTAACTTGATAAGGGGTGTATTGCCGATCGCTTCTACGACGTCGTTATCGATTCTCATGCGATTCAAAATTCTCATTAGGCGGAGGGAGGATTCCGGGACAACCCTAGTTGAGGGGCGGGGGAGGTACAAGTGAGCGCACGCCGCGTCCCGTAAGGGACGCCTTCCAGGCCGAACAGCCCCTAGGGCAGGCGGGGCAGATCCTCGCGGCACCCGCATGAAATCTTGGTAAGATTGTCGGATTCGCGTCGGCCGGAGATTCAAGAAAGACCGTAAAATCGGGCCTTTCCTGAAAAACCAGAGCTGCGACGCTAGTGGAATGCATCTAATGTTCTTGGCGCGGCAGCACTGTCCGTCGTCTGTCCGGACAGTTAGAATGGGGTGGTTCTAAGAGAAAGTACTATTGCCGGTGGCCACGTCGCTTTACTTCAGAAAAGGTGGGTGTTGGGACGCTGCAAGCTCACGTCCATACCTATCGCCGCTGCTGCCTTCCCCGGGGGGACCGGTGTGAGGGCTTCCCCTGCTAGGGCTTTCGGCGATCCTCAGAGATGCGCGATGTGGATTTGGCGTTCCGCTATGCTCCTCCCGGTGTTGGCGGCGGCCGCAGCGTCGGCTGGCTGCATTCTAACCCGGGATATTCCGGATCCCGCGCTGGATATTCCGGTGGCGTATAAAGCTGCGCGTACGACCGCGGCCGACGCCTTGCCGGCGCTCGATTGGTGGCGTGGTTTTCACTCCCCTGAATTGACCGGCCTGATGGAAGAGGCCCAGACCGTCAATCTCGACATCGCAGCGGCGGCGGCGAGGATCATTCAGGCCGATCAGCAAGCCCAGATTGCTGGCGCGGCGTTATTGCCGAGCGTCAGCGTCGGGGGACAGGAAGCCTATTTCCGTACGTCGGGTTCGAGTTTAAGCGGCCTGACCAACCGGGGCCGGGAGGTGGTGAACTATGCAGGAACGTTGAGCGCCGCCAGCTATGAAATCGATTTCTGGGGCAAAAATCGCGATGCCATGTTGGCCGCGGTGGAGACGGCCACTGCAAGCCGTTTTGACCGCGATGTGATCGCGCTGACGACGCTCGCCAGCGTCGCGAATGCCTACTTTCAGGTTCTTGCCGCGCAGGATCGCATTCGCACTGCCGAACGCAACATCGCCAGCGCTACGCGTATCCTGGATGCGCTCAAACAGCGGCTGAGCGCCGGCACCGGATCCGACCTCGACGTGGCACAGCAGGAAAGCGTGTTGGCGAATCTGCGCGCGGCCGTTCCGTCACTTCGACAGACGCTTGTACAGAATATCAACGCGCTCGCGACGTTGGTGGCTCGCCCGCCGGAAAGCGTGAAGGTCAAGGGCGGTTCGCTCAACCAGATTACCGCACCACGGGTGACACCGGGGTTGCCGTCCGAGTTGTTGACGCAGCGCCCGGACATCCGTCGTCAGGAGACGCAACTCGCGGCGGCTACCGCGAATGTCGGTAGCGCGCGGGCGCAGTTTTTTCCGAGCATTCAGTTGACCGCGCAGGGCGGCTACCAGAGTCCGGCGCTGGTGGCGTTGTTTCAGCCCCAGGCCGCATTTTTCAACCTCGCGGGCTCGCTGACGCAGCCGATCTTCGACGGCGGCAGGATCCTCGGCAATTTCGAACTCACGCGGGCAAAGCAGGACGAACTGCTTCAAACTTACCGCAAGACAGTGGTTTCGGCGTTCGCCGATGTCGACAACGCGCTGACTGCTGTGCGTCAGACCACCGAGAGACTGCGCCGGCAGCGGGAGGTGGTGGCCGCTTCGCGCAGGGCGTTCCAGCTCTCCGAGCAACAGCTCCATGCTGGCACCGCCGACATCATTATCGTGCTAAACACGCAATCGACGTTGTTTCAAGCGGCGGACGTCCTATCGCAAGCGCAGCTTGCACGGTTACAGGCGATCGTGAGCCTTTATCAGGCCCTGGGCGGCGGCTGGGAGCCGAGGATCGAGAGGGCGGGTAATGCTCTTTAAACCGGGTCTCGACGAAACAGCGAAAGTAGCCGGCGACAGGTTGCCTGGAAAGTTACCTGGCGAGGTGGCGGCCGGCGGCCGGCGGCGTCTCGTGTGGATCGTCATCACGCTTCTGATCGTCGGAGCGCTCGCCTATCTCGGCTGGACCGCGCTAGTGCGAACGACGCGTGACGGAGGTCGAAAACATTCCGATCGCGCCATTCCGGTACTGGCTGCGACGCCGCGAATCCAGGATGTGCCGGTCTACCTCGACGGCGTCGGAACGGTTCGGGCGCTGAACACCGTCACAGTGCGCTCTCAGGTCAACGGCAAGCTGATCGCTGTCAACTTTACTGAAGGTCAAGATGTTCAGAAAGGCGATGTGCTGGGCGAAATTGATCCCGTGATCTATCAGGCCCAGTACGATCAGACGGTCGCGAAGAAGGCCCAGGACGAAGCGCAACTGGCCAATATGCATCTCGATCTGAAACGCTACGAGCAGCTGGCCATTTCCAATGCCGGTTCGAAGCAGCAGGCGGATACCCAGAGGGCGGTCGTTGCCCAGCAGGAGGCGCTTGTCAGAGCCGATCAGGCCGCGATCGATAACGCGGAAGCGATGCTCGGCTTTACCAAGATCGTCGCGCCGATTTCCGGCCGCGTCGGCCTGCGCCAGGTCGATCGCGGCAATATCATCAATGCTACGGATACGACCGGACTCGTCGTCATTACGCAGCTTCAGCCCATCTCCGTCCAGTTCAGTCTTCCGCAACAGCAGATTACGCGGGTGAATGCGGCAGCGGCCAAGGGTGCCATCGAAGTTGATGTATTCGGAAACGACGGCACGACCGTAGCCGACACGGGTGAGCTGATCGGTATTGATAATCAGGTCGATCCGACAACCGGCACGTTGAGGCTGAGAGCCAAATTTCCTAATGAGCATTTTCAGCTTTGGCCGGGCCAGTTCGTCAACGTGCGGATCAAGGTTGAAACGCTATCACAGGCGACGGTCATACCGACGTCGGCGGTGCAGCGCGGTCCGCTCGGAACCTTCAGCTATGTAATCGGCGACGACGACATTGTGACGGCCAAGCCGGTGACGGTGCAGCAGCAGGATGAAAAGGACGCCGTGATCGCCAAGGGAATTGCTCTTACGGATCGCGTGGTCACGACGGGATTTGCCAATCTCTCCGACGGCGCAAAAGTGACGATCAGTCAGAACGATCAGGCGCCGACGCCCGATCTCGCTCCGCAGGCGCGGCAGCATAAGCGCGGCGATCGCCGAGGCGGCGACGGCGAGCGTCACGGCAGGCGAGGCAAGAAAGATCAAAATCAATCGGGTAGCGGAGCGCAGAAAAGCGGATCATCTAGCGGCGGACCGAAGGCTCGACCATAATTTTCAACAGGTACGGCGCTGAGAATCGAGCCCACGGCACCGCGCTGCCAGACGAGTTGATCAGACATGGGTGTCTCGGAACCGTTTATTCGTCGTCCGATTGCGACGTCATTGCTCGGGATCGCGCTGATGATCGGAGGCGCGCTCGGCTACTGGGCGTTGCCGGTCTCCGCGCTGCCGCAAGTCGATTTCCCGACAGTGCAAGTGAGGACCCAGCTACCTGGCGCCAGTCCCGATGTCGTCGCCTCATTACTGACAGCGCCGCTGGAACGTCAACTGGGGCAGATCCCGTCGCTGTCGTCGATGACTTCGACAAGTTCGTTCGGGCTCAGTCAAATTTCTCTCCAGTTCAATCTGGACCGGGATATCGACGGCGCGACGCAGGATGTGCAGGCGGCCATTAACGCTGCCGCGGGGATACTGCCAAAGAACCTGCCGTATCCGCCGGTTTATGCCAAGGTGAATCCCGCCGATGCGCCGGTGATGACGCTCGCCCTGACGTCCGACACCGTCTCGCTGCGCGCCATGAGCGATATTGCGGACACCATCCTGACCCAGCGCCTCAGTCAGATTTCAGGCGTTGGCCGCGTTTCCGTGCTCGGAGGCCTGAAGCCGGCGGTGCGTGTCCAGGCCGATCTCGCACGGCTCGCCGCCTATGGCATTTCAATGGAGGACTTGCGGACCGCGATCGCTAACGCCAACGTTTCGGGCCCCAAGGGGTCGCTTGACGGCGCGCAGCAGGCTTACACGATCGCGGCGAATGACCAGATCACGACAGCCGACGCATACAAACCCATCATTATCGCTTACCGCAACGGCTCTCCGGTCACGATCGGCGATGTCGCCCGGATCGTCGACGGACTGGAGAACGATCGCACCGGCGGCTGGTATAACGGAACGCCGGCTGTCGTCATCGATATCCAGCGTCAACCCGGCGCCAATGTGATCGAGGTTGTCCGTAAGATCCGGGAGGAGATTCCGAAGGTCCAAAGCGCAATTCCGGCCGGTGTCATGCTGACCGTCGTCAGTGACCGAACCGTGACAATCCGCGCGTCCGTTCACGACGTTCAGTTCACGCTCATTCTCAGCATCGTCCTCGTTACGCTTGTGGTTCTGCTTTTCCTGCGCTCGCTAAGGGCGACGCTGATTGCGGGAGTGGCGCTGCCGTTGTCGCTGGTCACCAGCTTCGGCATCATGTACTTCGCCGGATTCAGCCTCGACAACCTGTCGCTGATGGCGCTGACGATCGGCACCGGATTCGTGGTCGACGACGCGATCGTGATGATCGAAAACATCGTCCGGCACATCGAGAACGGCGAGAGCGTCATGCAGGCGTCGCTCCGGGGCGCCAGCGAGATCGCCTTCACCGTGATTTCGCTGACGGTTTCGCTGATCGCGGTGTTCATCCCGCTGTTGTTCATGTCAGGGCTGGTCGGAAGGATGTTCCGCGAATTCGCTCTGACACTGACGATCGCGGTCGTTACGTCCGCCGTGGTGTCGCTTACCTTGACGCCGATGATGTGCTCTCGGCTGCTCAAGCGCTCGGGAGGAGGGGTTTCGGTTCCGGGGGCGGCGGCGGTCAACCGCAGTATCGACCGGCTGGTCGCATTGTATCATTGGACGTTGCTATGGGTTCTTCGACATCAGCGCGCGACATTGGTTCTTGTTTTCGCGACGATCGTGGCGACAATGTTGCTCTATGTCGTCGCGCCAAAGGGCTTCCTGCCCTTGCAGGATACGGCGTCGATCACCGCCGTAACTGAGGCGGGTCCCGACGTTTCCTTTGCCGAAATGCGAAGGCGTCAGGCCGAGGTAGCGGGCGCCATCGAGGAAGATTCGGACGTCACGGGCGTTGTATCCGTTATCGGCGCCGGTTCCGTGAATCCGACCACGAATGTCGGCCGTCTGGTGATGACGCTGAAGCCGCGCAGCGACCGCCGTGACGACGTTGCTGCAATCATCACGCGCCTGAAGACGCGCGTCGCTTCGATTCCCGGCATGACGGTCTATTTTCAACCGGTACAGGATATTCAGATCAGCACGCGGACCAGCCGTTCACTGTATCAATATACTCTGACGGGGACGGATGCAGCCCAGGTTTCGGAATGGACCCGTAAACTGGTCGAGGAATTGCGTCGCGATTCGCTATTTCGGGACGTCTCGTCGGAAGCGCAGGATGCAGGTCTTCGAGCCGCGCTGAACGTCGACCGTGCACGCGCAGGCCAACTCGGCGTTAGCCTCCAGGCTGTCAACGACACGTTGAACGATGCCTTCGCCCAGCGGCAGATATCGACCGTTTATGGACAGGCCAACCAGTATCGTGTCGTGCTTGAGGCGTTGCCGCAGTATCAGCGCGACCCTTCGATCCTCTCCAAGCTTTTTCTGCCGGGTGTCGCCGGAGCTCAGGTGCCGCTGTCCGCGGTTGCGACGCTGACCCGAACGACGGCGCCACTGGCGATCTCCCATCAGGCGCAATTCCCGGCATCCTCACTCAGCTTCAATCTTGCTCCGGGAGAGGCGCTGGGCGACGCTGTGGAACGGGTCAAGACCATCGAGACCCGCATCGGCATGCCCTCTAATATCGTCGGCGTATTTTCGGGCGATGCGGCGGAGTTCTCAAAATCGCTCGCCGGCCAGCCCTGGCTGATCCTCGCCGCGCTGATCACGATCTACATCGTGCTGGGCGTCCTTTATGAAAGCTATATTCATCCGATTACGATCCTCTCGACGCTGCCTTCGGCCGGCATCGGCGCCATTCTCGCCTTGATGCTGTTCGGACAAGATCTGTCAGTTATCGGCCTGATCGGCATCATTCTTCTGATGGGCATCGTGAAGAAGAATGCCATCATGATGATCGACTTCGCGCTGGAGGCAGAGCGCCGTCAAGGCATGTCCTCGACCGATGCAATCGTACAGGCGTGTCTGCTCCGATTCAGGCCGATCATGATGACCACGCTGGCAGCGCTGTTCGGCGCGCTGCCGCTGGCAATTGAAAGCGGCACCGGCTCGGAGTTGCGGTTTCCTCTTGGCATCTCGATCATCGGCGGCCTGCTGCTCAGTCAACTGCTCACGCTTTACACCACGCCCGTGATCTATCTCGCGCTCGATCGGCTGAACAAGCGAATTGAGCAGGCCGTTCCTACCGGCGGCTCGAAGCCGCCGCCAAGCGCGACCGAGGACATGAGATAATGGCCTCGATCTCCGAGCCATTCATCAGAAGACCGGTCGGCACCACGCTGCTCGCCATTGGTCTGTTCCTTATTGGCGTGGTCGCTTATGGCTTCCTTCCCGTGGCGTCGGTTCCCAATGTTGACTTTCCCATGATCAGGGTGTCGGCGAACCGGCCGGGCGCGTCGCCGTCGGTAATGGCTGCTACCGTTGCCGCGCCGCTGGAGCGCCGCCTTGGTGAAATCGCCGGCGTCGAGCAAATCACATCCACGAGCGCGCTGGGCGCTACGAGCATCCATGTTCGGTTCGCCATCGGGCGCGATATCGATCATGCAGCACGCGACGTGCAAGCGGCGATCAACGCATCGCTCGCCGACCTGCCGACAGACCTCCCGACATTACCGAAATTCCGCAAGGCCAATCCCGCTGCGTCACCGGTCTTTCTTCTGGCGCTGACATCGAAAACCATGTCGACCAGCGCCCTCTATGATGTAGCTGATACTGTTATCGTCCAGCGCGTCTCACAAGTTCCGGGGGTGGGCGAGGTTTCCGTGAGCGGCGCTGATCAGCCGGCTGTGCGCATCGCTCTCAATCCGGTCGCGCTCTCGAACGCGGGCATCTCGACAGACGACGTCCGGACCGCGATCGTGAACGCCAATCCGCTCGGCCCGGTGGGAATCTTCAATGGCGGTCGTCAAAGCGAAACGCTGTCGACCAACCGACAGATGCGAACGGCGTCCGAATTTCGCGACATCATCATAAAAAGCTCCGGAGGGAATTTCGTTCGACTCTCGGACGTGGCCGATGTCAAGGACGCCACGCGAAACAGCCGCTCGATCGCCTGGTTCAACAAGCGGCCCGCGGTGTTGATCCAGGTTACCAAGCAGGGCGATGCCAATGTCATCGACACTGTCGACCGGGTGAGGGCGCTGCTCCCCGAACTCAAGCAATGGATTCCGGGCGGCGTCGAAGTTTCCGTCATCGCTGATCGCACCAGCACGATTCGGGCAAGCGTTGAAGACATGGAATGGACGCTGTTGGCGACCGCCTTTCTGGTGATGATGGTCGTATTTGCGTTTCTTCGACGTCTTACGCCGACCATCGCAGCCGGCGTATCGGTTCCGTTGGCGCTGGCTGGTACATGCGCCGGGATGTGGCTGGCAGGTTTCTCCATCGACAACCTGTCCCTGATGGCGCTGGCAATCTCGGTCGGCTTCGTGGTCGACGATGCCATCGTCATGATCGAGAATATGTACCGCAATCTTGAGCAGGGTTTGCCACCTTACCGGGCGGCGCTTGAAGGAGCAAGGCAAATTGGCTTTACCGTGCTCTCGATCAGCCTGTCGTTGATCGCCGCGTTCACACCGTTGATTTTCATGGACGGCGTTGCCGGCCGCTTGCTGCGGGAGTTTTCGCTCACACTCACATTTGCGATCGTGGTGTCAACGATCGTGTCGCTGACGGTAACGCCGATGATCTGCGCCCACTACATCAAAGGCGCGACGTCCATGGATACGACCCGGCTCGATCGGCTGGTTGAAGGCCTTCTTTCACGAATCGTGACGTTTTATGCGCGCACACTGCGCGTCGTGCTCCGCTTTCCCATCCTGACTTTGCTGGTGTTTTTTGCGACAATCGCCCTGACAGTGACACTGTATATCAAGACGCCGAGGGGCTATTTCCCGATCGACGACAGCGGCTTCATCGTTGGTTTCACGCGCGCCTCCGCCGACATTTCGTTTCAGTCCATGCTCGGCCTCCAGCGGCGCGCTATGGATATCGTGATGGCGGATCCGGTCGTACAGGGAATCGGCTCTTCCATCGGCGGCGGCACCCTCGGAGGCTCAAATCGGGGATTCATGTATATTATCCTGAAGCCGCCGGCTGAACGGGGAAAATTGACGACCCAACAGGTGATCGACCGGATGCGCCGGAATCTTAGCCCCTTGCCAGGCATCAGGCTGACTATGTTCGCCGCACAGGACATCCGGAGCGGAGGACGCCAGAGCGATTCAAACTACCAGTACACGCTCTTCAGCGCTGATCTCGAGTTGTTACAGAAGTGGGCGCCCCTGGTCAGCAAACGCTTGCAAACGGTCGAAGGAATTACGGACGTGTCAAGCGACCGCGAGTCAGGTGGTCTGCAACTGACCCTGTCAATCGACCGGAAGAAAGCATCCAGCCTTGGAGTCAGGGTTCAGGATATCGACAACGCACTCAACAACGCGTTTTCGCAACGGCAGATTTCGATCGTTTACACACAGCGCAATCAGTATCAGGTCATTCTGGAGATCGATCCGCGATTTCAAGAAGACCCATCCAACCTCGAGCGCATCTTCGTTGCGGGAGCAAACGGCGCGCAGGTACCGTTGTCTGCCGTCGCTCGCTATCAGCGTGAGCTGTCGCCGCTCGGTGTCTATCATTCACAATCGTTTCCCTCGATGACGGTGTCCTTCGATACGTTGCCGGGTGTGGAACTTCAGGACGCTACCGCCAACATTCAGCGCGCGGTCGATGAGTTGCACATGCCCGAGGGTATCCGCGGAAGCTTCGAGGGCAACGCGGCTGATTTCCGCAATGCGTCGGGGCGACAGCCGCTATTGATCTTCGGCGCGCTTGTCGCTGTATATATTGTGCTCGGGGTTCTCTACGAAAGTCTCGCCCATCCTCTCACCATCATTTCCACCCTGCCATCTGCCGGCCTCGGAGCGCTCCTGGCTCTGCAGATCACCAATACGCCGCTGACGATCATAGCATTCGTCGGCATCATTCTTCTCATCGGCATCGTCAAGAAGAACGGCATCATGATTGTCGATTTCGCGTTGGATGCTGAGCGCCAACGCGGATTGTCATCCGCAGATGCGATCTTCGAGGCATGTCGTGTGCGCTTTCGGCCGATCATCATGACCACCATGGCTGCGCTCTTCGCTGCGATACCGTTGGTGGTTGCGATCGGTCCCGGCACGGAACTACGACGCCCTCTCGGAATTACCATTATCGGCGGGCTTCTCGTCTCGCAAATTCTGACCCTCTATACCACTCCGGTCATCTACCTCTTGATCGACCGGTTGCGGCGACGAGGCGAGGGCGTACCGGCTGCCGCGCCCGCCGAATAGGGGAAGCAACCGGTTGTTGCGGGATGAATCGGCGCGGCGTATAGCGAGCAATGTCCAGCAACTCCGAGAATTCCACTGTAGAACGTGAAGCGCTCCCGCAGTGCCGACGCTGTCACAAGTTGGCAATGTTCTGTATTTGCGACAGCATCGAGCCGATCAAGAACCGGACTTCGCTGCTCCTTCTGCAGCATCCGCAGGAGCAAGATAATGCGCTCGGAACTGCTCGGCTGACTGCGCTGCATTTTCAGGATGCTGTGCTGAAGATCGGTCTGTCCTGGCCCAGCCTGTCCCGGGCGTTGGGCCGGCCGGTGCATGATCCCTCGCGCTGGGCGGTGCTCTACCTTGGCTCGGTCAGGGTGGGGCGATTCAACACCGACCGCGCCATCGTCGCCATCGACCGCAACGGTCAGATGGAAATCGATCAACGCGGGGCGCTTGCGGATATCGAGGGCGTCGTGGTGTTGGATGGCACATGGAGTCAGGCCAAGGCGCTATGGTGGCGCAACCCGTGGATGCTCAAGTGCCAGCGCGTTGTTCTTGGAGCGCGTTGGACATCCCGTTATGGCCAGCTGCGCAAGGAGCCGCGACGCGACGGACTCGCTACGATCGAGGCCGCGGCGATAATGCTCGCCGGCCTCGAAGGCCGGCCTGACATTGAGACGACATTGCTTGCCAGCTTCGAGCGGATGCTGGCCAAATATCAGGATGTACAGGCAAGGGCGCCTGAACTTGCGCCCAAACCAAGAGGCCGCCGGAACTATCGGCGCTCGCGCGCCTGACCCGGCCCCTCCCGCGTCCAAACCGTCAAATCGCAGAACATCGCCACAGTTGCAGGAGCAGGTTGCCTAAGCAGCCGATGCTCTATATTGATCCGGATTCGAGGGGCCACGTGGCGGAGTGGTTACGCAACGGTCTGCAAAACCGTGTACACCAGTTCAATTCTGGTCGTGGCCTCCACAATACAATCAATTTTTAAGCCAACTATCTGATAGATATTCTATTTTGCTGATATGCGGCCCAGTTTGCCGTAGTTCAGCAAGCACCGTTCCATCCTTCGGGAAACGGAAGGAACGGCCAGGCCACCTCATTATCGTTGGCGGCTTGCGGCAGCTTGCCGAAACGCATGTGGTCGATGTCCGACTGCGCGTTCAGCACGGCTTCTTCAATACGCGGAGCGATCACGGCACTTACTGCGCTCAGCAATCGATCAAACTCGGCTTCACTCATGCACGCCTCACTGTTTATGCACATAGAGTGCCAAAAAGGATTTGGGCTCCCGTTGCAGAAATCGCTAAAATTGTTTCGATCGGGCGCTTAATCGCGAGGCGGTTCTAACCCTGGCCACATGAGCCGCTCGGCGCGCATCCCCGATGCCGCGGATTGCCGGTCGGCGAGCAAATCAGGATTATCGAATGCTTGACCCGCGGCGGGTTTGCCGGGCGGACTTCCATCCTCGCGGGAACGCGTCGCTCACGAAAAAGCCGGTCAGCTGAATGCCAGAAAGGCACGGACATTGTGCGCGGGCTTTGTGATTCGGCCGATTTAACACTGTCGCAATCGGCAATAATTATTGTTTCCGTACGTCCCGGGTTTTCGTTAAGAGGGCGCGGTCTTTTCGCGATTTTTCGACGTTTGGGGGATATTGATCCGCATGTGCGGCATTGTAGGAATTCTGGGGCGCGGTCCAGTGGCGGATCTATTGGTTGATTCGCTCAGGCGTCTCGAATATCGCGGTTACGATTCCGCCGGCATTGCGACCCTGGAAGGAGCGCATTTGGCGCGTCGTCGCGCCGAGGGCAAGCTGCGAAACCTGGCCGGGCGCTTGCGGACCGAGCCGCTGGTCGGGCAGGTCGGGATCGGGCACACGCGTTGGGCGACGCACGGCAGACCGACCGAGAACAACGCTCACCCGCACGCGACCGAGCGCGTGGCCGTCGTTCACAACGGCATCATCGAAAATTTTCGTGAACTGCGTGAGAAGCTTCAGAAGAACGGAGCGGCTTTTGAAACCGATACCGATACCGAAGCAGTGCTGCATCTGGTCGACGGCTATCTTGCCGCCGGCATCGATCCGGTCGAGGCGGTCAGAGCGACGTTGTCGCAACTTCGCGGCGCCTTCGCTCTCGGTTTTATTTTCGCAGCCGACGATGATCTTCTGATCGGCGCGCGCAATGGGCCTCCGCTGGCGATCGGTTATGGCGACGGCGAAATGTATCTGGGGTCGGATGCGATTGCGCTCGGGCCGTTCACCGACGCGATCAGCTATCTCGAAGACGGTGACTGGGCCGTTCTGACTCACAACGGTGCGACCGTCTACGACAACCGTAACACTATCGTTCAGCGCGAGGTGGTCAAGCACAGTGCTTCGACCTCTCTGGTCGACAAGGCGAACTATCGCCACTTCATGGCCAAGGAAATCCATGAACAGCCTGAGGTGGTAGGACACACACTGGCACGCTATGTCGACATGGCGACCGAATGCGTATCGCTTCCGGTGGATCTCCCGTTCGATTTTCGCGAGATCAGGCGGGTCTCGATCATCGCGTGCGGAACCGCTAACTATGCCGGCTATATCGGCAAATATTGGCTGGAGCGCCTGGCCCGGCTTGCCGTCGAAATCGATATCGCGTCTGAATTTCGCTACCGTGAAGCGCCGCTCGGCGAAGGCGATCTTGCCATCTTCATTTCGCAATCCGGCGAAACCGCCGATACGCTCGCGGCGCTGCGATATGCGAAACATCATGGATTGCACACGCTCTCGATCGTCAACGTCACGACGTCGACGATCGCACGGGAGAGCGAAACGATGCTGCAAACGCTGGCGGGTCCGGAGATCGGCGTCGCATCGACCAAGGCTTTCACCTGTCAGTTGATGGTGCTCGCAACCCTCGCGATCGCCGCAGGCAAGGCGCGCGGCGAATTATCCGAGGAGGATGAAGCCCGGCTCGTGCACGGTCTGATCGAAGTTCCGCGGTTGATGTCGGAGGCGCTGGCCACCGAACCGCAGATCGACAAACTCGCGCGCGAGATCGCCAAATCCAGGGACGTCCTCTACCTCGGGCGCGGCACCAGTTATCCGCTTGCGCTGGAGGGAGCGCTCAAGCTCAAGGAAATTTCCTACATCCATGCGGAAGGTTACGCCGCTGGTGAACTCAAGCATGGACCTATCGCATTGATCGACGAGAACATGCCTGTGGTGGTGATCGCTCCCTATGACCGCGTCTTCGAAAAGACCGTGTCCAACATGCAGGAGGTGGCGGCGCGGGGCGGCAACATCATTCTCATGACCGACGCAAAGGGTGCGGCGGAGGCGGCGGTCAAACCGCTGGTGACGATTATCATGCCCGATATGGCAGCTACTTTTGCAGCATTAATCTATGCGGTGCCGGTCCAGTTGCTCGCTTATCATACCGCGGTCGTGATGGGTACGGATGTCGACCAGCCGCGCAATCTGGCAAAATCGGTCACCGTCGAATAAGACAATGGTCGGGTGTGGGTCCGTCGCGCGCGCCATGCAAAACTTGCTAGAATACCTATATGAGCAGATACAGCCTTTTCGACGTCTTATGATCTGGAACCACGATGACGCGTGACGACCCTTCGAGCGGCGCACCAGAAGACCACCACCCGGATATGCCTCGCGGGCTCATTGCGCGATTCCGGAATTACTTTCTGACCGGTCTGATCGTCGCGGGTCCGGTGGCGATAACGCTTTACCTGACGTGGTGGTTCGTGAACTGGGTAGACAACCTGGTGCGGCCGTTCGTTCCGATGGCATATCGGCCGGAAACGTACCTGCCTTTCATATTGCCGGGATCGGGTTTGATCGTTGCGGTGTTCGCGCTGACGATGCTCGGTTTCCTGACGGCCAATCTGATCGGCCGGACGCTGGTCGATCTTGGCGAAAAAGTACTCGGCCGCATGCCGGTCGTACGAGCGATCTATCGCGGACTCAAGCAGGTCTTTGAAACGCTTTTTTCCGGATCCGGATCGAGCCTCCGCAGAGTTGGCCTGGTCGAATTCCCTTCGCCCGGCATGTGGTCCATCGTGCTTATTTCGCAAGTGCCCAGCACGAACGTTGCCGCCAGGCTCCCCGCTCAGGAAGAGCATATTTCCGTGTTCCTACCCTGTGCGCCCAACCCCACCACGGGTTTTTTCTTCTACGTACCCAAGAGCAGGGTCATCGAGATCGACATGAGCACGGAGGAAGCGGCAACCCTGATCATGTCCGCCGGCGTCGTTCAGCCAAGCTCCGATTCGCAGAAGAAGCTCGCGGCTCTCGCGGAGATGGCCGAAGCGGCGCGCGTCGCAAATGCCTCCGGTCTTGCGTCCCCAACGGCTGCAAAGGTCGATTGACGACGCCTGGAATCTCTCACCGCTTCACGGAAGCGGTGAGAGACTCCATCTTTATGTTTTGACGCGTTTTCTTGACGCGAACCGGTGTCCACTTCGCTCGAAAACGCTTTAGCCCGCACCGAGCAGGGGCAGGGCTTCGTCGCGCTCAAACAGATACAGCAAGCATCGCAACGCTTCGCCGTGCGCACCCGTGAGATTCGGATTCTGCTTCAGAATACGCAGGGCTTCGTCGCGGGCCAGCGTAATGAGTTGCGCGTGGACATCAGAGCGCGCGATGCGATAGCCGGGCAGGCCGCTTTGACGAGTGCCAAGCACGTCGCCTTCGCCGCGCAGCTTCAAATCCTCTTCGGCGATGCGGAAACCGTCCGTGGTCTCCCGGATCACTCGCAACCGGGCGGCTGACATCTCGCCCAGCGGCTCCCGGTACAGCAGAAGGCACGTCGAAGGTTCCGAACCGCGGCCGATCCGTCCTCGCAGCTGATGAAGCTGCGCAAGACCGAAGCGTTCGGCGTTCTCTATCACCATGACGGTCGCGGCCGGCACGTCGACGCCGACCTCGACGACGGTTGTCGCGACCAGCAGATTGATTTCCCCCGATGCGAATTGCGCCATCACCCGATCTTTTTCGGGACCGCGCATCTTGCCGTGAACAAGGCCGACCCTGTCGCCGAAGCGAGCCTTGAGGCTTTGAAAGCGCTGCTCGGCGTCGCTCAGGTCGACGGCGTCGGATTCCTCAACCAGAGGGCAGATCCAGTAAGCCAGCCTGCCCGCCTTCACGGCGCGGCCAACCGCGTCGACCACCTCGTTCAAACGGCGGTCGGAGACGGCGCGGGTATCGATCGGCAGCCGGCCCGCAGGCTTTTCGCGCAATTCGGATACGTCCATGTCACCGAAATAGGTCAACACCAGCGTGCGCGGAATCGGTGTCGCGCTCAGCACCAGAACATCGACAGCCTCACCCTTGGCCGTCAGCGCGAGGCGCTGGCGCACGCCGAAACGGTGCTGCTCATCCACCACTGCGAGCGCCAGCGATCTGAACGTGACGTCATCCTGGATCAATGCGTGAGTGCCGACAATCAGATCAATGTCGCCCCTGGCAAGGCGCGCGGTGATCTCGCGCCGTTCCTTGCCTTTCTCGCGGCCGGTCAAGATCGCAACGCGCAGGCCGGCCCGATCGGCGAGCGGGGCGATGGTCTTGATATGTTGGCGGACGAGAACTTCGGTCGGCGCCATCAAGGCGGTCTGCTTGCCGGCTTCGGCCACTGCGCCGGCGGCGAGCAGTGCGACGACGGTCTTGCCCGAGCCGACGTCGCCCTGAAGCAGCCGCAGCATCCGCACCGGCTGCCGCAGATCCTCGCTGATCGCGGCGACGGCTTGCCGTTGGGATGCTGTGAGGGCGTAGGGAAGCGCATCGATGATCGTGTTGCGCAGGTGTCCGTCGCCTGCGTGCCGGTTTCCGGCCGGGCGACGAAGCTGCGCCCGCACCAGCGCCAGCGCCAGTTGGCCGGCAAGCAGTTCGTCGAAGGCGAGGCGTGACCAGAACGGACCTTCCGGCAGAATATCAGCCAATTCCAAGGGGGCGTGAACGCGGCGGATCGCTTGCTCCAGCGATGGGAAGCCGCACCGGCGCAAAATCTTCGGATCGATCCATTCGGGCAATACCGGCATTTTCTGCAAAGCCTGGGCGATCGCGCGGCGCAGGGATCCGAGCGCCAAACCCTCCGTGAGCGGATAGACGGGATCGATGGCTGAAAGTGCCGCCAGCCCGGACTCATCGACTACCCGGTCAGGATGCACGATCTGAAGCGCGCCATCGAACATCTGCACCGTGCCGGACACGTAGCGTTTACTGCCTACGGGAAGCAGCTTCTCGACGTAGCCCGGCTGGGCTCGGAAGTAGGTCAGCACGACGTCCCCGGTCTCGTCGCTGGCGTAGACCAGATGCGGTGCGCGCGAGCGTCCGGGCGGCGCCGGGCGATGGCGGTCGACAGTCACCTCGAGCGTCACGACGGTGCCGGGAACGGCGTCGCGGATCCTGGGTCGCGCCCGCCGATCGATGACGCTTGCAGGCAGGTGAAACAGCAGATCGATCAGCCGCGGGGTGTCTTGGCGCCCGAGCAGGTACCGGAACAGCTTGTCCTGTCTCGGACCGAC
The DNA here is from genome assembly GCF_000152905.1 of Nitrobacter sp. Nb-311A. Lineage (GTDB taxonomy): Bacteria > Pseudomonadota > Alphaproteobacteria > Rhizobiales > Xanthobacteraceae > Nitrobacter. Next base: position 150,367 of record NZ_CH672419.1, read on the forward strand.
GCCGGACAGGCTGGTCACCGGTGCAAAAAGCGGATTGAGCAGCGGGGGACGCATCGAGCGACTCGACGAAGTGAGCGGGATCGACTGCAAGCCTTGAATGCAAATTCCTGATTATGCAATGCGCGAGAGGGGTGCTGACATCCGTTAGCGCGAAGGCTATATGGGGCCGGCCCGGCTCGTCCGGGCTTTCGGCGTTTGATTGGATTGATGGATGACGGGATCGACGCGATCAAGCCAGGGCCTGGATGACCGGCGTAAACGGCTGCTGTATCGCTGCTGGCATCGCGGAATGCGTGAGATGGACTTGATTCTTGGCCGGTTCGTTGATGAGGAGATCGGTTCATTGACGGATGGGGAGTTAAACGATCTCGAAAGCCTGATCGAGGTTCCGGACCCTGACCTCTACGCTGCGCTGAACGACGGCGCTCCGCTGGCCTCCGAATATCGGACGGCGCTGTTCGATCGCATCAAGTCATTTCGGCCGGAACGCAACTCATGAAAGCGGCATCACGATCACCTGCGGAATCGCTGTCGCCGGGGCGCCCGCTGACCCTCGCGAATGTCGCCGAAGGCGCTGAAGGGCTTGTCATCTCTGACCTCGCACGATCCATCAAGGCCAATGCCGGGCGGGGGGCCTCGGCGGTCAGCCTGGCTGTGGTCTGCCGGGACGGACCGCGGATGCAGCAGCTGGCGCGCGGGCTGGAATTCTTCGCGCCTGATATTCCGGTCATGCAGTTTCCGGCGTGGGATTGCCAGCCCTATGATCGGGTCTCGCCGCATGGAGGCTTACTTGCCCAGCGCCTGACAACGCTGGCGCGTTTGTCTCGTCTGACCGGCAGCGAGACGCCTCTGATCGTCCTCACGACGGTCAACGCGGTCCTGCAACGCGTGCCCGCGCGCGAGATCGTCGCGTCTCAGGCTCTGTCGGTTGCACCCGGCCATGTGGTGCCGATGGATTCGATCGTCGTATGGCTTGAGCATAACGGCTATAATCGCTCCTCAACGGTCCGCGAACCCGGTGAATACGCCGTCCGCGGCGGAATTCTCGACCTGTTTCCCTCGAGTCTCGACCAGCCTGTACGATTCGATTTCTTCGGCGACTCGCTGGAGTCGATCCGGTCATTCGACCCGGAAACCCAGCGCACGCTGTTTGATGTACGCTCGCTGGATCTCGTCCCGATCTCCGAATTCCAGTTCGTCACCGAAGCCATCCGGCGCTTCCGAATGGGATACGTCGCGGCTTTCGGAGCGCCGGAACGGGATGACCTGTTGTATGAGGCCGTGAGCGAAGGGCGCCGGTATCCGGGCATGGAGCACTGGTTGCCGCTGTTTCACGAACGCATGGACACGCTGTTCGATTATCTTGACGGCGCGGCCATCGTCATCGAGCCGCAGGGGGAAGACGCCGCAAGCGAACGCTTCAAGCAGATCACCGATTACTTCGAAGCGCGCCGGGAGGCCCTTGAGCACGCCGGCGGCGGCTTGCCCTACAAACCGCTTCCGCCCGACCGTCTTTATCTGACGCCGGATGAATGGACGAAACGCATCAATGAAGCTGCCCTGGTGAGGCTGTCACCGTTCGCGGTGCCTGACGAGACCGTTAATGTCATCGATGCGGGCGCACGGCAGGGGCGGAATTTCGTGCCCGAACGGGCGGACGCTTCCGTCAACGTATTCGAGTCCGTCGTATCTCATGTTCGGACGTTGCAGGCCACGCGAAAGAAGGTCGTCGTGACGTTGTGGAGCGAGGGTTCGCGCGATCGCATGGCGAGCATGCTGAAAGATCACGGGCTGCTCAACCTGACAAGCGTCAATACCTGGCGTACCGTTCAGGCAACACCTCGCAATGAAGTCATGCTGGCCGTTGTCGGGATAGAATCGGGATTTGAAACCGAATCTGTCGCGATCATCAGCGAGCAGGATATCCTTGGCGATCGTCTGGTGCGGCCGCGCAAGGCCAGCCGCAGGCTCGAAAACTTCATCTCGGAAGTCACCAGCCTTGCGGCGGGTGATCTCGTTGTTCATGTCGAGCACGGCATCGGGCGCTTTGTCGGCTTGCAGACGCTTGAAGTGGGCGGCGCGCCGCACGACTGTCTGGAGCTGCGTTACGCCAACGAGACCAAGCTGTTCCTGCCAGTCGAGAATATAGAACTCCTATCGCGCTATGGTTCCGATCACGCCAGTGTCGAACTTGATCGGCTCGGCGGCGGTGGCTGGCAGGCCCGCAAGGCCAAGCTGAAAAGCCGCATTCGTGAGATCGCAGGCGAATTGATCAGGATCGCCGCGGAGCGGCATTTGCGTGACGCGCCGAAGCTGCCGGTCCAGTCCGGTCTCTACGACGAATTCTGCGCGCGCTTTCCCTATGAGGAAACCGAGGACCAGCTCAGCGCTATTCAGGCTTCGCTGGAGGATCTCGAAAGCGGCAAGCCGATGGATCGGCTGGTGTGCGGCGACGTCGGCTTCGGCAAGACCGAAGTGGCCTTGCGGGCGGCTTTCGCTGTCGCGCTGGACGGAAAGCAGGTCGCGGTCGTCGTGCCGACAACGCTGCTTGCACGTCAACATGCGAAAACGTTCACCGAGCGGTTTCGCGGTTTTCCGGTCAATGTCGCGCAAGCCTCGCGACTGGTGTCGACGAAGGAGCTGACGAAGGTCAAGAAGGGAATGGCGGACGGCTCGGTGGATATCGTCGTCGGCACCCATGCCTTGCTCGGCAAATCCATCAAGTTCAGGGACCTGGGGCTCCTAGTGGTCGACGAGGAGCAGCATTTCGGCGTCAGCCACAAGGAGCGGCTGAAGCAACTGCGGGCGCACGTTCACGTTCTGACGCTGAGCGCCACGCCGATCCCGCGCACGCTGCAACTGGCCCTGACCGGCGTGCGCGATCTATCGATCATTGCCTCGCCACCGGTCGATCGCCTCGCCGTCCGTACCTTCGTGGCGCCCCACGATCCCTTGATGATCCGCGAAGCGCTGCTGCGCGAACGCTATCGTGGCGGTCAGGCGTTCTACGTCGTGCCGCGCGTCAGCGATCTGGCCGAGGTCAAGGACTTCCTCGACAAGCACGTCCCGGAAATGAAGGTTGCCGTCGCGCACGGCCAGATGCCGCCGACCGTGATCGAGGACATCATCTCAGCCTTCTATGACGGCAAGTACGATGTCCTGCTCTCGACCACCATCGTGGAGTCCGGGCTCGACATCCCGACCGCCAACACCCTCATCGTGCATCGTTCCGACATGTTCGGGCTGGCGCAGCTTTATCAGTTGCGTGGCCGGGTCGGCCGCTCGAAGCTGCGCGCCTATGCGCTGTTCACGTTGCCTTCAACGCACAAGATCACGGCGCAGGCCGAGCGCCGACTCAAAGTTTTACAGTCGCTCGAAACCCTGGGGGCCGGGTTCCAACTGGCGTCACACGATCTCGACATTCGCGGCGCCGGCAATCTACTCGGCGAGGAACAGTCGGGCCACATCAAGGAAGTCGGATTCGAACTCTATCAGTCGATGCTGGAGGAGGCGATCGAGAATCTCAAGACCGGCGTGACGGAACTTGCCGACGATCGCTGGTCGCCGCAGATCACCATCGGGATGCCAGTGTTGATCCCTGACGACTACGTCGCTGATCTGGCGGTTCGGCTATCGTTGTATCGACGGCTTGCCGATCTCGATACCGATGATGAAATCGATAACTTCGCCGCGGAGTTGCGCGATCGCTTTGGCCAGTTACCGGACGAAGTCCGCTATCTGTTCAAAGTCGCGGCCATCAAAGCCTATTGCCGCCGCGCCAATGTCGAGAAGGTCGATGCGGGACCGAAGGGCGCCGTGATTTCCTTCCGCGACAACAAGTTCGCGCAACCCGATCGGCTGGTGTATTTCATTCGCCAGCATGGACAGGCCGCAAGGGTTCGCCCCGACATGAAAGTGGTGTTCTTCCAGAACTGGGAAACTCCGGAGGAGCGCCTGATGGGCACCACCGAAATCATGCGTCAGCTCGCCAACCTCGCGGAGGATCGCAAGGCGGCGTAATTCAACCATTACGACGCCGCGCGCGCCTTTTCATTCAAGCGGGTGAGAAGCGACGTTGCGGAGTCATCGGCTCGTGATGTCGTCAGGGCGACCTGGGGATCGATCCGCGGTGCGCGTTTAACGTTGTGCGTCGTATGTTTCATCACGCTCGAAAGGCGTCGCGCGATGATCTGCGCATTGCGCAGATCAGCGTCGGCGAAAACCACAACGATCGAGCCATCGGGTTCGAGCGTGCCGAAATCCATTCGCCGCATGAGCCGGCTTAGAATACGAGCTGCATCGAACAATGAGCGTTCGTGCTTTTGACCGAAAGAGAACCGGGCAACGGAGATGCTCGCGCCGTTGGATCGGGTCTGATGGATCGCGAAGTTGAGTTCACGGTGGAAAGCATCCAGGGTCAGAAGGCCTGTTCGTGGATCCAGGAGACCGCCCGCATCCATGGACCTCAGCGTACGACGGAGGCGCGCCTCGAAAGCCTGCTGTCGAACCAACGGCAGAAATGTACTGACGATATGATAGGGCTCGCCCGACGTCACTTCGAGATTGGGAAGGTCATAGGTTGCCAACCGGCCGCCGGACGTAACCGCGATCGGCAAATTCCGAAAGCGCGAGTCTTCCGTCAGGACCGTTAAAAGCGCGTCAATCACACGCGGGCTGAATCCTTCGCTGATGATGATTCCGTCCAGATCGCGCGCGTTGAGGTGTTTCGCAGCCGCCTCGATGCTCAGCGCCCCGACGACGCGGAGCCGTTCGCCAAAAGCAACCGATAGCGTCGGATAAGCGACGCCGCGCCCGATCAGGAGAACGGTCGCATCCCGGATCGGGTCGCCCTCCGGCAGGCGAGTTATTGCCGGGTTGCTTGCAAGTCGCCGGAGTACGGTCGCGTGCAGCGTTCGCACGCGCAGTGCTGCATTGAGACGCCTGTCGAACCGGTCGCCCCCTCCGTCCAGGGATGAGAACGGAAGTGCGTTGTCCGGGCAGGGCATTTCGGGATTGGCGACAATCAAAGGAACGTAAGGCTGCATCGCGGCAAGCTGACGGGCAAGGTGATCCAACCCGATGCCCGCGCCTTCGGTCGTGGGGACGAAGACGGCCGCAGGTTGAAGGAGTTCAATGCCCTCGGAGACTTCCGACCAATCGATGTCGATGACGGGAAAGATGGTCTGGCACGATGGGGTTTCTACGGATGCTTTTCGCTCGCCGTTTGAGACAACGATGAGCGGACCGTGTTGGGACATCTTTCACGAACCCGGATACGTACCAAGGCTCACGATCCTAGTTTGTTGCCCTTAATGCAGCGTCAATGAATGGCGCCGGATTTGATCAGCCGGTCCCCGGACGATCGCGAAAAGCTTCCACCATCAACGGGTTCAGTCCCAGTTCCGTGAGCGCCTCGCGAGCGCGAGCATTGTCGCTGGCTCGCCCGGCAAGGCGATGTCCGCTTAGGCGATCGGGAAGTGCGGTCAGCATGGCGTTCGGTCCGAGCCGTCGTGCCCATTCCTGGAGATCCTGTTCAGGAAACCGGTAGCCGCCGACGGCCATGACGCCGGCCGGCGGAGCCGTGATGGCGATGGTGCCGGTGGCGCGATCGATCCGGGCGGCATAGCCTGTATCGACATAGTCCGGTTGCGGCGGCGGTGTGCCGAAGGCATCCGAAGGCTGCGCCGGCGCGGCGTAGGCCGCGATCGGAACCATCGGCCCCCGCAGCCCCAGCGTTCCGTTCGGAGTCAAAACGATCTCGCCGGCCGTCGATGATATGGGAACTTGAGGCGGTGACCGATATGGACCGGGCATGATCGGGGCAGGGGAGCCGTCCTCCGCCCGGCGGGCCGCGAAAAGACCCGCTTCGCCGAACAGGTAGACATCCGTCATCTGCCTCTCGTTGTCCGGCCAGAGCGCACTCGATCCGACCTGTTCGGGAACCCGCCAGAGACCCACGACATGACGCAGGCCCGGCACGGAAGACAGAGCGCCGGCTTCCGCCATCCGCAACGCCAGCGGGGCTGGCGCGATTAGTGTGTCACAGCGTTCGGTCTCGATCTGCCGCAGAAGAACATTCTCGTCGAAGGGATGATGCATCGCCAGCGTGCCGCCGCTGAGCAGCCACATCACGAACGATGAAGTCAGTCCTGCGAACGATGACGGTGCGAGAGCCGAGAGGATAGTTGTGCTCTGAGGCAGCTCACTCTCGAGAA
>NZ_CH672419.1:156681-237430 GCF_000152905.1 Nitrobacter sp. Nb-311A
CAGCCGTATATGTCGAGAGCGCAATCGCCAGCGCGACAAACTCCGGGATCAGATGCGCGCCGCCAACGAAATTGAATCCCTTGAGGACCGGCATTTCGAACGTAAAGGGAACACCGAAAATGACCATCGCCGCGGCAGGAAGACCGATCAACAGGCCAAGGGCGTATGGCCACACGACCAGCGCCCGTCCACTTCGAAACAACCCGCGACGGGATCGATTCCGCAGCATCATGCAGCCGATGATCGCAACCACGACCGCCATGATGAACGCGATCAGCCCCTCGTATCCGACAGGCTTGGGGATCACGAGACCGCGATTACTGAGAAAAATGCCGTCAAAGACCGAGATGCTTTGCTTCGGACTCGGAAGTGTACTCAACACCGCGAGATACCAGAACAGAATCTGAAACAGTAAGGGCAGGTTTCGAACCAGTTCCACATAGCCGCCGGCAATGCGGGATATCAACCAGTTCGGCGACAACCGGCCGAGCGCCACCAAGAAGCCGATGACCGTTGCAAAGAAAATTCCCACTGCGGCGACGACCAGCGTGTTCACAAGGCCAACAAGAAAAACGCGGGTGTAGCTATCGGTCTCGGAGTATGGGAGCAGGGTCTGGCTGACGCCGAAGCCCGCGGTATTTGACATGAAGCCAAGCCCGGATGCGATATGTTGCGCTTCCAGATTTCCTTTGGCGTTGGCCACGATCTCATAGCCGGCCCACGTTAGCACAACGATGAACAACGCCTGCAACGCAAGCCCGCCCCACCCTGCCCGCCCGCCAAGCGCACGTCGTAGCCGGAGGAAAAATTGCAACGGCGGTTTTCGGGACTTGACGGCCCTTCCCGGCATGGACGTCAGTGTCCCGAATCCGAAGTTCGTCTCATTTTGCAGCACCCTCCTTGGAGAACGTCGGATTCAAAAGGACACAAGCTCCATGAATCTCGTGCGGCTTAGGTTCAGAAGCCCACTTGAAGGACCCGCAGGAAAGGTAAGGCGAGCTTCTGAACCACCACACTAGCGGATCGGTGGCGCGTACTGAATGCCACCCTGATTCCAGAGCCTGTTGAGTCCTCGTGTGATTCCAAGCGGGGATCCGGCGCCGACATTGCGATCGAACGCTTCGCCATAGTTGCCAACGGCCTTGATGATGCGCGAAACCCAATCTTTGGTTACGCCGAGCTGCTCGCCGAAATTGCCGTCGGTCCCAAGAACGCGCTTGATTTCCGGGTTTTCCGATTTAGCCTTTTCGTCGACGTTCTTCTGCGTGATACCGAGCTCTTCGGCGTTGATCATCGCGAACAGCGTCCATTTGACGATATCGAACCACTGGTCATCGCCTTGACGAACCATCGGCCCGAGCGGCTCCTTCGAGATCACCTCCGGCAGAACCGCATGATCGGCGGGATTGAGGAGTTTCAACCGCTGGGCGTAGAGCTGTGAAATATCCGACGTAAACACATCGCACCGGCCGGATTCGTAGGCCTTTAAGGTCTCGTCGGCCGTGCCGAACGCGATAACCTCGTATTTCATCTTATTGCTCTTGAAGTAATCGGCGAGATTCTGTTCGCTCGTGGTGCCGGTCTGGACGCAGACGGATGCGCTATTCAATTCCAGCGCCGAATTCACCTTGAGAGATTTCCTGACAAGGAAGCCTTGTCCGTCGTAGTAAGTCACGCCGGTGAAATTTCCTCCAAGCGAGGTATCGCGTGAGAGCGTCCATGATGTATCGCGCGACAGCACATCTATTTCGCCCCACTGCAGAGCTATAAACCGGTCTTTGGCGGATAGCGGGACAAACTTGACCTTGCTCGGATCGTTAAACACGACTGCCGCGATTGCGCGGCAGATGTCGACGTCAAGGCCGGTCCAGTTTCCTTTGTCGTCAGGGGTGGAGAACCCCGGTAACCCCTGAGTGACGCCACACGACAGCACGCCCCGTTCCTTGACTACGTCGAGCGTTGTCTTCGCCTTCGCGGATTCCTGCGCGGTTGCCGGTTGTAATGAAATACCAGCAGCGATAGCGAGAATGGCAGCAAGTACGCATTTCATGGCAATGCCTTTCAAGAAGTCAATTGATTGTCAATTTGTGCCGTTGAATCGCTCGTTTGAGTGCGGCCTGTCGATTCGCTTCTCCCACCAGAATCGGGCCAAAGACGGACCTTTGTCGATCAACCGTGGTTGAGAACAGATGGAAGCTCCAGCGGCTCTTTATGGTCGGCGGTGGGTTGAATTCCATCACGAAACGACGAAAGCCTTTCCGCTTCTGATTGAGTCAGAAGTGGGGCTCTCAGATTTTGATCTGACGCGTTTTCTTCACGCGAGCCGGTGTCCACTTCGCTCGAAAGCTGCTCTTGCGCCGGACTCTAGCATGCGCATCCGTTCAGCGAGTCTCCTTGCGAGGGTTGGTATCAAGGAGCCACTAGCAGATATAGGCTGCCAGCGGGGTTTTAATTTGACGGGCTCCGCGACGCGCGGGGTTGACGAGTGGCTTTCCCTTCCTGTTACTACCCAACCACTCTGGACCTAAGATCCGGCAAGTTTCGAGGCAGGCGTTAGCGGCAAAATGCCTCGTTTATCAGCGGCGAGGATATGACCTTCTCGAAAGGCGACAGATCCACGGATTCGCTTCGGGCGGAAACCCGACTGGTCGTTTCCGGTCGAGACACCGAGTCGCAGAAAGGATTCGTCAATCCTCCCATTGTCCGCGGGTCGACCGTCCTTTATCCGACTGCCGGCGACCTTCACGCCCATCGGGGGGAATTCCAGTACGGACGGTTCGGCACTCCTTCAACCCGCGCGTTGCAGGATGCGTTGGCGACATTGGAAGGCTCGCATTGCGCAGGCGTGGGCCTCGTTCCATCGGGGGTGTCTGCGATTTCCGCAGCGCTGTTGTCCGTGCTGAAGGCCGGCGATCATGTTCTCGTCTGCGACAATGTTTATCGCCCTACGCGACAATTCTGCGATGGGGTGCTGGCGCGCTACGGAGTCGAAACCACCTATTTCGACCCACTGATCGGCTCGGGGATCGCCGCGCTGTTCCTGCCGGAAACCCGCGCGGTAATGGTTGAGGCTCCAGGCTCTCAGTCTTTGGAGATGCCGGACGTTCCGGCGATCGCTGCCGCGGCACACGCCCGCGGAGCGCTTGTGATCGACGACAATACGTGGGCAACTCCCCTCTTCCGCCGCGCGCTCGAACAAGGCGTGGACATCAGCATCCAGGCTGCGACCAAGTACATCGGAGGACACTCCGACATTATGTTCGGAACCGTTGCCGCCAATGCCAAGGCGTGGCCGGCGCTCATCGAAACCATCAAACTGCTCGGCCTGTGCGTCGGTCCCGACGACGTGTTTCTGGCCCTTCGCGGATTACGCACCCTTGCGGTGAGGCTTCATCATCACCAGCAGGCCGCGACCGATATCGCGCATTGGCTCGCGCAGCGGCCGGAAGTTGCGAGAATTCTGTATCCCTCATTGCAGGACGATCCCGGCCACGCGATCTGGAAAAGGGACTTCACCGGTGCATCGGGCTTGTTCAGCATTGTCCTGAAGCCCGCGCCACAACAAGCGGTCGATGCGCTGCTCGATGCGCTGAAACTGTTTGGAATGGGTTACTCGTGGGGTGGCTTCGAAAGCCTCATCATTCCCTTCGACTGCGCTTTGTATCGGACCGCGACAAAGTGGGAGCCGGGCGGACCGACGCTGCGGTTACACATCGGCCTTGAGAACGTGGACGATCTCAAAGCCGATCTCGCACGGGGATTTGAAGCCTTCAACGCCCGGCAATGAACCATTCCGCGCCGTCGTGTTTCTCTTTACGTCGATGATTGGCGTCCATTGAGAATGATGAAATACACGTTGCGAAAATAAACAATGAGCCCGAGAGCCTGGCCGGCGATGAATACCGGGTCTCGCCGATAGAGGGCGTAAACCAGAAGAAGAGTTCCTCCTCCTATTGAGAAGAACCAGAACGCCACGGGGATTACGCTTTTTCGCGCCCGTTCGGATGCAATCCATTGCACGACGAACCGCATGGTGAAGAGACCCTGCGCAACGAAACCGAGAACGACCCAGCCGTCGAAATTAGTTACGAACACATCGTAGAAATAGTTCGTCAGCATCTCGACAGTGTCAGTCATGACGCATAACCTCGGTTGCGACGGGCGTCGATTTCTTACGGCGGATCAACCACCACACTCCGGCGAGGTCAATGATTCCGATCCATAGACGATCGAAGAATCCGTAATTCGAAACGCCCGACCGTCGCGGCCGGTCGGTTACGTCGACATAGGTGACGTCATAGCCCTCTCGACGCACCAGCGCCGGGAGAAACCGGTGCAGGCCGTCGAAATAAGGGAGGGACAGAAACACCTCCCGCCGAAAAGCCTTTAGCCCGCAACCGGTGTCGCGCGTTCCGTCACTCAGCACCCAGCTTCGCACCTTGTTCGCGATTCGCGATTGAAATTTCTTGAAGCCGGTATCCTTGCGGCCGACGCGTTGGCCGGCGGCAAGACCAATACGCCCCTCGCCCTTCTCGATCGCGATTATGAGTGCCGGCAGAAATTCCGGATTGTTCTGACCGTCGCCATCCAGCGTCGCAACGATCGAGGCGCGTGCGGCCCGCACCCCGGTTCGAACCGCCGCAGATTGACCCGATGACGTTTCGTGGCGAATCTGGCGCACGGTCCCGCGATTGGCCATGATCGCGGTCAACCGCGCGGCGGTCGCGTCAGTGGAGCCGTCGTCGACATAGACAATTTCGTAATCCCATCGGCCGTCGAGCGCCGCAGCAATCTCATCGATCAAGGGCGCGATATTGTCCGCCTCGTTACGCACAGGCACAACAATGGAAACTGTCGGCGCGGTCGTGCTGATGGACATTAACGCGTCCCCTCAGAGCGGAAGATGGCGATTGAAATCGTCTTGCCCTGCGAGAAGTTAAAACCATCGATTCGGGTCGCAACGTTGTAGCGCAACCCGATCGCCTCGGCGCGTTGCGCGAAGGCCCGCTCGGAACGGGATTCGACAAGCGCAAACCGGCAACTTCCATGGCGGAGAAAATCGGCGGCCCCGGAGCCGTCGGTCAGCAGCGTCGACGTTCCCGTCATGAAGACCAGACTTGGCTCATGGTAGCCAGCCGCTGCTGCCTTCGGCCCGATACACTCGACGTTTCGCAGCGCGCGTGCGACTTCGGGACTTGGGAACAATGGCGTCAGCGCCGCGACGATGATCCCATAGACGGAGGCGCTCAGGAACAGCGCCGCGAGAACCGCATTCAGCAGGGAGCGTTCCGCGTTATAATCATCGTAAAGCCACCAGGCGAACAGTCCGGAGATCAACGCCGCCGCGGCGAACGGCCACGCCAGGAAAACCGGCTGGCGCGTTAGGGTTATGGTCGCGATGATCGCGAGCACGAGAGTCATCGCGGGGATGGCAAACCACCATGCCGTGCCCTTGGTGAGCCATGATTGGGAAAGGAGACGACGCTCCAGCGCCCAAACCGACAAGATCGCGACCGCAGGATATAGCGGCAGCACATAATGCGGAAGTTTCGTCAATACGAGTTCAAACACGATCCATGAGGGAACCAGCCACGCTAGCAGAAACCGCACTTCCGGCTCCCGCCGCATGCGCCAGACCGCGGGCGCCGCCAATCCCGCGAGCGCTGCGCCGGGCCAGAACGTAATCCAGAATAGCAGGAAGTAGGTGCCGGGCGGCGCTCCATGCGATTCCTGAGCCGCGAGCTTGCTCAGCATATCGCCGCCGATCGAGTCGGTGAAAAACGTATCGCCGGCGCGGAGGAAGATCGCAACGAACCACGGCATGACGAGGACAGACATCCACATCAGCCCCCAGACGGATCGCAGCCGCCACAGCCATGATGCGGAGCGATCGAGAATGGCGACGGTCCCGATCGTCAATCCCACGAACATCAGGATCAACGGACCTTTCAGCAAAACTCCCCCCGCGAGCGCGGTCCAGAAGATCGCCGGATGTATCCAGGACGGATGCTCGGGATTCTCGCGCCGCCGGGATGACAGATAGATTCGCGCAAGCGCACCCATCGCCGCCACAATGGTCAGCAACAGCATCGCATCCGTCTTTGCGAGCCGCGCTTCCACTCCCAGCAGGACCGAACTGCACATGATCAGTCCGGCCAAAACAGCGCCCCGTCTGGTTATAAACGCCAGCGCGGCCCAATAGGTCAAAAGCACCGCGCCGATCGCACCGATCAGAGAGGGCACACGATAGAGCCAGATGCGAATCTGCGCGCGCGGCAGGCCGAGAGATGACGCCGTCTCGACGGCGGCTGCCTGTAGCCAGTAAATGCCGACCGGTTTCTTGTACCGCACTTCGCCCTGAAAGCGGATGTCGACGAAGTCGCCGGTCTCGACCATCTGTTTGGTCGCCTGGGCGAAACGGGCCTCGTCGCGGTCTATTGGCGGGATGTTGAAAAAACCAGGCAGAAAGAACAGCAGACCGACGATCGTCAGAAACAGCACCGATCTGATATGATTGGCGGAGACAAAGTCGATCACGTTCGCCAGACCCCGTCCCGTACCCAGCGGGTTTTTCGGCTCACGCGGCTGTCCAAATCGGGGACGGGGAAAAGTCTCGGCCATGGGATTCCGCATACGCTGAACCTGAGGCAGGGACAACCGCTTGGCCGGCCACTATTGAATTCTGACTGTAACTGTGTCCGCGGTGCCAGCCGCGTCCATCACCGTCAGCCGGACGAAACCCGGCCCGGGAGGGTCGATCATCCGCTGACGACGGCCGTCGATCACTCCGATAGCCTTCCCGTTGACCAGCATTGTCATCGGCAGGCTGCCTCCCGTCACCTTCACCGGCAGCGGAGACAGCGTTCCCTGCCCTGCCCCGGCATCGATCCGCGAGCCATTCAACGGAAACTGGATACGGAGCCTGCGCCCGTTATCGCCAGTCCGGATGAATTCACCGGCCGAACGAAACCGCCTCAAGGGAAGCGGAAGTTTTGCATTATTGGTGACGGTGAGGGTTCCGCGCGGAGCCTTGGGCAGCGGCGCAGGCAGCCTGCCGGTGCGAGCGAAGGCATCAAACAGAATGGGCGCAGCCGCCACGCGTCCGATAAGACCGGGAACCGGCGCACCGTCAGGGCGTCCGACCCAAACGCCGATGGTCATGCGGCCGTCAAAGCCAACGGACCACGCATCGCGATAACCGTAGCTTGTGCCGGTCTTGAAAGCGATCCGGTTCCGGACAGCGTTTTCCGGCGGCGGCGTTCCCAAAAGGACATTGCTGATCTGCCAGGCGGCGACGGCATCCAGCAACCGCAAAGGCTCGCGGCCGCCGGAGTCGCCGTGCTCGATTTCGCGCAAAGGCATCACGCTGCCCAGCCTGGGAATGCCGGAATAAACCTGCACCAGGTCGAGGAGCGTCACGCCGACGCCGCCCAATCCCATCGCGAGACCCGGAGCCTCATCCTTGGGGAGCACCAGACTGGCGCCCGCCTGTTTCAGCCGCGACGACAATCGGCTGGCGCCGACGCGGTCGAGCAGTTCGATTGCCGGAACGTTGAGCGATAATTGCAGAGCCCGGCGCACCGGGACGGTGCCCTGAAATGTCATATCGAAGTTTTCCGGCGCGTAGTTGCCAAACCGGACCGGGCGATCGTCGATCAGGCTATCCGGATGGACCAGCCCGTCTTCGAACGCCAGCCCATAGATGAACGGCTTCAAGGTCGATCCCGGCGAGCGTACCGCCCGCGTCATGTCCACCTGCCCGGCCAACCGCTCGTTGAAATAATCCGCGGAGCCGACATGGGCCATCACATCGCCGGTTACGTTGTCCACCGCGACGATACCGACCGAAATGTCCGGCCCGAGTGCAGCCGCGCGGTCGTGCGCCAGCGCTTCGAGCTGCCGCTGTAATCCGGACTCCAGCGTCAGCCTGATGCGGCTCAAATTTTTGTGGGTGGCCAGCGCCTGATCCGCCGAATGCGGCGCCAGCATCGGAAATGGTCGGCGTTTCCGCATAACCGGGACCGCCATGGCCCGCTCGGCATCTTCGGCGGCAATGCGCGCGTCCTCAACCATGCGCATGAGCACACGGTCGCGGGCCGCGCGCGCGGCGGCAGGATGTCTGTCGAGGCGCCGCCGTTCCGGCGATTGAGGCAAGGCCACCAGCAGAGCCGACTCTGCCAGCGACAGCCGCTTCGGCTCCTTGCCGAAATAGGCAAGGGTCGCCGCGCGAATACCTTCGAGATTTCCGCCGAACGGCGCGAGCGTCAGATACAGATTGAGTATTTCATTCTTGGAGAGTTCGTGCTCGAGTTGGAACGCGCGAACGATCTGATGCAGTTTGGCATACATTGAGCGTCGCCGGCGTGGCTCGATCAGCCGGGCAAGCTGCATGGTGATGGTTGAACCGCCGGAGACGATGCGACCACGGGTCAAAAGTTGCAGCGCCGCGCGGCCAAGTGCGAGCGGGTCGACGCCCCGGTGCGAATAGAATCGCTGATCTTCATACCCCAGCAGCACGTTGAGATATCGGGGATCGACGTCGGTCCTGGCATCGACCGGCAATCGCCAACGGCCGTCGGCCATGGCGAATGCGCGCAGCAATTTGCCGTTGCGGTCGAGCACGATGGTCGAGACCTCGCGCGTCGCCGCCAGCGGCAGAGGTCCCAACGAAACGATCCAGCTTGCAACCGCACCGGTGATTACCATTGCGAGCATCGCAAGGACTGCCGCCACCAGCTTCACCCGCCGCCACCGATGCGGTTGCAAGGGCATTGCAGGGCTGTCGGGCATGGTCATTTCGCCGAACGCACCTCGACGCGGCCGGTGCCGGTGCGGCCGTAGCGCGATGGATTGTACATGTCTTCCACGTATGCTTGCGGAAGAACGTATTTGCCGGGTGATACAGCGCGCACAACATAGGCCACGGTGAACACCGCCTTGTCGCTGGCGGCGCGATCGACGGCGGCGGTGAACCGATCGTCGCGGAATTCGGTGCTGACCGGCTCCTTACCGTCTTCGATCCAGTCGAGCGTGCCGGTGTCGCCGGACGAAACCAGATGAGGATTGTCGATTTCGAATCCTGCCGGAAGATAGTCGGCCACCATGATGTGGCCGTATTCCGGCTTGGTTTCGGTGATCCTGAGAACCACAGCGAACCGCTCGTTCTGCGTGGCCCGGCTCGGATCCGCGGGCGTTCCGTCGAGATTGAAATAGTTACGCTCGATCACGAAGCCGTTCGAGACGGCCGGTTCGGGAGTGGAGGGCGCGCCGGTCACGGAAATCACCGCCTGTACCGGCGCCTCGCCGGTGTTGGTGATCTTGACCGGCTTGTCGGTCATCTCGGCGGCCTTGTAGCTGCGATAAAGCGCGGCTTTGAGGGACGCACCGTTGACATTGAGCGACATTGTTTCCTTCGCAAGCGCCCTCGCCGCCAGGACCAGCCACGCGTTCTCCTGCGTCGAGGTCGAGGCCGTCAACCCGCGAGCCACCTCCACCCGCTGCACCGCTTGCGTGAGCGTGGCCCGCGGAGCGTTGCCCTCGCTCGCGAGCGAAACCAGCGCCGCAGCATCGCGCAGCGCTGAGCCGTAGTCAGCGCGGCCGAATTCGAGTGCCGGTTTGGGCGCCAGACTTTCCGCCGCAGCAGCATAAACGCGCTCTGCCCGCGCCCTGTCACCGACCAGCGCAAGCGCCGCGGCGAGTTGCGCCTTGGCGATCGGCGTCGCCAGATTGTTCAGCTTCGTATCAGCGAGATAACGCAAATCTCCTATCGGGGCGGCGCCGTTCCTGGCGAGAACGTAGAGCCCGTAAGCCAGGTTGCGGCCGCCGTCCTTCTCCGGCTCGGCTGCATTCACCACCGAGTTGCGGATACGGTCGAGCGCGCTCGTGAACTGGAGGTCGGGGACGGAGAAGCCCTTCTCTCGCGCGCGGGTCAGGAAGTCCGTGACGTAGGCGTCGAGCCAGGAATCCTCGCCGCCGGATGACCACAGGCCGAACGAACCATTCGAGCCTTGCCTGGCCAGCAGCCGATCGATCGAGCTCTTGATGCGATCCTCGACACTGGTATCCATCGCGAGATGCGCTTCAGCCGCGAGATCGTTGACATAGAGCAGCGGCATAGCCCGGCTGGCGATCTGCTCGGAGCAGCCGAAGGGATAACGATCGAGCGCCTTCAGGACACTTGCCGCGTCCAGCGCCGAGGACAGTCCGACGGACATCGATACTCCTCCCGTCCCCGCCACGAGGTCGGAGAACATGTCCGAGGTCAGCGTCAGGCTCTCGCCCTTTGCCAGCGTTCGGACAGAGCGGCGCGCCAGGAGTTGGGTCGCGGGCCTGACGTCGAGATCATAGTGCCGGGCCAGCATCAGGCCGTCAGGACCCTCGATATCGATGTCGAGGTGGGCAGATCCGGCGGAGCCCGCGGTATCAAGCGTCAGCGCCGTCGAGCTGCGCTGCCTGGCCGCGAGCCTGATCGTGGTCGTGGCATCGCCAGCCACCTTCACCGGCCCCGAGGTCTTGACGGTGATGGTGTAGTCGCCGGGCGGACCTTCGACATTGTCGAGATCGAAGCTCATCGTGCCCTGATCGCCGGTCAACAGAAAGCGCGGCAGGGTTGCCGTCAGCACCACCGGGTCGCGCACCGTGACATCAACGGTCGCACGTCCGAGCTTGGTCGCAGTCCAGGCGACCGCCATCACGCGGGCGGTGCCTGCGAATTCCGGAATGTCGAAGCTGACTTCGGCCGTGCCGTCCGCGGCCACCGTGACGATGCCCGAATAGAGCGCCAGCGGCTTCTGCGTCGGCGGGCTGCCCTGCAACTCCGCTCCCGCGAAATCGCCGCCGGTCCTGAGCTGGCCGCGCGTGCCTTGCATGCCGTCGATCAGTTGCCCGTAGAGATCGCGGATTTCAGACGTCATGCGACGCTGGCGGAGATAGTAGTCGTCAGGCGCGGGCGGCTTGTAATTGGTGAGATTGAGAATGCCGACGTCAACGGCGGCAACCACGATCTTGGCGTCTTCGCCGGGACTTAGACCACCGATCTTCACCGGTAGCTTCAGCGGTGTCGATGGTCGCGCCAATTCCGGCGGCGAGAGGTTGACCGAAAGCGTGCGCGTGGTCCTGTCGATGCCGAACCATTTGATGCCGATCGCGCGGCCGGGCATCCGCTGCGCGGCGACATCGAGCGGCCGCCGCAGCGTCGCCACCACATAGGCTCCGGTGCCCCAGTCCTTGCCGATCGGAATTTTGACTCGCGAGGTGCCTTCCTTGACCTCACTGGTTTTGGTGGTCAACAGCCGGTCGCCGAGAACATTGATCGTGAGCTTACCGGCGGTCCGGGCGTTGACCGACACGACCATGGTGTCGCCGGACTGGTAATCCGGCTTGTCGATCGAGGTTTCCAGCAGGTCAGGCGTGTCGGCGCTGCCGTCAGAATACCAGCCGACGTCAAATTGAACGGATGTCAGCGGTCCGTTCGGATCGGATGACTTGACATCCAGCCGGTAGCGGCCCGGCTGCGGAGAAAGTTCGATCCGTGCAGGCTTGTCGGCGGCAATCGAGAGATCGCCGTCGGCAACCCGCCTGGTCGACTTCACCGGCTCGAATTCCCAATACGAATTCTGACGATACCATTGATAGCGACTTTCCAGCTTGAGCAGTTCGTAGCGCAGACCCTTGCGAGCAAGCGATGTTCCGTCCGGCGCGACAAAGACGACATCGAAGCTGGCCTTGTCGCCATCCGCAACGTTCTTGTCCGCGAACAATGGTCTGACGCCGATCATGGCGCCGGACGGTTGCACTGGAAGCACGATTTTCCGCTCAACCGCGCGGCCGCCGGCTTCCGTCATACGAACGAAGATCTGCGCTTCCTGCGGCTCGCCCGAAAGCGACGGCCTGGCGAGACTGACCGGAAAACTGGCGACGCCATTTGCATCGGCTTCCGGCAGATTCTCGATCGGCGTGCGCTCGTTACTGGCCGCCTCGTTGTCGCGCACGCCAAACTGATATCCTGCATACCCCGGACGGCTCTCGGCGGGCGTAACCACCAGATCGCCTTCGAGTTGCAGGCCGGATGCGGGAGCGCCATAGAGGAATCGGCCGTCGACCTTAAGTTCGACCGGAGCATCAGCCGCGATCTGTTTCGCCTTTGTTGTTAAATCGAATTCGATCCGATCGGGGACATAGTCCTCGACCATGAAAGTGGTTTCGCCGACCGACGGTCCTTTCGGGTCCGTGAACGCGCGAACCCGCCAGGTCCCGGTCGGCACCGCTGAATTGAGCGGCAGGGTCAGGCTTCGTCCGCCCGCGCCCTGATCCGACAGGACTGCGCGGCGGAACTCGACGCCGTCGGGCCGTTCGATCACCAGCGTCAACGGCCCGCCGGCCACGGCGTTACCCTGCCCGTCCCGTACTAACGCCGTGAGATACACAGTCTCCCCGGAGCGATAGACGCCGCGCTCCGCATAAACGAAGGCGTCGGCTCCCGATGGCACGGCGCGGCCCGAAACGCCGCGATCGGTCAGATCGAATGCATTCGACTTCAGGCTGAGGAATGCATAATCGGCCTTGTCGGTGCTGACCGTCAGCAGCGCAGGCGACTGCCCTCCTTCGCCTCGCGCCAGTCCCGGCTCGAACAGCGCGTGGCCGGATGCATCCGTTTTCCGGGTTGCAAGGATTTCATTGTTCCGTGCGACCAGGCGGACTTCCGCCTGGTCCACAGCATCGGTTGTCGCAAGCGAATTGACGAAAACGTGGATGCCATCGTTGCCCGAATAGGCGGTCACGCCCAGGTCCGAGACGATGAACCACTGAGTCGCCAGCGAACCGGACTCCCCCTCGTCCGCCGGAGCCGGACCCTTGGGCGCGGCCGTCATCACATAGACCCCGGGCTGGAGGTTTCCGAGCGCCTCGTCGACCGGGAACGCGGTCGTCACATCGGCGTTCAGCGTGGACGCCGTCGTCACCTCGCCCGACCAGACCTTCATCCCGCGTTCGTTGCCGAGATCGAACAACTGATAGCCGCTGAGCGTCTTCTGAAAATCGCTGTCGACAACGGTATTGATGAGATTGCGGTCACCGATCCGGAAGACCTCGACGGTCACCGCCTGGGTATTGACGCTGACCAGCGGAATGCCGCGCTGGCCAACCCGCGGCAGCACGTAGGCCCGCCCGGTGAAGCGAACGAAGGGCTTTCGGTCGCGGACATAGACGTTGAATTCAGCGGATTTCGGCAGACCCTCCTTCACGGTCGAGGGCAGCCCGGCGCGCAAATGGATATTGTAGCGTTCACCGTGCTTGAGACCTTCGACACAGAGTTGTCTGTCCTCCGAGGACAGCGCCGGCCGGTCGGTTCCGGCGAGCGCGACGAACGGTGAGAAGTCGGTCCTCTTGGCGAGATCCTCGGAGAACTGGAAACAGACCCGAGGCGATGCCGAATCCGAATCCACCGTGTAATCGAGCAACCGGAAACCGTGGTCGTCCCGCATTTTTTCGTATTGTTCGCGAACGCTGGCGACCTCGCGCAGATCGAGCGAGAGCCGCAATGTGTCGAGGGCCGGCCGCCACAGCTTCCGGTCCGAAAACGCGCGACCGAGAACGGCTAATGCATCAGCCTCGGCCGCAGAATCGCTGGCCCGCTGATAGGCCAGATAGGCGGCGGTGGACGCCCGCTCCAGCAAAAAGGTCTGCTCCTGACTGGTGGCGGGCTTGATCTGGAAAATCGTGTGCGCCAGGCGCAACCAGTTGCCGCTGTCGTTCGGTGCGACGGTCGCGATCTGGCCGAGTATTTGAAGACCGCTGCGAAAATCGGCTCGTTTGAAAGCCGCGTCGGCATCGGCGCGCAACGTGGGGCTCGATTTGGCGACGGCGCCGGCTTCGCTCTTGATCTGCGCTTCGAGCTTGATCGCCGCATCGGCGAGGTCATCGCGCTTGAAGGCTTTATCCGCCGCCTGGAGGCTTGACCCGAGCCCGATGAGCAAGGTCGCACAGAGAGCTACGGCACGAACCACCCTGATCATAAAATGCTCCCTGCGCGCAAATGCCGCTTATGTTTCCGGGTCCGTTCTGCGCTGTGCTGCCGAGTTGAATTTTGGCACTCGTAATCCCTAAGCCGCGAGTCCGGGACTCGGTCGTGCTGCCAACACTCCACCTACAGCTTATATTCACTATTGGTCATTCGTTTAACTGCGTGACACGGGCCTGAATGGGATGTGAATATCAGAATCGCACCATTTACGCTAGGAAACACACCAAAATATAATACATTCATTGCCTTACGGCGTATTGTTACAGTACAAGGCCAGCACCATCGAATCTCGATCCATCGGACTGTCCGTACGAGGCGTCTGTACAGGTCACTCGAGATGAATGGAACGCCCGTGTTCGTCGCCCGCCCCATCGAAATGGTTCGGATCGGGACTTGGCGTGAACGCGGTTTTTTCATATTGCGGTGAGGAGAAGCCTTAACGGTCCCGTAGCTCAACTGGATAGAGTAGCGGATTTCTACTCCGCGGGTTGCAGGTTCGAATCCTGCCGGGATCGCCATGCGCTGCGTGTTTTACGGCGCCGAGAACGCCAGAACGCTGAGCGTGTTTTGCACGGATGTGAGCGTCCGATCGTGCGAACTGCTCAGTGAAACTCGGGTTGCCGACATCAAGCCGCCTCCGCCACGACGCGGTTTCGGCCGTCATGCTTGGCGCGGTAAAGCGCAACATCGGCGCGCTTGAGAGCGTCGGAGACGGACTCCCCTTTCCGCTCCAGGATCGACAATCCGATCGAGATCGTCACCTTGAGCCGCTTCGTCCCTTTGTGGACGGAGAACGTTTCACCGGCAATCGCGCGGCGCAGACGTTCGGCCACCCTGCCGGCGACATGCAGATCGGTCTCCGGCATCACAACCACAAATTCCTCTCCACCATAACGGCAGGCAAGATCAATGCCTCGAATGGCTTTGCGGATTCGAAGCGCGAACTCGCGCAGAACATCGTCACCGGCATCATGACCGTAGCTATCATTGATCGACTTGAAGTAATCTATATCAAGCATCATGAGCGCTAATGGTTTGCCACGCAGCGAGGCCTGCTCGGCCAACGTCGCCAGATGGCTTTCCATATAACGTCGGTTGTGCAGCCCGGTCAGTCCGTCCGTGACGGCCATTTCGATCGAACTCTGCATATTATCACGCAAGTGAACGGTGTAGCGGCGCCTGCGGACTTGCGTGCGCGCGCGGGCGAGCAACTCGTTCTTGTCGATCGGCAGCAGCAGATAGTCATTGACGCCGATCTCGAGGCCGCGCAGCAAGCGACCGTTGTCGTCAACATCAGCAACCGCCAGAATCGGAACGTGTCGCGTCCGTTCCAGCGAGCGCGCCTGGCTGCACAACCGCAAGCCGTCGAAATTTTCCAGCCCGAGCGAGACGATAAGGAGATCGTAATTGCTTTCGGCGGCACGAAACAGAGCCTCGGAGGGGTCGGGTTCGATATCAATGGCGTGTTCGGCGCTCAGCATCGAGGCCAACCGCTCATAAGACGAGGGGCGATCATCGACCAACAGGATACGACCGCCCTTCCCGCTATCGTCAACCGCCTCACGCTCCGGCGCCTGCACGCCGATTTCGAGCGAGGTTATGGCCCGCATGCGCAGTTCGTCGGTCATCATCTTCAAGCGCGTCAACGAACGGACCCTTGCGGTCAACACCACATCCGATACCGGCTTGGTCAGGAAGTCATCGGCGCCGGCTTCAAGCCCGCGCACGCGGTCCGATGGACTGTCCAGCGCTGTGACCATCACCACCGGGATGAAATGGGTCGCCGGGTTAGCCTTCAGACGACGGCAGACTTCAAAACCGTCCATGTCAGGCATCATCACATCGAGAAGGATGATGTCGCACTCGGCGCGGGCGCAGGTCTCCAGTGCTTGCGCGCCATTGGACGCGGTTATGACGTCGAAATACTCCGCAGACAATCGTGCTTCCAGGAGCCGGACATTGGCGGGGATGTCGTCGACGACCAGGACACGCGCAGACACACTTGTCTCCTCAACCCACGAACCGGCGGACGGTCTCGATGAACTTGCCGACCGAAATCGGCTTCGATAGGTAAGCCTCGCAGCCGCCCTCGCGGATACGTTCCTCGTCGCCCTTCATCGCAAACGCCGTCACCGCAACCACAGGGATCCCGCGCAGTTCCGGATCGTCTTTGATCCAACGCGTGACATCGAGACCGGACACCTGCGGCAACTGAATATCCATGAGAACGAGATCGGGGCGAAGTTTACGAACCAGATCGAGCGCCTCGAAACCGTTGCTGGTCCCCGACGTGTGGTACCCGTGAGCTTCCAACAGATCGCGGAAGAGCTTCATGTTGAGCTCGTTGTCTTCCACAATCAGGACCGTCTTGGCCACCCTGGCCCTCCAGTCGACTCGGTGCTCGTCCGCCCTGGTGAGCGAAAATCTACCGGCGCCGTAACATTTATCCGCAAACTGGAGTTAGATTTGCACCAGAATTTGCTCTAAGCCGTTAAGACGTAGGACGATTTTTATGCGAGGGGATTAGCACTTGTTGAAGGTTTTTGGGACTCGGTCATGCTGGTTCCAAAGTAGAATTGATAGGTTACGGAAAGGCAAACGGCCGGGATGACAAAGCGTGTGTATAACCCGCGCGAAGTAGCTGAATTGGTAGCAATTCAGGCTCTTTCGTTTGTCGCAAACGACGCCGAAATTTTAGGCCGGTTTCTGGCCGAGACCGGAATCGGTCCGCAGACTCTGCGCAGTTCCGCCTCAGATCCGCATTTTCTTACCGGCGTGCTCGATTTCGTGCTGCGCGATGACGCAACCGTGAAAGCGTTTTCGGAGTCCTCGGGACATCATCCGACCACGATCGCGGCCGCCAGGCAGGCGCTCGGCGAGTCTTTTCAGGAACGCGACCTCCCGTGACCACAGGTCCATCAGACGGTCCGTTATGCTTCTGCAGGGATTGTCTCGACGATCTCGCCTTTACGTCAACCCGTTGCAGCACGTGCGGCTCGCCCCGGCTGGCGCGAAACCGCTCATTGCCGACACTGGCCATCGCTCACATCGATTGCGACGCATTCTACGCCACGGTCGAGAAGCGGAACAATCCGGCGCTGGCGGATAAACCCGTCATTGTAGGCGGCGGCCGGCGCGGCGTGGTGTTGGCCGCCTGCTATACCGCCCGAACCTACGGCGTCCGTTCCGCAATGCCGATGTTCAAGGCTCTCGCGCTTTGTCCCTTCGCAGCCGTGATTCCGCCTGACATGGCGAAATATGTGCGGGTCGGTCGCGAGGTGCGCGCGATCATGCAGGCGCTGACGCCGCTCGTCGAACCGCTGTCGATCGACGAGGCATTCCTCGACCTCAGCGGCACCCAGCGGGTTCACGGCATGATTCCAGCCAAGGTGCTGGCGAAGTTCGCAACCGACGTCGAACGCAAACTCGGCATCACGGTGTCGGTCGGACTGTCGTGCAACAAGTTTCTCGCGAAGATCGCTTCGGACCTCGACAAGCCGCGCGGATTCGCGGCGCTTGATCAGGACGAGGCGCGCATTATGCTCGCGGACAAGCCGGCAGGTTTCATGTTCGGCGTCGGCCCAGCCACCCAGCAGCGCCTGTCGGAACGCGGCTTTCGGACCATCGGCGATCTGCAGCGTGCCGACGAGATCGAAATGATGAAGCAGTTTCCTGCGGAGGGCCACCGCTTAGAGTCCGTTTTGAAATTCATGGATGGGCGTTTCTGCGGATGAGGTTGCCGCCCATGGCGACCAGGATCATAGCGTGGGAGATGTCGATGCGTTTCTCGTAGTCGCGCACGAGGCGGCGCCAGCGGGTCATCCAACCGAAGGTGCGTTCGACCCCCCATCGGCGTGGCAGAACCTGGAAGCCCTTCTGGTCGTCGGATCGACGGATGATCTCGATGACGAAGTCGAGATAGGCGGCCTTGTCCATCAGTTTGAGCCGGTCGTAGGCGCCATCCGCGAACAGGTGCTTCACCCAGGGCCAGCGCTTGCGGATGGCATCGAGGATCGCTTGGGCGCCAGCGCTGTCGGAGATGTCGGCAGTCGTCAGATTGACCATCAGCAGCCGCCCGTCGGTATCGACGGCGATGTGGCGCTTGCGCCCGACGATCTTCTTGCCCGCGTCATAACCTCTTGTTTCGGCTTGCGGAGCCTTGACCGACTGGCTGTCAATCACCGCCGCGGACGGGCTCGCCTCGCGTCCCGCCCGCTCCCGGTCAACCATCAGCGCCACGTCATGGATGGTCTGAAACAGCAAACGGCGCGCCAACTCGCGGAACCAGCCGTAAACGGTCTGCCAAGGGCCGAAATGGATCGGCAGCATCCGCCAGCCGCAGCCCGAACGCACCAGATAGCGCACCGCGTTGATCACCTCGCGGAAATCGACCTCGCGCGGACGCCCGCGACGGCCTGGCGCCGGCATCAGCGGCGCGATCTGCTCCCACTCCTCATCGGTCAGGTCCGACGGGTAACGCTTGGTCTTCTTGGCGATCTTGGCCATTCGCCCACGGCTTTGCTCTGTCCACATCCGAAGCTTGAATCACAACACCGCTCGCCGCGAAAGCCCAACAAACCGACTTTCCAAACGGCCTCTTATGGCGGCTGGCGCGGGGTATCGACGACCGTCGGGTGATTGCGGATCGCGGCGCCAAGACCGTTTCGAGCGAGACCACCTTCGAATCCGATATCCGCGATTTCGCGACCCTGGAACGATTGCTCTGGCGGCTGTCGGAGAGAGTTTCCTCGCGGCTGAAGGCGAGTGAGCTGGCGGGATCGACCATCACGCTGAAACTCAAGACCGCCGATTTCCGGCAACGGACCCGTTCGCAATCAATCTCCATTTCGACGCAGCTCGCGTCGAAGATTTTTGCAACGTGCCGCGAAATACTGGCGAGGGAAATCGATGGCACAGCCTTCCGCCTGATGGGGATAGGCGTCAGCGCGCTCCGGTCGGGATCGCAAGCTGACGAGGCCGATATGCTGGATTTCCGCTCAGCTCATGCCGAACGGGCAATGGATGACCTGCGCAAAAAGTTCGGAAGCGTGGCCGTGATCCGGGGCATAGCCTATGACGGGCCCGAAAAACCACGTCAGTGATAACACGTCAGCAATAAAATGGCCGGCTCATATTCCCCAACGTGGACTGGCTCCCGATCAGAATGCCGGGAGGTGCTTTTTTGCCTGACATTACTTGCAGGGCTTGGCGCTCCTGACATCGCTGATATCGAACTTGTCCATCTTCCCGGAAATCACGAAGTCATTGTAGTCGAGCACCAGCGCCCGCGAGACGCCATCCTCGAAGAGCTCGAAAGACATGGCGTAGTTCGGGGTCTGCTCACCGTTGGTATGTGCAGCGTCGCGTTCGTAGTAGCTGACAGTGACGGGCCATCGCGTCAGGGCCTTCATCTGATTATTGGCGGTCGATGGATCGGACGACGATGCCGTTCCCTCTCCCCGAATGGGTTTTCCGATAACCGAAAACGTGTTGTAGACTTTCTGGCCGTTGTCGGATCCGTCATACACGGTTAGCTCCAGCAACGACTTTCCTTCTTTTGCGGCCGCGATGATTCGCCGGATCTGTTCGGTCGGAAACACCGCCTTGCCGTCGACGGTAAAGGTTTTGGCGACCGGCCGTTTCAATTTCACGGTAATTTTGTCACCGTTGCGTTCGGCGACTCCGTCAACCTCGCTCTGACCGCTCTCGTCCATGCGGGTCATAATCTTGAAACGGTAGGTCTTGCCCTCCGCGTCTTCCCAGCTCGTGGATTGCATATCGCTCAGCGTGGTCTTGCCTTCGCCGTTGTTCATTTCTGAAACTTGCCTGAAATCGGACGTATAGCCCTCACAGACGTTTCCGGAAAACCTGTAAAAGATTCGTCCGCGGGCACTGTCCAGAGACGTGCTGCCGCGAGACTTCACCAGGCTCAAATTATACAGAGCCTGGTGGGATAGAAATGAAACGCCGGCAGCGGCGTGCGCGGCACTAGCGGGCGCCTGCACGGACGCAGCGGATATAATCGCCGTCAGAAACCAGGGCCAAAGCCGCCGGGCGGAACCATGGAAATGATGGCGCATATTGTCTCTCGATGGATCGAATCCGACCATATCACCGCTCCATTGCGCTGCAACTGGAGAGATGCAGTCACATACTTGCGATTTGTTGCTCTATCCTGAAAGTTTGATTCTCCGGCAGGGAGTTCGGGATTCGGCTCGAACCCGGCATCGGGTTGCATGTCGTACGGCGATAAGCGAGATAGAATTCTCAACGGATTTCGAGCGGAACATCCATTACGGGGGGCTGACCATGGCAGGGGCGATTGAACAGAAACTGGCCGCGCAGGGCATCACACTGCATGAACCCGCATCGCCCGTGGCGAATTACGTCGGCTTCGTCCGGACCGGTAACCTGCTGTTCGTATCCGGACAGCTCTGCCTCGATCCCGAGGGTAACCTGATCGCGAAGGGCAAACTGGGCGCAGGCGTTACCGTTGAAGAGGGCAGCGCCGCTGCGTGCGGCTGCGCTCTCAATCTGCTGGCGCAGGTCAAAGCCGCGCTCGGCGATCTCGACAAGGTCGTCCGCGTCGTCAGGCTAGGCGGCTTCGTCAACTCCACTCCCGATTTCGCCGATGGACCCAAGGTGTTGAACGGCGCTTCGGATCTGATGGTTGCAGCATTCGGCGACAAGGGCCGCCATTCGCGCAGCACCGTCGGCGTGGCCTCCCTTCCCGCGGATGCCGCGGTCGAAATCGAAGGTCTGTTCGAAGTTGCCTGACTGCGATGCGTGCGCCCGACTGGCTCACAGCACGTCCGATCGCTCACCGCGGCCTGCATGACCGCGCTCGCGGCATCATAGAGAACATGCCTGAGGCGATCCGGGCGGCCATCGCCGGCAACTTCAGCATCGAGGTGGACATCCAGCTTACCGCCGATGGTGAAGCCATGGTCCACCATGACGATGAACTCGGCCGGCTGACTGAAGGATCGGGAGCCTTGCGGACCCAGACCGTGGCCGAGCTGAAGCGGGTCGTTTTCAAGAACACGTCAGAAAGAATGATGTCGCTCGCGGAACTCTGCGCGCTGGTCGCTGGGCGTGCGCCGCTGTTGATCGAGGTCAAAAGTCATTTCGATAGCAATACACGGCTGGTGAAGCGCATGGCGGACGTGCTGACCGGCTATGACGGGCCGGCAGCCGGCATGTCGTTCGACCCGGATCAGGTCATGGCGATGCGCGAATTGATGCCGTCGCGCCCGCGCGGCATTGTCGCCGAGCGCCATTACGCGGAGGCCGACTGGCCGAAAACGACTTCGCTCCAGCGCGCCGCGATGACCCATCTGCGTCACGCCTTCCGCACCCGGCCGCATTTTGTCGCTTATAACGTGAACGAACTTCCAGCCTTGGCGCCTTGGATCGCAAGAAACATTTTCAGATGCCCCCTTCTCGCATGGACGGTGCGCACTGCGGAACAGCGCGCCCGTGCGCAAAGATACGCCGATCAGATGATCTTCGAAGGTTTCCACCAGAACATATGATCTCGCGAACCTTGACGTTGCCGGCATCATGTCCAACTCTGGCGTGGCTGGGTTCGAAATAATTCAGGACCCTGCGCAGGTTATCGCGTAAGGACCGAACATAGGCCGGGATCGGTTCAACCCCTCGATGTCATCACCTGAGCCGTCATCTGAAATATCGCTCGAAGCCATTGGATCCGTCAGCGAAATTCCGGCTGCGGACTGGGACGCTTGCGCCAACCCATCGCCCGTTCCTCGCGGAACGCCCGAGAGCGCGATCTCCGCGCCCCCTCAGAATTCATTTTCAAGTTCAAAAGGAGCAAACAATCCATTTGTTTCACATGCCTTTTTCTTAGCTCTTGAAGCGTCGAATTCAGCCTGCTCCCGAACCGGTTGGGGACCGCGCCATTTGATCGCGCGCCAGAATGGAGTGATCGTTGGCATCGTTCCTTGCTATCTGAAGTCCCACTCGCACGGCGAATACGTCTTTGATCACGGCTGGGCGAATGCCTACGAAAGCGCCGGTGGACGCTATTACCCGAAGCTCCTGGCCTCGGTTCCGTTCACGCCGGCCACCGGCCCGCGGCTTCTGATCCGCCCCGGCGAGCGCGAAGCGGATATCCGCGCCGCGCTGACGGGGGGCCTCGTCGGCTTGTGTAACGCAACCCATGCGTCATCGGTCCACGTCACTTTTGCCTGCAAGGACGAATGGGCGTTTCTCGCGGAGAACGGATTCCTTCAGCGCACCGACCAGCAGTTTCATTGGCGGAACGACGGCTATTCCAGCTTCGAAGACTTTCTCGCCAGCCTCAACTCACGACACCGCAAGGCGATCCGCCGCGAACGTCGCGATGCGCTGGCCAACGGCATCACCATCCATGTCCTCACCGGCAGCGATCTCACAGAGGAAATCTGGGACACCTTCTTTCAGTTCTATATGGAAACGGGCTCGCGCAAGTGGGGGCGACCCTATTTGACCCGATCGTTCTACTCCCTGATCGGGGAAAGCATGGACCGGAACATCGCTCTGATCATGGCCCGGCGTAATGGCCGCTGGATCGCGGGCGCCATCAACTTCATCGGCTCAGAGACGTTGTTCGGACGGCACTGGGGCGCCATCGAGCATCATCCTTTTCTGCATTTCGAGGTTTGTTATTATCAGGCGATCGATTTTGCGATCCGTCATCGCCTGAAAACCGTGGAGGCCGGCGCGCAGGGCGAGCACAAGATCGCGCGCGGTTATCTTCCGCAGACCACCTATTCGGCGCACTACATCGCCGATCCGGGGCTGCGCCGCGCGGTGGGTGACTATCTCAACCGGGAACGTCAATATGTCGCCGAGGCCGCCCGCGAGCTTACGGAGGCCGGCCCATTTCGCAAGACCGGAGACGGCGTCGCTTGACGCGGCGACAGAGCATTTCGCTTCAGATAAGTGACGAGTCGGATTCAACGCAGTTGGAAACAGACTCTGGCGGCAGCGTTCAGCCGGTTTCGGCATCGCCCTTCGGGGCTGACGCAAACTGGCAGCGGATCGGCTTGATGTCGAGCAGCGGGGTATCGTCGAGGCAGTCCAGTCCGCGCACCAGCACCGTGGAGCCCTCGATACCCACCAGCTTCACGATCGACGTTCCGATCGGATTGGGTCGCACCGGGGACCGAAGCGAAAAGGTTCCATGAGAAGTGCCGCTGCTTTTGGGAACCTGCAGCACGATGTCTCGACGCGACAGGTGAAGCCAGTAAATCACCTCGATGTTCTCGTACCTTTCGAGCCCCTGCAATGCCTGCTTCCATGGATCGAAAATCTCGAGGCGGCAAACCGGTCCGTCAGGCTGCCCTTGACGCGGCGTCTCTGAACGGCTTGTCCAGGGTGTTCGAACGCGACCGACGAATACCAGGCCGGCATCCGTTGGCGGCGGTGGCTCGACCGCGACCTCTCCCGCCCGGACTTCGTTTTCTCGCGCCATTGCCGTCGGCCCTCTTTTCCTGATCCGGGCGAGTTACCCGCCGCATTAGAAACAGCTTGCGCAGGCCGCAACAAGCCACCGCCTTGTCATTCTATCCTTTCACGCGCGGGTTTCGCAGCACCAGGCAAGCGCCACCGGCGCGCCGAATCCGGTTGCAGAGAACGTTCGCCTCCGTACGCGAATCGGCGCCGATCCGCACCTGATAGAATGTTCGTGTGCCGCGGCTGCGCCATATCGAGCCCAACAGACTTGGATCGCGGTCGCCGATCACAGCACCGAGCCGCCGGATGGCTCGTGCATACATCGCCATGACGCCGGTGCGGTTGAAGCCGCCCGCGAGCTGCACGCCCCACGGCTTGTCCGCCCCCAACTTGACGTGCTGTTCGAGCCCGGCAACAAAGGGATTGGGGGCGCGCTTCAACAGCGCAATCAATTCACGGCAGCCCGTCGCGCTTGAATGGGCCGGCAGTTTGCCGCTCTTGCCGGCCGCCGCCCAGTCCTCGACAGGCGATCCCGTGATCGCGACAACATAGTTGCGCGTCTCCGCCGGCATTGATCCCTTGCCGTCAAGCCAGTCCTGCAAACGGCGGGGGCCGGCGTTATAGGCCGCGGCCGCCAGTCCAAGGTTGCCGAAGCGACCGCGCAGCTCATTCAGATATTCCGCCGACTTCGGCAGGGCCTGCACCGGATCGAACGGATCAAGCAGCCGTCGCTCATTGGCCGTCCCAGGCATGAATTGCGCGATGCCCTGCGCGTGCTGACCGCTGCGCGTCAACGGTCCCACCGCGTCGGGCTGAAACCGGCTCTCCTGCCAGATCACGCGCGCGAAAAACTCCAGTGGCAAGCTCTCGGCCTTTGCCGCGGACTCGACCATCAGGCAAATTGCTTCGCGTGTGTCGTGATCGACCTTATCGGACTTGTCTGTCTTGTCTGCCTTATCCGACTTGGCGGCAGGCTGGGGGGTAGCCGCCGTCTCCGCGCACACTTTCGAAAAGGTCAAACCAGGCGCCACCAGAATCGCAGTCAATGCACAGCGCATCAGACCGGACAGGCGCGGGACGACGCCGGTTCTTTTCCACGACGGCAGCGAAGCCGGATACATTCTGCAAAGGTAACAGATTTCTGCAGAAATCTTCCATAGCCCCCTGCTCTGTCGGGAAAAATCGAGCGAGAGTTCGGAAGTTCGAACTCGACCTTCGCCGCCGGCTGCGGCGAAGGTCGAATCCACAAATCAACGCTTCGAGAACTGGAACGAACGACGGGCTTTCGCCTTGCCGTACTTCTTACGCTCGACCACGCGGGAATCCCGGGTCAGGAAGCCGCCCTTCTTGAGCACGCCACGCAATTCGGGCTCGAAGTTTGTCAATGCCTTGGACAGGCCGTGACGAACTGCTCCCGCCTGGCCGGACAGGCCGCCGCCGGCGACGGTGCAGACCACGTCATATTGACCGGCGCGCGCCGCGGCAACAAGCGGCTGCTGAATCATCATCCGCAGCACGGGACGCGCGAAATAAATGTCGACTTCGCGGGCGTTGACGAGAATTTTGCCGGCGCCCGGCTTGATCCAGACGCGGGCAACCGCATCCTTGCGCTTGCCGGTGGCGTAGGCACGGCCGTACTTGTCGACTTTCTTGGTGTGCGTCGGCGCTTCCGACTCGACCGGCTTCAACGCGGACAACTGGTCGAGAGACTGGATAGTATCGGCCATGATTATGCGGCCCTCATGTTCTTGCGATTCATCGCACCGACGTTGATGACTTCCGGCTGCTGCGCCTCGTGCGGATGCTCCGCGCCGGCATAGACCCTGAGATTACCGAGTTGCACGCGTCCCAGCGGGCCGCGCGGGATCATGCGCTCCACGGCCTTCTCGATGACGCGTTCCGGAAAGCGCCCCTCAAGAATAGACTTCGCCGTGCGCTGCTTGATGCCGCCGATGTATCCGGTGTGATTGTAATAGACCTTGTCGTCACGCTTGCGGCCGGTGAAAACCACCTTCGCGGCATTGATGATGATGACATTATCGCCGCAATCGACGTGCGGGGTATAGGTCGGCAGATGCTTGCCGCGCAGCCGCATCGCAACGAGGGTGGCGAGCCGCCCGACCACCAGTCCACTGGCGTCGATCAGCACCCACTTCTTCGTCACTTCGGCGGGCTTCGCCGAGAACGTTTTCATGTGAGAGATCCGTGAAAAAACCTCGGCGCCCACGCACCGAACCGGTGAGGTTTCTAGAGACCCGGCCTTCCCCAGTCAACGCCATTCAGAATGTATTTCTATGTATTTATCATCATCTTATGAAAATGGTTCCATATTACCTTCGAAATCTTCAAGTAGTCGGAATGGAATAGTCCCTGTGAGCGATTGGGATTGAACAGCCGTTTGCTGGGGCAAGCCGACGTGAAATCCGATGATCGATTGATCAGCCTTTGGATCAGCGAGATGTCTCGCCACGCCTCGACGACAACATATCCGCGGGACTTTCAGCAGAACAGGCAAGGGTCGGCCCGGCGGTCAAGCTAAAGCATCGTGGCGACCGTGGCGACGCACGCGGAAACAGCGAGCGTTATCTGGCAGCGCCTTGACGTCAACGCGCGATCCCATCAGCATCGGCGTCACATTACGACCGAGCAGACAGGACACGAGATGACCGATCGCACTCCGGGCTTCGCAACGCTTGCCGTCCACGCCGGCGCCAAGCCCGATCCGACCACCGGCGCGCGCGCGACGCCGATCTATCAGACTACCTCCTTCGTGTTCAACGACGCCGACCACGCGGCTTCACTGTTCGGATTGCAGGCGTTCGGCAACATCTATACCCGGATCGGCAATCCGACCAACGCGGTGCTGGAAGAGCGTGTCGCCGCGCTCGAAGGCGGCACTGCGGCGCTCGCGGTGGCGTCGGGACATGCCGCGCAGGTCATCGCGCTTCAGCAGCTCATGAAACCCGGCGATGAGGTCATTGCCGCCCGCAAGCTCTATGGCGGGACGATCAATCAGTTCACGCACGCTTTCAAGAGCTTCGGCTGGAACGTGGCGTGGGCGGACCCGGACGATGTCGCCACCTTCGAGCAGGCGGTGACGCCACGAACACGGGCGATCTTCATCGAATCGGTCGCCAATCCCAGGGGAGCCGTCACCGACATCGAAGCGGTCGCCGCGATCGCGCGCAAGGCGGGCGTTCCCCTGATCGTCGATAATACGATGGCGAGCCCCTATCTCATTCAGCCGATAAAGCACGGCGCCGATATCGTGCTTCACTCGCTCACGAAATTCCTCGGCGGCCACGGCAACTCGCTCGGCGGCATCATCGTCGATGCGGGCACGTTCGACTGGTCGAAAGACAACAAGTATCCGATTCTGAGCGAGCCGCGCCCGGAGTATCATGGAATCCGATTACAGGAGACGTTCGGCAATTTCGCATTCGCGATTGCCTGCCGCGCGCTTGGCCTGCGCGATCTCGGATCGGCCTTGTCGCCGTTCAACGCGTTCATGATCCTGACGGGCATCGAGACACTGCCGCTGCGAATGCAGAAGCATTGCGAGAACACCCAGGCGATCGCCGAATGGCTGGCGACCCATCCCGCGGTCGCAGCCGTCAACTACGCCGGCTTGCCCGGCGACAAGTACAACGCCCTCGCCCGCAAATATTCACCGAAGGGCGCGGGCGCGGTGTTCACGTTCAGCCTGAAGGGCGGATACGATGCCGGCGTCAAGCTGGTGTCGAAGCTCAAGCTGTTCTCACACCTCGCTAATATCGGCGATACCCGATCACTCGTGATCCATCCGGCATCGACCACGCACAGCCAGCTCGACGATACGGCGAAGATCAAAGCCGGCGCCGACCCCGATATTGTTCGTCTGGCGATCGGCATCGAGGACAAAGAGGACCTGATGGCCGACCTCGATCAGGCCATGGCGTAGAACGAAATGCATCAACGATAAGTTCGCCACGAGTCATGGCGGACTTCGTCCCGGACATCCAGGTCCTGTGTGCGGCATTTCCGGAAAGACGTGAATGCCCGGCATCAAGCCGGGCATGACGATTGGACTGAATATCGCCCGCTTCATGCAACGACGACAGCCCGAGCCTGACGCGACTACTTTGCCGCAGGCGATCGAATTTGTTCGCCCATGACCGGCGCTCGCCTGACTTCCGTCAGATAGTTGAGGGTCAGCGACACCCAGACGATGCCGTAAAGCAGCATGAAGCAGCTCGAGTTCACACCAAGCAGGTCCAGGATCGCTCCGAATATGATCGGCAACAGAAAGCCGCCCAGACCGCCCGCCATGCCGACGATGCCGGACACTGCGCCCATGCTGTCAGGGAAATCGTCGCCGATGTACTTGAACGTCGAAGCCATGCCGCAGGCAAAGACGATACCGAGCGTGAACAGCAGCATTGTAAAAAACCACGACGGCAGGGCGATGCGGAAGCTCAGCGGGTCGCGGATCGTGTGCACGATCAGATCGGTTTTGGGGTAAGACAGCAGGAACAGGCAGACCCAGGCGACCCACAGCACCCACCACGTCACGTTGTGGGCGCCGAAGCGATCCGACAGCCAGCCACCGAAAGCGCGGAAAGCGCCACCGGGGAGCGAGAAGCAGGCGGCGAGCAGCGACGCCTGCGCGATGGTGAAGCCGTACTCGGTCTTGAAGTATTGCGGCATCCAGATCGACAGCGCGGTGAAGCCGCCGAATACGATCGAGTAGTACTGGCAGTATTTCCAGACCCGGGGATCGCGCAGCACCGACAGTTGCTGCCACATCGACGGCACCTGACCGCCGACGCCGGGATCAGGCTTGGACAACATCCAGAACAAAAGCGCCGTGACCAGCAGCGCGACGGCATAGACCTTGGGCACCGTCTGCCAGCCATGGGCCGTGATCAACCAGGGCGCGACGAACATGTTGAGCGCCGCACCGACCGTTCCCGCACCGAAGAAGCCCATCGCGAAACCGCGGCTCTCCTTGGGAAAGAAACGCGCGATGTAAGGCGTGCCGACCGAAAACGAGGCGCCGACGAGGCCGAGCGCCAGTCCGAGCAGCAGAAACTGCCAGAGCGCGGTCGCATAGGCGGCAAGCCAGAGCGGGACCGCGCAGGCGACCAGTAACAGCAGCATGATGATCCGTCCGCCGAAGCGGTCGGTCCAAATACCCAGCGGCAAACGAAAGATCGCGCCGGTGAGGACGGGCGTCGCCGTGAGGAGACCGAACTCGGTCGAACCGAGCCCAAGCTGTTCGCGGATCGGAATGCCGACCACACCGAACATCATCCAGACCGCGAAACAGACGGTAAAGGCCCAGGTCGTGATGAGCAGGACCGACAGATTGCCAGATCTCGCCATTCCTCGCCCCGATCATGGCTCGCGTCGGCCGAATGGCTGACGTTCCGGCGTATCGAACCTGACTTATGATTTCGCCATCATGCCGCGACGCGCAGCCGTTGCCGTTCCAGCACTGTATTGCCAGCCGTCAGTCGTTCCGCCTGAACGACCGCAAGCGTCAGCACCAGGATCGCAACTCCCTGATGGACCAGCGCAAGCACGATAGGAACTTCATACAGGAGGGTGAGGATTCCAAGCGTTGCCTGTAGCGTCATTGCGGCCGCAAGCCAGAGCGCCCCGCGAACGACTCCGGCGCCTGCCCGCGACACAATCGCATCGATCGCATGCAAAACAGCAATCGCAAACAGCGTATACGCCATCATGCGATGCTGGAATTGAACCGTAAGCGTATTGTCGAACAGATTACGCCACCATGGCTGCTCGAAAAACAGTCGGGCCGCAGACGGAATGAATGATCCGTCAATGTCCGGCCAGGTGTTGAAGACTCGCCCTGCCCGCAGCCCGGCAACCAGCGCCCCGAAGTAGAGTTGCACAAACACCAGCGCCAGCAGAACGCCGCTGGTTACGCGCAAGCGCATTGACGACAACGCCGGCGGCCGATCCGACAACCGCCGCAGGGTCCAGACGATCGCCGAGAAAATCAACAGCGCCAGCACGAGGTGCGTCGCGAGACGATACTGCGAAACCTCGACGCGCTGGGTGAGACCGGATGCGACCATCCACCAGCCGACCGCACCCTGAAGCCCGCCGAGACCGAAGATGATCCAGAGCCGCCGCTTCAAATCCGACGGCAGCGCGCCACGCCACATGAACCAGAGAAACGGCAGCAGGAACGCGACACCGATAAAGCGTCCCAGCAGACGATGGCTCCACTCCCACCAGAAAATCGTCTTGAACTGGTCGAGCGTCATGCCCGCGTTCATCTCGCTATACTGCGGTATCTTCTTGTAGCCCTCGAAGGCCTGGGACCACTCCCCCTGCGTGAGCGGCGGCAAGGTGCCGGTCACCGGTTTCCACTCGACGATCGAGAGGCCAGATTCGGTCAGCCGCGTCGCGCCTCCGACCAGGACCATCGCGGCAATCAGCAGCGCCACGAACATCAGCCACCCGCGCACGGCGCGCAGATGGGATTCCTTTTGTGCGATCGGACGGGTCATCGAAAAAGCCGCGGTTGAAGGTATTTTTCGTGCCCTTTATAGTCCACCGCAGCCCCGGCGCAAGCCTCGTCCCGGTCAAGAGTTGCATTTTAGGGTATGCGGATACGCACTCGAAAGTTCCTCGGCACGATCGCTTTGCTGGTGCTGGTCGTCGTCTGGTCGCTGCTGGGCATGACGGTTGCACAAACGCCGTGGCTGGCGGCGTCCGGCTTCTACCAGGCGATCTTCTATGTCGTCGCCGGACTTGGCTGGGTCTTGCCGGCTATGCCGATCGTGAGTTGGATGGCGAAACCCGACGCGTGAAGCGCCGGTCGTCGTTTCCAGGCGCGAACGCAAGCCTGCGATCCGAACCTTTCTGCTCACTCGACTTCGACGCGAATGCCTTCGCGAACCGCCTTCTCGTCGCTCACATGTTGCCATTACTCTTTGTTGAGATTTTTTGTGCGAAAGTCCGACAGATCAAAAAGCTAACAAAAAGTTGATAACAGGCTCAGTAATGACCATGGCGGCTCTGATCGAAGGTCCGACCGCGAAGTCACAGGTGCGATCAGGCGAACGGCGCATCGCGCATCTCGAAATCCTTCAGGATCTGCGCGAAGCCGAGCTGATCTGGCGTAACCTCGAAGCGACGCAGCTTTCGACTCCCTATCAGCGATTTGACTTCCTGTCCGCCTGGCAGCGGCACATCGAAACCAACCAACAACTTCTGCCCGGCATTATCGTCGCCTGCGACGCTCAGCAACAGCCGCTGCTGCTGCTCCCGCTCGTAATCGGCATGGAAAGTGGCGTCCGTGTCGCACGGTTCATGGGCGGCAAGCATACCACCTTCAACATGGCGCTCTGGCAGCGGGAATTCGCGGCCTCCGCTACGCGTGCAGATCTCGATGCGCTGATTCAGGGAATCAGGGGACTTCCGACCAGAATCGACGTGCTGGCATTTACACGGCAGCCGC
This sequence comes from Nitrobacter sp. Nb-311A, assembly GCF_000152905.1. Taxonomy (GTDB): domain Bacteria; phylum Pseudomonadota; class Alphaproteobacteria; order Rhizobiales; family Xanthobacteraceae; genus Nitrobacter. Next base: position 187,635 of record NZ_CH672419.1, read on the forward strand.
GGCGCTGGCGCGATCTCCAAAATCCAATGGCGCTCTTGCCGAACCAGCCCTCGGCCAATGGCTGTCCGTTGATGATATTGTCGCCGGGCGCCCCGCCGTCGGAGCGCATCAGCAACTCGTTTCGACGCCGGCTCAAGGGCAAGGAACGCAAACTCGAACCACTGCCCGGCTATCGCTATCGCGTGGCGTCGACGGACGCCGAGATCAAACGGATGTGCGATGCGTTCTTCACGGTCAAGCCGCTGCGGATGGCCGAGCAGAAGCTTCCGAACGTGTTCGCCGAGGCGGGCGTCGAGGATTTCCTGCGCACGGCCTGCCTGACACCTCTGACGGGTGGCGGGCGCGCCATCGAGATCCACGGCCTCGAATGCGACGCCGAGGTGATCGCGATCTTCGCCGGCGTCGCGGACGGACACCGCTTCTCGATGATGTTCAACACCTACACCATGTCGGAAAACGCCCGCTACAGTCCCGGCCTGATCCTGATGCGCAATATCATCGATCACTATGCTGAGTGCGGATACACCTCGCTCGATCTCGGAATCGGATCGGACGATTACAAGCGCCTGTTCTGCAAAAGCGACGAACCAATCTTCGACAGCTACCTGCCGCTCACCGCGCGCGGCAGAATGGCCGCCATTGGCATGTCATCGCTGGCGCGCGCCAAACGCTTCGTGAAGCAGACGCCGGCGCTGAAGCGATCGGCTCAGATGTTGCGCGGGATAATGCATCGCTGACGCCCCGCACCGGCGAACGATCAAGCCGCCTCGCGAGGTCCGGCCTGGACGCCCGAGCGTGGCGATGCCGGATCGAGCATCGTCACGATCGTAAAGCCGACAGCCTTGAGTTGGCTGCTCATCCGCGTCCGCGCATCGGCGTTCATCGACGGGTCGGGAATGACGATGGCGCGCGCCTGCTCCGTCAGGAGCTTCGCCGGGAGGTCGGTGGCGGTGCCTGCGACGAGCAGCACATGATCGTAGACGCGCAACAGGGCATCGAGTGCAAGTGCGAGACGCGGCGATTGCAGCAGCGAGCGATCGGCGTCAAAACGTCCAGCGCCGACAAGATGGAGCTGCGAGAGCCGGTCGCGGGTAATGACCTCTCCGAAAGATGCCTCGCCCCGCATCAGGTCGGCCAGCCCTGGCGCCGCCGCATCGACCGAAGTCGCCGACAGCGTCGACGATGACGGCGACAGGTCGACCAGGACGACTTTGGCACCATCGGCTAATAGTCGCGCAAGCCCGAGCGACGCGAGCATGATGCTCTCGTTCTGGCCGGCGCCCATGACCGTAATCTTGCGCGCCGCTTTGCCCGCCGCTCGCAAATCGCTAGCGAGACGATCAATCCCTACCAGATCCGCGGCTGGCGCGGAATCAATCCGGAACTCCCCTAACCCCTGCGTAGCAGGACGAACTGCAGCCTGCCCCCGCGGCGAAGTGATGCGCAGCAGCTCGCCGGTCGCGATGATCCCGGCGGTCAGCATCAGGGTCGCCAGCGTCGCAATCAGGACGATGGGCAACTTCTTCGGATAGGCTGGCGTGTTTGAGACGATGGCGCGCGAGATGATGCGGCCATCGGACGGCGCCGCATCGATGTTTTCGCGCGTGGTGGCTTCGCGATACTTTGCGAGATAGGATTCCAACAAATCGCGCTGCGCCCTGGCTTCGCGCTCCAGCGCACGCAGCTTGACGTCGTCGCCGTTGGAGGACGTCGCCAGCTTCTTCAACTGATCAAGACTGTTGCTGAGACTTTCGACCCGGCCGCTGGCGATACGGGCGTCGTTTTCCAGAGACCGCGAAATCTTGCCTGCCTCCTCGCGCAACTGGCGATCGAGATCCGCGAGCTGGGCCTTGAGTTCCCTGATCCGCGGATGCCGGTCGAGCAGGGTTGACGACTGCTCCGCCAGTTGCGCGCGCAACGTTACGCGCTGTTCGGAAAGGCGGCGGATCAGTTCCGAATTGAGAACTTCCGAGGCTTCGATCGGTCTACCGCTCTCAAGCATCCCGCGGATCAGTCGTGCTTTCGATTCCGCGTCGGACTTGAGCGCACGCGCGTTGTTCAGCTGAGTATTGAGTTCACCCAGTTGCTGGTTGGATAGCGACGTGTTGTTGGTGCCGATGAAAAGGCTGGATTTCGACCGGAAATCTTCCACCCGCGCCTCGGCATCGGCGACCTTTTTGCGCAGGTTGTCGATCTCTCCGGACAACCATTGTCCTGCGGCCTTCGCCTGCTCCTGACGAGCGTTCAGTTGCAGGATAAGATAGCCGTCCGCAATCGAATTCGCGATCTGGGCTGCGAGTTCCGGATCGTATGATTGGAACTCAATGACGATCACGCGGGATTTGTCGACGGCGTAGGCAGTCAACCGGTCGTAGTAGGCATCCAGAACGCGCTCCTCCGGCGTCATCCGAAGCGGGTCGCGGCCGATTCCGAACAGCGCAAGCAGCGATTTGATCGGCGACACGCCACGCAATACCGGATCGAATTCCGGATTCTCCGCAAGCCCGTTCTTTTTGATAACCTCGCGGGCAAGGTCGCGTGACAGCACCAGTTGAACCTGGCTGGCGACAGCTTCCGGATCAAGCGCGTTGCGTTCGTCGTTCCGCTCGCCGCTCGGGCGCAAGAAAACATTTTCACGTCCATCGATCAGGATGCGGGCTTCGGACTTGTATCTGGGCGTGATCAGATTGACGATGAGAAGCGAAAGCGCGAAGGCGAGAAGCGTCGGGATGATGATCAAGCGCTTTTTGCGCAGCAGCACCCGCCAGATGGAGCGCAGATCAAGGTCACTGAACTCCGGATCGGGCAGAGTTTCGGACGCCGCAGGAACTGGCGCGGATACCATCGCTTCGGATTTAGTCCCGAGATCCGACATCTTGTTCTTGACGGCACGCCAGAACGCAAATCGCATTGCTTACTCCCGCTGGACGCTCAAGCGCTTCGGGTGAACCTGACATCGGCCCGCTGAACCGGAGGCAAATGTTGGAGCTTTGAATAGGACCGCTCAGCCGAACGGGACGATTACAGTCGATTATAGTTTCCGCCGAGTTAACCCCGCGCGCCGGGAGAATCCGACCAATGCGTCGCGAGGACCCTCGCTTACGGTTTATTAACCACAAAAGCCTTTAATCAATTTGATATTTTTCATGGATGCCTGATGCGAAACGTGCGTGCCGTCACCTTGTGCCTGCTGAGCGCGCTGGCGTTATCGGGATGCATGCGGCAACCGGCGCCGGTGGCGATGGTTCGCCCGCATAACGATCTCGATGCGCTGGCCTACGGAGGACGGATGGCGCTCGCGCCGCCGCCGGTCCCTCGCCGTGGCCTGTGGCATACGCCAGCCTTCGCCAGCGCCGCTACGCCGGTGGTCTACGCTGCCGCGCCGCCACCCCTTCTTGTGCATGATGCCGCCTATCGGCTCGGTGCTGGCGACCGGCTGCGCATCGTGGTCTACGGCCAGGAGGGTCTCACCAATACCTATCTGGTCGATGCCGGCGGCAACATCACCATGCCGCTGATCGGCGCTGTCACTGCGCGCGGCCGCACGCCGGCGGAACTGTCCGCCGCCATCGCCGCGCGGCTGCGCAAGGGCTACATTCGCCAGCCCTACGTCGCCGCTGAGGTCGAGGCCTATCGGCCGTTCTTCATTCTCGGCGAGGTGGCGGCTCCCGGCCAATATCCGTTCGTGCCCAACATGACGGTCGAAAGCGCCGTCGCCATCGCCGGCGGTTTCTCGCCACGCGCCAGACGCGACCTCGTCACCATCACCCACACCGATGCCCGTGGCACCGTCCGCCTCATCGTTCCCACCGCTACGCAGCTCAGCCCCGGCGACACCGTCCTCGTCGACGAACGCTGGTTCTGACCCATGGCGCCGCCGCTCGACCGACCGCTCCGCATCCTTCATGCCGTGCGCGCGCCGGTCGGCGGGATCATCCGACATATTCTCGATGTCGCGAACGGACAGGCCGATCGAGGACACCTCGTCGGCATCGTCACCGACAGCCTCACCGGCGGGGAACGCGCGGCTGCTGCTCTCGCAGAGATCGCCCCCCGAATGAAACTCGGGATCCACCGTATTCCGATCCGCCGGAACCCTCATCCTGGCGATTTGTTTGCATGGATGAAATTCACCGCGCTGGTGCGAAAGCTTAAGCCGAATGTCCTTCACGGACACGGCGCCAAGGCCGGCGCCTTCGTGCGGCTGAAGGGTCCCTCGAAAGGCGTAATCCGTGTCTACACGCCGCACGGCGGATCCCTGCACTTCCCGCCGACGACAATGAAGGGAATGTTTTACAGTCGTCTCGAACGCGCGCTGATGAATCGCACCGACCTGTTCCTGTTCGAGAGCGCATTCGCGCGGAATACCTATCAGCGCATCGTCGGCATCCCGGCCGGACTGGTGAAATGCGTCTTCAACGGCGTAACGGCCGGCGAATTCGATCCCGTTACTCTGGCCGAGGATGCGACCGACGTCATCTATGTCGGCGAGTTCAGACATATCAAGGGCGCCGACCTGCTGATCGAGGCGGTGGCGCTTTTGCGGGAGCGCGGTAAACGCCTCACGCTCACGCTCGCAGGGGATGGCGAGGAAACAGGAGCGCTGAAAGCCCAGGTCCAGCGCCTTGATCTTGAAGAGACGGTCCGCTTCATTGGACACGTCAAGGCGCGCTATGGATTCTCCAAAGGCCGCTTGCTGATCGTGCCCTCGCGCGGCGACTCCATGCCCTATGTGGTGATCGAAGCGGCGGCGGCAGCTGTTCCCATGATCGCGGCGAAGGTCGGTGGCATCCCGGAAATTTTCGACTCGTATACCGACGCGCTGTTTCCCCCCGGCGTCGTCACTGCCTTGGCTGACGCCATTGAGGCCGCGTTAAATGACCCTGCGGCCGCCGCCGCACGCGCAAAAGCGCTACGCGAGCGCATCCTCATGCATTTCTCGCAGACAGCGATGGTCGAGGGCGTCATGGCGGGCTATCGCGAGACGTTTGCGAGAGATTAACCATTTCCGAAATGCCGGGAGTTGCGCGAAACCAAATCTTCCCGATTTAGTCCTTTAGTCGCCCTGAGAACGCCATCCTGGTGTGTGGCGCGATTTGGACTTGAGGACATGGACCCTATCAACGCTCGCTCAACGATCGATGCAGCAGCGAGCAGCGGCCTCGGGATACCCGTGGAGCGTCGCCGACGGCTGTCACCCGCGGCGCTTGCCGTCACCAATCAAAAGGTACGGCCGGCCTATTCGCCCGTCGTCATCACCGGCATCGTCCGTGCCGCAGACTTCGTGCTGCTCAGCCTTATCGGCATCGCGCTTTATCTTGGATACGTTGCCCGCATCGACGGGTTTAGCTGGAGCTACATCGCAGCGATCCCTGCCATGTCCGCCACCGCGGTCGTGTGTTTCCAGGCTGCGGACATCTACGACATCCAGGTTTTCCGCGGCCAATTGCGGCAGATGACGCGGATGATTTCGTCCTGGGCGTTCGTTTTCCTGTTGTTCATTTGCGTCTCGTTCTTCGTCAAGCTCGGCGATTCCGTCTCGCGGCTCTGGCTGGCCTCGTTCTTTTTTGTCGGACTGACCGGCCTCATCGCCGGGCGGCTCCTGCTGCGCGCCGTGATCCGCCGTTGGGCACGCGACGGCCGGCTGGAACGCCGCACCGTCATCATCGGCTCCGACACGAACGGAGAAAATCTCATCAACGCGTTGAGAGCGCAGGAAGACTCCGACATCGAAATTTTGGGCGTGTTCGATGATCGCAACGACTCGCGCGCCTTCGACAGTTGCGCCGGAAGCCCCAAGCTCGGCAAGGTCGACGACGTGCTCGAATTCGCGCGGCGTACCCGGCTCGATCTTGTACTGTTCGCGCTGCCGATTTCGGCGGAAACGCGGATCCTCGCGATGTTGAAAAAGCTGTGGGTGCTCCCGGTCGATATCCGGTTATCGGCGCACACTAACCAACTGCGCTTTCGCCCCCGCGCCTATTCCTTTCTCGGCAAAATTCCGATGCTTGACGTCTTCGAGGCCCCGATCACCGACTGGGATCTGGTGATGAAATGGCTGTTCGACAGGATTATCGGCGGTTTCATTCTGCTGCTCGCCTCGCCGGTGATGGCGCTGGTCGCACTCGCGATCAAGCTCGATAGTCCGGGCCCGGTGCTGTTTCGCCAGAAACGCTTCGGTTTCAACAACGAGCGCATCGAAGTCTTCAAGTTCCGCTCGCTGTTCCACGATCAGGCGGATCCCATGGCCACGAAAGTCGTGACCAAAAACGACAGCCGTGTCACCCGGGTCGGACGATTCATCCGAAAAACCAGCCTGGACGAACTGCCGCAACTCTTCAACGTCGTCTTCAAGGGCGACCTCTCCCTCGTCGGACCACGTCCCCATGCCGTGCAGGGCAAACTGCAGAGCCAGCTATTCGATGAGGCGGTTGACGGCTATTTCGCGCGCCACCGCGTTAAACCGGGCATTACGGGGTGGGCGCAGATCAATGGCTGGCGTGGCGAGATCGACAACGAAGAAAAGATCCAGAAGCGTGTCGAGTTTGACCTCTACTACATCGAAAACTGGTCGGTACTGTTCGATCTTGATATCCTGTTCAAGACGCCGCTGGCGCTGTTGAAATCCGAGAACGCGTACTGATCCGGCCTGGTGCGTTGAGTTTGTGAAAGTGTAATGGCGTATCCCGCAGCGGTTGACAGTTGGTTCCGGCCATCGACGCAAGCACCGGGCATTGCCGCACTCCAGCGCGCGCTGTTGTGGGCCGTGGGAGTTGGCGGCGCGATCGTCTACATTGAGCCCAGTCCCTATGAGTTTGCGACGCTGGCGGCCATAGTCGTGTTCTTCGCGACCGGCTTGCGAATGCGGCTCGCCTTCATTCCCCTGCTCACACTGCTCTTTCTCATCAACATCGGCTACACGATCGGCGCCGTACATCTGATGGACAAGTCCCAGATCGTGAATTGGGTCATGACCTCGTGGTACATGGCGGTGACGGTCGTTTTTTTCGCGCTGGTATTTTCGGAAGATACCGAGGCGCGGCTAGACCTGATGCGGCGCGGCCTGATCGTCGGAGCGGTCATCGCGTCGGTCGCCGGCGTTGCCGGTTATTTCCATCTGGTGCCCGGCGAACACGACGTGCTGACCCTTTATGGCCGCGCGCGCGGCACCTTCAAGGACCCGAACGTGCTCTCCGCGTTCCTGATCCTGCCGGCATTGTTCGTGCTGCAAAGCATCGTCACGGATCGGTTCGGAAAGGCGCTTCGTAGCGCGATCGTGCTCGGAATCATCAGTCTTGCGGTGCTGCTGGCGTTTTCGCGCGCGGCCTGGGGCCAGTTCGTGCTCACATCGGCTTTCATGCTGGTCCTGATGTTCCTGACCAACCCATCAAGAAAGCAGCGGTCGCGGTTGGTCCTGACGGCGACGATCGCAGCCTGTGCGATTGCACTGCTGCTGGCCATTCTGCTGTCCCTCGATTCAGTCGATAGCCTTTTCAAGGAACGTGCGAGTTTCGACCAGAGCTACGACGAAGGGCGCTTTGGCCGCTTCGGCCGGCATATTCTCGGCTTCCAGATGGCGCTGGACCAGCCGCTCGGAATCGGCCCGCTCCAGTTCACGCGGTTCTTTCCGGAAGACACCCACAACTCCTACCTGAACGCCTTCATGTCGGGTGGTTGGATTTCCGGGATCTGCTATCCGGTGTTGATCTTCACCACCGTAATCTTGGGCTTTCGTTACATTTTCGTGCGAGTTCCCTGGCAACGCACCTATCTGGCAATCTTCACGGCGTTCTTGGGAACCGTGGGAGAGAGCTTCGTTATCGACACCGATCACTGGCGCCATTTCTGGCTGATGCTTGGCATGATGTGGGGCATGTTCGCGGCGACCCACCAGTACATGGCCGACGCGCGGCACACGTCCGTTCAGCCAGCGCCGCAATAGATTCGCCTGCGCGACCTGTGCCGCTATGGTTCGATCGCGAACGTCAGCCCTGCGTGATCGACGAGCCGTTTGATCAGGGCGTCCTTCATCGCAGCCCCCGGCGTCCAGAAGCCGCCGGCAAGGTCCGGCGCGTCGCGCCGCAGACAGATTGCGCATTCCGCAATCATCTTGGAAGTCGATCCATAGCCGGGATCGCGATCGCCGGTCACGACCGCTTTCAATTGCCGCCCGTCGGGGCCGATGCCGAGGAAAACAAGGTCGTAATGCCCGCTCTCGCGCTCCTCCTTCGAGGGGCCCTCGCCTGGCTTGGGACCCCCCTGAGCGCCGAGTTTATTGTTGGCGGCGATGATGGCTTTTGCGGTCGCCTCGCCAGTCTCCTTCGGCCCCGCGACCACCATTTCATCATAGACAAAATCCTTGCCATACGGGAAACCGAGCAGGAAATTCGACCGGTGCACGTTGCGGGTGTTGATGTTTGCCATCACGAACGGCGCCACCCACATCCCAAGATCTTCGTCGAACAACGGCTTGTTGCCCGGCGGCTGTTTCGGCCCTTCAAACCCCGGCGTCAGCACGAAGGAATCGCGTAGTTTGGGCAACAGACTTGGATCGTTGGCGGCCGCGGCGAAGATCGCCTTCATGCTCGCAGCGGTACCGCCGGAAAACGTACCCTTCATCTTGCGCACGCGACCTTTGACCCGTGAGACGGTCGCTCCGAACCTCTGCTTTGCGGCCTCCTGAAGAAAGAACACGCCGAGCTCGAACGGAAGCGAATCGTAGCCACAGGAAAACACGATCCGTGCGCCGCTCCTGCGCGCCTCCGCCTCGTGAGCGTCGATCATCTGCCGCATCCACAGCGGTTCGCCGCAGAGATCAAGATAGTCGGTGCCGCTCGCCGCGCAGGCGGCGACGAGACCGGAACCGTAAAGCTGATAAGGTCCGACCGTACTCAGCACCGAGGCCGTCCGGTCAGCCATGGTCCTGAGCGATGCGGCATTGTCGGAGTCCGCGGCGATCAGCGGAAGATCGCGGGGCGCGCCGATGGCCTCGCGTACCGCCGCCAGCTTATCGAGGTCGCGTCCAGCGATGGCCCATTTCAGGTCGCCATCACTATATTCGGCGGCGAGGTATTCCGCGACGAGCCGGCCGGTGAACCCGCTTGCGCCGTAGACAATGATATCGAACTCCGTTGACGACGATGTCATGGCCTTCCTGAAAATATCCTAGAGTCTGTAAAATGTCCTAGAGTCTGTTTTTCGACTTTGTTGAACCAGACTCGTCGCTTATCTTTCTGTTTGAGCATGATCTTCTCCGAAAACCGGTTTCCGCTTTTCGGGATCATGCTCTAGAGGTCTTCACCGCTTCACGGCGAAGATTCTATCGCTTTGATCTGACGCGCCTTCTTCACGCGAATTTTCTTGAAAACGCTGGTCATGGTCCTGAAGAGGATCGGCTTTCGGCTAAGATCACGCTCGATGTAGCGGTTCGAGCGAAAGCGTGTGTCTTCGGGTGGGACCCGACTATGGATACCGCTTCGTGTGAAAAAAACATGATAAGTATTGGTCGGAGCGAGAGGATTTGAACCTCCGACCCCTAGTCTCCCAGACTAGTGCCATATCCCCTCACTCGCTGTCTTACACCCGCCGTGACCTGCAATCCAGCCTCAAACCGCCGCTAAAATTTACCTCGGTGCTACCTAGGCCGTCTCTGATTAGCACAGCGGTGCTTCCCCTGTGCTTCCCGGAGGTCGTATGACGCAAACCATCACCAAAACCGTGGTTGACGGCCTGCAACCCCGAGAACTCGAGTACACTCTTTGGGATGAAAAGCTGTCCGGGTTCGGCGTCCGCGTCCGTCCATCGGGCGCCAAGTCGTTTGTCGTTGTCTATCGGGCCGGAACCGGCCGGACGTCTCCGACCAAGCGTTTCACAATCGCGGCTGTCGGCAAGATGGCGCCCGACCAAGCCAGAAACCAAGCGAAAATCCTGCTCGGCGCAATTGCTGGGGGCTCGGATCCGGCTGCGGAAAAGCGGGCTAAACGGCCAAAGCGTGATCGAATCAAGTTCGATGAGTTAGCTCAGCTCTATCTCGATGAATACGCCAAACCTCGCAAATCGTCATGGAAAAATGACGAATGCTATCTGAAACGCGCTCGCGACAAGTGGAAGCGGAGAATCGCCGCCGAGATTACCGACGACGACGTGGCCGAATTAATCGAGGAAATTGGCGCTTCAGCTCCGGTGAGCGCAAACCGCACCCAATCTATTCTCCACACCCTATTTTCCTGGGCCAAAGAGCCCGGACGCAAACACGTTCCGAGCAACCCCGTTGCGGACATGAGGCGGCGCTATCAGGAGAAGGCGCGAGAGCGTGTCCTGACTGATGCGGAAATCAGGAAACTGTGGTGGGGTTTGGACGACCCTCGTTTGCCCGCAAGCCGCCCCGTAGCATTAGCGCTCAAATTCGTGCTGGCGACCATGGTTCGGCCAGGGCAATCTGCGGGCGCCCTGATCTCGGAATTAACGGGCCGCAATGGAGCGGATCCGCAATATCACATCCCAAAGAACCGCGTGAAAAAGTACCGGGATGTGATTGTCCCGTTGAACGATATAGCGGTGTCGGTCGTGTCCGAGGCAATTGTTCTCGAAAATCAATTGGCTGTCTTCACATCATGGACTCTTCGACGGACGCAAGATGAATCGCTAAACGACAGTCAAAAGCCGGAACAGAAGAACGCCCCTGCCCCACTCACACGCAACGCATTGGCTGCAGCGCTAAACGGACGACCAGCCAAGAGGAAGATTCCGAAGCGAATGGGCATCCGAGAATTTCTCGGCATGCAGCACTTCACACCGCACGACCTTCGACGAACGGCGGCGACCATTGCGCGTCGCGGAGGAGCCAGGCGCGAGGACGTTAAAGCGTTGCTTGACCATCTAGAGGGCGACGTGACCGCGACATACGACAAATACGACATGCTTGCCGAAAAACGTGTCGTAGCCGGAATTCTCGCGAATGAGCTCAAGAAGATCATCGGGCCAAAGCCGATTGAGCACTCACCTGAGAAAATCAGTGCCGACAATGTCGTGTTGTTCGAAGAAAAACTCCGTGTAGCGAGTTGAACGTTCACCTGCGCAAAAAAAGAATGCAAGGGGAGACGGTAAGCGCAATCTGTGCTAGTACTACGCCCGCAAGCCTAATAGGTCGCCTTCTGGCGCAACATGTATTCAGCTGTCGGGTGGCTTGCCGGCGCGCGAGACCGCCGACGCGCGTCGTAGCCTCAGGCGTAGAGGCCGCAGCCGGTCACAGACAGGGCCAACTCCCCCTTCGATTCCATGGGTGTTTCATGCCCTGTTATCTCAATACCCGTGAAGCGGCGAAGCACGTCCGCTTGTCTACGGCTACCCTTGAGCGCCTTCGTGTGAAGGGAGGCGGCCCCGTTTACATCAATCCTGTGCCGGACCGCGTTATTTACACCACCGCGGACCTTGATGCCTGGATGGAAAGCCGGCGCCGTACCTCGACATCAGAGCAAGCCGCCTGAGCCGGAATACCGGCGCGCGAGACCGCCGACGCGCGTCGTAGCCTCAGGACGTAGGGGCAGCAGCCGATCTATTGATCTGACTTATCACCGCATCCCCTCGCGGGCGCCAAAATAGATTGGCCCCGCCGACTGCCAGGTCGCACGGGGCCAAGGAAATTGAAGATGAGCAACAGTAACACAAGCGCCGTCGGCGTTCAACAAACTACCCTTGCCAAAAAACCTGACCTGACGACCAACTTAGGCGAGCCACCGGTTACCGATGTCTCTCTGAGTGACGAAACAAACACCCGCCTTGCGGCCGCTTTGGCACTTGCGCAACGCGGCTTCAGAGTTTTTCCAGTCATTCAGAACGACAAAAAGCCCTACATTAAGGAGTGGCCGGAATGGGCAACGCATGACGCCCCGCGGATCCAGGCAGTGTGGGGCAGATACCCAATACTAAACATAGGATGCTTCAACGAAGATCTGATTTTGATTGACGTTGACACAAAGGCCGGGAAGCATGGCGCGAAGTCGCTGGCATTGCTCGAGGCCCTCTATGAGGGGTTGCCTCTAACCTACACGCAACGATCGGCGAGCGGTGGATACCACTTCACATACAGGGCTCCGCCTCAGATCGTCGTCACTATAAAAACCTGCTCCAACAAAATTGTCGGCTTCCCTGACATCGATATCCGCGCGGGCCGCACCGGCTACATTGTCGGCGCGGGGTCTTCCACAGCCGTGGGTGAATATACGGTAGAGAAAGATTTACCCATCGCCGACGCGCCGCAATGGCTTATCGACCTCCTGCCAAAAGTCCATGACCGCAGGGCGACGAGGAATGGAGATAGCCAGACGCCCCTAGTCGAACTGGACACCGAATCGGCCATAGCACGGGCGGCGGACTGGCTGGAAAATAATGCGCCCGAAGCAGTGCAAGGCGCCGGCGGAGATGCCGAAACCTACAAAGTCGCGTGTCACGTCAAAGGATTCGGCATCAGCCCCGAGAAATGCCTCGAGCTCATGCTCGACCACTGGAACGACATTAAGGCGTCGCCGCCGTGGAAGCCGGACGAGCTCGAGGAAAAGGTAGCCAATGCTTATCGCTATGGCCAGGATCCTCCGGGCATCGCTTCCGCCGAAGCCGAGTTCGGCCCCGTCGACGTCGCGGTTAAGCCGGCGCCCACAGGTTGGCACGATCCCGCTGACCTTTGGGAACGTGAAACCGCGCCGCGCGCACTGCCGGCGGGCGTAGTCCCCAGCTACATTGAGTGGTTTGCGGGCGACCGGGCGCGCCGCTTGGGCGTAACACCGGGCGCAATGGCTGCAGCAGCCATTACGACCCTGAGCAGCTTAGTGCCCGCCGGAAATAACCTCCACCTTCGCCAGCATAGCAATTCCTGGTTTGTGAAATGCACGCTATGGATGGCGTTTGTCGGAGATCCGGGGGTCGCCAAATCGCCGGCTCTAAACGCCGCGATGGCTTTTCCGAAGGCTGTCGAAGCAGCATGGCGCGCCGATTTCAAGAAGGCGTGCGAAGCCAACGAATTCAGTGCCGGCTCAGCCAGGAGGCGGCGCAAGCGGTCAACCGACGCCATAGCGAAGCCCGATCCTGACCCGAAGGAAACGACAGAAAGCTTTGCTGACGATCCGCTTCCACAGCCAGAGCCGCAACTCCGCCGAAAAATTGTCAACGACGCGACCACCGAGGCCATCGGAGCCGTGCTTGCGGCCGATGGCACCGCGGCGCCCGTGCTTTTGCATTCGGATGAGCTCGCCGGATTCATCAACAGTATGGACGCCTATCGAGCGAGAGGCGGCAAAGATCGGCCCTTCTTCCTTCAGGCCAAAGACGGCGGGCCGTACGCGATCGACCGCAAGGCAACCGGCACCGTGTTCATCCCGTCGTTAGCCATTTCGATCGCCGGCACCATCCAAGATAAAAAACTGGCGAAGATCGCATCTGAGCTAACGGACGACGGTTTGCTGCAGCGATTTGCGCTGATTGCTATCGAGCGGACCGGCAGTGGCGAGGACTTTCCCGATGACGTTCGATTAAACAACTCAGTCGACCGCGTCGCAATCGCGCTCTCAGACCTTGAAGCGCGCGACTACCGCTTGGCACCCGAAGCCGCGGCTGAGCTCGCACATGTTGAAGATTTTGCGTATCGGGAAGCCCAACGCGCTGATGTTGCGTTCGGTCTCAGGACTTGGCTCAGCAAGACACCCAACGAGTTCGGCCGCTATTGCCTCACATTTCATCTGATTGAATGGGCCTCCGGCGTGGATCCTGCGTTGGAGAAACCGCCAGCCGGCATTGTTTCGCTCGAAACCGCGCGCCGCGCCCGCCGCTGTATCGAGGAATTCCTCTATCCGCATGCGGCCTACATTTATAGCACCGTCATGGCCATGGGGAACGATGACGAGGAAGTTCGTTGGGTCGCGGCCTACATACTTACCCGCGACCTCCAGACCATCACAGCTCGGGAAATTGGCCGCGCATATCGTCCCCTCGGCGGCGCCGAACGGAAGGCAAAGCTACTCTCCGTGATGGCCACGCTGGCCATGCAGGATTGGGTGAAACTCACAAACGAGACTCACAAGAAGTGGAAGGTTAACCCAGCCGTTCACGACGGACGCTTCGCAGCTATCAAGCTCGACGAAACGGAACGGCGCGCGGCGGTGAAAGCGGAAATTGCCAGGACGGTAGCGGAAATCCGTGCGGCCAGGGGAGATTTTTAATGAGCACTGTCAGCGCTGTCACTTACGCGCGAAAAGAATACGTGTTCTTTCTTCTTTTATATCCCCTCCTCTGGCTGTTCCTTTCTTCCCAGATTGCCTTAAGTGACAGCGCTGACGTTTGGCGGGCAGCCCCACCAAATCAGCCCTTGAAAGTCGTTTTCGTAGCATTTCCGGCGGGAGGATCGTCTCATGGCTGAACTCCCCAAGAAGGTTCAAATCGGCTGGCAGGTCTTTCGGCGTCGCGAAGCTACGTCCGAGTACATCACGCGATCGGGCATGTGCATCGACCTTGTTCGGTTCGACGCTCTGTGCGCGACGTGCGGCGCACCGTTTGCAGCCAAGGTCACTAAAACCGGTTGGCGTCGAAAAATTCTCTCACGGCGTTGCGAGCCGCACCGTCGCCCGGGGGCCTACGTGAACAACGACAAGCCGCCTATTCCGATCGCGGAGATGCCCTGGTGGGCCAAGCCAGCCCCGTGGAGCAAGAGTCGTCCCGGCAAGGTACACAAGCCGCCCAGGAAGCCCGTAGAGCCACGGAGGCGCCTACAGCGGCCACAGCAGCCGGTAAAAGCGCCAGCCCAACCCTCGCGCCCCTCTTTCCTCGACTGAGGGGGACACGTTGCTGGCCTGCATCTCTCCGCTGGCGCGCCGCTTACGGAGTGCGTTTACGAGAATGCTGAAACCTAATGACAGCCCGATGCAGCCATGAATCTCGATCTCTGAATAAGAAGAACACGATCAGCATGACAAGCATCCCGTAACCAACAACTACCGCAACCGTGCTGCCTATGGCTGGTGGCGGCGTCGGTGATGGTACCGGTTTTTCGTGTTTAACGGTCGACACCTTAGTCTGGTTATGGGCTTTGATTTCCTTATAGGCGTCATCGACGCCCTTGTACGCTTGCTCTTTCACATGTGAGAGCCACTCGACAGCTTTTCCAAAATCTTTCTGGATTTCATATTCAGCCATTCGCTTACCCTCGACATCGACATCCAAGCTTTTCAGCAAAGAGTGTGCGTTCTTCCCTTCCGTTGCAACCAATTTTCATGAGCACGCATACTGAGCCATTGATCGGCCCGTTTACGCCTTCTCTATCGCGGCGCCCCGTGGGTCGTGAAGCAATGGCCAAAAATAGGCCAAACCTCGATGGCTGTGCATGATCGTACCCCGCACCAAAAGCGGCTCCAGCTGCGAATCAAGCCGCACAAGATTTTGCGCAATTTTCTCTCGCCCAAAAATTTGTCCACAGCACCGACAAAGCCAACAAAAACGACATCCACGAACCGATCACATTCAACGAGCATCGAAATTTTGTTGACTTTATCGGCGCAAAAACACCGCACAAATCAAGATTGACTGACGGCCACAAGTTGTCGCGACCTGATGCTCCCAACCACAGGAGCTACCAATGGGACGACAGCTTCGTGAACTGCCATGGATCGCCAAACGATCGAACGGAATTTGGTACGTTCACTGGTACGATAAACCCGCCCGTCAGACGCGTCGCTGTAGCCTAAAAACCAAAGACCTTGCCGACGCGTACTACATGTTTGAGCGTTATCTCGCCAAGTGGCGGGTGACGCCGGCGGAGAAACCACGTGGCATGAACGTCACGCACGTCACCGTCACCAAAATTTTGGACTTCTACATCGCAAGGCGCATAGACCGCGAATGCATTGATGTGAAGCGGCCGCGCTCCGCGCGTCCCTACATCGAGATGTTCTTCAAAGGCACGCCGCTGAACCGGATCCGGCTCCAAGCCTGCGCGGCTTACATAGATGCCCGTCGCGCTGGCCAGGTACGGCCCGCTCGTGGCAGGCGCTCCACGTTCATTGGGAGCGATGGTTCAATCCGGCGCGAGCTCCTGATTCTGCGCACCGCGGCTCGCTACGCACTCAAGCATGAATCGATCTGTGGCAGCGACATGCCTCTGATTGAGGCGCCGCCAGAGCCGCCATCTCGAACCGTCTATCTCACCAAGGCCGAATATAAATTGGCCCACGAGACGGCCGAGGGCGAGTTGAAGGATTTCATCGCCCTCGCCTATTACACGGGCGCCCGCCGCCGCGCGATCGAAAATCTTACCGCGGGCCAAGTCGATTTCGACGGCGGCCATATCCACCTTCAGCCGGACAACGCGTCCGCAAAGCAGCGCCGCTCGAAGAAGCGCAAGCCAATCACGCCAATTGTTCGCCCTCTGCTTCCGGTGCTAACCCGTCTCACCGCAGGTCGCCTTCCAAACGACCGCCTATTGCCGAAGAAGGACTACTACTCGCCCTTCAATCGGCATCTGAAGCGTCTGGGGCTCTCCGCTAAAGGCTTCCCGCACATCCTGCGGCACACACGGGCCACTCACCTCCTCCAGGCGGGCGCCTCAATCTACGACGTCGCCAAGCTGCTCGGCGATACGACCGCCACTGTTGAGCGCGTGTACGGGCATCACAGCAGCGAAAGTTTGGGGAAGAAGCTGGACGAGTTCGAAGAAGGGTGAGGCTCTGCGATTGGAGTTGCTATCGAAGTGAGGGTTGCGTAAGTCGCCGCACCCCTGGCTTTGGCAGAGGATCAATTGCCGAAGAAGCTAGCCGGCCTCGGCGACTCGGCGCCGTCATCGAAAGCTAACAAACCAAAGGGTCCCGCCCGCTTACGTGCCTCTTGGCGTTGTTCTAGAGCTCGCTGCTCGAGCGCTGCTTCCTGCCGCGCCTTCTTCTCTGCATATCGCCGATGGCGTTCGGCGGCCTTCTTGCGGCGTTCGGCCGCCTCGACGTTCTTCTTTTCCACTTTGGCCCGGCGCTCTGCCTGTTTTTGGTTCTCGAGATCCCGCGTCCGGACCTGGTCGGCCTTTTGGGATCGGGCAGGATCATCCTGCGAAGAGGTCCTTTGCGGCTCGAACTCGGCTGGCGTTGCCGCCTGTACGAGGGGAGCCGATGAAGATGCGGGCAGACTCGGCGCCGCTTCCGTCGGCGCTGGCAGAACCACTCTTGCTGGGGGAAGCGATCTAGTCGCTAACTTTGGTTGAGGCGCCTGCTGAGTTGGTTCTAGCGCCGCTTGTCCGAGCAATATGCCGCCGCCGAATCCAATTCCAATCAGCAGGGCTGATGTGGCCACTCCCGCGAAGAAAATGCGTTCCCTTGACGCCATTGGTCGCCTCCCGATGCTTCGGGAGAGGCAACGCTGAAGCCTCAACATTGTTTCGAAGGAAAGCGCACTCCTACTCCATTCCTCTAGAAAGGCGAAAAAAAAATGAACCACTATAGGCACCAACCAACGCGGTTTGCGGAACGGACACGGCAGCGGAGCGTTCTAACGCATCACCAATCTGGCGACCTCTATGTTCACCCCTTTGCGCACCATCGCCGCCGCTATTCTGCCCGCGTTATACTGTTTAAGTGCCGTCGCTGTTCGCGCCGAAACTATCCTGGGTGAGGCGCACATTGTTGATGGCGATACCGTAGAGATCGGCGAGAAGAAGATCAGGCTAAACGGCCTCGATGCCCCGGAAACCGATCAGCTTTGCTTGGACGCCAAAGGTAAGAAATGGGCATGCGGCGTTGCTTCACGCGACGCGCTTGCGGCCTTCTCCAAGACTCGGCCGTGGTCCTGCGACGTTTCTGGCAACGATCGTTACGATCGCTTTCTCGCCTCGTGCTCTATCGCTGGCCAGAACATCAATCAATGGATGGTCAGACACGGATGGGCGCTCGCGTTCGTAAAGTATTCCGATCGATACGTCGCCGAGGAGACTAAAGCCCGTGATACGCAGGCCGGTCTTTGGTCTGGCGCATTTATCGCGCCTTGGGGTTGGCGATCTCGAAATAAACAGAGCGCCGTTTTCGGCGCCGTCTCAGTCCCAACTAACGCTCAAGAGCTCTTGCTCGGATCTGTCTCATCGCAGGAAGCACCGGATCCTGCCTGCACCATTAAAGCCGGTGTGAGCAACGGCGAGTGCATCTATCACCTGGCAGGCGATCGCTGGTACGCTAAGATGAACATGGATAAGCCCGACCGGCGTTGGTTCTGTTCCGAGCAGGAAGCTGAAGCCGCAGGATGCAGGGCGCCGAAGCGGTGATCCTAAGGAAAGCCAGCGATGAAATGGGCATTAGTCATGATGGCGATGGGGACGACGCCACTCCAAACAAATATGCTCTACGATGATTTACAGGCCTGCTATGCAGCTGAAGAGAAGATCGCTGCTGAGTATACCAGTTCTTTCAATCAGTGGATCAAGACGAACGGCGAAGGAATCCTCATTCCTCCCTTCATAAAGCAGCGCGTTCTTCGCGGAATATGTACTCCTTATCAAAGCCCGGTTTCCGCACCGAATATGGAACCCCAGCCAGAGCTGCGCTTGGGACCGAGGCAGCCGGAAGCAATGGTCCAAAGCGATAGAGGCGACGTCGGCGACCACGCCCTGCAGAAGCAGGTGATCAATCTGGTCGCAGCTCTGAAGCACATCAAGACGCTGGCGCAGGCCGCAAAGGACGGCGAAGATGTAGACGTACTTCGGAAGAACTTCGAGATGATCTCAACGCTCGTGAACAAGGCGCTGCCGAGGACGCGCAAGAGGATTCGATGAGTGACGACGACACCCAAGACCAACCTTCGGCGGAGCCAAGCTCGCTCCATCACCTGCCCGTTGATACCGCGATAAGACTTCGCTGGGTACTGCGTGACATCCGAGCGGGACGAACAAAACTGCTGGCGCCATCCAGCGATGACCTGCGGTTGCTAGCAGAGCGGGGCTTGATCAGCGTGAACAACGATAGGCTCGTCCTGACGGATGCGGCCATTTCGGTAATTGGCGGCCTCAGATAGAAAACCCCGCCGAAGCGGGGCATATCCTGACGCCGGGAACACAACAAACTCGGCACCGTCCTTAACTAGCTAGCCTGAAGTTCGAGGCCAAGCTGTCCGAGCAGCCTTGTTGCCTCATCGAGACGGTTGCCGCTAGTTTTTGAACCTTTCCGCTTAATGACCTCAGCTTTCCAGTCCGGAACGCGCTCCTCCATTGCAAGCCAATGAGCGGTTGCAGCGAGTTCAAGAATGGTCACGTTGACTGCAGCAAGTTCCCGGACCCGCTGTCGGAGCTGCTGATCCTGCAAAAAAGAATATACGTGATTGATCCCCTGCGGCTTAATCTCAAACACGCTATAACGCGCACCGTCCGATTGTCGACGTCCAAAAGTTTCTTTTATCTTATCAAACGCTTCGGCATCTAAAACGGCGCTGTCGAGATCGCGAGAATATGGTCCATAATGATGATATGAGAATGAGAATCCACTCTGCGCACCCAACTTATCCAGCAGGTATGCAATTTTCTGAAGTCGAATTCGACTGACGAGCCGTCCACCGGCAGCTGCCACCACATCAGCAACCATGGCCTCAGGTTCAGCTGGCATGTTTCCCCTCCCACTCACTGTCTAGCCGCGTCGCGGTCTGCGACATCAGCAAAATATAAACGCGTGAACTGCTTTTTCGTTACCAAGGCATCAATTAGGCTTGAGAGTTTGCTGATTTCTTGTGGTTCACCGCCATCCAGAATGTGTAGTTTCTTGTGCATTCGCTCCTCGTCCCCACCAATTTCGGCATAAATGCCGATTGACGCTTTATCGTCGATCAGCACCTCTTCGGAGGCGATCTTGGTCTTGTTGTCATTGGTGATTCGGCGCAGCTTCGACCGTTGACGACCTTGGTCTTCGCCAAATTCAGCTAGGTCAAGCGTTTTGTACAAATCTCTATCCCGCAAGCGCCTCGCGGTATCGGAAACCACTGGATCCTTAGCGCGTGACATTGCGTCGAGCGAACCAATGACAACCGCATCATCAATCGCAAGGTAGCTTGAGATCGTCTCGTCACTTCGGCTAAAGAAGCTCAGAAGCGGATGCTCATCCGGCAGCCCCGTCTTCCTGTGATCCGCCTTCTTTCCAGCCGCCAGTCGTGCGATAGCACGCAGCAGCTTCCCGATCATGTGCTCGACGCAGCGCGTGGCTTTGTGAAAATAAACTTGCTGATGGAGTGTGTAGCGCGCCAGCAGAAATTGCTCTGCAGCGGGAAGCGCCTTCTTCGTCAAACAAAAGGTTGGGACTTTCCGGAAATCGTTGCCTACTTCATCGGGAGCGTCCAACTCGATCTCTGCGACGCGGACATTTTCGATCAGCCAATCGAAGTCGATTGCGCCTGCGCCTGTGCCCGTCATAAGCTTGTCGCGTTGAAGATAGTCGAGCCTGTCCGCATCGAACGAGCTCGATACGATCGCGTGGTAAATGTCCTCGGGGTCTTCTTTCTCCAGTAAAACTGCAACCTTTTCTGTTGTTCCAGCTTCGAAGGATTCCAGCAAAGGTCGTATACCGCCGTCGGGATTGCGTATGATGTCCGCCGTCCATTGTTCATGACGCTTTTTGACGCCGCGCGATTCTTGCACACCTTCGAATGTATGGCTAAAGGGACCGTGGCCGAGATCATGCAACAAGGCGGCGATCAGCGCGATTTTGGCCTTCTGTTCGTCGTAGTGCTGCTGATTACGGATCATCTCACGTTGGATGATCTTCACGAGCGTGCGGGCGGTATGAAAAACGCCTATTGAATGCGCAAAGCGCGTATGCACTGCGCCAGAGAAGGTGAATTCAGAGACACCTAGTTGCCGGATGCGCCGGAGACGCTGGAATTCGGGCGCATCAATGAGCGACCATGCAAGTGGATCCACTCTCAGTTGATCCGTCTCATCGAACACGATGAGCCCGTGCACAGGATCGCGCAGCCTTTTCCCCATTCCATTCGCCCAGAATCAAAAAGCTATGGCGCGAACGTAGCCAGATGCCCTGCCAAAGTCCAAGGTCCGCGAGGATATCCCGGAAATTTGGTGAAAATTACAAGCTATTGGGGCGACTGAAAAAGCCCATAAGCTGTAGCAGCTGGCCTCTTAAAACACTGCCGGGTCTATCTAACGCGGCAGTGCTACGCCGCCATCCGCCGCGCCCCGCTGATGTGGTGCTGTCGTCGACCTTCGCCCGCCGGCGCCGACAAGTCTTTCGGCGTTCTGGGCATCGCGATACTCCACATGTGATCCGGAAATTGTAATGACTGCGCCGGCAGATGGGAGCCCTCGTTTGAGCGTGATTGGTTGGTTCAGGCGCCGCACCATATCCCGGTATGCCGATGACAGAGCGGTAGACGATTTCGCGCGGGTTGCTCGAGAGCAGAGCGCCCCTCTCGATCGCGACCAGGAGAAGCGCCTGGCTGATCTGTTGAGCAGCGATGTGGGACCTTGCTGAAAATCTAGAAGAGATCGCCAAGCTATTGGGCCAATCCGAAAGGAACCCCAAGCTGTAGCGGCTGGACTCCCATCGTGGGCCGCTCCACTTTCGGTCATGACCACAAAGTCGCGAGAGCACCTTTACGGCACCTCAGTTCGCATGTCGGCCCAGCGCGCGATGGAAGCGCGCAAGGAGGCCGACAAGCTCGCTTGCATCGCCTGGTCGCAGCGCATGCTGGGCTTTCGCGGGCCAGCTCAACCCTCTCCGACGCTGGGGGATGCCCTCAACGCTGGGTTTCGCTATCTTGAGGTCCGATGCGCCGGCTGCGAGCTGCACTCCACGGTTGACTTGACGACTGTACGTCGACCAAAGGAGACGACGCCGATCCATGAACTGGAGCGCCGTATGGCATGCAAAGACTGCTCGCGGATGCGCGGCTATCGGTACAAGCGCGGCCAGCTCGTCGCTTTGCGACAAACGCCGATATCGGCCAGCGACCCCCCTTCGGTATGGTGGCCTGGCGAGCGGTAGCATGTGCAACCTCTATTCGATGACGAAAAACGTCGACGCGATACGACGATTGTTCGGGGCGGTAAACAGCCAGGTCGGCAACCTGCCATCCCTGCCCGGCATCTTCCCCGACTATCCTGCCCCGATCGTTCGCAATTCGGCCGGTGAGCGCGAGATTGTCATGGCGCGCTGGGGAATGCCGTCGTCGCCAGTTGCGCTGATGGGCGCCACGAAGAAGCGAGCGGCCAAGCTGGAGGCTAAGGGCGCGACAGTGGATTTCAGGGAGTTGCTTCGGATCGAGCCTGACTGTGGCGTGACGAACATCCGAAACACGTCATCGTCTCACTGGCAGCGGTGGCTCAGCCCCGATAACCGCTGCTTGGTCCCGTTCACGTCATTCTCAGAATACGACGCGATTGATGGCAAGAAAGTGCCGGTCTGGTTCGCAATTGACGAAAGCCGGCCGCTACTGGCCTTTGCCGGGCTGTGGACGAACTGGACCTGCGTGCGCAAGGCAAAGGAAGGCGAAATCACGGAGGACTTTTTCGGCTTTCTGACCTGTCAGCCGAACGCGGAGGTCGGTAAGGTGCACCCCAAAGCGATGCCGGTGATCCTGACCACCCCCGAGGAGCATGACGTCTGGATGCACGCGCCGTGGGGTGAAGCCAAAGCGCTGCAGCGGCCTCTGCCGGACGGATCGCTCCGGATCGTGGCGGCAGGCGAAAAGGAAGACACGGAGGCGGCATGACAACATTCGTCGAATCGCGGCCCTACGCCGATCCGGAAGCCGCCGCACGCAAGCTGATGGAGATTGCCTATTCGGTCGAGCCGGTTCAGGACGGCCGCATTCACATCGAGAAGGTCAACTGGCCATTCTTGCACGATCTCCATGGATCACCGGCTGAATATCGAGCCGGAATTGACCGCGCCATTGAAAACGGCTGGTTTTGGATGCACGAAAGCGGCACCTATGTCCGCCTGACGCAAACCGGGACAGACCTGTTTGCATGAATGCCGTTAGCGCTTGCGCTTGGCCGGTTTTGCGCGTCGATTATACGGCGAGCGGTTTGTCGGCCCGAGCGAAATCCCTTCGCGCTGGGCTTTGCTGCGGATCGCGGCTTGCGGCCGTTCAAGCTTCAGGCTGATCACGCCCGTCGGCGTATTGGCTTTTGCCAGCTTGCGAAGTTCGCGCACGTCCTGATCTGACCATCGCTCGCGGGAGCGCCGCTTATAGATCGGGTTCGCTTTGCGCGGTCCTTTCTTGCCGATCGGCGATCCTGGACGTTTCCAATCTGGTCGCGCCATGTGCTTCTCCTTTGTTTCAAAGATGAACGGCGAAACGATTAGTTCAGTTCCACGATGGGAACGAAAGAACATGGCCGGCTTTGAATCGACTTGCACAGGAGCTCCGACCTGCCGTGCCCGCGCGCCCCAAGCAAGCCATTGGCTCCCAGGCAAACTTTCCGGGCTTCATCCCGCCGGCACTGGCTTCGCCTATCGAGCGCGTGCCTAAGGGCAAACGATGGATTCACGAGATCAAGTTCGACGGCTATCGCGTCCAAGTGCATCTCGTTGAAAAGAATGTGAAGGTTTTCACCAGGCGCGGTAATGATTGGACCAAGCGCT
Organism: Nitrobacter sp. Nb-311A; assembly: GCF_000152905.1. Lineage (GTDB taxonomy): Bacteria > Pseudomonadota > Alphaproteobacteria > Rhizobiales > Xanthobacteraceae > Nitrobacter. Next base: position 211,232 of record NZ_CH672419.1, read on the forward strand.
TCCGGAAGATTGCTGACGACGCTTCGCGTATCCCGGCCGTGACTGCGATCATAGACGGCGAAGTCGTGGTGCCCGCAGAAGACGGCACCACGGACTTTTCAGTTCTGCAAAATGAACTCCGCGGCCGATCACGAAACATCGTGCTGGTGGCATTTGATCTGCTCTACCTCGATGGCCATGACCTGCGAAGTTTGCCGCTGCATCAGCGGAAGGATGCACTGAAAGCACTAGTCGGCGGCACCGCTGTTCAGTTCAGCGAGAGCTTTACTATCGACGGTCGCGAGATGTTCGATCACGCCTGTAAAGTCGGCCTCGAGGGCGTCGTTTCAAAGGTTGCCGACGGCACCTATCCAACCGGTGAGCGCAGCCGCAATTGGGTCAAGAAAACCTGTGCCCAGCGCGAGACATTGGTGATTGCTGGATTTGCTGAGAAGGACAACAAATGGGACGGCCTCCATCTCGCAAGGCGTAAGGGGGGATGCTTTGCTCTACGCCGGCAAGGTCGATCACGGTTTCGACAAGGCTTCAATTGCTGATCTGCGTAAGCGCCTCACGCCATTAGTTCGGAAGACGCAGCCTTACACCAAGAGAATTGCCCACAAAGGCGTGTGGGTTGAGCCTGAGTGGCTTGCCGAAATCGAATACCGGGCAAAGTCGGCGGAAGGCAAAGTTCGGCACCCTTTCTTTCGGGGTCTCAGAGAAGAGCTCTGAAGAGTGAAGCGGAATTGAACCCTGTCGGCAGCCCGAGAAAGCAATGGCCACGATTGGGGGAAGCTGGCGACGGATCGGTAGCCCGTCGGCAAAACGGGGCGACCAATCCGCCGGGTTGAATACCTCGATCTAGCCCCCTGGCCGGCGCTCAAGGCTCAGGCTGGTTTCAAGACCCAGGCCCCGCTCGAGGGCGGCGATCTTGGCATCTAGATCAGCCAGCCAGTCTTTGTCAGGGATCATACCTGATTTGCCATGTCTGGCCTTCGACACAACCAAAGCTTCTTTCAGCCGGCGTAGACTTTGAAGTTCGAATGCTTTTGGTAGGCTCCCAACCATGGCGTCCTCCTTCATGCCGCTTCTGAGATTCGCGAGGTCGATTGACGCCGAGCTGGCTTCCCGCCGGGTGGCCGCGGACCATAATTGAGGGCGGACAAAGCTTCCAGGATGTCATCAATCGACACGGGTTGGCGCTGGCCCGGAATTGCCCTCAGCGACGGGCAGGATGTAACAGCGGCGGCGTCCGAGGCCCATGACGCCAAGATCGCTCTCTTCTCGGCTAGGGTCAGTTCTTCGTCCGCCAGGACGTCGCGGGGGTGGTCGTAGACCGACCCGGGATGAAGGATTGCGTTGAGGTCGTAAACGTTGTCGTCAATTACACGGCCGCAATTGGTCATGTTGTCCTCCTATCTCCTTTCGTTTTGGACGACAAAAATATTAGGAAGACGGTGCCAGTCGTCAAGAATTACAGGGCAGAACTTTTCTAAAGGTCCATCTGGCCGGCAGGAATTTTGCCGGTCTTGCTAATCCCCGTTCCCGAAAGGCCCGCTGCCCCGAGCTGCGGCAGGCCTTTTTGCATGCCCCATCTCGCGGCGCTCCGGCTCGCGTTTTCGCCAGGGGCTGGGTTCACGACGTGATAATCATAACGAGCCTTGTATACCTGATGGATGGCAGGTGATGGATACGATCATCTTGTTGGTTGCCGCCTCTCTCCTGATGGCCGTCGTCGTCATGATCGACATTTGGTATTCGTGAAGGAGCGTCATGAATCCATCAAGGAACACCAGAGCCGACTCTCGGTGTGTGGCAACGGCGGTACGTTAACCCTAGCTCTACGGGGAGAAGCAAAATGTAAGATCATCCTTGTTGGCCGCACTCTGCCCAACTAGCATTCTGAGCCATGCTTGGCTGAAGGAGTGCGCGATGAGAAGGTGGTGGGCCCTAGGGGTAGCGGTAGTTATGGCGATCGGAATGGGCGCGCCAGTCAACGCGGCTCCGATGGATAAAACGCTGAAGGCTTGCGGTAATTCAAAGGGCTGCGGATTTTCCAAGCTCGACAACGGAGACGTAGTTGGGTGCTCCCCGAAGAGCAAAGGCGGGAATGGCCGATGCTTTTATTGCAATTCAAGTACGAAGGATTGCTTTCAAGTGAGGCGGATACCAAACGGAAAGTGGAAACGAATCCCTGGTGACGTGCTCTCTAACCTGCCAAAGCGAACACCGGTCTCGCGTTGAAATGCTTGGCATCATTATAGCCTCTATAGCAAGTGTAAAACCCACGCTAAATGACATCTCACGACGAACTGCTCCTCAAGACTTTGAAGACCATTCAGGCCAAGCTCAATGACACGTCCAAAGACCTGTCTGAGGTTAAGGTCGATATACGTGGACTGAAGGGCCACGTGGCTGCGTGCATCGACAGAGTGGAACGTAGGCTCGATGCGAAAGAAGGATGAGCGTCGGGTCACATACGCCCCATCCACGCGCTCTGACGTCGGCCTGTGACAAAGCCCTTGCCGTGGCGCAAGTCCCCGATGACGCTCTGGCTCACCTGAACCATCGCCGGACAATGTGATCTGGAAAGTGCTGATGAAGTTCTCCGATTGGACAACCAGCGTCGACGGCTTCGTGTCAGTCGAAGCCAGCACTTGCGACAGGCTTCTCAGCGACGCGGAAATGTCTCCGCGCAGGCGATCACACCTTCTTCTCCACGAAAGTCATGCCGACCCAACGCAACGGCTGCTCGTTGCTTTCGAACAAAGCACCTATATCCAACCCCATCGCCATCCAGAGCAATGGGAAATGATAATTCCAATGCGGGGGGTGCTCGCCTTGCTGTTGTTCTCCGATAACGGCCATGTCGCTGACAGAATCGAACTCACCGCAGGATCGATCCCGATATCGCAGATCACCGTGGGAGCATGGCACACGGTCGTCGCCCTGACGCCTTCGGCGCTCATGCTCGAGATCAAACCGGGGCCATACCGAGTTGCGGAGTTTCTTGAACTATTCCCTCCCGAGAATTCCCCAGACGCGAGACGAGCTGCGGAATGGCTAACCTCCGCGAAGGCAGGAGATTACTGGCAACTTTGACTTGCGGACGCTAAACGGCGTTCCCAATAGCGTTCATCCAATTTGATCCGTTCCACCAAATTGGAATGCCTAAGGACGCGTCGTATATTTGCGTCCCAACCGGAACCCCGGTCGGCCTCGTGCTGGTCACGCGACATATGACCGGAGCCTTGAAATCCCAACAGCCGTCATTATTGAGAACACTGACGTCCGGGTCGCTGCCAGCTGAATTCCGCATCGTAAGCGTAACATCACCCGTTCCGTTCTCAATCAACATCGTCGGAAATGAGTTAGTAACCATCGGCTCATGCTTGAACCAATGAGCAGCTTGTGTGGTCACTGACCCAACTGAATAGTTCACCGCCCCCGTTAGATAGTTCACCAGGTACGGTGTGTGGCGCGGGGTGCCGTCGCTTGAAAAAGCGGCGATTGCGTAGTGATACATATCGTCAAACGCGACATCGCCGACCTTGGCCTGCCCCATCCCGACCTGCCAGATCGGATGGCCTAGATGCGCGTAGAATATACTCGTTCGCAGGTTATCGCTTGCCGTCCTAGACGGATCGCCAACATCCGCATACTGTCCCGCATTATCGAGCCAGATATAGGGATGCCAATTGGCTGAGATTCCAAAACCGTTGCCGTCATGTTGGCCGACCGGATCGGTTTGCTTGGTGTAATAGAACAGTCGCTCTTGCCAGCCTTCCTTCGCTGGCGGGAATGCGGAATAGCTCGCACCGAGCCCGCGATCCTCCACCATCATGTCGTTGTCGACGCCGCTGAAATCCGGGTGCGTCGATACATCCGTCTTCACATAGCCGTAGCAGATCGGCCACGGGACTTCGACCACGCCGCCGCCGTCAACGTCGCAGAGCGTGATCGCTGCCTGCAGCACGGTCTTGTTCTCTGCGTTCGTGTTATCTGTCGAAGCGCCGAACCACATCACCGAATAGCGGCCTTTTGAGTGCGCGCGCACCCAAGCGCCTGTATCAGCGTCAGTGTCGTCGGCTTTGATGTAGACGCCTTCGCCCGTGTCGCTTGAGATGTATGTGGAGTAGTCGCCGGAGCGAAACACAAACCCGCCTTCGCGCCCTTCCTCGGTGGGGAATATGAATGACGTCGAGCTCGTGTTAAGCGCCTTCAGAGCAGTTCTGGTCGCCACCTTAACGCTCGCCGCGCTAGGGTTGTAAAGCTGCCAGTCGGCACCGTCGTAAACCTTCAACGCGCTCTCACTCGTGCTCCAATAGAGCGCACCAGTGAGCAAGGCGTCGCCATCGTTATCGAGCATCGGATCGGCAGATTTCGCTCCGAGATACCGATCTTCAAAGCTGTCGAACGACTCTGCGGCCGCTGTCGCAGATGCCGCAGCAGCGGTCGCATGGGTGGTCGCCGTGGTCGCACTACCCGAAGCAGCCGTCGCGCTGTTCGAAGCCGCAGTAGCTGAGTCGGCCGCATTGCTGGCCTGAGTCGTGGCGGTCGTCGCGCTACCGGCCGCAGCCGTTTCAGAAGCCGCAGCCGCGGTAGCTGACGCCGCAGCGTTGGTCGCCTGCTCGCCGAAGTCGACGATCAGGTCCCACTTGCTTTCGTCGAAGCCATCGGTCGAGGTGTGCGCTACGTTGGCAGTATAGAACGCATCTGCGTAAAAAACCGTGCTTTCCGTCGTGTAATCGATGCCTGGCTCCCAAGTAGTCGGGAGCGAGAATCCAATGTCGAACGTCGCATCCAATTGATTGACGCCGACGCTGCCATTGGCCAGTCGGCCATCGGCGCGGATTGACGTCTTCAGGAAGTCGACGACCTCGCCAATCGACGTAACGACCGCGTTCAGATCAATGTTGACCTGGTTGCCAGGTAACGGCCGCGTCGGGTTGCTGACCTGGTAACTTTGAAAATCGTACTGACGAGTGTATTTTGTCGGATAGGGCATGCCGGCGACACTTTCGGAGCCGCGTTTAGCGCGGTGCTGCCGGCGGAGCAGCTGTGTCACCCAATCGCTATACTATCATGAATGAGGAGAGTTGGAAGCGTATTATGCTCTGAGCATTCGCGCGTAAGACGTTCTACGGCTCGTTCGTCTCTTCCAATCTTGCTCAAGCAACAGCGGCTTTGCCTCGTCCTGACCCGAGGGATTCTGAAACTAAAAAATTAGCGCCGGGGCGTTCCGACGTTTGGCGGCGAGGCGGCCGACCCCCCACCAGGGGTGCCCCACCCGCCTGCCCCGCCCATCGATGGCCGCGACGCACGGCGCACGGCGCACGGCTAAGCGCTCGTGTTGACTTTGTCGCACTCCTGCAGCGTGCAAAATAATTTTCAGCAGCAATAGCGCCCAGCGCTCAAGGCGCTACGTGTTGACTTCTGCCTGCAACAGCAAATTCACAGCGATGCGCCTCTTGCGCTTCTGATTTTTTGGCGCATCATCACGGCGGGTCGAAAGCCCATTGATCTAAGCCGAATGTCGTTACCGGTCAGTCGGCGATCATAATTTCTAGTCCGGGGGCCGCGCGCGCATGTCCAAGGCGCGAGCCTAAAGGCGTGCGGGGCTGCTCTTAGATGCGGTCATTTCGCCCCCGGATGCAATTTGCTCGAAAGGCAAACATCTATGAACGCTTTGAAGAAAATCTCCGCCGATCAAATGCCCACCGATCGCGCCACCGATATCGTCGAGCGCCTTAAGGCGCGCAACGTACCGATTGCCCTGATCATTGATGATGGTTTAGCAGTGATTCAGGCCCACGTGCCTTCCGGCCAAGCCGCCCGCATGTTGAAGCCGCTGGGCCGGAAAGCCGTTGGGCAATTCTATGCGATGCCTCGCAATATGGTGGTGATTGACGCCATCGTCTCGCTCAGCAAAGCGGAGCGCATGCTGGCGGCCGGGAGGACAACGGCCTAGAAACCGCTGCACGAGGCGCCCAAAAAGCGCCTCGTGTTTCCCTGGTGCTTCCCAGGACGGGAAAATCATCTAGCGACAATCGGAGGCAATGCAGAATATGTCAGGATTTCAACCGCTTAATTGGTCGGAGCGAGAGGATTTGAACCTCCGACCCCTAGTCTCCCAGACTAGTGCGCTAACCGGGCTGCGCTACGCTCCGAGCCGTTACGGCCCCGTTTCCATATAGCGTTTTCACGCGAAGTGATACGGATTCTTACAAAGAAAATGCATCAGGCGAAAGCTACGGTTCGCCCTCGCTAAGCGCATCGTCCAGCAATTGCCTGCAGGCGACAAGTTCGGCCAATACACCCTTTAGCTTCGTAAGCTCGACAGAGGCGGCGCCTACGCCCGGAATCGCATCGCTGTCGGGACCGGACCAGAGTACATCGTCGAGGTCGTGCCGCAGCGGCCGATGCACAACCGGCTCCCGCTCGCGAGGTGAGTTGTCGCCGTCATCTTCATCGTCTTCCGTGTCCTCGGCGCTCTCGTAGCCGGACTCGTCCTCATCGATTTCGTCGAGAGTGTTGCGGATATCCTCCTCGATCGCGCCGAAAGCCGCGGCAGACGACCCCTCGGTCAGGCTTTGCACTGATTTGATGCCGTGCTCTTTCAGAATCCGTTGCACGCCGCGGATCGTGTAACCCTCGCTGTACAACAGATGGCGGATGCCACGAAGCAGATCGACATCGTCCGGACGATAATAACGCCGGCCGCCGCTGCGCTTCATCGGCTTGATCTGCGAAAACCGGGTCTCCCAGAATCGCAGGACATGCTGGGGGATATCGAGATCGCCGGCGACCTCGCTAATCGTCCGAAAAGCATCCGGTGCCTTGTCCAAATGCTCGCTCCTCTGCCAATCGCGACGAAGGCCGGACTAATCCGTTTTGGCGCCGGCGCCGTTGCTGTTGATCCGCTGCTTCAGAATAGCCGACGGCTTGAAGACCATCACACGACGCGGAGAGATCGGCACCTCGGTGCCGGTCTTGGGATTGCGGCCTATACGCTGGCCTTTCTTGCGCACCATGAATGATCCGAAGGACGACAGCTTCACCGTCTCGCCCTTCTCCAGGCAGTCGGTGATCTCTTTGAGAACGAGTTCTACAAACGCAGACGACTCGGTGCGCGACAGTCCTACTTTTTTGTAGACGGCTTCGCAGAGGTCGACGCGAGTGACTGTTTTTCCGGTTCCGGTCATCGCCTGCCCCAAGCTCCCGGCGAACAATTTGTAACTGAAATTAAGAGTTTAACGGCCCACGGTCAACCTATCACATGATGCTTTCGGATAATAGATGGCGGCATTTGCGGCGGTGACTTTGATTCAAGTCTTACCACCGCACGAGAACCGAGCCCCAGGTGAAGCCGCCGCCCATCGCTTCGAGTAGAACCAGATCGCCCCTTTTGATGCGTCCGTCCGCGACCGCGACCGACAATGCCAGTGGAATTGATGCAGCGGAGGTGTTGCCGTGGCGATCGACGGTCAGCACGACTTTTTCCGGCGCGATATGCAGTTTATGGGCCGACGCATCGATGATTCGCTTATTGGCCTGATGTGGAACAAACCAGTTGATATCGTCCGCGCTCGTGCCGGACGCATCGAATGCGGCGACAATGACGTCGGTAATCATGCCGACGGCATGCTTGAACACCTCGCGGCCTTCCATCCGGAGATAACCCACGGTCCGGGTGGAAGAAGGCCCGCCATCGACATAAAGCTTTGACTGATGACGACCGTCGGAGCGCAGATGTGTCGTCAGAATTCCGCGGTCCGAAGGCTCGCCGGGCTGCTCCTGAGCTTCCAGAATGACCGCACCGGCGCCGTCGCCGAACAACACGCAGGTGGAGCGATCGGTCCAATCCAGAATGCGCGAAAAGGTTTCGGCGCCGATCACCAGCGCGCGCTTGAACGCGCCGGAACGAAGGAAATTATCGGCGGTGGCCAGGGCAAAGACGAACCCGGAACAGACGGCCTGAAGATCAAAGGCGGCGCCGTGGGTGATGCCGAGTCCGTTCTGAACCGCGACCGCCGTCGCCGGAAACGTATGGTCCGGCGTCGACGTCGCCAACACGATCAGGTCGATCGACTGCGCGTCGACGCCGGCATGAGCAAGCGCCGCATTCGCTGCATGGATGGCGAGATGTGACGTGAATTCCCCTTCCGCGGCAATGTGGCGCTGACGAATACCGGTGCGCTGGACGATCCACTCGTCCGAAGTATCCACTTTGGTTGCCAGCTCGGAATTCGTCAGCACCCTTTGCGGAAGATAGGAGCCGCAGCCGAGCACAACCGAACGTATCGCAGTCAAGAGAGAGCCTCCTGCACTGCCGACGCCGAAGCAAGGGTGTGGCCGTGACGGTTGAGTGTTTGGTTGATCTTGGTCAGGAGATCGTATCGAACCATTTCATAGCCAACATCGACCGCGTAAGCAAAGCCCTCGGCATCGGTTCCACCATGGCTTTTGACGACGATACCGTTCAGCCCGAGGAACACGCCGCCGTTGGACTTCCGAGGGTCCATCTTGCCGCGCAGCGCCTGGAAGGCGCTCCGCGCAAACAGATATCCGATCCGCGACAACAGGGTGCGCGACATCGCGCTACGCAGATATTCCGCGATCTGGCGCGCTGTTCCCTCGGCGGTCTTCAGCGCGATATTGCCGCTGAAGCCTTCGGTGACGATGACGTCGGCAGCTCCCTTGCCGATCCCGTCGCCCTCGACGAAACCTATGAATTCGAGCTGCGGCAGATTTAGCGACCGTAACAATTCTGCCGCCTCCCGGATTTCCTCGCCACCCTTGACCTCCTCAACGCCGATGTTGAGAAGGCCGACCGTCGGCCGTTCGAGATCAAACAGGACGCGCGCCATGGCGCTGCCCATGATGGCGAGAGTCACCAGGTGGCCAGCGTCTCCCCCAATGGTCGCACCAAGATCGAGCACCACGGAATCGCCGCGTATGGTCGGCCAGACTGCTGCGATCGCGGGACGATCGATGCCGGGTAACGTCCGCAGGTTGAACCGCGCCATCGCCATCAGTGCGCCGGTATTGCCGGCCGATACCGCAACGTCGGCCTCTCCCTTCTTCACCGCATCGATCGCAAGCCACATCGACGAGGTCTTGCGGCCTCGCCGCAGCGCCTGGCTCGGCTTGTCGTCCATGCTGACGGCAACGTCGGTGTGGATGATGCGGGATACAGCCTTCATAGCTGGATGGGCGGCGAGCTGCGCTTCGATCAGAGCGCCGTTGCCATAAAGCAGAAACTCGGTATCGGGATGACGGTTGAGTGAAATCGCGGCTCCGGGAATGACCACTGATGCGCCGATATCGCCACCCATGGCGTCAAGCGCGATTCGAACCTTCTGCGGCATAGAAGTCCCGGAAACCTTGATCTTTTCAAGCCTGAAGCGCGCGGCCAAACATGGAGAATGGTAGAGCGTGGCACTTTATCCACGCGGCCGCGACAATAACGTGTCCCCGCCTTGATACAATATCCGAAACCCCCGCTTTCTGCAGTTTTGCAAGGAATAGCAGGATGCCACAAATCGAACAAAGCTATTTACTTTCAATGCCATTGATTCGATTTTCTATAAACTACATCCAGAGTTCGGCCCTTAACCGCCTGCGGGTTTCTTCTTGTTTGGCGGGCCCGGCCGGATTTTCAAGTCCTTTAGCGCGGCAAAGGGACGATCCTCGGGATCCACCCCGCCTGCGGGCGCGACAAAAACGGCATCGGGTTTCCGCGGATACGGATCGATTCCCAGAAACAAGATGTCGGTCGCCAGGCGTCCGAGGTCAATGACGCCATTGATGATGGGTTCGGGAGGATCCGGGATTTCTCCGCCGATACCGTCGTCATCGTTGACAGGCGCGGCGAACTCGCGAACCCGGCCTTCCGGCACAAAGATCAGGTCAATGTCCTCGACGATATCGTTCTCGATCGGATCGAGGGACACCACACAGGTCTGTCCTACACGCGCCGAGACCCTGCCCCGCACGTGCACGCTGTCGTCGCGCCCCGGTGTCAGATCGAATGAAGCCCGGGCGAACGAGATGCCGCGCAAGCCGGCGATCTTCGCCAACGCCATGAGCACGCTCTCATCGGCCTCGATATCGCGATGAAGGCCGGCTTCCGGAATCTGCGCGACCGTGGCCCGCGAGCTCCAGGGACTTAAAACGGTGTTCGACCTGTTGTCGTTGACAGTCATGCCTGCTCTTCACTCCCGTTGCGCGAGATCCGGAAAACGCAAACCTTCCGTGGTCAGCGTAGCGCAATCACCACGAGCGAGCGCGGCGATCGCGTCCGCCGTATAGGCGGCAAGCCGTCGCGCGCTGTCGATGTTCCCTCCACTATAGATATTCTTGTCGAGCGCCCGCGCCAGCGGCTCGAGGCCCTCGACCAGGGCCCGATCGTAGGCGGCCGAACGACCGTAAAAGGCTTCTCCAAACGCCTGCATGCGCTTCGGAACGCTGAGATCGCCGACACCCATCTCACGCAGGTTGGCGTCCATGTCGCTGCAGAAGTGATCAAACAGAGCCTGCGCAACAGCGTCGTCAGGCCCCGATCTTAGTTGCCGAAGCACCATCCACAGATGCAGCAGAACCATATCGAAGCGGCCATTCACCGAGTCCGGCACTCCGTACGCCTGATAAAACGCAGGCTCTCGCGCTTGCGCCACGATCGTGCCATAGATCGCTTCAATGGTGCGGCGCGACGGAGCGGGGGGCTGTTTTTTGAAGCGATTGAACGGCCAGCGCATGTGGGTACCGAAAGAGAGCCCGCAGGGGATTCCGTTATTGCAATCGGGGACCGTTGCCGGGTACGTCAACCGCGCGCGCGATGCAAGAGGATAGGGTCATCCCGGAAATGACAGTATCGGTCCCGAAGAAGGCAAACGGAAGCGCCGCAACGCGACGGCATGGTCTGCGCGCGACGCTCGCCGCCACGCTGGTGTGTGCGGCCATGGCCGGCTGCACCGGCGAGACCTTCCAGAAGGGCTACATCCTGCCCCCCGGCGCTCTCGAGCAAATCCAGATCGGCGCAAGCCAGGATCAGGTGCTGATCGTGATGGGTACCCCTTCCACGGTCGCGACGTTGAACGGCGAGGTCTTTTATTACATCTCGCAGCGCGCGGAGCGGAAGGTCTCCTTCATGCCACAGAAGGTCATCGATCAGCGTGTGATCGCGGTCTATTTCGACAAGAACCGCCAGGTGACCCGGCTCGCCAACTACGGACTGAAGGACGGCAAGATTTTCGATTTCATCAGCCGCACCACGCCGACATCAGGTCAGGAGATCAGCTATCTCCAGCCGCTGTTCAAGCTGCTGAGCGCGAAGTAAAGCTACGGTTTATCTCCGCCCCCTCGCCCGACCTGAACCCCATCGAACAGTTCTTCGCCAAGCTCAAGCATTGGCTGCGCAAGGCCGCAAGCCGCGCCACAGACGCTCTCGAAAAGGCGACCAGCCACATCCTCGCTACCCTCACAGCAAACGAATGTTCAAATGACTTTGCCAACGCCGGATATGACCAAGCTTAATCTCATCCCGCGCCAGGGAGACCTGTGTGCGGAAGGATGTAGAGCGTTGATTTAAGAATTATCGGCAAACAACTTTGTGCGTGATTTCGCGAACCGGTACCCATCCCCGGCTCAAGCCCGAGGATATGCTTCGCTCGAAAACACTTTAGAGCCCTTCCGCTTCTGATAGAATCAGAAGCCGGCTCTATGATTTTGTTTTGTCGCGTTTTCTTCACGCGAACCGGTATCCACTTCGCTCGAAAACGCTCTAACGTCGGAGACCCTCGCCATCTGCCTTGGAATCGACCGGCGAATCGAGCAGCTCAAGCACGGTCTCGGGCGGACGGCATATACGCGCACCCTTTGGCGTTTCCACGATCGGGCGCTGAATCAGGAGCGGGTGCGCCACCATGAAATCCAGAAGTTGGTCATCGGTCCATTTGAGATTGCTAAGATCGAGATCGGCGTAAGGCGTACCCTTCTCCCGCAACAGCCCGCGTATGGGGACACTCATAGCATTCGCAAGCGCGCGAAGCCGCGCACGATCCGGCGGGTGCTTGAGATATTCGACAATCTTCGGCTCCTCGCCGCTCTGCCGGATCATCGCCAGCGTATTGCGGGAGGTGCTGCAAGAGGGGTTGTGATAGATGGTCACGGTCATGGTCGGCATCCGCTCAGATGTCTGGAGTCGTTTTGACGCATTTTCTTCACGTGAACCGGAATCCACTCACTCGAAACGCTATATCCGCGGTGTCATATGGTTCGGCCGAATTTGTTCGACTTCGGCAGGCCGTGCGCGAGGCGTCCGGCGTCGGCGCGGTTGCCGCGCCAGTCCGACAAATCCTTCCAGCTCAAGCCCTGCTCGCGGCCCGCGGAATCCCTCCACGTCAATCCGGTCTTCGAATCGAACACGGCGACGTCGGACAGGCCGGCGTCCCTGTACTTCTGCAGCCGCACACCACGGCCTCGCGCCATCTCCGGCACCTGATCCAGCGGGAATATCACCATTTTGTGGTTGGTGCCGATGACGGCAACCTGATCGCCCGCGACCGTCGTGATCGCTTTCGCTTCGTTCGGCATTTCGACACTAAGAACCTGCTTGCCTTTGCGCGTGGTGCCGACGCAATCGTCCTCGTTGACGACGAACCCCTGCCCCTCGTGGCTCGCGATCAGGAACTTACGGCCGCCGGTGTTGACGAATAGCGACACGATCGCCGCATCCTGTTCCAGATCGATGAACAGGCGGATCGGCTCGCCATGACCGCGTCCACCCGGCAGCTTCGCAACGTCGAGCGAATAGAACTTGCCGTTGGTGGCGAACAGCAGCAGCTTCGACGTGGTTTCGGCGAGGAACGCAAAGCCGAGCTTGTCGTCGGTCTTGAAGGACAGGTTCGATAGATCCTCGACGTGACCTTTCAGCGTCCGCACCCAGCCCTTGTCGGACACAACGACCGTGACCGGCTCGCGCTCGACCAGCGATTCTTCCAGCGCGGCAAGATCGTGCTCGGGCGCGTCCGCAAAGACGGTACGGCGCTTGCCGAGCGGCGTCTTGGGGCCGAACATGTCGCGCACGTTGCGTACCTGCTCGCCGACCTTTTCCCATTGCCTGGCTTCGGAGCCCAGAACGGCATTGATGCCCTTCAGTTCCGCCCGCAGGTTCTTGTCCTCGGTGCGGATCTCCATTTCCTCAAGCTTGCGCAAGCTACGCAGCCGCATGTTGAGGATCGCATCCGCCTGGACCTCCGTCAGCTTGAACGCTTTTATCAAGGCTGGCTTCGGCTCGTCTTCGGTGCGGATGATTTTGATGACCTTATCGATGTTCAAATACGCGATCAGGTAGCCGCCGAGCACTTCCAGCCGGTGCTCGATCTGCGCCTTGCGGTGCGCGGAGCGGCGCAGCAGCACGTCGCGCAGATGATCGAGCCATTCGCGAAGACACTCGGCAAGGCCGACGACCTTCGGAATCCTGCCCTTGATCAGGACGTTGAGATTGAGCGAAATGCGGCTTTCAAGCTCCGTTAGCTTGAATAGCGATTCCATCACCAGCTCGGGATCGACGTTGCGCGACTTCGGCTCGATGACGACGCGGATGTCTTCGGCTGACTCGTCCCTGATGTCGCCGACCAGCGGCAGCTTTTTGTCGTTGAGCAGTTCGGCGATCTTCTCGATCAGCCGCGACTTCTGCACCAACCACGGAATCTGGGTGACCACGATCACCCATGTGCCACGCGCGCCGTCCTCACGGTGCCACTTGGCGCGGGTACGGAAAGCGCCGCGCCCGGTCGTGTAGGCATCAGCGATACTCTCTTTGGAATCGATGATGATGCCGCCGGTCGGGAAGTCCGGTCCTTTGACCCATTTCAGCAACGCCTTCGGCTTCGCATCCGGCTTGTCGATCAGATGCAGCGCGGCGTCGCACAGTTCGGCGGCGTTGTGCGGAGGGATCGCGGTCGCCATTCCAACCGCGATACCCTGCGCGCCGTTGGCGAGCAGGTTCGGAAAGCCGCCGGGCAGCACCACCGGCTCGCGACTCTGGCCGTCATAGTTGGGGCGGAACTCGACAGCGTCCTCGTCGATGCCGTCGAGCAGCAGCCGCGCCACATCGGTCATGCGCGCTTCGGTGTAACGGTAAGCCGCCGGATTATCGCCGTCGATGTTGCCGAAGTTACCCTGACCGTCCACCAGCGGATATCGCGAGGCGAAATCCTGCGCCAGCCGCACCATGGCGTCGTAGATCGCCTGATCGCCATGAGGATGGAACGAGCCCATCACGTCACCGACGATCTTGGCGGACTTCTTGAAGGCCGAACCGGGATCGAGCCGCAGCAACCGCATCCCGTAGAGGATACGCCGGTGCACGGGTTTCAAGCCGTCCCGCGCATCCGGCAGAGCGCGGTGCATGATGGTGGACAGGGCGTAGGCGAGATAACGCTCTTCGAGCGCCTCCCGAAGCTGCACCTCGTGAATTTCGGCCGGCTCAGCCGGAATCAATCTCTTTCCCATGAGGACGGGTTAACGCCTGCCGTGTGCGCCGACAAGGCGTGAATGACCTCTCATGTGGAGGGAGGGTTCAAACTCAGCGCCGCGATCGTTCAGCTATCCGGACGCCCTGTCTTCGCCAGCCATGGCGCACTCCGGAATTGCCGCTGCCCGCTTTCGCACCACCGCATTGATAAACCCGGCGCGAGCGTCGGAGTGGCCCTGCCCGCGCGGCTCCAGCACATGGCGGAGCAGGAAGCGCCCGGTCAGTTCGAACCCATCCAGCAGGTCTTGTTCCGAGCAGCCGTTTTGCTCGTCATGGGAAGCGCGCAGAAACGGGGGCAGCGGCAACAGCCGATCGCGCCAGGGCTCGCCGGCCTGCCGAGACACCGCCCCGCCCGATTTCGGGGAAACGTAGATGAGGTCGCCGGTGACGCCGGTGGCCGCACAGGCCGACAGATCGAGGCCGAAACCAAGTTCAGACAGCATCGCCAACTCGAACCGGATCAGATGGATCGCCGCCCCGCCCGCATGATCAAAATCGTCAAGCGTCCGTTCCAGCATCGTAAAAATGCCTTCATGCGGGTCGCGCTCGGGCAACAGGCGCGCCAGCGCCGCCAGATGGGTCACGCCATAGGTCGCATGTGACGAGGCGAGAAGGCTTGCCGCGCGCATCCGCGTTCCTTCCAGCGCATAGGCGCCGAGGTGCTCGTCGAGCCGCGCCCGCCACAACGCGTTGACTGAATTTCCGGGTTGTAACAGCGGACGCATCCGTGATCCGGCCCCGCCACGCACAAGGCCGAGATGACGCCCATGATCGCGGGTCAACAGTTCGACGATGGCCGAGGACTCGCCATGCCGCCGCACCCCAAGCACGATGCCATCGTCAATCCATTCCATCGCGCCAGTCTACGGTATCGTTCCTTGTCGCAGCAATCCGATCGCGCCGGATTGCCGCGTCATTCGAACCAGTCTTCCGCGTCATCGGAGAATGAAAAATATAGTCCGGCTCCGGCCAAACTGGTGGAAAGCAGGTCGACCGACACCGCCAGAGTCAGTCCACTGCTCAGGGAGCCGAGCAGCGAAAGCACCGAAAGCGCAAGCGCAACGACCAGCGCCCACCGCGCCCAATTCTTTCGTTGCCGTGCCGCAAGCCACACCAGAACCAGAAAAAACATGAACACGATAACGACGAACGTATCGGCGCTCACCGCGGCCGCCTGGTCGACCTCGGCCGACGGGCGCGCGATGAACGCAGCCGACAACGTATCGATCAGGAGCGAAAGGTACAGCAGGACTTCAAACCGCAGCACATCTCTCGGGATCGTCATTTCGTACCCCGGCCTATTCCTTGGGAAACTCCAGTCCCATTTCTCGATAACGGTTCGGATCGTCGCCCCACTTCTCACGTACCTTCACGAACAGGAACAAGTGCACCGGCTGACCGATGATCTCACCGATCTCCCTGCGAGAATCGGCGCCGATCGCCTTTATCGTCGCACCGCTCTTTCCCAGAACGATCTTACGCTGACTGTCGCGTTCGACAAAGATGGTCTGCTCGATACGAACCGACTTGTCGTTGCGTTCGGTCCAGGTGTCGGTCTCCACGGTGGATTGGTACGGCAGTTCCTGATGCAGATGGCGGTAAATTTTCTCGCGTGTAATTTCGGCAGCGAGATGACGCAGCGGCGCGTCCGACATCTGGTCTTCCGGATAGTGAAACGGCCCTTCCGGCACGCGTCCGGCCAGCGAGCGACGCAGATCATCGACGCCATCGCCGGACAACGCCGACACCATGAACGTGTCCTCGAACGAGAGACGTTCATTGGCCGCGCCGGCCAGCGCCAGCAGCTTTTCGCGGGGGACGAGGTCGATCTTGTTCAGCACCAGAATTTTCGGATGCGCCACGGCGGCGAGCTTTGTCAGGATGGCATCGGCCTCGTCATCAATGCCTGCGCGTGCGTCGAGAAGCACGCAGACGAGATCGGCGTCGTGGGCACCGCTCCATGCGGTCGAAACCATGGCGCGATCGAGCCGCCGTTTCGGAACGAAGATGCCGGGGGTATCGACCAGAATGATCTGGGCATTGTTCTCGACAACGATGCCGCGGATCAGCGCACGGGTGGTCTGCACCTTGCGCGAAACGATGGTGACCTTCGAGCCGACCAGCGCGTTCACCAAGGTCGATTTGCCGACATTCGGCGCCCCGATCAACGCGACGAAACCGCATCGCGCAGTCGGTCCACTCTGGCTCACTTGACACCTTCACGAGCGATCATCGCGGATGCCGCAGCCTTCTCCGCCGCACGCTTACTGCCGCCGATACCTTCCGAGACCTCCAGCCCCGGCAATTCCACCGCAACGCGGAAGCGCGGATCGTGATGCGGCCCGGTGCGCTCCACTTCGCGGTAAACCGGCGTCGGCAGCCCTTTGCCCTGCGCCCACTCCTGCAGCACGGTCTTGGGATCGCGCAGCGGCCGCACCGGCTTGCGCATCCGCTCGAGCCAATTGCGTTCGACGAAGGCAGCGGCCACCGCATAGCCACCATCGAGATAGACCGCACCAATAACCGCCTCGCAGATATCGCCGAGCACGGACCGGCGCAGCCGAGCCCCGGCGCCAGCACCGACCGCGCCGAGTTTGACGCCCTCTTGCAGATCGAGCGATCTGGCGACGTCGATACATGTCTCCTTGCGCACGAGATCGGCCAGGCGCTTCGACAATTCGCCCTCGTCTGCCTGGGGAAAGGCACGGTAGAGCATGTCGGAGATCACCAGACCGAGCACGTGATCGCCGAGGAATTCGAGACGCTGGTAACTATCGCTACGTCCGCGCGATGACTTCAGCGCCGAGACGTGGGTAAAAGCCGTTGTGAGCAGCGAGATATCAGCGAACTTATGGCCCAACCGCTGCTCGATCGCGGCCATGATGGCCTTGGTGCTGGTCCGGGCTCGCTTCTTCTTCGGGGCAAACGCCATCGGCTCCGTGCCGGATGGCACAGCTACGTCGTCGGAGGTCGGAACTGGCTTAATGTCAGCCGATTCGTTGATCATCGTACGATGGAGAATATACGATTCCACCGCACCGCGGCGGGCCAGCGCCAAACCTGCCAGGCATGCTCTCCCTCCGCGATCGAAAAGAAGATCATCTGCGCCCGCCCGACCAGATTCTCGAACGGCACATAGCCGACCGCGGAGAGCACGCGGCTGTCGGTCGAATTGTCACGGTTGTCGCCCATCATGAAGAAATGGCCAGGCGGCACAATGTAGACATTGGTGTTGTCGTAGAAGCCGTTATCAACGCAATCGAGCGTTTTATAGGTGACGCCGTTTGGCAGCGTTTCCTGCCACTGCTTTACGCGCGCCGTCGCATCGGAGCCGCAAGGATCTTCGCCCACGAAATCCGGCAGCCGTTCGCGCTGCACCGGCGTATCGTTGATGTAGAGCAGCCCCTCCTTCATCTGGATGCGATCGCCCGGCAGCCCGATCACCCGCTTGATATAGTCGGTGGTGTTATCCTTCGGCAGACGAAACACCACAACATCGCCCCTGTTCGGTTCGGAACCGAACACACGCCCCGAAAACAGCGGCGGTGAGAATGGGATGGAATAGTGACTGTAGCCATACGAGTATTTCGAAACGAACAGATAGTCGCCGACCAATAGCGTCGCCTTCATCGATCCCGAGGGTATGTTGAAGGGCTGGAACAGGAAGGTCCGGATCACGAGTGCGATTAAGAGAGCGTGGACAACGACGCGGACGGTCTCGCCGACGCCGCTTTCAGTTTTGGTTCCGGATGTCACGCCCATCGCTTCCCTATGTGGCTGGCCGCCGCTTAAAAGCGATGGCATGGCGCTTTAGCGCGAAGCGTATCCGTTCCGCACAAAAACGCAGTGAATTCTGGTGCTTGGACGAATTCATATGCAATTCGTCACGATTTGAGCTGATTCACCCTGATCGTCGAGGTATCCCTGCGGCGTTTTAGACGGTTGTTGACGACCGCGCAATCAACCGCGCCACAAAAATCAGATAACCATCTGATAGATAGCATATTTTAGTTTAAGCTATTCCGAGTCGGCTCAAGATTTGCCCGGTTCGGCAGCCGAAATTATGACGAAAGCCTGCGCCAGCGGCCAGTCATCCGTCAGACTCACGTCAATGCGGACGTCAAGGCCGGGAGGCGTGAGCACCTGCAGCCGCTTCAGCGCCCCGCCCGTGAGCATCATGGAGGGTTGCCCGGCCTGCAGATTGATGACGCCCATATCCTGCCACCAGACGCCCTGCCGGATTCCGGTCCCGAGCGCCTTGGCGCACGCTTCCTTCGCGGCGAATCGCTTCGCATAGGTCGCGACGACCATTTTCTCATTAGCGGCGCGACGCTCGGCCTTCGCCCGCTCGGCTTCCGTGAAGACCCGGTTGAGAAACCGGTCCCCGTGACGCTCGATGACCTTCGCCACCCGGCGGATATCGATCAGGTCGGAGCCGATGCCAATGATCATGCCGTCCGCATCTTCAACGTTGCGCGCCCGCGGTCCATGGCCGCGCGCATGGTGCGAACGGTCTCGGCGATGCCGACGAGCAAGGCCTCGCCCATCATAAAGTATCCGATATTCAGTTCGACGATCTCGGGCAGAGCCGCGATCGTCTCCGCCGTCGCGTAATCGAGACCATGACCGGCGTGAACCTCAAGACCCGCCGACCTGGCCAATGCGGCGCCTTCGACGATACGGCGCCACTCGGCATCCGCTTTCTCCCTGTCGCCCTCGACAACGGCATCGCACCAGCCGCCGGTATGAATCTCGATCACCGGCGCGTGCAGTTTCGCCGCCGCCTCGATCTGCCTGGGATCGGCGGCGATGAACAATGAGACCCGGATGCCGGCGTCATTCAGTTTCGCGATGAAAGGCGCCAGCGCGTTGTATTGGCCGGCTGCGTCGAGACCGCCTTCGGTGGTCAGTTCCTCCCGCCGCTCGGGGACCAGACAAACGGCGTGCGGTTTGGTGGCCAGCGCAATTCCTTGCATCTCCGCCGTCGCCGCCATTTCGAAATTGAGAGGCTTCGCAATTCCGGCCTTGAGTCGCGCCATGTCGGAATCGCGAATATGACGGCGATCCTCGCGCAAGTGCGCGGTGATGCCGTCGGCGCCAGCCGCGATCGCCGCAAGCGCTATTCGCACCACATCCGGCCGATCACCGCCGCGCGCGTTGCGGATGGTGGCGACGTGATCGACGTTGACTCCGAGGCGGATATTAGAAAGTTTAGCAAACGTCGCCATATATCACTCTTATGTACTCAATCTCAGCGAGTCGAACCCGTGTTCGCCCGGTTTCAAGGTCCGGTAACGCCAACCCCTACCGCAACGTAGGAGACCGACCCGTCGTTATCCTCGAAAGTAACTTGCCATCTCTTGGTAAGGACAAGGTATCCGGTGATGCGTTCGCCAGAGTCGCACCATAATATATTAGCTGGTCCGCGAGTGATCTGTTTATGATCCGACCCAAAATCTGCGTATCGCTGGTTCTTCATAACGCGACACCTAAACCCATTCTTCTCCATCACGGTCCGAGCTTGCGCAACGGACGTTCCGATTGGAATAGATTCTAAAACTCTCGATCGTGTCACAGATTCATCAGCCGCCATAAAATGCGACTTTCCGAACAAGGAGAACGAAAGATAGAGAGCCAACGATAGGAGGACAACGCCGACAATCTTTAGCTTTGGACCGGTAATTGGTGGTATCATCCATTGACCCGCTCGATCCGTGCCACAACATCCTTCGCACGTAACTGGGCAATGATGGCGCTGAGATGCTTGAGATCGTAAACCTCGAGATCGATGGTCATTTCGGTGAAGTCCGACGAACGCCTCGTCATGCTGATATTGTCGATGTTGCCGTCATGCTCGGCGATCACGGTTGCGACCTGCGCGAGGCTGCCGGGTTCGTTGAGGCTATCCAGCACGATGCGCGCCGGAAACCGTTGCGGCGTGGTGTCGTCGACATCCCAGCGAACGTCCAGCCAGCGCTCGGGCTCTTCCTCGAAATCCGTCAGCGCGGGCGACTGGATCGGATAGATCGTGATGCCTTCGCCGGGGGTGACGATGCCGACGATACGGTCTCCCGGCACGGCGCCGCCATTGGGCGCGAATTTGATCGGCAAGTTCGAATTGATCCCGCCTATCGGGATCACCGACGGGCTGCGAACCGGATCAGGCGGCGATTTGAGTCTGAGTTTCACCGCCAGGCTCTTGTTGACGCCCGGGCGGCCCACCCGCTCCTCCTTGTAGTCCGGATACATCGCGCGCGCGACATCGGCGGCGCGCATTTCCCCCCGCCCCACCGAAGCCATGACATCCTCGATCGTGGCGCGCGCCAGCCGGGGCAACGCGCCGGTGAGCTTGTCGTCGGCATATTCGATCTTCGCGCGAATGAACAGGCGTTCCACGATCCTCCGGCCAAGGCTGACATACTGGCCGCGCACGGCGGCTCGCGTGGCGCGCCGGATCGCTGCCCGCGCCTTGCCGGTGATCGCGAGTGTTTCCCAGGCGGATGGCGGCGCCGACTGGGCGGCGGACGTCAGAACCTCAACCTCGTCACCATTCTGCAATCGCGACGATAGCGGCGCAAACTTGCCGTTGATCTTGCAACCCACCGTGCTGTTGCCGACGTCGGTATGCACGGCATAGGCAAAGTCGATGACATTGGCGTGCCGCGGCAGCGCGATCAACTTCCCCTTCGGGGTGAAGCAGAAGACCTGGTCGTGAAACAATTCGAGCTTGGTGTGTTCGAGGAATTCCTCCGGATTGGCGCTTTCCGACAGCATTTCGATGGTATGACGCAGCCAGGCGAACGCATTGGACTCCCGATTGAGCAATTCGGTCGGCGAGCCCGCTCCGTCCTTGTAGAAGGCATGTGCGGCGATGCCGAACTCGGCAATGCGGTCCATCTCCTCGGTCCGGAGCTGCAATTCAACGCGCTGGTTGCCCGGTCCGATCACCGTGGTGTGGATCGAGCGATAGTCGTTCTGCTTCGGCGTCGAGATATAGTCCTTGAAACGGCCAGGCACGACCGGCCACGTCATATGGACCACGCCGAGGGCGCGATAGCAGGCTTCGACGTCGGGCATCACGACGCGGAATCCGAAAATATCGGAAAGCTGCTCGAAACCGACCGATTTTCGTTCCATCTTGGTCCAGATCGAAAACGGCTGCTTGCGACGGCCGCTCACGCGCGCAACGATACCCTTGTTGGCAAGACTGGTCGCGAGCTGGCTCTCGATCTCGCCGATCAGGTTGCGGTTACGCTCGGCCAGCGCATCAAGCCGCTGCGCCACCACCGTGTGAGCTTCCGGATCGAGGGTTTGGAACGCCAGATCCTCAAGCTCCTCGCGCATCTCCTGCATACCCATGCGACCCGCAAGCGGCGCATAGATGTCCAGAGTTTCCTCGGCGATGCGCTGACGCGAAGCCGGCGGCACGAACTCCAGGGTCCGCATGTTGTGCAGCCGGTCCGCAAGCTTGATCAGCAGCACGCGGACGTCGTCGGCAATCGCCAGCAACAGCTTGCGCAGATTTTCGGCCTGTTTGGCCTCGCGCGAGACCAGTTCCAGCCGTTTCAGCTTGGTCAGGCCCTCGACAAGCGCGCCGATCTCGGGCCCGAACATATTGTCGATCTCGGCGCGGGTGGCCTCGGTGTCCTCAATGGTATCGTGCAACAGCGCCGCGACGATGGTGGCATCGTCGAGCTTGAGACCGGTCAGGATCGCCGCCACCTCGAGCGGATGGGAGAAATAGGGATCACCCGACGCCCGTATCTGTTCGCCATGAGCTTTCATGGCATAGACGTAGGCTTGGTTCAGCAAATCTTCGTCGGTGTCGGGGTTATAGGAGCGCACGCGTTCGACCAGGTCGTATTGACGCATCATGCGCGGGCGCGGCGGCTTGACGGGGACAGCCGGCATCGTCTCCGCCGCGACCGAACCGGTCGCGGACTCCATCTGTCGCGTTCTGCGAGGCCAACCTGTCATAGAACCAAGTGCCTTCATCGCGGGAAACCGCCGTCACCCTCCAGTATCTATCCTAGATTGTCCCGACCGAAAGTCGAATTCGATTCAGGCGCACCAAGATTCTGATCATAAAAGACAGACGCCGATGAACTGGACGCAAAAAGCCCGAAACAGGGTTTACCGCCCCCCCGACGCCTAGCGATCGCGGAGATTTAATGCTTTTGTGGTCGTCCTAAACGGGACTTCGCACGCATTTGATGGAATGCCGGCGCCCTCAAGGAAAATTCCAACATCTGAAGGACGTTGTGGGTTGGTGAGTTACCCTCCGATACTCCTCCTCGCCCTCGAGACTTGACAACGGCTATCCATTATTCGATAATTCATTGGAATATTGGAAATACGGTGATGGTTGATCCTCATCGGCATCAGCTCGAGCTGGCAGCCGAAATGCTCAAGGCACTGGCTGACCCAAACCGGCTTGGTATCCTCTTGCGTTTATCAAAGCGCGAACTGAGCGTTGGAGAACTCGCCGAGATCGAACAGGAGAAGGTCACAACCGTGTCCGCCCGTTTGAAGGTCTTGCTGACGGCGCATCTCGTCAAACGGCGGCGCAAGGGCCAGACGATTTTTTATTCGTTAGCCGACACGCACGTTCTCAACCTCGTGGACAATGCGATCGAGCACGCTTGTGAAGGCCACTGAAGTCCAGCCAGGAAAGGAAAGTATATGACAACCCATACTCATGCCGATCATGACCACAAGCACGGGCCTTCATGCGGCCATGTCGCGGTCAAACACGGCGATCATGTCGATTACCTGCATGACGGTCATCTGCACCATCAGACGGGCGACGTGGTTGAAGAGCACACCATCGAGGTAAACGCTGAGAACCCCGATCGCTGCACGCCGGAATTTGGTCACGTGGGGCACGACGCCGGCCACGTTCATGGTCCCGATTGCGGGCATCAGGCCGTTCCGCATGGCGATCACGTCGATTACCTTGTGAACGGTCGGCTTCATCACCCTCATGGCGACCATTGCGATGACCACGGAGCGATTGAGATTGTGGCCGGCTAAATGCCCTCCGGACCTGACGTCGGTCGCCTGTTTACAGTCCCGGTCGATGATTGTTGCTGAAACGGCAGGCGACCTGGCACGCTCTCAGAGTCTTTCACCGCTTCATAGCGGAAACGGTGAAGGCTCTATCTTTTTGATTTGACGCGTTTTCTTCACGCAAACTGAATGCCCGTCGTGTCATTCGGCATGCAAAATTGACCCCGTAAGCCGGGGGATCGGCGTCCAAAATTGACCCCCTACAGGTTGGCTGTTGCGCTGCCTGCTTTGTCATGAAGCAGGTGGTCGGGGATGCTGATCGTGGAGACGATTGCGCGGATACGGCGCGAACACTTCATCAAGGGCAAGACGATCAAGGAGATCGCCCGTGACCTGAAGGTGTCGCGGAACACGGTCCGGAAGGTGCTGAGGTCGGGCAAGACCTTGTTCGAGTATGAGCGTTCGATCCAGCCGCGCCCCAAACTCGGGCGTTGGGCGGCGGAGCTTGATGAACTGCTGGCGGCGAACGCGGCCAAATCGGCTCGCGAACAGCTGACGCTGATCCGGATCTTCGAAGAGTTGCGCGGACGCGGCTATGACGGCGGCTACGATGCCGTACGGCGTTACGCCAGGCGTTGGAGCAAGGAGCGCGGGCAATCGACCGCGGCGGCCTATGTTCCGTTGAGCTTTGCGGCGGGCGAAGCCTACCAGTTCGACTGGAGCCATGAGATCGTTCTCCTCAACGGCGTGACGGCGATCGTGAAGGTCGCTCATGTCCGGCTGTGCCACAGCCGCATGCTGTTCGTGCGGGCCTATCCGCGGGAGACGCAGGAGATGGTATTCGACGCCCACGACCGGGCGTTCGCACTGTTCAAGGGTACCTGCAGCCGCGGCATCTACGACAACATGAAGACGGCGGTAGAGACGATCTTCGTCGGCAAGGATCGCCGCTACAATCGCCGCTTCCTGCAGATGTGCAGCCACTATCTGATCGATCCGGTCGCCTGCACGCCGGCGTCGGGCTGGGAGAAGGGTCAGGTCGAGAACCAGGTCGGGCTGGTCCGGGAACGGTTCTTCACGCCACGGCTGCGGTTCAAAACCCTGGACGAGTTGAACGCGTGGCTTCTGGATAAGTGCATCGCCTACGCCAAGGCGCACCGACATCCAGAACTGGCCGAACAGACGGTCTGGGAGGTGTTCGAAGCCGAGCGGCCCAAGCTCGTTCCCTATGCTGGCCGGTTCGACGGATTCCACGCGGTGCCGGCATCGGTCTCGAAGACCTGCCTGGTGCGCTTCGACAACAACAAATACTCGGTCGCTGCCAGCGCCGTCGGGCGCCCGGTCGAAGTTCAAGCCTATGCCGATCGCATCGTGATCCGTCAGGACGGGCGCATCGTTGCGGAGCATCCGCGATCGTTCGGACGCGGCGAGACGACCTACAATCCCTGGCACTACGTGCCGGTGCTCGCGCGCAAACCCGGGGCCTTACGTAACGGCGCACCCTTCAAGGACTGGGTGTTGCCGGCCGCGATCGAACGGATCCGGCGCAGGCTCGCCAGCACCGACGACGGCAATCGACAGATGGTCGACATCCTCAATGCGGTGCTGACGGACGGTTTGTCGGCGGTCGAAGCCGCCTGCGCCGAGGCGATCGCTCATGGCGTTCATTCCGCTGACGTCGTTCTCAACATCCTGGCTCGCCAACGCGAACCCGCTGCACCGGCCAACATTATGACGCCGGCGGCACTGACGCTCCGCCATGCGCCGATCGCCGATTGCGCCCGTTACGACAACCTCCGGAGGACCATCTGATGGAACGAACCCAAATCTTCGACCTCATGGGTGAGCTCAAACTCTACGGAATGAGGGCTGCCTTCGACGAGATCATGGCGACGGCCGTCAAGCGCCAGCACGAACCTCAGCACATCGTCGGCGACCTGCTCAGCGCCGAGATCAACGAGAAGCAGGCGCGGTCGATCAAGTACCAGCTCACCATCGCCAAGCTGCCATTGGCCAAGGATCTCGATGACTTCCAGTTCGAAGGCACGCCGATCAATCAGACGCTCGTCAATGATCTCGCCGGCGGCGGCTTCATCGCCCAGCAGCGCAACGTCGTGCTCGTCGGCGGCACCGGCACAGGCAAAACCCACCTGGCCATCGCAATCGCCAGAAGCTGCATCCGATCCGGCGCCCGCGGTCGCTTCTACAACGTGGTCGACCTCGTCAATCGCCTCGAGATCGAGACCCGTAACGGACGTCAGGGCCGGCTTGCCGAACATCTGACCCGGATGGACTTCATCGTGCTCGACGAACTCGGATATCTGCCCTTTGCCCAATCCGGCGGCCAGTTGCTGTTCCATCTCGTCAGCCGGCTCTACGAGCGTGCTTCCGTCATCGTCACCACCAATCTCGCCTTCGGCGAATGGCCCAGCGTGTTCGGCGACGCCAAGATGACCACCGCGCTGCTCGACCGGTTGACCCACCACTGCGACATCGTCGAAACCGGTAACGACAGCTGGCGCTTCAAAAGCCGCGACGACGATCACGCCACCCGCGCTCGTCTCGTCTCCGCAATCCCGGCCAGCTCCGACGAGTCGAGCGCTACCCTCAAACCACGCCGCGCGAAGGGGTCAAAATTGAACGCCGATACGGGGTCAAATTTGCGAGCC
>NZ_CH672418.1:0-96675 GCF_000152905.1 Nitrobacter sp. Nb-311A
GCGCTTCCGTCGGGCTGCCGGGTGCTGTGCGGCGCGAGGCGTTGCCGCCGACCTGGCGCGGCGGCTGGTGCGCAGGCGGGCGAGGTCTGGAACCTGTACGGCCCGACCGAGACCACGGTGTGGTCGGCGCGTCATCGCCTGGATGCGGCGGACGCCCGCCCTGCGCTGGGCCGCCCGATCGGCAACACCACGCTGTACGTTCTGGATCATGATCTCAACGTTGCACCTGTTGGGGTTGCCGGCGAGCTTTACATTGGCGGTGCGGGACTGGCGCGGGGCTATTGGCGGCGCGGCGCGCTGACGGCGGAGCGCTTCATGCCTGATCCGTTCGGCCTGCCCGGAGCGCGGCTTTATCGCACCGGCGATGTGGCGCGATGGGGCGAGGACGGGGTGCTGGAGTATGTCGGGCGCGCCGACCATCAGGTGAAGATCCGCGGCTTCCGGATCGAGCTTGGCGAGATCGAGGCGCGGCTTGCGGCGCAGGCGGGCGTGGGTGCGGCGGTGGTGGTGGCGCGCGAGGCCGGGACGGGACGCCAGCTTGTCGGTTATGTCAGCGGCGAGGCTCTGGATGCTGCGGCGCTGAAGGCTGCGCTGGCGGCGTCATTGCCGGACTACATGGTGCCGGCGCGGATCGTGGTGCTGGAGCGGCTGCCGCTGACGCCGAACGGCAAGATCGACCGCAAGGCGCTGCCGCCGCCGGACCGGCTTGCGGCTTCGGCCGAGCACATCGCGCCGCGCACGCCGGCGGAAGCCGCGCTCGCGACGATCTGGGCGGAGCTTCTCGGCCAGCCTGTCATCGGCGTCACAGACAATTTCTTTGAGCTTGGCGGCGACTCGATCATTTCGTTGCAGATGGTGAGCCGCGCCCGCCGCCAAGGCGTCCTGATCGAGCCGCGCGATGTCTTCCAGCATCAGACATTACAGGAACTGGCGCGAGTTGCGCGCAACGAACGGAGCGAGGGCGAAGCTGCGCCCGAGGGGGATATCGAAGGCGGCGAACATCCGCTTGTGCCGATTCAGGCGCGCTTTTTCAGCGAGGATGCCGGGGAGCGCCATCACTGGAACCAGGCCGTTCTGTTGATACCGCAGTCACGGCTCGATTGGGCGGTTGTGGAGGCCACGATAGCTGCGATCGTGGCGCATCACGCGGCCTTGCGGCTCAGCTTCGAGGAGATCGAAGGGGGATGGCGTGCGGGTTATGGCGCCGCGCCCGAGCCCTCGGAACTGTTCTGGCTTCGAAGCGGCATTGGCGATTCGGCCGAAGTCACCGCAGTCGCTTCCGAGGCTCAGGCGAGCCTGTCGCTGACCGGGCCTCTCCTGCGCCTGGTTGGAATGGATCTCGCCGACGGCAGCCAGCGGCTCCTGTTGGTCGTGCATCACCTTGTCGTCGATGGCGTGTCGTGGCGCGTCCTGCTCGAAGACTTTGCGGCGGCCTACGAGCAGACCCGGCAGGGCAGGTTGCCGGTCGCGTTGGCACGGAGCCATTCCTATGCGTCCTGGGGCGCGCGGCTGCAGACCTATGCCCAGACCGAGCAGTTGGCGGCGGAACTGCCCTATTGGCTTGAACGGGGAGCGGGGACGGAGCTGCCGTGCGACGACGATCCGGGCATCGACCGGGCCGCCGACAGTGAGGAGGTTTTGCTCGCCTTCGACGCCGAGTTGACCGCGCGGCTGCTGAAGGAGGCGCCTTCGGCTTACCGGACGCAGGTCAATGATCTTCTGCTCGCGGGGTTGGCGCGGGCAGTCGCGCGCTGGAGTGGAATCGAGGAGATCGTCGTTGAACTCGAAGGACACGGCCGCGAGGATATCTTCGCGGGCGTCGATATCTCCCGGACGGTAGGGTGGTTTACCACCGCTTTCCCGGTGCGTCTGCGGGGCGGGTCGGCGGACGATGAGACGCTGATCAAATCCATCAAGGAGGAGCTTCGCGCGATTCCGAACCGCGGGCTTGGCTATGGCATATTGCGCTATCGCGGGACTGAAGCGCAAGCCGAGGCGCTGGCTCAGCTTCCCGAGCCCCGCATCGTCTTCAACTATCTCGGCCAGTTCGATTCCAGCGTCGGTGAAGGCGCGCCGTTCCGGCTCGCGCCCGAGAGCGCCGGGCCCGGGCGCAGCGGCAGCGCGCCGCTCGGCCGCTGGCTGAGCATCAACGGCCAGGTCAAAGACGGACAATTGCGGCTCTCGTTCAGCTTTGGCGGGAAGCGCTATCGCCGAGAAACGATTGAGCGATTGGCTGCTTCTTATGAGGGCGCCGTGCGCGAGCTGGTCGATCACTGCACCAGCGGCGCCTGCGGTCTGACGCCGTCGGATGTGGCATTGTCCGGCCTGGGCCAGGCCGAGCTCGATCATCTTGGCCTGGATTGGCGTGAGATCGAGGACATTTATCCGCTGTCGCCCATGCAGCAGGGCATGCTGTTCCACGCGATGCACGATGGTGAGAGCGGGCTTTATGTCAATCAGGTTGCCGCGGAATTGCACGGCGTCAATGCGGAAGCGCTGCGCCGCGCCTGGCAATCGGTCAGTGATCGCCATGCGGTTCTGAGAACGGGTTTCGTTTGGCGCGGTCTGTCCGGCTCGCCGCAGCAGATTGTCTATCGCCATGTCGAGGTGCCGTTTGTCGAAGATGACTGGCGTGCACGGGCCACAGGGTGGGACGAAGCCCGGTTGGAGGCTGCGCTGGCCGATGTTGCGCAAGGTGAGCAGGCTGCGGGTTTCGACCTGTCGCGGCCGCCTTTGCAGCGGGTGCGGCTGATACGGCTTGGGGACGACCGGCATTGGCTGCTGTGGACCCATCATCACATCCTGTTCGATGGATGGAGTTCGGCGCGGCTGATCGCCGAGGTGATGCAGCATGATGGCGAAGACCGGCTGCCGGCATTGCAGCATCGCTACCGCGACTATATCGCGTGGCTGCGGAGCCGGGATGGCGATGTGTCGGCGGCGTTCTGGCGCGATGCGATGGCCGGGCTGGATGAGCCGAGCTTTCTGGCCGAGCGTGTGGACGCGGAATCGTGCGGCCACGGCATGCTCGCGCTGGAGCTGGATGCGGCGCTGACAGGACGGCTGCAGCGGTTCGCAGCACGCGAGCGGGTCACGATGAACACGCTGGTGCAGGCTGCATGGGCGCAGTTGCTGCGGCGATATACCGGGCAGGGCACGGTCTGCTTCGGCGTCACGGTGTCGGGCAGGCCGCCGGAGCTCACGGGAGCCGACGAGATGGTCGGCCTGTTCATCAACACATTGCCGGTTGTCGACGGCGTTGCTCCGCAGCGGAAGGTTGGCGCGTGGCTGCGTGAGTTGCAGGATCACAATCTGGCCCTGCGCGACTTCGGCTGGACGCCGCTCCATGAGATCCAGCGTCTGGCGGGACGCCCCGGACGGCCGCTGTTCGACAGCATCCTGGTGTTCGAGAATTATCCGATCGACCGTGCTCTGACGGGCAAAAACCGCCAGGTCCGTGTCGGCAAGACCCGGATTGTCGAGACCAGCAATTATCCGCTGTTCGCGAGCGTCGGTATCGATGAGCGGTTCCGCCTGACATTCAACTATCAGCGCAGGCACTTTGATGAGGCGCAGATCGCGCGGCTGCAACATGCCTTTGTGCGCATCATGGAGGCGTTGAGCATCGATGCCGACCGGCCGGTCGGCAGGATCGCGGATCATGATCCCGCAGATGACAGACTGCTCGCCAGCGCCAACAGCACGGGCCGCGATGAACCGCGCCGGAGCATTCTCGAACAGTTTGAACGGCAGGTTCGGCGTTGTTGGGGTTCGATTGCGCTGGTGTTTGGTGAGGAGGCGCTGAGCTATGGGGAGCTGAATGGGCGTGCGAACCGGCTGGCGTGGCGGCTGCGGGCTCGCGGGGTCGGGACCGATGTTGTTGTCGGGCTGTGGTGCGAGCGCGGCGTCGGCATGATGGTGGCGCTGCTTGCGGTGCTGAAGGCGGGCGGGGCCTATCTGCCGCTGGATCCGGACTATCCGCAGGAGCGGCTGACGCACATGCTGCGCGACAGCGGCGCGGCGCTGGTGCTGACGCAAAGCGCGCTGCGCGGCCGGTTCGCGGCGGTGCTGGAGGAGACCGGCGCCGAGGCCTGGCTGATCGATGCGCAGCCCGAGGGAGGGAACGACAGCAACCCGGCCATCGCCGTGCCTCCCGAGAGCCTGGCCTATGTGATCTACACCTCGGGCTCGACCGGCGTTCCGAAGGGGGTGATGGTCCGCCACGATGCGGTGACGAACTTCCTGGCGACGATGGCGGAGCAGCCGGGCATGACGGAGAAGGACCGCGTGCTGGGTCTGACCTCGCTGTCGTTTGACATCGCGGTGCTGGAACTGTGGCTGCCGCTGACGGTCGGGGCGCGGGTGGTGCTGGCCGATCGCGCCGCGGCGCAGGATCCGGGCCGGCTGAAGGCGCTCGCGGCCGCGCATGAGGTGAGCCTGATCCAGGCGACGCCCGCGACCTGGCGGATGCTGCTCGATCACGAGGGGGCGCTTCCGTCGGGCTGCCGGGTGCTGTGCGGCGGCGAGGCGTTGCCGCCGGACCTGGCGCGGCGGCTGGTGGCGCAGGCGGGCGAGGTCTGGAACCTGTACGGCCCGACCGAGACCACGGTGTGGTCGGCGCGTCATCGCCTGGATGCGGCGGACGCCCGCCCTGCGCTGGGCCGCCCGATCGGCAACACCACGCTGTACGTTCTGGATCATGATCTCAACGTTGCACCTGTTGGGGTTGCCGGCGAGCTTTACATTGGCGGTGCGGGACTGGCGCGGGGCTATTGGCGGCGCGGCGCGCTGACGGCGGAGCGCTTCATGCCTGATCCGTTCGGCCTGCCCGGAGCGCGGCTTTATCGCACCGGCGATGTGGCGCGATGGGGCGAGGACGGGGTGCTGGAGTATGTCGGGCGCGCCGACCATCAGGTGAAGATCCGCGGCTTCCGGATCGAGCTTGGCGAGATCGAGGCGCGGCTTGCGGCGCAGGCGGGCGTGGGTGCGGCGGTGGTGGTGGCGCGCGAGGCCGGGACGGGACGCCAGCTTGTCGGTTATGTCAGCGGCGAGGCTCTGGATGCTGCGGCGCTGAAGGCTGCGCTGGCGGCGTCATTGCCGGACTACATGGTGCCGGCGCGGATCGTGGTGCTGGAGCGGCTGCCGCTGACGCCGAACGGCAAGATCGACCGCAAGGCGCTGCCGCCGCCGGACCGGCTTGCGGCTTCGGCCGAGCACATCGCGCCGCGCACGCCGGCGGAAGCCGCGCTCGCGACGATCTGGGCGGAGCTTCTCGGCCAGCCTGTCATCGGCGTCACAGACAATTTCTTTGAGCTTGGCGGCGACTCGATCATTTCGTTGCAGATGGTGAGCCGCGCCCGCCGCCAAGGCGTCCTGATCGAGCCGCGCGATGTCTTCCAGCATCAGACGATCGAGGCGCTGGCGGCATTGTCCCGCGACAACGATGTAGCCGAGGACCGGTCCGAGCCGGCACACGATGTGCTCGCGGAGTTATCGGATGATCAGCTCGAACGGCTCGGTCTGGATCCGAGCTGCATCGAGGACGTCTATCCGCTGTCCCCGATGCAGCAGGGCATGTTGTTTCATAGCCTGCGCGATGCCGACAGCGGCGTCTACGTCAACCAGATCAGCGTCGAGGTTCGCGGCCTCGACGCCGGCCGGCTGGGCCGGGCATGGAATGAGGTGACCGCACGCCATCAGATTCTTCGAACCGGCTTCCTGTGGCGCGAGCTATCAGGTTCACCGCTTCAGGTCGTCTATCGCGACGTGATTGCTCCATTCGAAGAGGACGACTGGCGCGGACAGGCGGTCAGCGAGGAACGGATCGCGGCGGCGCTTGCGGATGAACGCGCCGCCGGGTTCGATCTCTCCGCGCCGCCACTGCAGCGCGTGCGGTTGCTGCGGCTTGACGATCATCGCTATCGGCTGATCTGGACCTATCATCACATTCTGATGGATGGCTGGAGTTCGGCCCGGTTCGTTGGCGACGTACTGCAATGCTATTACGGGCGCGCGTCCGCAGCGAAGCCTGCTCGCTATCGCGACTATATCGCCTGGCTGCTGGCGCAGGATGCCGGCGCCGCGGAACAATTCTGGCGCGAACAGCTCAAGGCGTTCGACGAGCCGACGCAACTCGCCGACGCTTTCGGCGTGCGCCGCCATCAGGCATCCGGACATGCGCGCTGCTATACGCGGCTCGGAGAGGCCGCGACCGCGAAGCTCAAGGCATTCGCTCGCCGTGAGCGAATCACGCTCAACACCATCGTTCAGGCCGTATGGGTGCTGCTGCTGCAACGCTACACCGGCCAGCGGACCGTCACGTTCGGCGTTACCGTTGCCGGCCGGCCGGCCAGCCTTAACGGGTCGCAGCAGATGCTCGGGCTTTTCATCAATACGCTGCCCGTGATCGAAACACCTTCGTTCGCCAGTCCGATCGGAGAATGGCTGCGCACCATCCAGGATCGCAATGCGGCGATCCGCGGCTACGAGCATACACCGCTTTACGACATCCAGGGCTGGGCCGAGCGCTCCGGTCAGGCAATGTTCGACAGCATCATCGTATTCGAGAATTATCCAATCGAACGTAGCATGCGAGACGGCGACGGCTCGCTTCAATTCGGCGCTCTTAAGAACGTTGACGTGACGAACTATCCGATGGACCTGTCGGTTCTCGTCGAGGACACTCTTCAGATCGAATACACCTATATGCCAAGCCATTTTACGGCGTCGCAGGCGGATCAGATCAGGGTGCAGTTCGAGCACATTCTTGTCGCGATGACGCAGGACGCGTCGAGACGTCTCGCCAGTATTAATCCGGTGACTTCTATCGACGCTGCCTTTGCCGAAAGTTGCAATCGTCACGCGACGGCAAGCTCCCTGCTGCCACCCGTGCATGAAACGATCAGTGGTTATGCGAGGCGGCATCCGGCGCGAACGGCGCTTATCATCGGCAACACGGTGCTCTCGTTCGGTGCGCTCGACGCAAGGGCCAATCGTCTTGCGCATCACCTGATCGCCCGCGGGCTCAGGCGAGAGCAGCGCGTCGGCGTCGTGGTCGAAAGGACCGAGGCTACGATGATCGCGCTGCTCGCCGTCCTGAAAGCAGGCGGGGCCTACGTTCCGCTCGATCCCGAGCTTCCGCTGGAGCGGCGCACATTCGTCATGCGCGATGCCGGGATCTCGTTCCTGCTGACGGGGCAACTCGATGTGGAAGGCGGTTCGGATGGGATGGAAAGAATCTCTCTTCCATCGTTCGACTTTGATGCGGGACCGGATCATGCGCCGCAACCGGAGTTGCATGCCGGGAACCTCGCTTATCTGATCTACACCTCGGGCTCGACGGGATTGCCGAAGGGCGTCGCCGTTGCCCATGGGCCGCTCGCCATGCATTGCCAGGTCACCGGCCATCTGTATGAGATCGATGAGAGTTCGTGCGAGTTGCATTTCCTGTCGCTGGCCTTCGACGGTGCCCATGAACGCTGGCTGACGGTCCTGTCTCACGGAGCGCGGCTGGTGATGCGCGACGACGAACTGTGGACGCCGGAACAGACCGTGGAGAGCCTGCACGCGCATCGGGTCAGTCATATTGGATTGCCGCCGGCCTATCTGCAGCAGGTGGCCGAAGTGGTCGAACAGACGGGCAATCCGCCGCCGGTCAGGCTTTACTCCTTCGGGGGCGAGGCGATGCCGAAGGAGGGCTTCGACAAGGTCAGACGCATTCTGAAGCCGCAGATCCTGATCAACGGCTACGGGCCGACAGAGACAGTCGTTACACCGCTGGTCTGGAAAGTCGATGGCGCCGCCGAATGCGAAACGCCTTATGCGCCGATCGGCGTGCCGGTGGGCGATCGCCACGCCTACATTCTTGATGGCTCGCTCAATGTCATTCCCGCAGGGGTCGCCGGAGAGCTTTATCTGGGCGGTTTGGGGCAGGCACGCGGCTATCACGATAAGGCCGGCATGACCGCCGAGCGATTCGTGCCCGATCCTTTTTCGTCAATGCCCGGCGCCAGGCTGTACCGCACCGGAGATCTCGCGCGATGGCGTGAAGACGGCACCATCGAATATCTCGGCCGTAGCGATGATCAGGTCAAGGTCAACGGCTTCCGGATCGAGCTTGGAGAAATCCAGACCACGCTGCTTCGCCATAAGGAGGTGGAGCAGGCGGCAGTAGTGGCGCTGCCGCGCGCGAAAGGCAATCAACTCGTTGCCTATGTTGCGCCGAAGGCGGAAACGCATGCATCCGGAGATGCCGCCGACGCGCTGGCCGAAAGATTGGCCGCGTTCTTGAAACAGGTCTTGCCGGCCTACATGGTGCCGGCGCGGATCGTTGTGCTTGAGCGACTACCGGTGTTGTCGAGCGGCAAGGTCGACCGGCGCTCGCTGCCGTTGCCCGATGCCACCGCGCGAAGCTTCGTCGCTCCGCAAGGGCCTGTCGAAACCGCGATGGCGCGCTTGTGGGCTGACGTCCTCAAGGTGCCGCAGGTCGGCGTGACCGATAACTTCTTCGAACTCGGCGGAAATTCGATCCTTTGTCTCAGGATCGTGGCGCGACTCCGCCAGGACAAGACCTTCGGCATCGAGGTCAAGCTCCGCGATTTGTTGCAGAAGCCGACGATCCGCGCGCTGCTTGCCGGCAACGGCTCCACAGCTTCGGCATCCGCGCCGGCGCCATCGGCGCTGCTGCCGTTGAACGCGCCGGTTCGCGATGTTCAACCAGTGTTCTGCGTGCATGGCGGCTTCGGCACCGTTTTCGATTACGGAGCGCTGGCGCGCCGTCTGGAGGGACGCCGGCAGGTGATCGGGCTGCAATCGAGAATGCTGGTCGACAGCTCGTGGCGCGAGCGTTCGCTGGATGCTATGGCCGCCGACTATGCGACCGAGATCAGGCGAGTGCAGCCGAACGGGCCGTACAGCCTGATTGGCTGGTCGCTCGGTGGACTTGTCGCCGCCCTCGTTGCCGCCGAGCTTGAACGCTGCGGCGAGCGCGTCGATCGCCTTGCTTTGGTCGATAGTTTTGTAGTGCAGCCGCAAGCTGAATTGAGCGGGGAGGCGGCTGTTCACTGGGCCGATGAACTTGCGGGACTGCTGTGGGCCGTGCTTCCGCGAGCGGCGGCCGCTCACATCGACAGGCATATCGAAGCAGCCATAAGCAAGGGCAGCCCCGAGACCAGCGAGAACATCCGGAGTCTGGTCGCCCAGATCATGGGAGAGGCAAGCGGAATATCGATCGGCGAACAGGTGCTTGGTGAAGACGATATCGCGAGCGCATTCTCCGTAGGACGCTGCTTGAGAACGTTGACCCGCAGCGCCACTCCTCCGCGCCATCTCGCGGCTACGCCATTGTGCTGGTGGACATCGAGCCGGTTGGCGCAGCGCGATCGGCTGAAAGCGCAACTGCCCAACGCCGCCGATCGCGGAATCGTCGGAGACGACCATTTCTCCATTCTCAAAAACGAGCGTCTGCTGGACGAACTTTGCATCCTGCTGGCTCCGCAGGCTGCATCGATTGCGTTGCAGGATGCGATCCCGGAGCCGGCCGAATGAGTGCTGCCATGAATCTTCATCCGGACATCGCGGCGCTGCTCGAGATGGTGCAGGCAGGCGCTGAAAGCGGCGCGCGCGTTCCGTTTCCGCAACTGACGGCCGGGCAGGCGCGGGCCGATTTCGACGCATCCTCGCCGCTGCTCGATGTCGATCCGCCGGCGCTGGCTTGCGAGCGTCAGCTTTCCCTGCCGACGCGTGACGGCGCGGTAATTGCGGCGCGGCTCTATGCGCAGGAGAATCCTGATGGCCGCAATCCGCTTCCTGTCCTTCTCTATATGCACGGAGGCGGCTTCGTCGTCGGAAGCCTTGATTCACATCAGCCGTTGTGCCGCGGTCTTGCGGAAGACAGCGGCGCGGCAGTGTTGTCGATCGCTTATCGGCTTGCACCGGAGCACAAGTTTCCAACCGCCTTCGAGGATGCCGTCGATGCGCTGGCCTGGATCGGGCGCGAGGGACCTGCGGCCGGACTGGATCCAAATCGCGTAGCCGTCGGCGGCGACAGCGCCGGAGGGACGCTTGCGGCAGCGCTTGCCATTGAAGCCCGAAAGGATGGAAGCCTGCCGCGACCGGTGCTGCAGGTTCTCGCCTATCCGGGGCTGAGTTCCCGGCAAACCTCCAATTCGTACGAGAAGTATGGTTCCGGCTATCTGTTGGAACGCAGCACCGTCGATTGGTTTTTCCGACAGTATCTTCGCGACGATGGTGACCGCGAGGATTGGCGCTTTGCGCCGCTTGCCGCACCCGACCTTGCAGGGCTAGCTCCGGCGTTTATCGTGCTTGCCGAACTTGACCCTTTAGTGGACGAAGGGCGCGATTATGCGGCGAAACTCCGCGCCGCCGGTGTTCACGTCGATCTCAGGATATATCGGGGAATGATTCATGAATTCCTGCGCATGGGAAACGTCGTGGCGGATGCACT
Organism: Nitrobacter sp. Nb-311A; assembly: GCF_000152905.1. Taxonomy (GTDB): domain Bacteria; phylum Pseudomonadota; class Alphaproteobacteria; order Rhizobiales; family Xanthobacteraceae; genus Nitrobacter. Next base: position 10,466 of record NZ_CH672418.1, read on the forward strand.
TCAGGCGCGAGCGGCGATTGGGGAGGCACTGGCCGCCGCTTTTCGCATGACGGAAAGCGAGCGAGCGGCGCGGTGTGGAACCACTCCGTGAATGATGATGCAGTTGCGGCGCGCCCTTCGAAGCGGATGGTGCTTGATGAACTTCAGCCGCTGACGCGCCACCCGGTCATCGGCTGCGACGTAAAGGCGGACGATGCTCACATTTTAATTATTAAAAGAGCATCGGTTCACAACTTAGAATCCGTAGAAACTGCTGCAAATAAGCTTTTGCAGGGGAGGAGCGCCATCATGTACTCGCATCATATTGGCTTGCTATGGCCTCACTCCAGCACGCGGCACTCATGATGCATTCACGAAGCGGCCTGACGGCACAAATCATGCACCTGCTGCGGCCCTATTGGCCGATCGTCCTTGGGGGCGTCATGCTCGGCCTCGTGGGAGGCGGAAGCGTTGCGGGGCTGCTCGCGGTCGTCAATCGGGGGCTCTATGCAACCCAAGCCGATGTTGTAACGCTTGTCATGGCGTTCGCCGCTCTGTGTCTCTTGATTCTGGTGGGCTCTATCGGCGCCGACATCAGCGCAAATTATGTTGGGCAGCGGATCATCGCCAGCCTTCGTGGCTCGCTTGCCGCAAAAATTCTAGCTGCTCCGATCGATCAGATCGAGATTTACCGGACGCACAGGCTGATCCCTGTGTTGACGCATGACGTCGACACCATCAGCGATTTTGCCTTCTTCTTTTCGCCCTTTTTCGTATCGCTCGTGATTACGCTGGGCTGTATGGTTTACCTGGCGATACTATCCTGGCCACTGTTTCTGATAACGGGCGCCGTCATCATCCTCGGTTCGCTAGCGCATGGGTACGCAAGGACGCGAGGCGTTCACGGGTTCAACGTCGCCCGCGATGCGGAAGATCGGCTTCACAAACATTATCGCGCGATTGCTGAAGGGGCAAAGGAGCTGCGGTTGAACCGCATCCGCCGCCAGCGCGTATATGCCGATGAGATTCAGCGCACCGTTGACTTGATCAGCAAGGTGCAGATCAAATCGATAAATCTTTTCGTGACCGCGCGATCCCTGGGCACGATGCTGTTCTTTGTCGTGATCGGCGTGGCGCTGACGCTGCGTCCCTTCCTGTGGCCGGACAGCCCTGCTGCGGTGTCCAGCGGTTTCGTGTTGGTGCTGCTCTATATGCGTGGTCCCGTTGATCAGATCATCGGCGTCCTGCCGGCGCTCAGCCGGGCTCAGGTCGCGATGCGCCGTATCGCCGAGCTTTCCGAGCAGTTCTCGACGCCTGAACATGATCTGTTGACCGCTCGTCCCGTCGGGCAACGAACAGACGCGATTGAATCAATCGAACTTCGAAATGTAACTTATGCATTTCGAGGTGTGCCAGGCAAAGCTCCCTTTGTGCTTGGTCCGGTTGATCTGCATATCAGAAAGGGGGATACCGTTTTCATCGTTGGCGAGAATGGAAGCGGAAAAACGACGCTTATAAAGCTGCTTCTTGGCCTCTACGCTCCGCACAGCGGCACCGTGTTTCGGGACGGCGTGGCCGTTTCGACCGAGACGCGAGACGATTATCGTCAGCTCTTTACGACCATTTTCTCCGACTACTATCTGTTTGAGGACATCATGCAGCGAGACGGCGTGGTTCCTGACGCCGCCGAGCGATACCTGAAGCGGCTGGAAGTCGCACACAAGGTCTCTGTGGAGAATGGCGCCTTTACGACAACCGATCTATCGACCGGGCAACGCAAGCGACTGGCCCTGATGAACGCGTGGCTCGAGGAACGGCCTGTCCTGGTGTTTGATGAGTGGGCTGCGGATCAAGATCCGACCTTCCGGCATATCTTCTACACCGAGCTGCTCCCGGATCTGAAGCGCATCGGAAAAACCATCATCGTCATCTCACATGATGATCGCTACTTCGGAATAGCGGACCATCTCGTACGGCTGCGAGAAGGCAAAATTGTCACGAGCGCGGAGAAGATTCACGACATGATCGTAGCTCCAGCAGTGCCAACAAACGCATCGCTTTAGAATGTCCGGATTTGCGACACATATAAGACGATAGTTTGCGTGTTCCGCACGGCGTTAGACCCGGATTGAACAAGATTTTTGACTTTGTAGGGAATCTAAATCGAGTTGCGGCTGCATTCCTTGTCATCTGATGCAGGACTGATTTACATCGCGCATAACGACGACCAAGATGCGAGGGGCCGGATGAACAAGGCTTCACAATCCGGAGATGGACCCTGCACGTTTTTGGTCGGACCGAATTCTGCGCTAACTGTCCTTCAGGCGGATGATCGTCTTCGTGTCGTTGCTGACGACGTGACTGTGCTGGAGTTGCGGCTTGATCGAGAAGTCGATCATCTCCATGTGTTGTATGCGTCGGACGATCAGAAGCTTACGACGCAGGCAATGTCGGCCTCTGCCGAAGCTCTCTTCGCGTGGCGGCCCAATCTTGATCGACTTGTCTTGGATGTCGTGGGTCAGGATTCGATCGTACGAGACCTTATCACCAGCGGCGTTGCGACCATCGCGAAAGATCGACTCGTTCTAGTTCCCGAGATGGTCATGCAGAGGCGGGATAACTGGCTTGTCAACCCGGAGCGGCAGCCATTGCCCCAGCTTCATGTCATGACGGACGGCAAACGGCATCCGCGCCGTGCTCCAAAGCCAACTGGCAAGGTGTACAGCCGATACATTCCATGGCTTGCGCAATCTGTCTCGTTTCAGATCGCTGACATCGACGATCATCTTCACTTGTTGCACCGTTGGATGAACGATCCTCGGGTTGATGCGTTCTGGAACGAGGCTGGTGATCTAGAGAAGCATCGGCGTTATTTGGCGGACAAATTGGCTGATCCACACATGCTTCCCATGATTGGCTGTTTCGGCGATGAGCCGTTCGGCTATTTCGAAATTTACTGGGCCAAGGAAAATCGTATCGCGCCGTTCTATGACGCCGACGACTATGACCGGGGCTGGCATGTCGTGGTCGGCAATGATGCTTTCCGCGGGCGCTCCTATATCAGCGCGTGGTTGCCCTCACTGCTGCACTACATGTTTCTCGACGATTGTCGCACGCAGCGGATCGTTGGCGAGCCCGCGGCTGCGCATTCTCAGCAAATCCGGAATCTCGAACGATCCGGATTTGCGAAGATCAAGAATTTCGATTTCGCCCACAAGCGCGCAACATTGGTTATGTTGCTGCGCGAGCGCTTCTTTGGCGACCGGCTCTGGCTTCCGGCGCCCGGTAGTCCGGTGGTCCTTTCCTAAGCTACGAGCGGGAGTGCGGCTCATGTCCCATCAATTTGCAGTCGAGCATGACGTTATCGGCGTCGGATTCGGACCGTCCAACCTTGCCCTTGCGATTGCGTTGGACGAGTGCGCGACGCGGTCACGCCTTAAGTTCTCTCCCATGTTCGTGGAGAGGCAGCCGCAATTCACCTGGCATGGCGGCATGCTGCTGCCGGGCAGCGATATGCAAATCTCGTTTCTCAAGGATCTCGTTTCGTTGCGCGATCCAACTAGCCCCTTTACCTTTGTGAACTATCTGCACAAGACGGGGCGTCTGTTGGATTTCATCAATTGCCGAACGTTCTATCCAAGCCGGCTGGAGTTTAACGATTATCTCCGATGGGTCGCCGCCACGTTCAAGTCGCAGACGGCTTATGGCGAAACGATAGTTGCGATTGAACCCGTGACGGTTGGTCAGACGGTGACGTCCCTGCGGGTTCATTCTCGCACGCTCGCCGGCGGAGAGGTGATCCGTCTCGCAAAGAATCTCGTGGTCGCGGTCGGAGGTAAGCCGTATATCCCGGAGACGTTTTCCAAGGTTGTTGACGATCACAGGTTGCTTCATTCCAGCCGTTACCTCGATCGGATCGAGCGTGTCGGGCTGAGAGGTCGAGCAACGAGGGTGGCCGTCGTTGGCGGGGGACAAAGCGCAACCGAGGTTACGCTCGACCTTCATAACCGATTTCCGCACGCCCGGATCGATTTGATCTTCCGTGGTCACGCCTTGAAGCCGTCCGACAGTAGTCCGTTCGTCAACGAAATCTTCAATCCGAATTTCACCGATTTCATCTACGCGCAGTCTTGCGAAAGCCGAGAGGCGATCGTTCGCAACTTTCGGAACACAAACTATGCGGTCGTCGATTCCGATCTGCTCGATCAGCTATATCGGTTGCTCTACCAGCAGCGCGTCAGCGGAGACATAAAGGTCGCGTTGCATCCGCGTAGCGAGATCGTGAATGTAGATGCAGATTCAGCGGGAATAGAGATCAGCGCTGTCGACAAATTCGAAGGCGGGAGCTTTCGCTCGTCCTATGATGCAGTGGTCCTGGCGACCGGATACGACAGGGAAACACCTCACGCATTTCTCGGATCGATCCGCCGCTACGTTCGAGACGAGGTGTTGGATCGTCACTACAAGCTCGTTACCAGTCCCGCGTTCCGGCCGCAGATCCATCTTCAGGGATACTCTGAATCGTCCCACGGCCTCAGCGATACCTTGCTTTCGGTTCTTGCCGCACGCTCGCAGGAGATCGCCGAGTCGTTGCTTTCCACAGTCTCCCAGCGTGAACTCGTCGCTTCCGCTTGAACTGTTTCTCTGTCAGTTGTCGGACAAAGGGCGGCGTGGGAAGAACGTAGGAGCACGTCAGTTCTTCGGGTCGCCCAACATTTCAGCGACGGTCTGGATGCTTGATTTCGCCGGCCTGCTCATAGAGGTCGGCAATGCGGTAGCCGGCGAGGCGGGGACCTGACGGCCGGTGGGAGCGCGTCAGAGCGTCTCATTGATGAACTCGTCAGGCAGGAGCGATCACGCGCCACTGCTCCGGAGGCCCGAGCTCAGCCGGCGCGGAGAGCACGGCAGGAGATGATCCGGCATCGACGATTAATGTGTTCGGCGAAAGGGTGAAGCCAACCCCGGCCGCTTTGAGAACTGACTCCTTGATCGTCCAGTAGCGTAGAAAAAGCTCGGACTGACGTGCCTCCGGAGTGTTTGCCAATATCCGCCGCTCTTCCGATGCGAGGACGATCTCGCTGATCTCATTCCTATCCGAAACGTCCCGCAGTGGCTCAATGTCCACCCCAATTGGCATATATGCCGCCGCAACAGCTACGGCGCCTCTCGCATGGCTCATGCTGAAATCAAGGTCGGCGGGAGCATCCACAAGCACCGGCTTACCGAATTCAGATCGCTCAAATCGCAGCGTCTCTGCTTTGCGTTTCGTAATGGCACCGAGCAGGAGCCGGCTGCCAGCGTGCGCAGCCAGATAGCTCATCCGATCTTCAGTATGAATAAAGCGCCTCAGGCGATCGGCTTCCTCGGCGTCGAGAAGCGACCTGGCATGGTTGATGCTGGGTGTCTGACGATCGGGGAGGGCGTCTCGGGTGTTACCTGTCGCTCCCATCCAAGATACGATCTCATTGGCATTGCGCAGCGCGGTAAGTTCCCGCAGGTGGGGATCGCGCAAAGAGCGCACCCGCGGCTGATTGTGCGAAGTTGCGCATTTGACGGCGATCGACCACGCAAATGTCCTGCCTGCAAGTCCTATTGAGATTGAGCTTGCAAAGGGGGGCGTCTCTTCTTTCACCGTCTCCAACATTCTGCCGTGATGCGGGGCTCGTGGCCTTTCCACGAACACCCGCGGGCCAGCATACATCGACCGATGTCAAGTTCTCCAGATGATCTGACGGATATCAAACCCAAGCAGCAATCTTGGATGATCGCTCCTTGATAGGATCCAATCAATCAGGCCGATCTTGTTCCAGCTTGTCAAACAAGCCGCTCGCCATCATCGCAACCTCTGTCCGGTTCCGGGCCTTCAGCTTGCGCATGATATGACGGATATGGACCTTCACGGTGCTTTCGCACATGCCAAGCTCGTATGCGATCTGCTTGTTCGCTCTGCCGCGGCGCAGCGCCTCGATCACCATGATCTGCCGTGCGGTGAAAAGCTGGCTTTCATCCTGACCCGCACTCCGAAACGACGACATTGCACTGATGGGCACGAAGGTGCCACCCGCTTCCACCAGACGCACTGCTTCGACCGCGACGCCGAGGGTCATACTCGTTGGAATATAACCCCGCGCGCCGCTCTCGATCGCACGCTTGATTCGTGAACCGTCCTCGACATCTGACACGATGATCAAGGGCGCGTTCATGGCGACGTGCGCGAGGCTCTCGACGTCGTCGGAATCGTTCAATGCCTTTTTTTGTCCGGTCTGACTGCCGAGAAGGATCACAGAGGGGACGGGGAAATCATCCTCTACCTTTATCCAATCTGACAAAGTTGCGAACGAAAAAACCGCGGGACTGTCATACTTGGCTTGCAAACAATACACCAAGCAATCGCGGACAAGTGCTCTTTCATCAATAATGATAACTACGTTCCGGGCACGTTTCGTCTTGGCGTCGAATGAATCTTTCGTTCCGTTGACGCTTTGTGCGCTCTGGCCCTCGTGACCGCCATCTGCGGCGTGCGCTATAGGAATCGGGGAGATTCCGGCTGCGGGAGCCTTTGGACGCGCCTGCCAAGGCGGATCCACATTAACCGTAACAGCATTTTGCAGGTGTCCCTGCCTGCACTGGCTCGTGGGGGGCGAGGCTCCGCATGAAGCGCTTCCGACATTTAGCTGCGGTCGGAGATTGTGGGAAGGACTTGGATAAGCTGTTCGGGCCGGGTTGGATATCGCGTGGATTCTCTGATCCTTCGCCCAACAATTGGAAAAATAAATGCTGTCAGAACAACGCTCTTCCGCGCTCATGGGTACTCCTACCAATCAATCTTGAACGCTGAAACAGACAGGCCGGTCCACCCCTATCCGTCGAAACCTTTCCGCTTGCAGCCTCCTTCTGAAATAAATTCAAACTTCTAACTTAGATCGTCCCTTTCTGAAGCCCGCCAACTTTAGTTCAATTTTAGCGATCGGACCATAGCATTTTCATTACGAAACCGTGACCATGACCCGGTTCTCCCGAAATTTCAGGGAGCGATATCAAGGTAGTTTCGCCAGGGGAAGTCCAGCGATGTAGGTGTCGAAAGCGTCTGCCCAGTTGCCTGTGGCAGGGTTCAATGACTTGCTGATGTTGCTGTCATCGTTCACCGACGCATCCGGCTCTGACAGAGTTTCCGTTATCTGCCACGGTTCATAACCGATCGAAGCGACGGCAGGGCCGCACAGACGTGTTGCCACCATCATCGCGCTGTAAGAACCATGCTGGAATTCCCGCGGATGTAATTTGCTCAGCGTCAACGCCTCTTCTCCGAGCAGATCAGCGTCCATGCCCGTGATCGCTCCCCAGGCTTGCGATTGGACGAGGCTCAGGTCGTGGTCCGGCAAGCCAGGATTCTCGACTCGCGCGACGATGGTAATGAGTGTCAGCATGAATCCGACGAGGTAAGGATCGCGCCACGCGATATCGGGGATGCCGTTCAGAGCGGCGCGACTTCGTTCAACCAGCGGACCGATCGTCGTCACTGCCGCCCGACGTCCTCTCCTGATCTCCGCCATTGCAACCGCCCAACGCAGCATTCTGGCCTCCCGATCACATTCCCCCGAACTCTTCCGAGCGGTGGAGACTTGTCTTCCATCCTATCCTACGAGACGATGGCGCCGCAGGACAGAGCGCTTATCGCCCCGCCGCGGTCGTTGACTAACGCCTCGGCGTCCTTGATGTTGCCGCGAAGAGCCTGCTTTTAACGTGCGATGGCCGACATGACCGCCAGCCACCTTCCTCAAAAACCCGATTTTGCTGCTCTTGAGGCGGCGGCGCCGGAATCCGCGGATCGCCGGACGACCGTCCTGTCTCTGATCGGCAGCCTGGTCTTCAACTGGTCCAACAACGAAAGCCTGTTTATCTACGTCCTGATGTTGCTTCTAAGGGTCGATCAGGCGTCGGCTGCGATCGTGTTCGCGACTCTGAATACTACCCGCGCAAGGCTCGATCTCATCCAGCGGCTGGCGCGAATCAGGATCAAGGACAAAGCGCTCAGCAAGGAACTCAATGGCCTGATCGACCGGTTCAACGACGGCACGCACATCCGAAACGAACTCAATCACTGCATGTATACAGTCGATAGCGCCGGCGCGATATCGCATACGCAATCCATGCGACTGGTCCAGACTCGCAATGCCCTTCGCTTCGGTGAGGTCAAGCCGTTGGACGATGTTCGCATTCATGAGATGTCGGACGCTGTGCGGGAAATGGCACGAATAAACCGGGAAATTTGGGATTTTCTGCCGCGACTCGAAGCTCATTTGCGGAACGGCGGCTGATCTTAAGCCAATCGCGGCATGCAAATAATCTGAAAGCCGTAGAGAGCTACTCCTTTTGGATAATTGTACCCCCTCCTCAAGGCGATTGGAAATCTCCGTAAGGGTAGCTAGCCCTGGGAAAGCCATTGCGCGAGCCTTGCCGTGCGAAATCGGCATCCGTGCTGATCTCGTCGCCGGAAGAACCGGCGAAACAACTGGCATCGCTTTCCTGCAAGGCCGCTGACGTAGAAGATTGGCGCGCTTTGGTGGCGACGATGCTCCTTCGATTAGGAGTCTAACATGTCTGGTAGAGGTAGAGACGATCGCGACCACGACCGCGACCACGATAACAACGACCCGACGCAGAGCCAGGGTCAGGGCCAGGCGCAGGGCAATCTGCAAGCCAATCTGCAGGGTCAGTTGCAGGGTCAGGCCAATCTGCAGGGTCAAGGACAGGGCCAGGGTCAAGGCCAGGATCAGGGTCAGTCCCAGTATGCCAATCAGACCGCTGTTCAGGGCCTTTATGCTGAGAGCGGCAATCTCAATCTGAACGGCAACGGCAACGCGAACGGCAACTGGAACGGCAACGAGAACGAGAACGACAACAAGGTCGACAACGATCTCGACAACAAGATCGATAACGGTCTCGACAACAAGGTCGATAACGATCTCGACAACAAGATCGACAACAGCCTCGACAACAAGATCGAAAACACCGTCGAGAATAACGTCGAGACCAAGGTGGACGTCGACGTCAAGGTCGACCTGGATCTGGATGCCAGCAGCTTCGCCAATCCGGTGATCGACCTCAGCGGGATCCACGGCATCGAAGATTCGCTGATCATGCCTGATGTTGTGAATCAGGCGATGAACAACGGAAACATGTTCAACATCGACCAAGTCAACAACCTGGTGGATAACGATCACCTCAGCAACCCGAACGTGACCTTCAACGGTGGTGAAGGTGGGTATGACTGCCACGATCCGCTCAGCGGCGGCGGGTTCGAGATGGATGCGCATGTTCATGGCGCCACGGCTACGATCAATGGCGCGATGGGCGCCCTCGATCACGGCAGCGTTGGTGTCAGCGCCGACACCGTGGTGGATCAGTCGGCCTTCAACCAGACCATCACAATGGGTGCAAACATCCAGTTCAACAGCCAGGAGATCACTGCTGGCCATGACTTCACGGACAGCCATGACCTCGGCTAATTAGCCTTTCGGCCTGCGCGGCAATCGCCGCGCAGGTTTTTTTACCGGCTAATCAATACTGCTCCGATTTCTGAGACTGCAATGGGCGCTCGCGGAATGGGGATGTTTTGCGTGCCTGAAGGCAGGAGGCTCCCATGGTGCCCGGCGGTATAACCGAGATCATCTGGCATTTCGCAGGCTACCTTAAGATTTTCGACGACATTGCCCGCTTCCGCGAACCGCCTGACGAGGGTGCGTATCGGTCCCATACCGAGGATTATACGACTCATCGGCCTCATTTTGAGTTCACGCCGACCGACGAGGAGATGTATACCCGGCCTACTCCCATCCAGAATCCTCCGGCAATGGGGGGGGGAGGGGGCTACGCGCCGCGTTCGCATTCTCATCCTGCGCCGGACGACGGTCCCGACAGATTCGGTCCACCGCACTCGGCCGGCTTTCTGCCGCCAGTCAATGCGGGCGGCGCCGCCGCCGCCGGCGGCGGCGGAGTTGAGGTCATCAAGGTTGTCTATCAAGAGAACGGTGCGCAGAGCGAAATCCAGACGCACCAGTTCAACTTGATGCATGACAACGATTCGTTGGTCGGAACGCAGGATGCGAACCTTTTGGTCGCGTTGAGCGTGGAAGCCGGCCATGCACTTTCCCAGATGATCGCCGGAGCAGATGCGGCTGTTCCGGCCGATTGGCATGCTCCACAAAATACGGCTGCGCTTCCGGCTTTCGTCGCAGCGCACGATCAGGCCTGGGCGGATGGCGGCGGCGCGGCCGACGCTCACTCGGTCCAGTCCGGCTATTATGTGAACGGCGTACTCCAGGACAGGCCGCCCGATCTTCCCGCTGCCGATCCTGCTCCGGAGCCAGACCTCGGCAAAGGTCCGGGGCAGTGGGCGCTCGACGGCGGAAATACGGCTAGCAACGGCGCCTATATCATCGATCTGACCAACTCGGCGCGAACGATGGTCGTGGCGGGCGACTATTATAAGACCAATGCGATCGTTCAGACCAATTCGTACATGGACAACGACCATGTGACGGTCGGGGGCTCCGGAGCCAATGTCACGACCGGTGGCAACCAGGCCACCAACATCGCCGACTTTATCGAGCATCCTGGCGTGTACGAATCCTTGCCGAGCTACACCAGTTCGAACTGGTCCGTCGATGTTGTGAAGGGCGATTACTTTAACATTCGAGCATTGGTCCAGACCAATTATTTATCCGACAACGACGTCACGATGCAGAATAGCTCGAGCACGCATTTTGAGGTTCATGCGGGCCAGAATGAGCTCGGAAACTTTGTGCTGATCAACGATGGGGATTTCAATTACGACCTGATCGTTGTCGGCGGTAGCTATCACGGCATGAACGTGATTTACCAGAACAACATTCTCTACAATAACGATACGGTCAAAATCACCGGTGACGGAGTCGACCCGAACCAGACGGTGTCCACGGGAGATAATCAGCTCACCAACACGGCCACGATCGAAAGCTACGGCGGCAGCAAGGCTCTGGCGTGGAATTCAGGCCTGGATGATCTCATCCACAATATCTCGGGTGGCGTAACGGAACTGGACCCTTCGTTCGGAGAATTGATCGCGGGCAACGGCGGGACGCTCAATATCCTTTATATCACGGGCGACTACTACGACGTGAATGCGATCTGGCAGACAAACATCGTCTCGGACGCGAACCTGGCGATTCAACTCCAGGGGTCGCCATCGCCAGTCACGGCCGGCTACTACGGCGACAGCATGATCACCCAGAATGTCGCGACAGGCGGCAACGTCCTTAGCAACGATGCCGCTATCGTCGACGTGGGAAGCACAAATCTCCATGTAGGCGGACAGATCTACGGCGATTCCATTCTGATCCAGGCTAATCTCGTGGAGGAGAATTCGGATCACGTGACTCAAACGGATCCCCAAGCTCTCGTCCCCGAGGTAATCGCCTTCGTCGGGTCGGACGACACGACAATTAACCCAGATCAGCAACAACACGCGCCTGCACCGATTCCGCACGACGACCCTATGGCTAACGTTCTCCACTAGTCGTAGATCAAGCATCGTAATTGTCGGTTGAGGAGAGCGGCAATGAGTCTGAGCGACAACCAAGCCACGTCCAATCCGCCCGCGACCGTAGACGAACGAACTGAATTCGAGCTGTCGCAAACGTCGCAAGCCCCAGACAGCCAGTCGAACCTCGTATCGCCCGCCAAGTCTCCGGAAGCGCTTGACGCAAGAGCGGAGCCAGCGCCTGTCGTGGAGGATCGTAAGGGAGCGGAACTCCCTTTGGCGCCGGCGAGCGGGGGTAAGAATGATAACAACAAGGGAAATCTCACCGGTGGCGGCGGTGGCGGCAATCCCCAACTGCAAAAGCGCTCAGGCAACAATGAATTCCGCGATGTTCTCGGTAAGGGGTTGGCCTCCGCACGACGCAATCTTATCACCGTCGGAATCTTCTCACTTGTCGTGAACCTTCTTGTTCTTTCGATTCCTATTTATCTTTTCAATATGTCGGACCGCGTGCTGACCAGCCGAAGTGTCGACACGTTGATCATGCTGTCATCGATTGTTGTTCTGGCCATCGGGGCTCATGTCGTGATGGACATGTTGCGCCGTTTCATCCTGATGAGGATTGCCGTTGAAACCGAGGCGCGGTTGGGCGGCCCCGTCCTGAGCGCCGCGGCTAAGGCCGCACAAAGCGGATCAAGCCGGGAATTTCAAACCCTGGCGGACCTCCAGCATTTGCGCCATTTTATCACGGGCTCCGTTCTGCTGACGATCTTCGATGCGCCGGTGACGCCCGCTTATCTCGCCGTTGTCTTTCTGATTAACCCGCAACTCGGGTTGATCGTGCTCGCCTCGAGCATTTCGCTGATCGGGGTCGCGCTCATCAACCAGCGCGTTACGGCAGTGCCTTTTACGCGGGCAAGTGCGTATGGAACTCGCGCGAATCTGCAAGCCGAAGCGATGGCGCGCAACGCCCAGGTCATCAATGCGATGGGCATGATTCCGGAAGGCGTCCAGGTTTGGGGACAGGAGACCGTGGAATCGCTCAAGGCTCAGGTTGCCGGTCACGACCTCAACATCATCATGACCGGCATTTCAAAGTTCCTGCGTCTTGGCACTCAAATCACTATACTCGGATGGGGCGCCTATCTCGCGCTCGAAAGCGAACTGACTGGAGGTATGATCATCGCTGCATCGATCGTCGCCAGCCGCGCTCTGGCGCCGCTGGAAGGGACGATCGAAGGATGGCGTCAATTCGTACAAGCCCGCTCGGCCTACGCTCGCATCAAGAGCCTGCTCCAGAGTTCGCCGCTCAACCTCGATCGTTTGCGGTTGCCGCGCCCTGAGGGCCGTCTCAGCGTCGAGCGTATCCTGTATGTCCCTCCACCAAACAAGAAGGTTATTCTCAATGGGATCAGCTTCCAGCTCGAACCAGGCGAGTCCCTGGCGATCGTAGGACCTTCGGGAACCGGAAAGACCATGCTGGCGCGAATGTTGGTCGGGTCAATTATTCCGACCGCCGGAAATGTCCGCCTCGATATGATGGACCTGCGCAATTGGGATCCGCGCCAGTTTGGCGAAAGCGTCGGTTATCTGCCGCAGGAGGTTCAACTGTTTCCGGCGTCGATCAAGGCGAATATTGCGCGAATGCGCGCTGACGCGGTCGATGAAGACATCTTCGATGCGGCGGAAACGGCGGACGTTCATGAGATGATCTCGGAGATGGCTCAAGGCTACGAGACCGTGATCGGCATGGATGGCAGTCCGTTATCGGGCGGGCAGCGGCAGCGGATTGGTCTCGCGCGGGCCTTTTACGGCAATCCTCGGTTGATCGTATTGGACGAACCGAACGCAAATCTGGATGCGAACGGCGAGCGCGCACTGGCGAAAGCATTGATGCGCGCCAAAGAGAAACGGATGACGGTGGTTACCATCACGCAGCGGCCGGCGCTGCTACAGAGCGTCGACAAAATCATGATTTTAGCGAACGGCTCCGTGCAGGCATTCGGAGCGCGCGACGAGGTGATTCCGTTGGTGAGTGGCCGGAAAAAATCAGGCGCTGCTGCCGCACCAATGCTCGACGCGTGATCGTCGGTCGCACAGACATGAGCCCGGAGAAGCGATCATGAGCATGACAACGGTAGGCGAACAGCCTTCTTGGCACGTCGATCTGCCGCGTTCGACACGTGGTCTCACCATAGCAGGAATGGTGGTTATTGCAGCGACGGTCTTGGGATTTGGTGTCTGGGGCAATACGGCGCCGATCGCGGGTGCGGTCGTTGCGTCTGGCGTATTCGTGGCGACTGGCCAGAACAAGATCATCCAGCACCTGGAAGGCGGCATGATCGATGAGATCAAGGTTCACGAAGGTGATACCGTTGAGCCCGGCCAGATCCTTGTTAAACTGGACCGGACCACGGCAAAAGCCGAGATGCAGCGGCTTTTCCTTCGCAACGCGCGGCTCACGGCCGTCGATGCACGCCTGCAGGCGCAGGTCCGCGAGGAATCGGAAGTTCGCTTTCCGCCTGAGTTGGCGGCCGATTCAAAGGATCCGCAAATACGCAGCATCGTCAGCGCTCAGCTTCTCGCCTTCACTGCTCAGCGTAACAATACGAACAGCGAGATTGCCGGAATTGAGGACAGCATCAAAGCTCTGAACGAGCGTATTGCGGGATCCAAGGTTCAACTCAGTGGCGTGCGGCGGCAGATCGCGCTCGTCGAGGAGGACATCAAGACCAAGGAACATCTTCTGGCGGCTGGGCTCGTGCGCAAGCCTGATGTTCTTCTTCTGCAACGCAATCAGGCCAATCTCGAAGGCGAGGTAGGCCGCATTATGGGCGAGATCGGAGACGCTAAAGAACGAATATCCCGCGCGATGGAGCAAATCAACGGTGTGCGAAAGACCGCCATTAAAACGGCAGTCGAGCAAATGCACGAAGTGCGTGGTGAATTGGTCGATGTCCGCGAACGGATGCAGAGCGCAAAGGGTGTTTTAGACCGGACCACGATCCGCGCGCCGGTCAAGGGTGTCGTCGTCAAGTTGCGCTTTCATACGCGCGGCGGTGTGGTAGAGCCCGGCAAGCCCATCATGGAGCTATTGCCGCTCAACGAGCCGTTGATTATCGAGGCCCGAGTGAGACCGCAGGATATCGACTCGGTCAAGCACGGTCAGGAAGCGATGGTTCGGCTGACAGCGCTCAGCCAGCGTGTCACGCCGATGGTATCGGGAGATGTTATCTATCTTTCCGCCGATACCGTCGCCGACGAGAAAAAATCACAACAGACCGGGCCGAGCGATATCTATGTGGTTCGCGTGCGGCTTCATAACGCTGAAGTCGCTAGGATTCCTGGTTTCCATCCGACGCCAGGCATGCCCGCTGAAGTTTTCGTCAAGACTACTGAACGAACGTTCTTCCAGTACATCATGAAACCGATCGAGGACAGCATGTCCCGGGCATTCCGCGAGCGATAGAGGAGCATAGAAGGGGCGCAGAAGCGCGGAAGCCGGCGACACAAAAGACGCGAAGAGGGTTCACATGCATATCGACGTCATTGAGGACATGGAGACTTTCAACCGGTTGAGAGAAAACTGGGATGAAGTCTATGATGCCGATCCGCATGCAACCCTGTTCCTGTCCTGGAACTGGCTTTCTTCCTGGTTGGAGGATCTTTCAACGCCGTGGATCGTTCTCGCGGCCAAGGAATACGGATCAGCTGCTCGCTACGTAGCTTTTTTCCCGTTGCGGTTCGACACCCGAGTGGACGGAGCAGGGTGTTTTTCCAACGATCTTAAAATGGCCGGCAGCAACGCCGCTGACTACACTGGGCTGATTTCCATTCCTGAGTCGGAGACCGATGCGATTACTGCCTTTGCGCAGAAAATCAAGCGTATGAACTGGGCCGACTTTGTTCTCAGCAACTTCAGCGGTCCCGATGTTCGGTACAGCAAACTGGTATCCTGCTTCTCTCAATCAAAGTTCGCGATCAACCAAATGGATCGTGTCAACAAGGCCGATCAGATTGACAACGCTGTTTGTCACTATGTGGATTTACCGGAACATTGGGACACGTATCTGGAAACCATCAGTGCTAATACGCGGCAGAAGTTGCGCCGTCTGTTGCGTATGGTCGATGCCAACAGCGAATATCGCATTACTCACGCGACCAAGGAAACGGTGGCGGCCGATCTGAATACGCTTCTCCGCTTTTGGGAAATCAAATGGCGATCCAGGAAAGGAAAGTCTACAGATAGGATTGTCCATTCGCTACATACCATGCTTTCGCGCAGCTTCGAACGCGGACTGCTCTTCTTGCCTACGCTGTGGATCGGCGATCGTCCTCTTGCTGCACTTGCGATCCTGTTGGATGAGCGGAAAAAATCATTCCTATTTTACATAGCGGGACGAGACGAGAGCTTTGAGGGCCCGCAGCCTGGGCTTATTCTGCACAGCCACAGCATTCGCTACGCCATTTCCCGTGGAATGAAGCGTTATGATTTTCTGCGTGGAAACGAGCGTTACAAATACTCGTTCGGCGTCAAGGAACAGCGGCTTCATTGCTACGTTATCGCGACGCGAAGCGGTCGAAATCTGGGAGGAAGACTTGACGTGCGGACCGTCGCAGCCGCATTGAGGGAAGCGACGAATCTGCATCAAGCAGGCAAAATCGATCAAGCAGAGCGGGCATATCGTCAGATTCTTGAGATCGATCCGCGGAATGAAAACACGCTTCATCGTTACGGTCAGCTTCTTGCCAAGAAGAATGATCACGCAGCGGCAAAACGCGTGTTCAAGCTGCTCACCAGGATGAGAACTGATACTTACAAGCCGTGGCTTTTGCTCGGGCAATCCTGCGAGGCCATGGGTCAGTACGTCGATGCCGCTAAAGCGTATCGCCAGGTG
The DNA here is from genome assembly GCF_000152905.1 of Nitrobacter sp. Nb-311A. Classification (GTDB taxonomy): domain Bacteria; phylum Pseudomonadota; class Alphaproteobacteria; order Rhizobiales; family Xanthobacteraceae; genus Nitrobacter. Next base: position 26,864 of record NZ_CH672418.1, read on the forward strand.
ATTCAACTGCAACCGGCCGTTCCGAATATTTTCAGCAAACTCGCAAACGTTTTGTTTAAGGCCGGACGGATTGAAGACGCACGCAAGGCGCTCACGGCTAGCTACGGAGTCGCGGTTACAGGCGATGAGGGCGGTGCATCGTTCAGCATTCACTGAACCACCAGGACCGAGGCTTTATCTCCGTTGCGGTTTGACACCAGGGTCGACGGAGCAGGGCGCTTGCCAATGACTTTAGAATGGCTGATCGCTTCACCGCCGACGACATCGGACTGATTTCGATTTTCTAAGGCGAATGCGATGCCAACAGGCCTCAGACGTTGTGTCGCCTGTTGCGCGCGCGGTCGATGCCTGTTGGACGGTCGATATAAACAGCGAATATCGTATCACTCACGCGACCAAGGAAACCGCGACCAAGGAAACGCTGGCCGCCGACCTGCATTCCTCGAACCGCCTCGTTCAAAAACGCTATCGCATTCGTGAACGAACCAAGCGCGAGACGGATCCGAATACATAACATCGAAACCGTCTCGCGCCTTTTGCCATACGGTAAAGAGAAGCCTATGGCCCTCTTGCCGGATCGGTGTGGAAGCCGACGCCGACCGCACCCTTGCGGATCGGATAGTTGTGCGAGACCGGGTCGAGCTGCGGGAACAGGGCGTCAACCGCCGTCTCACGCTCCATCGGCGGAACCACGAAGCGCTCCTCGAAGGTCGGCATCGATGTCAGCCGCCAGATCGCCTCGACTTCCGCCGCGGTGGTCTTGCCTTCGGACAGCGCCCGCTGCACCTCCTCGTCCGGAATGTCCTTGACCTTCCTCGAACGCATGTAGACGCGCACCGCAACCAGCTTCTTGTAGACGTCGCGGATGATCTCCTCATTACCGCCCGCCAACAGGCTCGCCATATAGCGAAGCGGAATACGCGACCGCTCGAGCGAACTCATCAACGGTCCCAGCCGCGATTCATTGGCTATGTTGTCATAGACCCCGTTCTCCACCTTGGCCAGAACCGGCCCCAGCGGCGGCACATAGAACAGCATCGGCAGCGTGCGGAACTCCGGATGCAACGGCAGCGCGATGCCCCATTTCTTCACGAACTGGAAAACCGGAGACTTCTGCGCAGCCTCGATCTTCGCATCTGGAATCCCGTTCGCCCTCGCGGCGGCGATGATCTCCGGATCAAACGGATCCTTGATGATGTTGCGCTGAGCCATCACCAGCTGGTCCTGCGGCGACTTCGCGGTCTCCTCGATCGCATCCGCATCGTAAAGCACGAGGCCGATATACCGGATGCGTCCGACGCAGGAGTGGAAGCACGCCGGCGGCTGGCCGCTCTCCAGACGCGGATAGCACAGGATGCACTTCTCGGCCTTGCCGGTCGACCAGTTGAAGTAGGTCTTCTTGTAGGGGCAGCCGGAAACGCACATGCGCCAGGCGCGGCAGCGTTCCTGGCTCACCAGCACAACGCCGTCCTCACCGCGCTTGTAGAGCGCGCCCTGCGGACACGCCGCAACGCATCCCGGATTGAGGCAATGGTTGCAGATGCGCGGCAGATAGAAAAACACCGTGCTGTTGATCTCGTTGATCTGGCGCATCTCCTCGTCGGAAGCGCCGTCGAAGTTCGGGTCGTTGTTGGCGTAAACCTGCGAACCGCCGAGGTCGTCGTCCCAGTTCGGACCCGCCTCGATCGTGTCCATGTACTTGCCGGTCACCATCGAGATCGCCCGCGCAGTCGGCTGCTCGTCGGCCAGCGGCGCATTGATCAGGTTCTGGTAGTCGTAGGTCCAGGGCTCGAAATAATCGTCGAGCGTCGGCAGATAGGGGTTGTAGAAAATGTTCGTCAGCGTGCCCCACTTGCCCTGCAGCCGCAGCCGCAGGCTCTTCTGCCGCTGACCGTCAACCACCCAGCCGCCACGATACTTGGTCTGGTCTTCCCAACGTGTCGGGTAACCCGTACCCGGCTTGGTCTCCACGTTGTTCCAGTACATGTACTCGGTGCCCTTGCGATCGGTCCAGATGTTCTTGCACGCGATGCTGCAGGTGTGGCAACCGATGCACTTGTCCAGGTGAAAGACCATCGAAACTTGAGCTCGGATGTCCATGTGTATACTCCTTCGTTCCTATGGCTCGTTCTTATCGTTCCCTCTTGTTATCGTTCGAGCTTGGCGGCCTGGGATCGTGCTTGTGGTTTCATGCTTGTGCTTGCGCGGTTCTCGTCTTTATCAATGCTCACGCGGCGCATCTCGCTGAGATGCGCCACAATACCCCCGTCCCCGGCTCCGCGGGTTTGCTTTTGGTAGTTGGTGCAGCTTGGACGACGATCGCCTCGCTGCGGTTCCTGCGATTTCTTGCTGCAATGTCTTCGGGGCGCAGGTTTACCCCGAAGAATTATAGTCGCGCCTCAGTCCACGTCTTGACGCGAATTAGGCCGAAGGCAACTCGGCAGCCGATCTGACTTCGGTCTTTTTGTCCGACATCTGATCCGCGATTTTTTGCCGTGGCGTCACCACGGGCATGCCGGTACGGAGGCCCGCGTCGGGTAATGCACCCTCAAGATCAGGCTTGCGAGCAGTCATGCGCCGGAAGGCTTGCGCCAGTCCGACCTGGAGACTGATAGCCGCGCTGCGGAAAGCGTCCCATAACGTCGCCATGCCCTGGTTCGGTACCAGGAACGACGCTACTCCGGACTCCGGCAATGTCCGGTTCAAAACGAGGCGTGAGGCATGCGAAGGGACAGCAGGTTTGGCGTGAGCATGCTCATGGTCGTTGTCATTGCGCGGCAAGACGGCCGGCAATTGTAGAACCGTAGCGGTTTGACCCTCAATCAGGCGGTTGATCTTTACAACCTGCCCGTTCGGGAATTCCAAAGCGTCATGTTGAACGTACGGATCATCGAGGTCCACCTGCCGAAAACTGGCGACCTTATATTTCACTTGGGCGCTGCCAAAAATTCGCACGCCAAAAATTTTGGGACTGAAGGTGCGATCATGTTGAACGGCGGCATCAAAGGCGAGTTCCGTTCCCGGAAGCAGGCAGACCGCCACCTGGGGCGTGTCGTCATGAACGACAAGTTTGGTTCCAAGTTCGCCAACGGCGGCAAAGCCACGCGCCTTCGATCGCGCAAGCTCCATCGTAACCAGTTTGTCGGCTACCCTGGCGGGGCGCGAGGAGACGTGATGCAGGCTGTAATCGCACATGAAAGGCTCCTCAAATTCGCATCACACATTTGCGGCCTTAACATCAAAGTGCACACTTAGTTCCTGAAGTCTCTCGCCTTCCCGCCGTTAATACCAATCAATTTTCCGGCATGGACCTCACAAGTTACCCCTGATGCAGATCGATCGGGCGTAACGGATTTTACGATCTGGATATAATGCGGCTTGCCGCTGTGAACGGACCTATCGCTGAGTGGGACTGATGCCGGGGAACCGACCGCGGATCCAGGTCGCAGCGCGTGTTTCGTCGCGTTCCTATTTGAAGACAGCTCCGCCGATGACGAGTTCAGCTCCGCTGCCATCCTCAGCACTCGTGTCCAGTCCCGACACCGCACCAGGATTAAACACCCAGAATCTTTCACCGTTTCCGTGAAGCGGTGAAAGACTCTGGCGCAGCGCAAAAGATGGAACGGGGAGAAGCGTTCCTCGGAGATTTGTCCGCGCGTCACGAGACTCGGGCACGAACAACAGCGCCCAAACGCGGCAAGCATTTGAGCAATGCAGGGTAGCGCATTACATTGAAGCCGATTGTGAAGATCGCTCCGAAGATCGCCCGGATGTGCTGAATGAAAACGCCGGCCCGGCGCGCTCAAGCGGAGACGATCCGTTCAGCGGACGATCAAGGGTTACAGCTGTTCCGCCACCTGGGTCAGCAGCTTCTTGGCTTCTGCACGCGCCAGCTTTTCATACTGGAGAAAGTTGGTTCTTTCGCCGTTATCGAGAAGAACCTCGAGGTGCAAGGTCTGTCTGATGTCGGTTTCTTTATCCACGACCTCGATTAACAGTCTGCCCCACAGCTTCCCGAAAGGGGCGTGATCGTCCAAGGCAAACTTCGTGTCGTCCAGCTTGATCGGCATCCCAGTCCTCATTTTGATTTGAAGGCTCAAACAATAAGTCTCGAGGACACTCCGAATAGCTCGGTACAGTGCCGTGATGCAACTGGGGAATCCGGGTTGCGAGGATAGCTTGAATATGCGATGGGCAGGATAGTCCGTCCTGCCGCCGTGTTAGGGTGCGCCTTGACGTGGCTTTAAGCGCTCGCGCCTGCGTGATGACATGTAAGACCGGCTTGCAATGAACCGGCGGAAGCTGCACGCCCAAACACAGGGTTGCCGCCGCAGTCAGCGGACCGGCTTGATCGCAGGCGGGCCCATATCCAGATCGAATGCAACCGTGCATGGCAGCTGATACCCCGAATCCGAAAGTCCGACGGAAGGCGCTACGCCGTGAAGCGAGTTTCGGATTCGATAAGGATGGTGTCCCGGAGAGAATTTCAGAACGATACCGGCCGCAACAGGGAGAAGGACGGATATGACGGTTTCCACGGAACGTGCGGTTCTTGCCGGCGGCTGCTTCTGGGGTATGCAGGCCTTGTTGCGCCGGCATCCCGGCGTGATTTCGACCCGGGTCGGCTACACCGGCGGCGACGTGCCGAATGCCACGTATCGCAACCACGGCGATCATGCCGAGGCCATCGAAATCAACTTCGATCCGAAAGTGACCAGCTACCGGCAACTGCTGGAGTTCTTTTTCCAGATTCATGATCCAACCACGGAGGACCGTCAGGGTTACGATCAGGGCGTAAGCTACCGTTCGGCGATCTTCTACACGAGCGACGAGCAGAAGCGGATTGCCGAGGAAACCATCGCCGATGTCGATGCGTCCGGTCTTTGGCCTGGCTATGTTGTCACCGAGGTTGAGCCGGCTGGGCCGTTCTGGGAAGCCGAGCCCGAGCATCAGGATTATCTGGAACGGTTTCCGAACGGATATACGTGTCACTTCGTCCGGCCGAACTGGAAGCTGCCGCGCAAGCAGGAGGCCGGTCAGGCCACGACGGACAGCGGCGTGCGTTGAGGATGGCGGAAATTCCCAAATCTGCTCGGAGAGCCGCCCGGTTGCAGAACTTCGGGTAAAAGAACCTTGGTCTGACGGTCTCAGGGGCGGCCGGTAGAGCCGGTCGAACGCTCGGCGGTGCCGTCCAACTTTGCCAGCCGTTCGGCCTCGGCGAGATCGTCGGTCGTGTTGATATTGAAGAACGGATCGAACGGTGCGGTCGGCCATGACACTGCGGCAAGCCGGTAGCGCGCGGTCCAGCGATCGACTTTTCTGATGCCTTCCGCCGTCAGCGCCTGGCGTAGTTCGTCGCGCAGCGTCACGTTCCACAGTCCGATCACCGGATGCGTCCGCTCTCCCGAAACGGCGACTGCAAGCTCGGAATCCTGTTGGTTCCGCGCGTCATGCAACCGAGCCACCAGATCGCGCGGCAGGAACGGGCAATCGCCCGGGGCGCTCACGATCCATTGAATGCCCGATCGCTGCTGCGCCGCCCAGTCGAGAGCGGCGAGGATTCCGGCGAGCGGCCCAGGAAAATCCGCCACGCTATCGGCGACCACCGGCAGACCGAACGCCGCAAACCGCGCCGGATCGCCATTGGCGTTGAGGACGAGACCGCGGCATTGGGGGACCAGGCGCGCGATGACGCGGTTCAGGATGGTCTGCCCGCCGATCTCGCGCATCGGCTTGTCGCCGCCCCCGATGCGCCGTGCAAGCCCCCCGGCGAGAATGACCGCGGGAGTTGGCGGATATTCTGAAGGGAAGGCTGCATCGATACGGGTCATGGGACCCACAACAATAGGACGTGATCAGCCGGAAAACATCCCCCGAACCGGGTCAGGATTGGAGCCAATGTAAGATAAAGGCGCCGTCCGCCGGTTGACGGTCCAATCGGGATTCGCCATGTTTGCCCCATGCTGATATCGAAACTCGATCTGACCGGGTTGAAGTGCCCGATGCCGGCGCTCAAGACCCGTAAGGCCTTGAAATCGTTGACGCCTGGCGAGCGGCTAGAGGTGCACTGCACCGACCCGCTCTCGGTGATCGATATTCCCAACCTGATCCGGGAGACCGGCGATTCCGTGGAAATCACCGAACGCGCGGAGCGGCGGATCGTTTTCCTCATCAAAAAAGCGGGAGCGTCCTCCTCGCTGGAGGACCGCTTCGGATCGTTGTCGCTGCGGTCCTTGTGTCCCTATACGAAGTGAGGCTACCGGAGCCTCTATTGGCGTAAGCCGTTACCGCGCACCCGGCGAATCATCTGTTCGACATGCGGGATCGGGGTTTCCGGTTGAATACCGTGGCCGAGGTTGAAGATCAGCCGGCCAGCGGCAAAATTCGTCAGCACGTCGTCAACCGCCCGATCAAGCGCCGCACCGCCGGCGATCAGTGCCAGCGGATCGAGATTGCCCTGCACGGCCACCCGGTTCTGCACCTTGTCCCGGATCAGGGACGGTTCGGCGGCCCAGTCGATGCTGACGGCATCGACGCCGGTCGCTTCGATATAGGAGGGCAGCAGGGCGCCCGCGCCGCGGGGGAATCCAATGATTTTGGCGTCCGGAACTTGCCTGCGCACGCCCGCGACAATGCGTTTGGTCGGCTCAATTGACCACTGCTCGAATTCGCGTGGCGGCAGCACCCCCGCCCAGGTGTCGAAAATTTGCAGCGCATCCGCGCCCGCCTGGAGCTGGCCGAGCAGATAGCGGATCGAGTTGTCGACGATGGCGTCGATGACCTTTGCGAAGGCGTCGGGGTGGCGATAGGCCATCATCCGTGCCGGCGCCTGATCGGGCGTGCCTTGTCCGGCGATCATGTAGGTGGCGACCGTCCATGGCGCACCGCAGAACCCGATCAATGCCGTTTTGGAATCGAGTTCGCGCTTGACGCGGCGCAGGGCCTCGAACACCGGCTCAAGCTTCGTCATGTCGGCTTCGCTTGAAAGCGCGGCTATCTTGTCCGGCGTATCCAGCGGATCGAGCCGCGGACCTTCCCCGGCTTCGAAGCGCACCGTGCGCCCGAGAGCGTAGGGAATGACGAGAATGTCGGAGAAGATGATCGCTGCGTCGAACGCGAAGCGGCGGACCGGTTGCAACGTCACCTCGGCGGCGAATTCCGGCGTGAAGCAGAGATCGAGAAAGCCGCCGGCTTTGGCGCGCAACTCGCGATATTCCGGCAGATAGCGGCCCGCTTGCCGCATCATCCAGATCGGTGGTACGGCCTGGCGACGGCCTGAAAGAACCTCGAGAAATGGCTTGTTCGTTGGATCCTGGACCAAGGCGTATTCCGTAATGTGGCTGTGGTTTCTCAAGGTCTGATACACGACCGGCAGGGTCTTGGCCACGGCATCGGCAGCCCCCGCCGCCGTTCAGCGTGAGGGGCTGCGAACCAGAGCATTTTTCGCTTCTGATTGAATCAGAAGCGAAGCTCTGGATTGTTGTTTCAGCCATGCAGTTTCGCCGCCGTCTCCGCAATCATCCTGCCTTGATAACGCGCGCCTGCGAGTTCGTTCGCGCTCGGCTGGCGGCTGCCATCGCCATTGGCGATGGTGGTCGCGCCATAGGGTGCTCCACCGGTGACCTCCTTCACGCCGGTCTGGCCGGCGAAGCCGTAGTTCAGGCCGACGATCGTCATGCCGAAATGTAGCAGGTTGGTGATGATCGAGAACAGCGTTGTTTCCTGGCCGCCGTGCTGGGTCGCGCTCGATGAAAAGGCGCCGCCGACCTTGCCGTGCAACGCGCCCCTGGCCCACAGGCCGCCCGCCTGATCGAGGAAACTCGCCATCTGCGACGACATCCGTCCGAACCGCGTGCCGGTGCCGACGACGATCGCGTCATAGTTGGCGAGGTCATCGACTTTCGCCAGCGGCGCGGCCTGGTCGAGCTTGAAGTGTTTCGCCTTGGCAACCGCTTCGGGCACGAGTTCGGGCACCCGCTTGACGTCGACCGTGGCTCCGGCTTCCCGAGCGCCGTCCGCGACGGCGTTCGCCATCGCCTCGATATGCCCGTAGGCGGAATAATAGAGAACGAGAACCTTTGCCATTTTTGGCCTCCGCTTTTGAGGGAAGATGCGCGGCGGTCAGGCCGCGCATCGCGTTTGCTGTGTTGGGTGGACGGCTTACGCCGCGTCGACCAGCACCACTTCGGAATCCTCCAGCGCGGTGATGCTCACCGTCGCCTCGTCACGAATGGCCGCGCCGTCGCGGGCGTTGACGCGCACGCCGTTGACTTCGACCGCGCCCACAGCGGGGACGAGATACAGGTTGCGCGTTTTGCTCGCCGCGTAGCTTGCGCTCTCGCCGGCTTTCAGCGTGGTGGCGAGCACGCGCGCATCGGCGCGGATCGGCAGCGCGTCGCTGTCGGTCTCAAATCCGCTGGCGAGCGTGACCAGCCTGCCTGGGCGATCCCCTTTCGGAAACGGGTGAAGTGTGTCTCGTCGCGCGACAAAGTCACGCTACCCCCCTTTTATTGCCTGAAACGAACCTTTCTGTCGCCTCAAAGGTTTGAGGAGGTATCGGCGTGTGACGCATTTGACGAGGTGACACATGCTCAAGCACGGAGTTGTCCTGTTTTCCGGAATTCTCGCGGGGTGCATCGCAGCAGGCGCGCACGCGGAAGAATATCGCGGCACGTTCGCCCAAAGGATGGCCTGTACGCCTGATGTCTTCAGGTTATGCGGAAGCGAAATTCCGGACGTCGGCCGTATCGTTACCTGCCTGCGGCAGAATCAGACTCAGCTCGGCGGGCCGTGTCGCGCGGTGTTCGAGTCCAACGCCCAAGCGGCCGGCGATGACATCGCGGCAAGGTCAAACGGAGAAGCGGTGAAGGCAGGCGGTGACCAATAGTCGCCGGTTGAGCCGACAGACGCCGCTCTCAGGCCACGGGAACGAAGGCCGGACGTTGACGGCTGCTGCTTGCGAATTTCCGGGTTGTCATCGGCTTGCCGAATAGAAACCCCTGGATGAAATCGACGCCGATGCCATGCATCGCGAGGAAATCGTCGCGGGTCTCGACGCCCTCAGCTACCGTTTTGACGCCGTGGCTCTTGGCCAGATTGACGATCTGGCGGCAGACCGACCGCTTGAGGCGCGCGGACGAGCTACCGTCCACGAATTTACGATCGAGCTTGATCTCGGCGAATGGAAATTTATTCAGCGCGGCCAGTGCCGGCCATTCCGTGCCCACATCATCAATGGACAGGCCGATATTGTGGAATCGCAGCCGATGCGCAGCTTCAACCGCAAGCGGTAGATTCTGCACGACTTCGCTGCCGTCGACCTCCACGGTCAAGCCATCGAAGGCTGGATGATTCGGGAGCTGCAAGCGCAGGTCCTCGACGGCATTGGAGTCCGTGAAGAAGGCAAGCGGCAGATTGATGGAGATGTGAATGCTGCCCGACTTGGCAACGAGATAGCGCCAGTCCTGGAAAACCCGGCCGATGACGAAGTCCGACAGGGCGCGAAAATGAGGATCATCTTCATCGGGAATGAAGTGGGCCGGCGGGACGATTCCCCAGTTCGGGTGGCGCATTCGAATCAATGCTTCGGCGCCGCCCAGCGAAAGGCTTCGCGCGTTGATTTTCGGTTGATACCAGAGTTCGAGCCATCCAGCGCCGAGCGCTTCGGCTACGTCGACCGGCGGCGATGGAGGTTCGGCCGGCACCAGTTCGGCGACGCGCGCGTGCAAATCCCTGTCGCTGAAGGGCGTCGGCAACACCTGCAACAAGTCGAGCGCCAGATTTTCCCCAAGCTCCCGGGCGGCCTTGACGGCCGGCGTATCCGGCCGTCCGATCAGCAGCACCTTTGCGGCGCAGGCCCGTACCGCCAGCAGATTCAAGATGTCCGAAACCGACAGGCCGTTCATCGAGAAGCTGATGACAATGATGTCGGGGAAATCGGAACGCAACGAAGCATCAAGGTCGTCCAGCATTGCGCAAGCATGCGGAATGAAACCCTGTTCTTCGAGCGCTTCGCAGAGCAATGATCGTACGTGATACTTGCTTTCGACAATGCAGGCGCGGGGTTTCATCCTTCGCTTGCCGAAAGGCGCTTCCGCGGTTCGGGCGTCCGGCTTGGCTATATCCGTCATACTTGAGTCCTCGCTGGCGGGACGCCAACGTGAACTCTTTCTTATGGCTCCATCAGGGTTCGTTGTCGTAATGCACTGCTCGTGCACCGGAGAATGTCGGCGCATCGTTAACCTTGATAAAGCAATTCAAGATTGAATCGAAAGGTAACCGGGAAGTCTGAACCGCAAGACAGTCCTATGCCGGGCTCACGAATCCGCAAGGGGCGACGTGGGCCAGGGGCAGGCGAGCCTGCACCGGACGAAGTCCGCGACGAGTCATGTCCGCAGGAGGGCCGCGGTCGCGACCGCCAGCGCGATGATCGCCGCTGCCGCGAAACTCAATTGCCAAAGGCGCTGCCGCCTCGCTTCGTTCCGGTCGTGGAATGCCAGCCAGTCCCGGACAAATTCCGGCGGGATATCGTAGACGACCGCCTGCCTTCTGCTTTGATGTGTTACATGCTCGGCGAACATGGTCCTGACTGTGGACACTCCCAGCCGCTCCAGTTCGCAATGCCACTGCCAGGCGCGCTCGCCGTTGGTCCATCTGTTTTCAAAGGGAAGTCGTTGCGATTTCATCCTCCAATATGTGTCCGTTGCCGTCTGGGCCTCGCGATGTTCTCTCGCTGCCGCTGCCTTCGGTGTGCGCTTGAAATGTTAACGCCGAGAAAGCCCTCCGTTCAATCGCGTTTTTGCGGCCGCGTGGCTGCCCGTTTCGCACACGCGGAGCTTTGCCCTTGTGTGAGCCTGACACCCAACTGGGATCAGGACGGCGGAATTTCACATGCAGGGGGTTGTTCGGATTGACAGTTCGGTGCGCCATGGCCTAGAAACCGCGCATCCCGGGCGGTTTGGCCGCGAGTCGGGAGGATGTGTATTTTCGGCCTGTCGCATACGGCCTTTGGAAAACCAGGAACATTCCCATGAAGGTCCGTAACTCCCTGAAATCGCTGCGTTCGCGCCATCGTGACAACCGCCTGGTCCGCCGCAAGGGCCGGATTTACGTGATCAACAAGACCCAGCGCCGTTTCAAGGCCCGTCAGGGTTGATCCACGCGCATCCCGCCGCGGCAGATCGTCCATAATCCGTTGTCACAGTTCCTTGATGCACCCCGGCCTTGCCGGGGTTTATTGTGTCTGCTGCCTCTTGCGGTGACCGAAACATCTCCGTCACGTCCTGATCTGATCCGCCACTGTGGATGGAATCGAACCCCCGCATGACGCCGGAGCGGGATCGATCCGTGGAACGGAGAACCGCCGTGGTGTAGGCTCGAAAGCTCGCGTGATTTCCGGAGCTTGTGAATGCTACAGAGAATGGCCGCGGTCGGTTGGTTTTGTTCAGCGCTGCTCGCTTTCGCAGCGACTCTAGCGCCGGCCGTCGCGTCCGCGCAGTCGCCACCGCGCAATTCTCCGCAGACCACGCCGCCTGAAGCCGCTCAGCCGGGCGATCTGCCGCGCCCGCCATCGAGCCTGCCGAGAAGCCCGAAAGAGACGGCTCGTGGACTCGATTTCCTGTTCGGAGCCCTCAAGGCCGCGCCGGACCGGGAGAGCGCCAGGCATGTGGAGGCCCAAATTCTGGCGCTGTGGAGTCGGTCTTCGAGCGACACGACTTCACTTTTGATGCAGCGCGTGAAGATAGCGACGGACGCCAAACAACTCGAGGTCGCGCTCAAACTGCTCGACGCGGTTTTGAAACTGCGGCCCGACTACATCGAGGGCTGGAGCCGGCGCGCGACCCTGCACTACATGCGCAACGACTATCAGCGTTCGCTTGAGGACATCGAGCAGGTCCTGATCCGCGAGCCGCGCCACTTCGGAGCGCTTGCAGGTCTCGGCATGATCATGCAGGAACTCGGCGATGACAGGCGCGCGCTTGACGCCTTTCGCAAGGCGCTCGCGGTCAATCCTCATCTCGAGAGAGTGCAGGAACTGGTCAAGAGCTTGACCGAAAAGGTCGAAGGGCGCGATATTTGATCGCGAGCCTGTAATAGCAAGGACGTGTCAGTATGCTCCGGCGCTGAAATTAACCAGGGTCGTCATGAGTCTTGGAAACAATTTTGGCTGACGCGCGATCCTGGCCAACGTCAAGCTTCCCCGGATCGACGACTGACAGCCCATGTGAAGGTCGGTAATGAGGACGGCTACTAATGCAGCGTATTGCCTTCGCGAACTGCCGCATAAAGCCGTTGTAACTCATCCTCCAGTTGCTCGTTAATCATCAGGAGCGCCATCAGCGCGCCGCGAATGTCGCCGTCGCATGACGCCACGATCTCGTCTATAACGGCTTCGCCTGCTTCAAAACTCATCTGATCCACTCCGGTTGAAGTCCTCCACCTTCCATCAAGAACGTGAATAATTTCTGCAAGCCGATTCGGGTTCCTGTGGATAATGAGGATAAGCGGACGAGGTCGAGGCACACCGATTCGATCCTGATCCATTAGGCCAGGATGGAATTCCGCATATGCTTCCTAAAATGCCAGCGTAGATACTTGACTCAATTATCCTGCCAGTCAGGGATCGGCAGCTTCCCGCGCCGGGTCCTCACAGCATTCCGAGGGCATGCATATAGGTTTCGAGGATTGTTTCCTGCTCCTGACGCTCATTGGCGTCCTGCTTGCGCATCCGCACGATCGTTCGCAGCGCCTTGACGTCATATCCGTTGCCCTTGGCCTCGGCGTAGACGTCGCGAATGTCGTCGGAAATGGTCTTTTTTTCTTCTTCCAGCCGCTCGATGCGCTCGATGATGGCCCTGAGCTGATCCTTCGCGAATCTGGTCGCGGGCTCTTCCTTGGCGGCGACAGCGGTGGCCATCCTGTTACTCCTGATTAACGATGACTGATATGAAAGACGACGTCGGGGAATGTGAGCCCGGACAAGCTCGCCGCCGGTCACATTTGAAGGCCGACACTCCCGAGCGGCGCGCCCGGCGTCAAGGCGGCCATCGCTTTCATCCACAGCGACCCTCATCCACAGCGACCCATCGGGCCATCGCCAATGAAATCAATGACCGCCAGGATTCGTCTTCATCGCTGCGAGTTGCTCCGGCGTCGCCTCGCTCTGATGTTTCGCCTTCCAGGTCTCATAGGGCATGCCATACACCGCCTCTCGGCTTTCGTCCTTGGTCAGGACGGCGCCTTTGGCGTCAGCGGCCTCCTTGAGCCAGTTTGACAGGCAGTTGCGGCAGAAACCGGCCAGATTCATCAGCTCGATATTCTGAACGTCGCTACGGGATCGCAGATGCTCGACCAGTCGACGGAATACCGCCGCTTCCAGTTCGGTTCTCGTTCTGTCATCAATGGTCATGGACTGATCTCGCCATCGCCTGTGAGTGGAGCATTTCACAGATTTTACCATATCGTGGGGCAAAAAAGGAGTTCTCAGGCCGGAAAATGAGCACCTTGACATGAAAAGCCAGCTCCGACCGTTGACAGGCGCGGCGGGTCACGCGAAATCAGCGCGAAACGATTTGCCCGACTAATGACCATATCAGACCACCCCCTCTTTCCTACATTCTCGCGGCGCGCGAGCATCGCGGGCATGTTGCCCGCTCTCGGCATCCTTGTCGTCTGTCTGTGGTCGGCGCCCGCAGCCGCAGACTTCCGGCTTTGCAATAATACCTCCAGCCGCGTCGGCATCGCCCTTGGCTACAAGGACGCAGATGGCTGGACCACGGAGGGCTGGTGGAATGTCTCATCGCATGCTTGCGAGACGTTGCTGCGAGGCACGCTCATCGCACGTTATTATTATATTTATGCTCTAGATTACGACCACGGCGGCGAATGGTCGGGACAGGCTTTCATGTGCTCGCGCGATAAAGAATTCACAATCAAAGGCACCGACAATTGTCTCGCGCGGGGCTTTGACCGCACCGGCTTCTTCGAGATCGATACCGGAGACCAGCGCGCATGGACTGTACAATTGACGGAGTCCGGCGAACACGGGCCGCAGCGCGTGCCCGGGCTGCCTGCACAAGGTGAAATGCCTGGTGCGTCCGACACCACTGGCGGCCCGCCTCCGGGCGCGTCTGGACTGACGCCAGGCGCGTTGCCCGGACGCAAGCCATGAGACGCCTGCGCCGTATCAAAATACTCGCCACTCTCGGGCCCGCTTCATCCGACAGCGCGATGGTGCGCCGCCTGTTCGAGGCTGGAGCGGACGTTTTCCGCATCAACATGAGCCACACCACGCATGACAAGATGCGCGAACTGGTAGCGACGATCCGCAACGTCGAAAGCAGCTACGGTCGTCCGATCGGCATTCTGGTCGATCTTCAAGGACCCAAGCTCCGGCTCGGCTCATTCGCTGACGGCCCGATCCAGTTGAGCAACGGAGAAACCTTCGTTCTGGATTCCGACAAAAGTCCCGGAGACAAAACCCGGGTTCACCTTCCGCATCCAGAAATCCTGGCGGCGCTGCGTCCCGGTCACACTCTGCTGCTCGACGACGGCAAGGTGCGTCTGATCGCCGAAGAAACTTCGCCCGAGCGCGCAGTGACACGCGTCGTCGTCGGCGGCAGGATGTCCGACCGCAAGGGAGTCAGTCTGCCCGATACCGATTTGCCGGTGTCGGCGATGACACCCAAGGACCGCTCCGATCTCGATGCGGCGCTGGAAGCCGGCGTCGACTGGATTGCATTGTCCTTCGTGCAGCGAGCGGACGATGTCGCCGAGGCCAAGAAGGTGATCCGCGGCCGTGCGTCGGTGATGGCCAAGATCGAAAAGCCGCAAGCGATTGACCGACTGCCCGAAATCATCGAAATGGCCGATGCCCTGATGGTCGCGCGCGGCGACCTTGGCGTCGAATTGCCGCTCGAACAGGTTCCCAGCCTGCAAAAGCAGATGACACGGATGGCGCGGCGCGCCGGCAAGCCTGTGGTGATCGCGACGCAAATGCTGGAATCCATGATCCTGTCGCCGGTGCCCACCCGCGCGGAAGTCTCCGACGTCGCCACCGCGGTTTACGAAGGCGCGGATGCCATCATGCTTTCCGCCGAATCAGCGGCCGGAAAATATCCCGTCGAAGCCATCTCGACCATGAACCGGATCGGCGAAGAGGTGGAACGCGACCCGATCTATCGGGGCGTGCTCAACGCGCAGCGCGCCGAGCCGGAGCCTACCGTCGGGGACGCCATCGCCGACGCCGCCCGGCAGATCGCAGAGACGCTCGATCTCTCCGCGATCATATGCTGGACCAGCTCAGGCTCGACAGCGTTGCGTATGGCACGCGAGCGCCCGAAGCCGCCGGTGGTGGCCATTACCCCGAACCTTGCGACGGGGCGCAAGCTGGCCGTGGCTTGGGGCGTGCATTGCGTGGTGGCGGAAGACGCTCACGACCAAGACGACATGGTCGACCGAGCCGGCTCAATTGCTTTCCGCGATGGATTTGCCAAGGCAGGCCAGCGCATCATCATCGTGGCCGGTGTGCCGCTCGGTACGCCGGGCGCGACTAACATGGTCCGCATCGCCTTCGTCGGTCCGAACGGTGAAACCGGTGTTTAGAGCATGATCCCGACCCGAAGGGCCGCGCCAGCGCAAAGTGGAAACCGGTTTTCGGAAAAGATCACGCTCCTTCAACGCAGTTGAAACAGACTCTCGAGCCCTTCCGCTTCTGATAGAATCACAAGCGGGCTCTATGATTTTGTTTTGTCGCGTTTTCTTCACGCGAACCGGTGCCCACTTCGCCGGAAAATGCTCTAGCGCGGCGAGCCCGCGCGCGCCACCAGCGCGGTCGTCGTCAACCTGGCAACAGCGGATCCGGTAAATCGATCGCAGACCATGCCCATCTGCGAATCATCGGAGAAAGCCATCGTGATCATTCGGTCCGGCTTATCGAAATAGACCTGCATCAGGGTCATGTCCTGTTCGCCCATGGCAGTCGCCAACATTGTGCGGCTCGCGCTTGGGGAGAGGATCATCGCCCGCATCCAGGCATCGCCGTGGCGTGCTGTTGCCGGTGCTAAACGGCGGGATATCGATACGGGGGACTTTTGGCCTTGAGCGCCTTTGGCAATGACGGTGGTCACGCTGTCCACCGCCATCGGGTTACGCGCGGGGCGCGCCGCCGGCCGGATAGGCGGGATCGATGCGGTCGCGGCGATGATGGGCGTGCGGCGGATGTCCTTCTCCGACGCATAGGCCAATGCCTGTAAGGGATCGGAAACACTGCCGGTCGGGTGCCGGTCGGCTGCGGTGACCGCCTGGCGCGCGCTGACGGCGGCTGCGATCTGCTTGGGCGTAGCCTGATTCGGGGCCGACGGGATTTCATCCCAGAACCCGCGGGAATTGATGATATCGGCGGGGGTCTGGGGTTTGCTGTCGGTCGCCAGTTTCGCGGGCGGCGACGGCGGAATTGGTTGCGCGTCGGCGGCCGCCAGCTTGAAAGCTCCCGGTTTCGATCGCGGCAGCGGGATCGGGTTTGCTGAGGCTGCGGGTACGGCGGTAGCGATCATCTGATCCGGCGGGGCAGCCGGGGTGTCGTCAGATTCGTCATCCTCGTCGGCCGACTTGCCGCGGAACAGCGCCATCAGGAAGTTCGATGGACTGCTGTTTGCAGCACTTTCCTCACCGCCGTGCCGCCGCCGCTTTTCGATATCGGCCATCGCCATCTGATAGCCCGGCAGCGGGTTGCCGTCCGAGGGAATGTGCACGGTGCGGCCGTTCGGGAAGACACGCACCAGTTGATCATGGGTCATGCGCGGCCAGTGTCGCACATGCCCGGTATCCAGATGGACGAACGGCGAACCCGATTTAGGATAGAAGCCGACGCCGCCGCGCTGGAGGCGAAGTCCGGCGAACCGGATCTTTTCGAGTTGCACACCGGGAATGAAGAAGTCCATCGCGTGGCCCAGCATGTGCTGGCTGAATCGCGCGACGCCGCTGTTTTTGGAGCGGCGGCGAAGCAGGGCGTTGGTGGCCGGAGAGCGGTAGGCGGAAATGATGTTGATCGGCTGCCTTGCGCCGACGTCGCGATAGACCTCCCAGAGGATGTCGAAGAGATGACGATCCATGGTGGTCTGCTCCTGGCTGCGCCAGTCGCGGAGAAAATGATTGAGTTGTTTCAGCGCGCCTTCGTCATAGCGGCCGTCGCGCTTGAAGGTGACCGTGAGGTTCTCCTTGGAATGGGTGTGATGAAACGACAGGGTGCGCGTTTCGTTCAGCGCGGCGGCATCATGCACCGATCCAGCGCCCGCAAGCAGAAGAAGCGACGACAGACCGATGCGATAACCGGTCCGTGAAATCGACAACGATTTCAAGCCGCGTGCAAAACCAGCAAGCACGTATGAGCCCACCCGGAAGACGATCAAGTCGGAAGGCCCTTCCACAAAACCCCATGTGAAAGGGCATAAACCCAAGTCGTAGGGCAGGAGGGTTAACGCAGATTTATCTTACCGTCCTGCTCTAGAATATAACTAGCTCGCTGACTGTGGCAAAAAAGAGCCAGGTGGTTGAGGAGGGGTGGATAAGGGTTAACGTTACAAGGGCTTCATCACGCGATGAAGCCCTTGTTTTTAATCAAGTAATCTAGTTTTAGACAACGCATGAAGGAAATTAGCGCCGGTATATCGGCCGGCGGCGGTCGTCGTATTGCGGAGGCGGGGTCTGGAAACCGAACAGCCGCTCGAAGAACGATGGGCCGCCATTGTCGAAACCGCCTCCAAACCCGCGGTTTTCATTGAAGGCCATTCCTTGCGGAATATTGCCCCGGGGACGGGAATAGTTCGGCTGGGCGTGAGCGACAACCGTCTCGAGATCGCGTCCATTGGAGTTTCGGAGCAGGGCCAGCATCTTGGCGTCGCGGCCGTAGACGTCCGCGCGAAGCTGCAATTTACCGGCCTGATCCACAAACGCGGTTTGATAGGTGATATGCACCGGAACCGGAGTTGGGAAATTGATGTTGAACTCGTTCCGCCCATACATGCTCCGGATTTTTTCCGGCGTGTAGTGCTCCTGCGGAAGAACGATGTTGAGCAACGTGGCGGCGTACTGATCCGGGTTCTGAACCCGCATGCAGCCGTGGCTGAAGGCGCGCTTGTTTTTTGAAAACAGGTGTTTGTCCGGCGTATCGTGCTGGTACACTAGAAACTTGTTTGGAAAATTGAAGCGGATGCGGCCCAGCGCGTTGCGTTCGCCTGGCGGTTGCGAAATGTGGATGCCGCCGTTGCGGTCGCGCTCCAGCTTGAGGCCCATACGCGACAGCACGGTCGGATCTTGTTGCAGGGCGGGAAGGTATTCCTTGTAGATGATCGAGGGCGGCACGTTCCAGGTCGGATTGACGGTGATGTACTTCATCGTTTCCGTCAGAAGCGGCGTCGCATGGAGTCCCGGCTTGCCCACGACGACGCGGGTGCTCCAGATCTGCGCTCCATGCTGCATCACCTTGAGCGAATAATCCGGGATGTTCAGGATGGCATAGGCGTCGTCCAGCGATGGAGCCCCAAGCTCGCGCGGCAGCCAGCGCCAGCGCTCCATGTTGACGATGATGGTGTCGATGGTGTGATCCTTCTTCGGACCGTTCAGGGCGCGGACCGTATTGTTGCCCAGGATGCCGTCGGGCTTGAGATGATGGCGAGCCTGGAATTCCCGCACCGCGGCGGCGACGTCGGCATCGAAACGGGTGTCGTCAGGATTTTGAGTCATGCCCAATCGTGCGCGAATCTGCGGCACGCGCGGATCCTCCATCACGGCATTCTTGCGGAATACCAGACCCGGACCGTTTGCAATTTCGATGAGGGGTCCTTCGGACGCCTTGCGCAGTTCGGCGAGCTTCTGCTTCAGTTCCCGATAAAGCTCATGCGGCGGGTTGTAGCTGTCGAGCGCCGCGGAGGAATCCTTGGCGGTGGTGACGTTCGTCAAAACCTGCTCGGGGTCGATGGGGTGTTCGGGATACTGAACATCAGCGGTGACCTGCGACCAGTGCATCCTGCCGCTCTGCGCCTGACGGGCGTAGTCCATCATGCTTGCGGTCAGCTTCAGGTCGGCCTCTGCAAGCTGCTCCGGCGATGACGCCGCCGCAAAATCCGGTACCGGATAGTCGGAAGAGTTAAGGCCGTCGGCTGCCGCGTCCCTGAGACGCGCAATCACGCCTTGAGCCTGCGTATTCAGCGTGCCGCCTGCCGTCCAGAGAGGCGCGTAGCTCCGCGCGGTATAGAATTTTTCAACCGCCGCCCGCTCAGCCTTCCGGGAAAAAAGCTTGGTTGCATTGGCATCGAGCAATTCATGCAGTTTTTCGGCCGCCGGCTGATCCGCCGGAGGGACGTGGCTTGCGGCTTTGACCGGTTCGCCGGGCTGTTCGGAGTTTGCCGCGGCGCCGGCCTCTGGGCGAGGCGTCACATCGGGACGAATCGTCGCGGTCGCATCCTTTGCTGCTTCGCTTGGCTTTTCGCCTGTCTTGATGCCGTCCGATGGAGCCGCAGTGACATCGGCAGGCTTGGCGTCAGTAGCCTCCGGCTCGCCCGGCTTGGGCTCGCCAGACTTGGTTTCGGCAATCTCGGGCTTGGAGCTTGACTGCGGCTGAACGCCCGAGGGCTTCGAATCGGAAGAGCTCGAATCGGAAGAAACTGTTTCGTTCGACGGCGCCGTTGCGTTCGAAGACGTTGCGTTTGAAGACGTATCGGAGTTCGAGGCGGCCGCCGCTGTATCCGCAGGCTTCGGATCGGCTGCGCTTGTATCGTTTGCGCTCCTGTCGGTCTTTTGGTCGTCCGGCTTCGATTCGCTGACGACGGGCGGTGCGGGCTGCGCGTCATCGGTCTTGAGATCGGCTGCCGTGGGGGGCGGAACGTTGGCTGGCTCTGGCGTTGGCACCGCTGCGTCGATCGCGAGTTCTGCCGCGCTCTTCTTTGCTGTATCCGCCTGAGCAAAGGCGGCCGAGGTCGAAACCGCTAAAAAGGTGGCTGCAAGCACTGACAGGATGCGATCAAATCCTGTCCGGTTAGTCGGGTAGTCTCGCATTCTCGCACCCCTCGGGTGAAACTGTTCAGGTGAAATTGTCCTCACGGAACAATTTGCTGGTGAATTTTTGTCCTGCGTCCGCCGAGGTTTTGATTCGGCCTTTACGACACGCGGATAAACCACGCACACGTGATTCCGGCAGCCAGCGCCGCAAGGGGCAACTCACGACAAACTGACCTCAAAAGACGCCGTTGGCAACGCGATCCGTTGTTTTGACGCGTATTTTCCGTTGGTCTGTCACTACGCCGCAACGGTTCATCCTCACCTGCGCACTCTCACGTGATGAGGGCAATGCATGCCGTGCACCTTTGCGACGTGAACGCGATCCAGCCTGTTACTGTTCCTCTTTCGCGGCGATGTCATCGAGTTTGCGGTAGAGTGTGGATCGTCCGATTTTCAATCGACGCGCCACTTCGGACATTTGTCCGCGATAATGCGAGATTGCGAAGCGAATGATGTCGGCTTCCAACTCCTCGAGCGGGCGGACTTCGCCATCTTGAGCGAACAATGGCAGGCTGCCCGCATCTGGCGCAGGCGCGAGAGGTATTTCATTACCGGGAACCCTGTCCGGGGCTGTTCGCTGCGGCATCGGCTCCATGATAAGGGGCTCGCCAGCTTCGGCGTCCGTAGCCCGGTGATCACCCGTGGCGGGTTGCTGGCCGATGGACGGAAAATCCGAGGGGCCAAGGTGCGTGTCCTCGCTCAGGACGACGGCGCGGTAAACGGCGTTTTCGAGTTGGCGAATGTTGCCGGGCCAGTCGAGTTGCGACAGGGCAGCCATTGCCTCGCCGCTGATGCCCTTGATCAACCGGTTTTCCTCGGCGCAGAAGCGCGCCAGAAAGTGCCGCAGGAGATTGGGGATATCGCCGCGTCGCATCCGAAGCGGCGGGATGGTCAGCGGCAGCACGTGCAGGCGGTAGAATAGATCTTCCCTGAAATGTCCGGCCTTGACGCGATCGAGCAAGCGGCGGTTGGTGGCCGAGATGATGCGGACATCTACCTTGACCTGCTTGTGACCGCCGACCGCTTCGACCGCGCCTTCCTGCAACGCGCGCAATAGTTTGACCTGCGCGGCCAGCGGCAACTCGCTCACTTCATCCAGAAACAGCGTGCCGCCGGAGGCGTCGACGAACTTGCCGGTGTGGCGCTCGGTCGCGCCGGTGAACGATCCCTTTTCGTGGCCGAACAGGATCGATTCGACGAGGCTATCGGGGATAGCGCCGCAATTGACCGCAACAAACGGTTTGGTGCTGCGGTCGCTGGTGCCGTGAATGGCGCGTGCGAACAGCTCCTTGCCGACACCGGATTCGCCTTCGATCAGCACCGGGATCGACGAATTTGCCGCCTTTTTCGCGACCCTCATCACGTCGGCCATGGTCTCGCTGCGGGTGATGATGTCGGCGAATGTGAGGCGACCTTCGCGGCTGTGGCGGACACGTTGCAGTTCGTTCTTCAGCGCGCTGGCATTGAGCGCATTGCGCAAGCTGACCTGAAGGCGCTCGATGCCGACCGGCTTGACGACGAAGTCATGGGCGCCGGCCCGCATGGCCGAAACCACATTGTCGATACCGCCATGCGCAGTCTGGACGATGACGGGGATGTTGAGGCCGGCCTCGCGGATCCCCGCCAGCACGCCCATGCCGTCGAGGCCGGGCATCACGAGGTCGAGGACAAGAGCATCGATCGCCGGTCCGTCGCTTGCCGTCACCGCGGCGACGGCGGCGTCGCCGCTTTCGACCACCATCGTTTCATAGCCGCACCGCCGCACCATGTTCTCGACGAGACGACGCTGCACCGCGTCATCGTCGACGATCAAAATGGTGGCAGTCATGGCATTCCTCGCACTACAACTTATCTGTATTGAATCGGGGCACTTTGGCGGACGGGGATTAATGCGTCCTTAAGGTTTGTCTTCGCGCCGTCATGTCGCAACTGCTCTTCTGTTGATCGATATTCATAGAGAAAGTCTGGATCGATAATGGCTGCGCGTACTTCCTCCGCCTCACGCAAACCCGCGACTGTTCGCAAACACGCCTTCCGCCGCAAGCCGGCCAGAAAGGCGGCCGCCGTGAAATCGGGTGCGGGCGGTTTGCCGGAGTGGAATCTCGCGGATCTTTATGCGGGGATTGGTGCGCCCGAGGTCGTGCGCGATCTCGACAGGATCGATGCTGAGTGTAAGGCGTTTGAAGCGGATTACAAAGGCAAGCTCGCGACGGAAACGTCGAACCCCGAAGGGGGCACATGGCTGGCGGAGGCGGTGCGCCGCTATGAGGCGATCGACGATCTCGCCGGCCGGCTCGGCTCCTACGCCGGACTGGCCCATGCCGGCGACAGCGTCGATCCCGCGATCTCGAAGTTCTATGGCGACGTCTCGGAGCGTCTGACGGCCGCGTCGCTGCATCTGCTGTTTTTTCCGCTGGAACTCAACCGTATCGACGACGAGGTGATCGAGCGCGCCATGCACGCGCCCGAGCTCGCACATTATCGCCCATGGATCGAGGATAGCCGCAAGGACAAGCCGTACCAGCTTGAGGATCGTCTCGAGCAGCTCTTTCATGAGAAGTCGCAGACCGGCTACTCGGCATGGAACAGGCTGTTCGATCAGACTATCGCCGGGTTGCGCTTCAAGGTCGGCGCAAAAGAGCTTGCGATCGAGCCGACGCTGAATCTGTTGCAGGATCGCTCGCCGGAGAAGCGCAAGGCGGCGGGGCAGGCGCTGGCGAAGACGTTCAAGGCCAATGAGCGAACCTTCGCGCTGATCACCAACACGCTTGCCAAGGACAAGGACATTTCCGACCGCTGGCGCGGCTTTCAGGACGTCGCGGATTCACGCCATCTCAACAATCGCGTCGAGCGCGAGGTGGTGGACGCCCTGGTGGCTTCCGTGCGCGCGGCCTATCCGCGGTTGTCGCATCGTTACTATGCGCTGAAGGCGCGCTGGTTCAAAAAGAAGAAGCTCGCGCATTGGGATCGCAACGCGCCGTTGCCGTTCGCGGCGACCGGCGCCATTTCGTGGAACGATGCGCGCAAGATGGTTCTGACTGCCTATGACGAATTTTCGCCTGTCATGGCCGGCATCGCCGAACGCTTCTTCACCGACCGCTGGATTGACGCGCCCGTGCGTCCCGGAAAGGCGCCTGGAGCGTTCTCGCATCCGACCACGCCGTCCGCGCACCCTTATGTGCTGATGAACTATCAGGGCAAGCCGCGCGACGTGATGACGCTCGCGCACGAACTCGGTCACGGCGTGCATCAGGTGCTGGCGGCGAAGCAGGGCGCGCTGATGGCGCCGACGCCGCTGACGCTTGCGGAAACCGCATCAGTCTTCGGCGAGATGCTGACCTTCAAGCGGCTGCTGGCGCAGACGAAGAGCGCGAAGCAGCGGCAGGCGCTTCTGGCCGGCAAGGTGGAGGACATGATCAATACGGTGGTGCGGCAGATCGCCTTCTATACGTTCGAGCGCGCCGTCCACACCGAGCGCAAGAACGGCGAACTGACCGCGGAGCGGCTCGGACAGCTCTGGCTTAGCGTGCAGGGCGAGAGCCTTGGGCCCGCGATCGAGATCAAGCCAGGCTACGAGACGTTCTGGATGTATATCCCGCACTTCATCCACTCGCCGTTCTATGTCTACGCCTATGCCTTCGGCGATTGCCTCGTGAACTCCCTTTATGCGGTCTATGAGCACGCCGCCGAGGGATTCGCGGAGCGATATCTCGCCATGCTCGCGGCCGGCGGCACCAAGCACTATTCCGAATTGCTGAGCCCGTTCGGCCTCGACGCCAGGGATCCCAAATTCTGGGATGGCGGATTGTCGGTCATCGCCGGAATGATCGATGAGCTTGAGAGGATGGGGTAGGTTCTTGCGGGCGGCTCAGGTTCTGCGCGGCAAAATGGCGCAGTCTGTATCGGGGAGCCCCGTCAGCGAGGTTGAATTACAATCACAGCGTGTATTTTCCCGCGGGGCGAATTTCAGGCGCGCGGCCTGCTACGACGGATGCATGGGGCGACCAGGGCGGGCCGTGAGCCGGGAAAACTTGGCGGCCCCGGAATGGAAAAGGCGGAGCTTGTATATTTTTTGAACGTCAAAAAAGACGAGGACTTTGCCAAGGTGACCGCCACACCGTTGCTCTGTCCGCGCGATTGCGCTAATTCCTCAAGTGCAGATCAACCCTGGCTGGAGACTTGACGTGTCAGATCATAGTGAAATCGTTTACTCGACGGCGGAAGGCATGGATTACCCGGCGCACGAGAATACGTACAAAGCTTTCATCAAATTCGGGACGGTCGGCACGGTGATTGTGGTCACCATCGTCTCGTTGATGGCAATTTTCCTCACCTGATTGTCAATCTATCGTTCCGGCCGTTCTGGATTTCCGCTCGCTAGCAATGTGGCTGGTGCTTTAGTCATGCGTGGCCGTCGGCTGCGGGAGGCATCATGAAGATTGCCATAGCGAAAGAAATCGATGAGTCGGAACCGCGGGTGGCCGCGTCACCCGATACAGTGAAGAAGTTCAAGGCGCTCGGCGCGGATGTCGCAATCGAGCCGGGCGCCGGGACCAAATCGGGTGTGCCGGATTCGGACTTCATCGCCGCCGGAGCGGAGGTCAGCACCGAGGCCGTGAAAGACGCCGACGTCATTATCAAGGTAAGGCGGCCCGAGGCATCCGAACTGGCGCGCTACAAGCGTGGCGCGTTGGTGATCGCGATCATGGATCCTTACGGCAATGAGGCGGCGCTGAAGAAGATTGCGGATGCCGGCGTATCGGCCTTCGCCATGGAATTGATGCCGCGAATTACACGCGCGCAGGTGATGGACGTGCTGTCCAGCCAGGCCAATCTGGCCGGCTACCGGGCTGTTATCGAGGCGGCCGAGGCGTTTGGCCGCGCATTTCCAATGATGATGACCGCCGCCGGCACCGTGCCCGCCGCGAAAGTATTCGTCATGGGTGTTGGTGTTGCTGGCCTCCAGGCGATCGCCACCGCGCGCCGTCTTGGCGCCGCCGTTACCGCAACCGATGTTCGCCCCGCGACCAAGGAACAGGTTGAAAGCCTCGGCGCCAAATTTCTCGCCGTCGAGGACGAGGAGTTCAAGAACGCGCAGACCGCTGGCGGCTATGCCAAGGAAATGTCGAAAGAGTATCAGGCTAAGCAGGCGGCGCTGACCGCAGACCACATCAAGAAGCAGGACATCATCATCACGACGGCGTTGATTCCCGGACGGCCCGCGCCGAGGCTCGTGACTGCGGAGATGGTGCGCTCGATGAAGCCGGGCTCGGTGCTGGTCGATCTCGCGGTCGAGCGCGGCGGCAACGTCGAGGGGGTCCAGGCGGGCAAGGTCGTCGATCTCAACGGCGTGAAGGTCATCGGCTTCACCAACGTCGCCGGCCGCGTCGCCGCCTCGGCGTCCAGTCTGTACGCCCGCAACCTGTTTTCGTTCATTGAGACGCTGGTTGACAAGACGACCAAGGCGCTTGCGGTGAACTGGGACGACGAACTGGTCAAGGCCACCGCGTTGACCCGGAATGGCGCGATCATCCATCCGAACTTCCTGCCGAAAAGCGCATGATGATCACGAGCCCAGCCGGTCAGCGGATTGTTCCGGAGAACACGACGTGCGCGTTCGGCTCCGGGTTTGCCGTTCACGCCTCTCGCACGCTTGGAAACGACGAATAGGAATGCCTCCATGGAACATGTCGTGCAGGCCGTCGATCCCTTTGTTTTTCGATTGTCGATTTTCGTTCTGGCCGTATTCGTCGGCTATTTCGTGGTGTGGTCGGTGACGCCGGCGCTGCATACGCCGCTGATGTCCGTCACCAATGCGATCTCGTCGGTGATCGTGGTCGGCGCGCTGCTCGCAGTTGGCGTCGCCATGATCTCGGAAGGCTCCGGTTGGGCGCGGGCCTTCGGTTTCGTTGCCCTCGTTTTCGCCTGTGTGAATATCTTCGGCGGCTTTCTCGTCACCCAGCGAATGTTGGCGATGTACAAGAAGAAGCAGAAGTAGATTTCTTCGATGCAGGGTTACTTCCAGTGTCCCGGATGCGATGCGGCACGCCGTGCTGAATCGCCGATCCGGGACCGCCACAATTTGGGACGGTCCCGGTTCTGCGACGTATCGCGCTACGTTGCGTCGCGCCCGGGACGAGACGTCGGGGCTCCTCTATGAACGCCAATCTTTCCGCGCTGCTTTATCTCGTCGCAGGTGTTTTGTTCATCCTGTCGCTGCGCGGGCTGTCGAGTCCGGCGTCGAGCCGCCGGGGCAATCTTCTCGGCATGACCGGCATGGCGATCGCGGTCGCGACCACCCTTGCCGCGCATCCGCCCGCCGACGCCGTAGCGTGGGTGCTGGTGATCCTTGGTGTTGCGATCGGCGGCGGCATCGGCGCGGTGATCGCGCGCCGGGTCCCGATGACGTCGATGCCGGAACTGGTCGCGGCGTTCCATTCGCTGGTCGGCATGGCGGCGGTGCTGGTGGCCGCCGGCGCATTCTATGCGCCCGAGGCCTTTGGAATCGGCACACCCGGCAATATCCATGCGCAGAGCCTGATCGAGATGTCGCTCGGCGTCGCCATCGGCGCGCTGACATTCACAGGTTCGGTGATCGCTTTCCTTAAACTGTCGGGCCGGATGAGCGGCGCACCGATCCTCCTTCCTGCGCGTCACATCATCAACATCGCGCTCGCTCTCGCCTTGGTCTTCTTTATGTACGGGCTGGTGGTGTCGGGCAGCGTGCTCGATTTCTGGCTGATCACGGTTCTGGCGCTGGTGATCGGCGTGCTGTTGATCATTCCGATCGGCGGCGCCGACATGCCGGTCGTGATCTCGATGTTGAACTCGTATTCCGGCTGGGCGGCGGCCGGCATCGGCTTCACTCTCGGCAATTCGGCGCTGATCATCACCGGCGCGCTGGTCGGCTCCTCCGGCGCGATCCTGTCCTACATCATGTGCCATGCGATGAATCGCTCCTTTATCTCGGTGATCCTCGGTGGCTTCGGGGGAGAGACCGCGGCGGCGGGCGGTGGCGGCGGCGAACAGAAGCCGGCGAAGCTCGGCTCGGCTGACGACGCGGCTTTCATCATGAAGAACGCCTCGAAAGTCATCATCGTGCCGGGCTACGGTATGGCGGTGGCGCAGGCGCAGCACGCGCTGCGCGAGATGGCGGACGCGCTGAAGAAGGAAGGCGTCGAGGTCAAATATGCGATCCATCCGGTGGCGGGGCGAATGCCCGGCCATATGAACGTGCTGCTGGCGGAAGCCAACGTTCCGTACGACGAAGTCTTCGAACTGGAGGATATCAATTCCGAATTCGCTCAGGCCGACGTGGCGTTCGTCATCGGCGCCAACGACGTTACCAATCCGGCGGCGGAGGAGGACAAGTCATCGCCGATCTATGGCATGCCGGTGTTGCAGGTCTGGAAGGCGGGCACGGTGATGTTCATCAAGCGCTCGCTGGCATCCGGCTATGCCGGCATCGATAATCCACTATTCTATCGGGATAACACCATGATGCTGCTTGGCGACGCCAAGAAGATGACGGAGAATATCGTCAAGGGGATGTAACTCGGCGTATTCAATTGTGGAGGCCAGCATGGCGGATGACAAGGCGAAGCGCGGCGGAAGTGATGGTCGTTTGATCGCGTTGCGTGAGGCCTATGAGGTCCGTTACTGGTCCAAAAAATTCAAGGTCACGCCGTTGAAGCTGAAGGCCGCAGTCAAGGCCGTCGGCCGCTCTGCCAGGACAGTCGAAGCCTACCTCAAGCTGCAAAAGCGCGGGACCAACGACCGGGCGCTGATCGCGCTGACCCAGCCCTATGAAGTCCGCTACTGGTCGAAGAAGTTCAAGGTGACGCCGGCAAGGCTTCGAGCCGCGGTCGGCGAGGTCGGACGTTCCTCGAAGAACGTTGGTGCCTTTCTCGCGGCCAGGAAAACCGCCAAAAAGAAAACCACCGTCAAAAAGAAGACGACGGTGAAGAAGGTCAAGGCGAAGAAAGTAAAAGCGAAGGCAGCGAAGGCGAAGAAAGCGAAAAAGGGCGCCGGTAAGCGCGCCAGATAGCCCTATC
Organism: Nitrobacter sp. Nb-311A; assembly: GCF_000152905.1. Taxonomy (GTDB): domain Bacteria; phylum Pseudomonadota; class Alphaproteobacteria; order Rhizobiales; family Xanthobacteraceae; genus Nitrobacter. The sequence continues at coordinate 54,973 of NZ_CH672418.1, forward strand.
CCTGAGAGTCTTTATCAACGTCGCGGTCAGCGTGGATTTCACCGCGCTGGTCGTTTCGCGTCCGGTATCGAAACAAATGGATTTGATCCGACCGGATCAGGGGAGGGATGTCTTTTGACCCAAACCGCCTGTCCACGGGCTGCCAGTTCTCCTGAAACATCCGGCAAGCGTCTCGGCCGTTCGATCTTAAGGCCACATGCGACGCGAGTTCAGCCTGAACGCCGACGATATGTTTCGGCCACGAAATTGGTCTTCCGGACAGTGTTGCCGCGGCGGTCAACAGAATGCCAGTTATAGCGTTTTCCTGATGCGAACCGGATTCCATCCTCGGGTCAAGCCGGAGGACATGCCTCGCTCGAAAACGCTACAGCACGCACGGCGCGGGTCCGAAGTCCGCGCTCAAATTCCATGTCGATTGCAAGTGATTGTTCAGCGCGGCCCACGAGGGCCAGCGGCTGGGCCGCCCCGGCCAGCGCCGGGTCCCGCGCCAAAAACCGGCTTCGGCTTCATCGGCAGCAGGCCTTCGCGTTGCATCTTCTTGCGTGCGAGCTTGCGGGCGCGGCGCACGGCCTCGGCCTTTTCACGAGCCTTCTTTTCCGAGGGTTTTTCGTAATGGCCGCGGAGCTTCATTTCGCGGAAAATTCCCTCACGCTGCATCTTTTTCTTCAGCGCCTTGAGGGCTTGATCGACGTTATTATCGCGAACGAGAACCTGCACGCGGCATCCTCTTTTCAATTAAACAGAGTGAGATTTGTCAGACAGTGAAGGGCCGACAAAGGCCAGGCCTCAGCGTCAAGGCCGCCCATATACCAGTTCAAGGCGCGGATGTCCAATGTTAGACGATCGTTTGGCTCGCCGAAGACACCGAAATTCGGGTGGAATTTCCCCAAAGATGCGTGATTGAGGTTCAGGAACACCTCACATCGGAGTTTTATAAGCCTGCTCGGGGTGGTTGATTCGTCAACAAAGGAAGGCGTGTCATGGATGTCAGGAAATACGCGGCCGAACTGATTGGCACTTTTTGGCTGACTTTTATGGGATGTGGCAGCGCCGTCATCGCGGCGGCCTTTCCCGAGGTCGGCATCGGGCTCTTGGGCGTGGCTTTGACCTTCGGCTTGAGCGTCGTCACCATGGCCTATGCGATCGGGCATATTTCAGGCTGTCATCTCAATCCGGCGGTCACGGTGGGTTTGACTGCTGGTGGCCGGTTTCCGGCCGGGCAGGTAATTCCCTATGTCATCGCTCAGGTGATCGGGGCAGTCGCCGCCGCGGCACTGCTCTATGTGATCGCCAGCGGGGCGGCGGGCTTCGATGTCGCCAAGGGTTTCGCGTCGAACGGCTATGGCGAGCACTCGCCCGGTCACTACAATCTCACGGTTGGCTTCATCACCGAGGTGACGATGACGGCCATGTTCCTGTTCGTCATCATGGGATCGACCCACGGCAAGGCCCCGGCGGGTTTCGCGCCGCTGGCGATCGGGCTCGCGCTGGTGATGATTCATCTCGTCAGCATTCCCGTCACCAACACATCGGTCAATCCGGCGCGCAGCACGGGGCCGGCGCTTTTCGTCGGCGGCTGGGCTCTGGAGCAGCTCTGGCTGTTCTGGGTGGCGCCGCTGATCGGCGGTGTTATCGGCGGCGTGGTCTATCGTGGGCTCAGCAGCGAGCCGGAAGGCGTCGTCGCGGGGAAGAAGTAGCGTTACCCGTCGTAAGGATTGCCGGGTCAGACCCGGCAATCCGTCGTTTTGGGAGGGGAGATATCCGGAGCAACCAAATAAGGGATCGCAGTCAGAGCGGGCCGCTCGCTCCTGCTTCGAGAGATTCAGTTAGAGTAAATCTAAGCCGTTGCGATTGCGATAAGGTTTCGGCTCCCTTAAGCCGGTGATCAGCACGACGCGCCTGAAAGGCGGCGTCGGCGGGATGCTTTGGGCGGATGTCACAGACGGCGGCCAGGCAGGAACTTCGAGTGCTGGATGAAAGATTCGGCTGCCCAGTTCGTGGAACTATATCTGGCTGAGAGTGGTCGTTTACAGCGCCGGATCAGCCGGATAGTCGGTTGCCGCACGACAGCTTCGGACATCGTCCACGATATCTTTCTGCGCCTGTGGAAGCGCAAGCAGGACGGGATGAACGAAGCCTCGGCCTATCTCAGCCAGAGCGCCCGCAATGCTGCGATCGATCATCTACGCAGTGAGCGGATCCGCGCCCAATACATCGAGCGCACCGTCCCTGAGCAACGCTTCGTCATGCCGTCTTCGCCGCATGACATCGTCGCCGCACGCGATCATCTACGGTACATTGACGATGTGATCCGGGCGCTGCCGGAACGCAGCCGTCACATTTTTCTTCTCAACCGCATCCACGGCCGCAACTACGGGGAGATCGCTCGCACCCTTGGCATCTCCACAGGCGCAGTCGAGAAGCATATGATACGCGCCCTGAAAGCGATCCGAGCCGGCGCCGAGGATTTCTGACGCCCGGCATGAGGTTTTGACGCCGCCGCCCGTCAGATCTGATAGAACGGCCGCATTTCGCACCATGTAACTCTCAAACTTCAGAATTCCGCGCCATGGATCGCGAGTCCCGCACGAAGCCCACGGATATCGACGATACGGCGCTGGAGTGGTTCACGCGCCTGCGCGGCGAAACATCGGCGGCCGACCGCGCGGCGTTCGAGCGCTGGGTCGCGGCCAGCCCCAGTCACCGCCAGGCGTTTCGCCGTGTTCAGAGCTTGTGGTCGGCGGCGGAATCTCCGGGCGTGCGCGTCGCACAGGAAGAGAGCAAAAACCTGTCCGCCTACCTCGACGCAATGGACCGCGCCAAGACTCGCCGCAAAGCCAGGAAGCGCGGTGTGGCGACCGTTATCGTGGGGCTGGCCGTTCTCGGCGGCGTCATCGCACTGGAGCGGCCCAATCTGTTCCAGGACATGCGGGCGGATGCCGTGTCGGCCCGCGGCGAGCGGCGGACCATTGAGCTTCCGGACGGATCGACGGTTCTGCTCGATGCCGACAGCGCCCTGACGCAGCGCTTCACGAACGGGGAGCGCCGTGTCGTTCTGTTGCGCGGCGGCGCTTACTTCTCCGTCGTGAAGGCCGCGCAATCCTTTGTCGTCGAAGCCTCCAGCGGAACGGTCGAGGTTCTCGGCACCAAATTCGACGTGCGGTTATCGAACGATGATACCGTGGTGACGGTGGCGCAGGGTCGAGTCGCCGTAACGTCTCCAAGTATGCAACGCGCTTTGCTGGAGCCCGGCCAGCAGGTGACGTTTGACAAGGTCGGCGTCGGTCCCGTGCGGAACGCGGACCTGGCGGCATCCATGGCGTGGCACGAGGGCCGCTTCGTCTTCTACCAGGCGCGTTTCGCCGATGTCATCGGAGAACTGCAACGTTATCGGCCGGGCCGCATGGTCATCGCCAGCGCGGCGCTGGCCGACAGTCGGGTCAGCGGCAGCTTTACGCTGGATGATCCCGATGCGGCGCTGGAATCCCTCCGGTCGACAGTGAACTTCGAGACCTATTCCATTCTGGGCCGTCTCACGGTCTTGCGCTGACGCTCGTCCGACGGCGTCGCCCTCCTGCCTAAAAATATCTGCGACGGGGTAAGGTAATCGCCTGCTCGCCCGTGAATCAGAATGAGAGCCGACGCCATGCGCGATCGGCCGGGGCGATGATTCACGAGCGGGAACGAGACATGGGGCGATCGAAGTTTGGGGGACGCGCGCGCGGTTTGCTTGCAACCACGTTGGCGATTATGGCGGCGGCGTCTGTGTCCGTCGCTGCGCAGGCTCAGCAGCGTACAGCTCCCCGGCAATCCGGCGCTGCCGGGCTGTTCCGCTTCGATATTCCCGCGCAGCCGTTGCCTCAGGCCCTGAACGAAATCGGACGCACGACCGGCCTTGCCGTGGTCTTCACGGGCAAGCGGCCGTTCAATGTCACCGGCCGGCCTGTGCAAGGCAACCTCACGTCCTCGCAGGCGCTCGCCGCGCTGCTGGCGGGGACCGGCATCACCTACCGCTTTACCAACCCGCGCACGGTCACGATCGATACGGGAGAGCAAGGCGGCTCGGTCCGTGGAGGATCGATGCCGGCCGGCGCGATCGCGCTTGATACGATCGATGTGGAGGGGGCCGGGAATCCCAACTCCACGATGTCGCTACCTCCGGCCTATGCCGGCGGACAAGTGGCGCGCGGCGGCCAGCTCGGCATACTCGGCAACCGGGATATGATGGACACGCCGTTCAATCAGACCAGCTACACGCGGAAACTGATCCAGGACCAGCAGGCCAGAAGCATCGGCGATGTGCTCAATAACGACCCGTCGGTGGCCAAGCTGTATGACTCGAGCGGCGGATTCAGTCGCGATCAATGGTTCATCCGGGGAATCGGAAGCAACGCCGCAAGCACTTCCTTCGGCGGCCTGTACGGAATCATGGGGACAGGGACCAGCGCCGTAGCGGTGGAATCGCTGGAGCGGGTCGAGGTGCTGAAGGGCGCGAGCGCGCTGCTCAACGGCATTCCGCCGAGTCAGGGCGCGAGCCTTGGTACTGTCAACCTGGTGCCGAAGCGCGCCGGCGACGAGCCGCTGATCGCCTTCACACCGGAATACGCCATGAACAGTCAGCTCGGCGGGCACCTGGACGCGGCTCAGCGCTTCGGCGACAACAAGGAATTCGGCATCCGCTTCAACGGCGTGTATCGCAATGGCGACACTCCCATCAACCACCAGTGGCGTGAGACCCGACTGACGACGCTTGGCATTGATTATCGGGGAGAGAACTTCCGGCTGTCCGCCGACGTCGGCTATCACTATCAGCACGTCACGGGGCTCCGGACTTCGTTGTCGGTTGCGGACAATATTCCGGTTCCGCGACCGCCGGACAGCCGCATCAACTGGTCGCAGCCGTGGGAGTTCAGCAAGATCGAGACCAAGTATGCTGCGACGCGCGCCGAGTGGGACATCACCGAGAACCTCACCGCCTATGCCGCGGTCGGGCGCAGCGTTGCAGGCGAGAGGGCCGCGTGGAATTCCATGTCGATTCAAGATGCCGCGGGCACGTTGTCGAATCCCTATGGTCCTTATGCGTTCACTTACTACATGCAGAGCAGCGCTGCGGAGACTGGGCTGCGGGGGCGCGTTGAGACCGGTCCCGTGACTCATGCTTTGGCGCTGGCGGCGGGATGGGGAACCCAGGAGGTCGGGAGCGAGTACAGGTATTCGTCGACGCTTCCGGACTCAAACCTGTATAATCCTGTCTTTCTTCCCCAGCCGGATTTCGGTGTGTTCGCTTCGCCCGCGGAAGCGCCCCGCGCAAGCCGCAACGAGAACTTGGGCTTCGCGCTTGCCGACACCATCTCGACCTTGGACGAGCGCGTCCAATTGATGTTGGGCATCAGGCATCAGAAAGTGAAGCAGCAGTCCTTCCTCAGCAATACGCTCTATAATGCGGACGCTCTGTCGCCGGCAGCCGCGCTGATCTTCAAACCGCTGGAGAACGTTTCTCTCTACGTCAACTACATGGAAGCGCTGCAGGCCGGCCAGATCGCGCCGAGCAATGCGTTGAATGCCGGCGAGATCTTTGCGCCGTTCAAGACAAAACAGCAGGAAGTGGGCGCGAAGATCGATTTCGGCCGCATCGCGGCGACGCTCGCCGCCTTCACCACGGCACAGCCGACCTATGCTCGGGATCCCAACACATTCATGTTCGGTGAGACGGGCAAGGTCCGCTATCAGGGAATCGAGGTGGCCGCCTTCGGTGAGGCCACCGAGAGCTTGCGCTTCATCAGCGGTTTCACGTTTCTCGATACAATGCTGGTTGAAACTCCCGACGGAACCAATGTCGGTAAGTGGCTTCCCGGCTTGCCCAGATATCGCGCGACGCTTAGCCTGGATTGGGATACGCCGATCAAAGATCTAGCCGTAGGCGCATCGGGACAATGGCAATCGTTCACATACCGGGACGCGCCGAACACCCAGAGGGTCGATAGCTGGTACCGGATCGATCTAAACGCGCGCTATACGATCAGGCAGCCGGGCTGGAAACCGATCATCGTCCGGGCAAGCATCCGCAACGTTCTCGACAGGAACTACTGGGCAACTTCAAACACATGGTACATGAATTTGAGCGAACCGCGCACGTTCCTGCTGTCGACGACGTTCCAGTTCTAAAATCCTTCACGGAAACGGTGAAAGACTCTCGCTTTTTGATTTGACGCGTTTTCTTCACGCGAACCGGTATCCCTCTGCTCGAAAACGCCGTACAGGAATGATGGTTTCCGTTACCTTGTCGCGCCAGTCTCATTCCGCGCCGTCGTCACCAACATCGGCTGCCGTTCGCTCCGATCATCCTTGATCCGTGAGAGCCGGTGACCTGTCCGCGCATGACGAGCGTTTCAGCGTGAGCACCATTGTCAGTCGCGGCCCTCGGCCTCCGTCACATGCACCTCGGTCACATGGCCCATCTTGCGGCCGGGGAGCGGGGGGCCCTTGCCGTAGATATGAACGGCGGCGCCGGGCACGGTGAGCCACTTCCCGTAATCGAGGACCTCCTTGCCGATCAGGTTCGTCATGACGGCGCTGCCGTGCCGGACCGGCTTGCCGAGCGGCCAGCCGGCGACCGCGCGGATGTGCTGCTCGAATTGCGAGACCGAGGCGCCGTCGAGCGTCCAGTGGCCCGAGTTGTGGACGCGCGGCGCGATCTCATTGACGAGCAGCGTCGGCCCGCTCGCGCCGGGCACCACGAACATCTCCACCGCCAGCACGCCGACATAATCGAGCGCGGCGGCAATTTTCCCGGCCGTGTCGCGCGCCTGCGCGGCGAGCGCATCGGGAATTGCGGCCGGCGCGCGCGAATATTTCAGGATGTGATCGTGATGTTCGTTCTCGGTCACGTCGAAACATTCGACGCCGCCGTCGATCCCGCGCGCGGCGATCACGGAAATCTCGCGTTCGAACGGCACGAAGGCTTCCACGACCGCCGACTTGGTGCCGAGATCGCTCCACACCTGGTCCAGGTCGTCGCCCGCGCGGATGATGGCCTGGCCCTTGCCGTCGTAGCCGAAGCGGCGGGTCTTGATCACGGCGGGCAGGCCGACGGCTTTGACGGCTTCGCGAAGCCCCTGCGCCGACGCCGCGGCGGCATAGGCGGCGGTTGCGATACCGAGGCCGGTGACGAAATTCTTTTCAAGCAGGCGGTCCTGCACGGTTTCCAGGATGCGATGATCCGGCAGCACCGGCCGGCGCGCGGCGAGGACCATCGCGGTCGCCGCCGGAACATTCTCGAATTCATAGGTGATGACGTCGACGTCGGCCGCGAACAACTCCAGCGCCTCGACGTCGGCGTATTCGGCGCAGGTGGCGTTCTGCACGACGTCGAACGCCGGGGAGTCCGGGTCCGGCGAGAACACCTGGCACTTGAGGCCGAGGCGTGCGGCCGCCAGAACCAGCATCCGGCCGAGCTGGCCGCCACCGAGAATTCCGATGGTGCCGCCCGGTTTTAGAGCCAGCCGCCGGGAACCGCTCACGCTGATTCCTCCGGGCGCTCGGCCACCGCATCCGTCTGCCGCCTGCGCCATGCCTTGAGGCGGCCGGCGAGCGGCGGGTCATTGAGCGCCAGCACGCTCGCCGCCAGCAGTGCCGCATTGATGGCGCCGGCCTTGCCGATCGCGAGCGTTCCCACCGGGACGCCGGCCGGCATCTGCACCATGGAATAAAGTGAATCGACCCCGGCAAGCGTCCTGGATTCGACGGGCACGCCGAGCACCGGAAGCTCCGTCAGCGATGCCGTCATGCCGGGAAGGTGCGCCGCGCCGCCCGCGCCCGCGATGATGACCTTGAACCCCTCGGCCTTGGCGCCCCTGGCGAATGCAAACAGTCTGTCAGGGGTGCGGTGCGCGGAGACGATCCGGCTTTCACTGGCGACGCCGAGCGCGGCCAATGTTTCCGCGGCGTGGCGCATGGTCTCCCAATCCGACTGGCTTCCCATGATGATGGCGACAACGGCGGTCATTTATTTATTTGTTTCGTCGGGAATCCAGAAACTGATTCGGGTTACGGGAAGGCGTTTTGGCGAGGCAACCAGCCGGGAATGAACTATCCCTTCTTGGTGAACGGCGGCAAGCCTTGCAATGATGAAAAAGACACCTAAAGCGGCTAGGTCCCCGACCGTCGCAAGGCGCAACGGCGGCGGAACGAGTGAGAGCGGAACGAGCGGGGCCGTTCAGGCAATGATATCTGGCGTGATCTGGTCTTCGATGAAGGAGATGCGGTCGCGCAACTGCAGCTTGCGCTTCTTCAGCCGCTGTAGCCGCAGCAAATCGGGCGCAGGCGATTGATGCAGTGCATCAATGGCGGCGTCCAGGTCGCGGTGTTCCTGTTGCAGCCGCGCGAGCTCAGCTCCGAGTTCGCGCTCTTCTTCGTCGGTCATGATGACGTACTGACTCGAATCGCGAACGGTTTGCGAAGGGTTGGAATTCCAGCTCGCGAATTATCTCCCTTGCTCGCGCCGCGCGCAAGTTGGCGGGTTCCCTGCGCCCGGCTCATTTTTAGCGTCCCTTTTCTGGGATCAACCCGACGCTCTATTGATCCAGATCCACGTCGCTATGTCTTTGGAGGTATGGATCGACAGCGTCGAAGGAAGAACGGCGATGCCCCGATTGGGGATCCTACTTCGCCGCGACGAAGAAGAAATCCTCGCGTCCAGGCAGTGAACCATAAGTGTAAGGCTCCTGCCGGCCGGCGGTGGCGTCCAGCACATCGTCACGCACCAGCCGGAAAACCTTGTTAATCTCGACGCCCGGCGTCGCAATACGCTGGACCAAGGCCGAAGCGAACGGCGAATTGGCTCCGTCGCCGTCGAGCGCGGTCTGGCCGTGTTTGGCGGCGAAGACGACAAGTGATGCGCCGCTCACCGACACCTCGCCAAGGCCCCGCGCAACCCCGACCGCGCCGCGTACCGAGGCGACCAGCGGCGCGGCGACGCGGCGCATCTTTGCCGCGAACGGATTGTCGCGGCAGGCATCGAGGATCACCAGTCGGAGCTTCTTCGCGCTCTCCATCGCGCCCATGACCTGATCGAGTTGCACGGCCTCGAACTGTGCATCGCGGTCGGCAGCAAGCCTGGCGTCGACCGGGATCAGGTAGTTCTGGCCCTGCACCTCGATGCCATGGCCGGCGTAGTAGACCATTGCCCAGTCAGCGGTCTCGCTTTCCTCAGCAAAGCGGCGCAGATGATCCACCATGGTCTCGCGCGTGGCGTCGAGCGCAAGTGTGACGGACGCAAACCCCATATTGCGCAGCGCCGCCGCCATGACAGTGGCGTCGTTTTTCGGGTTCGTCAACGCCGAGACGCTGCGATAGGCGGAATTGCCGATCACCAGCGCGACGCGCCGGCCCTGTCGGGCAGAGGTTTCCAGCCGCTCGTTGGCAATCGGCTCGTTGACGATCTTGGCAGTGATTGGAGCCGTGGCCACGCTCTTGGCGTTGGCCGGCATCTTCGTCACGGGCGCCGAGGTCACAACAGGAGCGGGTGGCGGCACGCCGCTGTTGAGCGCGGCGAGACGCGCTTCGGCATCCTTACGATCATCTGTGGACGTTGACTCAAACCGGCGCTCGTTTCGCGAGGCGATGGCCCGTTCATACCAGGTCCGCGCCTGGTCGATGTCCCCCATCTTCTCATAGGTCTTGCCGAAGCAGACCAGCGTGGGAACGTAGTCCGCGTCGATCGCTTGCATCCGCTCGCAATCGGCCAGCGCCAGCGGCAGATTCCCCATCGTCCGATGGATATCGGCCCGCGTCGCTAGCGCCCCCTCCTGTGCGCGACCATGACTGGCGCGGGGATGCCGCAATTTGACGGCCTGATCGGCGTCCGCCAGCGCCCGCACGAGGTCGCCCTGGCGCTGAAAGTACCCGGCGCGGCTAGCGTAAGCATTTCCAAATTTCGAATCAATGCGAATGGCCCGCGTTGCGTCGGCAATCGCCTTCTCAAAATTTCCAAGTTCATTGTGAACAATGGAGCGATTATTGAAAGCGATCGCATAGCGCGGATTCGCCTTGAGCACGGCATCGTAATCGGCCAGCGCTAAGGCGAATTTGCGCTGCCGCCTGTAGATAAGCGCGCGATTGTTACGTGCACCATAATCGCCTGGCTTGAGCCGCAGGACAGCTCCATAATCCTGCAAGGCACTTTCAAGGTCGCCCTTTCCTGCGAATGCCTCTCCGCGTTTTGCGTAGATTACGTGGAGACCGCGCAGTCCACGCGTGCGCGGCACCAGCGCCAGCGCTTCGGTTACGTCGGCGATGGCGCGATCGTATTGCGATTTTTCGACCCACGCATTTGCCCGCCAATCAAGCGCGAGAATGCGGTCGAGCACGCTGGTCTTGCGCGCGAGAAACGCCGTGCAGCTTGCGATTTTCTTGTCTATGTTAGTTGATTGCTTGCACGCGCCCGGTGGGGCCGCCCGTGCTGCCATGTTTCCGCCCGCCAGGACCAGTCCCACCAACATCCCGGCGAGACCGCAACGCAACCCAGTTCCTACCGCGATCAACGCTCACCTCCCTCGCCCGACCACCAGCATTTCATAACGGCCAACTGTTGAGATGCAATCCTGGAGGTAGCAGCCGGGCGTCAACTGAACTCGTTGTGGATGCGTATAAAATTCTGAGCGCTAAATTCGCTCGTCGAAGCCACCGGCTTTAGCCGGTGGCGTGTTCTCACAATCCCGCAAATATGATTGGTGGGCTTTTTTGGCCTATCGACAGTCGTCGCGGTTCATGTAGACTTTACCGTTCCGGGCGAATCTGAGGTCTCATCTCACCGAGGAGGTTCGAATGGCAATTCAGGCGCATCTCGCTGAACTGGAACGGAAACATCGAATCCTGGACAGCGAATTGCACGATGCTCTCAGGCACCTTTCCACCGACGACCTGAGGATTGCCGAGTTGAAGCGCCGAAAACTGATGCTTAAGGACGAGATCGAAAGACTCAAGTTCTGCACGGCGGGGACCGTCCACTAAACTCCCAGCCTCTCACTTCAAGGGTCGCGGAGTCAGGAGCGTCGTTGCTGCTGCTGCCGTTCGCACGGGCAGAGCCGCCCGGACGATAGTGCCAGCTATCGCCCAGGGGGACGGCTCCGTCTGATAATTGTCGCCTGCTTTGTCCGCTATTTCACGGCCAAGGCAGCGACATGATCGGCGATCGCAAGTGACGAGGTGAGGCCGGGCGACTCAATTCCGAACAGATTGATCAGCCCGGGCAAGCCATGGTCCGCGGGTCCCTCGATCATGAAGTCCTGCACGGCCACCGCCGGCGGCACGATCTTGGGGCGAATTCCAGAATAAGCCGGGATCAGGGCGCCGTCAGGCAGTTCAGGCCAATAGCGCCGGATCGCCGGGTAAAAGCGGGTCGCCCGCTCCGGGTCGACGTCATAATTCGGTATCTCGATCCATTCGACATCGGGGCCGAAGCGGGACTGGCCGGAGAGGTCGAGCGTGAGATGCACACCAAGGCCGCCGGGTTCGGGGACCGGATAGATCAGGCGCGAAAACGGCGCACGGACGCTACAACTGAAATAGCTTCCCTTGGCGAGATAGGCCGGCGGAATCCGGCCAACGGGCATGCCTTTGATCCGGCGCGCCACCGCCGGAGCGCTCAGGCCGGCGGCATTGATCAGCAGATCACAGGCGAGCGTCATCGGCGCGTCGCCGCCGGTTTCGATTTCCAGCCCATGAGGCGTCGCCCTGGCGCTCAATAAGGGGGTCAGAAATGCGAACGTCGCGCCGTCCCGCTCGGCGTCACCGCGCAAGGCCAGCATAAAGGCGTGACTGTCGATAATGCCCGTCGACGGAGATAGCAGCGCGGCGACGCAGTGCAGCGCCGGTTCGAGCGCACGAGCCTGGTCAGCGCTCAGGAGCTGGATGTCCTTGACGCCATTGGCCTCCGCGTGTGCTCTGATGGCCCGCAGCCTGTCGACCTCGCATTCGGTGGTCGCGACGATCAGCTTGCCGCAAATGCGGTGTGGAATGCCGTACTCCCGGCAATAAGTGTAGAGGGCCGGGCGGCCGCTGACGCAGGTCCGCGCCATCAGGCTGCCGGCGGGATAGTAAATGCCGGCGTGGATCACCTCGCTGTTGCGCGACGACGTTGCCGTTCCGATGTTGTCCGCAGCTTCGAGAACGACAACCTCGCGGCCGGCTCGCGCGAGCCGCCGCGCGACCGCAAGCCCGATCACGCCTGCGCCCACGACCACACACTCAACCCTGTCCATTTGTAATCCGGACTGTTTTCCGATCACCGGAGCGCGATTCGCGCCGGCCCGTCATTTATAGCGTTTTCAGGTGAAGCATGTCCTCAGGCTTGACCCAAAGACATGCTTCGCTTGAAAACGCTATAGCCTTCATTGCGAACGAGACGGGATGGAATGACGAACGAGGCAAGACATGGCTCTGAAGCGGCCGCACCGGCCGATCTGCCGTTGTTACAGGTCGATGCGGTCGTCAAGCGCTTTGGCGGGTTTACCGCGGTCAATCGTCTGTCGCTCGATATCAAGGCGGGAGAGTTTTTTGCTCTGCTGGGGCCGAGCGGCTGCGGCAAGACCACGCTGCTCCGGATGCTTGCCGGATTCGAGACGCTCGATAGCGGGGGCATCCTTCTCGACGGTCGGGACATCTCCAATGTTCCGCCGCACCGGCGTCCGGTCAACATGATGTTCCAGAACTACGCACTGTTTCCTCATCTGTCCGTGCGGGACAACATCGCGTTCGGGCTGAGGCGTGCGAGCCTGCCGCGTGCCGAGATCGATGCGCGCGTCGCGGAGATGGTGGCGCTGGTGAGTCTGGAGGGCATGGAAAAGCGCAAGCCGGAGCAGCTTTCCGGCGGCCAGAGGCAGCGCGTGGCGCTGGCGCGCGCGCTTGCCCGGCGCCCACGGCTTTTGCTGCTCGATGAACCGCTGGCCGCGCTCGACAAGAAGCTGCGCGAGAACACTCAAGCCGAATTGATGCGGCTGCAGCGCCAGCTCGGCATGACCTTCATCATCGTCACCCACGATCAGGAGGAGGCGATGATGATGGCGGACCGTATCGGGGTCATGAATGCGGGGCGTCTGCAACAGGTGGCGACGCCGCGACAGCTCTATGAGGCGCCGAATTCCCGCTGGATTGCCGAGTTCGTCGGCGGAATTAACATCATCGATGGCGAGGTGGAGTCGCGCGTCGCCGGCCGCGTGACGGTCGCAACGCAGGCAGCCGGACAGGTGACGGCGGCAGTGCCCTTGCAGGCGCTGACGACGGATCAGGTCTGCGTCGCAATACGCCCGGAGAAGGTTCGCCTGTCGCGAGGCGAGGCGACACCCGATGCGGGCCATGCGGATGGGATCAACCGCATGGAAGGCGTCATTGCCGGCATCAGTTATCTTGGCGGTCAGACTCGCTATCAGATCAGGCTTGATCGCGGCGCGCTGCTGCATGCGTCGGTCGCCAACACCGTCCGGCTGGAGACCAATGCTTACGATACGGCGCAGCGCGTGGTGGCGTATTTCGCGCCAGACGATTGCATGGTGCTCGACCGATGAGCGGGCGGCGTCTTTTTTCCGTTCCCGCGCGCAGGGCGGCGCTTGCGCCGTTTCTGTGGATGCTGCTGTTTTTCCTGCTGCCGTTCGGCTTCGTGCTGAAGATCAGCCTGTCGCACGCGGTGATAGCGCAGCCGCCTTATCTGCCGGTGTTCGATCCGGCCGGAGGAGTGGCCGCCTTCAAGGCAGCCATCGCGGCGCTGTCGCTCGACAATTTCCGGCTGCTGGCGTCGGATCATTTTTATGCCCTGTCTTACCTGCGAAGCGTTGTCGTCGCTTTGGTCTCGACATCGATTTTGCTCGCGGTCGGCTATCCGATTGCTTACGGCATGTCGCGCCTGCCGGCGCGCTCGCAACCAGTTGCGATGATCCTGGTGATCGTGCCGTTCTGGACCTCTTTTCTGATCCGCGTCTACGCGTGGATCAACATTCTCCAGCACGACGGCATCCTGAACAAGGTGCTGGTGGCGCTGCACCTCGTCAGCGCCCCCCTCGTGTGGCTGTCCACCGACGCCGCGATGTATGTCGGAATCGTCTACTCCTATCTGCCCTTCATGATCCTGCCGCTTTACGCGACATTGGCGAAGATCGATCCCGCGCTCCTTGAGGCTTCCGCCGACCTCGGCGGCTCGCGTCTGACGACGTTCTGGCTGGTGACGGCGCCGTTGTCGCTTCCGGGGATCGGCGCGGGCGCGCTGCTGTGCTTCATTCCGATTGTCGGGGAGTTCGTGATTCCGGATCTGCTCGCGGGGTCGGCTTCGCCGATGATCGGGCAGACCCTGTGGCTGGAATTCTTTACCAACCGCGATTGGCCCGTGGCGTCGGCGCTCGCCGTCGTGCTGCTGGTGCTGCTGCTGGCGCCGCTTCTTGTTTACGAGCGAGTTCAACGTCGCCGGCTGGAAGGGGCGCAATGATGGCAACGTCCGCGCTCGCCAGGCTGTCGCCTTTCAACATTACCTCGCTCGCGCTCGGGTTGGCGTTTCTGTACCTGCCTATCGTCATTCTCGTGATCTATTCGTTCAATGCGTCGCGGCTGGTGACGGTCTGGGGCGGATGGTCGGTGCGCTGGTATGTTGAGTTTTTCAACGATGGGGCAATGTTGTCAGCGCTTGCGATGAGCCTGCGCGTTGCCGCGGTGTCGGCCACGGCCGCGACGGTTTTCGGAACACTGGCTGCCGTGGCCCTGACGCGTGCCGGCGCCTTCCATGGACGCACGCTGTTTTCGGGAATGCTGTACGCCCCGCTGGTGATGCCCGAGGTGATCACGGGACTGTCCTTGCTGTTGCTGTTCGTTGCTGTCGATGCGCAGCGCGGTTTCTGGACGGTCACGATTGCTCATACCACGCTGACCATGTGCTTCGTCGCCGTGGTGGTGCAGTCGCGACTCGGATCGCTCGATCGAAGCCTGGAGGAGGCTGCGATGGACCTCGGCTGCGACCCCTTTCGGGCGTTCGTCAAAGTGACGTTGCCGCTGATCCTTCCGTCGGTCGTCGCGGGCTGGATGCTTGCGTTTACGCTGTCGATGGACGACGTGGTGATTGCGAGCTTCACCACCGGCCCCGGCTCCACGACGCTCCCGATCCGGATTTATTCGGAGGTGCGCCTCGGCGTGAAGCCTGAGATCAATGCGATCTGCACACTCATCGTCGGATCGATCGCGGTCATCATCGTGGCGGCGTCGCTGGCTTCAAAGCTCTCGAGCCGGCAGGGTGAAAGCGCCGCACCGCTGTAGATGTCAGTTTGAGGAAAAGAGCTTGCGGGGAACGTCAGTTTGCGCGCGATGTTCCGGCTCCGGTCGGGGAATCCGGAACGGCTGCCGCGGGGACCGCCTTCTGATCCGTCAGATGCTCGATCACCGAGCGGACCGCGTCGCGGGTCTTGCGGTCCCTGACCGCGTCGAGCAGCGGCGCCGACGCCTTGGATCGCCGTATCAGGCTTTCCGGATCGGGAAAGACCAGCGGATCATCCCATGGTCCCTGAACCACGAACGGCAGTTCGAAACTGTCGGCGCCCGCTGATGACGTCAGGCTCGCGATGCCCTTGAGATCGTAGTCTCGCGCGGGCACCGAGGCGGTGCCAGTTAGGATGAGACGCGCCTTCGGCCCCTCGACGCGCACGTCGGTCGCGACCGCGACACCGTCGTTGAAATTGAGGGCGATACTGAGGTTGTCGAACGGCGTCTTTCCGCTGCGGAAATTTCCGCCGCCGGAAAGCGGCCGCCGCTCCAGCCGCTTCAGCAGGTGCTCGACATTGAATCCGCTGATGGCGCCGTCATGACCGGTTAAAGTCGCTGTTCCGTCGAGCGATTGCGCCAGCCCATACGGACTCGATCCGTTGGCCTCTAGCGAAACATTCAGGTTTCCCCGCCCGGAGAGCCGGCCGGTGCCGAACAGATCGCTGACGCAGGCTTGCAGATCGACATCGATAAGCTGAAACTGCGCCTTCACATCGGCGGCCGCCTCGGCATGCGAGATGCCGAATGATCCCTTCGCGATACCGTCATAGATTTGCGCCTCGCCGATGCTGAGCGCCAGCGATCCGTTGCGGAGATTGGCGCCAAGCGCGGTTTTGCCGAGCCTGGTGGAGCCGACGATGACTTTCGCCGCCGAAAGCCGCATATCGAGGTCAGTCGCCGACAGCGCTTGCAGATCGAACATCTGCCGGTTCCAGTCGCGGGCTCCTCCGGCGAGCAGCCGGATCGTTTTGACATAGGGCGTGAAATCCAGCGTTCCGGCAGCCAGCGTGGCCTGCAGGGTCTGCCGTCCGTTGTTGGCGTAGGTCATCACGCCTTCGGCGACATTGCCGTCGATCTCGAGGTTGACGTTCGTAAGCGCAAGCGACGAGCCGATCAAGCTGGCGCGCGCCTTCAGAGCGAAGCGATCGAACCCGCTGCTGCCGGGAGGAGGCCGTCCGATCCAGCGCAACGCCTCGCGCAAGGAAGCGCTATCGGCGGAGAGCGTACCTTCCATCATGAGGCTGATCGGATTGGCGACCGTGCCTTCAAACGCGAATTTCAGCCGGGGGCTGGTGACCTTGATCTTCAGGCCGGATCGTTCGCCAGATAGCGCTGCGAGAAAATCACTGAGGCCGATGCTGCCGTCGACGCGTTCGCCGCGCCAGTCGAACTGTCCAGTCGCTGCGAATGAGCGGGAAATCGACGGCCACGCCAGTGACAGGTCGATACCGCCGAGGTTTTCGGAAATCTCACCGGCGGCATCCTCATAGCTGAGTTCGCCATTCTGGATCTGGATTTCCGAGAACGAGACCGGGCTGTCGGCGCCCGGCTTCATGTTTCGGGCAATCGTTTCCACAAAGGGAGTCCAGTTGCTGCGGCCGTCGGCAGCGCGCTTAACGCGGATGTAAGGGTGCAGCAACATGACGTCGGCGATCTGGAAATGCTGCATGAGCAGCGGAAGCAGGCGCAGATTGGCGGTCAGCACCTCGACGCTGAGCGCCGGAGCATCGGCGTCGCTGCCCTTGATGCGGACATCATGGAAGGAAACATAGCTGGCGGGAAAAACCGAGACGTCGATGCGGCCATTTGCGATGAAGTCGAGCCCCGTCACCGTGCGGATCTGACTTTCGACGGCGTCTCGCAAGGCGTCGTGGTCGAGCAGCCGCGACATGGAGATCAGCGCCGTCAGGCCGATCACCGCAACTCCCAGAATGGCCGCGACCGATATTCCCAGGCGCTTCATTCCTTGGGCCATCGTCAATGACATGTCCGGAGTTGGTTGACGGTCGCAAGACCGGTCCGACGCCGTCCTGCAGCGCCCGCAATTTGATTGGTTTTCTTGACGCTTTCAAGGCCACCAATAGTTCGATTTTGACATTTATACATACGTTCGCCTGCCGGGATTTGCTGCAATGTGGGCATACGGATGTCGAATTCGTTCCCCCAGGACGGTTCTGCCTCCAATTGACGCCCCAGTAGGATTTTGCCTAATACTCCTCTCTAATCCTGCCCCGCGCCGGTAATGGCGCCTTCCTCCTTGCAGGTCGCAGCTCATGAACAAAGTCTACCCTGACGCCAAATCGGCCCTCGATGGCCTCCTTAGAGACGGCATGATGATCATGTCCGGCGGATTCGGTTTGTGCGGCATCCCGGAAACGCTGTCCGATGCCATTCGTGACTCAGGAGTCAAGGAACTCACCTTCGTGTCGAACAACGCCGGCGTCGATGGTATCGGACTGAGCCGTTTGCTCGAAACCCGGCAAATCAGGAAGATGATTTCGTCCTACGTCGGCGAGAACAAGCTTTTCGCCCAGCAGTATCTCGCAGGCGATCTGGAACTTGAATTCAATCCGCAGGGGACGCTGGCTGAGCGCATTCGCGCGGGTGGCGCCGGCATTCCGGCATTCTACACAAGAACCGGCGTCGGCACTCTCATTGCCGAGGGCAAGGAGGTGAAGGAATTTGACGGCGAGAAATATCTCATGGAGCGAGGGCTGTTCGCCGATCTTGCCATCGTCCACGCTTGGAAGGGCGACACTGCCGGCAATCTGGTCTATCGCAAGACGGCGCGGAACTTCAACCCGATGATGGCGACCGCCGCGAAGGTGACCGTCGCCGAAGTCGAACATCTGGTGCCCGCAGGCGAGATCGATCCCGATCACATCCATACTCCCGGCATCTTCGTCAAGCGCATCGTCGAGGTCGGCGGCGCCAGGAAGCACATCGAATTCCGCAATACCCGTCCACGCCCGGCGGCGGCATGATCCCCGGGAAGCACGCTAAGCTCCTTGCAATGATGACAAGGTGACAGGAGAGCCCCATGGCCTGGACCCGCGAGCAGATGGCGGCGCGCGCCGCCAAGGAATTGCGCGATGGCTATTACGTCAATCTCGGAATCGGCATTCCGACGCTGGTGTCGAACTTCATTCCCGACAATATCGACGTTCAGCTCCAGAGCGAGAACGGCATGCTTGGTATGGGGCCGTTTCCATATGAAGGCGAGGAGGATCCCGATCTTATCAACGCGGGCAAGCAGACCGTCACGGAATTGCCGACCACCAGCTACTTCTCTTCAGCCGACTCGTTCGGCATGGTGCGCGGCGGCCATATCGATCTCTCGATCCTCGGCGCGATGCAGGTGGCGCAGAACGGCGATCTCGCCAACTGGATGATCCCCGGCAAGATGGTCAAGGGCATGGGCGGCGCGATGGATCTCGTTGCCGGTGTCAAGCGCGTCGTCGTCGTGATGGAGCATTCCGCCAAGGATGGTCCCAAGCTGCTCAAGCGGTGTACGCTGCCGCTGACCGGCGAAAGGGTTGTCGATATGGTCGTTACCGATCTTGCGGTGTTCACCATCGACAAGCATGGCGAGGATGGCATGACGCTGATCGAACTCGCCGACAGCGTCACGCTGGATGAGGTCAGGGCCAAGACCGAAGCTGAATATCGCGTCGCGCTGAAGAGCGCTTGAGGACGGGGACGCGACAGCGGCGCTACAAGGGATTTGCGAGAAAACGCATCCAACTTGGAGTTCAGCTCCGGGCCGGCGCGTCCGTTTGTGCGAAAACCACCTCGATCAGGGTGCCGGAGTGTGGTCCGGTTTTGATATGGAACTGAGCGCGATTGGCCTCCACCAACGCCTTGGTGAGCGACAGGCTGACGCCCGCGCTCTTCGAAGCCTGGTCACTCGGCGCGGGCGTGCGGAACGGCTCCGTCGCCGCGGCCAGCTCGTTTTCGCTGAGGCCCTGTCCGGTGTCTCGGACGCGCAATGCCACGTCGCCGAAATCAGTGATTGCTGTCGAGACGATGACCTGTCCGCCGGCGTTGGCCAGGTGGATCGAATTTCCGATCAGGTTAAGCGTGATCTGACGCAGCGCCTGTGCGTCGGCGACGACCGGCGGCAGCGTGTGCGCGAGCGAGGTCCGTATGATGATGCGCTCGCGATTGGCCTGCGGCTGCATCACCGCGACGCATTGCTCGACGATCTCGTTGAGATTCTGATTCACGAAGGCGAGATCGAGTTTGCCGGTTTCGATCCGCGACAGGTCGAGCAGGTCGTCGATGAAGGCGATGATGCGTTCGCCCGAGGCGCGAATGTCCTTCATGTACTCGACATAACGCTCATTTCCGAGTGAGCCGAATTTTTCATCGATCATCACCTCGGCGAACCCGATGATGGAATTCAGTGGCGCCCGGATTTCGTGGCTGATCCGCGCCAGCACGTCGGCCTTGGCGTTCGCCGCGCGCTCGGCCTGACGTCGCGCCTGTGAAAGCTCGGTCTCGGCTTTCTTCGACTGCGAGAGGTCGCGGAACACGGCGAAAAAGTTGGGGCCCTCAGCTTGGGTCCGGCCCATTATCATCGATAACGGGATCAGGCCATCCTCGCGCGCGCGGCCTAACACCTCGCGGCCATGATCGAGCAGGCTTGCGTCGTCGTCGTGCATGAGGCTCTTGAGGTAATCCCGAACCGCGCCCTGGCTTTCGGGCGCAAAGAGATCGACAAGATTGTGCTGCGTGAGATTGTCGCCGGAATGCCCGAACAGCGTTTCAGCGCTGCGGTTGCAAGCGGTGATGCGTCCGCCGTCGTCGAACATCAGGATGCCTTCGGCCGCGATGTCGACGATGGTGGCAAGCTCCTCGGCGTTCGCATGTCCGATACGAGAGGGCGCTGATGTGCCGCCGCATATCAAGGCGTTCGCGGGCTCGCCATCCCAGGAGACCTCGAAAAGCCGGGCTGTGATCGGCTGTTGCGGCGCGCCCGACGGCGGCGTTGCCGAGACCGTGACGTGAGAGCCTGTGGGCGGCGTGTTGACGGCGTCGGGCATGTCGGCCTGCACCAGCAGGGCATCGAGCCCGCCCGCCTCTTGCAGCGCCTGAAAACTGCCGTAGCCGACCTGCGCGAGAAACGCCGGGTTCGCGTATAGCACGCGGCCGGCTCGGTAGATCATCACGCCGCTTGGAAGCAGGTCGCAGATCAGGTTGTCGCTCGCGAGGGTGGCTTGCGGTGTGGGTTCGGTCGCTGATTGCTCTCGGCTGGCGTCGGGCGGCTCGGACACACCCGGCTGCTCGGCGTCCGTTCCAGGCGCGGCGGCATCGTCGGCCTCGCCCTCCAGTCGGGCTGAGAGCTGGCGCGCCAGTTCGTTGAAGGCGTTGTTTTCGACAGGCGTGAGGGGGGGCGGGTTCAAGTCGACCGGAGGCCTGAACGGCAGGACATTCTTGGGCGTTTCCACGGTGGTGTCCGGTTCTGCTGGTTGCTGAAGGGGTTCGGAGGGGCGGGCGTCGGCGGAAGTCGCCGGGTTTGCCGGCGCCGGATGGGAGGTTTCGCTGAACAGAAAATCGTTGCGCCGGTTTGCCGCGAGCCGAGCCAAGCCTTCACGATCGCGGCAGACGCCGAAGCCACGATAGCCGACGAAATTGCGCGCGCGGTCGTAGACCGGAAGCCCCGACAGTTCGACACGCAGGCCTGTGTCCGATCCATCCGCGGGCCAAAGCAACGAAATGCCGCTCCAGGTCTCACGGGTTTCAACCGCTTTTGCGACACGGCCTTCAGGATCGAATCCGAATATCTCCGTGATCTCGCTCCACAACCGGCCGAACACTGATGTTGTTCGCATTCCGATGATGCGGGTGAATTCGTCGGATCCGAACGAGAAGCGGCCTTCGGCATCCATCCGCCACATGAAGCGCAAGGGATGACGCCTCCGCAGCGGAGAATCACGCAATGGGCGATGGTCCGGCTCGGGCCGTGGCCCCACGGCTCGCATCGGTGAAACCGTCGCGCTGTTCGGCAATGGAAGCTCGGCCTCCGGTTCAGTCAACCCTGCTGGCGCGTGAGTCGAGAAACGACCCGGGACGTTCGGCTCCAGCAGGGCGACAAGCCCGATATCGCCGTCGCTTCCGACACGTTGCAGCACTAACCGCCACACTCCGGTCGAGGTCTCGGCGCGCCCCTCGCGTAGCGCGTTATCGCGCAAGCTGTCCAGCCCGGCCTCGGGGAGACTGCGGAAGCCGAATAGTGGCCGTGCCGCGTCGCTGGCGGCGAGGAACAGGCCGTCGCGCGAGAATGCCGCCACAGGCCGATCGACGCCGTCCACGAGCCGCTGCAATCGCTCGACCAGCGGCATGCCGCGACCGGCCGGCTCTACGGCCCGGACCAGAATGGCGCTGCCGATCCCCGGAAAATCGAGCCGCGAGCAGGCGCAGGTGAGAAGGTTTCCCAGCCCGGCATAGCCCCGCATTCGTTCGAGCCGCTCGGCGCCTGTGGGCGACAGCCGGCTTGCGAGCTGCGCGACCTGCCATCGGCGAGGATCGCCGGGCTCGAAGTTTCGCGAAGCAAGAGCGGAGGCGTTGATTGCTCCGACAATAGAGACTCCCACCGGGTTGGCCCACAGGATGCGGGCGCCGTCCGGCGACCATAGCCATGCGGGCAGCGCGCCCGCTGCATGAGCGGCCAGCCGTGGGTCAATCATGCCCTGCAACTGGAAGTCGGCGCTAGTCATGGGCACCGCGCGTGAAATGTCTCAGGTTTTGCCTTCCGCGGCTGCGTATGTCGGCTTTCATTGGCCGGAGTCCTAACAGACCGTCAGTATCGCGTCCGGCCCGGCTCAGGTCCACGGCTCGCGCCCCACAATCCCCGCCAAAGCCGGGATAACCTTAATTCGGCTGTTGTCATGGACCTCCAGGGTCGGCGGCACGTTGAGTGGTGCAGGAGACCGGAGGACCGGAATCCAGGAAAAACAGCCACAAAGGGAGAGGGCGACCATGAGTGAGCAGGGACGGCATTTTGAAGGTTCGAACGAGAAGCAGTCGATGGCAGAGGCGGGTTTCGAGCAGGCGCGCAGGGCGCTTGAAAGTTTTCTCGACGGCGCCCAGCAAACGGCCAATTCGATCGATGGGCGCAACGAGGCGGTTCGCGATAGCGTTCGGGATATCAGCAGCAAGGCAATCTCCTTTGCCCAGCAGAATATGACCGCGTCACTGGACTATGCTGAGAAACTCCTCCGCGCGAGGGACCTATCGGAGGTGATGCGGCTGAATACCGAGTATGTGCGGGATCAAATGAAGGCCCTGACCGAGCAGGCCAGCGAAATAGGGCAGAGGATGGGCCAGGCCGCCCTGGGAGCCGGGAAGCCTCAAGCTTAAGAGCGTCCAAGACCGCAAAATCCCGACGTAGGATTTTTGCCGGGCGGGTATGTTTTGCGTCGCAATATATTATTGCGTCGCACAAAGATGTCATGGTAAGCAGGTGCTTGGCCTCGTCACTTCGCAATCAAGCCGAGATGCAGGGCGATCGTTGTTTGCAAGGCCACACTGTGTTCACAGCTGCAAAAGGATTACTGACATGGCTAATCCAACCGATGCTTTTGAAGTTCCCGAGGAGGTGCGTGCATTCGCCGAGAAGGGTGTCCTGCAGGCGCGCGATAACTACGCGAAGTTCAAGGAAGCCGCGCAGGACGGCAACGGCGCTATCGAGGCCGTTTTTAACGCTGCAACGAAAGGCGCTCATGCCTATTCCACCAAACTGCTCGATTTCGGTCAGGCCAACACCAACGCCGGCTTCGATTTCTTGCAGGCACTGGTCGGCGCCAAGTCGTTGTCTGACGCGACCGAATTATGGAGCGCCCATGCCCGCAATCAATTCGGAACATTTGCAGCCCAGGCCAAGGAATTGACTGAACTGACTCAGAAAATCGCGGTTGAAACGGCCCAGCCGATCAGGACTGGCGCGTCGAAACTGTTTCAGCCGGTTGCGTGATCCAACGGCCGTCCGCTGCCAACCCGGGCTTCTCGGCCCGGGTTTACTATTTCAGTGTCGCCTCCCTGCCGATCCAAACCGGCTGGACCAGCCACGCCTGATCGCTGCGGGACTCAAGCTCGCGATAAGATTCAGGTATAAAAGGGCGGGGTTCCTTCGCTAAATAAAATTGGCTAAGCGGCACCGCGATAACGGATCGTTGTGGCCTTGCCAAAGCGGAGTGTTGCACCTAGTTTCCGCCCCGTTCGCACTGTTTTTTTTGGGGTGCGCGAGCAGGATGCAGTTGTAGCTCAGTTGGTTAGAGCGCCTGTCTGTGGAACAGGAGGTCGGTGGTTCGAGCCCACCCAACTGTACCAACGAAATCAAATGCTTACTGAAATTCTACAAGCCCCGAGATTTGTATGGCTACCCCATCCTCGGGTTGAGTTCTTCGCGCTTCGTGCGATGGCCTCTTCGAACCTAGCGGCAAATCCGCTATTCGGACCCAGGGTCGCCGTGACAGCCAACTTCGGAAGCTCGAACGGAAGCGCAGCAACAGCGACTCGCATCCGTCGCGAGATTGGCTGGCATGGATCGCGGTAGACTGTTTGGAGGAAATCGAGCGACGATCCAGCTTCGATGTCCACAGCCCCACTTTCGTCATCGTCTATCGGTTCGCGCATCGGGAAGATATGCGAACCGGAAGATCCAAGCCGGATGCTTTTCCGTCGCGATCTCATTTATGGTCGCATCATCTAGCCGACGTAGGTGTTGCCAGAAGTAATCTCGCCGAAGCGGGGTTAGTCGCCATCGCCATTTGAATTTTTCCTGCCGTTTATGAAGAGATCAACGGCTTCAACTCCCCTTTTATTTTTAGCGAGAGAAGGGCGACTGGTGTCTTTGTGCTAGAACAAAACATACATAATAAATGTATGTATCATTGGCTCGTCGCATGGTGGCGGCCGCAGGAACGCCGGTCACTGCCGGAAGGGACGCAAGATCAACCGTACTTCGGGAGACGTGAATGGCTGATCATAGTGAAGCTGTGTATTCGACGGCGGAAGGCATGGATTATCCGGAACACGAAAGAACGTATAAGGCCTTCATCAAATTGGGAACAATCTTCGCGAGTATCGCCGCCACCATTGTCGTGCTGTTGGCGATTTTTCTTATCTGATGATCTGATCGTCATTCTCATATCCGAAACGCACAACGCCGCGTGGCGAACTATGTTCGCCGCGCGGCGCTGGCTAATACGCACTGGGTTCTGAAATTCCCAGTAATGATGAGGCACTCGAGCCCGATAAAAGGTTCAAACAATTTTCGTCAGAACGCCCCGGCTACACACGCAGGAGCACGAGGCCGCGGCAATAAGGCGATGGCATTGCATGGCGTATTGTCAAACCGCGACAACCAAGCGGACGGCACAGCGGCTTCTTGTTGAGGTCAGATGTGATTGCTATGATCGTCGCAGGATTGCTGAATGCGAAGAGGTACCATGTACACTCACATTCTTATTTCCACTGACGGCTCTGAGCTGGCGTGGAAAGGTGTCGACCATGGTCTATCGTTGGCCGACGAAAACGGCAGCAAGGTTACAATCATCACTGTGACGGAGCAGTTTCCGGTTCCCTCCATTGGCGCAAGCAGGTGGGGTATGGCAGGTATGGACCCGGATCGGTTCGAAGATGCCAACACGCGGCATGCAAAAGCTATTCTTTCCGCAGCGAAAGCGGCGGCAGAAGAAATGGGACTGACCGTCGAGACACTCCATATCCCGAATGCCTTACCGGCCGCGGCTATCGTTGATGCGGCGAAGAAGCAGGGGTGCGACCTGATCGTCATGGCCTCCCATGGGTACCGTGGGATCAAGAGGGTTCTTTTGGGCAGCCAGACTGCCGAGGTCGTTGCTACTGCGCACGTTCCGGTTCTGGTGGTCCACTAACAGAGATGCTCGCTCAGGATCCATGACACGGACGTCCTGAGCCAGATGCGTATCGTAAAGGCTCGGTGGGCTCCATCCAGACGCGTCAGTTGCCTCGAACACCGCGTCGAGCCAGTTTGAGGCGGTTTCGTCCGGCCCATGATCCGAAAGTTTCGTGCCTCGGCGCTCAGGCTCAAGACGTCGTAAAGTCTTTCCATCCATGCGCATGCGCGTTGATGTGGATCAAGACGTCAGCCTCGTCGTGCCGGATAAGCAAAGAAAACGATGGTTGGGTTGTCCACATGAAGGCTTCGGAAGTGATGCGAGCGCCAGCGGTAACTGTCGCGCCGAATTGTCGGGTGATTGATGCGGCTCGGCTCCTGATGGAAACCAATCGGAGGGGGCTACCGGTCGTCGATCATTCCGGCATTATCGTCGGTATTGTGTCGGAAGGCGACTTTTTGCGTCGTGTTGAACTTGAGACGGAGCCAACAGATCGGCCATGGTTCGACGCATTTTTTGGGATAGGAGAGAGCGCAGTGGCTTTTGCGCGCGCGTATGGCCGAAGCGTCGATGAGATTATGACGCGAGACCCGATGTGCGTAGCGCCGGATGCAGATCTAATCGAAGCGATTGCGTTGATGGAGAGCCATCACGTTGCGCAGATTCCTGTCGTCCTTAAAGGCGCTGTCCTGGGAATGATCTCGAAAGCCGAACTCCTTGCAACGGTGGCGCGCAGGTTCGATCAAAGCATCCATATCGGCCAAGGTGTCCGCGACAACATTCTTGCTGCGATTCGGAAGGAACGCTGGGCGGCAGGAGCTATCGTTGACGTCGTGGTAACGAACGGTGAAGTCCAAATATGGGGTGTGATTGTCGACAATAATCAACGCAAGGCGCTGAAGGCGCTCATTGAGAATGTTGCAGGGGCCGAGCGGATCGTGGATCATCTGAAACTCAGAGATGAGCTGCCGCTTTGAGCGATGGAGACCGGGTCGATTCGGGCGAAAGTTGACCGGCATGGATGCTGAAGCTCTGAGTCGCCTTACGGTTGCCCTGGCCATTGGGCTGCTTGTCGGCCTGGAGCGCGGCTGGCAAAGGCGCGATGCGGAAGACAATCGGCGGGCCGCTGGCTTTCGTACTTTCGCGCTTTCCGGACTCCTGGGTGGCGTTGCGGGTGTCATCGCGCTTCAAACGACCGCTTCGGTCATCGGGTGGGTTTTTCTGGGATATATCGCAGCATTCACGGCCTTTCATTGGCTGGAAGCCAGGAACGAAGGCCGTGTCAGCGTGACGTCGGTTGTCGCGGGAATGCTTACGTTCCTGCTCGGCACCATGGCAGTTGTTGGAGATCTGCAACTTGCCATCGCCTGCACCGTCGGCATGACGGTTCTGCTGGCGTTACGCGAGCCGTTGCATCGGTGGATCAGTTCGTTGAACTGGCAGGAAATCCGGGCGGTGCTGACCTTGCTCGCGATGTCATTCCTGCTGTTGCCGCTACTGCCAAATCGGACGATCGATCCGTGGAAAGCGATCAATCCCTATCAGACATGGCTTTTCGCGATCATGATCGCGGCAATTTCATTTACCGGTTACGTAGGAATTAAAGCATTCGGAAATCGGCTTGGAGTCGTCATGGCGGCTGTTGCCGGAGGGCTTGCATCATCCACGGCCACCACTCTTGCTTTGGCGAAGCTGGCTCGCGAGCATCCATCATCGTCCGGATTGCTGAGCGCAGGTATTCTGGTCGCTGGCGTCGTCATGATGCTGCGTGCTGGCGTCATTGCAGTGGCGCTCAATGGCGCGCTGCTAGTATCGCTTTTGCCGCCGCTCTTGACCACCGCCGCTGTGCTCGGCATCGGGGCCGCTATCTTTTTGTTCAGAAACGTCCAACAGGAGACGCCTGAACTCCAGATCAAAAATCCTCTCGCCGTTGGAACCGCAATCAAGTTGACCGCGGTGCTTGTAGCCGTGATGCTGGCCGTGGAACTGGTGCGTCGAATGTTCGGGGGCGTCGGCATCTTCGTTGTGGCCGCGCTTTCCGGAATCGTGGACGTCGACGCCCTCACGATCTCGATCGCTCGCATGGCCGGGGGCGATGTAGATTTGAAGACAGCGGCTCATGCTATCATGGTCGCAATTGCAGTCAACACCATCTCCAAGGCGATCATGGCCGGTTGGGTAGGAAACAGGAGAGTCGGGCTGCTGGTTGGAGGAATCAGCGCTGTAGCGCTTGCCGGAGGACTCGTTTTGGCTGCCTGGGAGGCCTGAATGCCAGAAGTTGGGGATATGTATTTTATCCGGCCGTTCCTCTTATCTACAAATAGCTCGCCCCGCTTCCTTCTTTTGGTAGCGGGAATGTCCGAAGGCGGACTTTAGTTTCCCCGCGAGGAGTTCTAGTGGTTTTGACGTTGGCGGAAAATGGCTTCCCGAATGCGCATCACGAGGCTGTCCTCGAGATGAGGCTTGAATAGAATATAGTCTATTCCGACGACCGCGGCCTTCTCCGCCATATGCTGAGGGGGGTAGCCGGTAATGAGAATGATCGGTACCGCGACATTCTGTTGACGGAGTTGCGCTGCCACATCCAGTCCATTCATCTGGGGCAGCTTGTAATCGATCACCAGGCAGTCGACATCGTCCGGACCAATGGAAGCCAATAACGTCCTGGCGGCGCTGAACGTGCGAACCGTGAACCCATGGATTTCAAGAAGAAATCGCATTGACCGAAGCACTGCAGGATCGTCATCGAGAATGCATACTCTGTGCTTTATGATTGTGGACCCTGTCATTTGATGCCACGAAGCCCAATGATCACCTACAATACGGTTGTAGGGATGGGGCGACTTGACTTATCTCAATCGTTTAAGATGCCGGCGCGCAAGGCGAGCCGGATTAGCTCCGACAAGTTATGTGCCTGCATCTTGGTCATAACATTTGCGCGGTAAACTTCGATCGTCCGGGGACTGATATTGTGTTCACGGGCTATCAGCTTGTTGGATAGTCCTGCGACGAGGCCGTCCATGACCTGACGTTCGCGCTGACTGAGAGTCGCTAGTCTTGATGCGATCTCCGCCGAGACAGTGTCACTTTTCGTATGATTCGGGTTCTGTTGGAGAGCGACCTCAATCATTCCAATCAGCCGCTCATCTTCAAACGGCTTTTCGACAAAATCGAACGCTCCTAACTTCATCGCTTCGACGGCGAGGGGGATATCCCCGTGCCCGGTCATGATGATGATGGGCAGGGGCGAAGCACTGGCCTTGAGGCGTCGAAGCAGATCCATTCCATTGATGCCAGGCATGCGAACGTCAGACAAAACGCAACCAAAAAGAAGACCGGAATGAGCATCGAGAAAGTCGGCGGCAGTATCGAACAGCGTGACGTTAAAATCTGCCGAGCCAAGCAGGAAATCGAGCGAGTCCCGCATCGTTGGATCGTCATCGATGACATAGACATTTCCCCTATGCGACATCTGGCAAATCCCCGGTTGCCGCTATAGGCAAAGTCAGTCGGAAGGTGGCGCCACCGGAGTCGTTCGTTTCGGCCCACATCCGGCCACCATGAGCCTCCACGATCGACCGGCTGATGGGGAGACCCACGCCCATACCGGTTTTCTTGGTCGTGAAGAAAGTCTCGAACAGGCTTTCAGCGGCAGCCTCGTTGAAGCCATGTCCGGTATCCGATACGGACAGTTCAACCATCTCGTCTGACAACTTCTTGCTGGAGGCGGTAAGTTCCCGTTTTGGTGATTCCGCCATTGCTTCCAGGGCGTTTCGAAAGAGATTGACCAGGACCTGCTGAATCTGGACGCGGTCGACCAGGACACGATCGCATTCCGCATCTAGTTCAAGCCGCAGCATGACGTTCTGCTCGCGGGCGCCTGCGAGACCGAGAGCTCCGGCTTCTTCCATCAGCTTCGCCAGGCTTTCGACGCGTTTCTCTGACTCCCGCCGGGAGACGAAATCACGCAACCGTCGAATGATTTGACCGGCACGGATGGCCTGATCCGCAGCGCAATCCAGCGCCCGTTCGATCTTCGTGATGTTGCGATCTGCATCGGTGGTCAACAGGCGACGAGCTCCGTTCATGTAGTTGCTGATCGCGGCCAACGGCTGGTTCAATTCGTGTGCGAGAGTAGATGCCATCTCGCCCATCGCACTCAAGCGAGATACGTGAACCAGTTCGGATTGCAATTCTTGAAGTTTTGCCTGGGTTTGCTGATGCTCTGTAAGATCGCGGACAAATCCGGTGAAATGCCGCTTTCCGCCTGAATGCATCTCGCCGACGGACAGGTGCATTGGAAAGGTGGCCCCATCCAGACGTTTTCCGGTGACAACCCGTCCGATGCCGATGATGTGCCGCTCGCCGGTGGATTGATAGCGGGCCAAATAGTGGTCGTGTCGGCTGCTATCCGGTTCAGGCATCAAAATGCTGACATTCCGGCCAATGACTTCGCGTTCTGAATAGCCGAACAGACGTTCGGCTGCGCTGCTGAAGTGCTGCATGATGCCGTGATCATCAATAACAATCATCGCATCGGGAATGGTATCGAGTATCGAGCGCAAGTGATCCTCACGCGCAATCAGAGCTTCTTCAATCAGCTTCTGATCGTCAATGTCGAGTATCACGCCACTCAGGCGCCGTGGTACTCCGCCCTCGTTGGTGACGAGGCCACCCCGTGCTCGAATCCAGCGATCTCTTTCCGATGCCCCGAGGATCCGGTACTGGAGATCAAACCTGCACCCGGTCTTGATCGAGCGCTGAATAGCCGATTCCGTGCGCGCGCGATCCTCCGGCTGGAGCAGGGAGAGGAAAAGATCGTAACTGACCGGAGCATTTTCCGAGACTCCAAAAAGCATGCGCGCTGGGCTGGACCAGAACAGATTCCGGGTCGAGAGATCGAGATCCCAGATGCCAACCCCGGATTTGTCAATTCCGCGTTGCAACTCCTCATCACGGAACAGGCTGTTTGACGACGACTGATCGTTACTCGACACGGTTTCACTTCCCGGCACGGCAAGGAAAGCTTAGCTAAAAAATCTACTGTATCCCCGTATTGCCTCGTTTTCCCAGCTAATGAGGCTACCCGGGATCGTGACCGCTACCCATGGTAGGAGCATTGGCTCTGAAAGCTGAATGATAAAGCTTTATCCGGCTCAAGAACATTATTAAAATCCGTCATCGTTGTAACCGGCTCCGGCGTTTGCCGACAAACCCGCTGGTTTGCTTTCGCTCCCGTGCAAGGAGTTTTCCAATGCAACGCTATGTTCGCGAGGAAAATATTCTTCTCTGCCGCAAGCTGCTTGCAGAAACGACGGATGAGGAAAAGCGAAAGATCATTTTAAGATTGCTGGCGGAGGAGGAAGCAAAAGAGCTGCAGCCTCTTTCTGCTGAGAGAAACTAGGTTGTTCTTGATCGGCTTGCAGATTACTAGGCCGGTCCTCAGCGGGCGTCGACGAAGGCGGCGCCTCAACTTTGCCGTTCAGAATGACCTATAGCGCTTCCAAGCGCCGTGGAATCCGCTTCGCGTGAAGAAGACGGGTCTAATCAAACAACCGGAGTATTTCACCGCATCCATGAAGCGGTGAACTTCCCTTAGGTGCGTTCTTTTGATTGCATCGGAGCGCGGTCCGGCAGCGGTCCAATGTCCAATCCGTCTCACAACCGACAATAGTGTTTCACTTTCAGGAGCAATCAACCCGTCACTGCTAATTGTTCATCCTTCGGAGAAAGCAAGCAGAGCCCCGACATGGGGTCTACCCAACAAAGATGATCGTTCACTTCCTTCACGCCGGCGACATTCTCTGCCGCGACCACGGCAGCCTGTCGAGCCCGTTCGTCGGTAATGATCCCGCTAAGATGAACGATTCCGCCGCGTACAATGACGCTAAATTCAAATGGACACCAGTCGTTCTTCTCGATGGACGTAATGACGCGGTCGCGAATATGGTCGTCATCCGCGGTCGGATCTGGGACCTCGCGGGCGAGCCCTGCGACGGCCTGAAGTAGATTGGACCGTGTGACGATTCCGACAATCTGGTCGTTCCGCATCACCGGCAAGCGCTTGACGCGCTTCTGTTCCATCATTGTCACGATGTCTTCCAGCGATGCATCCTCTGAAACAGTGTAGGGATCAGGTGTCATGATTTCACCGACCTTGCGGCCTTGCTCGTGAACGAAGTCCGATGCGTCCCTGCCTGCACCGAGCAGAAATGCTAACCATCGCGCTCTCCTGCGTTGCGTACCGATTTCGGCGCGGCGAATAAAATCGCCTTCTGAAATGATGCCGACCATCTTTCCCTCGGCGTTGACCACTGGGAGGCCGCTGATGTGCTGTCTGAGCATGGTGTTGGCGGCATCAACAACGGTCGTGTCGGGGTGGACTGTGATGACCCGCCTGGTCATGATCTGATGAGCGCGCATGCTGAGCTCCTCGTATTTGGATGAGCGTAATGCTATCGCCAATGCATCGAACCGGATTGACCTAAGTCAAACGCAATGGCCGACGTAAAATACCAGAGTACTTCGGTGCGGCTACAGGCCTGATTATTTGTTCGTAGCCCATCAGCATCATTTGCAAGTATTTTGATCTGGATCATCTCCGATTCAAGATCTCAGATCCATGCATACTGGCGCGTAACACCTGTTGAAATTATTGATCTAGCCGCAGGAGCAACGAATGACTTACGCAACGATCATGGTTAGCCTTGCGTCAGATCAGTCGAACAAGCGTTGTCTCGCTATTGCCAGCGAAATGGTCGATCGATTTGACGCTCGTGCTATCGGAATCGCGGCCGAAGAGTTCAGTCCGCCGCTTTATTTCACCACCGGTGAGCAAGCCGACAAGATGATTGAGCAAGGACGGAACGCAATCAAGACGCGGTTGTCAGAACTGGAGTCCGAGTTCCGAACAGCTATGAATAGAAGCGCGAAACGCGTCGAATGGCGCTCCAACATGGAGATTCCTCTTCGGTTTGTTGCGCGCGAAGCGCGCGCCGCGGATATTATCGTGATCAGGCAAGGTGGAGGCGGCGTATTTACGGACCCGTTCTCCGGGGTCAATCCGGGTGATCTGGTTATGCAGGCGGGCAGGCCGCTGCTCATTGTTCCGGAAGAGGCTGGTTCGTTCGATCTGCGAAGTGTGCTGGTCGCATGGAAAGACACCCTCGAAGCCCGACGGGCGATCGTTGATTCGCTTCCGCTCCTGCACAAGGCCAAAGACGTCACGATCGCCGAGATTGTCGAAGACGGCAGTCGCGAGGCCGCGTTGAGCCGCACCAATGATGTAGTCACGTGGCTGAAGCATCACAACATCGCAGCGAGCGCAATCGTTTCCGATGAAAAGTCTCATGCCGGGGTTGCGCTGAATAGAATTGCATCCAGTGTTGGAGCAGGGATAATTGTAGCCGGAGCCTATGGCCATTCGCGATTGAGCGAGTGGGTACTCGGCGGCGTGACGCGACATCTTACATCTGAATCGACGCGTTGTGTGTTGCTATCACGCTGATCTGGCGACACGTGAGTCTGCGGAGCCGACATAAGCCATCAATCGCTCCGCGTTCATGAGTGATCAAATTTTGAAAGGGAGCAACCCAGCTAGAACGGCTTTAGTTCCGCCATCTGCCGGAGAATGAGTGCAGCAGCCTTGATCGTTCGTTTGCTGGATTTTTGGCCAGCCGGAAACAGCGAGCGCCATCTCTTTCCGTTGTCATGTGTCGGCTTTACAAAAGTGGCTGCGATAGCGTGGCCTTGCTCAGCGTCGTTTAGATGCCCCAGGAGTTTTTGTATCTTGCGTAGGGACTTCAGCAATTCCTGTATTTTCCCGAGCGATTGACTTGGGAGAAGTGATTCGATGGTTTCGAGTATATAACGAAGTCGTTTGGCTTTTATTCTGAGTCGATGGCGCTGACTTGAATTCATATTCTCAAAGGCGCGGCTCTTTTTGATGAGTTTCTTATGCCATCGGTCTAGACGGCGGGCGGAATATGTCGCGAGCGAGGTTGATGATTGCGGGGTCGCCGACGATTTCTTTCCGTTTTCAATCCAGATTGACATATCGCGCAGCAACATCCGGTATCGCTTTGAGCGAAGCGTCAGGCTTAGTTTTCGATGGCTGGTGCTCCACGTTTTTCGCCAAGCCCGACCAAGCGACTGTTTCGGACTCTTGTCATCCGCTGAAAGCAGCCGTGCAATCGTGACATCCAGGTCGCGGGCTCGACTCAGGTGTTTGTTCAACCATTTCAATTCACCCTTCACGTTGGACCATTCTGAAGAAGGAATGAAAGAAGAGAAGAAGGATCTCGCAGTCCGTAGGCGGGTGAGCGCAATGCGCATCTGATGTAGCGCTTCGGGATCTCCTTCGCACGTTGCTTGTTGATTTGCCGCCAGATCATCGAGACAACCGCGTGCAATCGCACGGAATGCTTCCTGGCATGTCATGGTTGCAGACAGTCGCGGCAGTTTGTAACAGCGATGCCTACCCCGTTGCTGCTTGGAGCGTGAGCGGTTCAAGCGAGATTGTCGAGCGCCAGTCACGGTGGCTCCAGTGATGCTGGCAAATAGTGGGTTTCAATCATACCAAGCTCTTTCTTGCTTGCAGCATTGCAGAGTTTGCCTGGGCGTTGCGAGGGTGACTCGGGAAGGAAAAGACTTCCCGTTGAATGACTGCGTTCGTGTGGTCGGGTTTGTCATGTCCGGATTCGGTCACGGTTGAAGAACGGCGGCTCCAAGCAGTTTTCCTGCTCTCAGCATGGCAATGGCGTCGTTGGCCTTGTCCAGGGAAAAAGTCGTCGTACGAATGTGAATTCCGGCTTGAGGAACGATCTTGAAGAAATCAATGCCGTCCTGCCTCGTCAGATTGGCAACGGACAGCAACTTTCGCTCCTCCCAAAGGAGACTATATGGAAACGAGGGAATATCGCTCATGTGAATTCCCGCACACACAACCCGGCCGCCTTTGCGAACTGCTCGCAGGGCGAGAGGAACCAATTCACCAACCGGCGCATAAATGATGGCGGCGTCCAGTTCCTCTGGCGGGCGCCGGTCGGATGCGCCGGCCCAGACGGCGCCGAGTTGCCTGGCGAAGTCTTGCGCCGCGATGTCGCGGGCGCGAGTGAAGGCAAATACCGAGCGTCCCTGCCAGACGGCGATTTGAGCGACGATATGACCTGCTGCACCAAATCCGTAGATGCCAAGCCGTTCGGCATTGTCCGCCATGACTAGCGACCGCCAGCCTATCAGGCCGGCGCATAATAGTGGCGCGATTGATACGTCGTCGCCGGTTCCACCGATGCTGAAAGCATAGCGCGCGTCGGCAATGGTGTGAGTTGCGAAGCCGCCATCACGCGTGTAGCCGGTGAAAGATGGGCGGTCACACAAATTTTCCATGCCGAGGCGGCAATAGCGGCACACGCCGCAGGTGGACCCAAGCCAGGGAATCCCGACGCGGTCACCAATCTGATGACCGGTTACGCCGTTACCCATCAGGTCGATGCGGCCAACGATTTCATGGCCAGGGATAATCGGATAGCGGATATCGGGGAGTTCAGAATCCACGACATGGAGGTCGGTGCGACAAACTCCACATGCACCGATTTTGACGCGGATCTCTCCCTCGCCAGGGATTGGATCGTCGCGCTCCTGCATCTGGAGCGGTGTGGCTGAGGCCGGGAGCACCATCGCGCGCATGGAATGCCTCCTAGCAAGGCGACGCAGTATGTCCGATCAGCTCGGAACGTAACTCGGGTATTCATTGCACCGCGATAGTTTACCCCGGTTTGACCTCGATCAAAACACTCCCGCTGGCCCGTGGTGAGATGACCCGCTCAAAGCCCTTGTTTGGAGGATCAATCATGATGAAGTCGCCGCTCATCCCGGTAGGGCGGGATAGTTCCCTGACGCGCACCGAAGCAAATCCGTTAGCGTTGTTCCAGCAAGAAATGGACCGTCTGATCGATGGCTTCAGCAGAAGCTTTACCGGTCTGACGTCACGGGCGTTGATGCCCAGCATGGATCTTGCCGAGACTGATAAGGAGATTGAACTAACCGCGGAACTGCCAGGAATGGAAGAGAAAGACGTGCAGTTGAACGTCGTAGATAACCATTTGACGATTCGCGGCGAGAAGAAGAATCAGCGAGAGGAAAAAGAGAAAGACTATCATCTTGTCGAGCGAAGCTACGGTTCCTTTGTACGAACTGTCGATCTGCCGCCGGGTGTGAATATCGATAGCATCAAAGCTGTGATGTCGAAGGGTGTTTTGAAGGTCACGGTGCCGAAGCCGGCGCCCGCGCAGACCAAAACGATCGAAGTCAAAACGGCAGCGTGATCTGAATGGTTAGGGCGCGCGTGGCATGGACCTGCGCGCGTCCAAGGTCGTTATCGCGAGACGCAACGAGATTGGAATGATATCTTGTATCAATTTATCGAACAAACCGTCGACCGTTATATGACACGCCAAGTCAAGACGGTATCGTGCGACGTTACGATGCAAGAACTCAATGATCTGTTCGCCAGCGATGATTTCAATGCCTATCCGGTCGTCGACGACCAAGGGGACGCCGTAGGCCTGGTGACAAAGTTCGATTTCCTCAAATGTTTTGCCCTAACGCTGAGCTCAATGGTTCCGCGCTATGACGAGCTTATGAAGCGAACGGTTTCCGATACAATGGTTCACGAATTCATCTATGTGAGCGCAACGACGAAGTTGGTGCGTGTGTTGCAGTTGATGGTCGAGCATCGACTTCGCAGCGTTCCCGTTATGGATACGGAACAGCATCTGGTCGGCATTATCTCGCGCGAGGATGTCATGCGAGCTTTGCGAGACTGCACGCGTGGCGAGCAGCTTGCCGTGTAACGTCTGAAACTGTTTGTCAGCGCTAATCTGGTCATCCTGAACGTCATTACCGTAGGACTGCCGGTGCGGGACTCGAGAACAGATCAGCTCGAATCTCGCGATTACGGTGTTATCATGTGCCGCTAGAGGCCATTGAGATTTCTGCGTAGACATCTTTCGGTATGAAGGCTCCATGTCAACTTATCGATTGAATAGTTTGCTTGCGCCAAATTCGGTGGCGTTGGTCGGTGCAAGCACGCGTAGCGGCTCGGTCGGGCGGGCGATTATAAAGAACATTTGCGCAGCTCGTTTTGAAAACCCGTTCGGCGTCGTCAATTCGCATTATCAGGAAATTGAAGGTATATCGA
Source organism: Nitrobacter sp. Nb-311A (assembly GCF_000152905.1). Lineage (GTDB taxonomy): Bacteria > Pseudomonadota > Alphaproteobacteria > Rhizobiales > Xanthobacteraceae > Nitrobacter. The sequence goes on from NZ_CH672418.1 coordinate 91,348, forward strand.
CGGTCAAGCGTTTGGCTGAGCTGCCGTTTGTCCCGGAACTGGTCATCGTCACCACGCCGGCGGCAACCGTTCCTGAGATTGTTGCCGAAGCAGGAAGGATCGGCTCGGCTGGTGCCGTCATTATCAGCGCGGGCCTCGGCCAGGGAACGGGCTCATTGGCGGAAGCTGCCGAGCGCGCAGCGCGCGCTCATCATATGAGGCTTATCGGTCCTAATTGCCTCGGCATATTAATGCCGACGATAGATCTGAACGCGAGCTTTGCGGCTCACATGCCGCGCGCGGGGAATCTGGCCCTGATCTCACAATCCGGTGCGATAGCGACCGGGATGATAGAATGGGCAGCGCGCCGTAACGTCGGATTTTCCGGAATCATATCGGTCGGCGATCAGCTCGACGTCGACGTGGCTGATCTGTTGGATTTCTTTGCGCTCGATACCGAGACCAAAGCGATCCTGATGTACATCGAGGCGGTCAAGGATGCCCGTAAATTCATGTCGGCAGCGCGGGCGGCGGCGCGGGTCAAGCCGGTCGTTGTGGTCAAGTCGGGACGCATGGCGCAAGGAGCCAAGGCGGCTGCAACCCATACCGGGGCGCTGGCCGGTTCGGATGCCGTCTATGATGCAGCGTTTCGCCGCGCAGGCATACTACGGGTCTTCGATCTCCGGGAGTTGTTCGATTGTGCGGAGACATTGAGTCGAGTCAAATTCGCGTTTGGAAAGCGGTTGGCCATTCTCACCAACGGGGGCGGCGTTGGCATCCTCGCAGTGGACCGGCTTGTCGAATTGGGAGGTGTTCTGGCGGCACTCAATCCTATCGTCAAACAACAGCTCGACGCTATTTTGCCGACGACATGGTCGGGCTCCAATCCGGTCGATATTATTGGTGATGCGGATCCGTCGCGTTATGTCGGAGCGCTCGAGATTCTGCTGACGGATGACGAGAGTGACGCCATCCTCGTCATTAATGTGCAAACGGCGATTGCTGATTCGGATGCCATCGCCACGGCGGTGACCCGCGTCGTTGACGCTGATCGGCGCAAGCATACTGCTTTTGCTAAACCGGTGCTGGCGGTATGGGTCGGCGCCGACGAAAAGATTTCGAAAACGTTTATCGACGCAGGCATTCCCGACTATGCGACGGAAGATGACGCCGTGCGTGGATTCATGCATCTCGTTCATCACCGCGAGGTGGTTGAATCGCTTGCGGCGGTGCCGCCGAGCCTGACACATGAATTCGTACCGGATATCCCGGCGGCGCGGCGAATTGTCGAGTCGGCGGTAGCGCAGGGCAGGCGGTGGCTTGATCCGATTGAGGTCGTAGGCGTCTTGGATGCCTACGGGATTGCCAGCGTTCCGACGCAGGCGGCAGCCAATGCCGATGAGGCCGCTGCTCATGCGCAAGCCCTGCTCGCGCGCGGTGAGAGCGTCGTTCTCAAGGTGCTTTCGCGCGACATTTTGCATAAATCTGATGTCGGCGGCGTGGTTCTCAATCTGATGACTGTCGATTCGGTTCGCGCTGCGGCGGTCAGCATCCTTGCGAAGGCAAAGGCGAAGCTGCCGGATGCCAGGATTGACGGTTTCATGGTGCAGCCGATGGTCCTGCGGCCGAAGGCTCGTGAACTCATCCTGGGAATCGCCAGCGATCCGACTTTCGGCTCCGTTATTGTATTTGGCCATGGCGGCACCGCCGTGGAGGTGATCAACGACAAGGCGCTGGCTCTGCCGCCGCTCGATCTCAAGCTCGCCCGCGATCTTGTCGAACGCACCCGCGTTTCCCGGCTGTTGCGCGCCTATCGCGACGTGCCTGCTGTCAAACAGGACGAGATACCTTTGACGTTGGTGAAACTGGCGCAACTCGCGGCAGATGTTCCCGAGATCAGAGAACTGGATCTCAATCCGCTGCTCGCCGATGAGACCGGAGCTCTTACGGTCGATGCTCGCGTCGCGGTGGGGTCCCCCGTGCGAAAGTTTATCGGTCCCGGAAACGTCAACTTTGCTGTTCGACCGTATCCGTCGCAATGGCTACGACATCTTGTGTTGAAGGATAATCGGCCGATTATGGTCCGGCCGATCCGGCCTGATGACGAGCCGCTATTTTGTGACTTCCTGCGCCGCATCACCAAGCAGGATCTGAGATCCCGGTTCTTTGCTGCCATGAATCCGTTAAACCATGAATTCATTGCGCGGTTGACGCAACTCGATTACGCGCGCGCAATGGCCTTCGTGGCTTTCGACAAGACGACTAACGAGATGGTCGGGACCGTTCGAATCCACTCGGATTCGATTTATGAGACCGGAGAGTATGCGATACTGGTTCGTTCGGACCTGAAGGGCAGAGGACTAGGCTGGACGCTGATGCAATTGATCATCGAGTATGCCAAGTCCGAAGGATTGAAATACATTGACGGCGATGTGCTGTCGGAGAACACGGTGATGCTGGCGATGTGCCGGGATCTCGGTTTCGAGATCTCGGACGATCCCGCCGAGCGCGATATTCGCCATGTCAGGCTTGTGCTTTAGCCGAGGCGTATACGCCACGTCCAGTCGTCGTTTGTGTTAGAGGCGGGCGATCGATTTGACACAATAAGTGTGCATGGTTCCTCCTTCGTTGATTGAAACATATTCACCAGGCACGAAATGCTCGTCCGCGAAATGATAGCCGGCTTCGTCGGGCAGCCTGGCCGCGTCGTCGTAACGGAATGCCCAGGTGCCGCCGGGACGACGAATGAGGTGGCCGGAATCATTATTTTCATCCGGCCGTAAACGTGTCACCCGACATGCCTCGCGATGATCCTTCCATAATTCATGGTCGATGCGGCCATCGGGAGTAAGCGGAGCGATAACGATGTAGCCGACGCTGCTGTCTCCTTGGGGGTGATCGGGTTCGCGCGCCAGCTCGAGGCGGATCTGCCGGAATTGCTGCGGTAGAGACGTATTCAGGATCGGTTTGAGATGCATGATCATGGTCCTTGCGTCTGGATGGCTTCGAACGATGAGCCGGTCCGCGGCTCTACCTGTCCCAGCCGAACTAAAATCTATACGCGTAGCGCGGCGCGCCGTTGACTTGCGTCAATGTCGACGTCCGGGGTGCAGTCTATGGACGGCGTAAAGAGCTGGAGGTTTACATTTGGCGACAGAACCTCAATTGGCGGTGACCTCAAGAGGTGATGCGCTCGAACTGCGCCCCGACGGCTTCTGGATCGCGGCGAATGTGACCGTCCTGGAAGCACTCGCAGATGCCGCTGCGCCGCAGGTCGAGCGTGCGAAGTCGCTTAAAATGGATATGAGCGGCCTCAGCGAACTCGATACGCTGGGGGCCTGGCTGCTCGAAAAATTGTCGCGCCAAATTGCCGGTCATCCGGCTGAAATCGTCGGGGTTTCTGAAAACTACGCCGGCCTGATCGAGGAGGTCCGGCACGTCAACCGGCACAATCTTCCGCCACCCAAGGCGCGCAATCCCGTGATTGCCAAAGTGGAGGAGGTCGGGCGCGCTGCCTGGAATTCCCGCGAAGACGTCGCCGTGTTCCTGCAGATGCTCGGTTCTCTCTGCGTCGCATTGCTCGGCATCATTCGCAAGCCGCGTTCGCTGCGGCTCACGTCGCTGGTTTATCAATTGTATCGGGTCGGCTGGCAGGCAATCCCTATCATTCTACTCATCACTTTTCTGATCGGCGCGATCATCGCTCAACAGGGATTTTTTCATTTTCGCAAGTTCGGCGCCGATTCATACGTCGTCGATATGGTCGGAATCCTCGTGCTGCGCGAGCTCGGCGTGTTGATCGTTGCGATCATGGTGGCCGGCCGATCTGGTAGCGCCTACACCGCCGAGCTCGGCTCCATGAAGATGCGCGAAGAGATCGACGCACTCTCCACCATGGGACTTGATCCCGTCGTCGTTTTGATTCTGCCGCGCGTCTTGGCATTGGTTCTTGCGCTGCCGATCCTGACGTTCATCGGATCGATGGCCGCGCTTTACGGAGGCGGTCTGGTCGCATGGTTCTACGGCGGCATGGGCCCCTCGATATTCATTGCGCGGCTGCACGACGCTGTTTCCGTGACGCATTTCCAAGTCGGTATGATCAAGGCGCCCTTCATGGCCCTGGTGATCGGCATCGTCGCTTGCAGCGAGGGTCTGCGCGTAAAAGGCAGCGCCGAATCGCTCGGCAAGCAGACGACGACCTCTGTGGTGAAGTCGATCTTCCTGGTGATCGTGCTGGATGGATTGTTCGCGGTGTTCTTCGCGTCGATTGGAATGTAGCGATGGATACATCGGTCGGAAAGTTCGCAATTCGGGTCAACGACCTCGTCGTGGGTTTCGGGCACCGCGTCATTCTTGATCATCTCTCGCTTGATGTGCGCCGTGGCGAGATCCTCGGCCTGGTAGGCGCCTCCGGCGGAGGCAAGTCGGTGCTGATGCGCACCATCATCGGCCTGATCCCGCGACGGAGCGGCGGGATCGAGGTCATGGGCGCGAGGATCGGCTCGCCCCATGACGTTGGAACGCAGCGGGCCGCCGGCAAGTGGGGCATCCTGTTCCAGCAGGGAGCGTTGTTCTCCTCGCTGACCGCGCGGCAGAATATCCAGTTTCCACTGCGTGAAAATCTTGTTCTGTCCAGCGCATTACTGGACGAGATAGCCACGGCCAAGCTGGAAATGGTCGGATTGACCCCGGAGGACGGCGACAAGTTTCCCTCCGAATTGTCTGGCGGCATGACGAAGCGGGTGGCGCTGGCGCGGGCGCTGGCGCTCGACCCGGCGATCGTCTTTCTCGATGAGCCGACCTCCGGTCTTGATCCCATCGCGGCAGGAGATTTCGATGCCTTGATCAAGACATTACAGAAAACCCTTGGCCTGACGGTGTTCATGGTGACCCACGATCTCGCCAGTCTGAATACAGTCTGCGACCGGGTCGCGGCCCTGGCGGACGGAAACATTGTCGCCATCGGGCCGATGCGCGAGCTGCTCCAATCCGACCATCCGTGGGTTCGCGCCTATTTCCATGGCAAGCGCTCATTGATGCTGCAGCCGAAAGCGAGTTGAAAGATGGAAACCCGTGCCCCCTTTGTCATTATCGGCGCCTTCGTGCTCGCTGCCATCGCCGCGGTTTTCGGCTTCGTCTATTGGCTCCACAACACCGGCGGCCTTGGTCCGCGAACAACCTACCACGTGCAATTCGAGGGCTCTGTGCCTGGTTTGCTGGTTGGAGCGGCCGTCCTCTTCAATGGGCATTCGTGTTGGCGAGGTGACCGAGCTTAGTCTTGCGCCGGACGATCCGCGCCGCGTCAATGCGGCAATTGCCGTGACATCGACGACGCCGGTGCGAGCTGAC
>NZ_CH672418.1:96775-244137 GCF_000152905.1 Nitrobacter sp. Nb-311A
GTGCGGGCCAAAGCATGACTCAGGCTGCGCGCGATGCGTTGCGGCATGTCGATGCCGTGCTGACGGAAAATGCCGGACCGATAAAGACCACCATCGCGAATTTGCAGGTCTTCTCCGAAGGACTGGCCCGGAACACCGACAAGCTCGATGGCATCGTGGCCGGCCTTGAACGTCTGACAGGAGGAGGAACGACGCCTGCGAAGAAAATCACTTACGACCTCCGTGCAGCGAGCGGCTTTCCCAACCCGCCGGACCGGCCCCTCAAGAAGAGTCTCGCCATTCCAGAGCCGACTGCGGTGATCAAGCTCGATACGCAGCGTTTTCTGTTTTCGCCGGCCAAGGAATATCCAGATTTTGCCGAGGCAATGTGGGCTGACAGCATTCCAAATCTGCTGCAGGCAAAGCTACTCGAGAGTTTCGAAAATTACGACATCGCCCATGCCCCCCTGCGATCAATGGATGGAGTGAAGGCGGATTATCAACTCCTGATCGACATCAGGCGTTTTCAGATCACCACCGATCCAGAACCGGTCGCAGACATCGGATTGTCGGCACGCATCCTGAACAAGAATGGCAAGGTGGTTGCAGCGCGATTGTTCCAGGACGCCCGGAAGCTGGACAAAATCGAACCGGGGGCGGCCAGCGCAGCGTTCAACGATGCATTCGAACGAATCGCAAAGGACATGATCGCGTGGACCGTTAAGGCATTGTAGAGCGTGGCTTCGAACCTTCCTGGATCAATAATGGTGGCCTGCGGATTACTGGGTTTGATGCAAGGGTTCGACGAGCGCTTGCGATCGGCGCCGCATGCTCCTTGACCTAGGTCAGCGTCGTGGCGAACCAGGTCTGTAAGCTCAAAGTACCTGGACATGAGGAAGCGCAGCGATGGCATCGAGATCTCGTATGTTGATTATTGTTTCGTGCGCCGGCGCGATCTTCGCATCGTTCGCTGCTGCGCAATCGACGGGCGGATTGCCAAGTGCGAACTATATTCCGCACCTTGGCGACATCATGGGAGCGATGCAGCTCCGCCATTTCAAGCTATCGTTTGCGGGTAAGTTGCGGAACTGGGAGCTCGCCGCCTATGAGTTGGATCAGATTAAGGAGAGTTTTCACGATGCGGCGACGCTTTATCCGGGGATCCCGGTTGCCGACATGACAATTATGGCGGAGCCAGTCCGACGGCTTGGCGAGGCTATTCAGAAGAAAGAACCCAAGAAATTTGCAGCCGCCTTCAGTGAACTGACAGCGGCATGTAACGGTTGTCATCAGGCGATCGGCCGCGGATTCATCGTGATCAAGGTGCCGACATCTTCTCCATTCAGCAACCAGGTCTTCGAGCCGGCCGCAAGACCATGAGGCCGCTGCGGTAGGCCTTCATCGCAGGATTTGTCGCCAACTCTTCCGATTAATATTCGCCGCCCCGAGTGGTTGCCGATAGGATCGCGCCGTCGATGTACGATACGCCCCGCTCGTTACGCAACCTGGATTGTGACGCCGTCTGTGCTTGATTGACTCCGAATTTGCATCGCCTTATGAGCCGCCGTGAACATGCGTCATGCTATCTCGTAATGGGTGGAACGGATCGCTCCAGGGATTTAAGAAACGCAATAAAATCGTTGATCTGATCAGCTTCGAATTGGAATTGTGGCATACTGGGATGCCCGGTTATGATCCCTTCAGCCAAGGCTTCCTCAAGCGTTTCGACGGGATAGCGTTGGTGCAAGCTACGAAATGGCGGTGCAATCCGAAGCGGGCTGGGGCTCACCTTGTCAATCGCGTGACATCCTGCGCAATAAAGCAACGCCAAGCGTCGACCTTGCTCGACGCTGGCGGCTTCTATGCGTTGTGATGATCCTAAGCCAAGGGTCAGAGACAATGTCAGAAGTAATGATAAGTCAACAACGCGCATCGTTTTTGCCACAAAAAGGAAGCACCCAATACTTCTAACAGAATGCCATCTCGGCTTTGTTGACGCAGATCAAAGCAACGACGCTAAAGGATGAATTTTGCGTTGAAGTACGTTATTTTGCCAGCTCGCCAGCATCATTTCAAAGCGCCAGGAAAGGTCTTATTGATTCACCCGTCAGATGAACACCAAACATTTCAACAAAGCGAACATCGAACGTGCTTTTTTCGGCGGGCTTCAGGCCGCGATGATCACTTTCAGCGCACCCGTGTCCGCAGCGCGGCTGAATATGTCATACGCCTCGATGATTTGGTCGAGGCAGAATCGATGCGTGATCAATTGAGCAGGATTGATTCTATTTGACTGCACCGTCTTGAGGAGCATCGGCGTCGTGACGGTGTCGACCAGCCGAGTCGTAATTGAGATATTATGCGACCATAATTTCTCCAGGTGCAGATCGGCCTTGCTGCCATGCACTCCAATGTTGGCGATGATGCCTCCGGGGGCGATGATATCCTGGCAAAGCACAAAGGTGGCGGGAACGCCGACCGCTTCGATCGCGGTATCGACACCTTTGCCATCGGTTAATGCTTTCACCTCGGCGGCAGCCGTCCCGCTCGCGCTATTGATCGTCTGCGATGCGCCGAAGATCTTGGCGGCCGTAAGACGCTTGTCATCGAGGTCGATCATGATGAGCTTGGCGGGAGAATAGAACTGCGCTGTCAGCAATGCGGCAAGACCGATCGGCCCGGCTCCGACAATCGCGACGGTTGATCCCGGAGCCACCTTGCCGTTCAGAACGCCACATTCGAAGCCGGTCGGCAAGATGTCGCTCAACATGACGAGCGCTTCTTCATCCGAATTGGCCGGAATGGGATAGAGGCTTGTATCGGCATGCGGGGTCCGAACATATTCGGCTTGCGTCCCGTCGATTTCATTGCCCAGGATCCAGCCCCCGGTGGTGCAGTGGGAGTAGAGACCTCGACGGCAGTATTCGCATTTGCCACAGGAGGAAATGCAGGAAATGAGAACATGGTCGCCTGGTTTGAAGTTCGTGACGCCGGCGCCAATTGAATCGATGATACCCACGCCTCGTGTCCGAGAATGCGACCGGGCTTACAAGTCGGCACGTCGCCCTTCAAAATATGTAGGTCGGTGCCGCAGATGGTCGTTTTCGTCACCTTGACGATAGCATCTCCGGCAGACTGTATTTCCGGCTTGGGACGCTCTTCGAGCGTCTTGTGCCCGGGTCCATGGTAGACGAGCGCTTTCATGGAATGCTCCGATCCAATGACTTTTGATGTTAATAAGATCCGGTTCGCCACGTCGCATATTGACTTTGATCAAAACCGACCTTGTCGGATACCAGGAGGTATAAACCCGGCATAGGGAAGCCTTTCAGCGCCTGATGAGACGTCGTTTGGACGAATTTGGTCCTTGATACTGATCAAGCTGCCCGGGCGGATTTCATGATGCAGATACAGTCGCCTTGGTCACGTAGGCGGTGCTGTTCCGACTTCCGCTACAGATCGGCGTAGTGAGGGAAGCAACGACGGTCCATTGGCGTAGTTATCTTGGAGTTGCGCTGAACTACGAGGGAGCCGTTGTCATGGGAAATCCGGTCTCCAAAGAAATTCCTTCCGAGGAAGGAGTTTCGTTCCTGACTCTTCGCAAACAGATGGTTGAGCGTCATATCGCCGCGCGAGGTGTGCGAGACGAACTGGTACTCGACGCTATGCGCAGGGTGCCGCGCGAATTGTTCGTGCCGGAGAATCTCCGTGAATTTGCCTACGAGGACGCGCCGCTTCCGATTGCCGGAGAGCAGACGATTTCCCAGCCCTACATCGTGGCCTTCATGGTTGAAGCCCTGCTATTGAAGGGTGGCGAAAAAATTCTCGAAATCGGCGCCGGGTCCGGTTACGCCGCCGCCGTATTGTCGGAAATCGCCGCCGACGTCCACACTGTGGAGCGGCTCGGGCCTCTTGCCCAGAAGGCGGCGACCTTACTCGCCGAACTAGGGTATAATAATGTTCACGTTCTGCATGGCGACGGCACAAAGGGATGGCCTGAGCACGCACCTTATGATGCGATCGTTGTCGCCGCTGGCGGCCCGCAGGTTCCTGAAACGCTCAAGCAGCAGTTGAAAATCGGTGGTCGGCTGGTGATCCCGATTGGCGGGGACTTGCGTAGTCAGGAATTGGTGCGAGTGACCCGGATTTCGGCGGACGAGTACCGTAGCGAAGACATTGCCGATGTGCGCTTCGTCCCATTGATCGGAGAGGAGGGATGGGCAACCGCCAGAGGAGGCAGGAAAGCCCGCGGCAAACTTCATCCAATCTATCCGGACGAGGATATCCTGGTTCGTGAGCTGGCGGATGCTGCCGAGTCGTTTTCGTCGATCGAAGCTGCCGATCTCAACCCGCTGATGGACCGGATCGGTTCGGCGCGCATCGTCCTGTTGGGCGAAGCAACCCATGGCACTTCCGAATTCTATCGGATGCGCGAGCGCATCACACGCGATCTCATCGTCACAAAGAACTTTCGCTTTGTTGCCATTGAGGCCGATTGGCCGGACGCTGCGCGCGTCGATCACTACGTGCGGCACTTTCAATATCCGCCGTCCGAATGGACAGCGTTTGCGCGGTTTCCGACGTGGATGTGGCGAAATACCGAGGTGCACGACTTCGTGAGTTGGTTACGCAAGCATAACGGTACGGTCGAGCGCGGCGAGCGTGTCGCGTTTCATGGTCTCGATCTCTACAGCCTCTATGATTCGATCCGATCGGTCCTGAACTATCTCGATGAGGTCGATCCGGATTCTGCGCGGGTAGCTCGCGAACGTTACGGCTGCCTGACGCCATGGCAGCGCGATCCAGCGACATACGGCCATGCGGCTTTGACGGGATCGTACCCGAAGTGCGAGTCGCATGTGGTGCGCGCACTGACCGACCTCCTCGCGAAACGTCAGGCCTATGCTGAACATGACGGCGAACGGTTTCTCGACGCGGAGCAAAACGCGCGTCTCGTCGCCAACGCAGAGCGCTATTATCGCATCATGTATTACGGCTCGCGAGCATCCTGGAACCTGCGCGACAGCCACATGTTTGCAACGCTGAAGAATCTGCTCGCTTTTCACGGGCCGGACAGCAAGGCCGTCGTATGGGCGCACAACTCCCACGTTGGCGATGCCGAAGCGACTGAAATGGCTGCGCGGGGCGAGTACAATCTGGGTCAACTCTGCCGCAAGGCATTTGGCGTGCAAGCCTACCTGGTTGGGTTCGGAACCCACAGCGGAACGGTTGCCGCGGCGTCCGGATGGGACGGGCCGATGGAGATTAAAACCGTGCGGCCGGCGCTGCCCAGGAGCTACGAACAGATGTGTCACGCGACCGGGCTGGCGCGTTTCATGCTGGGTTTGCGCGGTTGCGATGATCTTTATGGGCCGTCCGGTCTTGGCAAAGAGCGCCTCGAGCGGGCCATCGGGGTCATCTATCGGCCGGAAACGGAACGTGCGAGCCACTACTTCCGGGCCAGCCTGCCGCAGCAGTTCGATGAATATATCTGGTTCGATGAAACGCGTGCTGTGACCCCGCTGAAGACGGCGATGATCAAGGGCCTTCCGGATACATATCCGTTTGGCGTGTGACGTTGCGGCGAGCATGTTGGAGACGCGATTGTTCCGAGGAGCATGTAAGCATGTTTAAAATTCCCCGCGATGCGTTGGTATTTGTCGGCGACGGCAGAAAGGCGTTGTTCCTGCGAAACGCCGGCGACGCCATATCCCCCAATCTCAAGACAGAGAAAGTCTTCGAAGACACAAATCCGATGACCCACGAGCAGGGGAGCGATCGGCCGGGGCGGGTCATTGAGGCCTCCCTACCCGGTCGTAGAAGTGCTGTCGAGCAGACCGATTGGCATGACATCGAGGAACACCGGTTCGCGCAGACGGTTGCTGCAGCGATGGAGCATATGGTTCGAACCAGCAAGACGAAAGTTCTCATCGTGGTCGCACCACCAAAAACATTAGCCGATTTGCGGACCGCATTTCATCCTGAGATAAAGGCTTGCATTGTCGCCGAGATAGACAAGGATCTGACCAAGCATTCGGTCGCGGAAATTGAAAAGCATCTTATGAATGATGGTTCAACTTGAACCGGACGGCAGGTTTTCCAAGCCTGAATCGCCGAAGTGGAGGTTATTATGTCCTACGCAACGCTGATGGTCTGGGTCAATATCGACCATGTTTCGAAACAGTTCGTTGGCGTTGCAGCAGATGTGGCGGACAAGTTCGCGGCTCATTTGATTGGATTGTCCGCTGTTGCGATGGTTCCGCCTTTTATCGCCGAAGGTGTCGTCATCGTTGACCATGCAACCGAGTTCGATATCGACAAAACGAAAGCCACTCTTGCGGAGGCTGGAAGCAAGGTTCAAGCCGTTGTAGGAAGGGGTCGTCAGATCGAATGGCGTTCAGCCATCGCGTATCCCACCGAGACGTTGATCAGTGAGGCGCGATGCGCCGATTTGATCGTGATTGAAAGTGGTAGGTCCGCCGACGATGTGTATCGAAGCGCCGATGTCGGAGCCGCAATTCTGGGGGCCGGTCGCCCCTTCCTGGTAGTGCCTGCAGCAGTGAAATCTTTTGCCGCCGATCATGTTATGATTGGGTGGAAAGACACGCGGGAGGCGCGGCGAGCGATTCTGGACGCGTTACCGTTTCTTCACGAGGCGAAACGCGTAACGGTCCTGGAGATATGCAAGGAAGAGCAGATGGAGACTGCGCGCGATCATGTCGGTGATGTCGTTCGTTATCTCGCGCGGCACAGGATAAAGGCAGAACCTCGGGTCGAAGTACAAGCTCTTGGTTCTCGTGCGGATCAGATCATCGCGTGGGCGGATGACGAAACAGTTGATCTCCTGGTAACCGGAGCTTACGGCCATAGCCGGCTCAACGAATGGATGTTCGGCGGGATGACCCGCGATCTACTCACGACGAGTCCGATCTGCTGCCTGATGTCTCACTGAGATAATGCGCGCATAATTCATTGCCGACAAGGCTGCTGAACGGCATCGCCGTCGCGCAATGATGATAAGCATCGGATTGCCGGGCAGGTCAAAGAAGCCCATGCCAAATGCGATCCACTGGCCGATATGTGCGGCCAATTTTGAATTCCAATTGCGAAGCAAGCGGCGCACGCAGCACGCGACCGCCGTCCATTGGAATGGACGGAATGAGATTGAAACCAGCGAGGACCTCCGTAGAGTCCCTTAGGCGGTTCCCCTTAGGATATCGACCGAAATATTCTGGCACGCGCGTCTCCGGTAAACCGAGCTAGATCGCATTGAGGAGATGGCGACATGCATACTCGGACGATTACCGCCCCAACTGCCAAGGCTCTCGACATCCCGCACGTCGTCATGGCTGAACCGACCGATCCATTCGGCGCGATCGCCCACTGCTCGGGAGTGGTCGCAACCGAGTATACCTACAGAAAGGATGAAGAAGTCTACGGCGAAGGCGAGCCTTCCGAATACCTCTACCAGATCATCCGGGGCGCAGTTCGCACCTATAAGTTGCTGAGCGACGGACGACGGCAGATCGGCGCATTCCATTTGCCGGGCGATGTCTTTGGCCTCGACCCCAGCTCGGAGCACCGGCTCACCGCCGAAGCAATCGTCGATACCATTGTCCGCCTGGTGCCTCGTCGCAGCCTCGAAAAGGCCGCAGCATCGAATGTCCAGGTTGCCCGCAATCTCTGGACGATGACAGCATGTGATCTTCGTCATGCTGAAGATCACATGCTGCTCCTTGGCCGCAAGACTGCAATGGAGCGCGTTGCGACTTTCCTCCTGGAAATGGATCGCCGGCTCGCTAAAACCGGCATGATGGCGCTCCCGATGTGCCGTCGTGACATTGGCGATTACCTCGGTTTGACCCTTGAGACTGTCTCGCGGGCGCTCTCGCAGCTCAACGATCAGGGCATTCTGATGTTTTCGAGCGCTCGCGAAATCGCGCTGCGCAACCGACAGCGGCTGACCGCCATGGAGGCTTGAGGGCTTCGACCTGCGGTTTCTCGGCCGCATCCACCAGAACACGAGGAGTTTCCAATGAACGGTTATCGCGTCTCTTTTTACAAGGATTTGCTGAATTCAGACGGACATAACTTCAGATGCCTTCAGCGTCAGATCGATGTTGAATCAGATGATCCATCTCAGGCGCTGGTGTTGGCAAAAAAGAAAATCGGCGACGACCGGCTGAACATCGACCGTGTCGAAGTGGAGAGCTTGGCGCACGACTCTCACGTCGCCGATTAGTACCTCGCGATGATATGGCTTGTGCAACCATGGATATGAGGGTCGCACCTATCGAAGCGAGAGAAGCGGCCGTTACGCGATCGGTGGACGCACGCTCGTACCCGTGGAAATCAGGCATCATCGTCGCGATTGTCATTGGGTTGTCGGCAGCGGCTTGGTGGTGGTGGCGCGGACCAGCGATCACCGTCGTTGCTGTCACCCGCGGTACAGCCGCGGAAATCGTCTATGCAACGGGAGCGGTCGAACCGGAGACCTGGTCACGTTCGGCGCCACTCGTCCGTGGCCACATAGTCGAGCGCTGCAGGTGCGAAGGCAAGACAGTCAAGAAAGGCGATCTGCTTGCCCGCCTTGATGACAAGGAAGCAATCGCCACATTGAATGATCTGCGGGCACTCGAGGAATTCCAGCATCGCGAATTCGACCGTCAGACGCAATTGTTGGCACGCGGGGCGACCACCTCCCAGACTTACCAGAGAGTTGAGAGCGAGCTGGCGCGTGTTCGCGCCCAGATCGCGGCCCAGGCCCAGCGGCTAAATTACTATAAATTAGTCGCTCCTATGGACGGGATCGTCCTGAGAGAAGACGGCGAGGTCGGCGACATGGTTGACCCCGGCACGGTCCTGTATCGGATTGGTCTCGAAAAGCCGCTCTGGGTCGTCGCAGAAGTCAACGAAGAGGATATCCCTCGCGTCCGCGTCGGACAAAAGGCCCTGCTACGAACCGACGCATTTGCCAACCATGTGCTGCCTGGTTTCGTCAAGCAGATCACGCCCGCGGGAGATCCCGCCGCAAAGACGTTCCGTATTAGGATCGGGCTGCCGGATGACACGCCACTTCAGGTGGGAATGAGCGTCGAAGCGAATATCGTCAGCCGTGAAGCGCACGATGTGCTGTTGGTTCCGGCTAATGCCGTTGTCAACAATGGCTTGATTGTTGTCGAGAACGGCCGCGCTTTGCGCCGCAAGGTCGGGGTTGGCATTCGGGGAACCGGCTTTATTGAAATCGTCAATGGCGTCACCGAGGAAGAATTCGTCGCCTCCCCGGCGACAGCGGACATCAAGGATGGCGCACGTGTTCGGCCTCAAGTCGCGGAGAGCATCCCGCCGTGACCCTTATCCTGACCATCGCGTGGACACATATCCGCCATCGCACCCGCCAGACGATGGTGGCAATCGCGGGCGTCATCACCGGAGTCGGTTTCTCGATCATGATGGCGGCCATGATGGAAGGCTCCCAGAACGACTTCATCAAAACGCTGGTCGATGCCCTGCCGCATATTTCGGTGACGGATGAACTGCGCGAGCCGACACGGCAGCCCGCCAACATCGTTTATCGCGCCGCCGAATTCCACGGCCTGACGCCGAAAGCTCGCCGTCCCGGCATCAAGAATCCAATGGCTATCATAGCATCGCTTCAGACCTGGATTCCCGGCGCGTTGACGGCCTCAGTACAATCGAAGGCCGTGCTGCGCTATGCCCGCCGGAACCTGACCATTTCGATTGTCGGAATCGATCCCCGCACTGAAGTCGGCGTATCAAACTTGTCAACACACATGCGTCAGGGAACGCTGTCTTCGCTCTATCGAGCGTCGAATGCGATCCTGCTCGGCGACCGCCTGGCCAACAAGATCGGCGCACGGGTCAATTCCAATGTGACCTTGGTCTCGGCCGAAGGCGCTGTTATGACCGCAAGGGTCGTCGGCACCTTTCACTCCGGCTTTCGCATAACCGACGAAACGACGGGATACGTCCTGCTCAAGACCGCGCAAATCCTGGAAATGCAGACCGGCATCGTCAACGAGATTCGCGTACGAACCAGCGATCCGATGAACGCTCGCCTAATCAGCGAGCGGATCGGCGAGCAGACCGGCTATAAATCCATTTCGTGGCAGGAATCCCAAGAAGATCTGCTATCGACAATTACGCTGCGCAACGTACTGATGTACACAATAGTCGGCGCCATTCTGCTGGTTGCGAGCTTCGGTACCTACAACATCATTTCCACCATCACGCACGAGAAGACGCGCGACATCGCAATCCTGAAATCGCTCGGCTTCAACAACAAAACAATTCTATCAATCTTCATCGTCGAGGCCGGACTGGTCGGGCTGGTCGGCGCCCTTCTTGGCTGGGGTTTTGGCTATTTCCTCACTTGGGGGGTGGCCTTGCTGGAATTCAAGACTCCGTTTTCGGACGATACCCATCTACCGGTGCTATACTCAATAAAGCACTATTTACTGGCCACTGGCGTCGCCTTAGCATCCAGCCTGATCGCCGGCTACTTTCCGGCACGCACCGCGGCGCGACTGCACCCCGTGGACATCATCAGGGGAGCGACATGACTCCGCTGATCGAGGCACGTGGTGTAACTAAAATTCTGGAGGGTGTCGTACCGGTTACTCTCGTGAAGGATATCAATCTCGCCATCATGCAGCGCGAATTCATCGCCATCACTGGCCCATCGGGCTCGGGAAAATCATCTCTTCTGTATCTCCTCGGGTTGCTTGACCTGCCGACAATCGGGGATGTTTTAATCGATGGCCGCTCGACGAACCTCATGACGGAAGACGAGTGCGCGGAAGTACGCTTAAGCCGGATCGGATTTGTCTTCCAGTTTCATTTCCTGCTGCCGGAATTCAGCATCACGGAGAATGTCGCGCTGCCGATGCGCGCGCTGGGCAGATTGTCGTCGCGCGCCGCCACCTTACGCGCAGAGGAATTACTGATATCGTTCGGGTTGAGAGATCACCTTCGCAAAACACCTGACCAATTATCGGGTGGACAACGACAGCGCGTCGCCGTGGCTCGCGCACTGGCCAACGACCCTCCGGTCATTCTCGCCGATGAGCCGACCGGGAGTCTGGATTCGCTCGCGACCGCCCAGGTATTTGGCATCCTTCGTGACCTCGTGACGCTCCGCGGCAAGACTGTTGTCGCGGTCACCCACGATATAAATCTCGCCGTACAAATGCATCGGCGCATTCATGTTGTTGACGGAAAATTGGCACAATTCGAATCTCCGGCGTCGGTGGCGAGCATTCCGCAAGCATGAAAAAGCCGCTCATCGAGAGCATGGCTGTTCTACAGGATTACGGTCAACCCGAACCAACTTACTTCGCAAGCAGAATATGAATTCATCGCAAGGCTGAGATGACGGTGCGCCGTCATGCGGCTCGAGTCCTGTCGCGAAAAATGCCTCGGTATTCATTCGACTACGCAGAGCGCAGATATCAGTCGCTGTCCATTGCGATGGATCAAAACACGGAGTCTCTTGGAGGCTAGGTTAAAAACTCCAAAAGGAGGGATTCATGGCCTTCAAGGACGTTCTTCTGACACTGACGAGCTACCCGAAGCCGGCGCCCGTCTCGGTGGCGGAGGATGCAGTTTCGATAGCCGCCGCCCTCGGTGCTCATCTGACCGCGATCTCCTGCGAAGTCCATGTGGAAGTGCCGGGCAACTTCCTCGCCAGGGCGATCATCGACATACCCGGGATCGCGGCTCACGAGACGGCTAAGAGCCGAAAGAATGCCAAAGAGCTGCTCGCCGCGTTCGAAGCGGCGGCCACCAAATTCGGCGTTCCGCATGAGACTATTTTCGAGAAATGCGCAACCCATAGGACGGCGGCGCTGCTGGTCGGCTATGCGCGGCTTCGCGATCTCACGATCATGCCGGTACCGGAATCATATGACCTGTGGTGCGCGGAGGAGATCATCTTCGAATCGGGCAGGCCGGCGCTGATCGTGCCTGCGCCCCCGCGATCAGGCTCGTTCCAGCTCGACACCGTCGGCGTAGCCTGGGATTTCAGCCGTACCGCGGCGCGTGCGGTTTCGGACGCGCTCCCCCTTCTTGAAAAGGCGAAGAAAGTCCGCGCCGTTGTCGTTACGAATGAAAAATCTTTTGATTCCCAACATTCTCCCGAAGAACTGACAAAAAATCTCGCCCGTCACGGGATCGATGTCATTGTGGATGAGGTGGACTCCGAGGGCAGGCCGATTGGCGAGGTCCTTGAAGCATACGTGCTTTCACATGGGATCGACCTGCTTGTAATGGGAGCCTACGGGCAATCCAGATGGCGCGAGGTCGTACTTGGAGGTGCAACCAGGAGCTTGCTGTCGAAACCGCCGATTCCGGTTTTCTTCTCGCATTGACCGGTTCGCGCGAGGTGAGCGCGTCAAAGCGATATCCAGATCTTTACTTCTGATTCAATCAGAAACGAGAATGTTCTAGGAAAATTTCGAACAAGTTCTGAGCGGGGTTTTTCTTGCAGCAGCAGTGGCAGCAACCAAGAGATCCGCATCGCCTCCCTGCGGACGAGGTAGTCAAAGCGCTCGGCACGACGGTGCAGTTCGGGTTGAGCGACGACGAGGTTAAGCGACGCCTCGCTCGCTATGGCCGTAATGAACTGCAAGCGGAGCCGCCCAGGCCTGCCTGGCTGAAATTCCTTGATCAGTTCGCCAACATTCTCGTGGTCCTTTTAATCATCGCGGCGGTAATCTCCGCCGGCCTTTGGTTCTATGAATCTCGTTCCGCGCTGCCTTACGAAGCCATTGCGATCTTCATCATCGTTCTTCTGAATGCGGTGCTGGGCTATGTTCAGGAATCTCGAGCTCAGAAGGCCATGGCGGCGCTGCGCCAGATGGCGGCGACGCGAGCCAATGTCATTCGGGAGGGCGCGCCGCAGAGGATCTCCGCGGCGGAGCTGGTTCCGGGCGACATCATTTTCATCGAGGAAGGCAGCACCATCCCCGCCGATGCGCGGCTTGTTCAATCAACCGCGCTGCAGCTCCAGGAGGCAGCGCTAACCGGAGAAAGCCTTCCAGTCTCGAAGGACACGCGGCCAATCGCAACCGAGGCGGAATTAGGTGACCGGCACAACATGGTCTTCAGCGGGACGACCGTCGCTTATGGGCACGGTCGCGCCGTGATCACGGCTACCGGCATACAGACCCAGATCGGCCGCATCGCCGGTCTGCTCGAAAGGGCGCCGGAAGAGACGACCCCCCTTCAGAAGGAGCTTGATCGAGTCGGCAAGCTGCTGGCGGTGATCGTCGTAGTGATCGCGTCGGCAATGATCGGGATCATTCTGCTCCTCAGCGAGATTCGCGGACTCTCCGATGTGTTCGATGCCTTGATCTTCGGCGTTGCGCTTGCCGTGGCAGCGGTCCCGGAAGGCTTGCCAGCCATCGTGACGGCCGTGCTGGCTCTTGGCGTGCAGCGGATGGCCGGGCGAAACGCCATCATTCGTAAGCTTGCCGCCGTCGAGGCCCTGGGTTCGGCGAATGTTATCGCTTCCGACAAAACCGGAACGCTGACGAAGAACGAGATGACCGTCCGCCGTATCGTTACGGCCAGTGGATGCACCAATTTGAGCGGCACCGGCTATGTCCCGGACGGGGACCTGGAGTTTCAGTCGTCGAATGACACCGCCCTTCAGCATGAGCTGAGCCGCGCGCTGCGCGCGGCCGACCGGGCCAACAATGCAGTTCTCCGGGAGGACGATGGCAGATGGACGATTCTTGGTGATCCGACCGAGGGCGCGCTGATTGTTGCGGCGCGCAAGGCTGGGCTGACGGCAGAGGCGCTGGACAAGCGTTTTCCGCGCGTAGCCGAGGTTCCGTTCTCGTCGGAGCGCAAGCTCATGAGCACGATTCACGCCGATGCCAAGAAGCGCGAGCGGCTTATTGCTCTGACGAAAGGTGCGCCGGACGTTCTGCTCACCCGCTGTTCGCACGAGCTTGTGGGCAGAGAGGCGAGGCGGCTGACCGATGCGCGCCGCGCTGAAATCCTGATGAGCAATGAAGCGCTGGCTGCGGACGCGCTTCGGACACTGGGAGTGGCATTCCGCTCGCTGTCACCCGACCTGGAGGGGCGAGAGGGCTTTGACGAAAGCATCGAGCAGGATCTCGTCTTCCTGGGGTTGATCGGAATGATGGACCCGCCGCGCGAAGAAGCAAGAATCGCCATCGCCAAGGCGAAAAGGGCAGGTATCCGACCGATCATGATTACCGGCGATCATCCGAAGACCGCCGCCGTGATCGCTGCCGAACTTGGCATCGCATCCGGCGGCCACATCGTCGCCGGCCTTGAGCTGAAGACAATGAGCGACGCCGCGCTCGACCGGGCGGTCGCGGAGACCTCAATCTACGCCCGGGTCAGTCCGGAGCACAAGCTACGCATCGTCGAGGCGCTTCAGCGGAGCGGAATGATGGTGGCGATGACAGGCGACGGCGTCAATGACGCACCGGCCCTGAAGAGGGCGGATATCGGCATCGCCATGGGGATCACCGGCACCGATGTCTCCAAGGAGGCAGCCGACATGGTGCTCGCCGACGACAATTTTGCGACGATTGTGGCTGCAGTGGAGGAGGGACGGGCAATCTTCGCCAATATCCGAAGATTTCTACGCTATCTTCTGTCGTCGAACATCGGCGAAGTCATGACGATGTTCTTCGGCGTGCTGCTCGCTAGCGTGATCGGCCTTTCAGCGCCTGGCGGGGACGAGGACACGCTCATCCTTCCCCTGATGGCAACGCAGATCCTGTGGATCAATCTGGTGACGGATGGCGGTCCTGCGCTTGCCCTCGGGGTCGATCCGGTCGACGCCCGAACCATGACTCGTCCGCCGCGCCCTCGAGGCGAAGGCGTGATCACCCGCCGGATGTGGAGAGGCATCTTTTTCGTCGGCGCCGTGATGGCGGCCGGAACGCTTCTCGTGCTCGACGCTTCGCTTCCCGGCGGCCTGATCGAAGGCAAGGGATCCGTCGCCTATGCGCAGACCATGGCATTCACCACGTTGACAATGTTTCAGCTGTTCAATGTGTTCAATGCCCGCTCCGATGAGCAGAGCGCATTCGTCGGGCTGTTCAGGAACAACTGGCTGTCGGCGGCCGTCGTGTTTTCCCTGATCCTCCACATCGCTGTCGTCTATGTGCCGTTTCTTCAGGAAGCGTTCTCGACGACAGCTCTGGGGCCGGGCGACTGGTTGATCTGTACGGTGGTCGCGAGCTCGGTATTGTGGTCGCGCGAGCTTGGCAAGCTTGCGGTTCGGGCGGGCTCATCCCGCCGTCGCGATTGGATCTCGACGCGGACGTGATCGATGTTGACGGAACTGAGACGCCGATTGCTGGAAGTGCTCCGGAGCCTTTGGCCACTGCTCGGGCTGATTTGCTTGCTTCAGATCGTGCTCGTTCAGGCCCCCGCGGCGCTATTTATCCAGTTTCTGGCAGGTTCAATGCTTGTCATTCTTGGGCTGCTTCTGCTGTTTCTCGGGGTCGATTTCGGAATCTTACCGATGGGCCGGTTCATCGGCGCTGAAATGCCGAGAAAGGGTTCAATTGCGCTGATTATCAGCGTCGGTTTCGCAATGGGCCTTGCAACCACCATTGCCGAACCGGATGTGCTGGTCCTTGCCCGTCAGATTGACGAGATTTCGCAAAAGAATATCGATGGCACGACCGTTCTCTACGTGATCGGAATAGGCGTCGCCCTCTGCACGGCGCTTGCGATGGCGCGGATAGTATACGGGATATCGTTGCGTCTGCTGCTCACCTGCTTGCTCGTTTCGGTGATTTTGCTCTCGTTTCTCGCACCGGCGGCGTTCGTGCCGTTGGCCTACGACGCCGGCAGCGTCACCACCGGCGTTCTCACTGCGCCAGTGATCATCGCCGTAGCGGTGGGATTAAGCTCGGTGCTGGCAGGCCGTTCCGCGGTGTCCGATGGATTTGGGTTGCTCGGCCTTGCCTCGATCGGTCCGATCATTGCGATCCTGATCATGGGAGTCATATTGAAGTGACCGCTGCCCTACTGGAGGAAGTGATCATCACGGCGCGAAGCGTCATCATGGCGGTATTGCCGCTCGTGGTATTATTTTTGCTTTTTCAGATATTCGTACTCGGATTACCGCGCCGGGACGTTCGCAACATTCTGACCAGTACCGCTCTTGCGGCTGTTGGATTGTTCTTTTTTCTCTTGGGGGTTGCGATCGGCTTTATTCCGTTTGGCCGGGCGGTCGGCGCCGCCCTTGGCGCGGTCTCGCAGAAATGGCTTCTGCTGCCGGCTGGTCTGATTCTCGGCTTTGTCACCACCTGGGGCGAGCCGGCCGTTCGAATCCTGGCGAACCAGGTCGACGAGGCATCAAATGGTTCAATTCATCGATCTCTGGTCCTTTATGCGATTTGCATAGGCGTGTCGGTGAGCTGCGCATTGGGATTGCTTCGGATCGGCTACGAAATTCCGCTCCTGAATCTGCTTGTCCCTGGCTATATGCTGATACTCGTCATCATGTGGTTTAGTAATCAGAATTTCGTGGCCATTGCTGTAGATGCCGGCGGAGTGGCCACAGGTCCGCTTGCGAACACGTTCCTGCTCGCGCTTGCCTTGGGCGTTTCGTCTTCGATGGATAAACAGGATCCCGTCATTCATGGCCTAGGGTTCGTCGCGGTGGTCACGCTGGCGCCGATCGCCTCGGTCATGACCTTGGGCCTTCTGTTGCGCTTGAAGGAGTCTCGTCAGGCATCCAGTAAGGGAGCAAAGCAATGTTGAACCCTTCGTTGATCGTGAGCATCGTGCGCAAGGGATGGGGCAACACCGTTCTGGAAGCCTCCGTCAAGGCTGGCGCGACCGGGGGAACGGTGTTGCTCGGCCGCGGAGCCGGAGTCAACGAAAAGGAGTCGATATTCGGCATACCTATCGAGCCGGAGAAGGAAATCATCCTGACACTCGTTCAGGAGAACGAAATTGATGCGATCCTTCAGGAGATCGTTCGCGCCGCCGAGTTGGACCAGCCCGGTCATGGGCTGGCATTTGTCATGCCGGTCAAGAAGGTTCTTGGCATACCGCACATGAATGACTGACGGTTCAGATTCAAACGGGCGCCTCCAATTGTATCCTGCTACCCGGTTGAATGAGTTTATGCGTTGGGCGCGCGAGATCCCGAATATTAAAGCCAGGGACGTCTTTAGCTATAGCGTTTTCAAGCGAAGTGGACGCCGGTTCGCGTGAAGAAAACGCGTCAAATCAAAATCATAGAGCCCGCTTCTGATTCCATCAGAAGCGGAGAAGCCCTAGATGTTTAGTCCCAAGCTTTGATGGAGCAGCCTGATCGGCATAGGTTTCCGGCTCAGGAAATGATCCATACGGCCACATACATAATGCCGCTTGCTTCAGGGAGAAGAAACCGGCCAGACTTTTCCGCTTCTGTCAGAAGCAAGAACGTGGCTCGTTAACTGGCGCGTTGCGTTCACGCGAACCGGCATCCACGGCGTTCGAAAGCGCTCTTCAAAGAAGAGCCCCTGCTTCGATCATGGGACAAAGTTGGGAAGAGATCAGGTTATCCACCGACAGCAACGTGTGACCGTTGCTGTCGGTGGAAGCGCTCGATTCAGTAGCGAGCCGCCATCACCGGCTCGATGGGGAAGCGGTAGTTCAGCCCGATGGTCGAGATGAAGCCGTTGTTGTGGGTATCGATCTGGAGCGGAGGTATGCCGCCGCCTTGGGCCAAGCTGTAGCGCTCGGTGCCGAGGTCGAAGTAGTTGGATTCCGCGCGCACCGTCCAGCTGCGGGTCAGCGCGAACTCTGTGCCTAAACCGACGGTCCAGCCTGCGGCGGTTTTGCTGCTGTTGGCGCCGCAGCCCGGCTGTGCGATCACGGCGGGGATGCTGTAATCGATATACCCGCGATCCGGCCCGGTATTGCAGTTTGTGACGATCCTGGTGTTGCCGAACGCCGCGCCGCCACGCAGATAAACCAACGACCGGTTCCATATCGTGTAGCCGAGTTTAGCGGTGGCCGTGCCCAGCCAGTTCATCTCGTTCTCGCAGGTATAGAATAATGCGTTGGGGCACGAACGCGCACCGCGGGCGTTGCTGCCCATGAGCGACCCTTCGAGACCGACCACCCAGGTTCCGATCTGCCAGTCATAGCCGATCTGGCCGCCACCGGCGAAGCCGGCATAGCGCGGATTGGTTCTGGTGCCGAGGCCCGGGAAGCTCCAGTCGTTCCTGCCATTAAGAACACCGGCGCTGGCGCCAATGTAGAGGCCGGTCCAGTTATAGGGACCCGCCATGACCGGCGCCTTGACCGCCTTGGTGAACATCGGCGCGCCGGCGATCTGGTCGGGGCTAAACTGATAACGCAGGCCGCCGTTCAGGCTGTAGCCCTCGATGTTCGAACCGGTGCGGTAGTCGGCCCGCAGATAGCCAAGCCAGCCGGTATTCAACACCTGAGCCGCGATACCAAGGCCGAATTGACCGTAGGTGCCAATCGAAGTGGTGCTGACATTGCCGGCGATATCAAAGCCCGGAATCGGGAAATAGCCGGTGAATGATGCGTTCGCTCTACCCTGGAACTCATGATAGATGCTGGCGGTGCCGAAGGGCTGCCACGCTATATTGTTGGAGACGAAGCTGGTGCCGGCGCGCAGGCTCCAGCGGCCGAGCGTGCTGTACATATCGTCGACGCGCAGCGTCCCCGGCAGGGAAATGCCGCCGGCCGACGGCAGGACCAACGTACCGGTGATGTTGAGCGGATCGACCTGAACCCGCGAGACAATGATTCCCGCGGACGGCTCGATGAACCAGTTGTTCGGAAGCTGGTGATGGTAGCCGAAGTTGCCGGCAAACGAGAGGCCGCGCGCATCCAGCTTCTGGTTGAAGATACCGCTGACGATGGGATCATTCAGGGCGTTCTGATAGTAATCGAGACGAACCTGACCATCGACGAAGAAGCCGCCCCGGGTCGCGGCGGCATAGACGCCGACAAACGGCACCTGTAGCGAATTCTGAAAGGTGCCGCCCATCGGATTTTCCGGTCCGGCCGAGGAGGTATCCCTGGACCTGGCGCCGAGATAGCCGATGGTGGTGCCGAGATGCACGTTCCAGCCGTTCCAGTTGAGCCGTGCGGCGTCGGCACCGATCTGCATCCCGGCAAAGTTCAGCTGGGAGGAGTTATTGCAGTCGATCTGGCCGGGATTGGTGACGCCGCCGACCGAAACGTTGGATGTCGTCGTGGTATTCTTGGTGTTTAATTCGCCGCCGATGCCACGCACCCAGACGCCGCCACCTTCCTGCCCCGGCGCCGGATTGGGGGGCGCGCTGACAAAAGCGGTGGACTGGGTAAGAAAGACTGTATTGGTCGCGTTAATGGCTGAGACCAGCGAGTTTACGGCTGCTCCACCCGCCGAAAACGGCAGAACCTGGGCGCCAAGACCGACAAGCGACCCCGTTCCCGTGCAAGCTGCAAACGCTCCTGATGACGCCGATAGCGCGAAAGCGAACGCGCCACCGGCCACGATACGACGGCTAAGAGTGCCATTTCCAGCGATGGATGCGCGGATGACAACGTTCATTGATCAACACCCCCAGCGACCGACGCTCGTGCCGGCCTGTATAGTAAATAGATAGATGCGCAATAATACGCGGTATGCGTCGAACATAACGTGGAGTCGGGAACATCGAAAGCGCATGACGGGACTCTCGCCGCGATAAGGACATACTTTCCTCCCGCCTGTGGTCGAGAAGCCACATTATTAATTGTCCCATGGCGCGAAGGTGCGGTACGATATTTGAACCGATCTGCCGATCCGCCCTGAAGCGATCATCGGGTGAACCTTTCGTGCCGATTCCTTCACTTAATCGGAGAGACCTCTGTGATTCGCCGCACGGTCTCGCGGAAAGGGTCTGGACAAAATGATCGCGACGAGTCGGCAGAATCTCACCTCGCCGCCGGCCCTCGAGCACGGAGATCTCACATGACGCAGCGATTCTTCTCCTCAAAAATGCTTGGACTGGTCCTGCTGGCCGGCGCCGCCGCCTTCGGCGCCAAGGACCAGGCTCTCGCCGGCGAATTGTCGGCGCGGCAGATCGTTGACAGCCTCAAAGCCCCCAGAACCCGCAGCCTGAGCGTTGAGGAGCGGCCTTCGCTGTCGGCTGACGAGCTTACCAACCTCACCCGTATCCGGCGCACCCGCTCGCTGTCGAGCGGTGATCGGGCGCAGATGGCCGAGATCGCCGGCAAGCGACCCGGGGTCGATCTGCAGATTTATTTCGACTTCGATTCGGCCGAACTCTCTGCCAAAGCCGAGCCGCAGCTCAACAATCTCGGGCAGGCGCTGACCAGCCCCGAGTTGGCCGGCTCCGTGATCATGCTCGGCGGTCATACCGACGCCAAAGGTAGCGATCGCTACAACCAGTCGCTGTCAGAACGCCGCGCCGAGACCATCAAGCGTTTCCTGATCGAGCGCTATAAGATCTCGCCGGAGAACCTGGTCGCGGTTGGCTACGGAGAATCGCGTCTGAAGAACAAGGCCGATCCCGATGCGGCGGAAAACCGCAGGGTGGAAATCGTCAACGCGGCCGCCAAGGAACAGGCCGCCCGCTGACATAACGGCCATCGTTGTCAACGGTCCGCCGATTGATCAGTCGCGCCAAAGCCGATAAATTTGGACAAATGCCGGAGGTTGCGTTTCCGCCGCGAGCGGACAGGGCAAACTTAAGGAGGCGATGGCCGAGTTGCGCCGGCCGGAGAGCGATCGAACCGTTTCGATCGCATCCAAACTCACACAAAGGAACGGCGCACGTTCGGCGTGCGCGGCACAACAATGTTCAAGCGTTTCGGCCTCATTGCGGCAATGATCGGAGGAGCCATTATCATGGCGCTGTCCTCCGGCGCGGCATGGGCCGACAAGCGCATCGCGTTGGTGGTTGGCAACTCCAGCTATCAGACGGTGCCGCAGCTTCCTAACCCCGCACGCGACGCCAAGGCCGTCGGCCAGATGTTCAAGGACGCCGGCTTTGACTCGGTGGAAGTGCTGCTCGACCTCGGCAATCTTGATTTCAAGCGCGCCATCCGCAAGTTCGAGACCGATGCCGATCAAGCCGATATCGCGGTGATCTACTATGCCGGCCACGGCATCGAGGTGAACGGCAATAACTTCCTGATCCCGGTCGATGCGCGGCTCGTCAGCGACCGCGACGCGGAGGACGAGGCGATCCGGCTCGAGCGCATGGTGCTGTCGGCCGACGGCGCGAAGAAACTGCGTGTCATTATCCTTGATGCCTGCCGCGACAATCCATTTACAGTGAAGATGCGCCGCGAGCGTCGCGCCGCCTTGCGCGCGATTTCGTCGGGCCTCGGCAAGGTCGAACCGACCTCGACCGATACCCTGATCGCCTACGCCGCGAAGGCAGGATCGACGGCCGATGACGGCGAGGGCAAGCACAGCCCGTTCACCACGGCGTTGCTCAAGAACCTTACCGTGCCCGGTCTCGATATTCGCCTTGCCTTCGGCCGCGTGCGCGACGAGGTGATGAAGCTGACGGGCGCCCGGCAGGAGCCGTTCGTCTATGGCTCGCTCGGCGGCGGCAATATCTCGTTGGTTCCACCACCGGTGGTCGAGAAGGAGCCGGAGGTGGCCGACGTCAAGGGCGACTTCGAGCTCGTCGCCAAGATCAACTCGCCGCGCGCGTGGGAGGTGTTCATCAACACCTACAAGACCGGCTTCTATGCCGATCTGGCGCGGGCGCAGCTCGCCAGCCTGACCAGTAAGACCGCACCCGGCGTCGTCCGCGATACGGGCAACGTCTCCGTGGCGTCGCTGCCGCAGGATACGCCCGCGCCGGTATACGAGTCATCGTCCCGCGAGCGACTCGAATTCGACCGGTTGAAGGATTCCACCGACCAGGCGGCGCTGAAGCGGTTCATCAAGCGCTATCCGGATTCGCCGCTGGCGTTGCAGGTTCAGCATCGCCTCGAGGTGTTACGAAGCGCCGCCGCCGAGCGTGAGGAAAAGCAACGCGCCGAGCGCGAAGCGGCTCGGCTCGCCGCCGAACAGGCGCGCATCGAGGCCGAGCGCAAGAAGGCGGAGCTGGCTGCCGCGAAGAAACGCGAAGAAGAAGAACGCCGCGCCAAGGCGGAGGAAGCGGCACAGCAGGCCCGCGCAGCGGAGGCCGAGCGCAAAGCGGCCGAGGCCAAACGCAAGGCCGAGGAAGCCCAGCGGAAAGCTGAAGAACTCGCAGCCGCCAAGAAGGCGGCGGAAGCCGCGCGTCAGAAGGCCGAGAGCGAGCGCGCCGCGCGTCAGGCCGAACTGGAGCGGCGGAAGGCGGAGGAAGAGCGCCGCAAGGCCGAGCTTGCGAAGCAGAAGGAGGAGGCCTGCAAGGCCGAGGAAACCCGCTTTAAGGAGCTGATCGCCAAAGGCAGCGAGGGCAAGGGGCTCGACAATGTAAAAACTTTTGCCAAAGAGGCGACCTGCGAGCGCCTGCAGCCACAGGTCGCAAGCACGCTCAAAGCCTTCGAGGACGAAACCGCCAAACGCCTGGTCACGGCCGCGCAAGTCGCGCTCGGCCGTATCGGCTGCTTTGCCGGCAAGGTTGACGGTCAGCTCGGCCCCGCCACCAAGGCGGCGCTTGGCCGCTACCAAGCCGCCAAAAACCTTTCCGATAAGAGCCGATCGGATAAGGGCCGCAGTAACGGCAACATCGCTCTCACCGACGACGTGATAAAGGAGCTTGGCGAGCAGAACGGCCGGGTCTGTCCGCTTGAATGCAAGGCTGGCGAGGCGGTCAAGGACGACACTTGCGTCGCCGTGATCAAGCCGCAGCCGCCGGCCACCGCGCAACACAAGCGCGACGACAAGACAACGGCGAGCAAGCCCGCCCGCCGCTCCGAGCGCACACAGACCAGCCGTCGGCGTGAGCCCGCGCCGCGCGCCCGTCAGGAAGCATCGCGTCCAGCCTCCTCGTATGGCGCGAGCCCCGCCATGATCGGCGTCGGCTTTTGACACGCCGCCCGGAAGGATCAGGAAAGGCACCGCCTATGACCGTAGCACAGCTTTCCCCGCTTTACCTCGCGGCCGCGTTTGGCATGGCAATCGCGCTTGCGGCGCCCGCTGCGGGCAGCGAAGGCTTATTCGCGCGCGCAGCTTCGACACCACAAACGACTGTTGCCGCAAGATCGAGACCGATCCCGCGCGTTGCTTCGTCGCCAAGGATAACGGCCCGAACGGCAAACACTCACGCAGTCCGCAGGATCGCTCCACTTGCCGCGCCGCCGCGCTTCCGCGAGCCACCTGACGCCTGCAACAGCTTGTGGTGCGGTCCATTGGCCATGCTGATGCTTGGCATCGGTTTCTGATCCTATCGCCGCAGTTGAAACCTCCTCTGGAGGCACTACGGCGTCATCGAAGCGGATGATGGTCGGCGATATCGATCTCCAACTTTCGCGGAGGCTAGCCATCTCGCAGCTCGTTCTGCCTCCGGCGAGTTCTCGGCGGGAAATCGTTCAGAAAACTCCGCGACTCGGAACGGCCCCGGCTTGATCTCGAGCATGAGCGCTGAAGACGTCAGGGCGACGAGGGTGTGCCACGCGCCCACGGTGATCTGCGATATCGGGATCGATCCTGCGGTCAGTTCGATTCTATCGGCGACAAAGCCGTCATCGGAAAATAACAACAGGGCGAACACCCCCCGCATCGGAATTATCATTTCCCATTGCTCTGGATGGCGATGCGGTTGGATATAGGTGCTTTGTTCGAAAGCAACGAGCAACCGTTGCGTGGGATCGGCATGACTTTCATGGAGGAGCAGGTGGGATCGCTTGCGCGGAGATACTCCCGCGTCGCTCAGAAGCCTGTCGCAAGTGCTGGCTTCCACTGACACGAAACCGTCCACTCTGGTTGTCCAATCAAAGAAGTTCATAAAAATCGATCCAAATCATAATTGAGGCTGCCTGATCGTCGATCCAGTGCGTTAGCCTTCAGTATAATGGTGGTGTGCCTGCTGACATAGCCGCTCCGGTGACGTCGCGCGAATTGCGCGGCCTTTGCTATGGCAGCCGCTGGTGAGAAAGACGGCGTTAAAGCGAATGTTTCAGGAGCTGGGTGTGCTCGGTGTTGGCGACGGACGCTTATGAGTGAATGATCGAATCTGATGGGTATCTTGATATGCGCTCCATGATTGATTCTGTTATCGCACGGTGACGAACATTTGCCCTGACAAGATTTCTTTAAACCGCGCCTCGGTAAACTCCCGCGTCGGCGATTTGCATCCCCACGGAGGCTCGTCATGACTGATCGGAAGTCTTCAAGGACAGGAATCGATCATCCCGCGCAAATATGTAGCGATGGGGCGAGCATCGGCTGTAGCGTCGTAAATATTTCCGCTGATGGGGGCGCTATCGATGTACCAAATCCGCGCGACGTTCCCGATCGGTTTCAGTTGGTAACAGAGCATGGCCGCGTCGTGATCAACTGCCGAATCGTCTGGATCAAGCGGAACCGGATTGGCGTCGCCTTCGAATAGGGCGGCGTGATCCCGTGGCGAAGCCACTCATGTCTCATAACGAAACCCAAACGGGGCGGCGTACCATCGTTCCGTGTTGGTCGTGAACGAAAGCCGTCAGCTCCGCTACGGGACTGACGGCTTTCTCTCCACCAAAATCTTTACGGCAGGATGTCGCTCTTTCCTGGCTTGGCGTACTTGATATTCTCGTCACCGCCCTTCGCTATCTTCTCGTCCAGCTCTTTCCGCTTCTCCTCGGTGAGCTGTTCCATGGTCTTGCCGGTTTTCTTCTTCGCGTCGGCATCGAGTGTTCCGCCGGAAATGCTGCCGACACCAGTTGCGTCTGCCATACTCGTTCTCCCTTTTTATGCCGTTGATGCGGGTAAACGGGCGTGCTCGGGACGCGTTCCAAAAAAACGCGATGCAATGCATGACAGTGATGCGACGGAGCGACGGGTTGAGGCCGGTCAGGGACCGAGGCCGCCCCAGCGTCACAAGATCGTGACGCGCGGAAGGATCGACAGCCATCGGGATTGCGCTAACCTTTCCGCGTTAACCCCACTGCCTTGGGAGACTTGACATGTCTGACCATAGCGAAATCGTGTACTCGACGTCGGAAGGAATGGATTATCCCGCACACGAGCGGCAGTATAAGGCGTTCATCAAGATAGGAATGGTCGTCACAGCGGCTGTGGCCACCATCGTCATTCTGATGGCAATCTTCCTCACCTGAGTGCCCCGGTCGCCTCTTCGGCGTCGGCGTCCCTGGTTTGAGTTCATTGGCAATATGAACCAGTTGTTAGTCGGTCGCGCGCGTGATCCACGGCTTTCCATGTATCGTCGCGCGCGGCTATTCGGAAAAGAAGCGGACCACGGGCTGAACGAAACTTAGTCGCACCCCGGCCGCGAAACCTCACCCAATTATGAGTGGAAGCGCATCGAGCGGCGAGAGTGTTTCGGCTGCGAATTCGATTGTGCGTGCAAGCAAAGGGCTCCAAAACAAATGCTTTGGAACCCTTGACGCGACCTAATACTTGAATTCAGGCATCGCCTTTAAATTATCTTTCGTGACGTTCAGGACGGCGCGGTCTGGATACCATTCTCTCTTCGTCGCAGACGTTTTCCCTGTAGATGCCTTTCCGGCCTCGTTAGAGAACTTCAAGCTGTTCATGGCGACCAGCACATAATGCTTTCCCATTCCAAGAAAGCCGCCGGCTTCGATGACCACGCCTTTAACTTGCCCTTGCGCAGTGATGATCACATCGGAGATCTCCCCGATCTTGTCGTTAGCTTCGTTGTAGACGTTCACACCGGACATTTTCGAAGCGCTCCAGTCGCCGGCAGCGGCGATAGGAGCTGCGGCTTGCGAAGGCGTTTGCGCAGGTGTTTGGGCGAACGATGCTGTCGAGATCATGAGAAGCGCAAGTGTGGTGCCGAGTGTCGTGGAAAATGTTTTCAAAGTACCCTCCATTGATGACCCTTGAAAACAGCGACCATGCGCAATGGTTCCTGTATCAGACGTAAGCATAGGAACGACTTGCCTCCCTGAGGTGTTCTGACTGCTCTGATAAAGGAGAACTACGTCATGGACTGGAATCGTGTTGAAGGAAACTGGAAGCAGATGAAAGGAAAGTTCAAGGAGCAATGGGGCAAGCTCACCGATGATGATCTCGATGTCATCAATGGCAATCGTGAGCAGCTTGAGGGAAGAATCCAGGAGCGTTATGGCTACCAGAAAGATCGGGCGAAGAAAGAAGTCGACGACTGGTTTGGTCGTCAAAACTGGTAATCAAAAAGCTCCCGCTCCGGCGGGGGCTTTTTCTATTATATAAAAGGCCGCCCTTCGGGCGGCCTTTTATATAAGGTGACGCGACTTATAGACTTATAGGGTGACGCGACTCGGCTCTATCAAGTGCCGCCGCTGTATCCGACTTTTTCCTGACCCTGAGGTTTGTTGTTCGGATTATCCTCCTCCACACCCTTTCTGATTTCTGACTTCTGGTCGGTCTTTTGTCCTGTCTTTTGCGAATTTCCTCCGCCGGGACGCGTTTCGCTACCGCCTTGGTTCTTTTGCTGATCGTTATTCATCAAAGCGCTCCTTCACATGTGAGGACGTGATCAATTCGCCAACCGGTCCCTTGGTTCCTTTTGAGGACGCTGTTTGCCGTTGCGGTAAGGAAAGCTCGGAGTTGAAATTATCGACGCGCAAAAAATATCTTCAGCGCAAATGGCTGTTGTGACGGCGATGTTCCCAGTGACTGAAAGGAGGACGACGAAATCGTTCCTGATGGCGGATGGGCCGCGCCATCACTCGTGAAATGGGTTGGTTCCGTTGTGCCTCGCAATTTCCGGCAAGTACCGCTGGTCTGCCCGAGCACTTGCACATTATAGCCATATGAGATTCACCGAATGAACGCACAAACCTCCGGCATTCGACAATGTTCGACGATACATTTCACATGCATCCTCACTCAAACCGGAGCGGACTCATGCATACGTCATTATCAGCAGTCGCCATTTTGCTTTTAGCTGGATCGTCCGTGGCGACAGCGCAAACCCCACCTGCGTCGTCTCAGTCTCAAACGCCTTCCCAGTCTCAGACAAAGTCCGAGCAAGGAGTCGCGATTCGAAGCATCCAGGTTGTCGACCTTGATGAGCTGAAGGCAGACGTGCGCTCAAAGGTCGATGTCCTCGTTACGAATACGAAGCAGGAGGAAATCAGATCCTTGCGGGCTTCCATTGAGGCAATCCCGGAGGCCGTATCGGCACTAAA
The DNA here is from genome assembly GCF_000152905.1 of Nitrobacter sp. Nb-311A. GTDB lineage: Bacteria > Pseudomonadota > Alphaproteobacteria > Rhizobiales > Xanthobacteraceae > Nitrobacter. The sequence continues at coordinate 124,040 of NZ_CH672418.1, forward strand.
AGCAAAGGGCCGCAACTCGGCACAGGTTGTCGCCATCAATATCGACAAGGAAGGGGTTCTAACCATGTTTACGAAGAAGGCCACCTGATCAACGACGAACGTCGTTGTTCATAGAGGTCGGCAACAAACAAGCTTTTGAACCAGCCCAGGAGTAACCATGAAACTTAATACGGCGCAGGTGCAGCAAACTCTGCAACAGATGGACGCACAGGTTCTTCCAGACGATCATCCGGCGGCTCGTAAACTCGGCGAGTTATTTGGTGACCACACCTTCTTTGTTGATGAGAGCGGATTAAAGGTTTTGGAATCGACTGAGGCAGTCGCGGCGGAAGCTCAAACGGGTTCGGTGGTCAGTCTCGCCAACTGGAACGATGGAAAGTTCAGCAGCCTGAAGCCACACGACCCGGTTCTAACGGGAACGGTAATCGTCTTGGGACAGTCGAAACAATGACGCGACGGCCGGCCCGCTTCGCGACATCTTCAAGGGATGCGGCGACGAAGCTTATTCTTCGGGCCGGTCGTCGCAGTTTTTTGTTCCGCCGAAGAACAGCTATTCATGCTGCTGATGTCGGGCATGTCCTGGAGCCGTTCCCGCTTCTGTTTGAATCAGAAGCGGGGCTCTATGATTTGGTTTGATGCGTTCTCTTCACGTGAACCGGTGTCCACTTCCTTCGCTTGAAAACGCCCTTAGCTGCAAGAACAGCTCTCCTCTTTAAGTTTCTCCGCAGCTTCAGCCGGTACGATGGAGCCGCTGGCTACGATAGATACGGGCGGAGTGGCTGTATTCTCGTTGAAGGGGCACGAACCGATCGAACCAATCGTTGAGCCGGAGAAATAGGTCAGCGTCTGGTTGATCCAGGGACCATTGCCGGTGCCGAACGGCGACCAGGTCCAGTACGACCATTCGAAGAGCGTGCCGTTGCAGCACCCTTCGTAACTGCGGCGGAACGGAGACCAGCTGAACCTGGTGCGCCAGGGCAGGAAATCGTAGCGGTATTTGACCTCTGTTTTTGTTTTCCTGCAGGGATAAGGGATAAAGCCCCACTTCCAGCACACGCCCCAGTACCTAACCGTAACGGTCTCTCGCATTCCACAGGCCATGGTCGTTCCTCCTTCTGAGAGGAGACCTCTTGGTCTCCCATGACCTGCATCATGAAACCCCTTCATTGGTTGGTGCCGTGAGATGAATCACACAGGCTCGAAACCTCCGGTCCGTTCGCATGCTCGATGAATCGACGGCTCGATGAATCGATGGAAAGATGGAAGAAGCTTCACGAAGGAACGATGGCTCTTTCGGAACGCATGCCGAGTGTATGGATTGATTCCCCACGCGAAGAGCGAAAGGGAAAATGATTGATGTCAGATGCAACCAGCGTCAACAATATCTCGGGTGGAACGCTCGACAAGGACGCTAAAAAGAAGACCGGCAAAACGATGCAAGAACTCACCGACGAGAAACGGAAAGAACTCGACAAGAAGGTGGAAAACGGCGGCGATGAAAATATCAAAATCCGCACGAATCAGGTTCTGCCTTAAAGCGTCGCGCGTGAGTGAATGGCGTAGCCAGCCCTAACGGGCTGGCGCTCTCGCTAAGGACGAACAGTCATTGCCCATGCTATCGTTGCCCATGCTATCGTTTTGTGGGACGGGTTGAGGTTGATCGGCCGCGTCAGGCGCCCATGCTAATCTCGAGCATGTTTAATCTCGGGAACGCTTTCCGAATGCGTCAGCAGCCTTGGACAACAGGACTGTCATCTCGTTCGGAGCGCGCGTGAAAGGCAAGAAAAATCCCAGCCAGAAGAAAGCCAGGCCGAACAGCACGCCCAGGTTCACGACATCCGACGGGTTGACTTTTCCCAACTGGACATAGGCAAACGTAAAGTAAAAGCAAAACAGTACGCCCACGCTTAAGATGAGAAACCTCTTAGGTCGTGGTCTGATGAGCCTGCCGATCAGCTGGCCAGCCTGATATCCCGCCATGACTCCAACAGGCGCTATGAGTCGAAACGCAGAGGGCTCCGAGGGAGCAAAAAATCCATAACTCAGAACAAGTCCGATCAGGCCAAATACGCCAGTCAATATGAAGTTCATTGTTTCTTGAGCGCTCTGTTCTCGTAGGAAAAATAAGGGTTTGTACTGGCTGACTTCTTGAACACGGATTCCCGCCTGGCCGCGTGCGTGATTTGCGTGATCGATCGGAGAACAATGCCGCAATCCGCAACCACGTCGGCAAGCCTACCACAAGGTCGGGGCCAGTAACAGCGGCGGGCGGAACCATTGTTTCTCAGGAGGCCTTGCCTTCCGCGGGGCCGCCACCGGAACTGGTCCACGAGCGTTTGGAACCATAAGGCTTGCCGTACATTGGAGTGGCAGGCGCGTCGATGCACGCGCTCGTAAGCGCACGCGCTCGTAAGCTTCCATGAGCAGATAATAGAGTGAGCAAGCAAATCTAGCTTGCCCAGGGGCGAAGGGAGACCGCCATGCCTCATCGGCGCCGTTACAAACAGACCAAGCCTTTTCAGGACCGTCTTTTTGATTTCCTTGCGGAAGCGCGACAAAAAGCCGAGCACACGCCCGAGGGCATGGAGCGCGAGAAAATGATCAAGAAAATCGAGAGCGCCAAGACGGCTGCAAGAATCGATGCATGGGCGAACTCCCCGAAAATGCAGCGGCCGAAGTAAACACATGCAGCAGTAAATACATGCAGCAGGGGACCTACGCTTAAGGCGGGCCGGGGGAGTCATAGCGTTGTCAATCGGACCAGTGAGGGCCGCTTATCGTAGGGGGATCTCGTAGTGGGATCGAAGAGGCGGGGACACCAAGGATCGAAGAGACAACGGGTGAACGCACACGGGGGTGAACGCTCGCGCATCCCGACGCGCATCCCGAAAAGCGAACCGGCTCGGGATCGGAATGCGCGCCATTATTCAGAGCATCTTCTTACAGCTAACTGGAATCCACTTGGCCGCGAAGGCTCTGTCTAGTATCCCGCCCAGCGCGGCGGTTCTTTCATGTCAGGCCACGTTTGCGCCTTTTCGTACCAGTTGTCGACTTGCTTTTTGGCGAAGTCTTCCTGATACCCGTAGCGCTCCATCAATTTCTTTTCGAGTTGTTCGCGATGGCCGGAAATTTCCCAAAGATCGTCGAACGTGAACTTACCCCACTGATCTCTGACCTTGTACTTGACCTGATCCCAGTTCTGTTCAATCCGGTCCCAGTCCATAGTAATCCCTCCTTCGCTAATTACCGCGAAAGAGGAAAATCAACGAATTCGAACTTTGTTCCGCCAAGTGGAAGGACGAATGGTCGCACCGGCGGGGGAGACGGTTTGCCTCGATGAGATACGTCGCCCGCGTCCTCAATGCGCGCGCGCCGGGAACGCTGTCTGGCCGAATTCGCGATATCGTTCTGAGCGTTGAAAGCTGCCGAGAACTGTCGTTGGGGTCTCGGATCAGCGGGCTGTAAATCAGGAGCTATCGCATGGTGCAGAAGGCTGGAAGCGGAACATACCGAACGTCTTTTCCTGATCCTGACTCCACGGAGTTCACCCACGATCTTGAGGAATATAGTGCGCCGGATTTTCCGGAACGGTTGAAGGGTCCGATGCGGGTTGACCTGGCATTGCTGGCGCGGATTGACGCTGCCCAAAAAGCCGACGGGATCGGCGGGCTCTCCCTCTGGTCGCGATGGTATGCCTGCCAGGTGGAGGAATTGCGCGCCCGATGGATGGAACTGTTCGATTTCTACAAAATTACCGCGCGCGCGCCCGAGGACGCCTGGATGCAACTTGCGACATCGCTGGCGCGAGACTTCGTTCCCGGACTGCGGGTGGAGAACGTTTTTCCAACGCAAGATTTACTCATGGAACAGGCGCGGCTTTTCACCCTGATCACAGAAGTATCGGAAGCCGTGCGCGCCCGCAGTGAGGCGGAAGGCCACAACGTATCGGAACGAATGGTCCTTGAGCAGGATTTTCTCAACGAGCAGCCATGGAACAATGAGCTGTTCGGCAAGAAGCCGGACAGTATCGATGCGCTCATGGCAAGGTTCTCGCGGGAAAAGGAGCGCTTCGCCAGATTGCTTATCGAGCAGTATTGGTCGAAGGCGGCTGTCATGTCGTTCTTTGCCGATTCCGGTCTCGAGGCGCCCGCATTCGTCGCGGACCTGCCGGCTTGATGCAATGCGTTGCAATCCATCGGGTCGGTTGGCGCCAAAGTGGTGGGAAGGCTGCACACGCCGGGAACGGGTTAGACAAAACGCGTGCCGATGCGTTGGTGCCGCAGCCTGAAACCGGCAAAATAGGCTACGTCCATCATCCCCGTCGCGGCCGGTTGTCACCCGGCGTGTGCCATTGAGCGAAATGGTACGACTCTTCCGCTGGCTTTTCCATCGCTATGATGCAGCCCCACGAAACGTTGATAGGTGGAACCTGCAACGCAGGAAGCGATGACAGCTCAACAGCCTTGTCGAACAGGATTCAGAAGGCGCTCTCAAGCGCGCGGTTTGAGGTCGGCGCGCCCACCGGTGGCTCCAGTTTATCTGGTGATGCCCGATGCCTCGGCGGTTTGGGCGGGAAGGCTCTCGAGCAGCGCTTGCAGCGTGGTCAACGTCGATTGATCGGCGAGGCCATCGACCTTTTCGGGCCGGAAGTGACGCTGAAAGGCTGTGACCACTTCCGTCGTCGCGGTATCGAATTTTCCGGTTGCCTTGATGCCGTAGCCGTACCGCGCCAGCGATTGCTGCAACGCCTGGACATTGTCGCCTTCGCTGCCGGTCTTCAGCACGTCGCCGGCCACGATTGGCGCTGGCCGGACCCAATGGCCGACGCCCGAATCCGCCAGCGAATGCCATGGAAATTTTTCGCCAGGATCCTTCTTGCGGGCAGGTGCGACGTCAGAATGGCCGACGATGCGATGAGCCGGAATATTCCGTCGATGAATAATACCGCGACATAGCGCGATGACGGCGGCGATTTGTCGTAGCGGGAAAGCCGGGTAGCCCCAGTCGTGGCCGCGGTTGACGATCTCGATTCCGATCGAGCAGGAATTGATGTCCTCTTCGCCCGCCCATGATGCGACACCAGCGTGCCAGGCCCGCTTGGCCTCCTGAACGCATTGCACAACGCGACCGTCTTCCAGCACGACGTAGTGGGCGGAAACTTCCGTCCCAGACGTACACAGCCGCGCCAGCGCGCCCTCGACGTCCGGCATCCCGGTATAATGCAGCACGATCATATCCGGCTGCCGCCCTTTGGCGCGGTCGCCGAAATTCAAGGAGGGCACCGTGTCGGAGACGAGGGATGAGTCCGGGACGAAGGTCGGCATTCCAACAATGGCCTTGGGGATCGGGAGAGGGCGTCGACGTTTCAAGTCAAGACTGACGGACGCGAACATGCAACGATCCAAAACAGGCAACAGGAGGTGCGGAAAACGGGGCCGCACAGTCGATTCGTCGACGAATCATTAGGATCATTATCCGGAGACGCCATCTGGCATGCAATCGAACGCGAGACGTCTTTACGCGTTTTCCTGTTAACGGTTCTGGCTTTTCCGTGAAGTGTGTGAGCGCTGCACCACCTACGGGGCGGGGAAGCGGTGGCTTGATTGCCGCGGAGGCTATCAACGCTTTCTTAACGCTAAACGCCGTTACTAAGTGGTGAAGAGCCGAACCGGCACCGGGACGGCCGAGGTCCCATTTGCGTTCGAAATCCTCATGGCAGCCCTTCAAATTCCATGCGGAAGCCCGGGTTTGTCAGCTCATCTTTCTTTTGACGAGCGTTTGGGAACCGGTTCGGGCGGCTTTGCAGGGGTGAGCCGGCCACGGGTCCGGAAAAGATGGCTGAATCCCGGGCAGTCGGAGTCGGATGGGCGCGCGCGCGGTGAGAGCGAGGCATTTGCGGATGAAGGCGCGATCATGACCGAGCCGCCGGTTCGTCATGTGCCCGTGCTCGGAGGAGAGGCTGTCGCCATGCTGGCTCTGCGGGCCGGCGGCGTCTACGTCGATGCGACGTTCGGAGCCGGGGGCTATTCACGCGCCATTCTCGCCACTGCCGATACCCGCGTGATCGGGATTGACCGCGACCCCGCCGCCATTGCTGGCGGCTCCGCTCTGGTGGAGGAGTCGGGCGGCAGGTTGACGCTGGTCGAAGATCGCTTTTCCAATCTCGCCTCGGTCTGCGCGGCGCAGGACGTCGCCGTGGTCGATGGCGTCGTCATGGATGTCGGCGTATCGTCGATGCAACTCGACGAGGCCGATCGGGGCTTTTCCTTTCGTCTCGACGGGCCGCTCGACATGCGCATGAGTGGGCATGGGCCGACAGCCGCCGACGTGGTGGCGCACGCGTCCGAGACCGATCTTGCCGATATCATCTACATCTTCGGCGAGGAGCGCCGCTCGCGTGCTGTCGCCCGCGCCATCGTCGCGGCACGCCGGCACGGGCCGATCGCGACCACACGAGCGCTGGCCGATGTCGTCTCAAAAGTGGTTCGAGCAAAGCCGCACGAGATTCATCCGGCGACGCGGACTTTTCAGGCTCTGCGGATTTTCGTCAACGAGGAACTCGACGAACTGGTCGCGGCGCTGGCCGCGGCGGAACGCGTGCTGAAGCCAGGTGGCCGGCTTGCCGTGGTGTCCTTTCATTCGCTGGAGGACCGTATCGTCAAGAATTTCCTGGCCAGGCGAGGCAAGAGGGGCGGCGGTTCACGCCATAGGCCGGAGATCGAACAGGGATCACCCAGTTTTGCCATTCTGACCAAACGTCCGCTGACGCCGGGCGAAGAGGAAATGCATGCCAATCCGCGCGCGCGCTCCGCCAGGCTGCGCGCCGCCGAACGCATCGATGCTGCCGCAATCGATGACGGCGCCGAGCGTCCGACCTGGCCATCGCTCGCAAACGTGATGCGCGGAGGCTGAGAGGTGCGGATCATCCATTTCCTCGTCGTCTGCGCCCTGGTCTATGCGGCATCGTATGTCTACCGCATCAAGATGGATTCGACCGCCCGCACCGAGCGTGTGTCGCGGCTTCAGGCTCAGGTGCGCGAGCAGCGCGAGGCCATCGCGAGCCTGCGCGCGGAATGGGCGAAATTGGATGCGCCACGGCGCCTGCAAATTCTGGCCGAACGGCATTTGAAATTGAAACCGATTGAAGCTAGCCAGCTCGATTCTCTGAAGAACCTGCCGGAGCGGCCGCCGAGCCTGGTGCCGCCCGGCACTTCCGATCCGATCGGCGCCATGATCGAGATCATCGATCCCGATCTCATCACCGGCTCTCTGCCGTCGCAGGAGGCCCCGCAATGAGTGGCCCAAACACGCTTTCGTCGACGCCTTGGAGTCAGCGCCTGATCCGCAACCTGCTCTACGGGCGCAACGTCGACCGCGCCGCCAAGGCGCGGGTGCGCGTGGGCTTCGTTATCATCTTATTCAGCCTGATCTATGCGGTGATCGCGGCGCGTCTCGTCATGTTTGCCGCATTTTCCGATGACCGGGGAGGACATCGCACCGCCTCGCAGGATGCGATCGCCACGGCGCGGCCCGACATCATCGATCGCAATGGCCAGGTTCTTGCCACCGATATCAAGGCGCCGAGCCTGTTTGGCGAGCCGCGTCGCCTCATCGACAGGGATGAGGCGGTCGAATTGCTGACGGCGACGCTGCCGGATCTCGAGACCGCCGAGGTTCGACAGCGTCTTGGCACCCGTAAGGGTTTTGTCTGGTTGAAACGCGAGATCACGCCCGCCCAGCAAAAGGAAATTCACGGACTCGGAATCCCTGGAATCGGCTTCCTGCGCGAGAATAAACGCGTTTATCCAAGCGGGCGGGAGGTGGCGCACCTGATCGGGCTTGTCAACATCGATAACCAGGGCATCGCCGGGATGGAGAAGTGGCTCGACAGCAACGGGCTCGCGGACCTGCACCGCGCCGGCTTCGCCACCGACCGCCTGCAGAAGCCGGTGGAATTGTCGATTGATCTGCGTGTCGAGCACGCGCTGCGCGACGAGCTTCTGAAAGCCCAGGAGCACTACCGGGCCAAGGCCGCCTCGGGTATCGTCTCCAACGTGCGGACCGGCGAGATCATCGCGATGGTCTCCTTGCCGGATTTCGATCCCAATAATCCGAAGGAAGCGCATGATCCCGATCGCATCAACCGTCTGACGACGGGTGTGTACGAAATGGGATCGACCTTCAAGGCGTTCACGCTGGCGATGGCGCTCGATTCCGGTAAGTACGGTCTGAACTCGATGTGGGATGCGCGCGCTCCGCTGCGCTACGGCCGCTTCACGATTCACGACGATCACCGGATGGGCCGCTTCATCAACATGAAGGAAGTGTTCACCTACTCATCCAACATTGGCGCGGCGCGCATCGCGCTGGCGCAAGGCGTCGAGGCGCACAAGGCGTTTCTGCGCAAGATGGGCCAAATGGATCGGCTGCGCACCGAACTGCCGGAAAGCGCGTCGCCGATTCTGCCGCGCAAGTGGGGCGAGCTGAACACCGTCACCATTGCTTTCGGGCACGGCATGGCGGTGGCTCCCTTGCAGGCGGTGATGGGCATCGATGCGCTGGTCAACGGCGGCTGGCTGATCCCGCCGACCTTCCTGAAGCGCACCGAACAGGAGGCGATGGCGATCGCCAAGCGCGTCATCAAGCAGGAAACCAGCGACAAGATGCGCTTTCTGCTGCGGCTGAACGCCGAGGTGGGAACCGCCAGGAAGGCCGACGTCAAGGGCTACTATGTCGGCGGCAAGACCGGCACCTCCGAAAAGGTGATCAACGGTCGCTACGCCAAAAAGCGCGTGCTCAATGCCTTCACCGCGATCCTGCCCGCGGACAATCCGCAGTACCAGCTTCTTGTGATGCTGGACGAGCCGCAGCCGCTCAAGGAAACCCATGGCTTCATCACCTCGGGATGGAACGCGGTTCCGACCGGCGGCAAGGTGATCGCACGCATTGCCCCGATCCTTGGCGTTCAACCGCGATTCGATTTGCCGCCGTCCGAGCGCCTCATTCTTGCGGCATCCGGTGCGACGCAATAGGACGGACCGGGCCTTCTGGGGAGATCATGAAACTTCGCGAGCTTTTCGGTGACGATGCCGCCATGGACGCGCCGGGCGGCGAGCTTGCCGTCACGGGGCTGGCGGCGGATAGCCGCGCGGTGAAGCTCGGGGACCTTTTCTTCGCGCTCGCAGGCACGAAAACGGACGGCGCGCGGTTCATCGACGCCGCGATCGCATCGGGCGCTGTTGCGATCGTCGGCGAACACGCGCCTGCGACCGGGCGTGTTCCGTTCATCGCAACGCCCAACCCGCGCCGCGCGCTGGCGCTGGCGGCGGCAAGATTTTATCCGCGGCAGCCCGCGACCATCGCCGCCGTCACCGGAACCAGCGGCAAGACCTCGGTCGCGGCATTTACGCGGCAGATCTGGCAGCGGCTTGGGCATCCGTCGGCGAGCATCGGCACCATCGGCGTGGTCACGCCATCGCGCACGGTCTACGGTTCGGTGACGACCCCCGATCCGATTGAATTGCATCGGGAACTGGATCAGCTCGCGGGCGAAGGCGTGACGCATCTTGCGCTGGAAGCGTCCTCGCATGGTCTTGATCAATATCGACTCGATGGCGTGCGCGTGCGCGCCGCGGGCTTCACCAACCTGTCACGCGACCACATGGATTATCATCCGACGGTCGCGCACTATCTCGATACGAAGCTGCGACTGTTCCGCGATCTGGTCGAGCCGGACGGCATCGCGGTAATTTCCACCGATCATGACTGCTCACACACGGTGATCGAAGCTGCGAACGCGCGAAAGGTGCGGGTGATGCGCGTCGGCCGCCGCAGTGACGGCGCGCTCGCTGGCATTCGCCTGGTCGAGGCGGCTATCGAGGACTTTGCGCAGCGGGTCACTCTCGAACACGCCGGACGCGAGCGTGTCATACGTCTGCCTCTGGTCGGAGAATTCCAGATCGAGAATGCGCTTGTGTCGGCCGGTCTCGTCATCGGCACCGGGAGCGATCCCGATCAGGTATTCGCGGCGCTCGAGCATCTCGAAGGCGCGAGAGGACGGCTCGAGCTGGTCGGTGAACACAACGGCGCTCCGGTCTTCGTTGATTACGCTCATAAACCGGATGCGCTGGCCAAGGCGCTGCTGGCGTTGAGGCCTTATGCGAAGCGCAAACTCGTCGTGGTGTTCGGGGCGGGCGGTGATCGCGACGCAGGCAAGCGCCCGCTGATGGGCGCGATCGCCGCCGATAACGCGGATGTGGTTATCGTGACCGACGATAATCCGCGCAGCGAAGATCCCGCCGCGATCCGCGCCGCCATTCTCGCGGCCGCGCGCGGCGCGTGCGAGATCGGCGATCGCGCTGAGGCGATCCGGGGCGCGATAGCCGGCCTTCAGCCGGGCGATGCGTTGCTGATCGCCGGCAAGGGCCATGAGACCGGACAGATCGTCGGTGATCGCGTGCTGCCCTTCAGCGACCACGAGGCCGCTGTCGCGGCGCTGACTTCGAGGCAGATATGAGCGCGTGCCCGTTGTGGACTTCGGATGCGATGGCTGCGGCGATGCGCGCGGACAGGCGAGGGGCCTTGCCTGCTGCGATCAACGGCATTTCGATCGACAGCCGCACCATTGCGCCGGGCGAGGCCTATTTCGCGATCAAGGGCGATGTGCATGACGGTCACGCTTTCGTCGATGCCGCGCTGAGGGCGGGCGCGGCGCTGGCGGTGGTCGAGGCCGCGCAGCGCGATCAATTCGCCGCTGATGCACCGTTATTGATCGTCGACGACGTGCTCGCGGCTTTGTGCGATCTGGCGCGGGCCTCGCGCGCGCGCCTCGCGGCGCAGGTGATCGCGGTGACGGGCTCCGTCGGCAAGACCTCGACCAAGGAAGCGCTACGCAGCGTCGTTGATGCGCAGGGCAAGACCCACGCCTCGGTGGCGTCGTTCAATAACCACTGGGGCGTTCCGCTGTCGCTGGCGCGCTGCCCGGCGGACGCGCGTTTCGCGGTGTTCGAGATCGGGATGAATCATGCCGGCGAGATCACGCCGCTGGTGAAGATGGTGCGGCCGCATGTTGCGGTCATCACCACGGTCGAGCCGGTGCATCTGGAATTCTTCGCCGGCATCGAGGCGATCGCCGACGCCAAGGCGGAAATTTTCGAGGGCGTCGAGCCGAACGGCGCCGTCGTGCTCAATCGCGACAATGCTCAGTTCGCGCGGCTGCACGGCCGTGCAAAGAAACTCGGCATCGCGAGGATCGTCTCGTTCGGCGCGGACGAGAAGGCCGACGCGCGCCTGCTCGACGTGGCGCTGCATCCTACGTGTTCGGCCGTGCATGCCGAAATTCTCGGCCATGAGCTGACCTACAAGCTCGGTATGCCCGGCCGTCACATAGCGATGAATTCGCTCGCGGTGCTCGCGTCGTCGTCGCTGGCCGGCGCCGATCTCGCGCTTGCGGGTCTTGCGCTGTCGCAGGCGCAGCCGGCCGCGGGGCGCGGTGTGCGCCGAGCGCTGGCCGTGCCGGGTGGCGAGGCGATCCTGATCGACGAAAGCTACAACGCCAATCCTGCTTCGATGGCCGCGGCGCTGGGTGTGCTCGGCGGGGCCGGGATCGGGAAGCTGGGTCGGCGCATCGCAGTGCTGGGCGATATGCTGGAGCTCGGCCCCAAAAGCGCCGACCTGCATCGTGGCCTGGCCGAGGCGATCAATGCCAATGCCGTCGATATGATATTTTGCTGCGGCCCGCTGATGCGCAACCTGTGGAATGCGCTTTCCTCCGGTAAGCGGGGCGGTTATGCAGAGGACTCGGTCGCGCTCGAATCGCAGGTGACGGCGGCGATCCGTTCCGGCGATGTCATCATGGTCAAGGGCTCGCTGGGATCGCGAATGAAAGTGATCGTGAGCGCGCTCGAGAAGCGATTTTCCGGCAGCGCGTCTGAAATTTTGTAGGTTGCGGGGCGCCCCTTTGAATCCGGAGTTCGCTCAAGGGAGGCTTGCGAGAACTGGCGAACTTCGGATTCGGGACACCCGATGTTTTACTGGTTGATCGATCTTTCCAATACGGTCCCGGGGCTCGGCATCTTCAAGCCGCTTTTGAACGTCTTTCGCTACATCACCTTCCGCACCGGCGGCGCGGTGGTGACGGGCGCGTTGTTCGTGTTCCTGTTCGGACCCTGGATCATCGACAATCTTCGCTTGCGGCAAGGAAAAGGACAACCGATCCGCGTCGACGGTCCGCAGTCGCACCTCGTCAGCAAAAAAGGCACGCCGACGATGGGCGGCCTGATGATCCTGTCGGGACTTGTCGTCTCAACCGTGCTGTGGGCCAATCCGCTCAATCCCTATGTCTGGATCGTGCTCGCGGTGACGCTCGGATTCGGCTTTATCGGCTTCTATGACGACTATCTGAAGGTAACGAAGCAGACCCATGCCGGGTTCGCCGGGCGGACACGCCTTCTGCTCGAACTGCTGATCTCTCTGGCGGCGTGCTATGCGTTGACCCGGCTCGGCCGCGAGCCGTTCTCGACGGCGCTGGTGATCCCGTTTTTCAAGGACGTGGTGCTCGACCTCGGCTGGTTCTTCCTCGCCTTCGGCTCCTTCATCATCGTCGGCGCAGGCAACGCGGTGAACCTCACCGACGGCCTCGACGGTCTCGCCATCGTGCCGGTCATGATCGCGGCTGCGAGCTTCGCCATGATCGCCTATCTCGCCGGCAACGCGGTGTTCGCGGACTATCTCCAGATCAACTACGTCGCCGGTGCGGGCGAACTGGCGGTGCTGTGCGGCGCGGTGCTCGGGGCCGGCCTCGGGTTTCTTTGGTTCAACGCCCCGCCGGCCTCGATTTTCATGGGAGATACCGGTTCGCTGGCGTTGGGCGGCATGCTCGGCTCGATCGCGGTCGCTGTGAAGCATGAGATCGTTCTGGCCGTGATCGGCGGCCTGTTCGTGCTGGAAGCGGTATCGGTGATCGTGCAGGTGGCGTCGTTCAAGCTCACGGGAAAACGAATCTTCAAGATGGCACCGATCCACCACCACTTCGAGCAGCTCGGCTGGACCGAGCCGCAGATCGTGATCAGGTTCTGGATCATCTCGGTGATGCTTGCGCTGCTCGGCCTTTCGACGCTGAAGCTGCGGTGACGGGCCTTCCATGATCCCCGTCACTTCCTTTTCCGGCAAGACGGTCGCGGTGTTCGGTCTCGGCGGCTCGGGCCTTGCGAGTTGCCGCGCGCTGAAGGCCGGCGGCGCCGAAGTGATTGCGGGCGACGACGACACCGACAATCTTGCGAAGGCGGCGCGGGCCGGTTTCATCACCGCGGATCTGCGCAACGTATCGTGGACGAATTTCGCCGCTTTGGTGCTGGCGCCGGGCGTGCCGCTGACGCATCCCTCGCCGCACTGGAGCGTGCTGGCGGCGCGACAGGCGGGCGTCGAGGTGATCGGCGACATCGAGCTGTTCTGCCGCGAGCGGAAGCGCCATGCGCCCGACGCGCCTTTCGTCGCCATCACCGGCACCAACGGCAAGTCCACCACCACGGCCCTGGTCGCGCATCTGATGCGCGAGGCCGGGCATGATGTGCAGATGGGCGGCAACATCGGCACCGCGATCCTGTCGCTGGAGGCTCCGCGCAGGGGACGCGTGCATGTGATCGAAATGTCGTCTTACCAGATCGACCTCGCGCCGTCGCTGGATCCGACCGTCGGCATTCTGCTGAACGTCAGTCCCGATCATCTCGATCGTCACGGCACCATCGAACATTATGCGGAGGTGAAGGAGCGGCTCATCGCCGGCGTGCAGCCGCAGGGCACGGCCGTCGTCGGCGTCGACGATCGCTGGTGCGCCGCGATCGCCGATCGTCAGGAGCGGGCCGGCCGCAACGTCGTGCGCGTGTCGGTGAGGCAGCCGCTGGCATACGGCGTCAACGTGGAACAGGAGAGGATCGTCCTTGCGTCCGGTGGTGCGCGCAGCGAAATCGCGGACATCGGCGGCATAGGCTCGCTGCGCGGGCGGCACAACGCGCAGAATGCCGCGTGCGCTTCGGCGGCGGCGCTGGCGCTCGGCGTCAGCCGAGAGATTCTGCAACAGGACCTGCGCAGTTTCCCCGGCCTTGCGCATCGCATGGAGCAGGTGGGACGCAAGGCTCATGTACTGTTCGTCAACGACTCCAAGGGCACCAACGCCGACGCCACCGGGAAGGCGCTGTCGTCCTTCGCCGACATTTTCTGGATCGCCGGCGGCAAGCCGAAGAGCGGCGGCATCGCCTCGCTCGATGCGTTCTTCCCGCGCATCCGGAAAGCCTATCTGATCGGAGAGGCGGCGCAGGAGTTCGCGGCGACGCTGGAGGGCAAGGTGGCTTACGAGATCAGCGGAACGCTGGACGTTGCCGTGCCCGCGGCCGCGCGGGACGCGGAAGGAGCCGGTGTTGCGGAGGCGGTTGTGCTGTTGTCGCCGGCCTGCGCGTCGTTCGATCAGTTCCGCAATTTCGAAGTGCGCGGCGATCATTTCCGCGAATTGGTTCAGGCATTGCCGGGCGTCACGCCCGTCATCTAATCCCTGACGAGCCGGAGCCTCCCTTCGCAACACGTCTGATCAGTCTCGAATTATTTGATGACGGACAAGACCTGCCCCATCGATGCAACGAGGTGAAGAAGGCTCGCCATACACGCCTATTCAACTATTTTCGATACATCGGCGCGACTGGCGTGGTCGGCGACGGCAGCAAGTCTGCGCTCAGAGACAGACGGAAGGTTTGAGGAACACCGAGAGATAGCTGCCCAGACGGGTTGGCGAACCAGTAGTTTCTGCCGGTGACGTTATCGACATTGAGCCGAGCGACCATGTCACGGTCCCATGCGCGGAATTTATAACGCGCGCCCAAATCCAGCCGCTCCCAACCGCCCACTCGTTGAAAGTTGGCGGGATCAAGGTAATTATCCGACACGTGAACCACGCGGCCCGTTACGGTGAAATTAGGGACCCATGGCACATCGTATTCAGCGCCGACGCTCAGTTGAACATTTGAAACGCCGGGTGCTCTCTTCCCGTCATTCACGCCGCCTAATGTCTTTGTCAGCCGCCCATCAAGAAATGTCACACCACCTAGCAAGCGCACATTATCGATCGGCGAGCCGAACATCGTGAAGTCGATGCCCTCATTCATCTGCTCGCCGTTATATCCAAAGATGTTGGTCACTGGATTCAGGAATGCCGAGGGTTGGGAAATACGGTAAAACGCCAGCGTTGCGCCGAAACGTCCGAAGTCTACCTTGGCTCCTGTCTCAATCTGCTTCGTTCGCCGAGGCCCTAGAAAAACCATGCTGTTTGCGGCTCCCAGCGGAGCCTGCGGGCCAAATCCAAATCCTTCAGCATAACTCATGTAAAGCGTAAGAGGCTGCCAGGGCTTGAACAACAATGCGAGCATGGGCGTGTTCGCATCTTGGTCATCGCGGGATGTCAATAGCCCGTTGACGTCGTAGCGATTGATCTCCAGATGCTGTCGGCGTCCGCCGATCGAAAACTGCACGCGATCGTCGGCGACAGACATAGTATCAATCAATGCGATGCCCGTGAGTAGTCTATTAAATTTCGATTGCTGCAACGCCGCCAGTTGCGCTGCCCGGTCCGGGGCCGGGAAGTTTACCGGCGCGTAAATGTTGTTGGCAAAAACCTCATTATAGGATTCCCCAGTCTGGCTGTCGTTGCGATAGCCAGTGTAGACAAGCGACACGCTATGTTTGATGGGGCCGGTCCAGACCTTACCGCGAACCCCGACCTCACCGGACTGGGACAGTACGCTTGTCCGAAATGGAGCGGTGGTCTGGGTTATGTCACCTGCCGTATTGTTCAAGACGGCGAACGTCGAAAAATTCTTCTCGTCTTGATAAGACGCACCATAAGCTCCGAACAGGGTCCAGTCGTTTGTAATATCGTATTCTGCTCGACCAACAGCGAAACGTTGATTGTATTTGACATCCGCCCAAGGCTGCTGAAAGTTGCTTGTAAGCCTTGGTGCGGGTCCGATGGGAAAGTCGTTGGCTCCTAGCGACAGACCGTTTACAACCGCTTTATAGGCCTGATGGCTGATGCCTGCATCCAGACTCGCTCGAAAATCCTGGCCTCTGTAATCCAAACCTGCCGTGAGCGAACCGATCCCAAGCTCATTCTTATCGATGGGTGTTTGGCCCGCGCTACCCGTCCCGTTGATGCGAACGCCAAACTCCTTTTGGTCTCCGTATCGTTGGCCGACGTCGAAAGCGAGCCCGCCGTTCCCTCGTGAAAGGTAATTCGCGGTGATGCGCGCTATTGGGTCGTCTGTGGCTCGCTTCGGGATAAGATTGACGAGACCCGCACTCGTACCGCTCGGCGGAAAGCCGTAGAGGAAAGTAGCCGGTCCGCTTAGGACCTCTACGCGCTCGATACCTTCAAGCTGAGGACGACGAAAGTTGATGAGGCCATAGAGTCCGTCAAATGCGTAGTCTCTTGAGTTTAGGGTGAAGCCGCGCACTGATGCGGACTGCTGAAAATTGTAAGGCGACGATTCGGGCCGCATGGCGGGATTGTTTTCAAAGACATCATAGATGCTCCGCACCTGCTGATCGCGCATCAACTGTTCGGTGTAATTGGTTTGCGAGAATGGAATATCAAATACGCTGCGATTTCCTAAAAACCCGACCCGTCCCCCACTTGCGACCTGCCCGCCGGCGTAGACCGGAGGAACCGTCATCGTGGAGTTGGGATTTGCGGCTCCCTGCACATCGATGGTGTCGAGCGCGATCGCGCCGGCCACACTCGCACCGCCGCCGCCACTCGCTGCCTGCTCCGAGATCGCAACGGTGGTGGCGTTGGTGAAGCGGTAGCTCAACCCGGTGCCCTGAAGGATACGGGCGAGCGCCTGCTCACGCGTGGCCGGGCCGGAGATACCTGGCGATGTTTTCCCGGCGCCGATACTGGTCAGATAGGTCACTTGCAGGCCGGCCTGCCGTCCGAATGCCGTCAGTGCGCGATTGAGCGGACCCGCCGGCACATTGAACGAGGTCTGCGCCGCGTTTTGCGCATAGGCATCGCGGTTCGTCATGATGCCGCCGGCGACGATCGCCGTGCTCATCATCAGCGCTGATGCCAACGCCTTGCTGATATTGATTCCGCCAGAAAACGTCCGAGCCCCGTGCCCCATAAGTGCCACCCCAATCGTATCGTTAAGGGGGCCTGCGGTTGCCTGAATGCCTGGACGGCGCCAGCCCCTGTAGCTGGTACAATCGAGGCCGAGGTTTTTTCACGTACTCGCAAAAATTTTTTCAGATGGGAGAGATCACAGTCAGGTAGGACGAGACCTGCCGGACATGAGCGCCGGCCGGATGCACGACGGCTTCGAGCGCTCGTTCGGGATTCTTCAAATCGAAAATGCCGCTGACCCGTTGGGAGCCGATAAAGGGATCGGCCATGACGATCTTCCCCGGAATCCAGCGGCCGATGCGCGCAACCAGCGCCGAGACCGCTTCCTTCTCGGCGACGATCAGGTTGTCACGCCATGATGCGATCTGACCCGCTTCGCGCGATCCGCGCTCGACGGCTGAGGTCGTGCTATCGAACGTCACCCACTCCCCGGCGGTGAGTTTCGTGCCTGCCGCGATCGTCGAGCCTGACGCCTGCGCCTCGACGACGCCATGATCCACCGAGACCGAAAGCATACCGGCATCGTTGGCGACATCGAACGCCGTCCCCAGCGCCGTCGCTGTAAGCCCGGCGACCTGAACGGTGAAGGAGCGTTGCGACTCGGGCGCGACGTCGAAGAACGACATCCCGGCAAGCAGTTCGACACGGCGCAGTCGGGCCGTGAAATCCACCGCGATGGCGCTGTCCGGTCCGAGCGTCGCGACGCTTCCGTCCGGAAGGGGAACGCTACGGATTTCACCCTTGGCGGTGATATGGTCGGCCCGGCCGCGAAGCAGCATATCGGGCAGAATCGAATAGCCGGCGCCGGCAACGCCAAGCCCGATGATCCCGCCGATCACGAAGTTTCGGCGCGTCAGCCCCAGTTTTTCGCGGCGTTCCGCGTTACGGCGTTGGGTCAGAACCTTGCCGCTGGCGCCGTGGATTTTGGCCACTCGCGCCCAGATGCGCTCATGCTCCGGGCTGCGCGCCCGCCAGATCCCCACCATCTCGGACGCAACCGGATTGCCGGGGTCATTTTGCAAGCGGATGACGAGGTCGATCGCTTCATCCGTGAGTTGATTTCGATCTGGCCCGGGTTGGCTCATTGATATCCCTTCGACACAGGCGCGCCGGCCTCCCGCCGAGCATCGGGTCTACCCATAACTTATACAAAGGAGCAGCGTCGAATTTCACCCGCCGGACGAAAAAAGCTCAGAACTCGTCCACTCGCGTCAGGATATGCCGGTAGGCGTTTCGGATCAGAACCCAGGCCCGCGAGGTCGACACGTTCAGTTCATCCGCAACGTCCTGAATCGTGCGCCCGCCCAGTCGATGCATCTCAAAGGCCTTGCGCGTGCGCTCTGGAAGTTCCGCCAGCGCCCGCCGTGTCTGTTCGAGGCATTGGCGTGAGTAGACCAAAGCCTCCGCTGTGGGCGCGGGATCGGCCACGGCGGCAGCCTCGTCAAGATCAGTCGTCTGGACCAAACTCTCCCGACGGTGATGGTTGACGCTAAGACTGCGCGAGACTTGATAGAGATAGGCCCGTGGATTGTGATTGGTGCGGACTTCAGCAGGAGGTGCGGCCAGTACCCGCAGAAAAGTATCCTGCGTGATATCGGCAGCCGTTTCGGCATTGTGGCCGCGACGACGCAGGAAGCGATTGATTTCGCGAGCGTGCCGGACGAACAG
This sequence comes from Nitrobacter sp. Nb-311A, assembly GCF_000152905.1. Taxonomy (GTDB): domain Bacteria; phylum Pseudomonadota; class Alphaproteobacteria; order Rhizobiales; family Xanthobacteraceae; genus Nitrobacter. Next base: position 142,872 of record NZ_CH672418.1, read on the forward strand.
GTTGTGGAAATCCCAGCTCATAGGCGGCTCATGGACCAACCTGTGCATCGTTGGCACGTAGATCACGCCGGTGACAGCGGTCGCAGACGCAAAGAACCGGAAGCAGAAAGGACTATGATGCCAACGCGAAACAGCCAACGTTCAGGCGCGGCGTCACCGCCACGTGATGTCCAATCGTTATTGCTTCCAAAATTCTTTCGCAACTGCAATAATTTAGATTAGTTCTAGAAAATTGCGCCGGGCCAGGTGCTCGCGATGGATTCTTAAATCGTAAGCGTGATCCGCATCCATGTCGCTTCGCGAATCTAAAAAATACTCTGCGCGAAGATGCGCTTTCGGCAATTCACGCCGAAGATATACCGACAGCCTTAACTCGCCCGTAACCACGATGGGCGACCAATGGACGATCTCCGCCCGCAGGACCCGTCATGATTTCACGCGAACAACGCACCCCGCTCTCGGAATGGTGGTGGACCGTGGATCGGCTGTTGCTGGCGGCCATGGTGCTTCTCATGCTCACCGGCGTGGTGCTGTCGCTGGCGGCGAGTCCGTCGGTTGCGACCCGGATCGGGCTTGATCCATTTCACTTCTTTCATCGTCATGTGCTGTTCCTGTTGCCGTCGATCGTCGTGATGGTCGGCGTGTCGTTTCTGTCGCCGCGCCAGGTCCGCCGCTCGGCGCTGATCGTATTCGCGCTTAGCGTCGTGTTGATCGTCGCCACGCTCGCGTTCGGGCCGGAGGTCAAGGGCGCAAAACGCTGGATCACGATTCTCGGCGTCAACATCCAGGCTTCGGAATCCGCGAAACCCGCTTTCGTCGTTCTGGCGGCGTGGCTGTTCTCGGAATCCGCGCGCAAGCCTGAGATGCCGGCGACCTCGATGGCGCTGACGCTGCTGCTGGGACTCGTCACGCTGTTCGTGATGGAACCAGACTTCGGCCAGACCATGCTGATCCTGATGGTATGGGGCGCGCTGTTCTTCATCGCGGGCATGCGCATCGTCTGGGTCTTCGGTCTGGCAGGCACGGCGATCGCCGGCTTGTTCGCCGCCTACATGACGGTGCCGCACGTCGCGGCTCGCATCCAGCGCTTCATGGATCCGGCCTCAGGCGATACCTTCCAGGTCGACACTGCGATGGAGGCTTTCGCCAATGGCGGCTGGTTCGGGCTCGGCCCCGGCGAGGGTATCGCCAAGCGGAGTCTCCCGGACAGTCACACCGATTTTGTATTCGCGGTCGGCGCCGAGGAATTCGGCATCATCATGTGCCTCGGACTGTTGGCGCTGTTCACCTTCATCGTCATGCGCACCCTGTCGCGCGCTTATGCGTCGGAGGATTTGTTTTCGCGTTTTGCCGCGTCCGGGCTCGCGATCATGTTCGGCGTGCAGGCCGCCATCAATATGGCGGTCAACCTGCATCTCATTCCCGCCAAAGGCATGACGCTGCCGTTTATCTCCTATGGCGGCTCGTCGATGGTCTCGCTCGCTTACGGCGTCGGCTTGATGCTGGCGCTGACACGCGAGCGGCCGCGCACGGAAATGGAATCGATCGGCGACGCAACCGCCGCCGCGAGTTATGCATGACTTCCGAATCTATTAGCAACATCGTCATGGCCGGGCTTGTCCCGGCCATCCGCGTCTTTGACGTGTAACGCTCTAAAAGATGTGGATGCCAGGCATAAAGCCGGGCATGACGGAGAGGGTTTTTCCGGGATAGCGTTATCTATGGCCACCGCACCTCTCATCCTGCTCGCCGCCGGCGGTACCGGGGGACACCTGTTTCCCGCCGAGGCGCTCGGCGTCGAACTGATGAAGCGTGGCCTGCGCGTGCGGCTGGTGACGGACTCGCGCGCGCTGCGCTATAGCGGGCTGTTTTCGAAAGACATGACCGACGTGGTTCCGAGCGAGACGGTGCGCGGCCGCTCGCCGTGGGCGCTGGCGCGCACCGGCCTGATGCTCGCGGCCGGCACGGCCGTCGCCCTTAATCTGATGCGCGTCCTGAAGCCTGCCGCCGTGGTCGGATTTGGTGGTTATCCGACGGTGCCGCCGCTGATCGCGGCGCAACTCACGGGCATCCCGACCGTGATCCATGATTCCAACGCGGTGATGGGTCGTGCCAACAGCTTTCTGTCCAAGCGCGTCAGCGCCATCGCCACCTCGCTGCCGGGCGTGCTCGACAAGGAAACATCGCTGACCGGCAAGACGATGACGACCGGCACGCCGATGCGGCCTGCGATTCTCGCGGCCGCCGCCGTTCCGTTCGCAGCACCAAGCGTGTACGGTCCTTTGCGTGTTCTCGTGGTCGGCGGTAGCCAGGGTGCGCGTGTCATGAGCGACGTCGTGCCGGTCGCAATTGAGAGACTTGAACCGGCGCTGCGGCAGCGATTGATTTTGACGCAGCAGGTACGCGACGAGGACATGGCGCGGGTGCGCGAGATTTATGACCGGCTGGAGATCGAAGCCGAGCTTGCCTCGTTCTTTGCCGATCTCCCGGCGCGGCTGGCGTCGAATCATATCGTCGTATCCCGCTCCGGCGCGGGTACGGTGGCGGAACTCGGTGCGATCGGCCGCCCCTCCGTTCTGGTGCCGCTGCCGGGCGCGATCGATCAGGACCAGTTCGCCAACGCCGGCGTGCTTGCTGACGCCGGGGGCGCGATCCGCATCGTGCAACCCGACTTCACTCCCGACCGGCTGGCGGCGGAATTGTCTGCGCTGGCGGCCGCTCCGGCACGGCTCGCCACGATGGCCGCCGCCGCGCGCACCGTGGGCCGCCTCGATGCGGCGGAGCGGCTGGCGGATTTGGTGATGCGCGTGGCGCGCACCGGTGCTTGATCACTTGACATGAAGACGCGTTTTCTTCACGCGAACCGGTATTCACCTCGCTCGAAAACGCTATAAGGCCAGGCACAGGTAGCCGGAATCACTCTGACGAGAAACGAACATGAGACTGCCGCGCGAAATCGGTCCTATCCACTTCGTCGGCATCGGCGGCATCGGCATGAGCGGCATCGCCGAAGTGTTGTGCAACCTCGGCTATACCGTGCAGGGCTCGGACGCCTCCGAAGGCGCCAATGTGGCGCGTCTCCGCGAGAAAGGCGTCAAGGTCACGGTCGGCCATAAGACCGAGAATGTGAACGGCGCGGATGTGCTGGTCGTCTCGACCGCGATCAAGCGCGACAATCCCGAGCTGATGGCGGCGCGCGCGCAGCGCATTCCGGTCGTGCGCCGCGCGGAGATGCTGGCGGAACTGATGCGGCTGAAAAGCTGCGTCGCGATCGCCGGGACACACGGCAAGACCACCACGACCTCCATGGTTGCGACGCTGCTCGACGCGGGCGATTTCGATCCCACGGTCATCAATGGCGGGATCATCAATGCCTATGGCACCAACGCGCGGTTGGGGGCCGGTGACTGGATGGTGGTGGAAGCGGACGAGAGCGACGGCACGTTCCTCAAACTGCCGACCGATATCGCTATCGTCACCAATGTCGATGCCGAGCATCTCGACCACTTCAAGACCTTCGACGCCGTGCAGGATGCATTCCGTTCGTTCGTGGAGAACGTGCCGTTCTACGGCTTCGCCGTGATGTGTATCGATCATCCGGTCGTTCAGACCATGGTGGGCAGGATCGAGGATCGGCGTATCATTACATATGGGCAGAATCCGCAGGCCGACGTCAGGCTGGTCGATCTCGCGCCGAACGGGGGCGGCTCGCATTTCAAGGTGGTGTTCCGCAACCGCAAGACTGACGCCGCGCACGAAATCCCCGACCTGGTGTTGCCGATGCCAGGTCCCCATAACGCGCTCAACGCCACGGCGGCGATCGCAGTGGCGCACGAACTGGGTATTCCCGACGCGACCATCCGCAACGCGCTCGCGGCCTTCGGCGGAGTCAAGCGCCGTTTCACCAAAACCGGCGAATGGAAGGGCGTCACCATCATCGACGACTATGGCCATCATCCGGTCGAGATCGCGGCGGTGCTGAAAGCGGCGCGCGAGTCCACCGCGGGCAGGGTCGTTGCGGTGGTGCAGCCGCATCGCTATACGCGGCTGCAAGCGTTGTTCGAGGAATTCTGCACTTGCTTCAATGACGCCGACATCGTGGTCGTTGCGGAGGTCTATCCGGCTGGGGAGACGCCGATCGCGGGCATCGACCGCGATCACTTCGTGCTTGGCCTGCGCGCCCACGGTCACCGAGAGGTGGTGTCGCTGCAGGAGTCCGCGGCGCTCGCGGGCGTCATCGCGAGTCTCGCCAAGCCCGGCGACTATGTCGTGTGCCTTGGCGCCGGCAACATCACGCAGTGGGCCTACGCGCTGCCTGGCGAACTCAAGGCGCTGGGATGAATAGGCAACGAATTCAATCGATGTCGCCGTCATGGCCGGGCTTGTCCCTTCGGTTCCTTCCCCCCTTGTGGGGCAGGGTCAGGGAGGAGGGTAAGCCGCGAGCGCAGGACTTTGTGTTACCCCCCTCTCCACCTCTCCCCCACAAGGGGAGAGAGAGCCGGCCATGCCGTTCGGCGACGCCGTCGTTCAAACAGCCATGACCTTCCCCGACATCACGACAAAACTGAAATCGCAGATGCCGGAGTTGCGCGGCCGGCTGCTGGCGAACGAACCGCTCGCGCCGTTGACATGGTTTCGCGTCGGCGGTCCGGCGCAGGTGCTGTTTACGCCCGCGGACGAGAATGATCTCGCCTATTTCCTGTGCCATCTGCCGGAGGAGATTCCGGTCTGCTGCCTCGGCGTTGGCTCCAACGTTGTGGTGCGTGACCGTGGTTTGCCGGGTGTGGTAATTCGTCTTTCTCCGCGCGGATTTGGTGAGGTTACGACCGATGGTGACATCGTGCGCGCAGGCGCGGCTGCGCTCGACAAGCGCGTGGCGGAAGTCGCGGCCGCGGTTCATATCAGCGGTCTTGAGTTCTATTTCGGAATTCCCGGCACCATCGGGGGCGCGCTGCGCATGAACGCCGGCGCCAACGGCAGCGAAACCAGGGATGTTCTCGTCGAAGCCCGCGCGGTCGGCCGTCGCGGTGACAAAATGACTTTTGATAATTCCGGCATGGCGTTCGACTATCGCAAGAGCGGAGTCGACCCCTCCGTCATCTTCACCGGCGCCACCTTTCGCGGCCGTATCGCCGAGCCGCAGACGATCCGCGCGCGCATGAACGAGGTGCAGGCTCACCGCGAGACGGTGCAGCCGATCCGCGAAAAGACAGGTGGTTCGACGTTCAAGAATCCGCCGGGTCAAAGTGCGTGGAAACTGATCGATGCCGCCGGGATGCGTGGCCATCGCGTCGGTGGCGCGCAGGTATCGGACATGCACTGCAATTTCCTGATCAACACCGGAGAGGCCACGGCGCGCGACATCGAAACCCTGGGCGAGACCGTGCGCGAGCGGGTAAAACGGCATTCCGGAATCGAACTGCAATGGGAAATCAAGAGGATCGGGGTTGGAGCATGACCCCGGCAAAGGGTGCCTCGCTTTCGGATAAGATCATCATCTCTCATAAAGATAAGGCGAGCGGCTGATTCAACGAGTTGATCAGACTCTCGAGAAGGTCGATGCGCATTACCATTCTGTTCGGTGGCAGCAACAAAGAGCGTCTCGTTTCGGTCGCGAGCGCGCAGGCGCTGCATCACGCTTTGCCGGAGGCCGATCTGTGGTTCTGGAACCATCGCGACGAAGTCATCGACGTGCGGCCCGAAGCCCTGCGGAATCATGCGCGGCCGTTCGAGGACGAGTTTGTCCCTGCCGGTGAGGGCGCGCCACTTGAACGAGCATTGGACAAGGCAAAGGCCGAAGGCCGCGTGCTGGTGCTCGGCCTGCACGGAGGCCGCGCTGAAAACGGCGAACTGCAGGCGATGTGCGAACTCCGCCGCATTCCTTTTACGGGATCAGGCTCGGCCGCCTCGCATCTTGCGTTCGACAAGGTTGCGGCCAAGCGGTTCGTGGCCTCGGCCGGGGTCCCCACGCCGGCGCATATTCCGCTGCAGTCCATCGATCGCGCGCTCGCCGAACACGGCCGGCTGGTCGCCAAGCCCGCCTGCGACGGATCGAGCTATGGCCTGATCTTCGTCGATGCGCCGCAGGATATCGTCACCGTCCGCGAGGCGGCGAAGACCGAAGACTATGTGATCGAACCCTTCGTGTCGGGCGTTGAAGCGACCTGCGGCGTGCTGGAGCATTCCGACGGCTCGGTCGTCGCGCTTCCGCCGGTCGAGATCGTGCCGGCCGAGGGCGCGTTCGACTACGCCGCGAAGTATCTCGCAAAGACGACGCAGGAGATCTGCCCGGGGCGCTTCTCGCCGGAGATAGCCGAGCAGATCATGGATTACTCGCTACGGGCGCACCTTGCCCTGTCCTGCCGCGGCTATTCCCGCACCGACTTCATTGTGACCGGCAAGGGACCGATCTATCTGGAGACCAACACCCTGCCAGGCCTGACCGCGGCTTCGCTCTATCCCAAGGCGCTTCATGCGCAGAATATCGGGTTTGCGGATTTCCTGCGCGACCAGATTATGCTGGCTCAAAAGGCGGTACGTCCGATTTGAGGGTCTGGCACGCCGCGGTTCGGGGAACCGCGAGAGATGTACGGTTGATCGGGACCGTGTGAGTCCGAAAAGCTGCAAGGTATTCATTTATCGCGCCAAAAGGCGGCCTGTCCGCCCCGCATTTACCTTTTGTTTACCAGGACGTCCCAAGGTTAACACTGGCGGCGCGTGTGGCGTTTGGCTGCCGGGGCGCGAACTGTTGCGGAACTTCCGCTTCCGACCGCATCGAGGGAATAGCGGACCTGCCGGAGGTCGGCGCCCCGCCCGGTATTCGCCGGGATGTTGCGCGCGCTCCCTGGTTTTCGAGGTTCCTGCGTTCAGCGCCGCGTTCAAGCGGGGCGGGGCGAAATGACGAGCGCGCGCAATGAATGGTGGAGGACGCCTCGATCGGTCGTTGAGATTGCCGAGGTACACATCTGTCCAGTTGAAGGCGTCTGACCTGCTGAAGCGGGCCAACCTGCTCAGGTGGGCCGCCAGCGGCGCCGCCATCTTGCTGCGCGAACAGATCGACAAGCTGAAGCGCGCACGGGCGGAACGTCTGGATGCGCGCGCCAGGAATCCCAACCGCGCGATTGCCTTTATCGAACGCCACGCTCCGCGCCGGCTTGGCGCCGCCATGACCATTGTCGTCATCGGCGGCAGCGCCGCGCTGGGGTTGGTCGCGGGCGGTCACGTTGATGAAGCCATCGCGGCCTTGGACGACACCCGCAATGCGCTTGCCAACGCCGCGGGCTTCCGGATCACGTCCATCACCGTCAACGGTCGTGCGCAATTGACGCAGGATGAGGTGTTGGCCGCAGGCGGCGTCAACGGCCGTTCATCCCTTCTGTTCCTTGATGCCGCCGGGGTGCGCGACAGGCTGAAGGCCAATCCGTGGATCGCGGATGCCACCGTGTTGAAGCTTTATCCTGGCTCGCTCCGGATCGACATCACCGAACGTCTTCCCTTCGCGTTGTGGCAGGAGAACGGCAGGCTTGCGGTGATCGCCGACGACGGAATGGTGCTCGCGCCATACGTCGCGCAGCGCTTTGCGTCGCTGCCGCTCGTGGTCGGCAGAGGGGCGGAAACCCGCGCCAAGGATTTCCTCGCGCTGGTCGCGAACTATCCGGTTTTGAATAGTCAGCTCAAGGCCGCGATCTTCGTCGGCGAGCGGCGCTGGAACCTGCGTTTCAAGGACGGACTCGACATCAGGCTTCCGGAGAACGACGTCGGCCGCGCGCTCACCGCGCTCGTAAAATATGACAAGGAAAACAAGCTGCTGTCGCGCGACATTACCGCAATCGACATGCGGCTGCCCGGTCGCCTGACCGTGCGGCTTTCGGAAGGGGCCGCGAAGGCGCGCGAAGAGCAGGCCAAGAAGTCCAGCAAAAAGGCCGGCAGCGCATGAGCAGCCTCGATCGCAACCAGGTCCCGAAAACGCGGCCGATGCAGCGCAATCGCGGCGCTCTGGTGGCGTCGCTGGACATCGGCACCAGCAAGATCGCCTGCATGATCGCAAGGCTCCGGCCGAGCGCGCCGAACGATGCGCTGCGCGGACGGACTCACGCGGTGGAGCTGATCGGCTACAGCCAGATTCAGTCGCGCGGTATGAAGGCCGGCGCCGTGACCGATCTCGCTCAATGCGAGCAGGCGGTTCGCCAGGCCGTATCTTTGGCCGAGCAAATGGCAAAGGTTAGGGTCGAATCCGTGCTGCTGCCGGTGTCGGCCGGACGGCTGCAAGGACAGTTGATTGAAGCGGCGTCCCACATCCAGGGCGGCGCGGTCACGCCGTCCGACGTCAGCCGCGTCACATCGACCGGAATGCATCACGCTACTGCCCCCGGGCGCACCGTGCTTCATGCGCTGCCGGTCGGCTATTCGCTCGACGGCGTTAAGGGCATCCGCGATCCCCGCGGAATGGTGGCGCGCCGGTTTGGCGTCGATATGAACGTCGTGACCTCGGAGGCGACGGTCGCGAAAAACCTGATGCTGGCGGTGGAGCGCTGCCATCTCACCGTCGAAGCCATGGCTGCCAGCCCCTATGTCGCTGGCTTGTCGGTGCTGACCGACGATGAGGTCGATCTCGGCGCCGCAGTCGTGGAGATGGGAGCGGGAACCACGACCATCGCGATCTATTCGGCCGGGCGCTTTATCCATGCAAGCGGTTTTGCCATCGGAGGACATCACGTCACGATGGATCTCGCTCGCGGATTGGGTGTGTGCATTGCGGATGCCGAGCGAATCAAGACTTTATATGGCACGGTGCTCACGGGTGGCTCGGATGTCCGCGAGCTGATGACTGTTCCGGCAGCCGGAGACAGCGATAGTGACGCGCCTCAGGTCGTGTCGCGTGCAACCATCGCCAACATCGTTCGTCAGCGTGTCGAGGAGATTTTTGAGATGGTCCGGGACCGGCTTGCGGATTCCCCATTTGCCGCCGAGCCGCGTGCGCGGGTTGTGCTGAGCGGAGGTGCGTCGCAGCTGACCGGCATTCCCGAACTCGCCGGACGCATCCTCGGCCGCCAGATCCGCATCGGCCGTCCGCTCGGCTTCGGACGCCTGCCCAGTGAGGCCAAAGGCGCTTCGTTCGCCGTTCCCACCGGGCTGCTGGTGTATCCGCAATACGCACATCTGGAACACGTTGAACCGCGGCGCACGCGGCAGGTCCGGACAGGGACCGACGGCTATTTCGGAAAGGTCGGACGATGGCTCCGGGAGGGCTTCTGATGAATTTTCCGCTGACTGCAGATTTCCATCAACTTCCGGGGGTGACGACCGCCGGCATAGCGACACCGCGCGTGTAATCGAGAGGCAACCATGACCATCAATCTCAACGTTCCCGACATTCACGAGCTGAAGCCGCGGATCACTGTATTCGGCGTCGGCGGCGCTGGCGGCAACGCGGTCAACAATATGATTACGGCCGGACTGGTCGGAGTCGATTTCGTGGTTGCCAACACCGATGCTCAGGCGCTGACCATGTCCAAGGCGCAGCGCATCATTCAGATGGGCACGCAGGTCACCCAGGGTCTCGGCGCGGGTTCGCAACCGGATGTCGGCGCCGCCGCGGCACAGGAGGTCATCGACGAAATTCGCGATCACCTGTCGGGCGCGAACATGGTGTTCGTCACCGCCGGAATGGGCGGCGGCACCGGCACCGGTGCGGCGCCCGTTATCGCCAAGGCCGCGCGCGAAATGGGGATCCTGACCGTCGGCGTCGTCACCAAGCCGTTCCACTTCGAGGGCCAGCGCCGCATGCGCACCGCCGATTCAGGGATAGGCGAACTGCACAAAGTGGTCGATACGCTGCTGATCATTCCCAATCAAAACCTGTTCCGGGTCGCTAATGAGAAGACCACCTTCGCCGACGCCTTCGCGATGGCCGATCAGGTGCTTTATTCGGGCGTGGCCTGCATCACAGACCTCATGGTGAAGGAAGGTTTGATCAACCTCGACTTCGCTGACGTCCGCGCCGTGATGCGTGAGATGGGCAAGGCGATGATGGGCACTGGCGAGGCATCGGGCGAGAAGCGCGCGCTCACCGCCGCCGAAGCCGCGATCGCCAACCCGCTGATCGACGACAGTTCGATGAAGGGCGCCAAGGGATTGCTGATTTCGATTACCGGCGGCAAGGACCTTACCCTGTTCGAGGTCGACGAAGCCGCCACGCGGATCCGTGAGGAAGTCGATCAGGACGCGAACATCATCGTCGGTGCAACCTTTGACGAGAGTCTCGATGGTATCATCAGGGTGTCGGTGGTTGCGACCGGCATCGACCAGAGCACGATCGCGCGCACTGCGGCCACCCCGCCAGCGAAGACCGTATCGGCCCCGCCGGCTGCTCCCGATCCGCGTGTAGCCGAACTGACCGCGAAGCTTCGCGAGGACAACAAGCGGGCTTCGGCCAGTCTGGCCCAGAAACCCGCCGAGCCCCGTCCAGCCGCCCAGCCGGCGCAGTCGGCTCCAGCTCCGGTCCCAGCCCAGCCTGCCCAACCCGCCGCTGCCAGCGTAGAGCGTGCGGCGTTGGAGGCGATTGCCGCGGCGGTCGCCGAGCCGGCGCCGCCGACCGCTCCGGCTTCCATGCAACCGGCCTCGTACGGCGACGTCACCGTTCGGCCGATTGCGCAGAAGCCGACGCTATTCCCGGATCACGACCCTGCGCCGCGCGAGCAGCAGGAGTCGCCGCCGCCGGAAAACTTCATCCCGCAGCCGGCCGAACGTGCCCCGGTCCGCGTGCCGCGGATGCCGAGGATGGAGGAACTGCCGATGCCGGCGCAGAATGAAATCCGCCAGGCCCGGGGCGAGGTCGATGAAGAGCATCCGCAGAAGAGCAGGCTGTCATTGTTGCAGCGCTTGGCCAATGTTGGCCTAGGCCGGCGCGATCAGGAAGCCGAGCCTCCTATCGCGGGTCGGGACGCCGGGCCGGCCATGGCGCAGATGCCGCCGTTGCCGGAACGCCGGCCGCAGCGCAGCGTTGCCGAGCAGATGGGCCATGAGCCGGTATCCGAGTATGCGCGTCGTCCGCCGCCGCAAGGGCTGGACTCTCATGGCCGTCCGGCTCCTGTTACCCCCGCTCCGCAGGGCGATGACCATCTGGATATCCCCGCTTTTCTTCGCCGTCAGGCGAACTGAAGCCCTGTAACAGAACTTGAAGTGGAGAAGGGGCTCCGTCCTTACAGGCCGGGGCCCTTTTCTCTGATGCCGTATATCAATATTTTCACGCATCCTACTGAATTTAATAAAAAATTATCTTCTTTTGGTTTCGATAAAAATCACGCTTGGCGGGCCAATTTTGGTTAAGGGGCGGCGTGATTGCGGCGGAGATGGGGTAACAATTGGTAAAGAAGCGTGTGTTGGCGCGCTTTGTAGCAGCCGGTATATTTTACACGTGACTTTGGGGATCACGAATCGATTCGCAGCCTTCCAGCAGGCGGGAATTCGACGTCGGGATGAGTCACTTTGGGCCGAGCTTTATGAGATTCAACCGCCAGACGACGCTTCGTTCGCGCGCCACCGTGACGGGTGTCGGCGTTCATTCCGGATTACCGGCCAATTTGACCCTTGGGCCTGCCTCGATTGATGCGGGTTTTATTTTTGTCCGGACCGGTTCTGATGGAACCGAACGGCGGGTGCGAGCCGCGGTAAAATCCGTCACATCGACCGAGCTTGCCACTGTCCTGGGTGACCAGCAAGGCTCACTTGTATCCACCGCCGAACACGTTCTTGCTGCATTGCGCGGCCTTGGGGTCGACAACGCAATCATTGAACTCGACGGACCCGAAGTGCCGATTATGGATGGCAGCTCGGCGGCGTTCGTCGCCGCGATCGATCAGGCTGGCATTGTCGAGCAGTCCGCAGCGCGCCGCTTCATCCAGATTCTGAAAACGGTCCGGGTGAAGAAGGGCGAGGCGTTCGGCGAACTACGGCCGCACAAGCGCGGTTTTCGCATCGAGGTCGAGATCGATTTCGCCAATCCGGTGATCGGCCATCAGGACTATTCCGTCGATCTCAATCCCGAAAGCTTTCGTCGCGAGATCAGCCGGGCCCGAACCTTTGGTTGCATGAACGATGTCGCAAGACTTCGGAGCGCGGGTTTTGCGCTGGGCGCGTCATTTGAAAACTCCATGGTGTTCGATGACGAGCGCCTGTTGAATGCCGGCGGTCTGCGCTACGCCGACGAGTGTGTGCGACACAAGGTTCTCGATGTGATCGGCGATCTGGCGCTCGCGGGGTTGCCATTGATCGGCGGCTATCGTTCGGTGCGCGGCGGGCACAAGCTCAACCATGCCGTGCTCACGGCTTTGATGGCCGATCGGACTGCGTGGCGGATGGTGGAGGATCAGCCGGCTCCGCGTTCGCGCACTCACGGCGAAGCGGTCGGCGGAATGGTGGGCGGCATGGTTGCAGCCTATGGTCCCAACGTGTCCTGAGTTCTGCCCGGAGTCGCACGCTTCAATCCATTTTGCCGTATATGCGCACCTTGTTGGTTTGCGCGCTTCTCGGTCTCACGGCAAAATGCTCCGGGCGTTGATCCTGTTGAAAGTAACCGCGGCTTGAGATTGTACCCCCGGCGGTTCCGCCTTAATCCCGGCGAATTGCCTGCTTACCCGTTGGTGGACGGATTCTTTTCGGCTAAATGGGTCGCGGTAAAAGACAGCGCGTTCCTGTTTGCCTGGTGCTTGGATCGCCGTATCACGGACGTCGGATTTTCATCAATGTGGGCTAAGCGTATGGCGCTCGGACGGAGCGGGTTCATGGATCGCGCCGCTCTTGATCGGCTTGGCGGAAGACTTAGGCTCGCTGCCTGCCTTGCATTGGCTGCGTTCACCGTGGCCGGCTGCGGGACCGGACCGCTCCTGGACAAGTTCACGGCAAAGGACGAGCAAACCTTCAGCGACGAACCCGCGGATAAGCTCTACAATGAGGGCTTGTTCCTGATGAACAAGGAGCACGATCTCAAGGCGGCCACGAAGAAATTCGACGAGGTCGACCGTGAACATCCGTATTCGGAATGGGCTCGGAAGTCGCTGCTGATGTCGGCCTATGCATCTTATCAGGCCGGCGATTACGATACCTGCATCGGCTCCGCGTCGCGCTACGTGACGCTTCATCCGGGCACGCCGGACGCCGCCTATGCGCAATATTTGATCGCGGTCTCAAACTACGACCAGATCCCCGATGTCTCGCGCGACCAGGCTCGCACCGAAAAAGCGATGCACGCCTTGGAAGAGGTGATCCGTAAATATCCGACGTCCGAATATGCCGGCGAAGCCAAGAAGAAGCTTCAGGGTGCGCGCGATCAGCTCGCCGGCAAGGAAATGGCGATCGGCCGCTACTATATGGAGCGACGTGACTATACGGGCGCTATCAACCGCTACAAGACCGTGGTGACGCGTTTCCAGACCACGCGCCATGTCGAGGAGGCGCTGGCGCGGCTGACCGAGGCCTATATGGCGATCGGAATCGTTGCCGAGGCGCAAACCGCTGCGGCTGTACTCGGCCACAATTTCCCGGACAGCCGCTGGTACAAGGACGCCTACAATCTCGTGACCTCGGGTGGAAGCCAGCCCAGCGAGAATAAGAGTTCGTGGATCAGCAAGGCGTTCAGGAAAGTGGGGCTCGGCTAGAGCAGGTTCGAGGACACGCTTCGCTCGAACCCGCTATGGGTATTCGCGCGGCTTCAGCGAATGTGGGATCAAAAGGTCTTAGCTCAGGCTGCCGATGCTATGGTCAAGTCAGCGCCTCTGGTTTCGTGATCCGAACTTCGCTAGTCTTCATGCGACGCTTCTCTGCACCTCTCAACGACTTTCGGCAGGAACCGGCCTCCCATGCTTGCGCGCCTTTCGATCCGCGACATCGTCCTGATCGAGCGGCTCGATATCGAGTTCGCCGCCGGTCTTGCGGTGCTGACCGGCGAGACCGGCGCGGGAAAATCCATTCTGCTTGATGCCTTTGCGCTGGCGCTCGGCGGTCGCGGCGACGCCGGGCTGGTCCGCCACGGCGCGGAGCAGGGCCAGGTCACGGCCACCTTCGATGTTCCGAAAAGCCATCCAGCCTGCGCCATCCTTGCCGCCAACGGCGTCGATAGCGCCGGCGAGATGATTTTGCGACGGGTTCAACTCGCCGACGGTCGCACCCGAGCTTTCATCAATGATCAGGCGATCAGCGTGCAGACTTTGAGGGCGGTCGGCGCGACGCTGGTGGAAATTCATGGCCAGCACGACGAGCGGGCGCTGGTCGATGCGTCGACCCATCGTCGGCTGCTCGACGCCTTTGCCGGGCTGGACACCGACGTCGCCACGCTGGAAGCGCTCTGGGAAGCTCGCCGCTGTGCCTACGCGGCGCTTGACGAGCATCGCGCCGGCATGGAGCGCGCCGCGCGAGAGGCCGAGTATCTGCGCCATGCCTCCGATGAGTTGACACAACTCGCACCGCAGGACAGCGAGGAAGCCGCGCTTGCCGAACGCCGCGCCACCATGATGGCGGGCGAGAAGATCGCCTCCGACTTGCGTGAGGCGCAGGACGTCGTCAGCGGCCATGGTTCGCCGGTGAGCGTGCTGTCGGCGGCTGTGCGGCGGCTCGAACGGCGTGCCGCGAGTTCGCCGCAACTGGTCGAGCCTGCGGTCAGGGCGATCGATGCCGCCATCAACGCGCTGGAGGAGGCCGACCAGCATCTCTCCGCAGCGCTGGCCGCCGCTGATTTCGACCCGGCCGAACTGGAGCGTATCGAGGAACGGCTGTTCGCGCTGCGCGCGGCCTCGCGAAAGTATGCGACGCCGGTCGACGGGCTGGCCGCGCTTGCCAAGGAATACGCCGCGGAGGTCACGCTGATCGACGCCGGCGCGAATCGACTGATCGTTCTGGAGAAAGAGGCGGCCGACGCCGACAAGCGTTATGCAGCAGCGGCGGCGAAGCTCTCCGCCGCGCGTAAGAAGGCTGCCGACAAGCTCGACAAGACGGTCAATGTCGAGCTTGCGCCGTTGAAGCTCGATCGCGCCAGATTTTCCACTCAAATTGAGTCGGACGCTTCGACGCCCGGACCGCAAGGCTTCGACCGGGTCGAGTTCTGGGTGCAGACCAATCCCGGCACCCGGCCCGGGCCGCTGATGAAGGTCGCATCGGGAGGCGAACTGTCGCGCTTCCTGCTGGCGCTGAAGGTGGTGCTTTCTGATAAAGGCTCTGCGCCGACGCTGGTGTTCGACGAGATCGACACCGGAGTCGGCGGAGCGGTGGCCGACGCCATCGGCGCGCGGCTGTCGCGCCTGGCCTGCAAGGTGCAGGTGATGGCGGTGACGCACGCGCCGCAGGTCGCGGTGCGAGCCGATCAACATCTGCTCATCTCGAAAGATGCGCTGGATCGCGGCAAGCGCGTCGCCACGCGGGTTGCGACGCTGGCGGAGGATCACCGCCGCGAGGAGATCGCGCGGATGCTCGCCGGAGCGGAGATCACCGCGGAGGCCCGCGCCGCCGCGGACCGGCTGTTGAAAGCGGCGGGGTAAGTCGTTGTGGCGGCAAAGTCCAAAGTGCCTCCGCCCGTCGATTCTCTCACCAGGTCGCAGGCCAGGGTCGAGCACAAGCGGCTCGTGCTCGAGATCGAGGCGCATAACGAGCGCTACTACCAGCAGGACGCGCCGACGGTCTCCGACGCAGCCTACGACGCGATGCAGCGGCGGCTCGAAGCGATCGAGGCCCGCTTCCCGGACCTCGTCACCGCAAGCTCGCCCACGCAGACCGTCGGCGCCGCGCCGGCGCGCGGCTTTGCGAAAGTGCAGCATGCGGTGCCGATGCTGTCGCTCGGCAACGCCTTCAGCGACGCTGAGGTTGCCGAATTCGTCGAACGCATCCGGCGTTTTCTGAAACTCGGCGCGGATGACATTCCCGCCATCGTCGCCGAGCCGAAGATCGACGGGTTGTCGCTGTCACTCCGCTACGAGCATGGCGAACTGGTGCGCGCGGCGACGCGCGGCGACGGCTTCACCGGCGAGGACGTGACCGCCAATGTCCGCACCATCAGGGACGTGCCGCATACCTTGAGGGGGCGCGACATTCCCGCCGCCTGCGAGCTGCGTGGCGAAGTCTATATGCTGAAAGAGGACTTCCTCGCGTTGAATAAGAAGCAGGAAGCGGCCGGCGATACCGTGTTTGCCAATCCGCGCAATTCGGCGGCGGGTTCGCTGCGCCAGAAGGATGTAGCGATCACCGCCTCGCGTCCGCTGAAGTTCTTCGCCTATGCCTGGGGCGAGATGACGGATCGGCCCGCCGAGACCCAACACGACATGCTGAAGTGGCTCAGGGATGTCGGCTTTATGGTCAATCCCCTGATCGAACTGTGCAGCAGCGTGGAGCAGGTGCTGCAATTCTATCGCCGCATCGGCGAGCAGCGCGCCACGCTCGGCTATGATATCGACGGCGTGGTCTACAAGGTTGATCGGCTCGACTGGCAGGAACGCCTCGGCTTCGTGTCGCGAAGCCCGCGCTGGGCGATCGCGCACAAGTTCGCCGCCGAGCAGGCGATGACGATCCTCAGGGGCATCGATATCCAGGTCGGCCGCACCGGCGCGATGACGCCGGTGGCGCGGCTGGAGCCCGTCACCGTCGGCGGCGTGGTGGTGCAGAACGCCACGCTGCACAATGAGGATGAGATCACGCGCAAGGACATCCACGTCGGCGACACCGTCGTGGTGCAGCGTGCCGGCGACGTGATCCCGCAGGTGGTGAGCGTCATCATTGGGAAGCGGCCGAGGAACGCACAGCCCTACGTGTTTCCGCACAAGTGCCCGGTCTGCGGCAGTCACGCCGTGCGCGAGGAAGGCGAGGCGGTGCGCCGCTGCACCGGCACGCTGATCTGCCCGGCGCAGGCGGTGGAGCGGCTCAAGCATTTCGTTTCGCGACTTGCGTTCGACATCGATGGCCTCGGCGAAAAGCAGATTCAGGAATTCTATGATGACGGCCTCATCATGCATCCGGTCGACATCTTCACGTTGCAGAAGCGTGATGCGCGCGCGACAAAGAAACTGCGCGATCGTGAAGGCTATGGCGATGTATCGGTGCGTAACTTGTTCGCCGCGATCGACGCGCGCCGCAAGATCGAACTCAACCGTCTGATCTTCGCGCTCGGCATCCGCCATGTCGGCGAGGGCAATGCGAAACTGCTGGCGCGGCATTACGGCGGCATCGAGAATTTCCGTAGCGCCATGGCGGAAGCCGCCGGGGCGCAGACGGATGAAGGCAACGCGTCGGAGGCCTATGCTGATCTCAACAACATCGGAGGCATTGGTGAGATCGTCGCCAATGCGGTGGTCGAGTTCTTTGCCGAGCCGCGAAACGTCAAGGCGCTGAACGATCTGCTTGAAGAGATTGAAGTGCTGCCGGTCGCGCAGACCCGCAGCGACTCGGCCGTGGCGGGCAAGACCGTGGTGTTCACAGGCTCGCTGGAAAAATTCACGCGTGACGAGGCAAAGGCATCGGCCGAGCGCATGGGCGCGAGAGTCTCGGGCTCGGTGTCGAAGAAGACCGATCTTGTCGTCGCCGGTCCCGGAGCCGGTTCGAAGCTCAAGGATGCCGAGAAGTTCGGCGTGAGGGTGATCTCCGAGGACGAGTGGTTGAAGCTGATCGAGGCATAGCCGATCTTTCGAGTGGTGCGTCGAGCACGCTCAGACCGCCGCCCGGCCGATCGTCACCGTCAGCGTGTCGACGCCGTCACAGCCGCATTCGATCCTGTCGCCAGGCACGAGGGCTGAGACGCCGGCGGGCGTGCCGGTCATGATGATGTCGCCGGCGTCGAGCGCAACCTGTTGCGAGAGTCGCGATATGATCTCCGGCACGTTCCAGATCATCTGCGCGAGATCGCCGGACTGGGCTTCCCTGCCGTTGACCGTGAGCCAGATGCGGCCCTTCGATGGATGGCCGATTTTCGCTGCCGGTTGCAGCGCGCCGCAGGGCGCTGCGTGATCGAAGGATTTTGCGATTTCCCAGGGCAACTCCTGCTTGCGCGCGGCGTTTTGCAGGTCGCGCCGCGTGAGGTCGATGCCGACCGCATAGCCGTAGACGTGGTTGAGTGCGGTGTCGGCCGGGATGCGCAAGCCTCCGCTTTTCATCGCGACGATCAGCTCGACTTCGTGATGCAGATCACGGGTGAGAGGCGGATAGGGAATGACCGCGCCATCGGCCTCGATCATGTCGGCGTGTTTGGCGAAGAAGAACGGTGGCGCGCGCTCGTCGTTGCCCAGTTCGCGGATATGGTCGAGATAGTTGCGGCCGACGCACCAGATGCGGCGGACCGGAAAAAATCCGCCAGCGTCTGCGACCGCGATGACGGGTCGGGGCGGCTGTGGGATCACGAACGGCGATGCGCTCATGCGACTCTCCGCGTTCGTTTACAAACTATGCGGCGGGATCGCCCGATGCATACGGCAAGCGGGTACAGCTTACGCCGACGCGCTCAAGGGAGCCAGCGTCAGCGGCGCTGTCTCACGATGCTGCAAACGGAAGAACGACGCATAGCGTCCGCCGCTCCGCAGCAGGTCGTCGTGGCGCCCGTGCTCGACGACCTCGCCATTCTCGACCACGAGAATGGCGTCGGCGTGCATGATGGTGTGCAAGCGGTGCGCGATCACGATCGTGGTGCGATTCCGGCACAGATGCTCGATCGCTTCCTGCACCTGCTTTTCGGATTCCGAATCGAGCGCGGCGGTGGCCTCGTCGAGCAGGATGATCGGAGCGTCCTTGATCAGCGCGCGCGCCACGGCGATGCGCTGGCGCTGCCCGCCGGAAAGCTGGGTGCCGTGTTCGCCCACCGGCGTGTCGTAGCCGAGCGGAAAGCTCATGATGAAGTCGTGGGCGCAGGCGGCCTTTGCCGCCGCGACGATCTCGTCCTCGTTCGCGCCGGGGCGGCCGAACGCGATGTTCTCGCGGATGGTGGCGCGGAACAGGTAGACGTCCTGGCCGACATAGGCGGTCTGCCGGCGCAGCGAGGTGCGCGACACGCCGAAGATGATCTGCCCGTCGATCAGGATGTCGCCGCCGGTGACTTCATACAGCCGCAGCAGCAACGCCAGCACGGTGGATTTCCCGCCGCCCGACGGGCCGACCAGCGCCGTCATCCTGCCGGGCTCGGCGATGAAGCTCATGCGCTTGAGCACGGGCTCGTCCGGGCGATAGGCGAACGTGACGTCCCGTAGTTCGACGCGGGCGTCAGTCAGTCGCAGCGCCGGCTTGTCGCTATCGTCTGGTTCGCTGGCGGGGCTGTCCACGATCTCAAGCAGCTTGCGCGCGCCGATCAGGCTGCTGTTGAGCTCGATGTTGAGACGGGCCAGCCGCTTGGCCGGCTCATAGGCCAGCAGAAAGGCGGTGAGGAAGGAAAAGAACTGGCCCGGCGTCGCGCCCATGGCGACGACGCGATAGCCGCCATACATCAGCCCGCCGGCGATGGCGAAACCGCCGAGCGTTTCCATCAGCGGGCTGGCGCGGTTCGAAACGCGCGCCATCTTGTTGTTGGTCTGCTCGACGGCGGTGATGCTGGCGTCGATCCGCTCGCGCATGGTCTGTTCGAGCGTGAACGCCTTGACGGTCCGGATGCCTTGCAGCGATTCTTGCATCGTCTCCATGATATCGGCGGTGCCATGGAACTGGCTGTGCGCCAGTCCCTTGATGCGCTTCACCAGCTTGCGCAGCACGATCATCGCGGGCGGCGCCACCAGCGCCCCGAACAGCGACATATACGGATCCTGCATCACCATCACGGTGACGAGCCCGATCAGCGACAGGAGATCGCGACCCACTGCGTTGATCAGCAGGTTAAGCACCTGTGTCACCGACGTCGCGCCGGCCGTGAGCCGCGCAAGAAACTCCGATGAATGTCGCTGCGAGAAATAACCGATGCTCTCGCTCATGAGCTTGGCGAACAAGCGGCGCTGATTATTGGCGAGGATTGCGTTACTGATTTGGGACAGGATCACGGAATGACCGTAGGTCGCCGCACCCTTGGCCACGAAGATGATGAGCACCACCGTGGACAGCATGAAGATGCCGCTCACGTTGCGGTCCACGTAAGCCTGGTTGATGACTTCACCAAGCAGGTAGGCCGAGGCCGCGGTCGCCGCCGCGGAGACGGCCATCAGCGCGAATGCGGCGAGGTAGCGCCGCCAATAGGCCATGCCCTGTTCCGTGATCAGGCGGCGGATGAGAATGGCCGCGCCGTACGGATCGTCGGTGATTTTCTTGGGAAGCTCGGTCATCGCGTTCCGTTGACGCCGTGAATCGGCGGTCGCCCGCGCGCCAGTGTTGTTGCGAAAGCGTCCGATTCAATGCCCGCAATAGCGGTCTTTTTCAAGCCAAAACCGGGTTTCGTCCGGTTTATCAGGCTGATACTGCGCGCGCGTCCGAAACTTGCCGCTGCGCCAGCTTTTCTTCCCAGGCCAGCGCATGCGCGGCGATGGTTGCGAGATCGTCGTATTGCGGCGTCCAGTCGAGCGCCGTGCGAATCCGGCTGGTATCGGCGATCATGGTCATGATATCGCCCGGGCGGCGGTCGGAATAGTGGACCGCGAAGTTGCGGCCGCAGGCCTGGCGCACCGCTTCGATCGTTTCCAGGACCGAATAGCCTCGCCCGTACCCGCAGTTCAGCGTCGTCGAACGCCCGCCGTTTTGCAGGTAGGTCAGCGCGGCGCGATGGGCCTGCGCCAGATCGCTGACATGGATGAAATCGCGAATGCAGCTTCCGTCCGGCGTCGGATAGTCGGTGCCGAATACGTCGATTTTGGCGCGCTGCCCGGTCGCGGCTTCGACCGCGATCTTCAGAAGATGCGTGGCGCCCTCGGTGGACAGCCCGATCCGCGCTTGGGGGTCGGCGCCTGCGACATTAAAATAGCGCAGCACGACGTAGTTCATGCCATGTGCGGTGGCGACATCGTGCAGCATGATCTCCGTCATCAGCTTCGACGACCCGTAAGGGGAGAGCGGTCGTGTCGGCGCTTCTTCCGGAACCGGCATTTCGTCGGGATTGCCGTAAACCGCGGCGGTGGATGAGAAAATGAAGCGGTTCACGCCGCATCTGACGGCGGCGTTCAGCAGGTTGCGGGTCGTCATCGTGTTGTTGCGATAGTAGGCGAGCGGATCGCGCATTGACTCGGGCACCACCACGGAACCCGCAAAGTGAATAATGCTTTCAATGCCGTGCTGGGCGATGACGTTCTCGACGAGATTCTCGTCTCCGGCGTCCCCGATGAACAGCGGTACGCCTTCGGGCAGCGCTGACGAAAATCCGGTGGACAGGTTGTCGATCACGGCGACATTCTCGCCGGCCTCGGCTAGCGCGAGCACCGTATGACTGCCGATGTAGCCGGCGCCGCCGGTAACAAGCACGGTCATATCTGCTCCTTTTCGCCTCAGCTATGCGGCGGGTTCCCGCGGTCCCGAAGTTTCCCACAAAAGGATGGAATTGCCGTATAGCATGACCGTGATCGGCCGGATTTCGTCCGTCTGACCTCGGGATTCGACATTATGGTTGCCAAACTGTAACGGGAACCGGTTCTTCCCTGGCACCTGCGGCAGCCGATGACCGACGTTCTCATCATCAAGACATCCTCGCTTGGCGATGTCGTGCATCAGATGCCGGCGATCGTCGATGCTTCACGCGCATATCCGCAGTTGCGGTTGACGTGGCTGGTCGAGGAATCTTTCGCGCCGCTGGTGCGGCTGCACCCGTCGGTCGCTGATGTCGTTCCTGTCGCGACGCGGCGCTGGCGTTCGCAACTCGGAGCCATCGCCACGTGGCGCGAGATCGGCGAATTCCGAGCGCGACTGCGCCGGCAGGTGTTCGAAAAGGTGATCGATACGCAAGGCCTTATCCGCTCGGGGATCATGGCGCGCGTCGCGCGCGGCGAGCGCCACGGTTACGATGCGCGCAGCGTTCGTGAACCGTTGGCCGCGCGATTCTACGATGTCCGGCACACGGTCGGTCGCGATCTTCATGCCGTGACGCGCAACCGGCTCCTGACTGGTCTCTCGCTCGGGTACGAACCAACGGGGGATGTCGATTACGGTCTCAGTCCTCCGGCGCGCACGGATGGTCAGCGCTACGCCGTATTGCTTCACGGCACCTCCCGGCTGTCGAAAACGTGGCGCGTGGAGGACTGGATCGAAACCGGTCGCTGGCTGCACGCGAACGGATTGCAGACCGTGCTGCCGTGGGGCGCCGAGGCCGAGCGTCTGTTATCCGAGCGGCTGTCAGGAGACATCGCGGGCAGTCGTGTCCAGCCGCGCCAGAGCCTCGATCTGACCGCGCAGATGATCGGCAATGCGGCGTTGGTGATCGGCGTGGACACCGGGCTGATGCATCTCGCCGCAGCCTATCGGGTGCCGCTTGTCGGCATCTATGTCAGTACCGATCCCGGCCTGACGGGACCGGTCGGCGCAGGACGCATGGCGGTCCTTGGCGGCAAGAGCGGTCCGCCTTCCGCGGGCCAGGTGATCGATGCCGCGGAGCGATTGCTTGCTTAGATAGGTGGTGTGATCGCATCGGAGATCTCCGCAAGCACCCGCGCGACGAATGCGTCGAGGTCTCCGCCGGAAAACAGGAAGCCCGGAATTCCCGCGTCGGCCGCGGCCTGGATGTCGCTGTCGCGGTCGCCGATCGCGAAACTGCCCTGACGCCGCACCGGCCAGTGCTGCATCAGGTCGAGAATCATGCCGGGCTTCGGTTTACGCCACGGATGATCTTCCAGATATCCGGCGACGGTGCCGTCAGGATGGTGCGGGCAATATCTGAAGTCATCGATCCGCGCGCCTTGCGATGCCAGATGGGACTGCATCCACAGGTGCAGATCGCGAACATCGTCTTCACTGAAAAAGCCGCGCGCGACCCCGGATTGATTGGTGAAGATGAAAACGAAATAGCCGGCCTCGTTCAGCCGCCGGATCGCCTGGGCGATGCCCGGCATCCAGCGGATGCGGTCGCGAGTACCCATATAGCAGTCGTCGTGATTGATGACACCGTCGCGATCGAGAAACGCCGCCGGCCCGGAAGATGGAACGATATCGGCGCGGTTCACGTGTCGCCGTCTCCGCCCGCCAGTGCGTGCTCCACGGTATCGCAGATCGCGTGAGCCGCCGTCATGTGGATTTGCTGGATGACAGGCGTGTCGTCGCTCGGTGCAATGAACAGATGGTCGCAAAACTCCCCCAGGCTTGTGCCTTTAAGACCGGTGAAACCGACCGTGACCAAACCGCGCCGACGCGCGGCTACGAGCGCAGCGAGGATGTTCGGCGACCGGCCCGAGGTCGACAGCGCCAGCAGCACGTCGCCCGACCTGCCGAGGCTTTCGACCTGCCGCGCGAAAATCTGCTCGAAACCATAGTCATTGGAGATGGCAGTGAGGGCGGAGGTGTCGGTGGTCAGCGCGATGGCGGCGTAGCCCGGCCGCTCCTTTCTGTAGCGCCCGACGATTTCGGAGGCGATGTGCTGCGCGTCGGCGGCGCTTCCGCCATTGCCGATCAGCAGCACCTTATGCCCGGAACGGAGGGATGCGATGACGGCGAGCGCGATATCATTCGTAACCGCGAGCAACGCCCCGTCGCTGACCGCGCGCTCAAGGGCCGCGAGCGATTGCTGAAAATGGGCCGCGATCGGGTTCTGGCTCAAGACGCACCTTTATCACCGTGACGGATATCAGTGGTAATGAGCGCGTCATGTCCACGCAAGCATGGTGGCATCAAGGCGTGGCCCGCTCCTTAGCCTCCGCAAGCACCCGTTCCGCGATTGCCAGCACCTCGGCCGCAGGAATATCCCTCATGCAGCGGTGGTCGTTCCTGGTGCAGACCGGACGATGACATGGTTGGCAGGGAAGGGGCGTTTTCGTCTGGATCGTCGCGGCGAGCCCGTTCAGGGGCGCCCAGTGATAGGGACTGGTCGGCCCGAAAATTCCCAGCGTCGGCGTACCGATCGCAGCCGCAACATGCATCAGACCAGAGTCGTTCGATATCGCAATGGTGGCCCCCGCCATCGCCAGAATGCCGTTTCGCAGGTCGTGCCCCGTCAGATCCCGAACCCGGGGGCCCCCGGTTGCCGCGATTTCCATTGCCAGCGCTTTTTCATTCGGGCCGCCGATCACCCAGATATCGATGCCTCGCTCAGCCAGCCTGCGGGCGGCCTCCGCATAATAGGTCCAGCGCTTGCTGGGGCCGACCGCCCCCGGAGCCAGCGCCACCGCCGGTCCTGTGCCCAATCCCTGCGCCCGCCGCCAGCAAGCGACATCGTCGCCGGATACCCGGAGCTGCGGCGCGGGCCATTCGGGTGGCCGGGCCGCGCCAGCCGGAAGCGCCAGAGAGGCCTTCCTGTCGATCATGCGCGGCAGCGCTCTTTCGCCCCAACGCCATCGGTTGATTAGCCCGAAACGGGCTTCGCCGACAAAACCCACCCGCTCCGGGATACCTGCCAGCGCCGGCGCAATCGCCGATTTCCAGGTGCGCGGCATGACGAGGGTTGTTCCATACCCTCGCGCGCGCAATTGCCGGGCAAGACCCCACTGTTGAGCCAGCGCCAGCCGGCTTCGGGGCAGGTTCCAGACCACGCCGGCGCGTACGCCCGGCATGTAATCGACCAGCGGCGCGCAGAGCGTGGTTGTCAGCAGGTCCACCGGTCGGTTCGGCCAGCGCTGCTTGAGAACCCGCACGACCGTGTGGCCGCGCATAAAGTCGCCGATCCACATATAGGGAACGATCAAAACGGGCCGCGTATCGTCCGGGTCGACGGCAACTTGGGGCTCATGTCGTGAATCTGTTTTCATATCTTGACGGACGCAACTTGATCGAACCGCTCTCGGTATCCGCTCCTCCCGCCGAGGTAAAGCTATCTCGCAGACGTTTTGCGGCCCGCCTTTTCGCAATGGCGGCTACGTTGCCTCGCAGCCACGAGTGAGGCAAAGCAGGCTGAATTGAAAATTCTGCCACCTGCCTTGCCGCCGAGCAGGCGAATGTCACATTCAAAACTCCACCGGCAAACCTTATGGTTGCTAGCGGCGCTTTGATTCTAGCATTTGCAAGAACGCCTGCCACACGGGAAGTGCAAATGTCAGAACCGGGCCACTGGGAAATCGCACATCCATGACGGGGACATCATGCTGCTGGTGACCGGGGGCGCCGGTTTTATCGGATCGAATCTCGTGGCCGCGTTGAACGATGCCGGGCGCGGCGATGTGGCGGTTTGCGATACTCTGGGACATGACGGCAAATGGCGCAACCTTGCCAAGCGGCAGCTTGCGGATATCGTTCCGCCCGCGGAATTGGTGCGTTGGCTGGACGGTCGCCGTCTGGACGCTATTGTTCACCTCGGTGCGATCTCCGAGACCACTGCGACTGACGGCGACCTTGTCATCGAAACCAATTTTCGCCTGTCGCTCCGACTGCTCGACTGGTGCACGTCGACCGTGACGCCTTTCATCTATGCCTCGTCGGCGTCAACCTACGGCGATGGCGCGCAGGGCTTTCGAGACGATCAATCGTTGGCCGCGCTGCGATCGCTTCGGCCGATGAATCTCTACGGCTGGAGCAAGCACCTGTTTGACATGGCCGTCGTGGCCCGCGCCGCCAACGGTGGTGCTTTGCCGCCGCAATGGGCCGGCCTGAAGTTCTTCAACGTGTTCGGACCGAATGAATATCACAAAGGTTCCATGATGAGCGTGCTGGCGCGCCGTTTCGGTGATGTGAAGGCGGGCCGCCCGGTGCAGTTGTTCAAATCGCACCGGGAAGGCATCGCCGACGGCGACCAGCGCCGTGACTTCATCTACGTCGACGACGTCGTACGCGTGATGATGTGGCTGCTCGCCACGCCTTCCGTGAGCGGTCTTTTCAATGTAGGAACCGGCAAGGCGCGTAGTTTTCGTGATCTGATGACGGCGGCCTACGCATCGCTTGGCGCGAAGCCGAATATCCAATACGTCGAGATGCCTGAACAGATTCGCGGTGCCTACCAGTATTTTACGCAAGCTGATATCGAGCGTTTGCAAGGCGCCGGTTACAACGGAGGCTTCACGCTTCTGGAGGAAGCGGTCGATGCCTATGTCACAGGCTATCTGGATCGCGACGATCGCTTTCGCTGACGCGCTGGCGGAGAAGATTTGACATTCGCCATCCATTTTGCCGCGGGTTCGCGAATGTCAAATCCAGAACTGCACCAAGAGCCTTAATATTTGCTAGTGGTCCTTGATTCCGAACATCTGCAAAAAAAGCCCGGTCGAAAGGGATGCGAATGCTGGAATCTCCTGGAGCATGATCGTCAAACAGCAGGTCGGTTTTGAATCGATATTTACGCTCAACCATATAGTAGGGCTTTTGGTCTGGTCCCTGCGATTGGATCAGACTCCGGAAACAGGTGAAGGATTTGATGATCGATTTTGACGACTTGTCGGATGCCTTTTCCGGCCAGACGGTGCTCTGTATCGGCGACCTGATGCTCGACGAGTTCGTGTACGGCGAAATTTCGCGTATCTCGCCGGAGGCTCCTGCTCCGGTCATCGCAGTCCAGCGCAACGAAACCAACGTCGGTGGGGCCGGCAATGTGGCGCGCAACATTGCCGCGCTCGGCGCACGCTGCATCTTCGTTGGATTGGTAGGTGAGGATGACGCAGGCGAGCGGTTGCGGACCACGCTTTCGCGGGAACGCCTGATCGAGCCATTGTTGATTTCGGATCCGGTACGGCCGACGACGCGCAAGGTACGTTTCGTTTCGGAGCATTTTTCGACCCATATGCTGCGCGCCGATTGGGAAATGGCCGCTCCGGCGTCGGGCGCGGTGGAGCAGGCCTTGATCGATGCCGCCCTGCGGCAGTTGTCGCGTGCCGACATCGTATTGTTGTCCGACTATGCCAAGGGAGTTTTGACGGTCCAGGTGATTCGCAGCGTCATCGATGCCGCGCGCCGGCTCGGCAAGCGGGTGATTGTCGACCCGAAGAGCGCCAATTTCGGAATCTATTGCGGCGCGACGCTCCTCACGCCAAACCGCAAGGAGTTTGCGGATGCGACCCGCAGCCGTGCCGACGACCAGCCAAGCATTGCGGCCGCTGCCCGCGAGGTGATGCGGCTCGCCGACAGCGACGCGTTGCTGGTCACGCAAAGCGAGCGCGGCATGACGCTGGTGCCGCGGGAAGGTGACGTCATTCACGTTCCCGCGCACACCGTTAAAGTTCGCGACGTGACGGGCGCCGGCGATACGGTTGTCGCCACGCTCGCGGTTTCACTCGCCGCGGGCGCCGACTGGGAAACCGCGCTGCGAACGGCGAGCGCCGCGGCCGCCGTCGCGGTTGGCAAGAGCGGGACAGCGATTGTCACGCTCGCGGAACTGCGCCGCAATATCCTGCCGCCAGCCTCTCTGGCCGCCGAAGAGAAAATAGCGCAATCGACAGGGAACCTCGACCGACACTTGACGGCGTGGCGTGAACAAGGTCTGCGGATTGGCTTCACCAATGGCTGCTTCGATATTTTGCATCCCGGTCACGTCAAGGTGCTGACCGGAGCGCGCGCTGCGTGCGATCGGCTGATTGTGGGATTGAACAGCGACGCATCCGTGAGACGGCTGAAGGGCGAGGACCGCCCGATTCAAAATGAGCGGGCGCGCGCGGAAGTTCTGGCCGCGCTCGAGGCTGTCGATCTCGTCGTAACTTTCGAAGAAGACACGCCGATGAATCTGATCGAGCGAATCAAGCCGAATGTGCTCGTCAAAGGCGGTGATTATTCTCTTGAGCAAGTCGTCGGTCAGGAGCTAGTTACTGCACGAGGCGGTGAGGTCGTGCTGATCGACACTCTCGAAGGATTCAGCACGACATCGCTGGTGAAGCGCGCAGGAGGCCGGGCATGAGAACAGCTTGGTTCGACCGGCGCGCTTCCGTATCCTGGTGACAACGCATGAGCCTCCGCCGAAAATTTACGCTCCGAAACGCTCTGATCGCGCTACATGACCTGATGACGGTCGTGGCGGCTCTGTTTGTGAGCTGCTATTTCCGTTTTGAGGTTCCCGCTTTTGCCGCTCGTCTGCCGTTGATCATTGAGGTGCTGCCTTACTTTCTGGCCATCTCTGCGGTTGTCTTTTATGTTTTCCACCTGACCACGGCAAAATGGCGATTCTTTTCGCTTCTCGATGCCCTCAATATCGTCAAGGCATCCACGCTTCTGGCGCTTGTGATTCTGGTCTTCGACTATGTCGCCATCGCGCCGGAGTTTTACGGCGCGTTCTTTCTCGGAAAAAAGACGATCATACTTTACTGGCTGTTACAGGTATTTCTTCTGGCAGCCGCGCGCTTCACCTATCGATATTTCCGCTACAGACGAACTCTGGTCCACGTAAAGGCCAACGATGCGGCCCCGGCGCTCGTCGTCGGTCGTGCTGCGGATGCCGAAATTCTTTTCCGCTCGGTCGAGAGCGGAGCGGTCAAGCAATTGCGTCCGGTAGGCTTGCTGTCGCCATCGCCAGCGGATATCGGCCAGACGATACGCGGCGTTTCGGTTCTGGGCGGAGTGGACGATCTCGACGAGGTGTTGGCGGACGTTGCAGAACGGCAGGGGCCGATCAAGCGTATTATCATGACGCCTTCCGCATTCGAGCCCGATGCGCAGCCGGAAACGGTTCTCGCCCGCGGCCGCAAACTGGGTCTCAAGGTAAGCCGATTGCCCTCGCTTGGAGAGGGGGGAGAGATTCCACGCCTGACGCCGGTCGCCGTCGAAGATCTTCTGCTTCGCCCCAGCCGCACCATCGACTATGAGCGCCTCGAAGGGCTGATCCGGAACAAGTCGATTGTCGTGACCGGCGGCGGCGGATCGATCGGATCCGAAATCTGCAAACGCGTTGTGACGTTTGGCGCGAGCCGCCTGTTGATCGTCGAGAATTCCGAACCGGCGCTCTACGCTATCGTGGAGGAGCTCGCCGCCACGGGCCGGGCCGTCGTGGAAGGTCGCATTGCTGACATTCGCGATCGCGAGCGGCTGATGCGCTTGATGAATGAATTCAAGCCCGACATCGTGTTTCATGCGGCTGCGCTCAAGCATGTTCCCATTCTCGAACGGGATTGGGGCGAGGGCGTCAAGACCAACATTTTCGGTTCGGTCAACGTCGCCGATGCCGCGCTGGCATCGGGTGCCGAATCCATGGTGATGATCTCCACCGACAAGGCGATAGAGCCCGTGTCGATGCTCGGGCTGACCAAGCGTTTTGCCGAGATGTATTGTCAGGCGCTGGATCGCGAACTGGCGGTGCGTACGGTGGGCAAGGTTCCGATGCGGCTGATTTCGGTCCGTTTCGGCAACGTGCTGGCGTCGAACGGATCGGTGGTGCCGAAGTTCAAGGCGCAGATCGAGGCCGGCGGTCCGGTGACGGTCACGCATCCCGATATGGTTCGCTACTTCATGACGATCCGCGAAGCCTGCGATCTCGTCATTACGGCGGCCAGCCATGCAGCGATGCCGGAAAGACATGACGTATCGGTGTATGTCCTGAACATGGGGCAGCCGGTGAAGATCGTCGATCTTGCCGAACGCATGATCAGCCTGTCCGGCCTGCAGCCTCACAGCGACATTGAGATTGTTTTTACCGGAATGCGGCCAGGGGAAAGAATGAACGAAATCCTGTTCGCGAGCGAGGAGCCGACGATCGAGATCGGCTTGCCGGGGATTTTGGCCGCAAAACCGAACGAGCCGCCGATAGACACAATCCGGGAGTGGGTGGCGGTGCTGAAGGAAGCCGTCGCAAGCGATAACAAACCGGCGATCCGCTCGATCCTGAAAGATGCCGTGCCGGAGTTCGGCTTGCATTCCGCGCAAGCCTCGACTCTTGCGCCCGATATGCCGCGATGAGTCGCTGCGTCATTCGGCGCTCTCGATCGAGACCGACCTTTGCTGCCCCCTCTCGGAACTGAAAATCCAGACGAGTCCTCCGAGGACGCCGACGACCAAAAACACCGCGCCGTATAGCAGGGAGACATTGACGCCTTCGCTCGTCGCCAGTCCGGCATATCCGAAAGTCAGGGCCATGGCCGCCTCGCGCACGCCCCAGCCGGCGATCGAGATCGGCAGCATCGTAATCAGCATGACCGGTGGAACCAGCAGGAAAATCTCGCTGAAAAGGGCTGGCGCGGCGATCGCCTTCACGACGCACCATGCAATCGCCACGGCGAGGATATGAATAAGCAGCGACAGAAACGCGATCTTCCACCAGCGCTCTCGATTGAAGATGGCGCGGTTGGTGATGACCGAGCAGGCGCGAAGGTGGTGGACGGCCCGGATACGTCCGAGCCAGCGCCAATGCAGCCTGCCGAGAAGCAGGAAACCACCGGCGGCCGTGAGCGCAACCAGATCGACGAACAGCAGTGCGAGCCGGCCTTGGGGATCGCCGATCAGACGGAAACTCCACGGCAGACTCGCGGCGATCAGCAGGGCGAGCGCAATCAGGCCAATCGCGCGGTCGACGAAGATCGAATAGGCCGCTGCCCGCCAACCGGCCGGACCACGTCCGACCAGCCAGAGCCGCATGGCGTCACCGCCGATCGACGAAGGCAGGGTCTGGTTGAAGAATGAGCCGATCATGCAATAGCGCACCGCCTGCGCGACCGAGAGGCTGGCGCCGCAGTCGGTGCTGATTTCACGCCACCGCAGGGCGCTGGCAAGCACCTGCAACAGCGTTCCGGCAATGGCGAGCGCGATCCAGCCCGCGCTGATGACACTAAGGCGCGACAGGAGTTCAGAAATATCGACCTTGCGCAGCGCAAGGTAGAGCAAGGCAGCTGAAATCAGTATTTTTGCCGTTGAAAGCAGAAACTGGCGCATTGCGCTTGTCTGTACCGAGGTTAAGTTGGCGATCGGGCTTTTCGTGACAATGTCGATTTCTTGTCTTGGTATGGTTTTGGATCGACTCTGGCAACAGTCGCGCACGGGGTATTGTGGTCCCGCGATGTTACGCATAACGCAGCAGCGCTAACTTCGCGGGCCGCGGCCCGCAGTTCCTGAGGAGTAAAATGTCGGATTATCCGATATTGGTTACCGGCGCGGCGGGCTTCATCGGGTTTCACCTCACCGACCGACTCCTGAAGCAGGGGCGTCGGGTGGTCGGCATTGACAGTCTCAACGATTATTATGATCCCGCACTCAAGGATGGCCGGCTCGAGATCCTGCGCAGGGATTCGCATTTCCGTTTCGTCAAGGCCGACCTGGCCGATCGCGAGGCGGCGGCCGCCTTGTTCGCTGAACATCGTCTTTCGGTCGTACTCCATCTCGCAGCGCAGGCGGGCGTGCGCTATTCATTGCAAAATCCCGGTGCCTACATCGATTCGAACCTCACGGCTTTTGCGAATGTTCTTGAAGGATGTCGGCACGCCTGCTGTCCTCACTTGCTGTTTGCTTCGTCGTCGTCCGTTTACGGCGCAAATACAAAGCTTCCCTTCTCCGTTCATGACAATGTCGATCACCCGATCAGCCTCTATGCGGCGACGAAGAAGTCCAACGAATTGATGGCGCACGCCTACAGCCACCTCTACCGGGTTCCGACGACGGGATTGCGTTTTTTCACGGTCTATGGTCCGTGGTACCGGCCCGACATGGCGCTCTACAAGTTCGCCGACGCGATCGTCGGAGGGCGGCCGATCAAGCTGTTCAATCATGGCAACATGCAGCGGGATTTCACCTATGTCGATGACGTGGTGGAAGCCGTTGTTCGGCTGATTGATCATGCTCCACGAGCCAATGCGAACTGGTCGGGCGATGCTCCCGACGCGGGGACGAGTTCGGCTCCATGGCGAATCTATAATATCGGCAACAACAAGCCGGCAGAGTTGATGAGCGTCGTCTCCCTTCTGGAGAAGGCGTTTGGACGATCCGTGCAAAAGGAACTGTTACCGATGCAACCCGGCGACGTACAGACAACATTTGCTGACATCGATGATCTTATCCGTGATGTCGGTTTCCGTCCCTCGACTTCGCTGGAAGATGGTATTCATCGCTTTGCAGCCTGGTATTGTCGTTATCATCGGGTCAATTAGCGGGTTCGTCGGGGTTTGCGTGATCCGATTGAGGGCCTTCGTCGTAAGGCTTCCGGTGTCTCCTTGATTCGGGTTCGCAAGATGGGCTGCAAGGATCAGCGAACGCCGGAATCGGGATGGACAAATCAGTATGCGGAGATGGTGCTGTGAGTGAGCGTATCGTTCCGCTCATCATGTGCGGCGGCGCGGGAACCCGATTGTGGCCGGCCTCGCGGGAGGGACGTCCGAAGCAATTTCTGCCGCTGTTCGGTCCGCGTTCTACTTTTCAGGATACGCTGAAACGAGTTTCCGATCCGCTGCTGTTCGAACGGCCGATCGTCGTCACCAATGCTGCCTACCGTTTCATGGTGCTTGAACAGCTCGCTGAGATCGGGCTTGAAGCGGACATTCTGCTGGAGCCGGCCCGCCGCGATTCGGGGCCGGCGATCGCCGCGGGAGCCGCCTTCGCGCAGATGCGCAACAGTGAGGCCGTCGTGCTCGCGCTCGCCGCAGATCACGTCGTCCGCGACATCGAGGCGTTCGTCTCCGCCTGCCGCCAGGGACTGGCGGCCGCTACCGATGGTCGCATCGTGACCTTCGGCGTACGGCCGCAGCGGCCTGCAACGGAGTACGGTTATATCAACCCCGGCGCGGCGATTGCGGGCGCGGTGCGGGTGGTGACGACGTTCGTCGAAAAGCCGGATCCGCAAACCGCCGCCTGCTACCTTGAGGCGGGATATCTCTGGAACAGCGGCAATTTCATGTTCCGCGCGGCGATTCTGCTGGATGAATACCGCAACGTCGATCCGGACAGCGTTGCCGCGGTAACCGATGCGGTGTCCCATGCCGGGCGGGATCTGGGTTTCATCATGCTCGATCGGGAAGCCTTTGCGAAAGCGCGGGCGATTTCGATCGATTACGCCGTCATGGAAAAGACCGCTCATGCGGCGGTGGTGCCGGTCGATTGCGGCTGGTCGGACGTCGGATCGTGGCATGCGGTTTGGGAGTTGTCGGACAAGGACGGTCAGGGCAATGCGGCGCAGGGTGCCGCCGTGTTCGAGGATTCCCGCAACTGCAATGTCGCGACCGATAAAGCCCTGGTCGCGCTGGAAGGCGTCGATGATCTCGTCGTGGTAGCGACGCAGGACGCCGTGCTGGTGTCACGTCAGAAAGACGCCAACGGGCTGAAACGTCTGGTGACCAAGTTGAAGAGCCTCGCGCCGCAGGTCACGGAAGAACATCTTCGGGTCCACAGGCCCTGGGGTGCCTACCAGTCGATAGACAGGGGCGAGCGGCATCAGGTCAAGCGCATCACCGTGAAAGCCGGCGACCGGCTGTCGCTGCAAAAGCACCATCATCGCTCGGAGCACTGGATCGTGGTGCGCGGAACGGCGAGGGTGACGGTCGATGATCTTGTCAAGATCGTGCACGAGAACGAATCGATCTATATTCCGATCGGAGCCGTCCACCGGCTGGAGAACCCGGGCAAGATTCCGCTGGAACTGATCGAAGTGCAGACCGGCAGCTATCTTGGCGACGACGATATCGTCCGGATCGAGGATGATTATCGGAGAAACTGAGCTACGGCGAGGAAGCCGAATCGGCTATCCTGGGGATGCAGTTATCCAGGCCCTATTCCATGGACGCCGTTCATCGTTCCACCGACCGAAGTGTCTTGTAATTCTTTGAATCAAAACGTGTTGGGATTGTTGCTCCTCTAATCGCCTCTTTCGTTATGGCGTGCTAGGGAGAGCGCGCGGTCGGGTTCGGGGGTGCCTGGGCTGTTGTTTTTTGGGGTACCTGATGAGTTCCAAGCCATCTGCACTGAAGCCATCCGCACTGAAGCCGCCTGCATTGAAAACTGCAGCGTCCGAGCGCTTGTTGCGCGTCGGTGTGATCGGTGCGGGCGTCATGGGCAGCAATCACGGTCGTGTGCTGGCCGGTCTTCCGGGCGTCAGGCTCGTCGGCATCGTTGACCCTCTGCCCGGGCACCGCGCCCGTGCGGCCGAGATGACCGGATGCCGAACCTTCGGGACATTCGACGAGCTACTCGACGCCGGCGTCGACGCGGTGACCATCGCTGCGCCGACACATCTTCATTGTGAACTCGCGCTGGCCTGTGTCGCGCGCGGCGTTCATGTTCTGGTCGAGAAGCCGATCGCCTCGACAGTGGAGGAGGGATACAAGATCGTCGCAGCGGCGCGCCGTGCTGGTTTGACTCTGATGGTCGGTCATGTCGAACGCTTCAATCCGGCGGTCGCCGCCATCAAGGAGGCGATCAGGGGCGAGGATATTCTCTCGATCGCGATTACGCGTGTCGGGCCGTTTCCGCCGCGCATGTCGAACGTTGGTGTTGTGATCGACCTCGCGGTTCATGACATCGACCTGATCCGCTGGTTTACAGAATCCGAAATCGTCGATGTTCAGCCTCAACTTTCCTGCGCGGTCGCCGAGCGGGAGGATATCGCACTGCTTCAGTTCCGGACCGCATCCGGCGTGCTCGCGCATATCAATACGAACTGGCTGACGCCGTTCAAGGCCCGAAACGTCACGGTCGCAACGCGCGGCAAATACGTGATGGGTGATCTGCTGACCCGCCAGGTCACGGAATGTTTCGGTTTCCAACCGGACGGCAGCTACTCCATGCGGCACCTTCCGGTCGGCCACGACGAACCCTTGCGCGCCGAACTGATCGCTTTTGTCAATGCGGTTCGTTCGGGTAAAGCTCCGGCCGTGGGCGGCGCCGAAGGCGTCGCCAGCCTCGAAATCGCGATCAGGTGCCTCCAGGACCAGTCTCCAGTCGCTCCGCCGATGCAGACAGCGCACCGCGCTGCCAGCTGATCGTTCGGAGAGCAGGATGCAGCACCATATGCCTTCACGGGCGGTTTCATTCATCGACGTCGCCGAACAGCGCCGCCGTCTGGGCAGCCGTATCGACGACGCGGTAGCGCGAGTGTTGACGCATTGCCAGTTCATCAACGGTCCCGAGGTCGCGCGTCTGGAAGCCGATCTTGCGGCCTTCAGCGGCGCGAAGCATGTGGTGGCCTGCGCGAGCGGCACGGATGCGTTGTTGATGGTGCTGCTGGCGAAAAAAGTCGGCCCTGGCGACGCGGTGATCTGTCCGACATTTACGTTCTGTGCGACCGGCGAGGTCGTGGCGCTGCTGGGCGCGACGCCCGTGTTTGTCGATGTTGATGAGACGACTTTCACTATCGACATTGCTTCGCTCAAGAACGGCATCGCCGTCGCGAAAAGGCAGGGTTTGAGGCCGCGGGCGATCATCCCCGTCGATCTGTTTGGTCAGCCCGCCGATCACGATGCGATTGCGGCGGTTGCTGCGTCTGAGGGCCTGTTTGTTTTGGACGACGCCGCGCAAGGATTCGGTGCGAGCTACAAAGGACGGCGGTTGGGCACGTTCGGCCTTGCGACCGCGACCAGCTTCTTCCCCGCCAAGCCGCTCGGCTGCTACGGCGACGGCGGAGCGATCTTTACCGACGATACTGAGTTGGCTGAAACGTTGCGCAGCGTGCGCGTGCATGGTCAGGGGACCGATAAATACGACAACGTGCGCCTGGGTCTTACGGGGCGCATCGATACCGTGCAGGCGGCGGTCCTGATCGAAAAGCTCAGGATATTTCCAGATGAAATCTCGGCGCGGGATGCGGTCGCCAGGCGCTACAATGAAGGGCTCGGGCAGGTTACGATCGTACCCCGCGTGGCGCCGGATTGCACCTCGGTATGGGCGCAGTACACGATCCGGGTGCCGAACGGGCGACGCGACGCGCTGGCGTCGGCGCTGAAGGCGCAGGGCATTCCGACCGCGATCTATTATCCGAGGTCGCTGCATCAACAGACCGCCTATCGGAGCTTTCCGGTCGCCGCCGGCGGACTTGCAGTCAGCGAAAGACTGTCGACCGAGGTCATCAGTCTGCCGATGCATCCTTATCTCGACGAATCGACTCAGGATCGGATCATCGAGGCTGTGCGCGCCGCGCTTCCGAACTGATTTCGGCATTTTGCGCGGCAGGGCTATCCTGTAGAAACGCCGGATGCTTGGACGCATTTTCACCGTCGGCGGTTATACGCTGCTATCGCGGATCACGGGGTTTGCGCGCGACATCATGCTCGCGGCAATTCTCGGTGCGGGGCCGGTCGCGGATGCGTTCTTCGTGGCGCTGCGATTGCCGAATCACTTTCGGGCGATTTTCGCGGAAGGCGCTTTCAACGCCGCGTTCGTGCCCGCTTACGCGCATGTCTCAGGCGGTGGCCCGGCTCTCGCGAAATTGTTCGCCAACCGCATCTTCACCCTGCTGTTGCTGTCGCAGGTGATCCTGTTGGCAATCGCGTGGCTGTTCATGCCGCAGGTCATCGCACTGCTGGCGCCCGGCTTCGCTGATGATCCGGTGCGCGGCGAACTCGCCATTTCGCTGACCCGGATCACCTTTCCCTATCTGCTGCTGATCACGCTGGTGACGCTGTATGGCGGGATGCTGAACGTCATGCACCGCTTCGCCAGCGCGGCGGCGGCTCCGATACTGCTCAATCTGTCGATGATGATGGCGTTGGCGCTCGCGGCCTTTTTTCCGAGCGCCGGGCACGCGGCGGCCTGGGGCGTGCTGCTCTCCGGGTTCCTGCAATATTTCCTGTTGGCGGCCGACGCCGCGCGTCACGGCCTGATGCCCCGGCTGACACGCCCAACGCTCGACGCCGACGTGCGCGGTTTCTTTCGCGCGCTCGGCCCCGCGACCGTGGGCTCCATGGGAACGCAACTGGCGATGTTCGCCGATACCATCATCGCCAGCTTTCTCCCGGTTGGAGCCCTGTCGGCGCTGTATTATGCTGACCGGTTGAATCAACTGCCGGTCGGGGTGATCGGTATCGCCATCGGCACCGTGCTGCTGCCTGAAATGTCGCGGCGGATCACGGGCGGCGATCTTGCGGGCGCGATAGCGTCGCAGCGCCGGGCGTTCGAATTCTCGCTGCTGTTTTCGATCCCGTTCATTGCGGCGTTCCTCGCC
The DNA here is from genome assembly GCF_000152905.1 of Nitrobacter sp. Nb-311A. GTDB lineage: Bacteria > Pseudomonadota > Alphaproteobacteria > Rhizobiales > Xanthobacteraceae > Nitrobacter. Next base: position 179,911 of record NZ_CH672418.1, read on the forward strand.
GTGCCGGATGTCATCATGCGAGCGATGTTCGCGCGCGGCGCTTTTTCCGCGGCGGATGCGGCGGCGGCCGGTGCGACGCTGGCCGCCTACGCCGTTGGTCTCATTCCCTTTGTCCTGATTAGAAGTGCGGTCGCCACGTTCTACGCGCGCAAGAATACCGCGACGCCGGTCAAAGCCTCGCTGACCGGACTTGCGGTCAATCTCGCGCTCAAGGTAACCTTGATGGGCTCGCTGGCGCAGGTCGGCCTCGCGCTCGCCACCGCGGCCGGGGCTTGGGTCAATCTGCTGCTCGTGCTCGGATTCGCGGTGCGGGCGAAACTCCTCGAGATCGATCGCCCTTTGCTGATCTCGCTCGGCAAACTTCTGCTCGCTGGCGCGATACTGGGGGCGACGCTGTGGTTCACCGCGCGTTTTACTTCCGGTCAGTTCACGCACTGGACCACGATGCGCGACGAAGCTGCGCTCGGGTTGTTGGTGATCGTCGGTGCGGTCGTCTATGCCGGCGTGATTTTGCTGCTTTTCGGAGCGCGCTGGCTGAGGTCGCTGGTGCGGGGCTAGTCTCCGATTGCCAGGATTGCCCGAGCATTGCTCAGTGTTGTTCCGCGGCAGTATGATAAAATGGGAGGATAGCTGGAGATCCCATGGTTCCCGTCAAAATGGCTCCCGTAAAGTTCGGCATAGGCCAAAGCGCTCGGCGCAAGGAAGATGATGCCCTCATTCGCGGCAAGGGGCGCTATACCGACGATCACGCGCCACCCGATGCGCTGCATGCGCTGATGCTACGCTCTCCGCACGCTCATGCGACGTACGGGATCGATGTGTCGCGCGCTTGTCGCTTGCCGGGAGTTGCCCTGATCCTCACCGCGGCCGACGTCGCCGATCTCGGGGGCTTGCCCTGCCAGTTCGAATTGCCTGACCAGTCCTTCACCGCGCCGCCGTACCCCATCCTGCCGAAGGACGAGGTACGGCATATCGGAGACGCCGTTGCCTTTGTGGTTGCCGATACGGTCGAGCACGCTCGCGACGCGCTCGAGGCGATCGAGGTCGAGTGGTCGCCGCTCGCCTCGGTTGTTGGCGTCGCCAACGCCGTGAAGGATGGCGCGCCTCAGGTCTGGCCCGATTACCCCGGCAACGTTTTGTTCGACGTTTCGCTCGGTGACAAGAGAGCGGCCGATGCCGCTTTCGCCGCGGCGGATGCCGTGGCCGAGATTGCGATCGTCAATCCGCGCGTCGTCACCAACTATATGGAGACGCGCGCCGCGGTCTGCGAATACGACGCGAGGCGTGATCATCTGACGCTGACGGTCGGCAGTCAGGGCAGCCATCGCCTGCGTGAGATTCTTTGCCAATCCGTGCTGAAGATACCGCTGGAAAAGATGCGCGTGATCTGTCCCGACGTCGGCGGCGGATTTGGCACCAAGCTGTTTCCTTATCGCGAATATGCGCTGATCGCCGTCGCCTCGAAAAAACTTCACAGAACGATCAAATGGGCGGCGGAGAGGTCGGATCATTTCGTCGGCGACTCGCAGGGGCGCGACAACGTCACCACCGCGCGCATGGCGCTGGCTCCCGACGGCAGGTTTCTCGGCATGGACGTCGATCTGATGGGGGATATGGGTGCTTATCTCTCGACCTTCGGTCCCGACATTCCCTATAGCGGGGCCGGGATGCTGCCGGGCCTCTATGATATTCAGGCGTTTCATTGTCGTGTCCGCGCCGTGTTCACCAACACCGTGCCGGTCGATGCCTATCGAGGCGCGGGCAGGCCCGAGGCAGCGTATGTCGTGGAGCGATTGGTCGATGCCGCTGCACGCAAGATCGGCATGACGCCGGACGCGATCCGCCGCAAAAACTTCATTTCACCGGAAGCGATGCCGTACAGGACGGCCACGGGCAAGATCTATGACTCCGGTGATTTCTCGACCCACTTGAAACGCGCGCTCGAGATCGCGAAATGGCAGGAATTCGCAAAGCGGGCCGAGGCCGCAAAAGGGCGGGGCCTTATTCGTGGCATCGGTTTGGCCAGCTATGTCGAGGTCTGCGGCACCATGGGACGCGAGCGGGCGGACGTGCGGCTTGACGCCAACGGCGACGTCACGGTGCTGATCGGCACGCAATCGACCGGGCAGGGCCATGCCACCGCCTATGCGCAGATCATTGCCGATCAGTTCGGGATACCCCCAGAGCAGGTTCACATGATTCAGGGCGACACCGATGTGGTCGCCACCGGCCTCGGCACCGGGGGGTCGAGTTCGATTCCGTCCGGCGGCGTCAGCGTCGAGCGGGCGACCCGGAAGCTCGGCGCCAAACTCCGGGAGATCGCGTCCGAGGCGCTCGAAACCAGCACGGCCGACCTCGAGATCCGCGACGGTGCGATCCGGATCGCCGGCACCGACCGCTCCATTTCCTTCGCCGACCTTGCGAAGCGCGCCGATCTATCGAAGCTGACGGCGACCGATCGCTTCAGCAGCGCCGACGGCACCTATCCGAACGGCACTCATGTCGTGGAGGTCGAGATCGATCCGGCGACCGGCAGGATCGAGTTGGTGAATTATGTGGTCGTCGACGATTTCGGCGTGACGTTGAATCCGCTGTTGCTTGCGGGGCAGGTCCATGGCGGCACCATGCAGGGGATCGGTCAGGCGCTGATGGAGCAGGCGGTCTATGACACGGACGGGCAACTCGTCACCGGCACGTTGATGGATTACGCGCTGCCGCGTGCGGCCGACGGGGTCTCGATCACGTTCGAGACCCGCAACGTCCCCTGCGCCACCAATCCTCTCGGGATCAAGGGAGCGGGGGAAGCAGGCGCTATCGGCTCCTGCCCGGCGGTGGTCAATGCCATCATCAATGGCTTGTGGCGCGAATACGGGATCGACCACATCGACATGCCGGCGACTCCCGAACGGGTCTGGACGGCGATCCGGGATGCTCAGCGTCGCTTATGAAGACGAGCGTCTTGAAACAGCCTCGCATCGGAGTGTGTCTTGGCCGCGCGATCAGCCGCCCGTCCAGCACGGCCTTCACTTCCAAAAAGGAGCTCGCTTCCGAATCGATTCGTGTGAAGAAAACGCGTCGAACACAATCCAAAGCTTCGCTTCTGATTCAATCAGAAGCGAAAGTGCTCTGTGTCGTTGCAGCCTACTTCGTGACCTGACCACGGATTTCGCCGCCGGGATGGGCTGCGGTATGGACGTTGACGTAGTATTTCCCGGCCAGGAGGTCAGCCGCTTGCGCATCGGTCAGCGTGGCGCTGCCTTCCGACGGACTGGACGCCGCATTGTGTATCGTAACTGCAATGCCCGCATTCTGGCCGACGTCCGCTGGTCCATGGAAATGGGCGGCCGTCACCGGACCGGTCAGGGCCGAATAGGTCAGCTTCCAGGTCAGCTTTTTGGACGCGGCATCATAATCGGCGTTGAGCGTCCCGCTGCCTTTGCTGGTGTTGGCGGGCACTTCGGATGCGCCGTTCAGCGTTGCTGTCAGCTTTTCAGCGGACGCCTGACCCGCGAACGTGACAGCGGCGGCGAGGGTGAGGAAGGCGAAAGGACTCCTGATGGCTTTCATGGTTTTCTCCCGAGCGGATTCAGGTTGACGCAAGTTCCAACGAGAATTGCTGCAACTTGTTCCCGGCGGGGGCAGTTACTTCGATCCGAACGCCTTGAAAGTAATAATGGTGTGGGTGTCCTGAATGCCGGGAATGACCTGTACCTTTTCGTTGACGAAGTGACCGATATCGGTGTCGCTATCGACATAGAATTTTGCCAGCAGGTCATAATCGCCGGCGGTGGAATAAATTTCGGAGGCAATCTCGGCTTCGGCGAGAGCGTTGGCGACGGCATAGGATTGGCCAAGCTTGCACTTGAACTGAACGAAGAAGGGGACCATCGCGTATCTCCAGAACGAAGCGCCAATATATAGCGTGTTCGAGCAAATTGGGCACCGGCTCGCGCAAGAAAACGCGTCAAATTAGGTTCATAGATCCTCAATGGAATCAGAAGCGAGTTTCCTTCTCAGGCGCATCCGGCGTGTTCTATCAATGCGAGATCGCTCAAACCTTTTTGCTTCCAGCCTTCTGAAGGGATGCGAATGTTGGAATCGGACCGCTCGGATAATTATGCTGGCGTGATCTGGCGCCCTTACACGAGGAGATGATGACAGTCCCTATTGCCTTGACCGTCGCTGGTTCCGACTCCAGCGGCGGCGCGGGAATCCAGGCCGACCTCAAGACATTCGCTGCGCTCGGTGTCTATGGAGCTTCCGCCATTACGGCGCTGACTGCGCAGAACACGCAAGGCGTCACTGGAATCCATCACGTTCCACCGCATTTCGTGACCGCGCAGATCGATGCGGTGTTCGCAGACCTAAGCGTCGGAGCAGTCAAGATCGGCATGGTTGCGGCTGCAGCCATCGTCGATGCCATCGTCGCCGGCCTGTCGCGCTGGAAGCCCGCGCATGTCGTGCTCGATCCGGTGATGGTCGCGACCTCGAGAGCCCCTCTGCTGGAGTCCGATGCGTTCGAGGCATTACGGAGAAAACTTGTTCCGTTGGCGCAACTGATGACGCCAAATCTGCCGGAGGCCGCAATGCTGCTCGACGAACCCGTTGCCGAGAACGAAAGCGATATCGTGCGGCAAGGTCAGCGGTTGCTCGATTTGGGTTGTGATGCGGTTTTGATCAAAGGCGGGCATATGCATGGTCCGGAAAGCATCGACTATCTCGTTACCCGCCAGGGAGCGCAGATGCTTTCCGCTCCGCGTGCCGCTACCAAAAATACCCACGGCACTGGTTGTTCGTTGTCGTCAGCCGTCGTTGCGGGCCTGGCCAAAGGCGACGACCTGGAAACCGCCGTGCGCCGAGCAAAAACTTACATCACGGCGGCGATTGCAGCCGCCGACCGGCTCGACATCGGTCGCGGCCATGGACCGATTCATCATTTTCACAGCTTCGATTTCGAGTGACGGTGTCGCCATCGGACTGCGTCAGTCATGGCTTTGTCATGAGAGCATGGTACCTGCACGTGCATGAGCAGCGACTCAATCGATGAAGGCAAAGCGGATCGTCGGTTCCGGGCTCTATTCATCTCCGACGTTCATCTGGGCGCCAGCGGCTCCCGCGTCAGTCAGCTTCTGGATTTTTTCAAGTATCACGATGCCGCCACCATCTATCTGGTCGGCGATATCGTCGATGGCTGGGCGCTGAAGTCGAGTTGGCAATGGCCGCAGTCCCATAACGACTTCGTCCAGAAGATACTGCGCAAGGCGCGCAAGGGCGCGACAGTCATTTACGTGCCGGGCAATCATGATGAATTCCTGCGGTCCTATTACGGGACTCATTTCGGTGGCATCGAGGTCGTCGAGAACGCGATCCATCAGGGTGCTGACGGGCGGCGCTATCTCGTTATCCACGGCGATATGTTCGACCTGGTGGTTCAGAACGCACGGTGGCTCGCCCACCTCGGCGACAAGGCCTACGATTTCGCTATCCGCATCAATCGCCTTGTCAATGCATTCCGGCGCTCGTTTGGATTCCCATACTGGTCGCTGTCGAAATGGGCGAAATTCAAGGTCAAGAATGCAGTGAATTACATTGGCGCGTTCGAGCAGACGCTGGCCGGTGAGGCGCGTCGTCACGGCGCCGACGGTGTGATCTGCGGCCATATCCACCACGCCATAATCCGCGACGAGGATGGCATCCGCTACATGAACTGCGGGGACTGGGTTGAGAGTTGCACCGCGCTTGCCGAACATGAGGACGGTCGATTTGAGATCATCACATGGGCCGATCCGCTGCGCCCTTCGTCCGTTGTGCCTATAAGCGCGCGTGCGGCGTAGATGCGTATACTGATCGCCACCGATGCCTGGCATCCGCAAATCAACGGCGTGGTGCGGACGCTGACGATGACCGCTGCCGCGGCCGAGCCGCTTGGCGTGGATATCCGCTTTCTGACCCCCGAGTCGTTCCGGACTGTTGCGCTGCCGGGTTATCCTGGAATTCGCGTTGCATTGCCCGAGCCGACCAGGATCGCCGCTCTGATCACGGAGGCCAATCCCGACAGCATTCACATCGCGACCGAGGGACCGATCGGTCTTTTTGTGCGCCGCTATTGTCGCAAGCACGGACGGCCATTCACGACGAGCTTCCATACCCGTTTCCCGGATTACATTTCAGCGCGGGCATCGATTCCCGAAGCCTGGATATGGGCCGTGCTGCGCTGGTTTCATGGTGCCAGCAGGGCGGTCATGGCAGCAACCCCGGCGCTTGCGGAGGAGTTGCGTCAGCGCGGTTTCCGCAATGTGGTGCTGTGGACGCGGGGCGTCGACATCAGCTTATTTCATCCGCGGGAGAGCGATCTCCGCCTGCCGCGCCCGATTTTCCTGTCGGTCGGACGCGTCGCGGTCGAGAAAAATCTCGATGCCTTTCTCGGCCTCGATCTTCCCGGCACCAAGGTTGTCGTCGGCGATGGACCGGCTCGCGCAACACTCGAGCGGACCTACCCGGACGCGGTCTTTCTCGGCGCGCGAACCGGCGAGCAACTGGCAGCGATTTATGCCGCCGCTGATGTTTTCGTGTTCCCGAGCCGCACCGATACGTTCGGCCTCGTTCTTCTCGAAGCGCTGGCGAGCGGCGTTCCGGTCGCGGCCTTCCCTGCGGCCGGTCCGCGCGATGTCATCGGTGATACTCCTGTCGGCGTCCTCGACGAAGATTTAAGATCGGCGTCTCTGGCGGCGCTGAAAATCACGCCCGAGGCCTGCCTCGAGTTTGCCGCCAGTCGGACATGGGAGAAGTCGGCCCGCGCTTTCGCCGCCAATATCGTTGAGGCCCGCGCGGCGGAGATGAGAGCGGCAAGTCCCCAGATTGCCGATCCGCGTTTCGTTGTCTAACTTGGCAAATTCGCGATGGAAGCGGATGGCTCAGGAAAAGAATGCGATCTTTTCCGCTTGAGTCATACGTCTGAATGGAGCCATCGGATCAGAGCGCGGGGTGATGCGGGGGACGATTCCACTCGCCAGCAGCGAGACGCCGAGTGAAGGTGACGAGGCTATCTCAGGTGTCGCGGCTATCTCGGGTGTCGACTCGGGCTCGCGATCAGTATGCGCGTCAGAACTTTCGGCGATCGGCTCGGGGGCTTGCCCTGGCTCGGTAGTTTCCGGCCTGTCAATGTTAGGATGGTTCGTCTCGGGTTCTGCGAGGTCAGGCGCTGCCATTTCGAGCGCGATCATGTCGAGCACGGCGTCGTCGTGCGCTATGTCCTGTTCACTCATTATTCCGGCGGCGGGCGCACTTCCGCTATGGTTTGTCGTCATTGCTTCATCGTCGCCATCGACCGGCAAGCCGCGTGCGGGAGCGGACGCCGTTTCTGGTTCAACGACAGCAGCTTCCGACCGTGCCTGCTCGTGAGATGCCGCTTCTTCGGGTCGGGAAACGACGTCATCGCTCGTTTCGGGGGACGTGGTTTTGGAGGGGGAATTCGTCGGGGCCGGAGAGTCCCACAATTCGTCGAGCGCGGTCTCGATCAGACCGAACGCTGAATGGAGCGCCGCCACGTCGTCTCTGGCGGCAAGCTGTGCATGAGCTTTCTCGATAGCGTCGGCTTGCGAATCGAGAATATCGCAGATCCTGCTGTCTCCGCCGATCTCACGCCAACGCCAGGAGATTTCGTGAATGATGCGTACCCCTTTCTGGATCGGGGCGAGAGCATCGTTGATGATCTGTCTGTCGAATGCCGCGGTTGCGGTCGTTCTGGCCTCAACGAGACTTCTCCTGATGGCGGCGAGCGCGTTGGGCAACGCGTCGGCAGGCGCCGCCTGTTGTTGAGTCTCGATCGTTTGCTCGATGCGCGCAACGGCATTGAGCACCATCGCCGTGTCGGCATTACGGTTGCGCTTGGTGTACTCGGAAAGAAACCACCGGCCTCTCGAAGTCTCCATAAAGGCTTCGCGAATGGCGTCGAAGTCAGCCTCGCTAAGTGGTGTAGCGCAGGCCGAAATCGGCGACAGGGCAAAAGCGTCATCGGCCATGATAAACTCGTCGCGTAAATCATTGCGCGTTAGTGTAACCCTCACCACGATTCAGCCTGAATCGCAATTGAATTGACGCGATCCGAATCGGAAATCCCCACTCGCTGCGTCCTGGACGGCAGGTGATTCGCTCTTGCCCATGAGCCTGCCGGCACGCCAATCCTGAGAACATTCCGTAAGGCCCAGCCGATCAGCCCCAGAGCGCCGCGTTCGGCGGATAGACCGTGCTGCCGTCGTAGCGAAGACCATTGTCACGATCGTCAGCCAGCAACAGCGGACCATCGAGGTCGACGAAACGGGCTTGCTGGGCGATCAGCATGGCGGGCGCCATCGATAGCGAAGTCGCGACCATGCATCCGATCATGATCTCGAAACGCAACGCGCGGGCCGCATCCGCCATGGCCAGCGCTTCGGTCAGGCCACCGGTTTTATCGAGCTTGATATTGATGGCGTCGTAGCGTTCACGAAGGCCGTCGAGCGACGTCCGGTCATGGGCGCTTTCATCCGCGCAGACGGCAATGGGTCTGCGAATGCGCGCCAGCGCGTCGTCGTTGCCGGCGGGGAGGGGTTGCTCAACGAGCGTGACGCCGGCGGCCTCGCAAGCCGCGAGGTTTCGCTCCAGATTATGAGACGTCCATGATTCGTTGGCGTCGACGATCAGTTCGGATTCCGGAGCTTGTTTGCGGACTGCAGCTATCCGCTGAGGATCGCCGTCGCCGCCAAGTTTGATCTTGAGGAGGGGCCGATGCGCGGCCTTGGCGGTTGCTGCCGCCATGACCTCCGGCGAACCGAGCGAAATTGTGTAGGCGGTGGAGCGGGGGGAGGGTGCCGAACGCCCCAGTAATTCCCAGATCCGCTGGCCGCTGCCTTTAGCCTCGAGATCGCAAAGTGCGCAGTCCAATGCGTTGCGCGCCGCACCGGCTGGCATGGCGGATGCGAGGGATTGGCGGTTCAGGCCTGCTACGAGAGGCTTCTGCATATCGAGGATGGCAGCGAGAACCCCCTCCGGAGTTTCCCCGTAACGAGCGTATGGAACGCATTCTCCGCGTCCGGTGTGGTCACCCCGGCTGATTTCGGCGACGACTACGACCGCTTCTGCCTTGGCGCCGCGGCTGATCGTGAAACTCCCCGCGATCGGCCATCGTTCGATGCGGCACCGAAGCGTGGTTTCGTGGTTCGACAACATTTCCAATTGGGAGGTCCGAATGCACCGCAAGCCGGTTACGGTTGGAAATCCACGAGCCGGAACGCCGTATTGGCGTTCCGCTTCAAGTCGAGCCTCTGCGCGGATCGAGGCTGGTTCGACGATCCCACACTGAACCCCGTTGTGCAAGGCGACCGGGGCTGGCGCTGGTCAGGCGTAGCGGAAGCCGCGCGGCTCCTTGCGTCGGCTCGCCGTCTGAAGGGACGGAGGGAGCAGGCTGCGTAGCGCAACCTTCGCGCCGGGTGTGACGGTGCTCCCTCGAGTCGAGAAGCCGTAATGTTCCGGGCGCGATCAGGGCCTTCGATCGGTATGAAGACCTAAAACGGAGGTTCAAGCCTCCGTTTCGCACCTGGTGAGGCCCGCTATGCGAGCCGTCCCGCCGCATGCGCGAGCAAGGTATAGACCAGTCCGGTTTCCGATGTCAGATGGTCGCGTATCACCAAGGGCTCCCGCTCGTCGCGCGCCACTTCGTCCAGCAGCCGTTCGAATTCGGCAATGTAGCGATCCGCCGTCTGTTTGAAGGTGCGGTCCGTACGGTATTTGCGGGCGACCTCGTCAAAGGCCTTTTGACCGCCTGGCGTGTAGAGTCGCTTAGTGAAGGCCTTGCGTTCGCCGCGCTGATAGCGGTCCCACATCTCGCCGACAAGCTTGCGGTCCATCAGGCGACCGATATCGAGCGACAGTGAATCCAGCGGATTTACCGCCGCAGTCGGCGGCGCTGACCGTCCGCGCGAAATATCGCCGCTTCCGGTATCGGCGCGGTTCAGCAAATCCGAAAGCCAGCCGTCGGCTTCATCGTCAGCGCTTGACGGCTTAGCCAACTGGTCCGTGCGGCGAGTTGACTGAATGCCAAGGTCGGGCGCCGGCAGGTTCGATTCACTGGCCTTGTCACGCATGCGTGCCGGGGGACGTGCCGTTGCCGCGTTCCGACCGGCAGCGGCCGCCATCATCGTCTCTTCCTCGCGCTGCGAACTGGATCGCCCGCTGTTGACGACGTCGAGCCCATGGCCATGGCGTGCGACGATCCGGTTCAGTTCGGCAAGCGCTTCAATCTGATCGACGATCACTTTGCGCATCTGAGCGGTGCTCTCCGCCGCCTCCTGTGGCATCTCGAGCACGCCGCGACGAAGCTCACCGCGCGTCGCCTCCAGTTCGTTATGCATTTCGGCCGTCATCTGCTTCATGCTCTGCACCAGTGCGGCGAACCTGTCGGCAGATTGCCTGAGCATGGATTCCGCTTCCTGACTTGCCTTCTTGCAAATCTCGCTCATCGACTCTGACGTCAGGCGGCGTTCTTCCTCGGCCGCAGCACGAACGGCCTCGAACTGACGGTTGATCGCGGTTGATCCCGCGCCGGCGGTTTCGGCCACCACCCGCGCGATATCGCGAGCGCGCTCCTCGGCGGCGGCGAGCGATTCATCGAGTAAGCTCGTAAAACGCGTCAGTCGCTGGTCGAAGTCGGTCGTCCGCAAGTCGATTGTTGTCACGAGCGATTCCAGCGCCGACTTGCGCTCCTCGACGGACGAGGTCGCGCTTCGATTGCTCTGTTCAACTCGCGCTGCAGCTTCGACCAAAACTTTTCCATGGGTCTCAAACTCGGCGGACAGCCCGCCGAGATCATCGAGAGCCTTCGAGGTTTTGGAGTTGAACGCCGTTAATTGATCCTCAAGGGTCTGCGTCGCGAGGCCGCTCTGCGAGGTAACCTCTCTCATCGTGGATACGAAGTCGGCGACGCGTGTAACGAGCGTGCGTTCCAGCGAATTGAGATTCTCGTGCGCTCCGGTGAGAACCTCCTGAAGGAGAATGTTGCCCTCGCGCAGCCGCTCAAACAGCGCAACGGTATCCGTGCGCAGTATCTTGCTGGTCTCCTGCATCTCCGTAACGGCAGCGATGGATGCTTGCCGGGACTGATCGATGGCGGAGTGGGATGCCTCTTCGAGGTCCTTCAATGATTTGCTGATCGCGGCCGTCGCCAGTTCACCCGCGTTGGTGATTGTGCGGACCACATCGGAGCCGTTCGCCGCGATCGATTGCGAGAACGCCTGGCCTCTGGCCTCAATCGACTTGAGGGCCTCGCCGGTAACGCGGCCGATATCGGAGTTGAGCTGATCGGCTTTGCTTCCGAGAGCTTCGATCAGGGATCCACGTTTACTGTCGAGCGCCTGTGAGAGACGATCGGTCTGCTGTTGGACGTAGTTGACGATTTCGTCCGTCTTGCCGGTGATCATCGAGCCGAAGCCGCCGCTGGCCGCAAAGATCAAGCGTTCGGCGTCGGTCGAGGCCGACTTGACCTTGATGCTGACTTCGTTCGACGCCGAGACAAGGGCGGTCTGCGCATTTTGTGCGCTCGCCTGAATTATTTCGGTGGTATTTGCCGCGGCTGCGTGGAGGGTGCGTTCGATATCCGACGAGATCACTTTGATCTGATTGGCAGAGTCGGCTGAAGCGGTGGTGAGCGTATTCTGGGCCTCGCGTGCGCTGCCGAGAAGCGCGGCGGCGGTGTCGGCGCCTACCGTCGTCAACGTCTGTTCGATGTCGCTCGCAAGCGATCTGACCTGGCTTGCGGTATCGGCCGACGTGGCGGTGAGAGTGTTCTGGGCTTCGCGTGCGCTGTTGAGAATGGCGGCGGCGGTCTCGACGCTCACTGTCGTCAATGTCCGCTCGATGTCGCTTGCGAGCAATTTGACCTGGCTTGCGGTATCGGCCGACGTGGCGGTGAGAGTGCTCTGGGCTTCGCGGGCGCTGTTGAGAATGGCGGCGGCGGTGCCGGCGCTCACCGTCGTCAAGGTTTGTTCAACGTCGCTTGCGAGCGACTTGACCTGGCCTACGGCCTCTGCCGAGGTGGTGGTGAGGGCGCTCTGGGCCTCGCGTGCGCTGTTGAGAATGGCGGCGGCGGTATCGGCGCTTACTGCTGTCAGTGTCCGCTCGATGTCGCTTCCGAGCGATTTGACTTGGCTTGCGGCCTCGGCCGACGCGTTGACGAGCGTGGTCTGAGCCTCCCGCGCGCTCGACAGGACCGTGTCCGCGGTCGACGTGCCGACTGTCGACAGCATGCGCTCGACGTCCGATCCGACGGTCGTGAGGGTGCGCTCAATTTCGCTCGCGAGCGATTTGACGTGACTTGCGGCATCCGATGACGCGGCGACCAGCGTGGTCTGCGCCGCGCGCGCGCCGGCGAGAACTGAATCTGCGGTGTTGGCGCCGGCGGTGGTCAGTGTCCGCTCGATGTCCGCCGACAGGGACTTGGCCTGATTTGCAGTCTCTGCGGATGAGTTGATCAGGGTCGTCTGCGCCTCGCGGGCGCTGTTGATGATGGAGCTGGCGGCTGCCGTTCCGGCGCTGGTCAAGGCGCGCTCGACTTCCGTTGATGTCAGTTGGAGCTGGGCGCCCACCTCGGTTGACACCGAAAGCAGGGACTGTTGAGCGGAGCGAGCGCCCGTTTGAATGGTCTCGCTTGTATTAACGACCAAGTTGGTCAGCGAGCGTTCCGCGTCCTCGACATGCGACTTGATACCGAGCGACAGCTCTTCAGCACGTGCCAACAAGGTGTCGCTGGCCTCGCGCCCGCTCGATTCGAAGCGGCCTGCCACGGCTTCGATTCGCGATCCGAGCAGGTCCTCGAACTGTGCGACGCGCGTGTCGATCGCGGTCGCGATAAAGCCCACACGCTCGTCGAGACCTTGATGGATTTCCTGGAAACGCGCTGTGATCGTATCCGCGAGGTGAGCGCTGCGGCCGTCAATGGCTTCAGTCACTCCCGAGATACGTCCCTCAAGTGCCACGACGGCCTGCGTCGCGCCTTCGGCCAGCGATGATTTGAGGTGATTGAGACGGCTCTCGATCGAGCCGATCGCATGAGCGGCGCCATCGGAGAGCGACGAGGTGAGGGCGCCGAGCCGGCTGTCGATCGTCTCCGTGACCGATGTTGCACGGGTATCGAAGATTTCCTCCAGTGTTTTCAGGCGGCCGTGTACGGATTCGTCGAATGATTTGATTTTGGCTTCAAACGAAGCATCGAGATTGGTGACGCGCGACTGGAGCGCGGTTTCGAATCTCGCCAGATGCTGATCCAGCGCTGCCCGGATCTCCCCTCCGTTGGAGGTCAATCGTGTATCGAAGGTATCGACATAGTTCTTCATGCTCTGTGCGATATCTTCGGTGCGCTGGCCAAGGCGATCGACGATCTCGGCGCCGAAGGTCTTCACCGTGCGATCAAACTCCGAGATGTGGCGGGTGATCAGGGCGCCGAGCGTGCCGCTGTCGCGCGCGAATTTCTCTGCGAGTTCGGCGCCTTGATCTTTCACCAGTTGATCGAACGCGTTCATCTGCAGGCTGAGCGTATCGTGCGCGGCTTCGGTTTGAGTGACGACGTTGGCCACCAGTGTATTGACCGTGACGTCGAGTGCTTCGCTCGCCTTGTCGCCGCACGACAAAATCCGGCTTGCCAGCCGGTTGCCGGCGTCATCGATCTTGTTGGCAAGGTCGCCGCCGCGAAGCTCAAGCTCCACCAGCAGGGAATCGCTGGAGTTTTTCAGAGCGTCATGGACCTGTTCGGTACGTTCCGAAATGCCTTCGACGATGGACGCCGATTTCTGCTCGAAATCGCCCGTAATCCGGTCGATCCGTTCGTTCAGCATGTCATGGACCCGGTCGGCCAGATCGACGAATTCGTCATGGACGTGACCAGTCTTGAAATTAAGGCTGCTGGTCAGACGTTCGCTGGCGTCGAGAACGGCGCGTGCGGTCTCGGCGCTGGCTTCCTCAAGCCGGTCGAGCAAGTCGCCGCCTCGTTCGCCGAGCGCGAAAATCATGTTGTCTCCGGCATTGCTAAGCGCCGTTGTGATGTGCTCGCCGCGCTCTTCCAGCGCGCCGGTGATGCCTTTTGCGACCTCGTCGACTCGCGAGGCGATGGCATCGCTGATCAGCGCGATGTCATGGCGCAGGTCGATCTGGACACCCGAGATCGCGCTGCGGACCTGCTCGGCCTGGCCGACGAGGTTGTCCCGCTGATGGGCGATATCCTGAAGCAAGGCGCGAATCCGCACTTCGTTATCTGAATATGCGCGTTCCAGCGCGGCGACCTCGTTGGCGACCAGGGCTTCCAGTTCGCCGGCGCGGGCGATGGCGCGCTCGACGCCGTCGCCCATCGCGGCGACTTCGCGCCGGATCGCCTGTCCCACGGTCACCACCGAATCGCTGGCCAAGCCTTCCGGCTCGGAGAACCGGATCGCCACCTGGGCCATCGATTGCGCGATCATGCGCAATTCCTGGCCGCGCCACGCCATATTGGCTAAGAAGTAGAACAGCAGGACGGGGGCGAAAAACAGGGCAATCAGACCGGCGAGGGCGAGTGTGCCGCCGCTACCCTGACCGAGGGCTGCCTGCAGCGATGGAAGAAAGCTGACCGTCAGAAGGCCGGCGCCCAGAACCCAGATTCCGGCGAACAGCGTCGCCAGAGTATAGATGTTGCGGGAAGGACCGCTTTTTTGGAGCGCCTGAAGGATTTGCCCGATCGTTTCACGGTCGTCGTTGGCAGGGCGTCGCGTGAAGTGCGATCCTTCAGCGGGTTCAAGAATCGATCGATCGGGGGCCGCGCGGGTGCCGAGCCCCTCCTCGCCATAACCGGCGGGCGGAACCGGCGGGGCAATGTCGTGACGGGCCGCAGCCTCGCTTAGGTCTGCTGCCGATGCCTCGCCGATGCTCAGCGCCTCCTGGATGGCGGAGAGAGCGACCTCCGTCGGATCTTTGACCTTTTTGGGATTGTTCGCCATCTCAGTCCACGCCCTCGTGTTACGCAACCCGCAAGTCGCGTCGCCGCTGCAAGTCCGGTCGCCGACCCAAGCCCCAAGCCGGTCAGGCGCGGCAATCGCCATCGCCTGTTGTCGGTCACTTCCCCCCAACATCCTATTGGCTTGGCGTCTCGAATGAAACGGTCGTTATTAACACAATCTTAATCATCCTTAATCATCGTTAACGGCTGGCGGCGCCATTCGCTCGAGCTGCTCGAAAGTCGGGGGTCGCAGGGGTCGAAATTGATGCCAACCCGTGTTCGTACCCGAAACGTTCCATTAACCAGTTCCGTGATTGGCTACCCCGGATTCTGCGGAAATAATCTCGCCGTCGCAGCGGATGCCGGATAGCAGCAAATGCCGCTTTCTCTTGAACAGGTCGACTGGATGGCTTCGCCGCCATTGGTTCCGGAGGATGGGCCGATCGATTTCGACCATCTCCGCCGCATGATGCTGGGCGATAACGGTCTCGAACGGGAGGTTCTGGCGATGTTCGCTGGTCAGGCCGTCGAGTTGGCCGCCGCGCTGGCGCTGCTTCCGCCGAATGCCGCGATCCTGGCGCACAAGCTGAAGGGTTCGGCGCGGGCGATAGGCGCCATTCATGTCGCCGCGGCTGCCGCCGACCTGGAAACCGCGCTTCGCCATGGCGCCGATCCCACGGAGCCGGGGGCTGCGCTGAAGGACGCCGTCAGTCAGGCTTGTCAGGCAATTGGTGCGATCCTGCAGGGCTCCTGAGAACCTGCTAATCCCGAAAACGAACGCCCCTTTTTGCGCCGACCGCTGGCGCTAGCCCGATCGTTTCGTTATAGGACAGCCAAACTTCATCATTATCAATAATCTGTTCAGCAGCATGGCACCTATGACCAAGATCAACTTTGTCGACCATTCCGGCGAAACCCGCACCGTTGAGGTCGAGAACGGCGCGACCGTCATGGAAGCTGCAATCCGTAACGCCGTTCCCGGCATTGAGGCTGAATGTGGCGGCGCCTGCGCCTGCGCCACCTGTCACGTCTATATTGATGACGCATGGACCGAGAAGGTCGGCAAGCCGACGCCGATGGAAGAGGACATGCTCGACTTCGGCTACGACGTGCGGCCGAATTCGCGATTATCCTGCCAGATCAAGGTGAGCGACGAACTCGAAGGTCTCGTGGTGACGGTGCCGGAGCGGCAGGCTTAAGCGCGTCGCATAGCCGACTGACCCATGAAGCTACATCCGCGCGGCGGGGTGGGGTGCAGGCTGCGGCAGTTTATGGCTTTCCTCAATCCGGCCGGTTGGTTATAGCGAAGCGCGGTAGATGCGCGTTCGCGTGACGAGAACGCGTCAATTCACGCAGCGGCGCGGTCGTATTGCTGGCCGGCGCAGAGGTTTCAACGGAAAAAGAAGCTGACATGAACGAAGCGATCAAGACGGATGTGCTGATTATCGGTGCGGGCCCCTGCGGACTGTTTGCCGTGTTCGAACTGGGGCTGCTCGACATGAAGGTGCATCTTGTCGACATCCTCGACAAGATCGGCGGGCAGTGCGCCGAGCTTTATCCGGAGAAGCCGATCTACGACATTCCCGGCATTCCGCTGGTGACCGGTCAAGGGCTCACCGAAGCCCTGCTGGAGCAGATCAAGCCGTTCAACCCCACGTTCCATCTCAACGAGATGGTGGAGAGCATCGAGAAAATCGGCGATCCCGGATTTCGGGTCACCACCGACGCCGGCAAAGTGTTCGAATGCAAGGTTGTCGTGGTGTCGGCAGGCGGCGGTTCGTTCCAGCCGAAGCGGCCCCCGGTGCCCGGCATCGAGGCTTATGAGAATACCTCCGTGTTCTATGCGGTGCGCAAGATGGAGCAGTTCCGCGACAAGGAGATTCTGATCGTCGGCGGCGGAGACTCCGCGCTCGACTGGACGCTCAATCTGCATCCGCTGGCGAAGCGCATTACGCTTTTGCATCGGCGCGACGAGTTTCGCGCGGCGCCGCACAGCGTCGAGCAGATGCGCAAGCTGGTCGCGGACGGCACCATGGATCTGAAGATCGGCCAGGTCACGGCGCTGGAAGGCGCGGACGGCAAACTCACCGGCGCTCAGGTAAAGGGCAGCGACAATACGATGTCGACAGTCAGTTGCGATACCATGCTGCCGTTCTTCGGCCTGACGATGAAGCTCGGTCCGGTCGCGAACTGGGGTCTGCATCTCGAGAACAACCTGATCCCGGTGGAGACCGCGTCGTTCGAGACCAACGTCCCCGGCATCTTCGCGATCGGCGACATCAACACCTATCCCGGCAAGCTGAAGCTGATTCTCTCCGGCTTCCACGAGGGCGCGCTGATGGCGCAGAAGGCGCATCGCTACGTCTACCCGGACAAGCGGCTGGTGTTCCAGTACACCACCTCGTCGTCGAGCCTGCAGAAGAAGCTCGGGGTGAACTGAGCCCGGCGGGGATGGGCGGCATCGTCTTCGGAAACGCCACCTGAGTATCAGCACCGAGCCTGACCGATGACCTGTCCGTTTCCCGATATGCTGATGAGGGATTATCTCGCGGTACCCGCATCCGGCTCGTACCTTCTCCCACAAGGGGAGAAGGCTTTTTTTCATATCAGATTTTATACCAAAACCCGCTGATCCATCATCACCATCAGACGCTGCGGATCGAGCAAGCGCCATTCGAGATGATCGACCACGGCGTTGTCCAGCTTGTCCATCGGCACGGTCAGGCCGCTACAGCCGGCTTCACCCTGACACGCTTTCGTTGAGCAGCTGTAGTGATGCCGTTCGTCATCGCGCGAGCAGCTCCTCGATTGAGCGCATCGGCAACACGAGGCGCAATGACTCCGGTAGCGGCTGGAAGCCGAAGGATTCGTAGAATGCAGCAGCGCGCTCTTTCAGCGCGTCGACGACCAGCATCGAAGAGCCGACAGTCTCGGCGCTGGCGTAAGCGCGCTGGACCGCGTCCGCGAGCAGCAACGAGCCCAGACCATCGCCTTGCCGAGTACGCGACACGGCGAGGCGGCCGATGAGTGTCGCGCTCACCAGCGGATAGCGCGGAACGTGCTTGCGTGCGGCCGCCGGAACGTCGCCCTGCGGCAGCGACGTGGCGCAAAGCGTGTAATAGCCAAGGACCGTTTCGACGGCGTCTGCCGCGACAAGGATGAAGACGCCGTTCATCCTCCGGCGCACATCCTGCCCAGCTTGGGAGCGCAGATAGCGATCGAGGCTATCGACGCCGCACGAGAACGCGTCGCGGTCATGATGTGTCGCCAGCGCCTCGACCTTCAAATCTGGACGAGGCGACGCCACGTCTACGAAGCCACGCGCTGCTTGTGCGCGGCTAGGGCGCGGGCTAGCCGCTCGCTCGGTTCGGGCGGATTAATCAGCGCCTCAAAGAAGGTTTCGCGATCCCGATCCGACAACTCTAGCGTCTCGTGCTCGGCGATGGTCCGGCGCGCGGTCTCCGTAAGCGCAGTAACGCAGAAATCGCTGACCTTCCGCCGCGACAGATAGGCGGCGCGTTCAATCAGATCCTTGGTCTCCTCGTCGAGACGGAAACCTAAACGCTCGACCCGGCTTGGCCTGTCCCGCTCGATCCTGGCTTGTTTGCGCGGCATTGCGGCGATTCCTAGCAAAGCATCTATTTCTCCTTAAACGTACGTCATATTGACTAACAACTCAAGTTCTTTTGACAGCCGTCGCCGGGAATAATCTCGATGGCCTGGCTCATCTCGGGACTCACAAGAAGGGAAGGTCCCAAATTTTTACCGCCGCTCTGTGACAGTTCGTTCACTTCGGAGACGGGGCCGACTCCAGATCAATGACCTCCAGCATAAATTTGATAAAAGGTGACGATAATCTCGACCGCGATCAACACGACGATAATAAGCTCAAGGTGCAGCGACCGGCGCGTATCGATAATATCAGCGAGAGTGTTGGCTGTTTCGGCTACTACAGCGAGCTTCCGATTGAGCGCATCGACGCGCTCTTTAAGTTCATATTCGTCTTCGAGCCGTGCATAGAGACGCTCCAGATCTGGACGATCCCACAAAACATCTGGCTTTTCCGCTACCGCAACGCGGCCCGATACCCGGTGCTGTACCAGCAGGGCGTTTCCAAGCAGCCTCAGCATCCCTTTTCGATTACGCCGAGTACGCCCGCGATCTGCTAACTCTTTCGCAAATGGCTCAATGATCTCGAACACTTTCGCCACTTCGCGCTCGTCATGAGCAAGCACGACGCTCTTCGCAAGGACATCGGCAACGACCAGAAGCCTGTCGGACGACATGTCCTGCAACTGAATCGGACCTCCCGCCTGAACCTGATCCTCGGTTTCACTAGCGGTCGTGACAATCGCAGCTTCTTCCTCAAGGCGCACGAGCGCGCCACCGATCCGGGGCTTTAACGCGTCTAGAAAATTTGCTTCTTCTTCGGGTGAAAGGCCGATCAGCACCGCGACGCCGTAACGAAACAAAACAGCGACACGAGCTTCGCCAATTCGGATCGCGAGGGGGAGCGTTGAAAGCACTTCGCCCTCGAATCCCATCGTGTTGATCCGGTCTCCAACGTAAAGTGCATGTACGGTGACCCGCGTACCCATTGCTGCAGAGAAATTTGCCGGTGTGTTCACTACGCATCGTCTCCCCGCGCCATGCCTTTTCCTTCATCTCATGAGGGCTATAGCGTATCATCCGACGTGAGCGGCGAATGTGACGAGCATGAAACGAGGGGGTGGCATGAGGCAAACCGATGTCTCTTGCACCAGATGCGGAGCCGGCTTCCGGCGACTAGAGCTGGTGTTGTTACCCATTAATGGCGACGAATTCCGCTGCCAGGTCTGTGGTGAGGTCTTGGAGATCTTAAATGGAGATGGAGTGTTCGTCGCCTATCGCCTCACAGTCTCGCCCCAAATAAAAGGCCCGGCGCTGCGGTTACGCCGGGCCAGTTATGAGCGGCTGGCCCAAAGGGGACCTGGCGCCAGACAGTGATTTAGTGATGATTCGTGACGGCTAGATTTCAACGCAGGAGCAGGAATGGATTATTGCTGCGGGATCGCCGGGGGCGGGGGCGGTTCGGTCGCGGGCGAAAGCGGGGTCAGCGGCGGCAGCGGCTCGCCCGTGACATCGCCGGCGTCGGCGGCATTGAGATGCAGTTGCGCCGCGACCGCCGGCATCGCGGCGTCCGCCATCGCCGCATGGCCCTCGGCGGTCGGATGGATCGCGCCACCGTACACCGCGGAGAGCAGCCCCCATGTCGCGTCATGGATGTCGGACGGCTGCATCGATGAGGACTGCGCCTGCGGATAGGTCATTGCCGTGAAGTAGCTGTCGTTGGCGTCACGGATCCAGCGCGCGCGGGGCAGATAGGCGCGGAACGCGCTCGCCCCACGGCCGCAGGCGAGAGGCTGCTGCGGCGCCTCCACGATACTGCTGACGAAACTGTCGCCCTTCGCCGAGAAACATTCGCGGTCGAATTCGGGATCGCTGCCCGCGCGCGCGCAAAACCCGTGATCGGCGAAAGCCGCCTGATGCGCCTCGACGAAGGTCATGCGGTCGCCGCCGGGATCGCGGCAGATCACACCGGACTGGCACAATGCGAGAGCCTTCAGCCGCGGCAGGAATTCGCTCTCGACGTAGTCTGTGACCGTGGCGAGCCGCCCCGGATCGGCATTGAACGATGGGTGTACGTCGAATCCAGCCTTGCCGCCGTGGCAGGGCGCGCCGCCGTTCGCCAGCGCCGGGTTGGCATAGGAGACGAACACGACACGGGACAGGTCGTTGTCCAGCAGCGGCCTCAACGCGGTGCGCAGCCGGGCGAAGGATTGCGGCAGGTCGCGTTCGAGACTCGATCGCGAACCGTCGACCGATCCGATCAGGCCGCCGCGCCTGAACAGCGCGCGTTCGGTCGCCGCATCCACGATGACGTCCGATACCAGGCCGGAGAAATTGATGTCATTGGCTCCGATGGTCATCAGCACGAGATCGAGCTTGCGGTCGGGCTGGCGGTGTCTCGCGGCCGCGAGCACCTCGCGCAGTTGGGCGATCTGGCCGTTGACGGTGCCCTGACATTTGGCCGAAGACTTCGCGGTCAGGCATTCGCGCGCGCGCTGCGAACCCAGCATCCCGTCGGGAATGCTGGCGCCGGTGCAGGCGAGCGGCAGGTAGGTCACGGCGATGTGCTGATACCGCACCGCGAGCGCGAGCGCAGCGCGGGTCTGGTAGCTGTAGAGCGAGCGATGGCAGGCCGCGTTCATCCACAGCGCGCCGTATTGCTGCCAGGTATCGAGCGAGCCGGAGGTGCCGCAGGCCCGGCCACCTTTGTAGCCGGCGCGACTCGGCCGGTAAAATTCGCGCCCGGCGCCGCCGAGATAGGAGCGGAAGCAAAAGCCTTCGTCCGACAGCGCAACAGTGCGGTCCGGATTGCCTTCACCGGAGGCGATGGAGTCGCCGAGGCCGGCGATGAGGATGTCGCGCACCTTGATCTGCGTCATCAGGCGCTGCGGTGCATCGCCGCCGCTCGCGACATCGACGGTGGCGTTGGTGGCGCGGCCGTAACGGGCGCGGAAGTCGATCGGCTCGGCGCAGTCTTGCGTCGTGGAGCGGGGGCCGTCGCCGTCGTCGAACGACCACGCACAGACGGCGCCGACCGGCACCGCACCGGTCAGGCGCACGGTGACCGGATGCTCCGTCGGCGTCAGATAGCTTTCCTTGATCTTGTCGCGTGTGCAAGGCTCGCTGACGTGCCCCCCGAGATCGATGCAAAGACGGTTCACGGCGTTGCGGGCCCAGCCGCGACCATCGCTTTGCAGTTCCAGCGCCTGCTCGGCGGCGAGAATACTCTGGTTGCTTTCGGCGGCGACATGGATCTGGAAATCCCGCTCCTCGCGGAATAGCCGGAAACGGCTGCGGACCTCCCAGGAAATCTGCATACCGCCGGCGGCCTGCTCCTGGATCGGAGCGGCGGGGTCGGCCTGGGCGATGCCAGCGGAAAGCGGCTGCGCGGCGGTTTGCTGCGCGGCAAGGCTGCTTAGCAATGTCAGAATAATCCCGATCAGGGACGAGGCGAGGGGGCGGAGCATGAACGTTTTTGACGCGACGGTTTTGGCGGAAATAAGAGCGAAAAGGAGACTGACGGCTTTGAGCCTCTCCGCTTCTGACGGAATCGGAAGCGGAGCTCCATTTTTATGTTCTGACGCGTTGATAGCGCACAAGCTGTATGAGCGAGTGATAGGTCATAACGAGGACACGGGTCCCAGCGGGCGGCCTCGATCCCGCAACCCGGCGGCTCAGTCCTGCGCGACCGGCGACTTGGCGGCTCGTGGTTCGGGCGATGCCGCCTCATCCGGCGTGCCATCACCGTTGCTGTTACCGTGGCCGTCGCCAGCGCCGTTGCCATCGCTCACGTTACCGTTGCCGTTGATCCTGCGTCGGTGCTGCCAGGGCTGTACCACATTGAGCCAGAGTTCGCGCGTGCCCATGATAGTGATGGCGATTGCGAACGGGATCATGAAATAGAGAATCCGGAATACCAGCAGCGTCGCCAGCAACTGCTCCTTGCCGAATTGCGGCAGCGCCACCAGCATTGCCGCGTCGAACACGCCGAGGCTTCCCGGCGCATGACTGGCGAAGCCGAGCAGGGTGGCCAGAATGAAAACGACCGCCACCGACACGAAATCGATGTCCGGATGCGCTGGCATCAACAGATACATCGCCAAGGCGCAGAATCCGAGATCAACGACGCCGATCAGGATCTGGACGAAGGTCAGCGGCGCCGACGGCAGCACGACCTTCCAGCCGTTTTGCCCGAGTTCGCGGCGGTTGCGCCCGGTGATGATCCAGGCGAGATAGATGGCGATGCCGGCCAGGCAGCCGAATGCGATCAGGCGGTTGACGGATGGAGGCAGCAGGTCCATCGCGCTCGCAGCCCAAGGATGCCAGGCCATGCCGATGCCGAGCACGAACAGGTTGCCGAGCCAGAATGTCAGTCCGGAGATGAAGCAGATCTTTGCGACGTCGATGGCGTTCAGTCCATAGTCCGAATAGATCCGAAACCGGATCGCGCCGCCGGTAAAGACCGTCGCGCCGACGTTGTGCCCGATGGTGTAGCTCGTGAAGGCAGCCAGCGCCGCGACGCGATAGGGGATATGATCCTTGCCGATCGTCCGCACCGCGAAGAAATCATAGAATGTCAGGGTGCAGAACGCGCCGACCACGCAAAGCGCGGCCATGGCGATTCGATAGGGCGGCTTCTCCGTCAGCGCGATCAGGATGACACCTGTGTCGACGCCCTGGAGCGTGTGGATAAGGGTCGTGATCGCAAAAGCAATGATCACGAGGCTCGCAACGACACCAAGCCCTTTCCAGCCAATCCTTTCCTTGAAGCCGCGCTGCAGCGCGGTCAGCAGCCGACGCATTCGTCCTCCCGCTGGCGGCCCGGTTTCAAGGATCTTAAAGCCTTGCGGCGATTCCCAAGGCAAAGGTCGAAATCAAGGGACACCAGTAATCTCATTTTATTCCGGCGTGGCTTGAATTCAGAAGACGCCATCGACGGCTTCGCCGCGACAATGACCCCGAATTCTGACCGCTACACCAGGTCACGATACGGTTCGAGCCGATTGAGGAGAGGGAAAGACAAGCGGCTGTCCGGCATCTCATACGCGAAAAACCCGCAAGACAAAACGGTAGACAAAACGGTGTGTTTGGCGGGTGCCATCAGGCCCAACCCCGCGGCACCTTCACAAAAATCATCAGGGGCGCACGTCCGCAACAACAAGGAGTAATGCGCTCGCGGTTCATATAGGGGTAGGATGCTCCGTGTTCCATCGCTGATTTCGAATGTTCTTGCAGACGATACGCTAAAGGGAAACGAGACTCTTCATGCATTAGAATGTGTGACACTGCGGTATTACGAAGGGAAACAATTCGTGAAACATCGCTGGCTTTGCTTCATAGCCGCATCGTGACGCGTCCGGGTCCGAATCGAATCCGAATCAATCCAATCCTTTCAACCCGGGACAATTATGACGGCATACCACCACGATAAGCTTGGGCCGCGCGCCCTGAGCGTGAATGTCAGGTTTTGCGCAGCGTGAAGTAAGCGCCGCAGAAAGCCATCGCCGCGCCGAGGCCGAGCACGGCGAGGCCCGTTATGAAGCTTGCGACGGTCGGCGCGGCGCTGGGTGCGGAGGCAGCCTGTCCCGCGCCCGCCAGAAACAGGACGGCAACTGCGATCAGGAACTGTCGAAGCCGCTGCTGAATGCGGCTGGACGCTGCGCTGTGCATCAGCGTCGCGACAAAGTAGCTGCCGGAGAAGCTCGCCGTCGCGACCAGCCACCATGCGAGCGCCGCGCTCGCCGGCATGAACTCTCCGGCATCGGAACGCCAGAGGCCGCCGATATCGAGGCCCATCTGTGCGCCCAGCATGTGCACGGCGAGAGCGAGCAGTATGCCGGACACCATCGCTCCGCCGACAATCAAATGGCGCGGAAAATAAACGGCTTCAGCCATGAGGATTTTCCTCGCGCGAACCGGTGCTAACTTTGCTCGGAAACGCTATAGGACAAAAACCGCGCTTGGAGCAAGAGAACGCACACCGTGCGAAGGATACCCGATGGTGTCGCCGCCTTCCGAGACGCCGTCGTCTGGCGTCGAATACGCTTATAGAGCCTCGGCGATCGGATCGGCTCATCGGTTCGCGCTGGAGGATGACGGGATATCGTGGCGCGTGAGCCGGCGGACAGGGAGATGGGGCTATGCCGACATTGCTGCCGTGCGAATGTCCTACCGGCCGATGTCGATGCAATCGCGTCGATTCCGCACCGAGATCAGCCATCGGGATGGCGGGCGCATCATCGTGATGTCCACCACCTGGCGGACTCTGGCGCTGATGGACGCGCAAGACAACGACTACCGCACCTTCATCGTCGAACTGCACCGGCGGCTCGCAGAGCATGGCGCGCGCGCCACACTCGTTGGCGGCCTGAACCCGTTGCTTTACTTTGCAGGCGCGGGCGTGTTGATGCTGCTTCTTGTAGCGATGACAGCTCTGCTGGCGCGGGCGATAGTGACCGGCGAATGGGCGGGCGCGCTGTTCATCGTCGGCCTGTCGGCATTTTTCGGCTGGCAGATCGGCCGTTTCATGCGTCGTAACAGGCCGCGCGCCTATACTTTCGATGCGCTGCCACAGGATTTGCTGCCGTAAACTGTCGCTTTTCCTCGCCCGCGATGCTCAATGGCGCACCACCAGCACCGAGCACCTGGCATAACGCACCACATGACCGGCGTTGGAGCCAAGAAAGTAGGTCTTCATTGCCGGACGATGCGAGGCCATCACGATCAAGTCGGCTTCGATGGCCTGCGCTTCCTCCAGGATCTCGTGATAGATGCTGCTGCCCTGCCGCACCATGCTGGAAATGCGCGACGGCTCGATCCCCACTTCGCGAGCGACGATCGCCAACGCATCCTCCGACGATTGACGCTGTTGCACGTCGAAATCGGCAGGCACGTATTCCGCGAGCATCACGGGCGTCATATGCAGGACGTTCAGCAGTCTGATGGTTCCGTTCGAGGTTTGCGATAACGACACCGCGGTTGCGATCGCGGGTTTGGCGAGATCGGTGTCGGAGAGATCAATCGGCACGAGAATGGATTTGAACATCGAGCGTCCCTCGTCATGCGTGGTCCCCGCGTTGAATCCGGTCCTCCTCAAGGGTCAGACTCAAGAACTGCCTGCAATACTGCGGACCATATAAGCATATCATGAAAAGCGGCGCGGCGTCGGATCAGCGACGGGGCTGTCAGGATTCCTTCAGCAACTTCGGGCTGACATACCGGGCGAGTCGTCCGCCACCGAACGTGATGCTGTGCCAGCGATCGACGGCGAAGTCGATCACCGCAAGACCTGACGTCGGCAGGTTATCGGCCAGCGCCGCGCGCCCGGCTGCGTCACCGCTGCCGATCAGGCGAAGCGCGAGTTCGTGCAGGCCGGGATTATGCCCGACGATCATCAGGCGCTCAGGATCGGGGCCAACGGAATGAATAATTGTCAGGAGTTGCATCGGCTCGGCGCCGTAAAGCTCCGGCAGATGCTCGGTAAGTCTTTGAGCCATTTCATCTGGAAACATTTTCCGAATGATGTCCCAGGTCTCGCGCGCCCGCACTGCGGTCGAGATCAACACCAGATCCGGCAGCAGCGATAGTTCTCGGACAAGCCAGGCGCCGACTTCGGTGGCGTCGTTCTTGCCGCGCGCGGTAAGCCGGCGATCCCTGTCGCTCCCGCCGGGAGCATGACGTTCGGTTTTGGCGTGTCGAAGCAGCAAAAGGCGGCGCATGAGGCTGACCCAATTCGGAGTTAAGTATGACCCGGAACGCGGGATACAGGTATCAGTCGTGCGGTTTGTGGAGGGGATTGTGCGCAATTCGCGCGAGTCCACCAACCGAATGTGAGATCCAGAAACTCCACCGAAAACGCAACTTCTAGCATTTCCAAAATCGTCTGCTGAAACGGGATGTAAAATACTAATATCGCACCACTAGTCTGCAACGTCGCACGGGACAAGGTCATAAGGGTAGTGGTAGGAAATGCGATGACTTCGGAAAGCATAAACGCGGCCGATATTCCCGGAAATGCGGAGTCCGCGGGGCAGGCGCGGCGACACGAGCAACTGACTTTCGATCTCGATGTTGAAATCTGCGTCGTCGGCGGCGGGCTGGCCGGCCTCACCGTGGCGTTGGAGGCGGCGCGGACAGGCGCGAACGTCGTCGTGCTCGAAAGCCGTCATGTCGGCTGGAGCGCGTCGGGCCATCATCTCGGGACGGCGATGCCCGGCTATGCGCTTCCGCTTTCCGACCTGATCGCGCGTGTCGGTTTCGATGATGCATATGAACTCTGGTCGCTGTCGCGAGCCGGCGCCGATTACGTTCGCGCCCATGCCGCTGAAGATGTCATTCCGGGACTCGGGTTCACCGAAGGCGTGCTCGAGGTTTCCAATGTCGATGCGGGTGAGCGGCTCATCAGCCATCTGCAGATGCTCAGCGAGGATTTCGCGACCGAGGCGGAAGGGTGGCAGATCGATCGCGTCCGCAACGCCTTGAGCACCGACCGGTATTTTCACGCGGTGCATTATCCGCGAGCGTTCCAGATCGACGGTCGCAAATATATTCACGGCCTCGCCGAGCTTGCGCGCAAGGCCGGTGCTCGCATCTTCGAACATACGCCGGTGATCAGCATCGATCCGTCCGGAATTCGGAAACGTATTGCGACGCCGCGGGCGCGTCTGCGGGCTTCCCACGTCGTGCTTGCGGGCAATGTCCATCTCGGCGAAGCGTTGCGCCGATTATCCGATACGCTGGTGCCGGTCTGGCGTTATGCCGCCGTCACCGCGCCTTTGGGGGCACGACTTGCAGAGGTGGTGAGGTTTCAGGGCTCTGTCATCGACGCCGACGGCATCGATCATTTTCGGATCATCGATGGCGACAGGCTGATGTGGGCGAGCCCTGAAACCACCTGGGAGGCGCGGCCCGAGCGTCAGAGAGGGGCGATCCGCAGGCGTATCCTTACCACCTTCCCGCAACTCGAGACCGTCGAGATTGCGGAGGTTTTCTGCGGCGCGGTCGGTGAGACCGTTCACGGCATGCCGCAGGTCGGGCAGTTGCAGCCCGGACTATGGGTTGCGAGCGGCTTCGGCCGGCAGGGATTGAATACCTCGGCGATGGCCGGACAACTGATCGCCCGCGGGATGCTGGAAGGTGACGACCGCTGGCGGTTGTTCGCGCCGTTCGAACTGGTATGGGCGGGCGGAACGACCGGACGCGCGGCGGGCTATGCGATCGGCACGGCCATGCGAGCGCGTTCCGCCGCCGCCGGCGTGCTGGCGCGCTATCGCGAACGAGCGCGGCTCAATGCAGCCAATCGCAAGGCCAAAGCGCGGCCGCCGCGCGTTGCGGCTCCTCACATGTCGGCTTCAAAGGACTCCGGGGAAATATGAGCGGGTGGCTTTAATCTCTTTCCGCAAGCCCGGTTCCGCAAGCCCGGGGAGGGAGCTAACGCTTTCCGGAATAACCTCGCGGGAACGTGAGAAAATTCCGGGCGCGTCCGTGTAATTTTACTCAGGCCACCTCATATCAGATGCCGTTGAATCGGTTCGCGCCGGCACCGGAGACAGCCATGATTGATCGTCGCATCCTGCTCGCATCCGCCGGTCTCGCGGGTCTGTTCGGCTTTCGCTGGGTGTGGAGGGAATCCGCCTGGGCAGCCGAGACGAAGGCCGCGCGAAAGTTCGAGATCGAAAAGACTGATGCCGAATGGCGGGCGCAGCTCAAGCCCTGGCAATATCACGTCCTTCGTCAGCATGGCACCGAACCGGCCTTCAGCAGTCCGCTGCTCAGGGAGCATCGCAAGGGTACATTCGCCTGCGCCGGCTGCGACCTGCCGCTCTATTCGTCGGAGACGAAATTTGAAAGCGGCACCGGCTGGCCCAGCTTCTGGAGGCCGCTCGACAACGCTGTCGGAGAATCGACCGACACAACGCTTGGCATCGCGAGGACCGAGGTGCATTGCCGTCGCTGCGGCGGCCATCTCGGCCATGTTTTCGACGACGGGCCGAAACCGACGGGCCTGCGTTACTGCATGAACGGGCTGGCGCTCGTTTTCCATCCCGCTTCGCCATCGGCGACGTAGAATATTCGCGTAAAATAACAGGGGTCTCGATTGCTCGCGACCGCGAGGCGCTTCCCCGGCAAGAGTTGCCGGCCAAGGCAAGAATGCCCTGGGCTCCGAAGCCGGAACATATGCTAACCTACTGAAATAATTTGTCTCTTCCGTTGGCATGGAGATTGCGACTCCGTTTGCCGATCGTGGCGAGGTTGACCTTGCGCTTAGGGCCGCCCGGATCGAGTTGGAGAGACGTATGGGTATTTTCGACGCACTGAATACTTCGGTCGGCGGTTTGCAGGCACAGTCCTTCGCACTTCAGAATATCTCCGGCAACATCGCAAACTCCCAGACCACGGGCTATAAGGGTATCACCACCGCCTTCGTTGACCTGATCCCGGATTCGACCACCCCCAATCGTCAGGTTGCCGGCGGCGTGACCGCCTATGCGACCCCGACCATCAGCAGTCAGGGAACGGTGTCGGCCTCGACGGTCGGCACCTACATGGCGATAAACGGCGATGGCTTCTTCAACGTCCAGACGCCGACGGGACGGGTCGACAATCAGCCGCAGTTTTCCGGCGTGACGTACTACACGCGGCGCGGCGATTTTCAGGTCGACGCTCACGGCCATCTTGTCAACAGCGCCGGCTACTATCTGATGGGCGTAGCGGTCGATCCCAAGACGGGCAATCCGCTCGGCAATGTGCCGCAGGTGCTTAAGTTCCAGAACAGCTTCGTTCCGGCGCAAGCCACGACGACGGTGCAATACGCCGCCAATCTTCCGGCGGTCCCGAGAACGCTGTCGAGCGCGACCGCGCCCGTCGGGAGCATCACGGCGGCCGGCGGATTGAATCCGTCCGACTTCACGACCAATTTCAATCCGCTTGTGGTCGGCACGCCGGCGCCGCCCTATACCGACAACACCACCATGGGGTCGCCGGCGACCAACCAGCAGACCCCTCCGGTCGCGATCACCAGCGCGACGCTTTTGTCGGGCACGGCGCCGAGCGACTCGTTGCCGGGTGGATTCGCGGTCGGGGACACCATCACCGTGAATGGCACCACGATCACCTTCACCGACGCCAGCACCGCGTTGCCGCCGGGCGCGCAGGACGCGACCCATGTCCGCATCGACGACACCGTCGGCGATCTGCTGGGCAAGATCGGCGCGATCACCGGCCAGGCTCCGACGATCGACGCCGGCACCGGCGCAATCACCCTGCATACCGGCACCGCGCAGGACCTCTCGGTCACGAGCGCGTCTTCCGGCTGGACGGCGATGGGCTTCGGCGCGACCACCAACATCGCGCGCGGGGGTGGCGGCACGCCCGGCGCCGGGGTGGTGATCGCCAACGACCAGACAATCTTCCAGCAGCAATCGATCAGCGGCGGCGCGGTCACGGCCTATGATGCGACCGGAACGGCGGTGAACCTGCAACTGCGCTGGGCCAAAACCGACAGCGCCTCGCTCGGAGCCGGGCATTCCGATACCTGGAACCTGTTCTATCAGGCCGATCCGAACGCCACCGGCACGCAGGCGGCGTGGATCAATGTCGGCACCAACTTCACCTTCGGCGTCAACGGCCAGCTTTCGAGCCCGGTCGGGTCGTCCATCACCATTCCCAGCGTCAGTGTCGGATCCCAGTCGCTCGGCAACCTCACGCTGAATATCGGCTCGGGCGGTCTGACCCAGTATGCGAGCAGCGGCGGCAACGCCACCATCAACGCGATCAACCAGAACGGCTACGCCGCCGGACAGTTGCAATCGGTCGCCATCAACAATGACGGCATCGTGGTCGGCACCTTCTCGAACGGGCAGAACCTGTCCCTGGCGCAGGTGTCACTGTCGCACTTCAACGGCACCAACTACCTCAAGGCGCTCGACGGCGGGGCGTATGCGGTGACCGACGAGTCAGGGCCGGCAATTGCGGGCGCGGCAGGGCACATCAGCGGCTCGTCGCTCGAAGGCTCCAACACCGATATCGCCGACGAGTTCACCAAGCTGATCGTGACCCAGCAGGCCTATTCGGCGAATACGAAAGTCATCACCACCGCGAACAGTATGGTTCAGGATCTTCTGAACGTGCTGCGCTAGAGCCTTCCGCTTCTGATTGAATCAGGAGCATGGCTCTCAGATTTTGATCCGGCTTCGAGGCGGGCAAAGAGATGAGTTTGAGTTCGGCCCTCTCCATCGCCATGTCCGGCTTGCGCGCCAACCAGGCCGCGCTGTCGATCGTGTCCGGCAACGTCGCCAACGCGAACACGCCGGGCTACGTGGCGCAAACGCTGGTGCAGGATCAGATCGTGACCGGCAGCACCGGTTCCGGCGTCCGCATCATAGGCGTCAGCCGCACGCTTGACGCCTATGTCCAATCTCAGTTGCGTACGGAAAACGCCGGCAGCGCTTATGCAAGCCAGATCGCCGCAGTGCTCGGCCAGTTGCAGAACGTCTATGGCACCCCGGGCAACGACGGAACGCTTGAGGCCGCCTACAACAGGTTCACCTCCGCATTACAGGCGCTGTCGGCGAGTTCAGGCAATCCTGCAGCTCAGTCGTCGGTGCTGAACGCCGCGCAGGCGCTGGCGCAACAGCTCAATGCGACCACCGGCGGCATTCAGACGCTGCGATCCAACGCCGAGCAAGATCTGTCTGTATCGGTCTCGCAGGCCAGCGCGGCGATGCAACAGATCGCGCAGCTCAATCAGAGGCTGCAAAGCGTGAGTGTTCAGGATCCGGCGGCTGCTACGCTGATGGATCAGCGCGACGCTGCGATCGACCAGCTTTCAAGGTTGATGGACATCCGTGCGGTAACCGATGGCGCCAATCAAACCTCGGTATTCACCACGTCCGGCGTCCAGCTCGTCGGCGGCGTGTACGCGTCAACGCTGACATTCAATGCGCAGTCCTCGCTCACCGCGAACTCGCAATGGAACGCCGATCCCGCGAAGTCGAGCGTCGGCACCATCATCTGCCAGCTTCCGAATGGCGCCAAGATCGACATGATCGCTTCGCAAGGCATCAACTCCGGCCAGATCGCCGCCGATGTCCAGTTGCGCGACAAGATTTTGGTGCAGGCGCAGAACCAGGTGGACCAGATGGCGGCGACGCTCGCCAGCGCGTTGTCCGACATCACCACGGGCGGCGTGCCGGTGACTGGTCCGCCGTCGGGTTTTGACCTTGATCCGTCCAATATGCTGCCGGGCAACTCGTTCAGCGTCACCTACACCGACTCCGGTAACGTCTCGCACACCGTCACCGTGGTGCGGGTGGACGATCCGGCGGCGCTACCGATTCCGAATACGGCCTCCAATCCGAACGATAGCGTGATCGGCGTCGATTTCTCTGGCGGACTCGCCTCGATCGTGTCGCAACTGAATGCGCAGATCGGGGCTACGTCGCATCTGACGTTTTCCGCTTCCGGGTCGCAGTTGCGGGTGGTCGACGACGGCTCTGGTGCATCGACCGTGACCGCGGCATCGACCACGACGACGGTGCAGTCGCTCGCATCAGGGAATCCGCAACTGCCATTCTTCACCGACCGCGCCTCACTCTATACCGGCGCGATCACAGGCTCCGCGTCGCAGATCACAGGGCTGGCGGGACGCATCCAGGTCAACGCCGCGCTGCTCGCCGATCCCTCGAAGCTCACGATCTACAGCACGTCGCCGGTCACGCCCGCCGGCGACACCACGCGCTCCGACTTCATTTTCGACCGGTTGACGTCGGCGACCTTCACCTACTCTCCGAACACCGGCCTTGGCGCGGCGGCAGCGCCGTTCCAGGGGACGTTGCCCTCGTTCCTGCAGCAGTTCGTCAGCTTGCAGAGCGGTGCGGCGACGACCGCGAAGCAGGTCGCGCAGGGCCAGGAGATCGTCGTCAATACCCTGCAGAAAAAGTTCGACGCCGAGGCGGGCGTGAACATGGACACCGAAATGGCCAATCTGATCGCTTTGCAGAATTCCTATGCGGCGAATGCGCATGTGATGACCGTGGTCCAGAGCATGATGCAGACGCTGTTGCAGGCATAATTGTAACGACGGCGCAAGGCGGTTCTCATGGCAGTCAACGGCATCGGTTTCGGCAACACCATCCTCGGCGGTTCGATCCGCAATCTCAAGGCGCAGATGGCCGATTTGCAGGGCCAGCTCACGAGCGGCAAGCGCGCGACAACCTATTCGGGCATGGGCGCCAACGAAGGCTTTGCGATCGCGGCGCGCGCGCAACTGTCGAACATTGCCGCCTATACCGACACCATGATGAAGATCAACACCAACATTGGAGTTGCCAATACCGCGCTGCAGGCGCTCTCCGACATCGGCACGCAGTTGCAGAATGCCGCGATCAGCGGGTCGCAGACGTTGAACAGCATGGGGCAGACCGCAGGCCAGCAGACCGCGGTCGCTGAATTTTCGTCGATGGTCGGCATCCTGAACACGCAGGCTGGCGATCGCTACATCTTTTCCGGCAGTACGATCTACACCCAGCCGGTGGCTTCGTCCGATCTGATCCTGAACGGCAACGGGGCAGGGCAGGCCGGGTTGAGGCAGGTCATCTCCGAGCGCAAGCAGGCGGATCTGGGAGCCGGTGGCCTTGGCCGCATCGACATTTCCTCGCCGACCGTCACCTCCGTGGCGGTCGCGGAGGATGCATCACCTTCCGTTTACGGCCTGAAACTGCAATCGGTGTCGTCGTCATTGTTAGGAGCCACAGTTACAGGTCCGACCGGAGCGCCGCCCGTCATCTCAGTCGATCTCGGCGTTACCAACCCGGTCGATGGCGACACAGTGAGTTTCACCTTCGATCTTCCGGACGGCACCAGCGAGACAGTACAACTGACCGCGTCCAGCGAAGTGCCGGCGCCTGCCGGCAGCTTCGCGATTGGCGCGACGCCAACTGCTACCGCCGCCAACCTCAACGCCGCACTGACGAGTTCGATCGGAAAACTGGCGAATACCTCGCTGGTCGCGGCCTCCGCCGTCCGCGCGACGCGTGATTTCTTCGACCAGCCGCCGCAGCGCGTTGACCTGACCCCGCCGGCAACGCTTGCCACGGCCACCGCCGCTGTGAACGGCACGGTCGCAGATACTGTCCAGTGGTACACCGGAGACGATGGCGCGGGCTCAGCGCGCGCGACCTCGGTGGTGCGGGTCGATTCTTCGGTGACGGTGCAATATGGGATGCGTGCGAGCGAGGATGCCATCCGTTCGCTGATGGAGTCCGTCGCGGTTCTTGCGGCAGTGACGACATCGCCGACCGATCCGAACGCGGCCGATCAAATTTCGGCGCTCAACTCGCGCGTGGCGCAAAATCTGACGGTCGCGCCCGGCAGCCAGACTATCGGGGATATCCAGGTCGATCTCGCCAACGCGCAGACCGTGATGAAGGATGCGACCGCGCGGCAGAAACTGACGCAAGCGACGATGCAGAACATCATCGACCAGGCGGAGAATGTTTCCACTGACGAAGTCGCAAGCCAGCTGCTGGCGTTGCAGACCGACCTGCAGGCTTCATATCAAACCACGGCTATGCTCTCGCAGCTCAGTCTGGTGAAATTCCTCTGACGATATTATCTACGTCGGAGCCGGGATAGCCCGGACCCAGACCAGGGAACGACAAAACCCGTTCCAAAACCCGTCATGGTGCGGTACTCATGGGGAATTCCCGCGCTGCCGGGACGTGCCCGCCTTTTGGTTGGAACGGGAGCGGGCTGGCGCGAAGGTCCATCAGCCCATTCGGAAAATGGCGAGCAGAAGCCCTTTGCGCGCGGCAAGGAAGCACGTTTCATGCGCAGCTTTGAGATTGAATTCGCCTCTCGTTGCTACGAGGAGCCGCACACTGTTCTCACGTGCGGTGGGGAGCGGGCGGCATGAAGCCTGCATCGCGCGACGCCCTGTCGCAACCCGATGAAACGCTCGATCCGGACGACTGGGACATGCTTCGCGCGGAGGGGCACGGGATGCTCGATGACATGTTCGACTATATCGCAGGCATTCGCGCGCGCCCGGTGTGGCGGCCGATCCCGGCGGAAGCGCGCGCCTGTTTTCGCGAAGACCTGCCGCGCGAGGGCGTCGATGTCGCCGACATTTATCAGGAGTTTGCCGAACTCATCGCGCCGTACACCGCCGGGAATGTCCACCCCGGATTCATGGGATGGGTCAACGGCGGCGGCACAGCGGTCGGGATGCTGGCCGAGATGCTGGCGGCGGGGTTGAACGCCAATGTCGCCGGCCGCGATCAGATGCCGATCGAAGTCGAGCGCCAGCTCGTTTTGTGGGTGCGGCAGATGTTCGGCTTTCCCGATACCGCGAGCGGCATCTTCGTCACGGGAACGTCGATGGCGAACCTGATGGGAATTCTGGTGGCGCGTTCGGCGCGAATCGGCCCGTCCGTGCGCCAGCGCGGCTTGTTGGATCGCGGCGCCGGTCTCATCGCCTATACATCGGTTGCGACGCACGGCTGCATTGCCCAGGCCATGGACCTCGCCGGCTTCGGCACCGACGCCCTGCGACGGATTCCGGTTGACCGCCGTCATCGCATCGATGTCGATGCGCTGCGTGCGCAGATCGCGGTCGATCGCGCCGCGGGATTTGAACCATTTCTCGTGATCGGGTCGGCGGGGACAGTCGACATCGGAGCGATCGACGATCTTGCGGCGCTGCATGGCGTGTGCCGCGACGAGAAGCTATGGCTGCATATCGATGGCGCATTCGGCGCGCTCGGAGTTCTGTCGTCCGAAATCGCACCTCGTCTCGCGGGAATTGAGAGCGCCGACTCCATCGCTTTCGATTTCCATAAATGGGGACAGGTGCCCTACGATGCGGGTTTCCTTCTCGTCCGCGACGGCGAGCAGCACCGCCGCACGTTTGCGGCGCCGGTCGCCTATCTGCGCCGGGAGACGCGCGGGCTTGCGGCGGGCTCGCCGTGGCCATGCGACTACGGCCTGGATATGTCCCGCAGCTTTCGCGCGCTGAAGACGTGGTTCACATTGAAAGCCTATGGCACCGAGAGGCTCGGCGCCATGATTGACCGGACCTGCGCGCTGGCGCGTTGCCTGGAAGCGAAGATCGCGGCCGAACCGAAGCTCGAACTGCTCGCGCCGGTGCAGCTCAACATCGTGTGCTTCCGCTATCGGGCCGATGATGCCGACAGGGTCAATGCGAACATTGTCGCATCGCTGCACGAGTCGGGACTCGCGGCGCCGTCCACGACCATGCTGGACGGCAGGCTGGCGATCCGCGCGGCGATCGTCAACCATCGCACCGGAATGCGCGACATCGAGGCGCTGGTGTCGGCGGTGCTGTCGTTCGGCACGCGCGAAGCCTGAGGATGACCGGTGTTTGACCGCCCGATCAGGCGGAGCGCTTCTTCCTGGCGTCGGCGCGCCCGGCTGTCACCTTGCTGCCGTCCATCAGCTTCTCCTCGTAAGCGATCAGCTTTTTGACCTCCTTGAGCGCCTTGTAGAGGTCGCCGTTGAGGATGTCGTTGTTGATGCCTTCGATGATCGGCCATGCGCCCGGCATGGTGGTGATGATGTCGCGCAGCAGGCTGAAATACGTGCCGTGATTGATCTGCGGTTCCGGCGACAGATACATCAATTGCACCGCAAGGTAGATCAGCTTGGCGGGCGTATCCGCCGTTTCCGGCGTCAGGATGTCCTTCTCGCGAAGGATCGGAATCTTGTCCCCTTCGATCAACAGCCGCGCGCGCTGGTCGGTGTTGGTCACGACGCAGGCGCCGATGATGATGCGTTCATGCGGCTTCAATTCGACTTTCAGCGCCATGACGGTTTCCTGTCATTGAAATAAGCGGACGCAACAACGCTGCCGTTGGCTAACCAAAATGCGGTGGAAGGCCGCATCGGTGCGAGCATCGCGGTAGGAGCTTGCCATGATCCTTTCCCATTGTGGTTAACGATCGGTAAATGGCCCTTGCGGCCTTTGCCATCAAATTCGTCTAAGTCACGGTTGCGACGTTACAATTTGACGTACCCGGGCACTCGCGAGTCCGCTATCGGTTTCATGCTTTCTTAGAGTCTTCCCATCACTGTAGCGCCTCGCCGAGGATCTTCGGCGTATGGGCGTATGTGTATTCACACCAGAAAGGTATGAAAAATGTCCGATATCGTTCTCTCCGCATCGGTTCGCCAGAATCTGCTTTCGCTTCAGTCGACCGCTGAGCTGCTCTCGACGACCCAGACCCGCCTTGCCACCGGCAAGAAGGTCAATTCCGCTCTCGACAATCCAACGAACTTCTTCACCGCTGCCGGCCTCGACTCCCGCGCCAGCGATATCAACAACCTCCTCGACTCGATCGGCAACGGCGTACAGGTGTTGCAGGCCGCCAACACCGGCATCACCTCGCTGCAGAAGCTGGTCGATACAGCGAAGTCGATCGCCAACCAGGCGCTGCAGGCGACCTCCGGCTACTCCACCAAGTCGCAGGCGACCACAGCCGCCATCACCGGCGCGACTGCGGATAACTTGCTCGGAACCGCTGGCGCCCCGACCGCGAACTCGGTGACGGGTTCGGTCGTGCAGAATGACGATACCGACGGTGCTGCGAACATCACCGGTGCAACCCTTCTGTCCGGTACGCCTGGTTCAGGTTCGAACAACCTGGCCTCCGGTTTCACCATATCGGACACGATCGTTGTCAACGGCACGACGATTTCGTTCGTTGCGTCGGGTGCGACCGGCGATCAGCTCAACATTACCGATGACGTGGATACCTTGCTGGCCAAGATCGACTCGATTACCGGCGGCACCTCGTCGGTTTCCGGTGGTCAGATTACGCTCGGCACCGGCACCACTGAGGATCTCGTCATTTCGGGTTCCGGCCTTGCCAAGATCGGCCTCACCGCGGGAACGACCGCGCTGACGCCGGGCACAACCGCACTCAGCGGCAAGACCCTGACCATCGGCGCGACCGCTGACGGCACCGCGACCAGCGTCACCTTCGGTACCGGCGCTGGCCAGATCAATACGCTCGACCAATTGAACACGGCTCTCGCCGCGAACAACCTGACGGCCTCGATCAACTCGGCGGGCGCGATCACCTTCACCACGACCAACGATTACGCGTCCGCGACGATCGGTGCGTTCGGCGGCGATGCGACCACCGATCCGAATACGTTCGGCGCGATGACTGCTTCCGCTCCGGTCGAGGACGCCAACGCGCAGAACACCCGCGCCACGCTGATCGGTCAGTACAATCAGGTCGTCGACCAGATCCGCACCACCGCGCAGGATGCCTCCTTCAACGGCATCAACCTGCTCAACGGTGACCAGCTGAAGCTGGTGTTCAACGAAACCGGCAAGTCGACGCTGACCATTCAGGGCGTGACCTTCGATCCGGCCGGCCTCGGCCTGGCGTCGCTGGTCAAGGGCACCGACTTCCTGGACAATGCTTCGACCAACAAGATTCTGGACTCGCTCAACACCGCGTCCAGCACGCTGCGCTCGCAGGCTTCGACCTTCGGTTCCAACCTGTCGATCGTGCAGATCCGTCAGGACTTCTCCAAGAACCTGATCAACGTGTTGCAGACCGGATCGGCGAACCTGACGCTGGCCGACACCAACGAGGAAGCGGCGAACAGCCAGGCGCTGGCCACCCGCCAGTCGATCGCGGTA
This sequence comes from Nitrobacter sp. Nb-311A, assembly GCF_000152905.1. Lineage (GTDB taxonomy): Bacteria > Pseudomonadota > Alphaproteobacteria > Rhizobiales > Xanthobacteraceae > Nitrobacter. The sequence continues at coordinate 218,187 of NZ_CH672418.1, forward strand.
TCGGCGCTGGCGCTGGCCAACCAGTCGCAGCAGAGCGTGCTGCAACTGCTCCGCTGATCGCAAGCGCATCTCAGACGACGGAAACGGCGGGGGAAACCCCGCCGTTTTTTTTTTGACCAGTTCTTATGAGCCGGATTATCGGTCATTATTCGTAAAGCTTTGAAAGAACAGCGGAAACCGTTTGTACGAGCGCCGCTCCGAGCTTTTGAGTTTCGCAGCTAACATCGTGAATCAAACCCCTGAGCCGCCTTGCATTCCGCCGCTCAGGTTCAGAAAGCGCGTCATCGCCACGAATATCGGATTGGCGTGTCTCGCCGGGCCGCGCGATCGAGCGCGCGGGTTAATCGGAGGTTAACCATAAATTAAAACGTCTTGTTCACCTTTCCGATCAGGGACCGGCTCTCGGGGCGAGCTGGCGTCCGCGCACGTTAGGGAAGGCCAGACATGTCCGACATCGTTCTCTCGGCATCCGTTCGCCAGAATTTGCTCTCGCTGCAGTCCACCGCTGATTTGCTGGCGAGAACGCAGCACCGTCTCGCCACCGGCAAGAAGGTCAACACCGCCCTCGACAATCCGACCAATTTTTTCACCGCAGCAGCGCTCGACAACCGCGCCAACGATATCAGCAATCTGCTCGACGGCATCGGCAACGGCATCCAGGTGCTGCAGGCGGCCAACACCGGCCTGACCTCGCTGCAGAAGCTGGTGGATACGGCAAAGTCGGTCGCCAATCAGGTTTTGCAATTCCCGATTGGCTATTCACAGAAGTCGTCGGTGGAGAGTCTTCCCATAACGGGCGCGACCGCGCTCGATCTCAGAGGCACGACACCGTTCACGAATGCCGCCGCGACACCCGGCACAGCGCTGAAGACCGGCACATCCAACGCCGCGGCAACCGGCGCCACCCTTATCAATGCGCTGACCGACGGTGCAGTCGCGACACCGACCGGCCCGGCGGCCGGCGAAAGCTTTGTCGTCAACGGCAAGACCATAACCTTTGTCGCTTCCGGCGCGGTGGCCGCAGACGCCTCCGGGAACATCACGATCGGTATCGACCAGACCTTGGACTCGCTGCTCGGGGTGATCGACGTGCTGCACGGTAACGCCGACACGGCATCGACGGTCAACGGCAGTGGGCAGATCGTGCTCAACACCGGCATCGTTCATGATCTCGTACTGACCGATTCAACGCCGGCCGGCGTCCTCGCAAAGCTCGGCCTCACCGCGGGAACAACGGCGCGCGGCGGAGGCGTGGGGAGCCTCGACGGCAAGACGCTGACGATCGGACCGACCGGCGACGGCGTCGCGACCAACATCACGTTCGGTGACGGCACCAACGGGACCGTCAGAACCCTCAACGACCTGAACGCGCAGCTTGCCTCGAACCATCTCCAGGCCACGATCAATTCAGCCGGCGTCATCACGATCTCGACCGCCAACGAGGCTGCCGCCGAGACCATCGGTGCGATCGGCGGGACCGCGGCCGGCGCGGGATATGCGTTCAACGGTCTCGTCGCCGGCGCGCCCGTTCAAGATCCGGCGGTACAGGCGTCCCGCGCCGGCCTCGTCAGTCAGTACAACAACATTATTCAGCAAATAGACACGACAGCGGCGGACTCTTCCTTCAACGGCATCAATCTGCTGAGCGGCGACACGCTGAAGCTCATCTTCAACGAGAGTGGAAAGTCGACGCTGACGATTACCGGCGCCAACATGAATGCAGTCGGTCTTGGACTGGCGAGCCTGACGGTGGGCGTTGACTTTCTCGACAACGGCTCGGCCAATAGTGTGCTCGCGAGCCTCGACACAGCGTCGAGCACTCTGCGCACGCAGGCTTCGACGCTCGGCTCCAACCTGTCGATCGTGCAAATTCGTCAGGATTTCTCAAAGAACCTGATCAATGTGCTGCAGACGGGCTCGTCGAACCTGACTCTCGCCGACACCAACGAGGAGGCTGCCAACAGTCAAGCCCTGGCAACTCGACAGTCGATCGCGGTGTCCGCACTGGCGCTGGCCAACCAGTCGCAACAAAGCGTCCTGCAATTGCTACGCTGATGACGTGATCGCGGGCATGATCTCGCGGAGGCCACTTTCGAAGTTGCCTTTTCCATTGCCGCGAATGCTCCTTCTCACCTGAAGATCGAAGGAATTCTCGCAACCAGGCTTGCCGGCACAACTGCAAAGCCTGCATTCGTTCGCCATTTTTTCGACGTATCTAAAAACGCCGGGTAACCCATTTTAAAGGTGGTGCTGATAGACATTCGGCAACGTCGAGTTGCCGCGCGCCCTTTTCTTTTCCCCCGAGGTTTTAGATGTCGAATGCTGCTCAAGCCTACGCCCGGACGGCTCAAACCTCGTCGTCTCCGCGTGAAATCGAGGCGCAGGCTTTGCTGAAGGCGGCGCGGCAGCTTCGGGAGATCCAGGAGCACTGGAAAGGGCCGGACAACGACATGCACAAAGCGTTGTTGTTCAACCGCCGTTTGTGGTCGATCTTCATGAGCGCGGCGGACAGCGAGAGCAACCCGCAGCCGCTGGAAGTTCGCCAGAACATCGCCAACATCGGCGTGTTCGTGATGAAGCAGACCGTGGACATGCAGCTCAATCCCGACCCTGCAAAGCTGACGGCGCTGATCGACATCAACTGCAATCTCGCAGCCGGCTTGTCCGGGCGAGCGTAGACCTTGCCGTTGCAGACGGAGCCGGATCATTGGCCGACGTCCTGAACATCCTGGCATCGAACTACAAAACGGTCGGTCAGAATGTCAGTCTGAATACCGGAAAATACGTTAACGTCGATCCTGATGTTTTCGAGGGGACGTGGAGCGGCAAGTACGCCAACCAGAAGCCGTTCTCCGTGACGGTCTCGAACGTCAACGGTTTCCGCGCCAAGGCCAAGTACCAGTATGGAAACACGATCAAGTATCAGGAAGTCCTGATAAAGAATAACGCATTTCGTATCGGCGATTCAAAGTTCGTGCTGACAAAGGCAGGCATCGCGCAGGTCAGCACGGTCATGAGTGATCCGGCGACCGGTGCAAGCACCCTTGAGACGGCTTACGTCCATCAGAACTGAGCATTATTTTGATTGAGCATGATCTTATCCGAAAACCGGCTTCCACTTTTCGGGATCATGCTTTAGGCGTGCCGGTCGGTAGCGGCCGAAGCTCCGCGCTCAGCATTCATGAGATCAAGTGTGCGGAAATAGGCGCGTCGCCGCAGCATCGCCTCTTCGGGGAACTGCTTCACGACGATGCTCGTCCGGCTATCGACGACCTGGTAGACCACGGAGGCGGCGTCACGATCGACGACCACCTGGCGTGACAGTGTATCGCGGGAGGTCTGCAGGTCGTTGCGGACGCGCGTGCTGATGTCCGTCGCGGTGACGCTTTTGCTCGGCGGAAGTTGAGTCGCCACGGCATCGTTCGCGGCCGGGCCCGCCGGCTGAACGACTGGCGCCGCGACCGGTCCTCCAACCGGTTTGATACTGAAATCCGTACCCATGGTCGCCTCCAGGCTCCCCTCGAGTCAAATCCCAACCCCCTTCTAAAAACAAGCCTAGCGCCTGTCTCTCAACGCTGCGTTAGAAAACGTGTTCAATGAGGTGCTGCAATGAGCGCAAGCATTTGAATTAAATGGGATGGAGTGCGGAAGGCAGGGATCGGTAGTCGTCGTTTGAGCGACTGCACGCCAGCGCAAGGAGAGTTTTCACCAGCAACGCGTGCCCGCGGGTCAAAACTGGAAAGTCGTTGAGAGCCTGAAAGTGCGAGGGTCGTTTGGGGTTAGGCCACCGAACGTGCCCCCAATCCAAGCCCTGGTATCGAAAACGTTCTGGATGTTGGCGCGAATTACAATAGGCATACCGTAGCCCTCGATCGTATAGCGGCCACCAAAATCGACCCGCGTCCATCCCGAGATTTCCTGAGTATTGGCAGGATCCACAAACTGAGAGCCGTTGTATATAAAGCGGCCAGTGAAGGTCAGTCCTCTGACAAACGGCGTATCCCACTCTGCTCCGGCGACGAGGCGGTACTCCGGAACGCCGACCCCTCGCTTTCCGGCAGTTGCGCTGTCGCCGGTGTTCAATTGCACTGACTCGATATAGTTTGCCCCTCCAAGCAACCGCAACGACTCTGTCAGCTCACCGAATACGTTCAATTCGATTCCGCGATGACGCTGGTCACCATAAACCCCAAACAGGTTAGTGGTGGGATCGACATATCCTACGGGTTTCGCGAGCTGATAGGTCGACAACGTCGTGGTGATACGACCGAAATCCACTTTCAAGCCGACTTCGGTTTGCTTCGCCACATAGGGCGAGAATATCTCACCTGCGTTCGCGGCGCCCAACGGAGCAACCGGTCCCTGTTGGAGACCCTCTATGTAATTGCCATATAGCGAAACATTGGACCACGGTTTTAAGACGACGCCGACCATTGGTGTGGCGGTCTTCTCATCGTAATTTGATCTCACAGCTCCCGTTGAAATATTAAACCGCGTGGCCTCGATCTCTTGGAAGCGCACTCCTCCCGTGACCTGGATTCTGTCGTCGAAAATGGAGAGCGTATCCGCCATGGTGATTCCAGAAAGTGAAATGTCTTGTAATGGTCTCGCATCGCTTGCATTGGGACGAGGGCCAGCTGGGCCAGGTCCAAATACTGGACTGTAGATGTTAGATGTCGGAACCGGCGCACTGTTTCCGTCCACCCGCCTCCAGTCGATGCTAACTTTGCTGTAAGCGACGGTGGCTTGATGTTTAATGGGTCCTGTTTCGAAGTTTCCGCGTACGCCGGCCTCCGTGGACAGGGTGTACATAGCATCAGCTTCTTCAAACGCGGTGGTAGGCCCGAGCGTGCCCGCGGAATCCGTGATGGATCGGATCACATAGAAACTCGGCTGTTTCCTTTGATTGCCGCCGACGGCGGCAAAGGCGGTTATGTTCGATGTCAAATCGAACTCACCGCGCGCTACGCCATAGAATACTTCCGGGGCAACATATCCCCATGGCGGTGACGCATTGGTGCGGGTATTTGGCGGAGGGGGGACAGCGACGCCCGGATCAACAGAGGACCAAACGCGTACGCCCTTCAGATTCTGATATTGATAGCCAAGGTCCGCGGACAAGCGGAGACGCTCTCCCCGATAGTCGAGAGCTAAGGTTGCCAGTCGAGATTCCCGCGACTGATGATCAATAGGTGTATCGCCATCACGATAGACCCCATTGAAGCGGACGCCAAACTCCTTGTTGCCGCCAAATCGACGACCGATATCTACGTGCCCTCCAAACTGAGAGTTTGAAGCATGGTCGAGCGTGGCTTGCGTCAATGGATCGTCCCCGGCCCTCTTCGGGACGAGATTGATCATTCCGCCGATGCTACCCAGTGCGCCAGCGCCATTTAAGAGTGCGCTCGGACCTTTGAGCACCTCAACGCGCTCAATGGACTCCGACATCATGGAATTGAACCAAGTCGGCGCAATTCCAGCCATGCCGTTGAACAGCATATCGCCATTTCCGGCATCGAATCCGCGAATGATGAAATTGTCCGCACCGCCCGACGGTCCGGTGTCAACGAGAACCGAGGGATCATTCTGAAGCACATCGGCGATGTATTTTATTTGCTGATTTTGCATCAGTTTCGACGTGTAGCTCGTTTGATTGAATGGCGTGTTCATCAGGTCTCGATTGCCCAGCAAGCCGAGCTGTCCGCCGCGAGCGACCTGTCCGCCCGCATATTCCGGCGGAAGATTGCCAATCAGCGCATTGGGATTTGAGGCGCCCTGCACATCGATCGTATCGAGCGCGATCGCGCCTGATGGCACCGCGCCAGCGCCGCCGTCCGCATTCGGCCGCTGGATGGCGACGGTCGAGGCATTGGTAAAACGATAGCTGAGGCCCGTTCCCGCCAGAAGGCGGGTCAACGCCTGATGGGGCGTGAGATTGCCGGATACACCGGGCGAGCCGACGCCGCGCCCGATGCCGCCGTCGCCGACGACATCAATGCCGGTGACACGCGAGAAAGCCGAGATCGCGCCGGTGAGCGGCTGGGGAGGAATGGAGAAGTTATAACCTGCACTACGCGCCGCCGGGGCCGTGCCACGCCCGCTCGATCCCGGCGTCTGGGCGTTCGCGACGCCGACCATGCCTGTCGTCAGGGCCGTCGACAGAAGCAGAAAAGCCGCACACCTGTTTGAGACGCCAGCCCGCGCTTCCGTGACCAACCTTTTCTCTGCCCCGCTTCTCATACCCTTAAAGCCCCCATACACAGGCCCCGGCAGAGATGCCGGAGCGCGGTTACAGAGTCAGACAATCGGGGCTCCGGAATTTTGCGGCGTGATGCAAAAAAAATCAGCCGGCCTCAAACAACAGGGTCAGGTATGGCGTGGCGGCAACAATCCGGATCGGCACCGCCTCGGCGAGTTGCGCCACGATCGTCTCGGTGCGGTTGAGGTTGACAATGAGTGTGATCGGCCGCTGCGCGAGCGCGTTGCTCATGACGATGATGCGCCCGGAGCGCCAGCGGTTGAGCGCCTGCACGGCCTGTCCGAGAGGCGCCTGCGTGAAGACCAGCCGACCCTCCCGCCACGCAAGTTCGGTGCCGGTTTCCGATTGCCGCGGCGCTCCGATATGCCTGCTGTCATAGGTAACCAGCGAGCCGGCGGAGACCTTGGCGGATTGGCTGCCGAGCGTGACGTCGACGGCGCTTTCCGTCACGGTGACGGTCGCGCTGGCATCCCGATAGTCAACGCCAAACGCCGTGCCGAGCGCGGTCGTGCGCCCCGATCCGGCTTCGACGACAAACGGCCGTGCGGCGTCTTTCGCGACCGTGAAAAAAGCCTCACCTTCGTGGAGCGTGAGGCCTCGCCGCTCGCGCGTGAAGGCCAGCGAAATTTTTGTTTCGGCCGCGAGATCGATGGTCGATCCATCGGCGAGCGTCACGGCGCGACGTTCTCCTGTCGCAGTCCGGTAGTCGGCGAAAGGGTAGCTCGCCAGATATCGCCAGGCTCCGAGGCCAATGGTTCCCGCAATGACGGCCTTGCCGAGCCTGCGGCGCGTCAGCGCTTTCCGCGCGGCGAGGTGACGATCCTTCATGCCAGGAAGCTCGATCGCGCCCATCCACAGCCTGTTTATATCCGCATAGGCTTCAGCGTGACGCGGATCGGCCGCGAGCCACGCCTTCAATGCGTTCTTGTTTCTGCCGGAAGCCTTGCCGCCATGCATCGTGGCGAACCAGACTGCCGCCTCCTCGACAATCCGGACGTGGTCGGGATCGTCGCTCACCTGACTATCGGCCGCATGTTCCATGCAAGCAAACCTCCCGGACGGCGCGGACAGCCGAGTTCGTCCTATTACATTGACAATCGAGAGAGGTGGATTTCTGAGGTGATATCGGAGAATGCTTCAGATGGAACCAGCAGCCCCTGAACCTCTTCATGCCGCCATGGAACTGCTTTACCGCCGCGCTTCATCGAGGCGCAATTTCATCCGGGCGAGAATGCGCACCATATGGCCGAATGCCGTCCTGGGCTGGATGTCGAGCATCCGGCCGATTTCGTCGAAAGTCCGGCCGTCGATACGTGACAGAATGAAAACCGCGCGATGGGCCGGCGGAAATTCGTTCAGCGTCGCATAAACGATCTTCAGTTCCTGCCGGGACAACACGACCTGCTCGGCCGATGGCGTGTCGTCCGTCAGTGTCGCAAGCGCCGTCTCCGGATCATCGACAAAAGACAGGATGCGTTGACGGCGATTGTAGTTGATCGCCAGGTTGGTCGCCGTGCGAAACAGATAGGCATGACCATTGGCGATGGGGGTACGGGAGCGCGCCGACCAGAGCGCGAGAAATGCTTCCTGGGTCAGATCCGCAGCCGCCTCCGCAGACGGCACACGCCGGCGCAGGAAGCGGGTCAGCTCCTTGCTGTGCCGGCGGAAAAGATCCTGGATATCAAACGACACGGGTCGAGCCTTATTCCCTCGATCGCACGGTGCTCACGCAATCCAGGTCTGGCTTTACCGAATGGGTAATTTCCTTGCAATATCGCCTGTCTGGATTGGTTCTAACCTTGCCGGACCATGGTTGCAGCCGGTTCAGTGCGGCATGCTTATCTGTGTCGATATCGACAACGATTCCCAGAACTCTTCTGCTTTTTCATCCCAATCCAAATCATGCACCTTCGCAGCATCGCAACGACAGCGACGATTGGAATGTTTCCGCCCGGATATCTGAAGCGCGGTTAAAGCGAACGGCTGACTGCGATGGGACTCATGTGCTGACGCGAGGGTGCGCTGCGCTGTCCGCTTGCCGTGTAGGTCTGCGGCGCGGCGCGGCGCTGCGCCTCGGCACTGACGCCGCGAACAATTCCTTCGGAAACCGCATGCGCGGTGGCGAGCACCGTGAGATTCACCTGGAGCATGGCGCGGAATGTATCATGGTGCCGTTGCAGCGCGGTGAGCAGATCCGGCGTCGCCTGAGTCATGTAGGCTTGACCGGTCTTGAATTGCCTGATGGCGTCGACATAGCGGCGCGACAGTTCTGTCTTCCGGCTTTCGAGCGCCATGCCTTCGCGAATCTTGCCGGCGCGCACCAGTTCGGTTTCGCGCTCGATGACGGCGAGCAGCGCATTCATGATGTCGAGCATGTCGTCGGCGAGCCTGCGTGCGTCCGCTGGCGTCGATACGGGGGAGCGGAGAGGGGACGCCTGCGGGTCTGCGGATTGCGGCGTCATGCGGTCTCCTTCGGTGATAACTGGGTCTGGCTCGCCTGTTGCATGATCAGGGCGCGGAACACCGCGTCGGAGACACCGACGCCGCCGGCCTTGGCGAACGATCTGGAATACTGCTCTGTGAGCATTGAGCGCCACACTCCGGTGCCTGGTGTATCGCCGAACGGACCTTCGCCCTTCAGGCCGGTTGTCATTTGCGAAAACATGGAGTTGAGGAACATCGCCTCGAAATCTTCCGAAGTCGCTTTGGCTTTTTCTACCGAGCGCGATGGAACGTGTTCCAGCGCTTGCGCGAGTTGCGGATCGACGTGGCCGTGCAGCATCGTTTTCGCGCGCGGGACGCTGCGATGGGCGGCGTTTATCGGGTCAGTGATCGCGTGAGCTTCCATTACATCACCTCGATATCGGCTTCGATCGCGCCGGCCGCCTTGATCGCCTGTAGAATGGCGATCAGGTCGCGTGGCCCGATGCCGAGGCCGTTAAGTCCGTCGACAAGCTCCTGAAGCGAGACGCCGTTCTTGACCAGCGCGAGCTTCCTGCCGTCCTCGGTCACGCCGACGTCGGTGCGCGGTGTCACAACCGTCCGCCCGCGTGCCAGCGGATTGGGCTGGCTGACCTGTGGACTTTCGGAAATGGACACGGTGAGATTGCCTTGCGCGACCGCGACGGTGGCGACGCGGACGTCGCGTCCCATTACGATGACCCCGGAGCGTTCGTCGATAACAATCTTGGCCGCGATGTCAGGCTCGACCTGCAACTGTTCGATCTCGGTCAGAAGGGCGACGACGTTGCCCTTGTACTCCCCTGGAATGGAGAGTTGCACTGTAGACGGATCGATCGGCTCGGCAGTCTTCGTGCCGAGGAAATCGTTGACTGCTGCGGCGATGCGTTTGGCGGTGGTGAAGTCGCCGTTGCGCAGCGCCAGCCGGACGTTCGGCATCCGGTTCAGTGCGAATTCGATCTCGCGTTCGACGATGGCGCCGTTGGCGATGCGCCCGTTGGTCGGCACGCCCTTGGTGACGCTCGCCGCGGCGCCTTCAGCGGCGAAGCCGCCGATCGCAAGCGAGCCCTGCGCCACCGCATACACATTGCCGTCGGCGCCAAGCAACGGCGTGACAAGCAATGTGCCGCCTTGCAGGCTTTTGGCGTCGCCCATCGCCGAGACCGTGACGTCCATGCGGGTGCCCTGGGTGGCGAAGGCGGGCAGGTTGCCGGTCACCATGACGGCCGCGACGTTGCCGGTTCGGATGGTGGCGCCGCGGATGTTGACGCCCATGCGCTCCAGCATCGCCTGCAGCGACTGCTTGGTGAACGGGATATTGTTGAGAGTATCGCCGCTGCCGTTGAGACCGACCACGAGGCCGTAACCGATCAACTGGTTTTGCCGCACGCCTTCGATATTCGCGAGGTCCTTGATCCTCGAGGTGGCATGAGCCGGAGTTCCCAGTGACGCCAGCGCCATGAGTGCTATGGCGACGACCCGGACGACGCGCTTGACACCAACGCCAGACATCCTCTGCTCCCCTGAGGTAGGCTGCCGCCACTCCCATGACCGCCCATTCGCCCGTTAACCATGCGAGACGCGTGCCATCGCGATTGGCGATGTATCATATTGATAATACGATATTTTCTTGAAATCGGCTGCCGCGTGCGCGTTCGAGGGGGACGGCGAAGTTGCCCTTCATCGGCAGAATTTGCCGAGCATTTACGCTTCGTTAATCATAACGGCCCACGGTTCTACCGCCGGAATTATCCGGCGCGCCCTTTCGGCCGGCGATGGTTCTCCGGTTCTCGACAATGGGCGTGGTTCGTTGCCATCATATTCGGACGAGACGATCGATGCGAATTTACGGAACGAACGGCACCGCGCCGGGAACGCAGGCTCCGTCCGCCCGGCGAACGGGTGGAAGCGATTTTTCCTTGCCGGACCCGTCCGCGACTGCGGAAAGCAAGGCCGCGGCCGCGCCGAAAGCGCCGGCGACCATCGATGCGTTGCTGACGTTGCAGGGCGTCGAGGAGGATCCGGCGGAGCGGCGCAGGCGCTCGGTGCAGCGGGGCAGGGGCGCGCTGGACGTGCTCGACGATCTCAAGATCGGGCTGCTTTCCGGCACCTTCGACCCGTCAACCGTAATCCGGCTGCGCACTGCCGCTGCCGGGCTGAAATCGTCCTCCGGCGATGCCGGTCTCGATGCGGTCCTGGCTGAGATCGAGCTGCGCGTCGAGGTGGAACTTGCCAAGGTGGGGCAGGTCTGAAGGCGGCGATACGTCATGGAACCCGTCGAAAGACGGTCTCGAACGCTCCGCGGACCTCCGCCGTCGGGCTATGGCTTTTTCAAAGCAAGCGGTTATCGGTTCGCATGAAGAAAACGCATCAAATCAAAATCATAGAGCCCGCTTCTAATTCGATCAGAAGCGAAAATGTTCAAGCCAAACGCGGAAGTCCCCAATTTCAAGGATGGGTTTTGGTGCGACGATATTGTCTGTCACAAACGGCCGCTATATAAGCTCCGCCGCAGCTGGACCGTCCGGCGCCTTGCACCGAGCAGGAATGCATTTGGAAAAGTTGAAGAACTACAGACCCTCCGAAAAAGAGCCCTTCATGAACGAGCGTCAGCGCGAATATTTCCGCGCCAAGCTGCTGGCATGGAAGGATGAGATCCTCCGCGAATCGAAGGTTACGCTGCAGACTCTTCAGGAAGAAAACGTCAACCTTCCCGACCTCGCGGATCGAGCGTCCTCGGAAACCGACCGCGCCATCGAGTTGCGCGCCCGTGACCGACAGCGAAAGCTGATCTCCAAGATCGACGCCGCCTTGCAGCGGATCGAGGACAACACCTACGGCTATTGCGAGGAAACGGGCGAGCCGATCTCGCTGAAGCGGCTTGAAGCGCGACCGATCGCGACGCTTTCCGTTGAAGCCCAGGAGCGCCACGAGAAGCGGGAAAAGATCTATCGGGACGAGTAGGGCGGCTGCGCCGATGTCTCGGCTATGGGGCCGCGGTATATGCGTAGGCTCTCGAGCAAGGCTTGTCCTTGCGTTTTGACACGACAGTATCGGCCGCCTTGAGAAAGCACGTTAAAATAATCGGTGCAGGCGGCGCGCCGGCAACGATTTATCGAAACATTTCCCGCTGCTCGTCGGTCAGACCGGCCAGCACTTGCCTCGCCTGGCTGTAGCCGGCGGCGACCATCTCGTCGAAGCGGCTCCAGTCCAGCAGGCGGCACTCGGGGGTGCGCGGCCGGAACAAGAGGTCGGTGAACTTTCCCATCTCCTTTTGTTTGGAGATCGATGTGATGAAGGATGATCGCAGCATCGTCTCGGGCACGCTCGGCAGAAGGTAACGTCGCTTCGCACGCGGTTTCAGTTTGTCGCGCAGAAGGGTGGGCGTTCCCGGCACGCAGTCAATATCGAACAATTGCTCGCGGTCGATCGAGAGATCGACACCGATGATGCGGCCGGCGCCGAGTCGGGCCATTACGTCGACAGGGAAATTGTTGAACGTGCTGCCGTCATACATCATGTGCCTGCCGATGAAGACCGGCGGCAGCGCGCCGGGAATTGCGTAACTTGCGCCGACGTTACGGGTGAGGTCGCCTCGCAGCAGGACGGCTTCGCTGCCGGTCGAAAAGTCTGATGCGATGGTGAAGAAGGTGGTCCAGCAATCCTCGCTGTCGATGGCGTCCCGGCCCGTGGCATCGCGCACGGCCTGCGTCATCGCGCTTCGCGTGCGCGCGCCCTTGATCAGCGATACCAGGGGAATAAAGTTATAGTCGCCGGTGACGTTGCCTCTCGGATGTTGGAGGAACGCCTTTCGGACGGCAGCCGCGACTTCATCCGCGCTGCGCCCGAGCGCCAGCACCATTCCCATGACCGCGCCGATTGAGCTGCCGCCTAGCATGTCGACGGGAATGCCTGCCTCTTCAAGCGCCTTGATGACGCCGATATGGGCGAAGCCACGCGCGCCTCCGCCCGACAGCACCAATCCGATGCCTCGTCCGGCTACGATACGGGCGAGGCGATGCATGTCGGCGGGTAACTGCGGACGAATGTGAAAGTGCCGCGCATTCGGCCGAGCGTTCAGCCAATGCGTCGTTCCGACGGGTATTTTCGTATCAGTCCTGTGCAGCAGGACCAGCGTCTGTCGCGCGATCGAGATGGGAGCTGCGGGCGATAGGCATGCCCGCTCGACGGCCGCGAGACCGGGGTCGTGATCGGCGTTGGCGAGTAGCAGCACCTCGTCGGCATGACGAAGGCAAAACCGTGTCCATGCGGTGTCGTCTCCGTCGGCGACAAGATACACTGCGCGGCTCTGAGCCTCGATGTCGTCGATATAACCGGCAAGCGCATCGTTATGCTGTTCAGGCGCGTGGTCCGGAGCGATACCGAAGCGTTTGACGACGTCGTCGGCGGTGACGACCGTCACCGGCCCGGCCATGGCGGCTTGCGCGTTACGCAGCCTTCGCGCGAAATCGGCGGCGTCGGGTCCGGGCGTGACCGGCAGGATGCAGATGTTCACTGGCACCAGCGGCGTTTGTCGCTCGCGCTCGCGCTGGCGGAATCGCCGGATCACGACCCTCATCATCGACATTTCGATTTCCGGATGTTGCAGGATCGCGTGCTCGATCATCGCGCGCGTCACTTTGACCAGCAGCGTATCGCGCACCGCTACGATGGTTGCCGAGCGCGGCTCGCCGGTGAACAGCGCGAGCTCGCCTATTGTTTCGCCGCGTCCGATCTCGCCGAGGATCTTTCTCGCGCCGGATTCGGTTTCGGAAAATGCGTGCAGCCGGCCCGACAGGACGAAGTACACGTCGTCACCGGCTTCGCCCTGGCGCAGCAGGACCGCGCCGGAGACGAGATCGACATATTCGGCCTGGGAGCGGATGGTGTTCAGGATCGCAGCATTGTCGGACGCGAAGTAGTCGCGAAGCACGGTCTGGAGCAGCGCGTCGCGTTGCTGAAGATCGGGATCGGGTTTTGGCGTCAATACCGCAGCTCCTATGGAGTCGGTTCAAGCATTGCATTTCGTCGCGGTAGAAACCTCCTGAAAATCATTTTGACGTCCGCCCGCCGGTTTGCGGCAATGTAGGGCGAATCTGGAATCCAATTCCCAAGATCGGATGCGCGACGCAATGCGGTGACACGAGGATTGAATCTTCAAACCCCTATTTTTGCAAAGAGCAGGTCGTATGCTAGGCGGGGAACCTTGCTCTTTCTAGTCGCGCCCGACCTTCCCGGGAAATCCAGGCGTGGTGGGACTGTCGCCATTCAGGCCGCTCGGCACGGAGCCGGTGCCGATGGTTCCAGGCCACGATGTGTTGGGTACGCCGGGCTGATTGACCCCACCGACCGGGAGGCGAGGTGACGGCGCGGGTATCACGATAGGCGCATAAGGGATGGGCACGTAGACATGACGGTGACGCGCCTGTGCCGGGTTGGACAAGCCGATCAGGCAAGTGGCAAGGACAAGCAGGACGCGGACGGCGATGGTCATTGGACGCTCCGGCGCTTGCGGAATGTCTTGGACATATAACCATCCAGGTCGTAGCGCACAGATCAGGATTCATTAAATTTCGCTGCTCGTCAGCGAACGAACGATGCCTGATCGACGTTCCGCAGCGATAGATACGGCCTCCGGCAGGGGAGCCGCCGGAGGCCGCATCCCCGGACGATGCATGGCATCGCCGGGTCGTCGCCGTCTCGCGCCTGGGTTCGCGATCCGGCGGGGAGCTTCGAGAGGCTAGTGTCCCGATTCCGAAGTTCGCATACCCTTGCAGCAACCTTTGGTGCGAACTTCGAAATCAAAGGGACACTCGTAACTTTATAATTCTCGTGTGGTTCAGGATCAGAAGTTCGCCTGGCAGACTCCCTGGACACTGAAAGCGAACTTTTGAACCACCGCACTAGAACGGCAGCAGTACGTCCATCACCTGTTGACCGTAGCGCGGCTGCTGAACATCGCTGATCTGGCCGCGACCGCCGTAGGCGATGCGGGCCTGCGCGATCTTGCTTGAATCGATGGTGTTGTCGCTCTGGATATCCTCCGGCCGCACGATGCCGGCGACGATCAATTCGCGGATTTCGTTGTTGACGCGAATTTCCTGCTTGCCCTCGACCACAAGATTGCCGTTCGGCAGCAGTTGCGTGACGACCGCGGCGACGCGGGTCTGCAGGTTCTCCTGACGCTGGACCGAGCCCTTGCCGTCGCTCAACGAGGTCGAGTCGGTGGTCAGGATACGGCCGGGTAGTACCGCGGTTGCTGGATTGCTGATGGTCTTGCTGCCGATGAAATCGGTGATGCCGGAATCTTCCTTGTTAATGCGGCTGCGCTGGGTCTGGTTAGCGATGTTGGCCTTGTCGGTGAAGTTCACGATCACGGTCAGGAGGTCGCCGACCCGCGCGGCGCGCTGATCCCTGAAGAACGCGCGGGAGCCGTTCCGCCACAGCGAGTTGGCGTTGTAGGACACCGTCTCCGGCTTCGGCATCGGCATCTGCACGGGTTTGTAACCGGGCTGCGTCGTTGGATTGTCTATCGCCGTCAGCTTGGGTGACTCGCCGATCTGCGAAAGGCGATTGATGGACGAGCATCCGCTGGCAAGCGCGGCGGCCGCCAGCAATGTGCCGGTGAGAACGATGCGATTAATGGGCGCGGACTTCAACATGAACGTTACTCGGCTTCTGAAGATGCGGTCGCGCCGCTCCTGGGGGAGATGGAAGCCGTCGCCTCTGCCGGCTCGGCGCTCGCCAGCCTGCGCGGGGCAACCGGAGCGGCGGGAGACACCGACACTTGACCTCGCCCGACCACCACGCCGGATACGGTGCGCTTCGATTGCAGGTTGAGAACACTGACGACATCCCCCTCAGTGCCGGCCTCGGTCGCCTTGCCGCGCACGGTGAGATAGATTCCCGCAGCCTGGTAGATCAGGGTCACCGCCTCGTCGCGTTGCACAAGGTCCGGCCTGGTCAGGTCGGCGCCATGCAGCGCCTGACCGGCGCGCATCTGCCGCCGCGTCTGCATCCCGACGACGTGGTCGTGGCTTGCGGCGTCGCGGCCGACCTCCGCCTTGGGGCGACGCTCCATGACGACATCGGAAAATTTCAGCAGTGTGTGACGGTCGACGTCGCGAGCCAGCACCGCGGCTTCGACAGTCTCGACGGCAACGCCGGTGAAACGGAGGCGCGTCGGTGCGGCCCCGGAGTCGTTGCCGATCTCGAGCGTGACGTCGAAGCGGCCCTTGCGCGGGTCGAACCGGGTTACCACCGGATTGATGGCGCCATTGTTCGCGGCATCGAGATGGATCGTTGTCAGGTCTTTATCAAAGGTCAGCAGCAGGTCCTTGGCGTCGCCAAGTCCATTGCGGTGTTCGAGCGCGACCGCGATCTGCAATTCGACGTCGTCCGGCTCCAGGGTGCGGGCGAGCCGTGTCACCGCGACGTTTCGAAGGCCGTGCGTGTCGACGCCGATCACCTGATGCGCACGGAGAATATCGAGCACCTGGGTAGCCGGCAGCGTGCCGGTGGTGCCGGGATCGGGAGAGCGGTAGATTGCGATTTGCGCTGCCTTGCCGGCGTTATCGACGAGGTCGCCGATCCGAACCACATCGCCCGTAAGATCGACACGGCCGCGAAGCACAGGGGTCGGAATGGCAGCCGTGCTCGCCAGGACGGCGTGGCGTGGAGTCGCGTCGTTGCCGGCCAGCGCCGGAATGGACGCCGCCAGCATCGCGCCAGCGACGAGGAAGGAGCGGACAATCATGGTCGCCTCCTAGCGGAATAGCGCGGATGCGGATTGCAGCATCTGGTCGGCGGCGCTGACGACTTTGGCGTTCATTTCGTAGGCGCGTTGTGCGGCGATCAGATCGGAGATTTCCGAGACCACCTCGACATTGGCCTGCTCAAGGCTAGATTGCTGCATGTCGCCGAAGCCGTCGATATTGGCGATGCCGTCCTGGAAAGGACCGGAGGCGGGCGTCTCCTTGAAGTTGTTATCGCCCACCGGCTGCAAACCCGCCTTGTTGATGAAGCGGGTCAGGCCGATCTGGCCGAGCACGGTCGGAGTGGTCTGCCCCGGCAGCGTCACCGAGACCTGGCCCTGCGAGTTGATGGTGATGCCCGCGGAGTTTTGCGGGATCGTGATCGTTGGCTGCACCGGATTGCCCTGCGCGTTGACGATGCGGCCCTGGTTGTCCATCTGGAACGTGCCGTCGCGGGTATACTGAAAGGTGCCGTCCGGCATCAGGATCTTGAAGAAGCCTTCACCGCGAATGGCGATGTCGAGATCGTTGCCGGTCTGCGACAGCGTGCCTTGACTCATCTGCCTCGGTGTTCCGACTGTTTTCACGCCGCCGCCGAGATCGATGCCCACGGGCAATATGGTGCCCTGAGCCGATGCCTGCGCGCCGACCCGACGGACATGGTCGTAGATCAGGTCTTGAAATGCAGCCCGCTGCTTCTTGTAACCGGTGGTGCGCAGGTTCGCGATATTGTTGGAGATGACCTGAACGTTCAGTTCCTGAGCCGCCATTCCGGTTGCCGCAGTATAAAGAGCACGCATGATCTGAATTCCTTATGCCGGAACGTCGGCCAGTTTTTCGATGGCGGTTCGTTGCAGATCGCTTTGCTGCTGCAACAGTGTCGCCATCTGCGTGTAGGCGCGGGATACCTGGACCATGCGACTCATCTCAGTCACCGCGCTGACGTTGGAGCGCTCAATGAAGCCCTGATGGATTTGCGACTTCGTGTCCGGCTGAGCGAAATTGCTTTCGCCAGCGGCATAAAGGTTGGAGCCCTCCTTGATCAGCTTTTGAGGCTGCCGAAAGGAGACCAGCCGCAGCGTTCCGCGGATTGAGTTCGTTGAGTTGTTGAGGCCCTCGATTACAGTTACGGTGCCGTCGGCGGAAATCGTGATGTCGCGGTCGGTTTGCTGGAACCTGATCGGGCCGTTGGAGCCGAGCACCGGATAGCCCGATGCCGTGACCAGTTGCCCTTGTGCATTGATCTGCAATCCGCCGTCGCGGGTGTAGCGTTCGCCGTTGGGCGTCTGCACCACCAGAAACGCCTCGCCGTCGATGGCGACATCGAGCGGATTCTTGGTCTGCTCGGTCGGGCCCCCAGCGAAGTCGTGAAAGGTGGCGCGGTCCTGAACGAAGCTTAAGCGGCGGTCGCGGCCGACGAAGTTGTCTTCGTGCGCGCCCGGCATCAGGTATTCCTCGAACAGCGAGCGGTCGGCCTTGTAACCGTTGGTGTTGACGTTCGCGACGTTGTTGGCAACGACATCAATCTGCCGTTCGAGCATCATTTGCCGCGACAGTCCGATGAGGAGGGCATTCTCCATCGGTGGTTCTCCCCTTGTGAATCCGTGTGAAGAAGGCCCTCCCAGGCCGTCACACCGGATTGATCGAACCTTGAGGCTCTCCCAAGCCTTCCGGTTCGGCGAAAGGGGTAGCGAAAGCCGTGCCAGCTCAAGAAACTACGTATTATCAGTCATTTATTGAAAAATGGCGAGTGGGAAGACCCGGCAATTAAGGTCCTGTTGACCATGTCGGCCCGGCAAAATGTTCCTAGTCATGGTTAAAAGAAAGGTTCCGTTAACCATTGCGCACCTAGTGTGGCAGCTCAGAAGTTTTCCGCATTTTCGCCGCAACCTGGAAAGCGAGCTTCTGACCAGAACGCACCAGAATGGATGCTGGTGGAATGTCGAATTCGTAGTTCGCAAGCCTTTGCGGGGAGCAACGAACTTCGGGTCCGGATAGGAGTGTCAAGGCAACGGGCGCGTGTGCGCCGGCGGCATCTGTTCTGCGTATCCAGCCTGCTCGGTGGCATCGGACCGACCCTGATGAAAGGGCGAGCTGACGATGGCAGAGAATGATCAGACTGAAAAAGCGGCAGACGGAGACACGCCTCCAACCAGAAAAAAGTTCAAGCTGATTATCGCGGTGGTCGGCCTCGCATTGATTCTCGTCACTGGCGGCAGCGTCTGGTTCTTTTTGTTCCGCCATCACGGCGGCGAACAGCATGCCGAAGCGCCACCGCCGAAACCACCGGCCTTCGTCGATATACCGGATATGCTGGTCAATCTGGTCGGCGCGCCCGGCGAGCGGGTGCAATATCTGAAAGTGAAGGTCGTTCTCGAGGTGAAGGAGGAGCCGCAGGCCGAGAAGATCAGGCCGGCGTTGCCGCGGGTCACCGATCTGTTTCAGACTTATATGCGCGAATTGCGCCCGAGTGATCTCAACGGTTCAGCCGGGTTGTTCCGCCTGAAGGAAGAACTGACCAGACGGGTGAATGAAGTGATCTCGCCCGATCACATCAATGCTGTGCTGTTCAAGGAAGTCGTTATCCAGTGATGAGTACCGCAGAGATGAAGCTCCTCATCACGGGCCGCAGATTCGTATCAGGGATTTCAAAATCGCAGAGCGGAATTCCAGGGACTTATAGAGCGCTGGTGTCCTTTGTTTCGGAGCTCGTTCGAAGGATGCCGCGAGGTTTTGCGAACTACGGAAACGGGCGCTAGCGCCGGAACGGGATCATGGCGGACGAAAGCGATCAGCTCGATCAGGATGCAATCGCAGCCCAGTGGGAAGCCTCGCTCGACTCGGAGGATCCGGCCGAGGCTTCGAAGTCCGCTGCCGCCAACGAACTCACGGAGGCGATGGCGGAACAATGGGCCGCCATGGTCGACGACGGCGGTCGCAATTTCGGCAACGGCAAAAACGGCGAGCGGGTTCTGTCGCAGGAGGAAATCGACAGTCTGCTCGGATTCAGCGTCGGCGAGATCAACGTCGATGATAATTCGGGCATCCGGGCGATCATCGACTCGGCGATGGTGTCGTATGAGCGCCTGCCGATGCTGGAGATCGTGTTCGACCGCCTGGTGCGGCTGATGACGACGTCCCTGCGCAATTTCACTTCCGACAACGTCGAGGTCTCGCTTGACCGCATCACCTCGGTCCGCTTTGGCGACTACCTGAATTCGATACCCCTGCCAGCGGTACTCAGCGTGTTCAAGGCTGAGGAGTGGGAGAATTTCGGATTGGCGATGGTGGACTCCAGCCTGATCTACTCGATGATCGATGTTTTGCTGGGTGGCCGTCGCGGTCAGACCTCGCTCCGTATCGAAGGCCGGCCCTACACGACGATCGAAACCAATCTGGTGAAGCGGCTGGTGGAGGTCGTGCTTGCCGACGCCGAGCAGGCGTTCCGGCCGCTGTCGCCGGTGTCGTTTTCGATCGACCGTCTCGAAACCAATCCGCGGTTCGCGGCGATCACCCGTCCGGCCAATGCGGCGATCCTGGTCCGGCTGCGGATCGACATGGAAGATCGCGGCGGCACCATCGAACTGCTGCTTCCCTACGCCACCATTGAGCCGATCCGCAACGTCCTGTTGCAGATGTTCATGGGTGAAAAGTTCGGCCGTGATCCGATCTGGGAAAGCCACCTCGCCACCGAGATCGCGCAGGCGCAGATTGCCGTGGACGCGGTGCTGTACGAGGCCGAAATCCCGCTTAAGCAGCTTATGACCCTGAAGGTTGGTGACACGCTCGCGCTTGAAATGCGGCCCGATGCGTCGGTAGCGGTTCGGTGCGGCAGCGTTACGCTCACCGAAGGCCGCATGGGACGGGTTGGCGACCGCGTCGCCATTCGCGTGTCGAGGAATCTGCGTAAACCTAACACCACCTTTGCCATGTTCGAGAGAGCGGACGAGCAGACCAAGATGATGGAGGCCCAATGAACCACTCTTTCGGACTCGCGATCGAGAGCCTTGTCGCGGTTCTTCTCGTTCTGACGATCTGTTACTGCATGCTGCTGAACAAGCGGCTGAAGCGGCGGAGGGCAGATGAACAGTCGCTGAAGGCGACGATCAGTGAACTGATCACGGCGACGGAAATCGCCGAGCGCGCCATCGGCGGGCTCAAGCACACTGTACGCGACGTCAACGACAATCTCGGCAACCAGATTGCGTTGGCGACCGATTTATCGCGGCAGTTGGCGAAGCAATTGGCGGAGGGCGACGCCGTCATGCGGCGGTTGAGCAGGATCGCGCTTGCGGCGCGCCCGGCGACGGCTCCGGAACCGGAGGCCGTGACGAGTGATGCCCGCTCCGTCGCAGCCGCGGCGAGGGCATTTTCCGAACGCAGAAGGACGAACGGCATCGCCGCATGAGTGCTTTCAGAGACATCCGGGTCATTCCCGTCGTAGTGGTTGCGATCTTCGGTCTCGCGGTGCTCAAGGTTGCGGGGCTTGTGATCGACGGCGGCTATGTCTTCGATGTCCAGCCGGCTTCGGCCGGTCAGTCATGGGCGCAGGAAAACCTGAATTTTCCAGGCGCGACTCCGGACGCGGGTGACATCACCGGATCGGTCGGGACGAAGAACAAGGACGGCACCGGCAAAGATAATGCGGAAAAGGGTGAAGCGAAGAACGAAGAACCTGGCCGGGCGGCAGACAAGCCGGGAGAGGCGAAGGAGGGCGTGCTCACTATCCCGGAGCCGGGCCGGTCTGTATCGCCATCCGAGCGGGCCATTCTCGAGCGTCTTCAGAGCCGGCGACAGGAGCTCGAAGCGCGTGCACGAGAAATTGACATTCGCGAAAACCTGCTGAAGGCCGCTGAAGAGCGCATCCAGGGCCGCGTCGAGCAGATGAAGGGCATCGAGGCGCGGATCGCGACCGCAACCGAAGAGAAGAACGAGGCCGAGATTGCCCGCTTCAAGGGGCTCGTGACGATGTACGAGAACATGAAGCCGAAGGAGGCAGCCAAGGTTTTCGACCGGCTGGAAATGCCGGTGCTGTTCGAGATCGCCTCGAAGATCGCGCCGCGCAAAATGTCGGACATTCTCGGTCAGATGTCTCCCGAAGCTGCGGAACGATTGACGGTCGAATTGGCGCGCCGTGCGAGCGGCAACACCACGACCGAGACCTCCAATCTTCCGAAGATCGAGGGCAAGCCCACACTGCATCCTCGCAACTGACGATCGTTGTTTAACAAGTCCTCAATGTCACAACTCTAAAGTCAAGGTCAGCCGGGCCTTCAGTCCCCGGCAACGAGTTTTGAGTCGAGAGACGGTCTGGAATGGCGCGGACGACTGCCGCTGGATGTTGGTCGCAAGCGCGCGCTTGCGCGCGGCGGCTTTGGCGCGGCCTTATTCCGACGCTCGCAATAGCCGTGCTGCTGCTGACCGTGGCGTTTCCCGATGCAGGCCGCGCGCAGGGCGTCCGGGGAGAGGCGAGCTTTGTGGCGGCGAATGGTTTTGCGCGCCTCATGCTCAAGCTCGATGACGACGTCGATTCCGAGGTGACGGTGGCTGGCACCGTCCTTGTGATCCGATTCAACCGGCCGGTGAATATTCCCGTCGACAGGATCTCGGACGCGGCGCCGGACTATGTCGGCTCGGCGCGCCGTGATCCGGATGGTTCGGCCATCCGTCTGGCCCTGGCGCGCAAGGTCACTGTCAATACAATGACGGCCGGCGAGCGCATATTCATCGATTTGATGCCTGACGGCTGGAAGGGGCCGCCGCCTGGACTGCCGCGGGAGGTGGTCCGGGAACTTGCGGAGCGTGCCCGTGCCGCCGAACGCGCTTTGCGCGAACAGCGCAGCCTCGCAGCGGCGAAGAAGCGGTCGCCGGTTCGGGTGCGCGCTTCGGTGCAGCCGACCTTTGTGCGCTATGTTTTTGAGTTGCCGGACGGCGCCGGCGTATCTTCCGCCCTCAATGAGCAGAAACTGTCGCTGCTGTTCAAACCCGCGCTGACGTTTGATCTGGCGGATGCAAGACTGGTGGCGCCGACCAATATCGGCTCGATCGTGCAGAAGGTCGAAGGCGACGGTTCGCGGATCGAGATGAAATTGATCGGCGATGTCGATGTGCATTCGTTTCATGAAGAGAAGAACTACATCGTCGATATCGGCTTTCAGCAGACCGGCAAACCGGTACTGCCGCTCGCGCCAACCGAAGCCCGGCCGCAGGCCAATGCCGCCGAGAGGGCGGCCGAGATTCCCGCGCCGGCCTCGCAGGCTGCGGAGCAAGCCGGCCTGACGGTCCAGCCTTCAAGGCCTGATGTTAAATCCGCGCCGGTTGAAAGAACGACCGGGGTAGCCCCAGCCGTCGCTGCACCTCCGGCCCCTGTTCAGCCCCGGATCGAGAAGCCGGTTGCCGCCGAAGCGCCCCCCGCGCCAATGCCTGACAGCGTTTCGAAAGCAAAGCCGGCAGAGGACAAGCAAGCCGAACATAGTTCCGGCAAGCAGAACGCTGAGAAGGCAGCGGCGGCGCCGGAGGCCGCAACAGTTCCGGCGTCATCAATGAAGAAAGGCGCGAAGGATGCCGTGACCCTCGATGCTGAGAGGCGCACCGAGGGTTTTCGTCTGACGTTCGGCTTCGGCGCGCCAGCGCCGGCCGCACTATTTCGGCGGGCCGATACGGTGTGGCTGGTGTTCGACTCGGACCAGCCGATCGATATCGGTGCGATCCGGAAGGAGGGCGGGTCGCTTATCTCTGACATTGATCGTCGTCCTTTGGACAAAGGTCAGGCAATTCGTATCCGCCTGGCCCGTCCGCTACTGGCTTCCCTCTCGACCGGAGACCCGCAGGACTTAGCGCCCGCTATGGCGGGCCGGAGCTGGATCGTGATGTTTGCTGATACCGTGCAACACCCATCGCGTGCGCTCTCTACCCAGCGGAATGTGGTCGATCGGGCTCACGCAAGCGTTGCTGTGCCGCTCGCGGGCATCGGCAGGCTGCACCGGATCGTCGATCCCGATTCCGGCAGTCCTCTGATGGTGGTGACCGCGCTGCCACCGGCACGCGGTTTCATCAGTCGCCAGCAATTCGTGGAGTTCTCGCTGAATGAGACCATCCATGGCGTCGTGATCGAGCCGAAGTCCGACGATATCGCCGTCGAGGTCGGCCCCGACAAGGTCACGGTGACCAGGCAGGGCGGTCTTACCCTGTCGGCGGCCAATGCCACGCCCGGGCGCGGAGCAACCGCGGCGCAGCCGATCTTCGATATCGAGCAATGGCGGAAGGACAGCAAGGCCGATTTCCTTAAACGGCTCGATGAGCTGGTCAACGCAGCGTCAACCGCGAGTGACGATGATGTGCGGGCCGCAGCGCGGAAAGACCTCGCCCGCTTCTATATGGCGCGCGGCTTCTATCACGAAGCCAGGGCGGTTCTCGACCTCGCATTGTCCGAATTGAATCCTGGACAGGAAGATCCGGTTCTGCTGATCATGCATTCGGTTGTGAGTTCACTGACAAACTATACGGCGTCGGCGATGCGGGATCTCGCCAATCCGGCGATCGGAGCCAATTACGATTCCCAACTCTGGAAGGCGCTTGCGCTCGCGCAGCAACACAAGTGGGCGGAAGCACGAGAGAAGTTCAAAAGCGCTCAGTTCGCCATATCGGTGTTGCCGGTCGATTTGCAGCGCGTGATCGTCAGTGCTGCGATGCGAGCTTCGCTTGAGGTCGGTGATTTTTCCGGCGCCGCTTCGCGTAGCAGTGATCTCGACGCTCTCGGCATTCCCGACGAGTTGAGGCCCAGAATTACGGTCATGCGCGGCCGGCTGTCGGAAGCACTCGGGCATGACCACGATGCGCTTGCTCAATATGAGGAGGTGATGGCCTCGCCGGACCGCGAAGCAGCGACTGAAGCGAAGATTCACGACATTGCGTTGCGACAGAAGCGCAAAGAGATCAAGCCGGATGATGCGCTGCGCGATCTCGAAACGCTGTCGGTGATGTGGCGCGGCGACGGGCTGGAAGTGCAGACGCTGAAAATGCTGATGGCGCTCTATATCGATGCGGGCCGCTATGCGGAGGCGTTGGCGGTTTCAAGGACGGCTACGCGGTTGGAGCCCGACTCCGCGGTGTCCCGCCAGATTCAAGATGATGCGGCGGCGCTGTTCGCCCAGCTCTTCCTCAGCGCGAAAGGCGACAACCTTCCACCGATTGATGCGTTGGCGATGTTCTACGACTATCGTGATCTGACGCCGATTGGCCGCCGCGGCGACGAAATGATCCGCCGGCTCGCGGATCGGCTGGTCGCCTTTGATCTGCTTGATCAGGCGGGCGAACTCCTGCAATACCAGATTGATCATAGGCTTGAGGGTGCGGCGCGCGCGCAGGTCGCCGCGCGGCTGGCGATAGTCTATCTGATGAACCGCAAGCCTGACCGGGCAATCGCCGCACTTCGCACGACGCGGATCGCTGACCTCGCCGGCGAATTGCGTAAGCAACGCTTGCTGCTTGAGGCGCGTGCGCAGAGCGATATCGGTCGCCGCGATCTCGCGCTCGACATTATCTCCAATCTCACCGGGCGGGAGGCAATTCGTCTGCGATCCGATATCTACTGGGCGTCCCGGCGCTGGCGCGAGGCGTCCGAACAGATCGAGCTTTATTACGGCGAGCGCTGGCGTGATTTCACGCCGCTCACCTCGAATGAGAAGAGTGATATCATCCGCGCCGTGATCGGCTATGCGCTCGCCGAGGACGCGCTGGGGCTTGCGCGTTTCCGCGAGAAATATGCGCCGCTGATGAACGGCGTCGCCGACAAGCTCGCGTTCGATACCGCGAGCAAGCCGGCATCCAGCAACAGCGCCGAGTTTGAGCAGATCGCCAAGATGGCGGCGAAGGTAGATACGCTGAGTGGTTTCCTGCGCGAAATGAGTTCACGTTTTCCGAATATGATGACGAAGGCGCCGCTGTCGTCCGACGAAGCGAAGGCAGATCCGTCTCCCACAGGCACGCTACCGCAGATTATCGGATCGACGCGCGTCGAAGCCTCACGCTGACGGATGCGTATCTCCGATCGGCCCGATAACGCGTTAGAAAATCCGAAAGCCTCACAGCCCGATTGTCGTGATGCTCGACTTTACTGACTGGCGGTGCGCGCAGCTTCGCGAGACTCGCTCGCTCTCTTTCATCGCAACGCTATAAGCGAAGCCGCAAGTGGTACAGAATTCTGTGAAGCCGCCTTTGCGTACTCAAAATCTTCTTTCTTCGCGTTTAATAGAGTCCGGAGTGGCGCTCTATTTCCTGTTCGATGTGTTGACTTAGTCGTGTCCGGCGCTTCTTCGAGATCAAGTATCATCGAGATTACCTTCAAACGATGACGTAAGTGCAATTGTGAGGCGGTACAGAATTCTGCGAAACCGCCTTTGCGCATTCACGATCTTCTTTCTCTGCTCCTGATAGAGTCAGAAGCATACTTATCTTTTGTTTGATGCTGTCTGTGCGT
>NZ_CH672418.1:244347-317700 GCF_000152905.1 Nitrobacter sp. Nb-311A
CGCGGACGGCTGCGGTCAATCAAGACCGCGAGAACGTTTCTTCGAGGGTTGCACCCAGCGACCCTGCAGAACAACTTGGGAAGTTGATAATGAGTTTGATGAAAGCCGATTTCCTCGACTCGACGGCAGGGCTGGTCTCCCTGTCTGCTGTCCTGCTTGCCGCCATCCCGCCGAACCTTGCGCAGGCACAGCCTCGGCCCCATGCCGAGGTGCAGGCGCAGGGCGACCCAGGTCATCACCAGAACGGAGATGCTCAGGAGCAGCCGAAGACGTGGCCGACCTTCAAGCCGACCACGTCAAAGCCGTTGTTCTCGCTTTACGACGCGCTCGGACGACCCGACAATTTCACGATCCGCGGCACGTTCCGTTCCCGCGCTGAAGGAATCGCCAACGGGTTCCGTCCGGCGCCTTTTCCGCGCGATGAGTTCGCGAACATGTTCTTCGGCTCGATATTCGCCGAGTACGATACCGGCACTAGGCTGAAGATCGGCGGGGAACTGTTGGACAGCCGCAGCTACTTCCAGCCGCTAAACTCCGTTGTCTCCGCTCTGGATGTGAACGCCTTCGAGCTTACACAGGCCTATCTCAACTTCGATCTCTCCGACGTCACAGGCAATGGCTCGACGAGCAGTATCACCTCCGGTCGGTTCACGAAGGATGTCGGCTCCCGCCGCCTCATGTCGCGTCAGCAGTTTCGTAACACCACCAACGCCTACACCGGCGTCTCCTTCGACTGGAAGGGAGCGAACAAGGACCGGCTGACGGTGTTCTGGAGTATGCCGCACATCCGGTTGCCCGATGACGCGCAAGGTGTCCGCAACAACGCGGTCGAGTTCGATCGGGAGAGCCCGAACCTGCAATTTTACGGCACGTCCTATACCTTCGCGAATATGTTCGGCGGTTCGTTGGAGGTCTATGGCTACGGCTTGTATGAGCAGGACTCTGGGACGGGTCTGCTGCAATCGGTGCAGACCCGGAACCGTCGCCTGTTCACCCCGGGCGCCCGGCTGTTTCGGGGACCGAAACCCGGGACATTCGATTACGAGTTCGAGACGACCTACCAGGCGGGTCTGGCCCGCCAAACGACCGCCGTCACCGACACGCGCGACCTCGACGTCTCGGCCTATTTCGTCCATGCGGAGGCGGGCTACACTTTCGCTGCGCCTTGGCTGCCGCGGGTCTCGTTGCTGTACGATCACGCCAGCGGCGACAGCTCCAATCCTAATACCTTCACCCGGTTCGACAGTCTGTTCGGCGTTCGCCGCGAATACAATGCGCCCAGTCTCTACGGCCCGATGACGCGCTCAAACCTGATTACGCCGGCGGTGCGCTTCACCGTCACGCCAAGCCCGATCTGGGATGCCTTCGTTACCTACCGCGCGCTCTGGCTGGACAGTCCCACCGACACGTTCGGCGCGACGAGATTAACGGATCGTTCTGGCCAGTCCGGTAATTTCGCTGGCCATCAAATCGAAGGACGCCTGAGATACTGGCTCATCCCCGATGCCATGTTGCTTGAAACAGGCGCTGCCTACCTGTTCAAAGGCAGATTCCTGCGGGATGCCCCCAACGCGCCCGACGCGGGCGACACCGTCTACGGTTATCTCACCACGCAAATCTTCTTTTAGAAGCCGTACCGACCAACAATGCGTCTTGCACCAATCGACTCTCAGCCGTGGGATTCGTCCATCACACTCTGGGCTCAGGTCCCGTAGCTTTGAACCAGACTGCCGGCCACGAGCGCCCAGCCGTCGACCAGCACGAAGAAGATCAGCTTGAACGGCAGCGACACAACGACGGGCGGCAGCATCATCATGCCCATCGACATCAAGACCGATGCCACCACAAGATCGATGATCAGGAACGGCAGGAACAGCAGAAATCCGATTTCGAAGGCGCGCTTCAGTTCGGAGATCATGAAGGCCGGCATCAAAATGCGCAGCGAGAGTTCAGCGGGCGTCTTCGGCGGCGGCTCGCCGGACAGGTCCATGAACAGCTTGAGGTCCTGCTCGCGCACGTTCTTCTGCATGAAGCCGCGCAGTGGAACGGACGCGCGCTGCAGCGCCTCCTCGACCGTGATCTCGTTGGCGACCAGCGGCTTGATGCCATCGTCGTAGGATTTCTGCAGCGTCGGTCCCATCACGAAGGCGGTGAGGAATACCGCAAGCGCGATGATGACGGAGTTGGGCGGCGCGGTCGCGGTGCCTAGTGCGGTGCGCAGCAGTGAAAGCACTACCACGATGCGCGTGAACGACGTCATCATGATCAGAATCGACGGCGCGATCGACAATACGGTAAGCAGCGCAATCAGCTGGATCGCGCGCTCGCTCACGCCGCTGGTGCCGGCACCGCCAAGATTGATGCTGATATCCTGCGCGAACGCCGGATCGGCAAGCGATCCGGCGGCTATCAGAACGACAATGAACGAAACTCTACGCGGGTGGTCCGCCGCGCTCACGAAGGGGGCTTCGAGCGTCCGAGCAGGGACGCCATCTCGTTCTCGAGATGCTCGAACCCGGACTTCGGACCTGGCGGCGCGACCGGCGGAGCTGCCGACTTTTCGCTACGGGATGCGGGTCCGAGCGCAGCTTCCGTGCTGCGCGGACGCGACGGTGGGTCTGAGGCGGCGGGTGCGGCGGCCGCAGGCTTGTTATCGCCTGTCGGGCGCCGGAGTGCAGCCTCAAGACGCTGCGCCATCTCCGCGAGATTTTGATCGGCGTTGGAGGCGGGGGGAGACGGTGCGGGTGCCGGCGCAGGAGGCGGCGCTGGACGCGGCATCACCGGCTCCTGCCGCGCCGGACGGGCGCCGCGAATGTCGGTCCGGCTCATGGGCTCGGGCGTGAAACCGGCCAATGGATCGCTGCGGCGCTCTGCGGCGACGGGT
Source organism: Nitrobacter sp. Nb-311A (assembly GCF_000152905.1). Taxonomy (GTDB): domain Bacteria; phylum Pseudomonadota; class Alphaproteobacteria; order Rhizobiales; family Xanthobacteraceae; genus Nitrobacter. The sequence continues at coordinate 247,232 of NZ_CH672418.1, forward strand.
CGGCGCGGGGTATCGGCAAAGGGTGGGCGGGCCGGGCGCTGCGGTTCCGGCACCGGCATCGGAGGCTCGGGATGGTCGGACGGATCGGAACGAGGGCCGTCCGACTCCGTCCAGCCGGTCTCGGCCAGTGGTGGCAGCCTCGGGGTCTCGCCCGATAGCGGGCGCTGCGGCATCTGATCGCGTCCAGGGCTGGCGCGAACGATGCTGTGCTCCACGACGATATCGGTCGGGCCGCCGATCATCAGCAGGTGCTCGACATTGTCCCGGCGCACCAGGACCAGCCGCCGGCGTCCGTCGACCGCGGCGGCATCGATGACCGCCAGACGGGGCATGCGTCCGCGATTGGCATTGACGCCGAGACGGTCTCCCGCGAATCGCCGCACGAGCCAGGCGGCCCCGGCAATCAGCGCCAGGACCACAATGAATGCGATGACGAATGTGACTGCCTGCATGCTGTGTCCCTGACAGAAAGCGCCCTTAATTCAGCTTCGGATCGTCGAACGCCTTCCGGCATTCCTCCCGTGACGATCGAGCCCTGGCCCAGTCTGTTAATCCCACCCGGCAAAAGCTGCCGCTGACAGCCTTAATAACCTATGAATCGACCAGACCAAAACAACTTCTGCGCGTCGCGCGCTCCGGTTAATAAAGGTGGTTAACGCATTCGTGGCGAATATTGCCGCCTGACCGAGGGTTTTTAATGTGAGTGTGACTGGCCACCGTCTCAGGCAAGAATCCGCCGCCTCGCCATTTTAACCCGCTGTTAACCATGAGGGGGGCAAATTCTGCCTACCTCGGCGGCGCGTCGTCCCGAGGCCGGAGCAAAAGCCGTGCCCCTCAATGATATTTCCGCACTAGCGGCGCTGCGCACCCGGATGCAGTGGCATCAGGAGCGCCAGCGCGTTCTGGCCGAAAACATCGCCAACTCCGATACGCCGAACTTCAGGCCGCACGATCTCGTGGAACCGAGGTTCGACGCGCAAGGTGGCAATGCCTCAACCGGCGCGACGCTGGCGATGATCCGCACCACGTCAGGCCAGAGCATAGCCGGTTTCGAAGCGTCTTCGCACTTCGGGCAGAATGGCAATGGCGGCTTTCAGACCCGTCCGGCCGGCAACGCCGTCAATCTCGAGGATCAAATGCTCCAGGTGTCTGCCAACCAGATGGACTATGCCGCCGCGAGTTCGCTCTACAGCCGCAGCCTGCGGCTGCTGAAAATGGCTGTCGGCAAGGCGTGACGCAAGGGCTGAACGGAAGGAGACCGCATCATGGCAGACAATGGCGCCGACTTCATGCGATCGATGAGTATCGCAACCTCCGGTCTGCGAGCGCAGGCGGGCAGGATGCGGGTCATCTCGGAAAACATCGCCAACGTTGATTCAACCGCACAAACGCCAGGCGGCGATCCCTACCGCCGCAAGGTGCCGACCTTTTCGTCGGCCCTTGATCGTACGCTCGACGCGAGAGTGGTCACGCTTGGCCGGGTGAAGCCTGACATGTCAACGTTCCGCGTCAAGTACGAGCCAAGTAATCCGGCTGCTGACGCCAGCGGCAATGTCAAATATCCCAATGTCAATTCGCTCGTGGAAATGACCGACATGCGCAACGCACAGCGGTCCTACGAGGCGAACCTCAATATCATCAGCGCAACACGCCGGATGATCCAGCGCACACTCGATATCCTCAAGTCCTGATCGGAGAATCTGACCATGGCATCGCCCACAGTCGCAGCAAATGCCTATGCGAGCCTCGCGAGAATGATGGATTCCGGCGCCGCCGCCGGCAAGGCATCGGGCGGTGATGGTCCCGCGTTCAGTGCGGTGCTGAAGGATGTGCTCGGCGGCGTAATGGAAGCGGGGCGGAAGTCCGACGCGCAGACTGTGGCGATGGCTTCGGGCAAGGCCAACCTGATGGACGTGGTAACGGCGGTTGCGGATACCGATGTCGCGGTCTCAACGCTGGTATCCGTGCGCGACCGCGTCATCCAATCCTATGAAGACATCATGCGGATGCCGATCTGATCCTACTTTATGCGTGGGCTCGCATTCTTCCTTCATCGTTCCCGCGCGGAGAGAGCGCACGGTCCAAATTCCGGTAAGCCCCGGTTTGGGTGGAGAAGGAAGACGTCCGTGCTCCCATCCACTCCTTAAGGAAAGAAATCATCATGACCGGCGCTGAAACACTGGATGTCGCGCGTGACGCGATCTGGACCATCGTTCTGGTCTCAGGACCGCTGCTGGGCGTCGGCCTGATCGTCGGCGTCGCGATTTCGCTGGTGCAGGCATTGACGCAGATTCAGGAGCAGACGCTGGTGTTTGTGCCGAAGATCCTTGCGATTTTCGTGACGATGGTGTTGGCGCTTCCGTTCATGGCTGATGCGCTGCATGCCGAAATGATACGGATTTCATCGCGAATCATCGGCGGATGACGCAGACTATCGCGAGATGCGCATTGATATCTCGCTACTGCCCGCTCTCGGCGCCGCCTTCATGCTGGTATTCGCCCGCATCGGGGCGATGGTGATGCTGTTGCCCGGATTCGGCGAGGGCTTCATTCCGGTGCGGGTGAAGCTCGCCATCGCTCTGCTTTTGACCCTTATCATCCTGCCGCTGCATCGTACGGCCTATCACGTTGACACGCAGTCAATCGCGCCACTGACGGTCTTGTTGGTTCACGAGATCATCATCGGCGTCGTCCTTGGCGCTACGGCGCGCGTCACGCTCGCGGCCTTGCATGTGGCGGGCTCGATCATTGCACAGCAGCTCGGGCTCGGATTCGTCACATCGGTGGATCCGACGCAAGGCCAGCAGGGCGCGCTGATGGGCAACTTCCTGACCCTCCTCGGGATCGCGCTGCTGTTCGCAACCGATACCCACTATCTCGTCATCGCCGCGCTGAACGACAGCTATAAGATATTCTCACCGGGCGAACTGATGCCGAGCGGCGACGTGGCGGCGCTGGCGACGCGCGCCTTTGCCGGCGCCTTCAAGATTGGCTTGCAACTATCGGCCCCGTTTCTGGTGTTCGGGTTAGTCTTCAATATCGGACTTGGCGTGCTCGCGCGGCTGATGCCGCAGATGCAGGTCTACTTCGTCGGCGTGCCGCTCTCGATCCTTATTGGCTTCATGATTTTCGCCGCCGTGCTGGCATCCATGATGGGGACTTACATGGACTATCTGGTGGGTGTGATGCACGATCTGACGTCGCTGAACTGAGGACTTCGCGATGGCCGACGAGAGCGACGATACCGAGAAGACAGAAGACCCGACGCAAAAGCGCCTCGACGATGCGCTCGAGCGCGGCGACGTTGCCAAGAGCCAGGAGGTCAACGCCTGGTTCGCGATCGCAGGTGCGACACTGGTGCTCTCGACGTTTGCAGGCTCGATCGGCGACGGATTCCGGATGCCGTTGCGCAATCTGATCGCCAATTCCTGGCAAATTCGGACCGATGGACCCGGCCTTTTGGCGCTGGCCGAGCAGATCGGATATTGCCTTGCCGCAGCGCTCGGCGTGCCGCTGCTTCTGCTGACGATGGCTGCCGTTGCCGGCAATGTCGTTCAGCACCGCTTCGTCTGGTCGGGGGAAACGCTCAAGCCGAAGCTCAGCAAGATTTCCGTGGTATCCGGGGCCAAGCGGATTTTCGGCAAGCAGGCTGTCGCGAACTTCGCCAAGGGACTTTTCAAGGTTCTGGCGCTCGGTGCGGTCATGACGGCGGTGCTATGGCCGGAACGCTCGCGGCTCGACGCCATGGTGCGGCTCGATCCGAACGCTCTTCTCGGGATCACGAAGAGCCTGACGCTGCAATTGCTCGGAGCCGTGATGGTGATGCTCGCGCTGGTCGCGATCGCGGACTACCTGTTTCAGTACCGACAATGGTTCGAACGGCAGAAAATGTCGCTGCGGGAGATGAAGGAGGAGTTCAAGCAGTCGGAGGGCGATCCGCATATCAAGGCCCGCATCCGGCAGTTGCGCCATGTCCGCATGAAGAAGCGCATGATGGCCGCCGTTCCCCAGGCTTCGGTGATCATCACCAATCCGACGCATTATTCGGTCGCCTTGTCTTACGAGCGCGGTATGTCGGCGCCGGTCTGCGTGGCCAAGGGCGTCGACAACATCGCGCTCAAGATCAGGGAAATCGCTCGCGAGCATGACATTCCGGTGGTTGAGAACGTGCCTCTGGCCCGCGCGCTATATGCCGCCGTCGAAATCGACGACGAGATCCCGGTCGAGCACTATCACGCCGTCGCCGAAATCATTGGTTACGTCATGGGCTTGAAGCGCGGCCTTTCGGGACGCGGTGTCTGAGGCCGGTCCGGGGCATCGGGAACAGCAACGGGGCGGGGAAAATGGCGGGAAATGAGCCTATGAGGCGCTTGCGCTGCCGGGTCCGATTCAGGCACTCAGGCTCCGGCGCACGCGCATTCCGCGCTCGCTGCGACAGGCTCCGCCGGACACCATGACACCCGATCCCATCGATTCACCACAGGTCGGGCAGGAGCCGGCGCGGCGGAGCGGCAGCATTCTTCTGGTTCTGCTGGTCGCGGGCGCGATCGTCGCGGCCGCCGTGGCTTTTATGGCGCTGGGACGTACCGAAGCCCAGCCTTATATTCTGGCGCTGCTGGCCTTGCTGGCGATGGTCGGATTGTTCACGCTGTTCGCGTTTGCGGCCGGGATCGTCTGCTTTGCCGACCGCACAATTGATGACCCGCTGATGCGTCCCATCGCGGATCACGCTTTCGACGGTATCGCCGTCACCGATTCCGGCGGGCATATCGTTTATGCCAACTCGGCTTATCTCACCCTGACCGGGGCTACGTCGATGCAGGATGTGCGGCCGGTGGAGCGCGTATTCATCGGCAACCCCGACGTTTCCGAGGCGGTGTTCCGCCTTTTGAAGGCGGCGCGCGAGGGCAAACGCCAGCAGGAAGAGGTACGCGTCGCCGCCGCCGACGGCACGAACGGTCGCTGGCTGCGGCTGAGGGTCCGCCCGCTCGCACAGGCGAAGCGGTATTCTCGACATGCGGTGTGGTCGATCGCCGACATCACACGCGACCGCGAGCGGCAGGAGGATGTGTTTCAGGAACTGCGTCATGCGATCGAGTATCTCGATCACGCGCCGTGCGGATTCTTCTCCGTCAACCAGTCTGGCGATCTCGTCTACGTCAATGCCACGCTTGCCAACTGGCTGGATCACGATCTGGCGGAGATCGGCTCGGGTGGGCTGAAGCTGACCGACATCGTTTCGGGGGACGGCGCGGCTTTGCTGACGTCGATTATCGCCGCGCCCGGCGAAGTCCGCACCGAGGTCTTCGATATCGACCTGCGGATGCGCAACGGCAAGACCATGCCGGCGCGCCTGTATCACAAGCTGGCCTTCGGCGCCGACGGTGCGCCGGGCCCGTCGCGGACGCTGGTGGTCAGCCGCGCCCGCGACGAGCGCGTCGATCCGCAGCGGGCGGCGGAAGTGCGCTTCATGCGCTTCTTCGACCACACGCCGATGGCGATCGCGACGGTCGATAAAACCGGCGTTGTCGGTCGCGCCAACGCGCGGTTTGTGAAGCTCGCGCAAAGCCTCAGTCCGGACGGCGCTGCCGCCAAGTCGATACTCGCGGCCGTCAATGAACGCGATCGTGGTCAACTGAGCGCGGCCATCCAGGCTGCGGCGGACGGGCAGGGTGATATCCCTCCTGTCGAGGTGATGCTGGACGGTACGCGCGAGCGATGGGGACAGTTTTTTGTCACCGGGGTGGAGGACGATCGCGACGCGGAAGCCGCGATCGTCTACATGCTTGAGACGACCGAGCGGCGCACGCTCGAGAGCCAGATCAATCAATCCCAGAAGATGGAGTCGGTCGGCCAGCTCGCTGGAGGCATCGCGCACGATTTCAACAACGTGCTGTCCGCCATCATGATGGCGAACGACTTCCTGCTGAACGCGCACAAGCCGACCGATCCGTCCTTCCAGGATATCATGCAGATCAAGCAGAACGCCAACCGCGCGGCCGCCCTGGTGCGGCAATTGCTGGCGTTCTCGCGGCGACAGACCCTGCAGCCAAAAGTGCTCGATCTCGGCGACACGCTGAGCGACATCGGCATGTTGCTGAAACGTCTGATCGGCGAGAAGGTCACTTTCCCCGGCGTCGTACACGGGCGTGACCTGTGGCCGGTCAAGGCCGACGTCTCCCAGTTCGAACAGGTGATCGTCAACCTCGTGGTCAATGCACGCGACGCCATGCCAAACGGCGGCAAGCTCGCGATTCGCACCGCGAACGTCGCGGCCGCGGAGATCCCGACGTTCGGTCACAAGGGACTTCCGGCAGCGGACTACGTGCTGGTCGAGGTCAGCGATACCGGCACAGGCATTCCGCCCGAGATCGTCGATAAGATTTTCGAGCCGTTTTTTTCCACCAAGGAGGTGGGCAAGGGCACCGGCCTCGGTCTGTCCACTGTCTACGGCATCGTCAAGCAGACGGGCGGTTTCATCTACGTTGACTCCAAAGCGGGCGAGGGCACCACGTTCCGTATCTTTCTGCCGCGCCACCATCCCGAAGCCGAGACAGCGCCGGCGTCGCCCGGCGTGATCGGGGTGGGGACGGAGTCTTCGCCTGCGGCCAAACCGGTAAACACCGATCTGACCGGCCAAGGCACCATTTTGCTGGTGGAGGACGAGGAAGGGCTGCGTTCGCTCAATGCGCGCGGTCTGCGTTCACGCGGCTACAGCGTGATCGAGGCATCCAACGGCATTGAAGCGCTGGAAGCGCTCGACGAAAAGAATGGTGCTGTCGATCTGGTCGTCTCCGACGTCGTTATGCCGGAGATGGACGGACCAACTCTGTTGCGGAAAATGCGGGTGCGCAATCCCAATCTCAGGATCATTTTCGTGTCGGGTTACGCGGAAGAAGCGTTCGACAAGAGCTTGCCGGAGAACGAGCAGTTCGCCTTCCTTGCGAAGCCTTTTGCGCTCAGTGCGCTGATCGCCAAGGTCAAGGAGACGATAACGGCGATGTAATTGTTCGGCGGCAGCGTTAATGCAAGACGCTGATCGCTACCCGCCCGAACCATCGCTGCCGGCGAGGCGCCGAAGCGGAGCAGTTCCGGGGCGCACGCCGTCGGGGCGGGCGGGCGCCGGGGCCCCGCGGGCACGGTGGCGTTCTTCATGATAAAGCGCGGAACGATACTTCGCGCGGGCTTCCGTCATGGTGGCCCCGCGCCAGGCCGCCAGCATGATTCGCGCGGAACGTTCGCTGAGCACGTCGTAGAGTCGCGAGAGCCGATAGACCTCAGTGACGGAGGTGCCGATGGCCGGATCGAGAAACAGCAATATCTGCTGGAAAATTTTTGAAGGAATGCCGATGGCCTTGGCGGCGCAAGCCAGCGGTTCGCCGCCTGGATCCGCCACCACGCGTTGGGCGATCGCGGCGGGGAGCATCAAGGTTGCGCTGAGTTCGGTCGCGAAGTTTTCGACGTCGGACGCGAATGCGGCCATGTGCAGAACCTCTATCGCGCGCGCGGCACGGGAGGGATGAATGTGCGGCGACGGCCGCAGCGGCGTCGTGGACAGATTGTGCAGGATCAAAGCGCGATCTTTAGAGTTTGCCCCGAAGAACACCTCGCTGACTTCGGCAGCGTCGCGTGGCTCCATCGATAGCGTTGCGGCCGCGTGCGGTTTCGTCTCTGCGGCCGCCGCCGCGGGCGACGGCGGTGGCGCGGGGCTGCCGGTCTGCGGATCGGCGGTTAGCGTGTCGATCCGTAGCTTGCTCATGATCGCCGCCGGCGTCCGCGGGTAGATCGACAGTCGGGCGCGCACCGCGGCGCGGGTGGCGTCGTCGACATGGTCGATCAGGCGTGAGGTGAGTTCGACGAAATGCCTTTCCTCTTCAACAGAGTGTGTGCTGGTCTGCACGTAAAGGTCTGTCAGGACCCGTAGCAGGGTCGGACGGATGTCAACGCCGTCCCGGCGGGACAGCATCAACAACCCGTCAAAGCCGGGAAACATCGGAGGTGCGGTCATGTCGGCTTACGCTTACCGGGAACTGTTCGTTCTCAACTTAGCGTGGCCCCTTTAACAGGCCGTTAAGGAAAACAATTCCTTAATGCTTGAAAACATTGACCTCTGTGCGCCGTGTGCGTCGGGTGTGCGTCGTGGTCAGTTTTTCTTGCTTCGGTGGGCCGCGCGGGCTGCGGCAACCCGGCGCGCGGCCTCGATTTGTGCCCGGTCATAGACCTTCGCTGTCGTTCTCTTGTTGGCATGGCCTGCCAGCTTGGCGAGGTCGTCCGTTGATGCATCGGCCGCCCGGCCTTCGGTAATACCGCCAGCGCGCAAATCCCTGTTCCAGATCGCCGGCGAGACTTCCTGAGCGTCGCGCACGGTCCGCCATAGCTTCTGAAAATAGTCGGGTCGATACGGCTTGCCGGTCACCGGGTTGACGATCAGTGGCCCCTTGCGCTGTTCGGACGTGATCAGCGCCAATTCCTCCATGATCATGGGGCACACAGTAAAATCGACGGCGACCTCCTTGCCGGTCGTGTTCTCGGTTTTCGAGGGCGTGAAGCGAAACACCTGGTTCTCATCGATCTGCGACCACATCGGGCCGATCCACTTCATGCCACGATCCAGAACGATCGACGGACGCGGATCCGACATAGGCACCCATTCTCCGATCACGTCCCATTGCCTCACAGCGCCGTCGAACTGGATCGCGTAGGCGAGAGCGGCGGCGCCATGCCCGGCCGCGCGGGCAGCTTTGCGGACCTTCGTGATGTCGTCCGCGGTCGGGGCCGTTGTCCGGGATGCTGGAACGGGGAAATCAACTTCGGCCAGGACCGCCTTGAATTCGGCGCATCCAGCCTTTCTGCACATGATACCGAAGCTAAGCGCAGACTTGATGACGGCGATCGCGGTTCTGGCTTTCGGAATCTGCAATGGTGCGCCTGACTTCTTCGGTTTTGTCCAGGCGTTGAACCATCGCTTAACGTCCCGCCCGTCCACGTCATCGATCAGTTTCGACCCGACCTCCATGATCACCATGCGAGCGTAGACCTCGTATGGCTTTTTCGTCGATGATTTCAGCTTGTGATAGGGGCTTTCCGGATCAGCTTGCCAAACTTCGATCAGGCTGCGAATGGTGCCATCGAACTCGGTGATGCGCCCCTTCCGTCCCGACACCCATGCGAGCATTTCAGCTTGAAGCCTCTCGCATCGCTGCACAAGCAAGGCCGGCTGATTGAGATAGCTGGAGAGGTTCACGTTCTTGACGGGATACCCGGCAGCGATCGCTGTCTTGGTAGCCCGCCACACCGGACGATCGTTGCGCCACGTCAGACCGGGCGCACGCGCCTTTGTTTCGGTCTCTCGCGGTTCCATGCGCCTAAATCCTCAACGCCACTCGGAGCCAGTCTTGGGGCTCTATCGATCAACCCATATTCCTTGTCGAAGAAGGCCCTCACTGCGGGAACATACCGGCCGCCCATGAGGGCGTCGATTTTGGGCAATCCTCTCGTTTCAAGTAAAGCCGCAATCTGCCTCCATTCCGATGTTTTCCCCGGTCCCATAAAGGCGTCCGAGATCGCTTCGTCCGAGGCGAACAGCGGAAGATCGTTCAGTCTGCGAGCTTCCGGTCTCCTCATTCGGCCCTCGGAATCGCCGCCAGCCCGGCCGGTGTGATCGTCACCAGCATCCCGTCGTCGTTGTCGATCGTAACGAAGCCGCGTTTTTCAAGATCGACGTAGCACAGCGCTGCGGCGAGGGTGTTTTCGTCCTCGATCAGCCGAATCCTGTCAGGGCCCTTGGCGAGGACTTTGCAGCCGCGTTCGGCGTTCGTCGGGAGTTGCAGCATTATCGTGCCTCCGCTTCTCGCATGGCCAGAGCACCCGCCAAGGCGGCGATCTCGGTCAAGGTGGCGCCCATGGCGGCGGCGGCATGCATCAGCACGGCGGCGACCAGATCGGCGTTGGAGCGAGTGATGGAGATACGCTTCAGCCGATCTGCGACCGCGTAGCTCTTGCTGATCAAGCGGACCCATTCGCCACCGAGCAGATCGCAGGCATTTTCCGCCCTTGGCTTATTATCCTCGCCCAGAACTGCTTCTGCAGCATGGATGTAGGCCCAATAGATGCTGACCAGCCCCCAGGCGTCATTTAAGCCTGCGAGACGATCAAGCTCGGCTTCAAGGTCAGGCTCGGTCTCGACAGGGCTGATGTTCTTGTCGATGACATCGAACGGCGATGGCGTTCGCTTACGGCGGCGGGAGGGCGTTGGTTTCAGAGCTGATGACGTTTCCGGAATCTGCAACATATCGGCACCTATCGACGGCACGCGGCCGTCACGCTCCGCAGAAGATCGCGGACCAGGTTGCGGCCATGGAAATGAAAAGGACGAGCGCGACCAGCGAAGGAAGGTCGCTGCAAGCGGCACGGACGATACTCATGTCAGCACGACCGCAGCGGTGTTCTTCGAAGAACGGTGGACGTTTGCCACGTCCGTGCAGAGCGACGAGAGAAGGGCGGACGACCGGTCGAGATCGTTTGTCAACGCCATGTTGGCGACGGTAGCCTTCGCGCGCAGCCCGTCCAATGTCGTCGGCCGAAGAGTTGCTATCAGTTCCTGCTGCTTCCTGGCGCGCTTCAGCAGCGCGGAGTCCATGCGCTGGGCGAAATCAGCGTCGTCGGTCGGGTCGACTTCAAAGGCGCCGTTCATTCCCTGGACAGCTATTCCGAACTCGACGCAAGCCTGGATCAGTTCAGCGTCGGGATGATCCGGCAGATTTGCGCGGCGGGAGCCGGGTGCCCGGCTTGCTTTGGCCGCTGTCGTGAAGTCGACCACATTGGGCTTCGAGGCCCGCTCGGAAACGGTAGCTTCGGCGCGATCTCGCATTCACTCTCTCCCCGTCCTTGCCCCGGAAGGCGGTTAAAGCCGGTTCATGTAGAGAGATGTTGCCATATAGGCAAAATACCGTCAAGATAAATTTGCCAAATAGGCAAAGAAATATTGTCCTGTGGCGCACAGGGGATATGATGACGGCAGGAAAAAGCCCGCCGGGAAGGGCGGACGAGATCTATGCGAAAAGAGAGACCGGTGGCTGATCTGAATCTCGTCAAAGCAGCAGATGCCGTCATCGACGCCGGCGTTGATGCCTATATGGAATGCGACCGAGAGTTTGATTTACCCTCAACTATCGTCGAGCGGGTCTATCTTGCGATGGACGAGGCGGCCCGCTCGCTGAATCTCGGAGACGCTTCAAGTCTTCGATTAAGGACTCGATCTGAATGGTGGTCGACCTAAGATCGCTCGCTGTCATAAGTACACCCTCGGGGGTTACCTTTTTCGACCCTCTGACCATTTCGCGCAAGTTTTTGGGCCAAGACCCGCGGGAGAGTTGGACGTGCCATTCGTTTCTGCTCGATAGATAGCCCCATATACCGTGGGCAAGAAGATTGCGCTTTGTGCCTAGCGTCAACGTGCGTTTGTAGATTGATTTATACAGAGCATCATCCCATGACCCATGTCGCACAGCGATATGAACCGCCCCGGGTTTGCCGGAGGCTCCAACTCCTGAGAGGATGGAGCCATGACAAGCAAGACGACGAACAAGTTTTCACCGGAGGTTCGGGCCCGAGCGGTTCGAATGGTTTTGGATCACGGCAGCGAGTATCCGTCCCGCTGGGCTGCGATTGAGGCGATAGCCCCCAAGATTGGCTGTTCCGGCCATACCCTGCTGGAATGGGTGAAGAAGGCGGAGATCGACAGCGGCAAGCGAGCAGGCGTCCCAACGGACGTGGCGGAGAAGCTGAAGGCGCTTGAGCGTGAGAACCGCGAGCTTCGGCAAGCCAATGAGATTCTGCGCAAGGCAAGCGCTTATTTTGCGACGGCGGAGCTCGACCGCCGGTCCAAGCCATGATCGCCTTCATCGACGATCATCGCGCGGCGCATGGGGTCGAGCCGATCTGCAAGGTTCTGTCGATCGCCCCCTCGACCTATCATGCCCATGTCGCCAAACGGCGTGATCCCGCCAAGCTGTCGGCGCGCGCCAGGCAGGATGTCATCCTGAAGATCGAGGTCCGGCGCGTCTTCGATGAGAACTTCCGCGTCTATGGCGTGCGCAAGATCTGGCGGCAACTCAAGCGCGAAGGCTTCGATATCGCCCGTTGTACGGTGTCACGATTGATGCGGACCATGGGCTTGCACGGTGTTATCCGCGGCAAGTCGGTCAGGACCACGATCGGCGACAAGGCGGCGCCATGCCCGCTGGATCACGTCAACCGCCAGTTCAAGGCGTCGAGGCCGAATGCGCTTTGGCTCTCCGACTTCACCTATGTTGCCACCTGGACCGGCTTCATCTATGTCGCCTTCGTCATCGACGCCTATGCCCGCAGGATCGTCGGCTGGCGGGCATCACGTTCGGCGCACGCCGGCTTCGTGCTCGATGCGCTGGAGCAAGCCCTGCACGATCGACGGCCGGTCCATCGCGGCGGGCTCGTACACCACAGCGACAGAGGAAGTCAGTACGTATCCATCAAGTACACCGAGCGCCTGGCTGAAGCTGGCATCGAGCCGTCTGTCGGCAGTGTCGGCGATTCCTACGATAATGCTCTCGCCGAAACCATCAACGGCCTCTACAAAGCTGAGGTGATCCACCGACGCGGACCGTGGCGTAGCTTCGAGGCCGTCGAGTTCGCAACGCTGGAATGGGTCGATTGGTTCAACAACCGACGGCTCTTGGAGCCCATCGGAAACATCCCGCCCGCCGAAGCCGAGCAACGCTACTACGCCATGCTGGAACAATCGGCCATGGCGGCATAACTTAAACCAAACGGCCTCCGGCAAACCCGGGGCGGTTCAATAAGCTCGGCCAACATGGTTAGACGATCGGTAACCGCTGGCTCTTTAAGCGCTATTCGACCCTCAGCAGGGGTTAGATCAAGTGCCTGCCAGTTCATCTCCTGCACGCAATGCTCGAAGTAGGCCCACCTTACTAAAATTCGCCCGATCTCGCGGGTCATACTTGCTGGGAGTTGGTAATTGGCAGACCCAATAACGTGCTCAGCGACATAATCCATGTGTGTGCTTACGATTTGTCCGTAGGGAAGCCCGCGCGGGCGCTATGCAGGAACGAATCGCATGCGTAACGTGATCCCGTTTCCACAACGAGAACCAGCAGCGCCGCAACCAGAGCGTTTAGAGCTTTTTGACGACATCGATGCATCGACGGGGAAACCGATATTCGGCCTGTTCGTGAGGATGGCCGACGGGTCGTGGGTCGACGGAGAGTTCTACGATTCTGCCGCAGAGCGGGACGCTGCAATTCCTTCATGGAGGGCCGATTGGAGCATCGACGTCGTCGAAATTTTTTGGAAGCGCAAACCGGCCTGAACCAACCAACCCAGAACGCGGCAAAGAACGATTCAATGCTGACGACAGGAGATAGTTCCGCAAGCACATGGCCCGATCTGGCCAATAGAATAAAAGGCCCGGGTTTGATCCGGGCCTTTGACGTTTACCAGTAACCGTAAGGTCGGAAGTACGGTCTGTAGTACGGGCGATAATACCGCGGCCCATAGTACACGGGGCGCGGGCCGTAATACCCGTAGGGTGCGCCATAATAACCGGGACCGTAGTAGTACGGCGACGATGCGGCCGCCGCAAAAGCTAAAGCACCGGCAGCCAGGCCTAGGCCGATGCCCGAGCCCGGCCCCCATCCTCTATGGCCGCGCCAATGAGCCTCGCTAGGAGCAACAGAGGCGGTCGTAATAGCGACTGCCGCCAGGGTCGCAAGAATGATTCTCCGCATTGAAACATCCTCCAGTAATTCTACAGACGGCTGTTAACCCCGCCCGGGCGGATCAGTTCTATGCGATGACCAGATTGTGCAAAATGGCCCGCTGGAAGGGGCTACGACCAACGGGCCACTTCGGGTCCGGGGAGGTCGGGTGCGGTGATCCCCGTTCCGCTTAATCCAATCAGCCGGACAGGTGATGTTCCTACGCGCCGGTGAGCGCACGCCACGAAAAAGGCCCGCCGGATGGAGTCACAGCGGGCCTTTCCGGGGTCGGGGATCATGGGGGTGCGGAGATCGTCCCGTTCCGATTGTACAATCTGCGTGGCAGGCGAGTGTTCCTAAATGAGAAAACCCGCCGGTGTGGGTTGAGGGCGCCGGCGGGCTCGACGAGGGCGGTGGCGGGTTCGAAACCATCCGCCGTGCAGGTAATCGAGACGGCGGTGTAACGTTCCCGGATACGGCCGCAGGGCAGGCATGCGGTCGGCCTTTTCGTTTTGGCGAAGGTCTGATCGGCGCCCCCAACAATCACGCCGCCATGGCTTTTCGGGCCGCCTGAGCCAGGAAGCCGGACCGGGTCAAGCCATGGCTTTCCGCGTACCGATCGATTTCCTCAAGGGCATCGGCCGGAAGGGTGACGTTGACGCGGACGGTTTTGATAGGAGCTGCCGGAGCCTCGATGAGAACCGCGACAGCTTTCTTGTTTTCAGCGTCCTTCATGATTTCTTCCATGGACGAAGGGGCGGGAATGTCCTCGCCGTCCTCCGCCATACCTTCCAGATGCAGGGCGAGGGCTTCCACCGCCATGGCCCGCGCCTCGTCCAGGGTGCTGCCGGCGGTAGCCACGCCCGGAAGATCGGGAAACGACACGCCGTAGTCGCTATCGGGGTCCTTGTGAATAAGGGCGATGTACTGACGCATGGGTGGCTCCGTTCTCATTATCCCAGTTTGATCCTGGCCTGCTTTTCGATGCTCTTAAGCGTTCCGAGCGGGATGTCTTTCTTGGGGTGCGGAACAGTCACGCGACCCGGCTTTGTGGGGTGCTTGAATTGAACGTGGCTGCCCTTTCGGGCGACCTGCTCCCATCCGTCCTTCTTCAGAGCCGCGATGATTTCCGTTGATCTCATGATGTGTATTAATACACATCGCTAGTGGAGCAGTCAAGTAGAATAGTGTGTATCTATACACACTCACTTGCCAGTTGAGCCCCCGGCGCGAGCTACCCGGCGGCGAGATTGAGTTTACGATGAAGCGCCTGCGGAGCGCCGACTAGAAGCGCTCGATCACAAAAAAAGCCCGCCTCTGGGGAGCGGGCTAGTTTCGGGAATAAGGAACGGGCCCCAACGGAGATATGGGGTGGCCCCCGTTCCGGCTAACCAATTTACTAAATTGAAAGTTGTTCCCTCGAGAAAAGCTCGCATTGGGCGAAATGCGATCGCCGGAGCGAACAGCGAAAGGCCCGCCGGAGTTGGGGGGATTAGCGGGCCTTTCGGGACCGGGATCTGCCGTACCAAGCGATCAACCGTTCCAGACGAATAATGCAGGCGGAGGGTATGCGGTTCCGAAGAGCGCCTGTGATGCCCAGCCAGGTTGATCGGCACTCCCAACGCAACTAGCCTACGTTTATTGATTCTTGAAACTACCGTTCTTTAAACTTGGAATTAACCGTGAACCTTCTTGATCAGCCGGGCGGCAGCGTTTTCGTCGCCGAATGCCCCGTGTGGGATAAAAGCTGCGGAACTCTCAACGGACGTGATCACTTATTAATCGGGATCACATCTCAAGCCCTTAGAGGAAAGGGCATCCGCGGTATGAGTTGGCATCTCGGACAAGCGTACGGAGTTGTTTCGACTGGATTAATTATGGCCAAGCACGTCTTCAAAGGGCTTAATCGCGACATGGCCATCCAAGGAAACTCGCACGCTGCCGCTGATAAATTAGCTGTTACTTGGTTAGCACCGCGCGATGCTCAACTCATCGGGCCAAGATTCAATCCCACCATCAGGTATTGCGACGCTCCACCCAATCGGACCTTCGCCGTTTACATCTCACCCAACCGGATGTTACAGCAATTTCCTCTCATCCACGGTTGGGCCGAGCATTGGGCTTGGATAGCTTCTGACCCAGCGCGCCCGACCGCGCCGGTCGATTGGGAAACGCGATACGACCGAGAAATTTGGGCAGCTTAGAGGACGATTGAGGATCAGCATCATGGCAACGGAAAGACAAAACGCATATCCCGCCGACTTCGAACTCGCTGAATTTCGTCCCGTTGCGTATTACGATAAGCATATGGATTGCATCCGTGTTGTTACGCACGACCGCAGCGTGACTGAGCATCGGATAAGTGAGTTTTTTACACTGCATGAACCTAACCACCGATTGCCATTCGACCCGGATTACGTCGGCTTTACGATCAAGGGAATCCGCAGCCTGTTCTCGGATGCAGGTATCGCGTTAGATCGCAGCTATAAGCTTGCCGACATCATAGACCGATTGGTAAAATATCGCCCTGGTTCGATGATGTCCGAAACGCTCAGGCTTATTTTCAAAGGCGACACGGGCGATCTTTCCGTTGAGATGAACGCCGCAGCTTGATCGCCTAACAGACGATCGGTCTAACCCCGCTCCGGCGGGGTTTTCTATTTCTGGCGTTTCAGCATGGTGTTATCTGTACGAGCGTACATCTCCTTCAAGAGCTTGTGCAAAACGGTAATGTCATATTTGCCCGACGCGAGGCGGACCAGCGTCCGGATATAAACTAGGGTCTCCTTGGGATCGAGGGGCGGCTGGTCCACTCATCAAATCCCTATGCCGGAGCGGGGTTTTCTATTGCCGGATGCCGATCAGCCACAGCTCTTTCGGCTTTGCCCATCGATCGATATCGGCCATCTCGTCGGCCTGACTTCGGCGCCTGCGACCGACGTCACCTATCGACGTTTACGATCGCGCCGGTGCGCGCATCAACATCGACTTCCATATAGCTTCCGGCAACGTCATAGCCCTCGACCTGCCACTGGTTGCCCCATTTGTTCGTGTTTGACACGGAAACCAGCCCGATTCCGTTGGCGATATCGACAGCCGCCTGAAGCGGCAGCGGTCCAGCCCGGGTGTAGAACTCGGACACCGGTTCCTGAACGTAGCCGATGTCGGCTGCCGACGCGGGAACAGTGAATCCGATCATGGCCAAAGCGGCGGCGGGAATCAGATTATTTCGCATGATCGTTCTCCAAAGCGCGTTCAGACATTAGACATCGTTGACACACCTCAGCAAAACGCATGTAGCGGAAGAGCGTTCCGCGTTCATCTCTTCAACCGGGTCGAGGGGCGTTCCGGATAGCTGTTGATCGGAAGCCGTTGCGGCGCAGAAACCCCGCTCCGGCGGTTTTTCTTTTGCTGGACCCGCGGGAGGTTCCTAAGGAACGCCTTACGGAGGGTGCCGTTGTCTCCTTACGCTTATAGCAAAGGAGATGGAGATGGGTAGCGATAGCAGTACGAACTTTCCTCCTGCCGGACAGCCGAAGGATGACCCGAAGAAGACCCTCGGCAAGACTATGCAGGAACTGACGGACGAGGCGGATAAGCACCTATCCGAGAAGGAAAAGAAGAGCGGCGAGAGCATCAAGCACGCCCCGCCGGGCAGGAGCGACATCGTTCCGTAGAACGCGACACACACTAAGTGCGAAGGAAGCCGTCAGCGCTCGTAAGAGGCTGGCGACTTCATTTAACCGTTCAATATAGTCGACAGGTCATGCCACTTGAGAACTATGGTCATCGCAGCGGCGATCAGGCCAACGAGAGCCGCGATTTTGCCAAGTGTCGGGAGGCTATCGACGCGCCCTTTGAGTTCGCCAAAGGCGGCGGCCGTCGGTAGGCTTTCGAAGCGGCCCTTCATGTAAGACAGGTCTGCGATGATGGTATCCAACTTGGAATCCATCTTCTCGAACTTGTCTTCCAGCGCTTTGACCCGAGGCTCTAGCATAGGATCGAATCTGTCACCTCCATTGCCGCCTTTCAAGGCCGGTTTCGGGATATTCTCGCCTAGCGTGTCATTGCTTATGACCAGCCTTGGTCCTTCGTAAGGGTTGGCCTCGCTCATTGAGCACCGACAACGACTACGCCCGACATCACGGCGTTCATGAACATTCGCAAGTGGTTATCGCTCTCAACGTTGTTCCGCTGGGACTGCGCCAACACATGGTTTGCCTCTTCGATTTTCCCTTGAGAATAAAGGATGAGACAAGTCTGGAGGGAGCTTATCGCTTGGGCTGATTTTGACATGGCGAAGAATAGGTTGTCCATGTCGCCGCGTGTAATCGCGATGTTGATCTGAGTCTGGGGTGGGACGCTGGTCCATTTTGATATCTGTGTCGCCGGTATGCTGAATGCTTGTGGCAATGGCGGCAGAGTATTGTTCGTCTCGTCACTCATAAAATCTCCCTGTGCCGTGGCCGGTTAAAGCTGTTTCGTTAGAAAATCTAGGCAACGACTATACATCTCGGGGTTCTTCGCCCGCTCGCGCAATTCAGCAACCTTGCCCTTGACGACCACTGACCAAAACGTGTGCGTGTCGCGGCCGCTGAGTCGGCCAAGGAAATAGAAGTTCGTTTGTAGCGCAGCGTTTCGTTGGTCGCTGCCCGGCTTAGTCGTTGCGATCTCAGCCGCTGACGTTACGGCGCACGCCATATCAAAGTCCTGGTCCGTCCCCACTGCCTTTGCGGCACTCGAATAGAGCGCCGCCAATATCAGGCACAAAACGTATCCGATCGGGGTGTTGCGGGCAGGGCGGTTCATCGCGGCATCATCAAATTTCCGGGCATCACCCCAACAGATCCCGCAGCGTCAGCACGCGCCAGACGTTCTTCACCTCGCCCATGTCGAACTCGATATCGGCCGGTGGGTTGAACTGCTGACAGTAGAGCCGCAGCCCGGTTCGTCGCACCAGCCGCTTCAGGAAGCCCTTGGGCTGGTCGCCGTCCTTCTCGGGGTAGAGTTCCACCACAATGTCATCGCCGGGCGCTGGCGGTCGAAGCTGGTCATTCCCTTGTGAAGATCCGGCATAAATACCCCATTGCTCGAAAAATAGGATTTTTGTCTTTTGCAGTCGTGCCGGAATTATAGTCTATTGAACAGATCATGAACTGTAACGGGCGTGGCTGATGGATAACCTCGACTTGGCGATCATTTCTCGTTGGCGGAATTCTCCTCCTCATGTGAGGAAGGCAGTTCTGGCTGAATTGCGCCAAGATCGATTCCGAGCAATCGAGCAATCACTGCCTGCGTCGCAGAGTCTGCCTTCAAAATAGCCTTGATAAGAACCTGCTCCCTACTGCTTGTTTCTTTGATCAAGTCTTCCGGCTTTACCCTTAGGGCTGTCGCAAAGGCTGCAAAATGCTTCACGGCGAGGTTTCGCTCGCCATTTTCAAGTCGCTGAACGTAGGACGTCGAGAGCCCGACTAGCTCGGCCAGGGTCTCAAGGGTCATCCCTTGAGATTCGCGAAGCTCTTTTATCCGGTTGGGTGCCATCCGTGCATATTGCCGGTTAGGCAAAATGCCGCCACTGCCATATAGGCAAAAAACATCTTGCATTTTATTGCCAAATAGGCAAAATGCAAAACATGACGCTGACAGAATATCTCAAACGAATGAACCAGACCGCCACCGCGCTCGCGATGAAAGTTGGCTGCGAGGTTTCAACGATCACGCGCCTAGCAAAGGGTGAACGTTCGCCGTCGATTGATCTGGCTGCCAGAATTGAACGGGCAACAAGCGGCATCGTCACAATTGCCGATCTCGCTCTGGTCTCAGCTAGCATCCCTCTCAAGCTTGAATGTGGCAGACCGAATCCTCGCCAAGATGGTGTCAGCATAATCAATGCACCGTGTATCCCATCTTCCGATAGTACAGCGGGCCATGGTCCCGCGTCATCGACGCATCCCATTCACGAAACATCTGGATTGCCCGCTGGCGAATGTGGGCAGGGGTGCGGGGTCGATCGATGATCTTCGGCGCCATTCAAGTTTCCTTTCATCAGAGCGGCAACGGCCAGGCGCACACCTCGCCTGACCGTCCCGCGTTTGCGATCACCACGACGGAGGGGCTGTCCGGCGGCAATCGCGACTGAATTCGGCGCAGCGTCCAAGTTTTCCCGACATCGACGCTGCGCCCGTCTGCATCCGTGTTCTCGATGCCAAGCCAGGAGAGCACAGATGGAATGCGTGAAGTTCGACAAACCGTCGAAGGTTGAAATGAGTGAGTTTGCGTTGCGTGAGGCGTCCGGCCTGCTGAAGACGATTGCAGGCTCGCGACGAGCCGACGAGTCCGTGAAGGCGGTGTTTCACCGCCTGTCGCGTGATCTCAAAGACTGGTCCTACGGGCGTATCCGCGCGGTCTGGTACCGCGACCATCGCGTCAAGGTCAGGACCGCCGAAATCGAGCAACTCCGCGCCATCGTAAACCGGCGCGTTGAAGACAAGGCTGCTGTCGATGAACTCGCCGAACTCCGGTCTACTGTGGAGCGTCTTGCAAAATACGAAGCGCTTTTGCAGCGCATCGATGCGGAATTTTTTAGCCCGGAAGTATCTGCGGCGCGCGATCAGGTTGGGTCGGCGAGCGGCCTTCTGGGAGACAGCAGCGTTCGACGCTGATCCCGATCTCGAAAAGAGCTTGGGAGATCATTCATGAAGGCCGAAAATCTCGCCCGATTGGAGACCCGTCTCGATCGACTCTGGCGGGAGTGGCTGGCCGCGCGCGCAAAGGCGCAGGCAAGTCAGGACATCGCTGACGGCGTTGCGGCTGGACGTGCCTGGGCGCGCTGGCTCGCAGAGTTTGAGCGGTCAGCGCAAGGGGACGCAGCATGACGGCTCCCCTGACACCGCCGGACCTGGACTTGCGAGACTTTCCCTACATGCCGCTTGATGTGGTGCGACTGCGGGACAGCGAACTGGCGGTCATATCCAGCGGAGAAGAGTTCCGTGCAGCGGTGCTGCTGTGGTGCGCTGCGTGGCATCAGGTGCCGGCAGCATCGTTGCCCGATGATGATCGCCTGCTGGCCAGTCTCGCCGGTTTCGGCCGCGATATAAAAGCCTGGGAGGCCGTGCGGGATACGGCGCTGCATGGCTTCGTCAAGTGCTCCGATGGTCGGTTCTATCATCCGGTGATCGCCGAGAAGGCGATCGAGGCCGCGGCGAAGAAAAAATCTCAGCGTCAACGTACCGCTGCCGCCACAGTGGCCGCGGCGAACCGGCGGAATAACGATGACCGTCACAACAACGTGCCAGCATCCGTTACGGATACCGTTACGGATGTCGTCACGGAGCGCTCGCAGCAATCCGTAGCGGACCACGTCTCGGATGTCGTCACCGACACCGTCACGGATACCGTTACGGAAACCAAGGGAAGGGAAGGGAAGGGAATAGATAGAAAACCCCCTGTAGTCCCCCCTTCCGGGGGGACCCCTCCCGACGGGAATGCTCTCGATCCGCCCAAGCCCAGGCGGAGGAAGCCGGCGACGCTGCCGATGCCGGACCGTGCCAGTCCGGAGTTCACGGCGCTCAGGACGGCGTTTTTCGATTACGGGCGTTCCAGGCGGCTTCCGGAACCGGCGCTTGCCGAGGAGTTTGATTTTTTCATCGGCCACCATCAGGCGAAGGGCAACGTTTTCGCGGACTGGACGGCGGCCGGGCAGAACTGGCTGCGGCGAACACAGCGGTTCAATCAGCCCCGCGGCGCTCCGACCGGGAGGCCGCAGATTTGAAAACAGCATCCGACATCCTGGCGGAGTTCGGCATTCGGCTTCGCGCCGAGCGGCACGGCAATCAGAAAACCGTCTGCCCGAACTGTTCTCACCTGCGCAAGCACAAGCGCGACCCGTGCCTGTCGGTGCTGATCGACGGCGAGGGTGTTTTCTTCAACTGCAAGAACTGTAGCTGGAAAGGCGGCAAAAGCTATGACGCTCAGTCGAAGGGCGGAAGAATGGTTCGCGGCGCGTGCGATCGATCTGGAAATCGTGTCTCGTATGGGGATTTACAGCGCGAGGCGCGACGACACTGGCGATAGCGGCGCGGTCATTCCCGACGCGAGCGGCGATATCCTCGTCTTCCCCTACCTCGAAAACGAAGCAGAGGTTGCAGCCAAGTATCGCGGAAGGCCACGCGCCGACGGTTCGAAGGTCCTATGGCAACGGGCGAATGGGCGGCGCACGTTCTACAACGCCGACGTTCTCGACGACCCGAAACTGTCCGATGGATCGGCGGCGCTCGTCATCACCGAGGGTGAGCCGGACTGCCTCGCGGTGCTTTCCGCCGGATATCCGTTCGCTGTGTCGGTTCCGGACGGAGCGCCGCCGGACAAGGATGCGCACGGCAACAAGCTGCCGCCGGTGCCGGAGACGGCGGACGATGTCGATCCGAACAACGACGACAAGTACCGATTCCTCGTCAACAACTGGGAGCGTTTGAAGAAGATCAAGCGGTTTATCCTGATGACGGATGATGACGGCCCTGGTCATCGCCTGCGGGATGAACTGGCCCGGCGCCTTGGACGGGTCCGCTGCTCGTTCGTGACTTATCCGGATTGCGGTGGAAAAAAGCCGGACGCAAACGAGGTGCTGATCCGTCACGGCGCATCGACTGTTGTCGATATGATCGCCAACGCGACGCCGTATCCCGTCAAGGGCATCTACCGGATGAGTGAATTTCCCGACCCGCCGGCGATGCAGCCGGTGACGACCGGTTGGGGGAGGCTCGACCTGCCGGTGCAGGAAGGTATGGCGGGCCTGATGATGGACCTTGGACTGTTCATGACAGTCCTCGGCATTCCGGGGTCTGGCAAGTCCACATGGACCACGCAACTCGCGGCCAACCTGGCCCGCGCCCATGGCTGGAACATCGGGATTGCGACCTTCGAAATGAAGGTCAAGCCGTACATGCAGAAACTACTGCGCAATGCGTATCTCGGGGAGCCGGCCTCCGGCGTGCATCCGTTCGATCCTCGCCTCAGGGCCGCGGACCAATTCATCGAGCAGCGCTTCATGTTCATGAGCTGCGAGATCGACGACGATGCGGAAGACCCGACCATCGATTGGGTTCTGGACCGCGCCGGAGACGCCGTGGTGCGCTTTGGCCTGAATGTTCTGATCATCGATCCGTGGAACGAGCTTGAGCATCATCGGCGGCGTGATGAAAGCCTGACCGAATACGTCGGCCGCGCCATCAAGAAGCTGAAGCGTTTCGCGCGGGTCAACAACGTTCTGGTGATCGTCGTCATCCACCCGACGAAGGAAGGCGGCCTGAAAGGGGCTGGCTCGCTATCGCTTTACGACGCGGCGGACAGTTCGCATTGGGTCAACAAGGCGGATTACGGAATCAAGATCGAGAGCGATCACCAGAACCAGCAACTAACGGTCGAAGTCGGGAAAGTTCGGCACCGGCCAACCGGGCGACGGGGCAGCACGATCTTCGAATACATCCCTGAGATGGAACTGATCAGCCAGTGAGGATTGCCATGAACGACTATGAGGCCCGTCTGGGAAAAGCCCTTGCAGTTCTTCTGGCTGCGATTGAGCAGCACGATGCTAATCCAGGGGCGAAGGTTGACCTGCCAGCCAAGTTCAGCGGCGCGATGACGCTATCAACCTTCGAGGACTATATCGACACCGGCCATTGCTTCATGGCCGATCCAATACGGAGCGCGCTCTGCAAAGGCGTTCGAGAGATCGGAAAGATCATGGCCAAGAATGGGTTCAGTTCCGACGATGCGATGCGGGTGGTCGATATTGCCACCAACAACAGTCCCAACAACTCCACCTATTGGGAGGTCATCTGCGACAAGCATTTCGATGGTATCCAGTTCTCGAATGAGGAGTGGGCGGCGTGACGCATCGACCGATCGCTCCTATCGAGATCAACGGTTTCGTGCCCGGCGGGATGCCGCGTGCGCTGCCGATCTTTGAGTGGGTCGAACCGGCGACGCTGCTCGTCGACGAGGGCTATCAGCGCGACAGCAGCGAGCGCAGCCTGAAGCTGGTTCGCAAAATCGTGGCCGGCTGGGATTGGGCGAAGTTCAAAGCCCCTTGCGCGGTCATGACGGATGCGGGGTTGGAACTGATCGACGGGCAGCACACCGCGATTGCCGCCGCGACCCATCCCGGCGTCGAGAAAATTCCGGTGATGATCGTCGATGTCGATCAACGCGCCGAACGGGCAGCAGCCTTCATCGGTCACAACAAGGATCGGGTTGCCGTCACGGCGGCCCAGCTTCACGTCGCGGCTATCGCGGCTGGTGACGACGAAGCCTTGGCAATCGAGGCGGTATGTCGTGAAGCCGGTATTCGGACATTGCGCGCGCCGACCAAGGATCCGAAGCCCGCCGAGACCATGGCGATATCAGCCATCGGCGCGCTGGTGCGCGGGCGAGGGCAGGAGGGCACAGTTCGGGTTCTGAAGATCGCACGGAATTCCGGTATCTGTCCGCTCACGCAAATCGAGATCAAGGCCATCGATCTGCTGGTCTACGGCGACGAGTATTCCGACATCAGCGACGCTGCGTTGATCGCCACGATCGCCGGCATGGGCAGGAAAGCCTATAGCGAGGCCAACGTGTTCCGGGCGGCGCACCCATCGACGCCGTTGTGGAAGGCGTTGGCGATTACTTGGTTCAAGAACAGGCGTAACACCCGCGCAGTTGAGCCGCCACGCATTGCGTCGGTGCCTCCCGTTGGAAAGACGCTCGCGAAGATCGTCAAGACCAAGCCTTCGGCGATCACCGAACTGGAAAATCTTCCGCGTTCTCTGCTCCCGCCAGAGCGAAAGGGTCAATCTGTTGCCGACCAGGCGAAGCGGGACAAACGTCCGGCTCTTCGCGGCTGGAAGCCAGGTAATCACCTTCGTCGGTGTGGAGCCTGCGGAACACCTTACGTGGGAAACCCGCGATCCGAGGAATGCGCGGATTGCGCCTATCGGGCGGAGGAGGTTGCAAAGGCGTCATGACAGATATCATTGCATTCCCACGACACCGTCAGACCATCATTCAGGTAATGCGAGCGTGGGTGCATCCACCCGGCCAACCTCTCAACCGGGAATGGTCCCTTGTCGTCGTGTTGATCGAGCCAGACGGCGGGGAAGTCTGCGTTTGGTCGGGACAAGACTGGCGAGAGGCTGTCGAAGCTGCGGAGATATGGTGCGGGGATTATCCGGGGTCGCGCGTCGTCGTTTCCTACGATCCCGACGATGATGATGACCCGGATGATGATGGCGAGCGGATGGCAGCATGAATGTGCAGAACCATGCCCTGACCGACAGGCAGCAGGCCGTCTGCGATCTGCTGATCCAGGGGCTTTCGAACAAGGAAATCTCTGAACGGCTCGGCATCAGCCACAGGACTGTTGAGGCACACCGCGTCGCGGTATTTCGGAAGTACGGCGTGCGAAACGTTGTCGAACTTGTCCGCATTCTCCTCTCAACCAAAGGGGAAGTTCATGGCTGAGCAGTTCTGGGCGGCTTGTCGGACGTTCACGGGCCGCGAGCATGTTGTCCGAGCCAAGATCGAAGAATTGGACCGCGGTGCCTTCCTGCCGACCTATGTGAGGTCGTGGGTGTCAGGTGGCAGGTTGTCGTCGTCCGAACGGGCGGCCGTCCCCGGCTATGTGTTCTTCCGGTCAAGCCGAGATGATTGGCCGCCGGTGCAGGGCGTCGACGGTGTCATTGGCGTTCTGCTGGACGGTGATCGCGCTATGCGCATTTCCAATGACGAGATGGCGCGCCTCGTTCTCGATCATGCGGCCGGCGCCCATAACAGATTTGACGGATGCGTCTCGGAAGCCTCGCGCTCTGGTCGCCGCAAGAGTCGCAAGCCGCGTCGAAGCAAGCGAGCGCGAATGCGTAGTCTTACGGTGCAGTAGTGTTACGAATATACAGACGGGCAAATCATGTGCATTGTCGCGTCCCAACAGCGACGTGGTTCATCCTTTCCGCTGGGCTGCAAAATGGTGCAGCCGCAATGGATAACTACGCCCGCATTCAGGCCGAGCATGGACCATCGCTCCGATCAGGCCAAGCAGTACCGCCGCCTCTACGGCCGGCGATGGCGCAACTATCGGGAAAGATACCTCAGGCGGCATCCGCTGTGCGTCATGTGCCAGCGCGAGGGCAAGGTCACCCCGGCGACGGTGGTCGATCACATCACGGATCACAAGTCCGACCTCGATCTATTCTGGGATCCCGACAACCATCAGCCATTGTGCAAGCCACACCACGATCGGGATAAGCAGGCCGAGACCCACAAGGGCTTCTCGGTGAGGGTCGGTGATGATGGATACCCCGTTGATCCGCGACATCCGGCGGCGCGGTAGGGCCGAGGCCGATCGGCGCTGTGTGATGTGTGAGTGATGTCACATTGGAACTTTGTGCAGCGCAATGTGTGATAAATTTATCACTGTGACATTTTGGTCGCAATGGGGCGGGGGGTGTGAAATCTCTACAGGTTCCAGGCCGGAGACCGGCGGCCCCCCACAACGCAATCGCTATTACAGGTTTTTAGATGGGCAAGCGTAAGGCGCGTATCGACAGCGCGGCGGAGGCTGTGCGCGTGATGTCGAAAGCGGCGACGGTGATCGGGCCGCCGTCGAATGTGCCTCTGAAAGATTGCGACATGCCGTTCTTCGCGAGCGTGATCGCGGAGTTCGCGCGATCGGAGTGGACCGCGCATCAGCTTGAGCTAGCGGCGTTGTTGGCGAAGAAGATGCGGATGCTGCGGGACAACCTGGAGCGGCTTGATGATGAAGGGCTGACGGCGGCGACGGCGAACGGGACGCCGTGTCAGAACCCATTGCTCGGCGGCGTGCGGATGTTGGACACATCGATCATGGCGACGCGGCGAACGCTATCGCTTCACGCGCGCGCGCAAGGCGGCGAGGGGCGTGACGTTGCCAAGCGGCGGACGATGGCGAAAGAGATCGAAGCGGACAACCCGCTCGACGACGAGTTGCTGGCACGACCGAACTGACGATGGCGAGGAAACATCTGACCCGCGGTGAACGTGTCATCGAGTTTATTCACCGATACCTGCGCGCACCGGAAGGTGGATTGCTCGGGAAGCCCATCAAGCTTCTGCCGTTCCAGCGGCAGTTCATCCTGGACATCTACGACAACCCGGCTGGGACGTCGCGAGCCTACCTGTCGATGGCGCGCAAGAATGGGAAAACGGCTACAATTGCGTGCCTGCTTCTAGCGCATCTTGTCGGCCCGGAGGCTTACCAGAACAGCCGCATTGTTTCCGGCGCGCAGACGCGCAATCAAGCCGCGGAGGTTTTCAACTACGCCTGGAAGATGGTGATGCAGTCGCCGGAGCTTTCGAAGATCATCAAGGCGACGCCTTCGGAGAAGAAGTTGACGGGGTTGCCGATGAACGTCGAATACAAGGCGATCTCGGCCGATGCGAAGGGCGCGCACGGTGGCTCACCGATCGTTGCCATCCTCGATGAGGTCGGGCAGATCAAGGGTCCGACCGACGCCTTTGTCGAAGCGATCGAGACTTCGCAGGGCGCGTATGACGGCAAGGCGTTGCTGATCGCGATCTCGACGCAGGCGTCGACCGACAACGATCTGTTTTCACGGTGGCTGGACGACGCGGCATCGTCGCAGGACCCACGCATCGTCAGTCACCTTCACGCGGCGCCGGCCGATTGCGATCTATCCGACCGCGCGGCATGGCAGGCGGCAAATCCGGCCATGGGCGTCTTTCGCTCGGTGACCGACATCGAGGACATGGCGCGCAAGGCGGAGCGCCTGCCGACCGACGAGAATAGTTTCCGTTGGCTCTTCCTCAACCAGCGCGTTGAAGCCAACGCGCCGTTCCTGTCCGCCAGCGTATGGCGATCCTGCAACGCGGCTGTGGTCGAAAGCTTCGAGGGGTTGCCGGTCTATGGCGGCCTCGACCTGTCGGAGGTCAACGACCTGACGGCGTTGGTGTTGGTCGCGCCGAAGGATGGCATTTGGCAGGTGAAACCGACATTCTGGTTGCCGGGCGAGGGATTGGCCGAGAAGGCCCGCGCTGATCGGGTGCAGTACGATGTTTGGCACAAGCAGGGCTATCTGCAGGCTGCGCCGGGGCCGACCGTCGATTACGCTTACGTCGCGGAGTATCTGCGCGGCCTGTTTGACGATCTCGACATTCGCAAGATTGCGTTCGATCGCTGGAATTGGCGGCATCTGAAGCCGTGGCTGCTCAAGGCCGGATTCGATGAATCGCAGTTGGAAGGAGACGCCGCGGTGTTCGAGCCGTTCGGGCAAGGATTCCAGAGCATGTCACCGGCATTGCGTGACCTTGAGAGCGCCGTCCTGAACAAGAAGCTGGCGCATGGCGATCACCCGGTGCTGACGATGTGCATGCTGAATGCAACGGTGCAGCCGGATCCGGCCGGCAATCGCAAGCTGTCCAAGCAGAAATCGCACGGGCGGATCGACGGCGCGGTTGCGCTCACCATGGCGATGAGCGTGGCGGGGACGCATCAGGACGAGACCGTGTCTTTCTGGGAAGTCGCGTAGGGAATCCGCTTTATGGGCTTCTGGAAACGACTGGTTGGCCGCGAACAGAAAGCGGCCTCATTGGACGATCTCATGCGCGAGGTTTACGGCGGTGGCCGTGAATCTCGATCTGGGGTCGTCGTCAACGTGCAGACCGCGCTTGAGGTTGCGACCGTGTTGGCCTGCTGCCGGGTCATAGCGGAAGGAGTGGCGCAAGTTCCGTTCAAGGTCTATCGCGATGCTACCGGCGGCAATGAGCC
Source organism: Nitrobacter sp. Nb-311A (assembly GCF_000152905.1). Lineage (GTDB taxonomy): Bacteria > Pseudomonadota > Alphaproteobacteria > Rhizobiales > Xanthobacteraceae > Nitrobacter. The sequence continues at coordinate 275,783 of NZ_CH672418.1, forward strand.
GGCAAAGGATCATCCGGTCTATCACCGCCTCTATCGGCGCCCGAATCCGTGGCAGACGAGTTTCGAGTTTCGCGAAACATTGATGCTCCACCTGATCCTGTGCGGGAACGCTTATGTTTTCGTCAACCGCGTTGGGACGGAGCGAGAGGTTTCCGAACTGATCCCGATCGAGCCGCAGCGCGTCACGGTCAAGCAGAACAAGGACTATTCACTCGAATACAGGGTGACTGCCACTGAGACCGGCGAGGCCACAGTGTTCGGGCAAGACGCCATCTGGCACCTTCGCGGCCCGTCATGGAATTCCTGGATGGGCATGGAGGCGACGAAGCTCGCTCGCAACGCGATCGGCCTCGCAGTCACGCTTGAGCAGGGGCAGTCCGAGTTTCAGAAGAACGGCGCTCAGCCGTCGTCGTCTTACTCGGTGAAGGACAAGCTTTCGCCGGAGCGATTTGAGTTTCTGGCGAAGTGGCTCGACCGGCATGCACCGGGCGGCGACCGGTACGGCAAGCCCGTGATCCTCGATAACGAGGCAGAATGGGCCGCGCAGATGATGAGCGCTGTCGATCAGCAGCTTATCGAGACCAGAAAATTCCAGATCGAGGAAATCTGCCGCGAATTCCGCGTCATGCCGATCATGGTCGGCCAGTCGGATAAGGCCGCGACCTATGCCAGCGCGGAGCAGATGTTTCTGGCGCACGTCGTCCATACGCTGGCGCCTTGGTATCAGCGGATCGAGCAATCGGCCGACGTCAACCTGTTCTCGGAAGAAGAACTGACGGCCGGATACTACACCAAGTTCATCCCGAACGCGCTGATGCGCGGCGCGGCGAAGGATCGTGCGGAATTCTATGCAAAGGCGCTCGGGTCCGGCGGCTCCGGCGCCTGGATGACGCCCAACGAGGTGCGCGGCCTCGAGGAAATGGACCGCATTGAGGGTGGTGACGAGCTGGCGAAGCCGGTCGTCAACAAGCCTGCCGATCCTGCAAAGCCGGACAACGAGGAATAGACGATATGGATAGGCTTGAGTTTGCTCTTGAGGTCAAGGGCGTGACCGATGCTGGCCTATTCGAGGGCTATGCCTCGACCTTTGGCGAGCGCGATCTCGGCGGCGATATCGTTGTGGCGGGCGCATTTGCCAAGTCGTTGAAATCGAGTGGCACCAAGGGCGTTAAGATGTTTGCCGACCACGATCGGCGCAAGCGCATCGGTGTCTGGACAGATATCGTCGAAGACGAAAAGGGCTTGTTCGTCAAAGGACGGCTTCTGCTCGAAAAACAGGACGGGAAGGACGCCTATATCGACCTCAAGGAGGGCGTTATCGACGCGATGTCGATTGGCTATCACGCCGTCGATCATTCCTATGATGGGCGCCGCAAAGCGCGGATGCTCAAGGAAGTGAAGCTGATGGAAATCAGCCTTGTGCCCTTCGGCATGAACGAGAACGCCCGTGTCACCGGCGTCAAATCTGCCGACGAGATCAAGACAATCAGAGAATTCGAGGAAGCGCTTCGCAACGGGACGTTGCCGCCGCTTTCCGCGAGTGAAGCCAAGGCCCTTCTGGCAGGCGGCTTCAAGGCTATCCGATCCGAGCGGGATGCCGGTGAGGCGAGCGATGAATTGGCGGACATCATCCGCCGCAACATGTCAATCCTCACTCGAAAATAGGAGGTCCGTATGGACCCGGAACTGAAGAAACTGCTCGATGAGCAGGGCGAGACCTTTGTCGCCTTCAAGTCGGCGAATGACGAAATGCAGGCCGAGATCAAGAAGCTTGGCGCGGCCGATGCCACGACCGTCGAGAAGGTCGAAAAGCTGAATGCCGCTCTGGACAAGATCCAGGACGAGGCGAAGAGGCGCGGCGACGAGCTGGAAACCAAGCTCAACCGTCTTTCGCTCGGCGGCGGCTCTGATGCCGACAAGGACGAGATCAAGGCGGCGGCGCAGTTCGGCGCCGAGCGCGGCGAACAGGTCGATCTTGACGGCTATCGCGCCTACAAGGCTGGTTTCGTCGCTTACATGCGCAAGGGCGAGCGTCTGTCGCTCGACGAGCGCAAGGCCATGTCGGTCGGGTCTGACCCGGATGGCGGTTATACCGTCGTTCCTGACGTGTCTGGTCGCATGATCAAGCGGGTTTATGAAACGACCCCGATGCGTCAGGTGGCGTCCGTCGTCACCATCGGCACGGATCGCCTTGAGGGCTTCAACGATCTCGGCGAGGGCACCGCCGGCTGGGTCGGGGAGACGCAGGCTCGTCCCGCCACCGGAACGCCGCAGCTCGGCAAGTGGGAAATCCCCGTGCACGAGCTGTATGCCTTCCCGCAGGTCACGCAGAAGCTGTTGGACGATTCCATGTTCAACATCGAAAGCTGGCTCGCGGACAAGACGGCGGACAAGTTTGCCCGTACCGAGAACGCCGCCTTCCTCAACGGCACGGGCGTCGGTCAGCCGCGTGGCCTTCTGACCTATCCGACCGCGGCGACGGCAGACGCCACCCGAGCGTGGGGCACGTTCCAGCACGTGCTCACCGGCACGGATGGAACGTTCGGCACCACCACCAACGGCACCGACAAGCTGATCGACCTCGTTTATTCGCTGAAGGCGAAGTATCGCCAGAACGCGAATTTCATGATGTCGCGAGCGACTGTCGCGGCCCTTCGCAAGCTGAAAGATGGGCAGGGCAACTATGCCTGGCAGCCCTCGCTTTCGGCGCTCTCCGGCGGCACGGTTCTCGGCTTCAACGTGGTCGAGGGCGAGGATATGCCAGCGATGGCGGCCGACAGTCTGTCGATCGCTTTCGGCGACTTCCGCGAGGCCTACCAGATCGTGGATCGTGTCGGCATCCGCGTGCTGCGCGATGCTCTGACCAACAAGCCCTACGTCGGCTTCTACACGACCAAGCGCGTTGGCGGCGATGCCATCTCCTTCGAAGCCGTAAAGTTCCTGAAATTCGGCGACTGATGATCTGCGGGCGGCTGCGGCCGCCTGCTTTCTCTCCAATTTCTCCAATATGAAAGGGCACGCAAATGCGTGATCTCGCGTCAAATATCGGCGTCGTGGCATCGCTTGTCCCGGCGGTTCAGACGGCCACGCTCAAGGGCTCGGAAGTCGATCTTCGCGGCTATGACAGTGCTGCATTGGTCATCAATACCGGAGCGATTGCCGGCGCCGGGCTGTTCGACATCAAGCTGCAGGAAAGCGACACCACGACGGACGGCGACTTTTCCGATGTCGTCGCTGCCGATCTGATAGGCGACCTGCCGGCTGCTCTTGAGGCGTCGTCGGTTTATCGGCAGGGCTATGTCGGCACGAAGCGCTACATCCGCGCGGTCATCACCCAACAGTCCGGTACATCCATCGCCGCCGGCGCAGTCGTGGTGCTCGGCCACGCGACCCAGCGTCCTATCGCCTGACAATAGGAGTGGCCCGAAGGCCACTCCTTCTCTCTTGGGGATAGTTGATGCTCGCACCCGTCCGCGTCACGCCGCCAGACATCACACCGGTTTCATTGACTGATGTGAAGGCGCAGCTGCATGTCGATCATCCCGACGATGATGCGATGATCGGCGCGTTGCTGACGGCTGCGACCGAGCATTTCGACGGGTGGACCGGGATCCTCGGCCGCTGCCTGGTCGAGCAGACCTGGCGACAAGATTTCGGATGCTTCTCAGACTGCCTGCGGCTGCCTCTGGCTCCGGTGCTGTCCGTCGACAGCATCACCTATTTCGACGGCGAGAACGCGCAACAAACGCTCGATACGTCGGTTTATGCCCTTTTCTCTGATGCGCGCGGCCCGTATGTCGGTTTGAAACCGGATCAGTCCTGGCCGGGCAGTTATTCGCGGCGCGATGCCGTCTCGGTCACGTTCAAGGCTGGATACGCCACGACGCCAGCTGAAGGTGAGACGCCCGCGCAGAGCACCGTGCCCGAGCCTATCAAGCTGGCGATCATCCTGCAGGTCAAATTGAACTACGACCCGCTTGAACCCGCGGTGAGGGAGTCTTATCAGCGCGCGATTGATGCACTGGTCGCGCCGTTTCGCCGAGTTGGTATCTGATGGTGAAGATCAGCGCGCCGAGCCTTTATTACAAGGTCCACTGCCAGAAGCGCGTCGAGCAGGACGACGGCTATGGCAACACCGTGTCCGACTTCGCCACTCAATTTACGGTACGCGCCGCATTCGTACATCTGCGCGGAGGTGAGACGGTCATCGCCTCCCGGCTTGAGAACAAGCACCCGATGATCGTGACGTTGCGGTCATCGACGCAAACGCGGCAGATCAATTCGGACTGGCGGCTGGTCGATGCGCGTGACGGCACCGCCTGGGCCGTGCGGGATGTGACGCCGGAGACCGATCGGCAGTGGATTTCGTTGTTGTGTGAGCGCGGGGTGGCGGCGTAGCCATGGCGCAGCTTGTCTTGTCACTGACCGCTGAGGTGGAGTTGATCTACGACGCCATTGCTGATGTCGAACGGATTTTCCGCGCTCTCGCGACATGCCACGGACAGCAATATCGCGCGTTGGAAAGGCGCATCGAGCGTTTGTTGGATGGTGAAACGAAGCTCTCTGATCCGGCGACGCACTACATCGGCGCCGGGCGCATCGTCTTTGAGCCGTCCCCCGAGATCAAGTCGATCATCTGCGACGCGCGTGACATGGGTGTCATCTGATGGCGATCAAGGCTAAATTCCTCGGCCGTGATGCCGTGATGCGCAAACTTATGAATATGGTACCGAATATCAATGAAGAGCTTGCGCAAGCGCAGATGGAGGCGACGAAGGAACTAGCCGCCGCGATCAGGGCGCGCGCGCCGCGAGACACCGGACATTATGCAGATTCGATCAAGGCGGGACCGCTGCAAGGCAGGAACGATCTGGAGAAGCCGATCGGCCTTCAGCTCACAAAAGACAAGAATGCGTGGGGTATCTTCGCGTGGTTCACGTGGCGCTTTCTCGAATTTGGGACGAAGGCGCACGAGGCGCAGGCTCCACGACGCAACCGGAATTATCGCAATGTATTCATTTTGACGCGCGCCTACCGCGCCCATGCCGCGACCAAGGCGCAGCCTCATATTTTCCCGACCTACCGGGCGATGCGGAAGAAAATTCGCCGGAAGATGGCGAACGCCGTCAATAAATCGATCCGAAAGGCCAAATCCGGATGACCTCGCCATCGTTGGAATTGCAGGGCGTAATTGTGGCGCGGCTCAAGGCCGATATGGCGCTGTCGACTCTGATCGGCGGCCGCGTCTATGACAACGTGCCCGAAGATGCGCCGTTTCCGTATGTCAATTTCGCCCGCGTCGACATTCTGCAAGATGATGCGACGTGTGTTACCGGCTACGAGATCAATTTCGGCGTTGATGTCTGGTCACGCGGCGTTGGTTTTGTCGAAGCTGAGAAGATTGCGCACGCCGTCGCGAAATCGATGCACAATTGGGATGCTACGCTGGCGACGTACACCGTTATCACGTTGCAGCATCGACAAACCCGCGTTTTCCGCGATGCCGATGGATTGACGTCTCATGGCGTCGTCGAGTTCGTCGCCATCGTCACCGAGTAACTACCCGCAAATTTCAACCTTGACCGTCCTGCGACCGCGGGGCGCTTTGTCGTGAAAGGACGCTCTCATGTCGCAGCAAAAAGGCCGCTTGCTTCTCATCAAGATTGGGGACGGGGGAAGCCCGGAAGCCTTCGCCAATCTGTGCGGCCTGACAACCCGCAGTTTCAACCTGTCAGCCAGCGAGATCGATACGACCGTGCCGGATTGCGAGAATCCCGGCGGGGCCGTGCAGAAAACCGCCGAACCCGGCATCGTCAACCGCACCTTCACCGGCTCCGGCAAGTTTATCAGCGGTGCCACTCAGGCGATCCTGATGGGCCATATCCGCGCCGGCGAGTTGTTCAACGCTCAGGTGGTCGTGCCAGGTGATGGTACGTATGCCGGCTCGTGGATGGTCTCCGATTATGAGGCATCTGGAGAAATGGAAGGCAATGTGGAGTTCTCGGCTACCTTCTCGGCGGCGGGACCGCTCACCTTCACGGCCGAGTCCGGCGCGCCGGTCAATACGTTGCTGCCGTCGATCGCCGGCATCGCCCAGGAGGGTCAGACGCTGTCGGCGAACGTCGGCACCTGGACGCATTCGGCGGTGTTCACCTTCCAGTGGAAGAAGGACGGTGCGGATATCTCTGGCGCGACGGAGGAAACCTACATCCCTGTTACCGGCGATATCGGAGCCACCATCACGGTCGCGGTCACCGCCACCAACTCGTCGGGCAGCGCGACCGCGACCAGTGGCGGCACCGCCGACGTTATCGGGGCGTAACCGATGGCGTTGTCAGCAAATGGCGCGCGGGGCGAAGTGCCGCTCCGCGTCGGCTCTGTCGATCTGGTGATCGCCGCCGAGATCGGCAGGTTGGCTGCGGTCTCGACCGCGCTGGACTGCAAATCGTTCGGCGACCTCTATCAGCGTCTGCTCGGCGTCGAGGTTGCGGCGACGATCGCCGGTGTGCAGCACCTCGCGGTCAAGGGCGACGGGGCGCGCGCCGCGGCGGAATTGTCGCTTTCCGACTTCCCGGCCTGCGCCAAGGCGTTCAGCATGGCGCTTAGCCATCACCTCAAGGATGCCGAGGGAAAAGCCGAAGCCGACGAAGAAGGCGCGCCGGCGACGAGGACGACAAGCCCTTCCCCTGGCGCGACTGGCTGAAAACCGCTGTCGGACCGATGGGCTGGCGGCCGGCGGATTTCTGGGCGGTGACCGTCACAGAGTTCTTCGACGCGGTCGACATCTTCAACGAGATGCACGCCGACCCCGACAGGACCGATCCTCCTGATGAGGACGAGATGGCGAAGCTTCTGGAGAAATACGGCTGATGGCCCAAGACCTCGAGCAAATGGTGTTGTCGATCTCGGCGGATACCCGCCAGATCCAGCGCGCGCTCAAGAAGCTGGAAACGGACTCGCGCGCCAGCACCAAAAATATCGAGAAACAGTTCGATGGGCTTGGCAAGAAGATGGGCGGAACCTTCGCGGGGCTGGGCAAGGGTATGGTTGGCGCCCTCGCGGCTGCTTTCTCCGTGCGCGAGGCACAGAAGCTCATCGACACCGCCACGCGCATCGATAACGCCCTGAAGGTCGCCGGCCTCTCCGGCGAGCAGTTGACCAAGGTCTATGACGCGCTGTTCGTGTCGGCGCAGAAGAATGCCGCGCCGCTCGAGGCTCTGGTGCAGCTCTATGGCCGCGCCAGCCTGGTACAGAAAGAGCTCGGCGTCTCGACCGAGCAACTGCTCAAGTTTACCGACAACGTAGCCGTCGCGCTGCGCGTGTCGGGAAAGTCGGCGGCGGAATCATCCGGCGCGCTGTTGCAGTTATCGCAGGCGCTCGGCTCCGGTGTGGTGCGGGCTGAGGAATTCAATTCGATGCTGGAAGGCGCGCTGCCGATCGTGCAGGCCGCGGCCAACGGCATCACCGAGGCCGGCGGGTCAGTCGCAAAGCTGCGGCAGCTTGTCGTCGACGGGAAGGTGTCGTCGGCCGCGTTCTTCAAGGGGTTCCAGGCCGGAGCCGTGATGCTCAACCAGCAGGTTGCCGGCGCGTCACTCACGGTTGCGCAGGGGTTCGAGCGGTTGCAGAATGCCGCCGTTGACGCGGCCAAGCGCATCAATGACGCCAGCGGCGCGAGCAGGGCGGCAACGTCGGCCCTTGATACGCTCGCCGCTGCCGTGACCAAGCTCGCTGACGCCTTCACGTCTCTGGCGAGTAGCAAGAGCCTCCAGGACACCAACAGAGGCTTGGACGCCCTTGGCGCGGCCGCGCAGAACCTTTGGAATGACCCGTCGTTTCAGAACCTTTACCGCTTCCTGTTTGACACCTCCGGATCGCTCGCTCAGCGGGCTGCGGGCGATGCAATCGCCAGTCGGGCGGAAGGATTCAACGCGCTGCGCAAGGCGATGTCGGCCGCCAACGCGGAGGCGGACAAGGCGGCGGCCAAGAAGCCCGCGTCGAGCAGGTTTGACGACGCCTTTTCGCCGTTCGCGACAAAAAAAATCAGCCTCAAGGATAACCCGGTAACCGCGACGGCGAAGAAGGGCGCCGGCTCCGATCGCGACACATTCGAGCGCCGGATGGCGATGACACAGCGCCAGATCGACCTGATGGGCGTCGAAGTGTCCACCATCGACCAAACGGTGGCAGCGCGGGAGCGGGCGCGGGTCGTGGTCGAACTGGAGACGGCAGCGCGGGAGGCCAATCATCGCGCCGGCAAGGCGAACACCGAGGTCACCGAGGCACAGCGGGCGAAGATCAATGAGCTGGCCGACGCCTACGCCAAGGCGCGCGGGCAGCTTGAGCAGTTGAATGGCCCTCTCGCTACCTTCGCGCGGGAATCGGCCAACATCGGCCAGCAGCTTGAGCAGGTCGCCGTCCAGTCGCTCGATCGGATGTCTGACGAGCTTGCCGATGTCATCACCGGCACACGCTCGGTTGCCGATGCGTTCAAATCGATGACGAACATTATCATGCACGAGCTGGCGCGGATCGCGATCAAGAAGGCGGTGCTTGGGCCGATTGCCGGGATGCTGGGCGGTGGCGGATCGTCATTGTTCAATCCGCTCGCCGGCGCGTTCAGCTTTGGCAGCTTCGACACCGGCGGCTTTACCGGCCGCGGCGGCAAATATCAGCCAGCCGGCGTGGTGCATAAGGGCGAGTATGTGTTCGACGCCGAAAGCGTGAGGGCGATCGGCGTCGACAAACTGGAACGGCTGCGGAAAAGCTTCGCGAATGGCGGCGCCGTCGACATTCCGACGGTTATGGCAGGTGGGCGATCGTCCGCGCCGCGGATCACGGTGAACCTGATTGAAGACTCAACGAGGGCGGGTCAGGTGCAGCAGAGCAGCAGTAACGGGCAGATCAACATCGAAGCGTTCGTGGACTCAATCACGGCGAAGAATGTCGCCAATCCAGGGAGCGCGACCAACCGGACGCTAAGTGAACGCGGAAGATTGGCGAGACGCTGATGGTTGACGCCTGGCCCGAAACGCTCCCGCGGTATCTTCTGCTCGATAGCTTCCGCGAGGGGCTTGCGGACAGTGTGCTGGAATATGCGCCTGATGTTGGTCCGCCGATATCTCGCCGGCGCACCACTGCGGCCACACGCCCGATGTCCGGCCAAATGGTGATGACGGGAGCGCAGTTCGAGACGCTGCGCACCTTCTTCGACGAAACGCTTCTCGGCGGCTCGCTCCCGTTCGAGTTCCCGAGCCAGACGGCGGCGGATGAGACCTTGCTGGTCAAGTTTCCGAAGGGAAGCGCCCCGACCCGGTTCAGGCTGTCGAATAGCCTCTATCGCGTCGACCTCACGCTGATGGTGTTGCCATGAGAGTGCTGTCGCTCAATTTCCGTCAGGAGTTGTTCGGGCAGGAATCCGGCGAAGTGCCGATCCTGCTGGTCACGATCACGCACCCCGAGCTGCCTGAGCCGATTTACCTGTCGACCGACCCGACCGAGCGCTTCTCGACCGATCCGTTGATGTACCGCACGCGATCTCGCGGGATCGATTTCCTCTATGCCGGCATCGACGTGACGCTGCCGGACGAGCAGGACAAGTCGCCGCCGGCCTCGAAGCTGACGATCGCGAATGTCACGCGCGGCCTGATCCCGCTGGCGCGCTCGGTGTCGACACCGCCGGCGGTCAAGATCGAGGTGGTTCTGGCGTCGGACCCCGACACCGTCGAAATGACCTGGCCGGCCATGGACATGACCAACCTGACCTATGACGCATCGTTCCTGACGTTCGACCTCACGATCGACGCGTTGGTCACAGAGCCGTACCCGTCGGGCACGTTCTCGCCGGCGTATTTTCCGGGGCTGTTTTATTGAGAGGTGACATGAAGGTGACGGCAGATACAAAGCGGCGCAAGATGATGATCTGGAAGCATAGGCCGTTACGTCTCCAGGCCGTCAAAAAGATCTCTAATGGTCAGAAGTCCGGCGTTCATCGCCAGTAGGCCCTCCTGATCGCTGAGGCCCGGCATCGCCGTGCCCTTCAAGTCTTCCTTTCAGCAAGACCTTGGATGTGCGTCAGCCACGCTCTCGGGTCGGGCTCTCGGCCGGCGCAATAGGCCAGTAGAAGGCGAATGACGCCGCCTTGGCCGTGAGCCTTGCCGGCGGCGACGATCGATCTCGCTTTGTCGTTATCCATGTCTTCCTCCTTCGTCATGTGCTGTTTCAGGATAGAGGGTCGGGTGCCGCTCGGTGAAGATATGTTTGACCGATTTGTTGGCATCCCGTACCTTGACAAGGGCAGGGACCCGGCCACTGGCGTCGATTGCTGGGGGCTGGTCGCGCTTGTCATGCGTGAGCTGCGCGGCATCGACCTGCCGTCCTATGCCGAGCAGTACGTCACCGCCGCTGATCGTGCCGCCATGGCTCGGCTGATTGCCGGCCGGCTGGATGCGTGGTCGATGATCGCCGAAGGACAGGAGCAACCGTTCGATGGCGTCTTGATGCGCGAGGGCCGTTTTCCTCGCCACATCGGTATCGTCACATCGCCGGGGCGGTTGCTGCACGTCTCAAAGGGAATGACGAGCCGGATCGAGCGCTATCGCTCCGGATCGCTCGCCAACCGCGTTGTCGGGTTCTACCGCTACGGAAACGCATGAATGCACGCGATTGTACCTGCGGTGATCGACGGCGAGCTGATCCCGCCGGCGGCGACGGTTTCGGTCTATGGCACCACGCATCCGCTCAACGCCGTGGCCGGCGCTCGCATTCATTGCCGCGTTCCGGCCGGATGGTCGATCACAGAGATTTTGGGCGAGGCGCTCAGTCACAAGCCTGGCTGGCATCGGCGGCGCGACCTGATCGTTCGGATCAACGATCACATCATTCCGGAGGAGAACTGGTCGCGGGTCCGGGTCAAGCAAGGCGCGACCGTCACCTTCATCCCGCGCTTGCAGGATGGCGGCAACATCTGGCGCTCGGTGCTGGGCCTTGTGGTGACGGTCGCGGCGCTGGTGATTGCGCCCTATGCGGCGCCGGCGCTGGTCACGGCGCTCGGTGCGACCGGCATCACGGTCGGAGCCTCGACCGCCGCGGCGCTGGCCGCCGGCGGCATCATGCTTGCCGGGACGCTGGCGCTCAACGCGCTGTTTCCGGTGCGACCTCCGGCCGAGCAACAGACCGTCAACTCAAGGTCGCTCAATTCAATCCAGGGCGCGCAGAACCAGCAAAATCCGTTCGGTATAGTCCCTGTGGTCCTCGGGCGGCATCGGCTGTCACCGTTCTTTGCGGCAAAGCCCTACACCGAAATCGTCGGCGAGGATCAGTGGTTGCGGCTGCTGTTCTGCTGGGGCTATGGGCCGCTCTATATCGATGTGTCATCGCTCAAGATCGGCGAGACGCCGCTGTCGTCCTTTTCGGATTACCAGGTCGAGCACCGGCAGGGGTTTCCGGGCGATGCGCCGATCACGCTCTATCCGATGCAGGTCGACGAGGTGCCGCTGAACATCACGCTCACGGGCGGGGTGGATTCGATTATCCAGACCACACCTCCCGAGACAGGCGAGGTCTCTGTCGACTGGACCGCGACGGAAGGCATCTACATCATCAACGAAAAGACCGGCGATGCCGAAGGCTATGACGTGCAGTGCAATGCCTATTATCGCCCTGTCGGCGGCAGTAGCTGGACGATTTTCGCGGCTGTGCATTTTACCCGATCGACCAGCCCGACCCGGCGCGGCGCCCGCGTCGTGCTGCCGAGCCCCGGCCAATACGAGGTCATGGTCCAGAAGGTCAATGCCGAGAAGAACGACGACAAGATCAAGGAAAAGATCGTCTGGACCGCGCTGCGCAGCGTCAAGATCGAGCAGCCGATCAGGTTTCCGAAGTGGCTGGCGCTCACGGCGCTGCGCATCCGCGCGACCGATCAATTGTCCGGCGTGATCGATACCTTCAACGGCGAGGTGATGAGCATCGTTGCCAATTCGTCGAACGGCTCGACATGGGTCCCGAACGTCACGACGAATAATCCCGCCGACCTGTTCCGGCATGTGCTGCAGGGGCCGGCCAATGCGCGCCCGCGGCCGGATTCGGCGATCGATCTCGCAAGCCTGATCGAATGGTCGAACTACTGCCAGATCAACGGGTTCAAGTTCAACCAGGTCGTGACCGGCGCGGGCTCAGTCTATGACAAGCTCTGCGATATCGCGGCGGCCGGCCGCGCCGTTCCAACCTTTCTTGACGGCAAATGGGGTGTGGTCTGGGACCGGCCGTCCGATCCGATCGTGCAGCACTTCACGCCGCGCAACTCCTGGGGATTCCAGGGCCAGAAGCCTTATGTCCAGCAGCCGCACGGCTGGCGCGTCTCGTTCATCAACGCGGCCAACGGCTACACCCAGGACGAGCGCATCGTTTATGACGACGGCTATAGCGCAGCCAACGCCTCGCTGTTCGAAGGCATCGAGTTTCCCGGCGTCACCGATCCGGCGCAGATCTGGAAACTGGGCCGGTTTCACATCGCGCAATCGCGGCTCCGGCCTGAGAAGATCACGCTGAACGTGGGCTGGGAGCATCTGGTCTGCACCCGTGGCGACCGCGTCCGCGTCACCTATGACGTGATGCTGATCGGCTTGGCCTCGGGTCGGGTCAAATCGGTCGATGGGCAGGTAGTCACCTTCGACGAACAGGTGACGATCGAGGAGGGCAAGACCTACGGCATACAGTTTCGCGTTCCGGAGGATGCGCGCACCATCGATCGCGCCGTCGATGAGGAGACCGCAGCCGGTGATTACCTGCAGCTGACGCTGGTCGGCGATCTCACCGGCGTCACACAGGGGACCTTGTTCAGCTTTGGCGAGACTGACCGGGAATCGGCCGTCTACCGGGTGCAGGGCATCTCGCATCAGAAAGACCTGATCGCGACGCTGACGCTGGTCGACGATGCGCCGGAGATCTCCAGCGCCGATAGCGGCGCGATCCCGGATTACAATCCGAACGTCACGATTCCGACTGACCCGTTCTCGCTGCCGCCGCGGGGCCTGACCTGGCTGGAGGTGATCGACGGTTATGGCGCATCGGTTCGCGCTTTGGTGCGTCTGTCCTGGCAGGTGCCACGGTTCGGCCGGATCGCCTCGTTCGAGGTGCAGTCGATCGACAATGACGGCGGCGGCGTCTGGACCACGGTCGCCTCGGTGCTGCCGCCGCACACCAGCGTCGACGTGCCGCTGACCTCGGCCGGGTCGTGGACCTACCGGGTCCGATGCATCTTTGCCGATGGCACGGTCTCCAATTGGGTCACCACATCGCAGTTGTCGCTGCTCGGGCTCACCTTCCCGCCGGGCGATATCACCAACCTGCATCAGCGCAGCGTCGACGGCCAGACCGTGCTCGGCTGGGACACGGTGCAGGACCAGCGCACGGTCTATTACGAGGTCCGCAAGGGAACGAGCTGGGACACCGGCCTCGTGGTCGGCGACGTCGTCACCCAGCCGCCATGGCCGACGACCGGCGACGGCACCTATCACATTCGCGCCTATGTGTTGTCGCCGTTCGCGAGCCGGATCTACAGCGTCACGACATCGTCGATCACGATCGCGGGCTCGATCATCTCGCGCAACATCATTGTGTCGAGAGACGAACTCACCGAGGGCTGGCCGGGAAGCCTCGACGGCGGCGTGATCAGCGGCAGCTTCATCCGCACCGATGTCGGGGAATCGATAGGCGAGGCATTTGCCCAAGAAATCATCGACCAGCTCGCGCTCGATGGCCTGCACATCGCGGTCTATGTCTCGCCGACCATCGTCGACATCGGCCGGCCGGCGGAATGCCGGTTCTGGACGGAATTCGAGGCCTCCGGCGTGCTGCAGGGCGATGACTTTCTGGCGCAGCTTGATGTGCTCGGCTCAGGCGATGTTCTCGGCACCTCGCCGACGCGGTTCATCCAGGCGTTTCCGATCTGGCGCTTTGCGGTCGAGGGCGAGACCGATGTCTTCGCCGCGCCTGATATCTTCGATCCGGCCGACATCTTCGCCGGTGACATCACCTGGCTGGATTGGGTCGCGATTTCATCCGGCACGCGGGTGGCGCGCTATTTCGTGCCGGGCTTCGTGCTGATCACGAATGATGCCACGACCGACGCGACCGGCACCAAGTTTCGATGGTTCGTCGACGTGCCCGACCGCAACGACGACTACACCGAGCTGGATGTGCCGGACACCGGTCTCGACGTGGTGTTCTACTCCGGCGGCTTTGACGGCATTCCCGCCGGCGGGTTGGCGCCGACGCCGTTCAACGGCGGCCCGAACGGCGCCAACGTCCCGCACGTCCAGCGCGCCATCATCAACGGCGCCAACGGCGATGAGGTGAAGGTCACCAACCTCACGCTGGCGGGCTGCACCGTGCATGTCGTCAACGCCGGCAGCAACGTCGCCCGCGCCGGCGTCAATCTTTTGGTTCGCGGCTACTGAAGGTCACATCCATGAAACGAAGTCTCAGTATCGTCGCCATCGCGACGATAAGCGGCATGTTCGCGGCTGGCGCCGTGCAGTCTCTGTTCTCGGCCTATGCGGTTCAGAACGAACTGGTCCCGCCGACGTCTGGCATCTATACCGGGGTGCAATATAGCCAGAAGATCGGCGACGCCTTCAAATCCATCGCCAGCGGCAACAAGGGTAACAGTGCGCCGGCCAACGTCGAGAGTGCGACCGTCGACGGGCTGGAATGGATCGACGATTCCACCACGCCGTGGAGCTGGAAGCGGTACATCAACGGCGGATGGGCCGTGCTCGGCGGCTTCGATCCCACCACAAGCGCCTTCATCGGGACGATCGGCGGCGGCGGCTTTGCCTCCATCGCGTCCGGCTCCACTGTCGATCTCGGCTCGGTACCGCAGGCCAACGTCACCGTCACCGGCACCACGACGGTTGCGGGCTTCGGCTCGAGCGCGCCGGAAGGGGCGGTGAAAATCCTGCGCTTCGAAGGCGCGCTGGTCCTGACCAACTCGTCAGCCTTGCGGGTGCCGGGCGGGTTCGACCTGACCACGGCCGCGGGCGACCGGGCGATCGTCACCCATCTCGGCTCCGGCAATTGGGAGGTCACGCAATTCATCCGGGACAGCGGCATTCCGATCGATGTCGCGGCCGTAGGGCGTCCTGACTATTCGTTCCAGGGCGCGGTGCCCGATCTCTACCTTCCGGGCGACGGCCGCGCGATCTCGCGGGCGAGCTATCCGGCCTATGCCGCCAAGATGGTGAAGGTGCAGAACGGCACCCGCATCAACGGGAACGCCGTCATCACGGTCGCGGATGACGTTCTGGATGTTGGCGTGGGGATGCCGGTCGAGGGCACGGGAATCGGCTCCGGATGTACCGTTGCGGATTTTTCATCGGTCGCGAAGACGATCACGCTGAACAGCTCATCCTGCGTGACGTCGTCGGGCACCGCGCCGGTGACCGTGTTCCTCACCGGTTACGGCACCGGCGGCGACAACACCACCATCGGCGTGCCCGACTGCCGCGGCCGGGTCATCGCGGGCCTTGATGTCGGCGCCGGTCGGCTGACGGCGACCTGGGCCGGCAAGTACGCCAGTGCGATGAACGTCGATCTCGGCAACGAGAAGAACAACCTCACCAGCAAGTCGCAGCTTCCCAGCACGACGTTCGATTTTACCGGAACGCCCGCGACCATCACCGTCAACTCGCCGTCAGCCAACGTCGTGCAGGGTTCTGTTGCCGGCCAATTCGGGTTTCAATCCTCGGGCGGCGTTGGCCCGTTCCAAATGCTGGCTCCGTCGACTTCGGCCACATTCCTCTTTTCGAGCGGCGGATACACGCCCGCCGGCACCGTGTCGTCCGGCGGGTCCGGTGCTTCGTTCCGAACCGTGCAGCCGACGCTGACTGCGCGTTGCGTCATTCGCGTTATTCCTTAAAGCCCAAACAGGATTCATCCGATGCTGCAGAAACGCCTTCCCGGCGCGCTTTGCGCTGCGCTGTTACTTGTCACGCCTGCGATGGCGGCCGAGCAATCGAGTTACGTCGCGCCGACCACTGGTCCGATGTCGATGTCGACCTTCGCCGGCACCTATCTCAATCCCGGCCTGCGGGCGCTGGCCTCGTGTTCGTGGGGATCCTCGGCGCCGGCGAACGGTCCGTCCGGCGCGCCGCTGCCGTATCAATGCTGGGCGGACACCGCAGCGAGCCCGGTGCTGTTCAAATATTACGACGGCGCGATCTGGGTCACCTATGGCGCGCTCGATACCTCCACGCACGTCTGGACGCCATACCGTAACGGTGCGCCGATCGTGGCGGTGGCGACCTCGGGCGATGCGTCCGATCTCACCACGGGCACGCTGCCGGCCGCGCGGCTGCCTGATCCGACCAGCTCGACGCTCGGCGGCGTGCAGTCCATCGCGCCGACCGCAAGCCAATGGCTGGATTCGATCTCGACGTCCGGCGTCCCACACGCCTCGCAGCCGGCGTTCTCTGATATCTCGGGCTCATGGGCCTGCACCCAGGCGCCGGCGCTGACCGGCGATATCTCGACCTCGGCCGGATCCTGCACCACGGCGATCGGGGCAGGGAAGGTCACCAACAGTATGCTGGCCGGCAGCATCGCCGCGTCGAAGCTGATCGGCACCGATATCGCGACTGTCGGCACCATCACGGCCGGAACGTGGAACGGCACCACCATTGCGGTTGCCAATGGCGGGACCGGCGCGACCACGGAATCGGCTGCACGCTCCAGCCTCGGCGTTGCGATCGGCTCCGACGTGCAGGCGTGGGACGCTGATCTGGATGCCTTCGCGCTCAAGACCGCGCCGGCCGGAGCCGTGGTGGGCACCAGCGACGCTCAGACCCTGACCAACAAGACGCTCACGTCTCCCGCGATCACGACGCCGACCGGCCTGGTCAAGGGTGATGTCGGGCTCGGCAATGTCGATAACACGTCTGATGCGACGAAGAACGCTGCCATCGCCACACTCACGAACAAAACCATTAGCGGCGCGAGCAACACTCTGACGGTAAGGCTCGGCTCTGACGTGACCGGAAATCTCCCGGTTGCGAACCTGAACAGCGGGACTGGCGCATCATCGTCAACGTTCTGGCGGGGCGACGGGACATGGGCAACACCGGCAGGTTCGGGGAATGTCAGTGGCCCAGCGTCGTCGACTGACAATGCACTCGCACGCTTCGACAGCACCACGGGCACTATCCTTCAGGATTCGCAGGTAACTCTTGATGACAGTGGCAATCTTTCGCCTGCGACCAACGATGGTGGAGGGCTTGGTACGGCTTCATCTTCGTGGTCCGACGTGTACTTGGCTAGTGGTGGCGTCCTTAACTTTGCCAACGGCAACTACACCGTCACGCACTCAAGCGGCCTGCTGACGTTGAGCGGCTCGGCTGTGGTTGGCGGTAATCTCAGCTTCTCAACCGCTGCCAGCATTTCTTCCAGTACCATCGGATCGTCGTTAACATTAGGTCCGCTTGGCTCTAGCCCCGGCATATTAGCGTCAGTCAATTCAAACTATGGGCAGGTACAAATTCGCGCCGGGAGCGGGATGGTATCAGGCAACAGCTTTCAGTTGTTCTATCGCAACGGTTCTGTCGTTGGCGACATCAATTACAACGGAACCGGCGTCACTTACGCGACAACATCTGATGAGCGCTTGAAAACCAAGTTCGATAAGTCGGGCATCGATTGGGGGCGGCGTCTGGACGAACTGTGGGTCGGTGATTACGAGTTCAAGTCGAGACCGGGGGTCACCATGTTGGGCGTTACTGCACAGCGAACGGAAAAGGTCTTCCCTCAGGCGGTGCATAAGCCATCGAGTGAAGGTGATGTCTGGACCGTTGACTATGGCCAACTCTCGCCTCTTGCCCTGTGGGGTGCGAAGGATGCACGGAAGCGCATCTCGATTCTCGAACGGATCGTAGCGGAGCAGGCGAAAAAAATTACGGAGCTAGGAATTACCATTTCCGGGATCACTGACCGAGGACGCTAATCGCTCACAAACCAGCGACAAATCGTTCCGATCACGTCCATGTATCGCAATGAGCTTGGCGGGAAGCTTTGCTTGACCGGTTGACCGTTCACAAACCAAGTGCACTCGACCTGATCCTTGAGCACTTGAACCACTGTCATTCGCGGGCCTCCAGATCGGAGCGCAACGACATCTCCGGGCGCAAGAGCGGTCAGCCCCCTTCGGGCGATAGCATAATCCATGGTCTTTGATTCCCGTTCGGTGAATCTTATTACCCGCGATCATTTCGAAAAAGTCAACGAAAGGACCACCAATGCCCAACCTCGATTCCGGGGGCGCTGGCGTGCGGCTGCACGGCATCTCCCAGGCTGCCTTTGATCTGATCGTCGAGTTCGAAGTGTCGAGCGAGGCGGTCTACAACAAGCTCTATCGTCGGCCGACCCGGCCGGGAGGTGCGTCCGGGGTCACGATCGGGATCGGTTACGACTGCGGCTATTCGACCGCCGCACAGATTCGCTCAGATTGGGGAGGGGTGCTGCCGGTCCCTATGGTTCTGGCTCTTGCTTCCGTCGCAGGGCTAACCGGAACGCGAGCAGCGAGCGCCCTGGCGTCGGTGCGCAGCAAGGTTGACGTGCCATGGGCCGCCGCCCTGGCGGTGTTCAGCAACACGTCCCTGCCGAAATACGTAGCGCTCGCCGATAATCTGCCGAATTGGGACAAGCTGTCGCCGGACTGCAAGGGCGCACTGGTGTCGCTGGTCTACAATCGGGGCGCCTCGTTCAGCAATTCCGGTTCGCGTTACCAGGAGATGCGCAACATCAGGGCGCATATGGCCGCCAAGCGCTTCTCGGCGATCCCGACAGAACTCCGATCGATGAAGCGTATCTGGGCGGGTGACGACAGCCTGCGGGGCCTGTTGATCCGTCGCGACAAGGAAGCCGCCTTGTTTGAGCGCGGGCTGAAAGCGCCTGTCGAAGTGGCCGCCGTGGTCGTACCGCCTCCCGAGCCCGTTCCTGATCCCGCGCCGCCCGATCGGCAGTTGTCTCAACCCACCCCGCAGCCGTCCGTTTGGACGGCCTTTTTCATGGCCATCATCGCAATCTTCAGGAGGGCAAAATGATCTGGTTCCTGTTCATCATCCCCGGGCTCATCGCCGCTTACGTGATCTTCGCGCGACCGGTTCTCAGGGCGCTGCCCGCGCTGAAGAGATTCTATGCCGAGGCCGATACCTTCTGGGGAAAGGTGTGGGCTCTGTTCGGCCGGTCGGCGACCGTTGCATGGTCGCTCGTCGTCGCCGCGTCGTCTGTGGCCTTCGACTATGTCGACCCGCTGGCTACGCTGCTTGGCGCGCCGGACTTCAAGAACCAGGTGATGACGCTCTTGAAAGATAACCCTCAGTATCTCGGCTACTTCGCGATGCTGGTCTCCGGCATCACCATCGTGGCGCGGCTGCGGTCGATCGCAAAGGTGGCGAAGTGACTGCCGTCCTCTCATGGCTCGCGTCGCTGCTCACCGGCCCACTGCTGAACAAGGCGCTGGACGCCTACAAGGCCAAGCTGTCGGCCGGCAATGACGCCGATCGCATCGCCGCTGATCTGGCGACGCGCGAGCTGGCCGTCCAGCAGCGCGAGATCGAGGTGCAGTCCGAATATCGCGTCGCCGCGCTGGGCCACTGGTATGAGCCCGACAAGCTCATGGGCTACGCCGTCGCGGTCTACGTTGGCAAGCTGCTGATCTACGACAAGGTGCTCGGGCTTGGGTCAACCGACCCGCTCGGCGGCTGGATCGAGACAACGGCGAATCTCATCGTGGGGTTCTATTTTGCAAAGCGCGGCTTTGAGAATGTCGCGCGCATCATCAAGAAGTAAGGGCGGGCAGCAATGAGCGATGCACGGCGGTTCGACGACCTCCCGGAGCGCACCAAGGACTTCCTCTCCAATCTGCGCGATGACGAAATCGACACGCTCAATGACGGTATCCGCCTCGTCGGCGCCATCCGCACAGTCGGCACGTTCATGAAGTGGGTGATCGTCGGGCTGATCGGCATCCTTGCCGGCTTCGTCATGGTCGGGGAATCGATCGCCAAGATCGCCGCCTGGATGCGCGGCTGAACCAGCCCTTCACCTGAAACATCGGAGATCACCATGCGACCAACCGTCATTCTGGCGGCGCTTTGCGCCGCCCTGCTTGCGTCGAGCGCCGATGCGAGGCTGAGGCATCATCGGCACCATATTGATATGTCTCAACAATCCCGCTTATTACGGGAAAATCCCGCAATTAAACCGATCCCTCCCGGCCTTCATCGTGTCATGGCGACCGGTGCGGGGCGCATCGTCGGCGGCCGTCCACGCGGCTGCCCGCGCCGATACTGCGGCTGCGGGGCTTCGCTCCATATCTTCGGTCGGATCATCCCGCGATTGAACCTCGCGGCGAACTGGCTGCGCTTCCCAAGGGCCGCTCCGGCACCGGGCATGGTCGCGGCGAGGCGAGGCCATGTGTTCGTGCTCAAGCGGCACCTGCACGGCAGGACGTGGCTGGTTTGGGATGCCAATTCAGGCCGGGGCAAGACCCGCGTTCATCCGCGCTCGATCGCGGGATTCACGATCGTTGATCCGAGGGCAGGGACATGACCACCATCCTCGCCCCCATCGGCTCCCTGCTGTTCAGCTTCGGAATCGTGTTGGTCTTTGTCGCAGGCTGGATGCGCCTCTGCGACAGCGGGAGTGATCTGGCGGGCAGGGTGCTCGGTGCAGGCGGCTCTGCTGTTGGGGATCGGAATAGTGTTGGGAGGATGCGGCTAGAAGGGAAGAGGCGCAACTTTCGCTGCGCCTCCCCGTTATTGCCTAGCGTGCGGCTTGGATGTGCGCGAACTTACGCCCCTTCTTGATCTCAGAAATCCGTCCGGGGTTCACATCGTAGTCCGCTGCGATCCGGTTCAAGAAGTCACCGATAGCGATGCGCTTCTTGATAATCGGAACATCAGTCGGCTTGATACGATACGAGGGTTCGCGGCGACCGCCGCCAGACTTCGTTCCAGTCATGTTCTTTCCCTTTGACTGGTTCAACGGCTGTCGTCTTGACAGAGGTACCCAAATCAGAGTGTTGTGCACTCAATCGAGGTCTTTCCTTCAGGATGTGCGACGACAACGGGTTTTGCACATCTCGCCTCGATCCAAACGGCTTCCGGGTGCAACCGGTGGCCGTTTTTCTTTTCAAGACGAATCGCCCGCGATTTCATCTGGATTCTTGAGTCGTCGCAAGGGGTTGGTCGTTTTCAAAGCGACTTATGCTGCTGATAAACCACAGTCGCCCCCGACCTCGCAGGTAAGGCGCTCGGCGCGGGCGTGACGTTGGCGCTGCTCGGGTGGGTGTTGATGGAGCGGCCTATTTGATCCCGCGCAAAAACAGATATCTGGGTCGTGTTAAGCAGGGCCAGTATCGCCGGTAAGGAGACCAGATCGGGGATACTCCTGGCCTGTTCTTCCAGGCCTGTTCCACCCGCACTAGCCCGGGGTCTGTTCGTAGCGTCGGGCTTTCACTGCTTCTAACAGAAACCCTCGGAGGGAAAATGGTTAGTATTCAGGAACTGAATTAACTATAAAAACCGCGATCTCGTTAACGTTCTGGTGTTATTGTAGCGTTTGGCAAGGCGGCGATTCCTTTTCAGGACGCTCGGCCGTGCTTGAATTGATCGCGGCCTCTATCTCCCGATAAAGTTCAAGTTTCGCCATTTCCAGAAGGAATTTGAGTAGCTCTAAATCGAGCCGCCTGGCTATGTCCCAGGCGTCGTCGATCGATTTTTGAAGTGCTTCATATTTACCGAGTTCTGGCATTTATCCTAACCGAGGAAGCATTATTATGAACGACGAAACCTTGGATGCGCTGCGGAGCTTGCTCACGCAGATGCGCGGTGATGTCAGCGGAGAACGCGGCGATCATCTGAACGACGCGAACCGCCTGATAAAGGCTTTTATGCAAATCGCGGATAGCGAGTCTCGGCAGAAAGTGATCGAAACTGCGGAGCGCTTCGTAAAGAAACAGGCTTGAGATATCGTCCAGTGTGACATTCGCATCCCCAGCCTTGGACGGCAGGTTGCAGTATCGGACGATTTTTATGATAATTGCAACCACCGAGTGCGATTTAATCACTCAAATTAAGACGACCCGCGGCCTGTCTTATCCTGCCCCAACAATCTCGCGATCTCGTCGAGGTTATCTGCGGGGCTTCGTCGCTGCTCAGTGGTTCTGCCGGGCGCTTCTTCTGGTCGTAATCGAGAGACGCGCGCCCTCATCTCGGGCGACGCGAGCAAAATCGTCCACGGCCTTATCATCGGCATAGCTGGATTTGGTGCGGCGCTTGAACTTCAGCGGGGTCCATCAACCGGAAGGGCCATGCCGGCGGGGCCGTGGCGCAATCCTGGAACGGCAAGAGAACATACCGGCGCACGCGGTTGTCGTTCGTCGCCCCTCCATCAATAAAACCAATAGCTTGCCGTTAACAGGCCGTTAACCATGCGGGGTTCTAAATCCGGGCGCGCCGTTGCCCAAATCGCGACGAGCGCTGGGGCGAGGAGAAACTGAGCATGGGCACCGTTATTGCATTTCCGGCAAATGCTTCGCGGCTGGGATTAACGGTAAATCGCTCTTCGGATCACATGGGCGGAACGGTCGTGATCCTGCCGGTAATACGGATCGACCGCACAACCGACGAAACCAGCGGCGGCAGCGGTCCGGAAGAGGGGGCGGCTGCGGGGCGCCGACGTCGCCGTCGTGCCCGCTCCTGATCCAGGCGCGGCAGATGCAGGGGACGCCGCTCGCCATGGCAGGGCTGAAACGTTTACGCCTCACTTCGCTTGTTTCCGTGATTCTACCCGGCATTATGCTTGCTGCATGCAGTGGCGGCGACTTCGGTCGCGTTCGTCAGGATGCACGCAACGACGACATGCACCGCTGGATGGGCGCGGAAGCAACTGGCAGCATCGGCCGTCAGGCGTCGCGGTTTCAACTAACCGACGACGAGCGGCTGTTACGCGATCTCGCCTATCCGCTGGTCGAGCCGCCGCATTCGCGGCCGGCCTGGAAGAGTGTCTTCGGCAACTACGATCCGTTGGCTGTGCCATGGCGGCAAAAGCCGTCATTCGATCGCTCCGCTTACGGCCGCCTGCTTATCGACGAGCCGCACCGTTCTCACACGTCGCGCTATGCGCAATTGATCGATGACGTCCGCGATGACATCACCCGTTTTGACCCCTTTTTCAATACCGCCCGGCAGGTCTTCGTTCTCGACGGCAAGCGCAACGCCAGCCTGAGATTCGTATCCGACCTGTCGCCGCGTGAGCGCGCTGACGCCGTCGCCCGCATGGAGGAAAACACTCTGATCGTGCAGTGGGTGCAGCAATGCCTCGAGCAGCGGATAGCATCCTATCGCTGGGCGCTCGAGCATCTGGTGGTTCATGCGCCGGATGGCATGGCGGCCGACGCAGATCGCCTGATTGGGCACCTCGCGACCTTGACCGCCAATCCGCCCGTGGCTTCTGGCCCCGTGATCGGCCGCGCCTTGCGCACGCGTGGGTAGCTTTATTGGATCGTCCGCGCCTACCGTTTCGTTTCCGGCTTCACCACGGGCGGCTCAGTTTGCAGCTGGCATCTTGCGGCGGCGAGAGAAGATTTCGCCTGCTCCATCATGCCCGGCTCGGGCGCCAGCGCCTTCAGAACGATCAGACCTGTGGCCGAGGGGGAATCGATGATGAGGCGGTCAGCGGCCGTCACATCCTCTTCTTCCGGCAACTCCAGATGCTGCGTTTCGGTCATCAGGTTGAGTTCGATCACTTTGCGTCCGGCTGAGCGGTCGTTGATGGCGTAATAGGCGACGTTGCTTTGGGTGTAAAATGACACCGACGTATAGGCCTCGCTCACAGGTACCGTGAGCTTGATCGATCCGTCCGATAGGTCGTAGCGGCAGACCGCGAGCGCAAACGCGGGGTCCATGAAAGGCATCAGCGAGTTGCCGGGATCCGCCGGCGGCAAAGGCGTCACGGCGTTCAGCG
Source organism: Nitrobacter sp. Nb-311A (assembly GCF_000152905.1). Taxonomy (GTDB): domain Bacteria; phylum Pseudomonadota; class Alphaproteobacteria; order Rhizobiales; family Xanthobacteraceae; genus Nitrobacter. Next base: position 299,801 of record NZ_CH672418.1, read on the forward strand.
TCGTCATTTTCGTTAGCCGCGAATAGGCGTCCTGCGAGGCGATCCGCGGTAGCGCCAATACGCTGACGAAATGTACGATCCCGCCAAGCAAAAGGCCGCCGACGATCGCAAACAGCAGGCGGATCATGAACACCTCTCCGTCGTGACGGAAGGCATTGGAGCATCGCGTCGGGTTCTCGTCCCCACGCCGACGGGCGTATCATAGAGGCGAAGCATCAGCACATAGCGCTCGATGCCGCCGGTCGGCAGCCAGTTGCCTGCGCGCGCGCGAGATGTCACATGCACCACGAATGAGCCGTCGGAGCTCCGCACAATCTCCCGGCTGGTGAAGCCATAGCGTTGCAGCGAGTTCGCCACCAGATAGCCCTTGCGGTCGTAGAGCGTCAGCGTCCAGAACCGGGCCGCCGGTGTGACGCCGCTGACGATGACTTCGCACCGGCCATCGAGCGGTCGCTTGGCGTCGTCGGCCGTGGCAAGGAATGCTATGCCGTCTCCAGCTCCGATCGGCAGCTCTCCGCTACGCGCAATTGCGGCGCGCGAATAAGGGTCGATCTCAGCGGATCCAATCCTTGGCTTTGCCTTCCATGCGCCGATGGTTAGCGTGCCGAGATCGGTGCCCCGCGTTGTGGTGATCCAGGTCGCTCCGAGGCCTATCGCGGTGGCGAGACCGAGGCCCAGCAAAATGACGATGATTAGCCGCACGTGTCGGCGCTCCGGTATTGAGGTCCAGACGATCTATTGTACGCCTTTGATCTGAAGTGTGGAATCACAAGCGGCGCTATGGCGGTTCACCCGCCATTCGAGTCGCGCTTCTGTAATGCGAATCTCGGAAGCAGGCCAAGTCTGGATCAGAAAGATCCAAGATCATCCGTGATCATTCCATTGTTGATAGCGACGCGAACAAGGTACACTTCGTGATCCCGCTCTATTTCTTGCCTGACGCCGGGATTGCTCGGTCGCTGGACGTTGCGGCCGCGAGGCTTTTGGCGTCGCCGTTGGGCAAGGCGGGATTGAGGGCGTCCGAGCGAGCCGGATTGACCGGTTCTTTGGCTGATGTTTTTCCGATTGTCCTGGCTGCTTCATCAAGCATCTTTTCCACACGGACCAGGATATCGGCTCCGCGCTTGGTCAGGATAGGCGGGGGCGCCGGGGTTGGACTGTCCTGGCCGGCATTGGTTTTGGCAGTCGCGTCGGCGATCGATTTCGCTGGCGTTGCAACACCGGGGATATTTTTGATTTCGATGCCGCGGTGTGCGGCTGTCATGATGTCGTGCCAGGTTTGGGCGGGTAGCGCGCCGCCGGTCAGGCGGTTGGTGGGGGAATAGTCGTCATTGCCGTACCAGACACCGCACGCAAAGTTGCCAGTGTAGCCGACGAACCAGGCGTCGCGATAAGCGTTTGTGGTGCCGGTCTTGCCCGCGGCCGGAATGCCATCGAGGATCGCGCGGCGCGCGGTGCCTTCGCTGACCACATGACTCATCATGCCCGCCATGTCTGCGGCGACCGAAGGCGGAATGATCTGGCGCGGTGCGGGACCGTCGCGATCGTAACGCCACACCAGATCGCCCGCGCCGGTGCGGACCTCCAGAACCGCGTGCGGAGCCACCGCCTTGCCTTTGTTCGGAAACGTCACATAGGCGACAGCGTGTTCGAGTACGTTGACCTCGTCGGCCCCGATCGGCAGCGAGGGCGTGTCGGGCAGTGGCGTGACGATGCCGAACTTGCGGGCGACCTCGACGATCTTGGCGCGGCCGGCTTTAGCGGGGTTCTTTGAACCCTTGCCGAGCGCGATCGAGAGCTTGACCGGCACGACATTGATCGAGCGCGTCAGCGCCTGGGTTAGTGTCACAGTCCCTGAATAGGAATGGCCATAATTCTGCGGACACCAGTTGCCGAGGCAGACGGGACCGTCGACGATCTTGGATGTCGGCGTGAATCCGTTGAGCAACGCCGTGGTGTAAACATACGGCTTGAATGATGATCCGGGCTGGCGCAACGCATCCGTCGCGCGATTGAACTGGCTCGCGCCGTAATCGCGCCCGCCCACCATTGCGCGTACGCCACCGTCGAGATCCGCGACGACCGTAGCCGCTTGCGTCGCGTGATAGTCGCGTCCGAACTGACGCAACTGGTTCTCGATTGCTTCTTCCGCCGCGTGCTGCACATTCATGTCAATGGCGGTGCGCACGACGAACACCCGCTCGGTGTAGGAGCGCGGAAACGTGTCGACCAGTCTGCGCATTTCCTCGAATGCCCAGTCGAGATAATAGTTCGGTGAGCTCTCGTCGCGGCGGTCGACCGCGGTAGCGGGATTGCGCCGCGCACCGAACACCTGGCCCTCGGTCATGAAGCCTGCATCGACCATGTTGTCGAGTACCTGGTTGGCGCGGGCACGGGCGGCGGGCAGGTTGATATGCGGCGCGTATTTTGTCGGCGCCTTGAACAAGCCGGCGAGCATGGCGGATTCGGCGAGGTTGACGTCACGCACCGACTTGTTGAAGTAGAAATGCGCTGCCCCGTCGACGCCGAAGGTTCCGCCGCCCATGTAGGCTCGATCGAGATACAGCTTCAGGATCTCGTTCTTGCTCAGTCGGGTTTCCAGCCAGATTGCGAGAAAGGCCTCATTGACCTTGCGCTCGATGGTGCGCTCGTTGGAGAGGAAGAGGTTTTTTGCGAGCTGCTGGGTTATTGAGGAGCCGCCTTGCCGCACGCCACCTGCTTGCGCATTGGTCACCAGCGCGCGGAAGGTACCGCCGACGTCAATGCCGAAGTGATCGTAGAAGCGGCGATCTTCGGTCGCGAGCGTCGCCTTGATCAGGTTGTCGGGAAATTCTTCCAGCGGAATCGAATCGTTATGTTTGATGCCGCGGCTGCCAATCCGATTGCCATAGCGATCGAGGAACGTCACCGCGAGATCGGATTTCTTCAGCCAGTCCTCGTCGGCGGTTTCGCGGAATGCCGGTTGTGCCAGCGCCAGCAGGAGAACGAGACCGCCAAGACCTATGGTTGCACATTCCGACAGCGGCTCGATGAATACCCAGCGTTTCCAATGGCCGACATAAAAGCGGTCCATGAAGGTGGAGAAGCGCTCATAAAGTTCGCGCGTGCCGGCCGCCGAGGAGAACAGGGTCGAATCGATGCGCGCATCGAGGTCCAGCAGGAGATGCCGGATTCGTTTCTTCCAATCGGAGGGCAGGATGTTGCGCACCGGGGCCTGTGACCGATCTGCGGCATGGCAGCGCCTTCATCCGGGGCGCCGTTTTGCCAACCTCATGCAAGAATGTTGCGGCAAACCCAAGGCATCTCAAGACCGCGCTGGAATATCATTATGGCCTCCTCGGGAAAGCCGGTTTTCTTCTATCCGAGCACGGATGATAAACCAATGGCGGTCGCGATTTCGGCCTGGCGCAACTTTGGCGCCCCGGGCCCTGAGGCGCTTGCGCGCAGTGCCGGCAAAGCCCATAGACGGAAAGCGACTTTTCGGCATACCTCCCGGCACAACCCTTGGCGTATTCACATGACCCAGCGACCCCCGCAAGCGTCGGAACAGCAAGCGTCGGAACAGAATGGGTTCTTCTGGAAGACCAAATCTCTGGATGAGATGTCCGGCGCCGAATGGGAAAGCCTGTGCGATGGTTGCGCGCGCTGCTGCCTGGAGAAGCTGGAAGACGAGGATACCGGCGACATTTACTTCACCCATGTTTCCTGCCGGCTTCTGGATGCCGGGCTCTGTGCCTGCAAGGATTATCAGAAGCGTTCCGAACAGGTTCCGGACTGCGTCCGCCTGACGCCGGACAATGTCCGTACCTTGAACTGGTTGCCGCCGAGCTGCGGTTACCGTCTGGTTGCGGAGGGGCGGGACCTCTATTGGTGGCACCCTCTGATTTCCGGTGACCCGAATACCGTCCACGAGGCGGGTGTCTCGGTGCGTGGCCGGGTTCGCGGCACCGAGGATGAGATTCCCGATTCTGAACTGGAGGATCACATCGTGCAGTGGCCGGTTCGACTGCCGAAGCGCGCCCGGCTTCGGAAACCGCCGGGGAGTTGACCGATCCTTCCTGCAATTTGCGATCCTGAACGGTGGTGTTTTCGAGCGAAGCATGTTCTCACGCTTGACCCGAGGAGGGAATCCCGGTTCGCGTGAGAGAACGCGCCAAACCAAAAAGCTAAAATCCTCACCGTTTTCGTAAAGCGGTGAAAGACCCTGAAGACCTCTTTATTCCGTCCGTCGCTGTCCGAACGCGCGCCTCAAGCGTTATAGTCACGAAGCGGCAAACCGTGACGGTCTCCCCCGTGACAGTCTCCGCATCCTGTTAGCCAGATCATATTTTTGTCTGTCCGCATGAATACATTCGAGCGTTTGGGTCCGGGTCCGTCCGATTCCCCGATTCTACCCGGCGATACCGCTCCCGAAGCCGCGGCGGGTCCGGGCGAGGCTGACGGTAACGGCGATGCGCGGCCGGTCGTGACACCCGGGCCGCTGAGCCGGGCCGAGGTTCGCACCATTGTGGCCAGCCTGATGCTGACCATGTTCCTTGCCGCCCTTGACCAGACCATTGTCGCAACCGCGCTGCCGACCATCGGCCGCCAGTTCCGCGATGTTACCACCCTGTCGTGGATCATCACGGCCTATCTGTTGGCTTCGACCGCGGTCGCGCCCTTGTTCGGCACGTTGAGCGATATCTACGGTCGACGCTCCATGATCGTCACCGCGCTCGGTTTATTCATCATGGGCTCGGTCCTGTGCGCACTGGCGCCGAACATGGCGACGCTGATCGTGGCGCGCGGAGTGCAGGGCATCGGCGGCGGCGGCATCCTGCCCGTGGTGCAGACAGTTATCTCCGATGTGATGGCTCCACGGGAACGCGGTCAGTATCAGGCTTATTTCAGCGGCGTGTGGACCGCGGCCGGCATCGCGGGACCGGTGCTGGGCGGCGTGTTCGCCGAGCACCTGCACTGGTCGATGATCTTCTGGATCAACGTGCCGCTCGGTCTCGTCTCTCTGGTGTTGCTGTTGCCGAAAATGGGCAAGATTCCGGTATTCCACCGCCGCCGCCGAGTGGACTGGACCGGCGGGCTGCTGCTGATGGCATCGGCAGTGGCATTCATGCTGGTCTTGACATGGGGAGGCAGTCGCTTCGCCTGGCTGTCGCCGGAAATCGCCGCCGTGCTTGGCGCCTCGCTTGTGCTGGCCACGGTCTTTGTCCGGCACGCGGGCAAGACGTCCGAACCATTTTTGCCGCTGTCGCTGATAGGGGGCACCGTGGTTCCCTATGCGATAGCGGCAGGCGCCCTCGCGCTCGGCGCGATCATCGGGATTACGGTGCATCTGCCGTTGTACTATCAGATCGTCCACCATCTCAGCGCCAGCGAATCCGGACTGGCGCTGATTCCGATCGCAGCGGTTTCGACCGGCGGCGCGATGCTTGCGGGCCGCACCATGACGCGCACCGTCCATTACAAGCGGGTGGCGGTATTCGGAACGGCGTTTGCAGCCATCGTGGCTGCGATTATGGCGATGGTGACGATGCCGCTATGGCCGCTGCTGGCGTTGCTATCATTGTTCGCTTTCGGTCTCGGCACCATATTTCCGGTCAGCGTGGTATCGTTGCAGAATGCGGTGGCGCGTCAGCAGGTCGGCACCGTTACCGGGGCGATGAATTTTTTTCGCGCGCTGGTTTCCTCGTTTGCCGTCGCCGCATTCGCCGCCATCCTGCTAATGGCGCTGGGAACCGATGCCTCGATCGGCAATGAGCGCGGTGGCGGGGCTACGATCTCAGCCTCCGACCTTACGACCGCATTTCGCTATGTGTTCGCCGCCACGGCTGCGATGCTGGCGGGAGCCGCGCTGCTGCTGATGCGAATGGAGGAACGGCCGCTCGCCGGCCCTTCGGCCTGATCGGCACGGCGGGTTTCGTCGTTATAGCGTTTTCGAGCGAAGTGGAAACCGGTTCGCGTGAAGAAAAAAACGCGTCAAAACAACAGTCTGGAGCTTCGCTTCTGATCTGACCAGAAGCGAAAATGCTCCCCGCCTTAAACATTCATTCAGGGCGTCGTTTAGGGTCTGGGCAATCTTTCATCTTTAAGTTGAGTTGCGAGGAAGGAACGCGGAAACAATCGCGGATCCAGACAGCGGAGTTGACATTGCGTCGCCTTGCACGGTTTGCGTCGAAATTTCTGTGGGACGAATCAGGCGCGACGGCGATCGAATATGCGCTGATCGCCTCCGGCATCAGCATCGTCATCGTCGCCGCCGTCATCGGCATCGGCGGTTCGCTGAAAGACCGCTTCGACGGGTTGAACGGCTTGCTGAAATAAGGCGCCTCCGCGATGGGTAAATTTCCCTAGGAAAAAATACCTTGACAAGCGTGACGCTGCCGGAGTAGGTTTACGCCATGCTCCAGAGTTGCGCCGAGATATCCACGGCGATGCTTCCCCCCGATTTACGCCATCCGTTCCCTTGGACGGCCGAGGGAACCGAAAGGGATTGCCTGGGACCCGGATGCGAACTCAAGCGATCTATCGCGTACCCTTTGCCCGGAACCTCGCAAAGGGGTCCGACGTTGCTCTTGATTAAATACGAGCGTTTTTCGAGCGAAAGGCTTGGATCGTAGGAGCAAGGGGAGAACGAGAATGACGACGGAAGAACGCAGTCAAACTGCGCAACCATCCATGGAGATGCGGCAGCCCGAGCTTGAGCCCTCCGCCCTGTTGTTGTTGACCATCAGCATCGGCCTGGCATCGTTGATCCTTTGCGTAGTGTGGCTCGTATTCGTCCACCAGTGAATTCGACTTAAGAACTGTCGGACAGGATTGTTGCTTGGACGGCCGGGGGTGACGTCGGTCCCTGGGACGGAAATTCTCAACGTCTCATCTCAGTCCGGAAGCTCGGCGGGACCGGTTCCGCTTGAAGGGAGTTTTGATCTTCATGAGTACGACGCGAACCGGCAAACCGGCACGAAAGCCGGCGGCGGGGCGCGTTGCCTCTGCATCGAAGAAGGTGCCCTCAGTTCGGAACAAGCCGCTCGCGCCGGCATCGACATCAAAGGCGCAAAAGGCGAAGACGGAAGCAGCGACAAAGCGGAGCGCGGCTGGCGCATCGCCAGCGGGCAAGACACGCGCCGCCGTCGCCGCGCGCAAGGCGACGATCGCCGCCACCACGCGCTACGTGGATGACGCGCCAATCATCGTGGATGATGACGATAGCGCGGCGAAGGCCGGATTGAGCCGGCAGCGCACGCGGCGAACAACCGTGCGGCGCCAGGATCAGCCCAGCCCGCGCATCAAGCGCACCGCGGTCGAGCGTGTCGACGATCCGCCGCCGGCGACGGGCGCGCTTCTGATCGAGAGGGTAACGCGCGCGATCGAGCGCGAATTGTCCCTGATCGAGGTGATCGTCGGCGGCAGTCATCTGAAACCGCAGCAGCGCACCGAGGCCGAGCGCCGCGCCCGCACGCTGGCCAGTCTCGCCCGTACGCTGGGGGAGGTGACGCGGCTGCGCGCCAGTGAGGAAAAGGTGAAGCCCGTTTCTGGAAGCCAATCGCTGCTTTTTTCGTCAGACCGTGCTGCCGCTGGCGTCGCGTATCGGAAATTCGTTCGCGCAGTGGCTGTCGCCGCAGTTCGGCGAAAGCATTCGCATCGTCGTCGACACCGACAGGATCGACGCGCTCGCCTCCGATCGTGCCGCATTGTGGGAACGAGTCAGCAACGCGGCCTTTCTCACGCTCAATGAGAAGCGTGAAGCGGTCGGCTATGCGCCGATCGAGGGCGGCGACCGCCTGGAGTGAACCGTCACTCTCCCGCAAGGGGAAAAACGCAGGAATGTCGTCATGTCTGATCTCATCCGCATCTTCAGCGATCGCGGTGATCTCGCGCATCTCGCGCTGTTTCTATGGGCCAGCGCCGCGAGCGCCGGTCTGCTGTTCGCGCTTCGCGAACTGTCGGCGGCCTCGCGCCGTTTCGACGATTTCGTCCGCGAGTTGCAGCGCTTCAACCGCACGGCGCATCGTCGCGCCGAAAATCTCAAAGAGGATCTGGACTGATGGATACCCTTCACAGCGTGTTACGCTCGTTCGGCACCGAGACAAAATCCTCGCGCGATCATCTCACCGTGTTCCGCGAATTTCTCGCGCATCTTGATCGCGCCCAGCGCAAGCCGCCGGCCGCCCGCGCGCCCCGCGCGAAATCCCAGGCGCGGCGCAAGCCGGTGAAGCGCAGCCGCAAGGGATGACGTTCATCCGGTGACGTCCGGCGCTTCGCAAGAGCGCGCAGCGCGCCACGCGCCGTCTTCAAATTTCAAGAATCCCATTCCCTTGCCCGTTGCGAGGCCGATCATGCACGCTCCGCTGTCATCTGTGTCACGTCTGTCGTTCTCCGGCGACGGCACGGTCGAAGGCTACGCCAGTCTGTTCGGCGAGATCGACCAGGCGCGCGACATGATGATGCCCGGCGCGTTCACGCAGACGCTGAAGGCGCGGGGGTTGCGCAGGATACCGATGCTGTTCCAGCACGATCCCGCCGAGCCGGTCGGGGTCTGGCTCGAACTGTACGAAGATTTTCGCGGCCTGTAGGCGCGGGGAAAGCTGATTCCCGACGTGACGCGCGCGCGCGAACTGATCGCCCTGGTCGAGGCCGGCGCGGTTGACGGACTGTCGATCGGCTATCGCACCGTGCGCGGCCGGATCGACCCGCGCACGCGCGTGCGTCACCTCTATCAGGTCGACCTGTGGGAAATTTCCATCGTCACGTTTCCGCTGCTGGCGGGAGCGCGTGTCCGCGCGGTGAAGCAGGCGTCGTCCCGATCGTCGTGCTCAACCGCGCGGGCGCAAGCCGAGCGCAAGTGGCGGAGCATGAGGCAGGCCGCGGATGAACCGGCGCCGTCGCTCCGCCCGCGCCCGGTGGTGATGTCGCTGCGCGGCAGGGAAGCACGGCGCGCCGCGCTGCAAGGCGCGATGCATACGCGGTCAGGAGCCCGGATCACCACTTGAACGCCAGCCCAAGTGCAAGGCCTGCGATGGCTCCGACGCAGATCGCCGCGCCGCCGGCGGCCATGCCCCAGTTCAGGAAATAAAGCGCTATCGACAGCAGCGTTTTTTCGGAGCTGGCGCTCAGCATCACGAACGATACCGCGAACGTGGCCAGCAACACGACGCAGACGGCGATCCAGAACCAGGCGGCGCCTCGCTTTGAGGGCTGCATCGCATACCACGCGCTGGCGGTCGCGGCGACGGCCAGGGTTATCCAGACAAAGATCAGAAATCGCATGGTTCGCCTCGACGTGCTGCCGTTGCCGGGGGCCATTCTAGCGCACACCCGCGCGCAAGTCTCGAGTTTCAAACAAGTCTTGAGCGTCAGGCACGACGGGGGGCGAAGTTATTTTGACCAAGGAGAGAATGAATGGACTTCGATATCACCGACATGGCGCCGGAGCATAAGTCCGGCGGCGCCGCGCGCGGCGGCTACGACGACCTCCGCGTCACCTTCGAGGAATTCAAGGCGGCCAACGACGAACGCCTGGCGCGGCTGGAGCAGAAGCGCGGCGACGTGCTGCTGGAGGAGAAGGTCGATCGCATCAATGCCGCGCTCGACGCCCAGCACAGGCGCATGGATGAACTGGCGCTCAAGCACGCCCGTCCGGCGCTCGAAGGCCGCACCGGTGTCCTCAGCGATGCGGCCTCCCGCGAGCACAAAAGCGCCTTCGAGGCTTACGTTCGCGGCGGGGAAGCCGGCGCCTTGCGCGCGCTGGAGACCAAGGCGATGTCGGCGGGCTCCAATCCGGACGGCGGCTATCTCGTTCCGGTCGAACTCGAGCACGAGATCGGGCAGCGGCTGGCGGCGATCTCGCCGATCCGCGCGCTGGCGTCGGTTCGCACCATCTCGGGCAATGTCTACAAGAAGCCGTTCATGACCGCGGTCCCCGCCACGGGCTGGGTCGGTGAGACGGATTCGCGAACGCAAACCACCTCGCCGACGCTGGATGCCCTGAGCTTTCCAGCGATGGAGCTTTACGCCATGCCGGCGGCGACCGCGACGCTGCTCGATGATTCCGCCGTCAACATCGACGAGTGGATCGCGCAGGAGGTCGAGCTGACATTCGCGGTGCAGGAAGGCGCGGCCTTCGTCAATGGCGACGGCACCAACAAGCCGAAGGGCTTCCTGCAATCCGAAACCGTCGCCAACGGCTCCTGGGTGTGGGGCAAGCTGGGTTTCGTCGCCAGCGGCGCGGCCGGCGCGTTCGCGTCGAGCAACCCGTCTGATGCGCTGGTCGATCTGGTCTATGCGCTGAAGGCCGGCTATCGCCAGAATGCCGCGTTCGTCATGAACCGCAAGACGCAAGCCGCGATCCGCAAGTTCAAGGATACCGGCGGCTCTTATCTGTGGCAGCCGCCGGCGCAGGCCGGCGGACGCGCCTCGCTGATGACCTTCCCGCTGGTCGAGGCCGAGGATATGCCGGACGTTGCCGAGAATTCGCTGTCGATCGCGTTCGGCGATTTCCGCCGCGGCTATCTCGTGGTGGACCGCGCCGGGGTGCGCGTGCTGCGCGATCCGTATTCGGCGAAACCTTACGTGCTGTTCTACACGACCAAGCGCGTCGGCGGCGGCGTGCAGGACTTCGACGCCATCAAGCTGATGAAGTTCGCGGCGAGCTGAGGAAGGTCGCCGGTCCTGCATCATGCGTCATGGCCGGATAAGCGCGCGAAGCGCGTCTTCGCGCAGGTCCCGCGCATGACCTGAAAACTCAGCGGCGCGCTTCTCTGGCGCGCCGTTCTGCGTTTTGGACGCATTCTTCATCAAGGACATTTTCGATGCCATCGCATCATGACGCCTGGCTGCGCCATCAGCAATTGCGGTGGCTGCAGCCGGATGGCGGCCGTTGGATTCGTCCCGACGCCGCGCGGTTTCTCCCGCCCGGCGCAGACGTTGAAAAGCATTTCCGACCCTGGCCCGGAAATACAATCCGAACCAGCCGCGCGTGCCGGCGGGCAATCCGGACGGAGGCCAGTGGACGGATGGTGGCGCAGGAGGAGGCAGCCTCGGTCTCTTTGAGATCACGCCGCGCGACAACACGATCGACGGTGTGCAACTCGCGGGAGATTGGCGGCCGGGGATTGGGCACAACCAAGGTCCGCCACTGGACGAGCCCCCGGAGATTCCGAAGCAGCGGCCAACAACCAGTGCCGAAAGAACGAAATATCTTCGCGCGGCGGCAGGCTGGCTGGCGAGAAACAGCGGCCCGGTCGCAGTTGCGTATGCCGGGACAATGAATAATGTAGAATGGCTCAAAGACTATCACGCCCTCATTCAGGCTGCGCGCGACGAACCGAAATCGCTTGAAGAGTTACAGCAGGGCGTGGGGCAATATCGGCCGGGTTATGATGATCATCACATCGTCGAGCAAACCTGGGCCGAACGGTTTGGCTTCGCGCGCAGCGAAATCGATGATCCGTCCAATCTTGTCAGCATCCCGCGCCTGACGCATTATCGGATCACGGGGTGGTATGGGACGCGGAACGTTAATTTCAACTATCTTTCGCCAAGGGAGTATTTGCGCGATAAGAGTTGGGAAGAGCGTCGGCAGATCGGTCTCGGTGCGTTGGTCATGTTCGGGGTTCTCAAGCCATGATCTTCAGGAAAATCAGACTCGATGCTATGCCCGTCGATCAGCTGGTCGGTCGATTTGCGGCAATCACTGCCGCACAGGACGATGCGCTTCTCGGCCACGAACTCACAAAATTCAATCGTCTCTTTGATCGAATGATGGAAGTCTCGAACGAATTGAAAGGGCGCCCAGGCGATCAACGACGAGCATTGATGGCGCTTTACCACCACCCTAACATGCAGGCCCAGCTGCAGGCAGCCAAGCTCACGCTCGCTGTTGCGCCCGACGAGGCTCGCAAGAAAATTGAGGCTATTGCATCCTCGCGGTGGTTACCGCAATCCGGCGATGCCGGCATGTGCTTGATTAACCTCGATCGTGGAATTTTCAAGCCGACGTAGCTCACGGCCTCGTCCAGCTTCGCGCCGTCTTCAGAATCCAGTCGCGATAGAGCGCCAGCGGCGTGACGCCGGTGAGGCCGCCGCAGCCTGACGCATTGTTCGCGCCCGTCGACCAGCTCACCACGCCGACGATGACGCCGCCGCTGGAATCAAGAATCGCTGGCGCGCCGGAATCTCCGGTGCAAGCGCCAAGGCCCGCGCGCGCATTATGGGTTGCCGGGTCCACCAACCGGATCTGCAAGGTGCCGGGCTTCCCGGTTACAGCGAGGCTTGCCGCGCGGGCCACGCCGCCGCTGCGGCCGTCGCCCGGCGTTGCGACGCCCATGCCGACGACGGTGAGGCGCTGACCGACATTGATCGGCATCAGCGCGCCGCCGATTCGAACCGGTTGCACGGCGAGCGGCGCGGCGAGTTGCAGCAAGCCGATGTCGGCGGTGGCGCGGTGCGCGAGCACGTTCTGCGGGTTGAACTGCGGATGCGCGGCCACGCGCTTGATATCAAGCAGCCGCGGAGGTTGGCTCCCGTAGTCCACCATCTTGGTGGCGACGCCGGTCGCGATGCAGTGCGCGGCGGTGAGGATGATATCGCGCGCGATCAGCGTGCCGGTGCAGGATGAGCCGCGCGAGCCCACGATGGTGACGACGGCGTTCGCCAACGCGGGCGAGGGCGCGCCGCCGCCTCCGACCATGGCAAAAGCAGGGTGCGTCAGCATCACGGCCGCCGCGACCGTAGTTAAACGAATGAATTTTGGAATCATGCCGCGATGAGAGCCATCGCGTCGCGTGCCTGTCAACATATGCGTCGCCACAGCGAGGACATCCGATGCCGTCGATACTCCTGACCGGTCCCGCGGTCGAACCATGGTCGGTCGAGGAGGCCAAGAGCTTCCTGCGCGCCGAGAACGATGACGATGATACGGTCATCGCGTCGCTGATCGCGGCGGCGCGAAGCCATGTCGAGGCGATGACGCGCTGCGCCCTGATCGCGCAGACCTGGCGGGTCGTGCTGGACCAGTGGCCGAAGGACGGCCGCATCAAGCCGGGCCGGGGACCGCTGCGGGCGCTCGCCGCGGCGCGCGTCTACAATTCTGCCGGGATCGCTACGCCGATCGACGCCGGGACGTTCGTTCTCGACAAGGCGGCGGGCGTCATCAATTCATCCGTCTGGATGTTGCCGGGCCGCGTCAGCGCCGGCATCGAACTCGATGTCGAAATTGGATTCGGCGAGGCCGCTTCCGATGTGCCTGACGTGCTGCGCCATGCGGTGCGGACGCTGACCGCGCACTGGTATGAGAACCGCAGCCTTATCGCCATCGGCCAGAGCGTCGCGATGATGCCGGCCAGCGTCAGCGCCATGATCGCGAGCTATCGCATACACGCGCTCTGATCGTTCACGCATTCCCGGAAAAGGACATCACCATGACCAGCGCCAATGCAGCGCTCCGCGCCGCTGTTCACGATGCGCTTGCGGCCGACAGCGGCCTTCATGCCCTACTCGGCGGCAAGCGGGTCTATGACGAGCCGCCGCGCGGGGCGCTGTTGCCTTATGTCTCGATCGGCGAAGCGCGCGTGACAGACTCCTCGGTGGACGAGGGGCCGACACAGGAGCACCAGATCACGCTTCATGCGCGCTCCCGTCAGGGCGGCCAGAGCGAGGCGCACGCCATCGCGGGCGCGGTGTTGCAGGCTCTCGACGATGCGCCGCTGACGCTCACCGCTCACCGGCTGGTCAATTTCCGCTTCGCGGTCGCCGACATCCGGCGCGAGTCCGACGGCCGCACCTATCACGCACAGGTGCGATTCCGCCCCTGGGCACCATTCATCGACTACTCCACTGATTTTCCAGCTATTTTTGGATTTTCGCCCGCACCGTCGGCGAGGTGCGGGCGTTTTTCGTTCGTTGCTTGTACTGGCAACAGCAGTTGCGCGGCGTCGCGCGCCAGCCGCGCACGATCAGCAGACCGTGTGTAGTGCTGTGCCATCTTGCCCGTCGTCCAGCCGAAGATCGCCATCAGTTGACGCTCGCTCGCGCCCTTCTCGGCTGCGCGTGTTGCGCCCGCCTTGCGCAAGCCGTGCGCCGAGCCGGGGCAATTGGCCTCGCGGCACACATCGCGGAACCAGTTGCCGAAACTTTCTTTCCTCCATGGCTGGCCACGCTCGTTAATCAGGAACTCCAGTTCGCCGGTGGGCGTGGCCGCGAGTGACGCCGCGAGCGGTGCCAAAATCGGAATGGCAACCAGTTCACCCGCCTTGCCGCGCGCATGCTTCTCGGTGCGGATGCTAATAACGCCATCTTTCACATGCTGGCGGCCGACGCGTACGGCGTCGCCGCGGCGCAGTCCGGTATAAAGCAATACGTCGAAGGCCAGCCGTTCGCGCGTGCCGACCTTCCAACGCGCTTCGAAACGATCCAGCTCCGCCTGCGTCCAAGTATGAAATCCGTCTGCGTCGTTAGGGCCGGTAAGAAGTTTCACGCCGCTAGTAGGGTTTTTTGTCATCAGCTTTTCTTCAACGCACCACGCGCAGAATGCACGCATGGCCTTGATGAAGCTGTTCGCCTGATGCGGCGTGGCCGCGCGGCGCTCCCGGCCGTCGCGGATAACATCGTCGTCGATTTCCGTGAGCGGTGTTTTGCCGCCGGTCTCAATCACGCGGCGGAAGATGTTCTCGCGCTGCCGGCGCGTCGCCAATGACAGCGTGGCCCACGCCGATGACGCGCGATAACGATCCAGCGCCCACTTCAACGTGCCGCTTTTGCCGATTGCCGATGCGACAAGGGCTGGCGCGGCGTCGAGCGCCGCTCTGTATTCCTGCCAGAACGCCGCACTGCCGTAGTCGGCGCGTAGTCTGATCCGTCCGCCATGATGCCGGCGTACATACCAGACGCGTGCGCCGTGGCGCGTGCGCTCCGAGTGCAGGTAAGGCGGGCGGCGCTTTGGCATATCGCTCCTCACAGCACTGGTTTGCGCCGGGTTACGGCGGGCAGAGCAGGTGCGGTTTCGATTGCGTAGCCGTCGGGGCGCGCGACAATCCTGACAATGGCAAGACCTTGCGCCTTCACCGCGCGTATAGCGCGTTCTAGCTCAGCCTGGGTAATCTTTGCAGAACGATCGGACACTGCCGTTCATCCTAAAAACTGTCCCCTATACTTCCTCTGTTTTTTGACTCGTGTTCGCAACAATTATTTTTTATGGACGGAGTTGCGATTGATGCGTGAATTCAAGCTTTTGTCGAAAGTCAGGGCGCGTCGCGAGAAAAAACGACGGTCGCGAATCACTTTGCGGCGGATTCTGCAAGTGAATAAAACGATTTTCCTCTGGCAAATGAGTCGGCCCTCAAGACGAACTGAGGAAATCATTTTAAGGGCTACTGTCGACGTTACAGGCGCATTGCTATTCGTTATCAGATGCACCTCCCGACTCCCTTCCCTTCTTTGTCATTCGGCATGCAAAATTGACCCCGTAAGCCGGGGGATCGGCGTCCAAAATTGACCCCCTACAGGTTGGCTGTTGCGCTGCCTGCTTTGTCATGAAGCAGGTGGTCGGGGATGCTGATCGTGGAGACGATTGCGCGGATACGGCGCGAACACTTCATCAAGGGCAAGACGATCAAGGAGATCGCCCGTGACCTGAAGGTGTCGCGGAACACGGTCCGGAAGGTGCTGAGGTCGGGCAAGACCTTGTTCGAGTATGAGCGTTCGATCCAGCCGCGCCCCAAACTCGGGCGTTGGGCGGCGGAGCTTGATGAACTGCTGGCGGCGAACGCGGCCAAATCGGCTCGCGAACAGCTGACGCTGATCCGGATCTTCGAAGAGTTGCGCGGACGCGGCTATGACGGCGGCTACGATGCCGTACGGCGTTACGCCAGGCGTTGGAGCAAGGAGCGCGGGCAATCGACCGCGGCGGCCTATGTTCCGTTGAGCTTTGCGGCGGGCGAAGCCTACCAGTTCGACTGGAGCCATGAGATCGTTCTCCTCAACGGCGTGACGGCGATCGTGAAGGTCGCTCATGTCCGGCTGTGCCACAGCCGCATGCTGTTCGTGCGGGCCTATCCGCGGGAGACGCAGGAGATGGTATTCGACGCCCACGACCGGGCGTTCGCACTGTTCAAGGGTACCTGCAGCCGCGGCATCTACGACAACATGAAGACGGCGGTAGAGACGATCTTCGTCGGCAAGGATCGCCGCTACAATCGCCGCTTCCTGCAGATGTGCAGCCACTATCTGATCGATCCGGTCGCCTGCACGCCGGCGTCGGGCTGGGAGAAGGGTCAGGTCGAGAACCAGGTCGGGCTGGTCCGGGAACGGTTCTTCACGCCACGGCTGCGGTTCAAAACCCTGGACGAGTTGAACGCGTGGCTTCTGGATAAGTGCATCGCCTACGCCAAGGCGCACCGACATCCAGAACTGGCCGAACAGACGGTCTGGGAGGTGTTCGAAGCCGAGCGGCCCAAGCTCGTTCCCTATGCTGGCCGGTTCGACGGATTCCACGCGGTGCCGGCATCGGTCTCGAAGACCTGCCTGGTGCGCTTCGACAACAACAAATACTCGGTCGCTGCCAGCGCCGTCGGGCGCCCGGTCGAAGTTCAAGCCTATGCCGATCGCATCGTGATCCGTCAGGACGGGCGCATCGTTGCGGAGCATCCGCGATCGTTCGGACGCGGCGAGACGACCTACAATCCCTGGCACTACGTGCCGGTGCTCGCGCGCAAACCCGGGGCCTTACGTAACGGCGCACCCTTCAAGGACTGGGTGTTGCCGGCCGCGATCGAACGGATCCGGCGCAGGCTCGCCAGCACCGACGACGGCAATCGACAGATGGTCGACATCCTCAATGCGGTGCTGACGGACGGTTTGTCGGCGGTCGAAGCCGCCTGCGCCGAGGCGATCGCTCATGGCGTTCATTCCGCTGACGTCGTTCTCAACATCCTGGCTCGCCAACGCGAACCCGCTGCACCGGCCAACATTATGACGCCGGCGGCACTGACGCTCCGCCATGCGCCGATCGCCGATTGCGCCCGTTACGACAACCTCCGGAGGACCATCTGATGGAACGAACCCAAATCTTCGACCTCATGGGTGAGCTCAAACTCTACGGAATGAGGGCTGCCTTCGACGAGATCATGGCGACGGCCGTCAAGCGCCAGCACGAACCTCAGCACATCGTCGGCGACCTGCTCAGCGCCGAGATCAACGAGAAGCAGGCGCGGTCGATCAAGTACCAGCTCACCATCGCCAAGCTGCCATTGGCCAAGGATCTCGATGACTTCCAGTTCGAAGGCACGCCGATCAATCAGACGCTCGTCAATGATCTCGCCGGCGGCGGCTTCATCGCCCAGCAGCGCAACGTCGTGCTCGTCGGCGGCACCGGCACAGGCAAAACCCACCTGGCCATCGCAATCGCCAGAAGCTGCATCCGATCCGGCGCCCGCGGTCGCTTCTACAACGTGGTCGACCTCGTCAATCGCCTCGAGATCGAGACCCGTAACGGACGTCAGGGCCGGCTTGCCGAACATCTGACCCGGATGGACTTCATCGTGCTCGACGAACTCGGATATCTGCCCTTTGCCCAATCCGGCGGCCAGTTGCTGTTCCATCTCGTCAGCCGGCTCTACGAGCGTGCTTCCGTCATCGTCACCACCAATCTCGCCTTCGGCGAATGGCCCAGCGTGTTCGGCGACGCCAAGATGACCACCGCGCTGCTCGACCGGTTGACCCACCACTGCGACATCGTCGAAACCGGTAACGACAGCTGGCGCTTCAAAAGCCGCGACGACGATCACGCCACCCGCGCTCGTCTCGTCTCCGCAATCCCGGCCAGCTCCGACGAGTCGAGCGCTACCCTCAAACCACGCCGCGCGAAGGGGTCAAAATTGAACGCCGATACGGGGTCAAATTTGCGAGCC
>NZ_CH672417.1:0-103826 GCF_000152905.1 Nitrobacter sp. Nb-311A
CCAGCCCGACGCCGGCGTGCAGGCGACCGGATCGATCAGATAGTGGCTGCACATCTGCAGGAAGCGGCGATTGTAGCGGCGATCCTTGCCGACGAAGATCGTCTCTACCGCCGTCTTCATGTTGTCGTAGATGCCGCGGCTGCAGGTACCCTTGAACAGTGCGAACGCCCGGTCGTGGGCGTCGAATACCATCTCCTGCGTCTCCCGCGGATAGGCCCGCACGAACAGCATGCGGCTGTGGCACAGCCGGACATGAGCGACCTTCACGATCGCCGTCACGCCGTTGAGGAGAACGATCTCATGGCTCCAGTCGAACTGGTAGGCTTCGCCCGCCGCAAAGCTCAACGGAACATAGGCCGCCGCGGTCGATTGCCCGCGCTCCTTGCTCCAACGCCTGGCGTAACGCCGTACGGCATCGTAGCCGCCGTCATAGCCGCGTCCGCGCAACTCTTCGAAGATCCGGATCAGCGTCAGCTGTTCGCGAGCCGATTTGGCCGCGTTCGCCGCCAGCAGTTCATCAAGCTCCGCCGCCCAACGCCCGAGTTTGGGGCGCGGCTGGATCGAACGCTCATACTCGAACAAGGTCTTGCCCGACCTCAGCACCTTCCGGACCGTGTTCCGCGACACCTTCAGGTCACGGGCGATCTCCTTGATCGTCTTGCCCTTGATGAAGTGTTCGCGCCGTATCCGCGCAATCGTCTCCACGATCAGCATCCCCGACCACCTGCTTCATGACAAAGCAGGCAGCGCAACAGCCAACCTGTAGGGGGTCAATTTTGGACGCCGATCCCCCGGCTTACGGGGTCAATTTTGCATGCCGAATGACACCAAGGCATGGATCAGGAATAAAACTCAACTGTAATTGGAGGTCGCGCCGACTAACTGCATGCGCACTACATATTATAGTTGATAAACTTAAATTGTGTAATCATTTTTTCTGCTGCGCATGGATATGCGCCGACTGGTTGGTCAGAATGTTATGCGAATCCGCCTCGAGAAGGGTCTGACGCAGGAGCAGTTCAGCGACATTTCTGGGTTCAGCCAGCAATATCTAAGTGGCCTGGAGCGAGGGAAGCGCAATCCCACGATCGTGACCCTCTACGAGCTGGCGAAAGCGCTTGAGGTGAGCCACGTGGATCTGGTTCGGCCACCGGTGTCGCGCTCGAAACGTCAGTCTTAGCCGTCGAAACGACCTGACATCAACGCATCTAACGTTCTTCGTGTCGTCTTATCGCTGCCGAATCGAATCGTTTCGCTGGCACACATTAAAATGGACCTACCGCTTGTCTTCCACGTATTCTTGGAGGACTGCCTTTAATGCCATAGCCGCGCTCAGGCTTGATGCGCGATTGTAGTGTTCCTCGGTGACTCGCCGGTCTCGGTGGTGGAGGAGAGCGCTTGCCAGGTTCGGGTTGTGACCAGCGTGGACCGCCGCGCTTGATGCTGCGGCAGTCCGAAACATGTGTGAGGAGACCCCGACCCCGATTGCCGTCAAAGTGGTTTTTTTGATCGCATCAGCCACGGCACTGTAGGTCATTGGTTGGCCATCCGCAGAGGATAACCACAATGCATTTGAATCACGCTTTTGGGCTAACACATCCCGATTTGTGGAAAGGTACTTCTCCAGTGACGGAACCAGCATGTCATCGAGGCATCGTTCGTCCGGGCGTTTTTCTTTGGTCTCACCAGCGCCGAGAATAATCCACCATCGCCCTTCGATATTCACAAAGTTGCGTCCAATTTCGAGACTCGCGAAGTTCTTGAGGCGGATGGGATGTAGCGCCAGCATGGCGACCATCAACCCGTTGCGAAACTGACGCGCTTTGGCAAGGTCAGAGCGGGTGGTCGAATGTTCTGTTTCAGCCATTAAGGCAAGGCCATTCTCAACCAGAACTTCGCTGAGCACGAACCGATCGGCTTTCGAGCGCGGTCGCATCACCAAAGCGAGATCCTTTTCGATCTCAGTCAGCCAGGTAAATTCGCCTTGGGGGTCGAGCAACTCGCTGGCCCGTCGCAATTTGAAGATCGATCCGTAGACTGTGACGGATGAAACCCTCATCTGCAGTTCATCCAGATACCCAGCAACGTTCTCGGGCGTAACGTGGCCGGCGGCGGCTCCACGGCGATCGAGCAAACCCGACCGATCCAGGAAATCAAGAAAATAGCCGTAGCGGCGCGCGAGATCCGAAAGCGTGATTGGTTTCATGTGAGCCCCGGCACCGCCCCGAACCAGTCTTTGGCTCGGACGGCACGCCGCAATCCATGCATCGCGATCTGCTGCCGGCCACTCTGCGATCGGCAATGATCGCACCTGAAAACGATTAGGTCGTGATGCGGGGACATTCGAAGTTGCCGGCATCATGCAACGTCCTCCTCGAATCTGATCTGCTGGCGAATGATCTTGCCGAATTCCTGATTGGCTTGCACTGTTTCAAGACCGCAGTAGAAATTGATCGTGGTTTGAATATTGCGGTGACCGAGCAAGCGTTTCACGACCTCATAGGCGCCGGGATTGTAGCGTAGATAGACGGCCGCCGCGGCGTGACGGAACTGATGGACGGTGAGTCGTAGGCCGGTTACCTCTTCAATCCGGTCGGTAATCTGACCGCTGAACATGTTGGCGGTCTTCGGGCCCCCGCTCGCCCCGGGAAACAGGAAGTCGGAATTCGCTCCACGTATCAGGTGCGGCCGATACTGATGGATGTATTCGTCGATCAGTTCTGTTAGCTCGTCGTCAAAAGTGAAGTCGAGGGAAACACGGTTTTTCACATCATAGTGCGGAAAGCTCAGCCAGAAGGGTGATTTAGGCCCACCCGGCTTAATCAAGTTCTGATCGATCCGGATAGCGACTAGGTTACCAAGCCGGATGGGCGCGAAACACAGGATCGAAATAGCGACCGCGATCTGGGCCGTGAGCGCCGCCTTGATCGGAGCGTAGGGGAGACTTGCCCGGGCGTCGCGCATTAATTGCGCCGGCAAATTGACAACGCTTCTCCAGACACCCGGCGTCAGTACCTTTCGGACAACCGCCAGGTTCTTTTCCGTCAAGCCGCCTTGCCGATGCTCTTCAAGGGTAGCGCGGAGACCTTCCAAGCGATCGATCGCGTCCTGATCCAGACTCACATAGCGCCCCAGTCCGACTAACTTTGACGCCAGCTCGATGGTGAAGATTTTGGGCTCATCGCCGTTATCACACCAATAGGCGTCGAGGACGGGTCCGGCCACATCGGGATGCACGAGGGCCGCAAGCGAATTTAGCCGTTCGATGGGGATTCCAATCCTGACGGCCTTGCGTACCATTGCCACCAGTTCGGCCCTGCGGGTCCTGATGGTCGTCGCGCTGCAGGGGCGAGAGCGCTTGCCGTTCGTCCCTTTACGGATCTTCTGGAGACTGGAGAGGTAATCGTCGATGTCTTTTTGAAGTCCCGGCGGAAAGTCGTTCCATGCGAGCCCATCTGCCGCTTGCAAGGCTGGCTCGGTAAGCTTCCGCTGCGGCCAGACCGCGCTGTGACCGACACACACATTCCATGCGCGGGCTACCGATCGGCGGGCCGCAAGATTCGTTGCAAGCGACGTCGTCTGCTTGCGATAGGCGAAATACTGATCCAACGCGTTTTCGCTCACCGCCGCCGGCTCGATACCGCAACCGGAGCAGTAGCGCATGAAGCCGGACAGCCGTGCCTTGCGGCCATAATCACCGATGCTATCGCGCAAGGCGGCCCAAGCGGTCGTCAATCGCATTCCGCGCGGTGCAACCTCGTGCTCCCTGCCGAACCAGCGCAACGCGGCCTTCACGTTCGACTTCTGGTTGGCGAGCGTCTTGGCGTTGGCGCCCACCGTCGCGTGATGAAGGCGCCCAACGTTAAACCGCGCCGAGGTCCAGCGAGCCGGCAGAGTTTCCATCGGTTTGTCGAGCGCCTTGGCGATCTGGCGCAACGCTGATGCCCACTGAGCCCGCGTCTGCGGTGACAGCTCCGTCGACTGTTCGATCGCAGAGAGTGCGTCGGCGAACGAGGGTTCGAGGAGGGGCGGTTTGGTCACGTTGGGAAGGCGTCCTTGGCGCCGTTGGTGTATGGGGATCGCTGCAGATGTATCTAAGTCTAACTTGGGAAATTGTAAATAGTATAATGGGTACATGTACTTATACTGTTATTCCCAATACATGGCGTTGCTTGTGTATCTCGATGTATACTGATGTATTGCGAGATATTTTTTATATTTGATGGCAAAGGGACGCCGGCTTTTCGACGAAGGTCTATCGCGGTCTGCGTATCGGAAAATAGCGGACGGACCGGCCGAACCGCACAAACGAGGGGCCGTCGCCGCGCTTGCGCGCCTTGGCGAGCCACGACAGGCTGACCTTCTGCGCCTCCGCAAATTCCTTAGGCGTCAGCATGCCTTCCGCGGTCGGAGTGTCTCGGGACGATTTGGGCGACTTCGAATCCATGACAAATACCCTTCGGGTTTAGGACTGTCAGACATCGGTCCGAAAGCGTTACACGTGGAGATACACCGGGCTTCGATGTCCATCTCACCTATCAGAAACTGGAGTGGTCTTGTTGGTATTGCCTGGTCGGCGATCGCTAAGGGCCTAATGTCCTTAAGTCCAAGTTTGCGAGACGGCGGTGGGAACGGCGCGACATTGATGTCGCTCGGGATCCGCCAGCGTGTCGGGGTCATGGCGCGGACCGTTTGCGATAAGAACTGTTCGCGCATGCGGCGCGAAATGCCGGCACACCTTGCGACCTGAAACACAAAACGGTCGGTCGGGGCTCTTCTCATCCTAAACCGAAAGCGGATTCGCGCTGAGTATTTGTTCTCGTCGGGGAGCTTGGTATGTGGTTGCATTTGCTCAAAGCCTTTCTGCCCGGGACAACGCGTTGGCGCGCGAACCCGGGCTTTTCTCTAGGACCTTGGGGGAAATGTACGCTGACCTGCATGCGGCAGCTTGGCCAGCCAGGCTTGTCCCTCGTCGTACAGAATTATGGTTCGCCGACCGGCCTTGCGCACCGGCAGGTCGCCTGACTTGATCTGTTCGTAAAGGAAGGAGCGCCCGAGCCCTGAAAGCTGAGCAAACTCAGCAACAGAATGTGCAAATTTTCTGGCTTCTCTCGACATTTCGCGCACCTGAGCAAGTCCGGATGGACTTCAGTGGTGCGACAAAAGCAACTTAGGCTGGGAATTTCGAACTTAGTGTAATTTTGGCGACTTGGTTTTTCCCAATCCTCTGCCGGTAAGCTCTCGTTGTGTTTAATTTCGTCCAATCAGTCTTGGCTAGATCTTTGACAATCTCGCTTTGCATTCTCTCAGCTGCGTTTCTTTTCTTTATGAGCGCCAGCCGGCGTCTGTAGTTTTGCGCGCGGAGTCTCGCAGGCAATTTCCCTGAATCAGTTTTGTCGGTGACCGGGAATTTTTGCCAAATTGTTTCGTCGCTTGCGATCTGTTGCACGGCGTCCGTAATTTTCATGCCGGCCTGTTGGCGAACATCTACGGCTTGCAGCAGGGCGTCGTCCTGCTCTTTAGTCCACTTCTTGGCGTTCTTATTGGAGGCTCTTTTACTCTCGACTTGAATAACACCGACACCATGATGGATCCTGGCGAGGGCGAGAAACGCTTGCGCGTAATCGGGGTTTGCCGAGTCAAAGCCAAGCGCCTGCAAGAGCTTGTCCTGTTGGGCCGCGATGAGCTCCAATAAATCAATGGTTACATCCGAACTATCGCCCAGCGTAGTGCGTCCAGTTTTTGCCAACAGCACCTTGCTTAACTTGACAGGAGCAAACGGTGGGAGGCGGGAAGTTTCCCCTTCCCCTTGGCTCGGCTCAAGATGGAGCGCGTATACCTTTTGGATCGAAGGGATCGAAAGACGCTTGCGAGGCGCACGTCGACTATGCGTTTTTTGCTTGGCGGGCATGGAGACGAACCACGTTGTTGCGATCGGAAATATTCAATTCTGGAAAATTTGCTCGGATGGTCTGCGCCACGTAGCTCGGCGCCAGATGGGCGTAGTGCTTCTCCGTCATGCGGGTGTCGGCATGGCCGAGCTGGGCGGCGATGACCCCCATCGGCACCCCGTTCATCGCGAGATGCGAGCCGTGGGTGTGGCGCAGGATGTGGAAAGTGACCGCGGGGGTGATCCCGGCTCTCTCGCTTGCCTCCTCCAGCGGGCGCTTTTGATGCGAGGTGCCCCACGCGGCGCCGTCGGCACGGATGAAGACCAGATCGGCCGTAGTACGATCGCTCGTCCAAGCTTGGAACGCTGCCTTACCTTCGTCCGTCAGGACGACATGGCGCACCCTGCCCTTACTGAGCCGGACAGCCACCGTGCCGCTGTCAGCGTTGAAGTCACGGCATTTGAGGCGAGCCAGTTCGGCATAGCGGCATCCCGTCAACAACGCCGCCTGCACCAGCTTCCGAAAATCCTCTGAGCAGGCGTTGACCAACCGGCGCGCCTCCGCGGCGCTGAGATAGCGCACCACCGCCTCGTCGACCCGCTTGAACGGCTTGACCTTGCGCCAGGCGCCATCGGAGCTGATACGACCGGCGTGGAAGGCGCGGTTCAGCGCCGCCTTCAGCATGGTCAGGATGCGATTCGCGGACGCCTTGCGGGCGCGGCGAGCGTCCTCGTCGTCAGGGGTAGGCTTGGTCGCGATCTCGGTCGCGGTCCGCTTCATACGGATGCGCCTCGGCTGCGTCGCGAGCTTGTTGCGCCAGCGAGTGAGGCGGTCGGCCGTCAGCTTCTCGACCTGAATGGCGCCGAGGTCAGGACGGACGAAGGCATCGAAAACGTACTTGGCACCTTGGCGGGCGGCCGGCGATTTCTCGGCCTCGATCTCCGCCATGTAGTCGTCGACAGCGTTGGCGACGGTGTAAGAGCCGGGCTTGATGATGCCTTCGGCGACGAGGCGCTGATGCTCGCCCCAGCGCCGGGCGAGGTCCTGCGCCTGCCAATAGTCGAGCACCTTGACGCCGTCGGCCTCCAGGGTGTCGTCGGCGACGCCGAGTGCCTCGGTGGCGTAGACCCCGGCCCCGCGATAGTGCCGCGCGACCCAAGAGCCCGAGACCGAGCCGCGGTAGTAACCGAGCCGAAGTCCCTTGGCGATCTTGGCAAAATACGGCGTCCGACGGGTGCGCAAACGTGCGCGCGCGGTGCGCGTTTCGAGAGACGAATTGCGGGCTGCCCGCGCCATCTGTCACCCCTCATTTCTTCAACTTTTCTCCAACAACGGAGGAAAATCGAGGTGGACGTTAGCAGACGGCGACACACTAAGCAATTGATAATATTAAGTTTATAGACATCCGCCGACGTCCGCAAATGTCCACGTTACATCTCTCTCAAGGCTGAAACAGGGGTTCAATTCCCCTAGGGAGCGCCAAGTGAAATCAATGGTTTAGCTCGAATACTGAATTTGCGAATGCTCCTTGGGTAAGCTGGAGCCAACCAAAGCGTGTCGCTGCTGGAAAGATTGCGGGACTGCCGTCCAAACTGAGGAGTCACGCACCGATCGCCATGAACGATGCATGGGCGGTTGATTGCGGCCTGGATGTTCGGCTGATCGGTAACAACCGCCGCCTTCATGTTGGGTCGGCCATGCTTGATATCCTTGCGGGTCGGATCACGCAGTGAGCTGCTCGTCAAACCAGTCCAGCATCCGGCGGTTGAACAGTGAGCGATTGCGCATTTCGCAATGGCCGTCCGCTCTGACTTCCCTATCGCAAAGCTGCTATCCCAATCGTCCAGACTTTTTCATCAAGAGGTTTGATCCATGTCGCGCCTGGTCCTTATTGTTGCCGCTGCCATCGTCATTCACTTGATACCGGACCTGACCACCACACCGGCTGTAGCCGCAACGGGGGATGTCGCCAAATCGCACGATTATCCCGGCATCGGCCGCTTCAAAGGCAGCGTCATCACCGGCTATGACGTGAAGGATTTCGACGCCGCAACCCTGCAGGCCGCTCCGTTCAAGGACGGCAAGGCCGCCGACCAGCGCAAAGTGGAAGGCCGCATCTCCCGTATCGCCTACCGCACAGGGCCGGGTCCCTCGATCCTGGAAGTCTCCCGCAACTTCGAGAGCCAACTGGCGAACGCCGGATTCGAGACGCTGCTCGCCTGCGATGTCGACGATTGCGGCAGAATTCCCTTCACCGAGGCAATCGGCGTGCTGCCGATACCGCAGATGTGGGTCGACGGTTTCAACTACCGCTACTATGCCGGCCGGAAGATCGAGAATGGACGCGAGACCTATGCCAGCGTGCTCGTCAGCAAGAACAACGACGACATCTTCGCGCAGCTTACCGTCGCAGAACGCGACGCGATGCAGAACAAGATGATCGATGCGGCTGCGATGGCCAAGGGGCTCGGCGAGAGCGGGCACATCGCCCTCTACGGCATCTACTTCGACACCGACAAGGCCGTGATCAAGCCGGAGAGCCGGCCGACCCTCGACCAGATCGCAAAGCTCTTGAGCGGTCAGCCCGGCTTCAACGTCTATATCGTCGGCCACACAGACAGCCAGGGCACGCCGGCCCATAACCTCGAACTGTCGCGCCGCCGCGCCGAAGCCGTCGCCGAGGACCTTGTGCGCACTTACAAGATCGCCAAGGCCCGGCTCAACACCGCCGGCGTCGGCTTCCTCGCCCCGGTCGGCTCCAACGGCACCGACGCCGGCCGCGCGCTCAATCGCCGGGTCGAACTGGTGCAGCCGTAGAGCCATCCGGGCTTTGATGGAATCAAAGCCCGTTCTACCTTTTTGTTTGACGCGTTTTCTTCACGCGAACCGGTATCCACTTCGCTCGAAAACGCTATCCCTACTGTCCCGCCAGCTTGTCGGCGAAGAGGCCGATGGTCCTGCGGTAAACCTCGGAGCGATTCCATTCCCGCATCGCTTCGAAATTAGCCGAGCCCTGGTGATAGTCGCCGCCGGCCTTCCAGCCGTTGACCCTCAGCAGGTTCGCGGTCGAAGCCAGCACGTCCGGCACCGAATGCCGCAGGTCAACATGGCCGTTGCCGTCGAAATCGATGCCGTACTTGATGTACGAGGAGGGCAGAAACTGGGTCTGCCCGATCTCGCCCGCATAGGCCCCGATCATATCGCCGAGGCGCAGGTCGCCGCGCTGCACGATCTTGAGCGCCGCCAGAAGCTCGCGCTGAAACAGTTCGGTGCGGCGGCAATCATGCGCCATGGTCGCGAGCACGCGAAACACCGGCAGCTTGCCCATGTCGCCGCGGCCGAAGTCGGTTTCCAGCCCCCAGATCGCGACGACGATCTCCGGCGGCACGCCGAACTGCTTCTCGATCCGTGACAGCAGCGAGCCGTGACGCGCCAGCATCGCTTTACCGCCCTTGATGCGGCCGCCGGTGACGCGGGTCGCGGCATATTGCTCGAAACTCTTGCGGAAGGTGCCGCGCTGGCGGCGATCGAAATTCAGGACCGCCTGATCCCGTTGCACACCGCCGAGCGCCTGCGAAATCACGTTCTGCGAGATGCCATCCGCGGCGGCTTCCCGCGACATCGCGGAGACAAACCCGTTGAAATCGCCGCCGCACTGCGCGGCGGAAACGTCGGTCGATGCGAGAGGAGCGGCGAGAAGGGCGGCGGCGAAGGCGACGGCGAAACGGAGTTTCATTGCAATCCCTTTTTGCTGAATCGTCGCGCGTTATAGCACGACTATGGCGGCGCGATGATTAACGGCGGCGCGAGACCTCCCTCTCCCCCGGGCGGTCCCGTTCGCGCCAGGAATAGCCCGCCCCTCGTGGCAAACATGCGTGGGCTGCCCTGGTCTCTGAAAGGCACGGGCGCGCCTGAAACCGCCTTGGTCCCGCCCTTGAAGAGGGCGCGCGGAACGCCGGACGCAGGGCGAGCGACAGCAAAAATGGGTGCCGGTTTTGCGTCCGGTCGCGCCAATTCTCAAAGCGGCGCATGGCCTGGCCGCCGAACCGCTCACACTTCGGCGGGCCATGCGCGCGCGTCCGCAGCCTCATGCGCGATCAAAACAAGCGCACGAGTTATATCAGAGCCTTTCCGCTTTCTGGCGGAATCCGAACCGAGGCTCCATGATGTCGACCTTGGTCCGACGCGTTGGCTTCGCGCGAACGGGCAATCCATCCCCGGATCAAGCTTGAGGACATGCTTCGCTCGAAACGCTGTGAGCGCGGCGACCTTCGGTGCGCTCCATTCTCTTGTTGTCACGACAGATCACTCCGACCCTGCGGCCTCCGACCCTGCCCGCGAACGGGAGAAAGGAGGCGGCGCGCCGCACCTTGGTTGCCTTTGCGCGGCAGGGCGGGATGAATCGGTATAGTCTCCCTTCGAGGCTCCACATATCCCGCGACGTGAACCGCCCCGGGTTTGCCGGAGGCCGTTTGGTTTAAGTTATGCCGCCATGGCCGATTGTTCCAGCATGGCGTAGTAGCGTTGCTCGGCTTCGGCGGGCGGGATGTTTCCGATGGGCTCCAAGAGCCGTCGGTTGTTGAACCAATCGACCCATTCCAGCGTTGCGAACTCGACGGCCTCGAAGCTACGCCACGGTCCGCGTCGGTGGATCACCTCAGCTTTGTAGAGGCCGTTGATGGTTTCGGCGAGAGCATTATCGTAGGAATCGCCGACACTGCCGACAGACGGCTCGATGCCAGCTTCAGCCAGGCGCTCGGTGTACTTGATGGATACGTACTGACTTCCTCTGTCGCTGTGGTGTACGAGCCCGCCGCGATGGACCGGCCGTCGATCGTGCAGGGCTTGCTCCAGCGCATCGAGCACGAAGCCGGCGTGCGCCGAACGTGATGCCCGCCAGCCGACGATCCTGCGGGCATAGGCGTCGATGACGAAGGCGACATAGATGAAGCCGGTCCAGGTGGCAACATAGGTGAAGTCGGAGAGCCAAAGCGCATTCGGCCTCGACGCCTTGAACTGGCGGTTGACGTGATCCAGCGGGCATGGCGCCGCCTTGTCGCCGATCGTGGTCCTGACCGACTTGCCGCGGATAACACCGTGCAAGCCCATGGTCCGCATCAATCGTGACACCGTACAACGGGCGATATCGAAGCCTTCGCGCTTGAGTTGCCGCCAGATCTTGCGCACGCCATAGACGCGGAAGTTCTCATCGAAGACGCGCCGGACCTCGATCTTCAGGATGACATCCTGCCTGGCGCGCGCCGACAGCTTGGCGGGATCACGCCGTTTGGCGACATGGGCATGATAGGTCGAGGGGGCGATCGACAGAACCTTGCAGATCGGCTCGACCCCATGCGCCGCGCGATGATCGTCGATGAAGGCGATCATGGCTTGGACCGGCGGTCGAGCTCCGCCGTCGCAAAATAAGCGCTTGCCTTGCGCAGAATCTCATTGGCTTGCCGAAGCTCGCGGTTCTCACGCTCAAGCGCCTTCAGCTTCTCCGCCACGTCCGTTGGGACGCCTGCTCGCTTGCCGCTGTCGATCTCCGCCTTCTTCACCCATTCCAGCAGGGTATGGCCGGAACAGCCAATCTTGGGGGCTATCGCCTCAATCGCAGCCCAGCGGGACGGATACTCGCTGCCGTGATCCAAAACCATTCGAACCGCTCGGGCCCGAACCTCCGGTGAAAACTTGTTCGTCGTCTTGCTTGTCATGGCTCCATCCTCTCAGGAGTTGGAGCCTCCGGCAAACCCGGGGCGGTTCAACGCCCCTCCGGATGACGCCGTCGGTGAGCCGCACTTCGGATAATGCTTTGATCCTGCGCAACCTCCGCCCCATCGCATCACTGCTGCTCGCCGTGGAACCATCGCCGTGAGAAGGATCCATCAGAGCGGGGAGCCCCTCGAATCTGTTTCAACCTGCGTTGAATCAGACTCGCCGCATATCTTTTTTTTGAGCATAATCTTTTCCGAACCGGTTTCCGCTTTTCGGGATCATGCTCTAATTATCGAGGAAGCTCCGCAGCTTGCGCGAACGCGAAGGGTGCTTGAGCTTGCGCAACGCCTTGGCCTCGATCTGGCGGATGCGTTCGCGCGTCACCGAAAACTGCTGCCCCACTTCCTCCAGCGTGTGGTCGGTGTTCATGCCGATCCCGAAGCGCATGCGCAGCACGCGTTCTTCGCGCGGAGTCAACGAAGCAAGGACACGCGTGGTGGTCTCGCGCAGGTTGGACTGGATCGCAGCGTCGATCGGCAGCACAGCGTTCTTGTCTTCAATGAAATCGCCGAGGTGTGAATCCTCCTCGTCACCCACCGGCGTTTCCAAGGACAGCGGCTCTTTCGCGATCTTGAGGACTTTTCGTACCTTCTCCAGCGGCATCCCGAGCTTTTCGGCCAGTTCCTCCGGCGTCGGCTCGCGGCCGATCTCGTTCAGCATCTGGCGCGAGGTGCGCACGATCTTGTTGATGGTCTCGATCATGTGCACGGGAATGCGGATAGTGCGGGCCTGGTCCGCGATCGAGCGGGTGATCGCCTGCCGAATCCACCAGGTGGCATAGGTCGAGAATTTATAACCGCGGCGATACTCGAATTTATCGACCGCCTTCATCAGACCGATATTGCCTTCCTGGATCAGGTCAAGGAACTGCAGGCCGCGGTTGGTGTATTTCTTGGCGATGGAAATGACCAGGCGCAGATTCGCCTCCACCATTTCCTTCTTGGCCTGGCGCGCCTCGCGCTCGCCCTTCTGCACGCCCTGCACGATCTTGCGGAACTCGCCGATCTCAAGCCCGGTCAGCGCCGCGAGTTGCTGGATTTCGCCGCGCAGCTCCTTGATGCGGTCCTTTTCGTGGTGAACGAAATTCTTCCAGCCTTTCGCTGAGAGTTTCGACACCCGGTTGAGCCAGCGGGGATCGAGCTCTGAGCCCTGGTAGTTCCTTAGGAAATCCTCCCGCGCCACGCCATGGCTGTCGCCGAGCCGCAACAAGCGACCTTCGAACGAGACCAGTCTTTTATTGATGTCATAAAGCTGCTCGACCAGAGAATCGATGCGCGCCTGATTGAGGCGCAGCGACTTCACCTCGACGATGATCTCATCCTTCAGCTTCTTGTAGCGGCGCTCCTGATTCGGCGAGAGCGACTCGTTCTGAAGCTGGTTGGAGATGTCGGCTTCCTGCAGGCGGCGCAGCTTCTTGTAGTTGTCGGCGATCTTGTCGAATGTTTCGACCACCTTCGGCTTCAACTCGGCTTCGATGGCTGCAAGCGACATCTGATTGTCGAAGTCGTCCTCCTCCATCTCGCCTTCCGCCGCGGCCACGCCCGGATCCTTGTCATCCGGGTCGGCGGACCCCGCCGGCGCAGCGCGGGCGGCACGGAATGGGGTCGGTGACGGCGGTGCTGCAGGCGGCGCGGTCACGGTGGATCCCACGTCGCTCTCGCCCGAGTCGGCGTCGGAGGCGTCAGCCGACAACGGCTGGCCGTCGGGACCGGCCGGCGACCCAAGCAACGCCTGGTTGCTCTTGGCCTCGGGCCCGGCATAGGTCGCCTCGAGGTCAATGATGTCACGCAGGAAAATCTTTCCTTCGTTGAGTTCGTCACGCCAGATGATGATGGCCTGAAAGGTCAGCGGACTCTCGCACAGCCCCGCGATCATCGCCTCGCGGCCGGCCTCGATGCGCTTGGCGATGGCGATCTCGCCCTCGCGCGACAACAGCTCGACGGTGCCCATCTCCCGCAGATACATCCGCACCGGGTCGTCGGTGCGTTCACCGGGTTCCGATTTCTTGACCTCGGTGACGGCCTTCTGAGTGACCTCGACCAGCTCGTTGTCGGTCTCCTCGTCGGCCTCTTCCTTGTTTTCGTCCTCGCTGTCGGCATCCTCGGACTCCGACACGTTGATGCCCATATCCGAGAGCATCGACATGATATCCTCGATCTGCTCCGGCGAGGTGGTCTCGGACGGCAGCACTTCATTGAGCTGGTCGAAGGTGACAAAGCCGCGCTTTTTCGCCTGCTTGATCATTTTCTTCACGGCGGCGTCGCTGAGGTCGAGCAATGGCGACGGCGCATCCGCGATATCCTTCTCGGGAGCGTCCGCGGCCTTGTCGTCCTTTTCCTTTTCCCTGACCTGCAGCGTCTTTGCCTTGCTCGCCATTCACCGCTCCTGAAACGCACTCATGCGGAAGCGCGCCCGCTTCCCTTGAAATCCGCGCCGCGCCCGGCGCCTTGATCTGCGCCGCTCACGACGCACAAAGGGCGGCGCAAGCCCCTCGCCACCCCGTCAACCTTCTTTCGAATGATCGTACCCGCGTTGGACTACGTGTCGGATGACCTAGCCTGCCAGCCCTTGACTTTCAATTAACCCTGTTTCTGCCGCCAAACCCCGGATTTGGCGAGTCTTTATCATGGTTCCGAGCGTTCCCGCTCCATATCAATCTGTTCAGACGATCCGAACTGCCGACAACGTCCAATCCCGGCCGGCGGCATTCCCCTTCCGCAGCTTCAATGGCGTTCCCGCTCCTTAAAGTATTTCCTAAGTAAGAAGCGCTGCTGATGATACAAGCCGATCCGCTGGTCTCCCGGGACCAAAAGGGCAGAGATAACCGCCCTTTGTTCTGACAGGCCGCGAATCTGCGGCAACATGCTGAACTCACTCATTATCTCCGGTCCTTTTTAGGGTCAATGACCGTGTCTTTCGTACACCGGGGGCTCGTCGATTTCCTGGCGCGGCGGGCATAACCTGACGCAGCCGGGTCGGAACCCGGTGCAGGCAAAATCCCGTCGGCCAGGCCACGTGACGGCAGAAAAAGACTTTTCTTCTACCGGAAGTATACAATCATAGCTTCTCATGGACTGCTCACGCAGCGAGGCGCATCGTCCCCCCTTGGGGCGCCCAAACGCGGATGATGTCTTCCGCCCACTCCGACAACGCTACTCCCTCGGCGCTGATGCCTTCCTGTTCGGCGTGACCTTCCCGAACCAGATTCAGCAGGCGCGCGACAGCAGATTCGTCTCCTTCTCCGGCATCGAGCCTGGCCCGCTGAATGTCATCTTCCAGCTCATGCCAATGCAGGATCCTGATGAAGTGGTCCAGACATCCTGAGACGAAATCAGAGGGCGGATCACGACTTAGAATCGGGAAGCGCTCGAACAGCCGATGCCCGCGCTGTTTGCCGTCGCCCGCTTCGCCGTGGACGGTTTGCAGCGTGTCATAGAATTCGGGTTTAAGTTTCGTCCAAATATCCGCGACGGACAGCTTTGCGTCGGTAACCAACAACCGAAAGAGACTCGTCAAAAATCCATTGAATTCCTCGGGGAAATGCAGACGTTCTACGGAGTCCTGCTTATCCTCGAGCAGGTTGGGATACTCGACGAGCATCCCCAAAATGACCTTTTGCAGCCCCGAACGCTGATCCTCGCCGCGAATCCTGAGTTCGTTTCGAACAAATTTGGAGCCTGCTTCCCTGTTCTTACGGGACGGTCCTCGGTTAACTTGCCAGAACAGGTTGGCGAGCTGCATGCGTGACGTTCTGAAGAACGCCGTGTTGACGGCCGGATCCTGGATCGTGCGGACCAGCGTGTAGAGCTTCTGTTCGAGCGCGGCCTGCTTGTCGGGCGTCCGAATGTCCCGGCCATCGGTCTCACGCTGCCAGAGCACATCCCACAGCGGCAGCGAGCCCGACAGGACGCCCCGGAACGCCTCGACGCCCTTTTCCCGGATCAGGTCGTCGGGGTCCTTCTGTTCGTCCATGAACACGAAGCGGAAGGTCTTTCCCACCCGAAGCAAGGGCAGAATGCGGTCAACGGATCGATAAGCGGCCGCGACGCCCGCACGATCGGAATCGAAGCACACGACCGGCTCGGGAGACAGCCGCCACAAGGTCGCGATCTGCTCTTCCGTGAACGCGGTGCCCATGGTGGCGACCACGGCCTTGATACCGGCCTGATAGACCGCGATCGCATCCATATAGCCTTCGACGGCCACGACCGAATTGGCTTCATGAGCGGGTTGGCGCGCGCGATGAAAATTGAAAACCACCGAGCCTTTATGAAAGATCGGGGTCTCGGGTGAATTCAGATACTTGGGCTGAGCATCCTTTCTGAGGGCCCGGCCGCCGAAACCGACGACGCGGCCGCGCTGGTCATGGATCGGAATCATGATCCGGTCGCGGAAACGATCGTAAGGGACGGGAATGTCGTCTCCGGCGATCAAGAGTCCGGCCTCGATCATGTCTTCGACCGGGACGCCTTTCGATCCCAGATATTCCTTCAATGCGAAGCGATCGGGGGTCGCGTAACCGATCCGGAACTCAATGACGCTGGACGGGGCGATGGCGCGGTCCGACAGGTAGCCGCGCGCCTGCGCGCCGACTCGCGAGGCGAGATTCTGTTCGAAGAATTTGGCCGCGAGCTCCATCACCTCGAACAGGGATTTCTGCCGCTGCTCCCGCTGCTCGTCTTCTCGTGAACTGCGGGGAAGCGGAAGCCCCGCCATCACCGCCAGCCTTTCCACGGCTTCGGGAAAGGAAACGCCCTCGGTTTCCATCACGAAGTCGAAGATGTTGCCGTGCTTGCCGGTCGAGAAGTCGTGGTAAAACTGCTTCTGGTCGTTCACCGTGAACGACGGCGTCTTTTCCTGCTGGAACGGCGACAGCCCCTTGAATTCACGCCCTGCCCGCTTCAACTTCACGCGTCGGCCGACAACTTCCGAAACCGGAAGCCGGGCCTTGACCTCGTCGATGAAGCTGGGCGGAAAACGCATACGCCGTCTCACTCAATCTAGAGTCTTTCCGCTTATGATAGAATCATAAGTGGACTGTATGATTTTGTTTTGACGCGTTTTCTTCACTCGAACCGGTGCCCACTTCGCTTGAAAACGCTCTAGGAGGCGGGTATAACTGCCTGCCGCCGCCCGAGCGAATCAACTACGCACTTTTTAAGTATGTACTATATTTGTTCTTATACTATCCCCACTGCTCCATCTGTCCACAGGCACCAGAAGTGAAATGACATTCACAATCTTCACCGGCGGCGACACCGGCGCCTGGAATATCCTGTCCATGGCTTCCGTCATCGGCGACAGCCTCATGCCGGCGTCTCATCTGGCGATCGCGCCCAGCGCCTCGCTGGGCGACGCCGCCGTGACGCCGTGGCGGCTTCGCGGCGTCACCAGCCACCTGCGCTATGTCGAACGCGCCGAGAAAATTGCGCTGACCGAGGTACAGGCCGGGCTGGGACGCGCTGAAGCGAC
Source organism: Nitrobacter sp. Nb-311A (assembly GCF_000152905.1). GTDB lineage: Bacteria > Pseudomonadota > Alphaproteobacteria > Rhizobiales > Xanthobacteraceae > Nitrobacter. The sequence goes on from NZ_CH672417.1 coordinate 17,139, forward strand.
CCGTGCCGCACTGATACCGATTCGCAAGTCGGCCGCGTGGTGGGAGCTGACGCAGGATGAACGGCGAAAAGTCTTCGAGGACAAGTCGCACCATATCGCCGCCAGCCTCAAATACCTGCCCGCCATCGCGCGACAGCTCTATCATTGCCGCGATTTGGGCGAGCCATTCGATTTCCTGACCTGGTTCGAATACGCGCCTGAGCACGCAACGATGTTCGAAGACCTCGTCGGGGTCCTGCGCGCGACCGAGGAATGGACCTATGTGGAGCGCGAGGTGGATATTCGATTGGCGCGGGCAGTATGATAGCCCTTGACGCGCAGCCGGCGATCATCGCTTTGCATGAACCGCCGGTCATCGAACGCAACGTCTGCGGCTCTTCGCCCTTCCTGCTCACCTGTGACCATTACGGGGGCTGATGAATACCGGCATCGAGATCCGACAGGACTTGATTGCCAATAAGGTCGGCGAGGCGCAATGGGCCAGGCGGTTGACGAGGTTGCTCCGCAAGATTGAGGAGACGCTGATAACTCCGCAATCGTCCTGCGTAAATTTCTCCTGAGCCATCGTCATCAACGCTGATGGTTGCGGCGAAGCAATCCGATTCAGGGTGGCTGGACGGGTTGCTTCGTTCGCGTGACGCATTCGTTAGAGTCTGTCGTTGGAGTCTGTTTCAACTGCGTTGAACTCAGACTCGCCGCTTATCTTTTGGTTTGAGCATGATCATTTCCGAAAACCGGTTTCCACTTTGCGCTGGCGCGGCCCTTCGGGTCGGGATCATGCTCTAGCAGGCTGTTGAAAAAGCCAGTCGCGGCCGAGCTGTGAGCATGATTTATTGCTCCGAAGCGATTTGGAGATGATGAGTGCGCGGTGGTGACAATCTGACTGGCGAGCTGTTCAGCTACGTTGATCTGGAGGCGCGGGTTCGACGCGACCACCCGCTTCGCGCCATCCGGGTCACGGTGAACGAAGGGCTTGTCGCTTTGGAGCGGGAGTTCGCGGCGCTGTACTCGCCACTCGGGCGGCCGTCGATCCCACCCGAGAAGTTGCTCAGGGCGATGCTCTTGCAGGCGTTCTACTCGATCCGCTCGGAGCGGTTGCTTATGGAGCGGCTGGAATACGACCTTCTGTTCCGCTGGTTCGTGGGCATCGGCGTCGACGATCCAGCCTGGGACCATTCGGTGTTCTCGAAGAATCGCGAGCGGCTGCTTGAGGGCGACATCGCGGCCAAATTCCTGAGTGCGGTGCTGGCCCAGCCCAAGGTGAAGAAGCTGCTGTCGACAGATCACTTCTCGGTCGACGGCACGCTGATCGAGGCCTGGGCTTCGATGAAGAGCGTCAAACCGAAGGACGGCTCTGGCGAGCCGCCGGCCGGCGGCGTCGGGCGCAATGCCGAAGCCGACTTCCACGGCCAGAAGCGGACTAACGACACGCATGCCTCGACCACCGATCCGGACGCAAGGCTCTACAAGAAGGGCAAGGGCAAGGAGGCGAAGCTATGCTTCATGGGTCATGGGCTGATGGAGAACCGCCACGGCCTGTTGGTCGACGCCTGCCTGACGCTGGCCGACGGACATGCCGAGCGGGTGGCGGCGTTGCACATGATCGAACCTCGCGCCGACCGGCCCCTGGCCATCACACTTGGCGCTGATAAGGCCTATGACACGGAGGACTTCGTCAATGAGTTGCGCGCGATGAAGGTGACGCCGCACGTGGCGCAGAACACGAGAGGCCGAAGCTCGGCGATCGACGGACGCACGACGCGGCACAGCGGCTATGCCGTCAGCCAGCGTATCCGCAAGCGCATTGAGGAAGCCTTCGGCTGGATCAAGACGGTCGCCCGCCAGGACAAGACCCGCTTCCGCGGCCGCGACCGCGTCGAATGGGCCTTCACCTTCGCAGCCGCCGCTTACAATCTGGTGCGACTGCCGAAGCTCATGGCGGTGCCAGCATGACCCCCCGTCCCACGGCCACGCCAAACTGCTCGACAGCTCAATCCAAATCTCATCACAACGGCGATTAAGCCATCCCGAAAGCCAGACGGGACACTTCTTCAACAGCCTGCTAGATGCGTCCCATCAGGATAAGAATCAGCAGGATGACGATCACCAGGCCGAGGCCACCGCCGCCGTAATAGCCGGTGCCATAAAACGGACCGCCGCCGATGCCGCTGAATCCGCCCAGCAGAGCAATAATAAGAATGATCAGAATGATTGTGCCAATACTCATATCGTCCCTCGCTCAGGCTTAGTCATGCATAAGAAACACGATGAGGATGATCAGCGGGATTGGAATCCGGACTAACCAAAGAAGAAGTCCGCGTCCGAGGCCATCCTCGCCTCCGTGATTTTGTGAGGCGACAACGCGACGCGCGGAAGGTCGTTCCCGCGCAGGAACCGAACTATTATTGCCGTCGAAATGGAACCAATTCAGGAATGGCGCGGGACTCAAAGCTTCGAGAAGCGGCAATCCGTGTGGAGCGAAAGATCGGGATGAGCTGTGGCCTGATCGGCGTGATACGCCGTCAGCCGAGCCCATCTTCTCAAACTCAGGTCGGGAAAATGTGTGCCTCGCCGTTTTATGTCAGGGCGGCCTTCACCACGCCGCTGGCCCTGCCGAAATCCATCTGCCCCGCATATTTGGCCTTCAGCGCGCCGATCACCTTGCCCATGTCCTTGATGCCGCTCGCGCCGGTCTCGGCGATCACGGCGGCAACAGCCGCTTGTACGTCGTTGTCGGACATCTGCTTCGGCAGATAGACTGAGATAACGGCGATCTCGGCGCGCTCCTGCGCCGCCAGTTCCTCGCGGCCGCCTTTTTCGTAAAGAGCGACCGACTCCTGCCGCTGCTTGATCATCTTCTGCAACAGGCCGAGCAGGTCGCCGTCCGAGAGCGGCGGCTTGCCGTGCCCGCGCGCTTCGATGTCGGCGTTCTTGATGGTGGAGTTGACCATGCGCAGCGTGGACAGCTTGCGCTCGTCCTTGGCCTTCATCGCCTCCTTGACGGCGTTGTTGATGTCATCGCGCAGCATCCGAACGTCTCCCCTAGTGGTCTAACACCGCCAAATCAGGTCGAAATCAGATGTAAGCCGCGCCGGCGCGCCAGACAACCGGAGTTTGACGCGGTGCGATGGCCGGGCTATGTCATGCGCTCATGACCCCATCGGAAAACGTCTCAGCCTGGCCGGACCTTAAGCCGACCGCGCTTCTCGTGCTGGCCGACGGCACCGTACTCGAAGGCTTCGGCTTCGGCGCGGAAGGACAGGCGGTCGGAGAGGTCTGCTTCAACACCGCGATGACCGGCTACGAGGAAATTCTCACCGATCCCTCCTACGCCGGACAACTCATCACCTTCACTTTTCCGCATATCGGCAACGTCGGCGCCAACGACGAAGACATCGAAACCGTGAACATGGCGGCGACGCCCGGCGCGCGCGGCGTCATCCTGCGCAGCGCCATCACCTCGCCGTCGAACTACCGCGCCGCCAAACACCTCAACGCCTGGCTAAAGGCGCGCGGCATCATTGGCATCTCGGGCATCGACACCCGCGCGCTGACCGCCCTGATCCGCATTCGCGGCATGCCCAGCGCGGTGGTCGCCCATGCGAAGGACGGGCTGTTCGATTTGCACGGCCTGAAAAAAGATGCCCGCGCGTGGCCCGGTCTCGAAGGCATGGACCTCGTGCCGATGGTGACGTCGAGCCAGCGCTATACCTGGGACGAAACGCCGTGGCAGTGGGACAAGGGCTTCGGCCGCCAGGATAACCCGGAATTCAACGTCGTCGCCGTCGACTACGGCATCAAGCGAAACATCCTGCGCCTGCTCGCCGGCGAAGGCTGCAAGGTCACGGTGGTGCCGGCTACCACCTCGGCGGAAGACATCCTGGCGATGAAGCCGGACGGAGTGTTCCTGTCAAATGGCCCGGGCGATCCGGCCGCGACCGGCAAATATGCCGTGCCAATGATCCGGAAAGTAATTGATTCCGGCACGCCGACCTTCGGCATCTGCCTCGGTCACCAGATGCTCGGCCTCGCGGTCGGAGCGAAAACCAAGAAGATGCATCAGGGTCATCACGGCGCCAATCATCCGGTCAGGGACGAGACGACCGGCAAGGTGGAGATCACCTCGATGAATCACGGCTTTGCCGTGGACCACGCGACGCTACCCAAGGGTGCGAAGCAGACACACGTTTCGCTGTTCGACGGCTCCAACTGCGGCATCGAACTCGAAGGCAAGCCGGTATTCTCGGTCCAGTATCATCCGGAGGCTTCGCCGGGACCGCGCGACTCCCACTATTTATTCAAGCGCTTCGCCGATCTGATGCGAGAGAATAAGCGCGCATAACAACAGCGCCCTCATCCGCGAGGGAGGACGATCCGGTGAATGGAGAACCGCCTGCTTAATCAGGCTTCGTTGCCGCCTTCCTGACGACTGGCCTCGAACAAGAACCAGGTCCTGCGTTCAGCCGCATCTATGAAATTTTCGAGCAGGCTTGCGGTCGCGACGTCCTCATACTTGTCGCAAATATCATGGGCCTTGCGCATGGCAGCGGTAACTTTCTTGTTGTCGTTCATCAACTCGCGCAACATCTCCTGCGGAGGGACAAAGCTCTCATCGTTGTCTTCGAGAGTCTGCAGTTTGGCGACCTGACCGATCGAACGCAGCGTGGTGCCGCCAATCTTGCGAACCCGCTCGGCAATCTCGTCGGTGGTGCCGAATATCTGCTCCGACTGTTCGTCGAGCAGCAGATGGTAGTCGCGGAAGTGCCGGCCGCTGACATGCCAGTGAAAGTTTTTGGTCTTCAGGTAAAGCGCAAAAGTATCGGCCAGTATCGTGTTCATGGCGGCCGAAATTTTGTCGACTCCTTCCTGTGAAAGATCGGTCGGCGTGTCGAGCACAGGGTTTACTTTCCGCAAGGTGGAACTTTTGGCGTGGGACACGATGCACTCTCCTGTTTTGAAAAGCATATGGCGAGATGTGCGCGCGTGCGAGGCACACGGCCGGAAGGCCGCTTTCAGGACCTGCCAACGCGCTATTCTGCGACAAGTTCGCTAACGCGCAATTCCACCAGAGGTTCCAGGCACGGAACACAAGGATTGGCTCAAACCCTTCTGGATGAGTGGATCGAGTCCTTCGATAACTCCCACGCGATCCACGTCAGCAACCCGCATCGAAGGTCCGGTTGCAGACCAACCCGTCGCAAAATGACGTTTGTCGCCTGCACGCCTTACAAGTCTCCGCGGCACCGAGGCCACGCAATAGATGCACACTGGCGGGATTAACGTTAAGCGGCGGTAGGACTCGCCATCCGACGATTGTTGCGGAATATTGCGGGCGGCCCGGTGGCGGAAGTTCTACGCGGGAGCTGTGCAAAGCTTTTTATCCTGGTTCAAGTCCAGGCTGGGCCTCCAACTTTTTCAACGCTCACAACCTCCGGCGTGATGCTGCGGCGCAACCGCTCGGAATGCATGCCCCTCTTCACGACAAGAAAAGCTCGCGAGCGCGGGCTGTTATCTTGCAAGTGTTGCCCCTGACAATGATGCGGTAGGCTGGTGACGGTGATACCCGAAGCTGCGGCGGACCGCCGTAACTCCAGCCGTTATTGTCTGGGAAGGACTATCCGCGTCGTCCACTGGGCGAGATCGAAAGCAATTCGCCGATTATGATGACGGGAGGACAACAACGCTGGATGATGATGGAGCGGATTCGATGAATCGAACATCGGTCTGCGACCTGGAAAGCCGCTGCTTTGCCACTAAGCTAAATCCGCGCAAATCAGTGCATAGCATACCGCCGCCGCTGTTGCTGCCCGAAGCTGGAATTAACGTTACATTGAGCATGATGACCCATTCGCGCCCGAGAATACCGGCCCGGAGGTCGGATGGCGGGTCGGCCGCCGGGGCTTCGAGACTACCCGATCACGGCATCGGTTGCCGCGGCCAGTCTGCTCTCAAGCCCTTCGCGGCCGCATGGAGCCCTGGCCAGGAACAGGCGCAAAGGATTTTTGCGCCTTCAAATCGGGAATTGCCAGTTGATGAAGCCCTTATAATCCTTCCCCACCCTGGAAATCTGGTCTAAAGACAGCCCGCGCGCGAAGATCGCGCTCTTGCTCAAGGGACGCGCCGCTGCGCGCCCTTTTTTTGTGCCCAGTTTTCAGTTCCGGGTCTTTATGCCTAAACGCACCGACATATCGACCATCCTTATTATCGGCGCCGGCCCGATCGTTATCGGACAGGCCTGTGAATTCGACTATTCCGGCACCCAGGCGGTGAAGGCGCTGAAGGAGGAGGGCTACCGGGTCGTCCTAGTCAATTCCAATCCGGCGACGATCATGACCGATCCCGAACTGGCCGATGCTACCTACATCGAGCCGATCACTCCCGAAATCGTCGGCAAGATCATTGAAAAGGAACGCTACGTCATTCCCGGCGGCTTCGCACTGCTGCCGACCATGGGCGGTCAGACCGCGCTGAACTGCGCATTGTCGCTGCGCCGGCAGGGCACGCTGGATGAGTTCGACGTCGAGATGATCGGCGCAACAGCAGATGCCATCGACAAGGCCGAGGACCGGCAGCTGTTCCGTGAGGCCATGACCAAAATCGGCCTGGAGACGCCGAAATCGCGGCTCGCCAACGCATCCGCGATGAAAAAGGCCGATCGCGACAGCTACCTCGCCGAGAAAGAAAAGCTCTCGGGGGAAGCATTGGCCGAATTCGAGCGGCAATGGACCCTCGGCGAGAACGAGCGGCGGAAGCGCTATCAGCAGCAGGCAATGGCGGAAGCGTTGATGGCGCTGTCCGAGATCGGCCTGCCTGCGATCGTCCGCCCCTCCTTCACCATGGGGGGCAAGGGCGGCGGCATCGCCTACACGCGCGACGAATTTCTCGACATCATCGAACGCGGCCTCGATGCCTCGCCGACAAACGAAGTGTTGATCGAAGAAAGCGTGCTCGGCTGGAAAGAGTACGAGATGGAGGTCGTCCGCGACAAAAAGGACAACTGCATCATCATCTGCTCGATCGAGAACCTCGATCCGATGGGCGTGCACACCGGCGACTCCATCACGGTGGCGCCGGCGCTGACGCTGACCGACAAGGAATACCAGATCATGCGCGACGCCTCGCTGGCGGTGCTGCGCGAGATCGGCGTCGAGACCGGCGGCTCCAACGTGCAGTTCGGCGTCGATCCCGTCGACGGGCGCATGGTCATCATCGAGATGAATCCACGAGTATCGCGCTCCTCGGCGTTGGCATCAAAGGCGACCGGCTTCCCCATCGCCAAGGTCGCGGCGAAACTCGCAATCGGCTACACGCTCGACGAAATCGCCAACGACATCACCGGCGGCGCGACGCCGGCATCGTTCGAGCCCAGCATCGACTACGTCGTCACCAAAATTCCGCGTTTCGCCTTCGAGAAATTTCCCGGCGCTTCGACCACGTTGACGACCTCGATGAAATCGGTCGGCGAGGTGATGGCGATCGGCCGCACCTTTCAGGAAAGCCTTCAAAAGGCGCTGCGCGGCCTGGAGACCGGCCTCACCGGCCTCGACGAAATCGATATCGAAGGGATGGGCAGAGGCGACGACAAGAACGCGATCCGCGCGGCGCTCGGCATCCCGACTCCCGATCGCCTGCTGCAAGTCGCGCAAGCGATGCGGCTTGGCTGGACCGACGAGGAAATCTTCAATTCCTGCAAGATCGACCCCTGGTTCCTCGCCGAGTTGCGCGGCATCGTCGAGATGGAGAACAAAATCCGTGCTCACGGCCTGCCGGGCAACACCTTCGGGATGTGCACGCTCAAGGCGATGGGTTTCTCGGACGCGCGGCTCGCAGTGCTCTCAGGCAGGACCGAAGCGGAGGTCAAGGCGCTTCGCCGCACGCTCGGCGTGCGCCCGGTCTACAAGCGCATCGACACCTGCGCCGCGGAATTCGCCTCGCCGACAGCCTACATGTACTCGACCTATGAAGCGCCGTTCGCGGGCTCAGTCGCCGACGAAAGCGCACCGTCGGATAAGACGAAGGTCGTTATCCTCGGCGGCGGTCCCAACCGCATCGGCCAGGGAATCGAGTTCGACTATTGTTGCTGCCATGCGTGCTTCGCGCTGTCGGAAGCCGGCTATGAGACCATCATGGTCAACTGCAACCCGGAAACGGTCTCGACCGACTACGATACCGCTGACCGGCTCTACTTTGAGCCGCTGACGGCCGAGGACGTGCTGGAGATCATCGACACTGAGCGGCAGAACGGCACGTTGCACGGCGTGATCGTGCAGTTCGGCGGCCAGACGCCGTTGAAGCTTGCACGCGCTCTGGAAGCGGCCGACGTGCCGATCCTCGGCACTTCGCCCGAAGCCATTGATCTCGCGGAAGACCGCGACCGATTCAAGCGCATCCTCGATCGACTGAAACTGAAGCAACCGAAGAACGGCATCGCCTATTCGGTTGAGCAGGCGCGGCTGGTGGCCGCCGATCTCGGCCTGCCGCTCGTGGTGCGCCCTTCCTATGTGCTGGGCGGCCGCGCCATGCAGATCATCCGCGAGGATAGCCAGCTCGGCGACTATTTGCTCGGCACCCTGCCCGAACTTGTGCCGGCCGACGTCAAGGCCCGCTATCCGAACGACAAGACCGGCCAGATCAACACCGTGCTCGGCACCAACCCGCTGCTGTTCGATCGTTATCTCTCCGATGCCACCGAGATCGACGTTGATTGTCTCGGCGACGGCAAGGACACTTACGTCGTCGGTATCATGGAGCATATCGAGGAGGCCGGCATCCACTCCGGCGACTCGGCCTGCTCGCTGCCGCCGCGTTCGCTCGATGAGGCCACGATCGCGGAGCTGGAGCGGCAGACCCGCGAGCTTGCGCTCGGGCTCGATGTCGTCGGTCTGATGAACGTGCAATACGCTATCAAGGACGGTGAGATCTACGTGCTGGAGGTCAACCCCCGCGCCTCGCGCACGGTGCCGTTCGTCGCCAAGGTGATCGGCCTGCCCGTCGCCAAGATTGCGGCGCGGATCATGGCCGGCGAGAAGCTCGCCGACTTTAAGCTCGGATTGCAAAAGCTCGGTCACGTCGGCGTCAAGGAATCGGTCTTCCCCTTCGCGCGCTTTCCGGGCGTCGATACGGTACTCGGCCCGGAAATGAAATCGACCGGCGAAGTGATGGGCATCGACCGCTCGTTCGAGATCGCCTTCGCCAAGAGCCAGCTCGGCGGCGGCACCCATCTGCCGCGCAAAGGCACGGTGTTCGTCTCGGTCCGTGAGACCGACAAGATGCGTATCCTCGCGGCGGTGAAGCTGCTGGCGTCGGCCGGCTTCAGGGTGATGGCGACGTCGGGAACGCAACGCTACCTGACCGACAGCGGCGTTCCGGCTGAAAAAATCAACAAGGTACTGGAAGGACGGCCGCATATCGTGGATGCCATCACCAACGGTGAGGTGCAATTGGTGTTCAATACTACTGATGGGCCGCAGGCCCTCGCTGACAGCCGCTCGCTGCGGCGCGCTGCCCTCTTGCATAAAGTGCCATATTACACCACTCTTTCGGGAGCCGTGGCGGCCGCGCAGGGTATCCGCGCCTATTTGGGCGGGGACCTTGAGGTTCGCACGTTGCAGAGCTATTTTTCCAAGACCCAGGCCTGAATTCGGACTTGATCGGCCCCGATAGCCGGTCTGCAGGAGCCCAAAGAAGTGGAACCTGCAGGCTGCGGTGATGTTTTTGTCCGACCCAGGCTGGTCGCCTACTGTGGCGATCAAGACGGTGCTTCGTTGCCTCGACGAGTCCCAAGCGAACTTCTGAACCCACTTACATCGGAATCCTACAGTTTCCGAATTCGCACCAAAGGGGCCGCAAGGAAAAGACATGCGGGCATCGGAATCGAAATATAAGGCGAATGCGGCTTCCGGACGGAAAGCCGCTTCGCGCAACGCGGCAGCGCTGCCGATGAAGCGAAGGACGAAGTGAGATGGTCGATAAGGTTCCGATGACCCGAGGCGGGCATGCCGCCCTCGCAGACGAACTGAAGAAGCGCCAGTCGGTGGACCGGCCGCGCATCATCGAGCAGATCGCCGAGGCGCGCTCGCATGGCGATCTGTCGGAGAATGCGGAGTATCATGCCGCAAAAGAAGAGCAATCGCACAACGAGGGCCGCATCGCGGAACTCGAAGACAAGCTGGCGCGCGCCGATATCATCGACGTCAGCAAGCTTTCCGGCGACACCATCATGTTCGGCGCCACCGTGACGCTGATCGACGAGGATACCGACAAGAAGGCGGTGTGGCAGATCGTAGGCGAAGCCGAAGCTGACGCCAAGCAAGGCCGCATTTCAATCACCTCGCCACTGGCGCGCGCCCTGATCGGCAAGAAGAAAGGCTCTTCCGTTGAAGTCGTCGCGCCTGGAGGCGCCAAGGCTTACGAGATCGCAAAGGTGGAATGGTTATAGCGGAAGATCAGGGCCTCTAAACTGTGGGGCGGATAATCCCTATATTTGCCGCCAATTCCAAACTCGTCCGCGGCCTCCCGGCCTTGACAGTTCCCGCCTCGCGCTGGGAAGGTCGAATGCCGGGCGACCAGGGAGACGATCCGCAGGCGGAACAGGCGTCGGCATGTTCCAAGCGTGGAACAATTTTATGCCCCCGATGTTAGGAAGGTCGGCTTGGTGCGAACGCGCGATGCTGATTTTTTGAGATGTCACCCGGGGGAGCCGGCCCATGGATCAAATTCTTGCCAGATGGCAGCCGACCGTTCTCAGTTTGCTTCGTTTCATGAGCGGGCTCCTGCTCATGCAACACGGCACTGCCAAGCTCCTGGGCTTCCCGTCTCTGCCAATGTTCGCCGATTTGCAAATCGTCTCGCTGGTTGGGGCTGCCGGAGTCATTGAACTGGTTGGCGGCGGGCTTCTGGTCGTCGGGCTGTTCACGCGGGCGGCGGCCTTCATCACGTCGGGCATGGCGGCGGTCGGCTACTTCATGGTGCATGCGCCGCAGAACTTCATGCCGATCGTTAATCACGGCGAACTGATCGCGCTTTACTGTTTTGTTTTCTTTTATCTGGTGTTCGCCGGCGGCGGTCCGATCAGCCTCGATGCGATGCTGCGCAAAAAGGTCTGATCCCAGCGATCAACTGGCTCGCGTGTTGGGCGCGTGTTACCTCAGCCCGGCGCTTTCAGCTCCAACGGCACCGCCGGGGCGTATTTGGAATTGTGAAGCACCAGCGAGGTCCGCACGTTGCGTACATGCGGCGCAGCGGTGAGATGCGCGACGAAGTCCTGAAATGTGGCCATATCGGGCGCCACGCATTTCAGGATGAAGTCGACCTCGCCTGACAGCATCCAGCACTCGCGCACGAGCGGCTCGCGACGCACGAACTCCTCGAATGCGCGCAGATCGGCATCTGCCTGACTCGCCAGATGAACCGACGCAAAAACCGTGACTTCAAAACCGAGCCGCTGCGGATCGAGCAATCCGCGATATCCCTGAATATAACCCTCTTCCTCCAGCGTCCGGACTCGCCTCAGACACGGCGGCGGCGAAATGCCGACCCGTTTCGCCAGCTCGACGTTGGTGATCCGGCCGTCGGCCTGAATCTCACCTAGAATCTTGAGGTCGATCTGGTCCAGACTCTTCGTCACGCCTATCCGAATCCCGAAAGCCGGCCATGAATCGCGGCAGGCTTCTAGTTAACGCAGATCGGGGCGCTTACGCAATTTTATTACGCCCACTCTCCTGCTTTCGACCTTTTAGATGAATTTTTCCGCGCAGCGGGTTGCATTTCTCGCATAGCTAGGCAGATATGCATCACGTCATCCTGATGTTTTCATGCTTTCATGCGGCTTCTGCGCAATCGTCTCGCAGCGCGCGCAAGCCAGCTTCCAAAGGTCCGCTATACTCATGCCCGCCCCCACCCGAGCCAAGGTTGTCATCATCGGCTCTGGCCCGGCGGGCTATACGGCGGCGATCTATGCGGCGCGCGCCATGCTGGAACCGGTGCTGATCCAGGGAATCCAACCGGGCGGCCAGCTCACTATCACCACCGACGTTGAAAACTATCCCGGCTTCGCGGACGTGATCCAGGGACCGTGGCTGATGGAGCAGATGGAGAAACAGGCGACGCACGTCGGGACCCGAATCCTAACCGATACCGTGAATTCTCTCGATGTATCGCAGCGGCCGTTCCGGCTGACCTGCGACAGCGGCGACGTCTATCTTGCCGAAACCGTGATCCTCGCAACGGGCGCGCAGGCGCGCTGGCTCGGGCTACCGTCCGAAGACAAATTCAAGGGATTCGGTGTCTCCGCGTGCGCGACCTGCGACGGCTTCTTCTACCGGGGCAAAAACGTGATCGTGGTTGGCGGGGGCAACACAGCGGTCGAGGAAGCGCTCTTCCTCACCAATTTTGCCTCGCAGGTCACCCTTGTCCATCGCCGCGATCACTTCCGCGCCGAACGCATCCTGCAGGACCGCGCGTTCAAGCATCCGAAGATCAGAATTATCTGGGACAGCGTCATCGACGAAATCTGTGGCGGCGAAGATCCTCCCAAAGTTACCCATGTACGGCTGAAGGACGTCAAAAGCGGAGCACTCACCGACGTCGCAGCCGACGGCGTCTTCATCGCGATCGGTCACGCACCTGCGACCGAACTCGTAACCGGGAAGGTCAAACTGAAGCCGTCGGGCTATGTCGAAGTTGCGCCGAACTCGACGGCAACGTCTGTGCCGGGGCTGTTCGCCGCCGGCGACGTCGCGGATGAGGTTTATCGCCAAGCCGTGACAGCCGCCGGCCTGGGCTGCATGGCCGCGCTGGAAGCCGAACGGTTTCTCGCCGCGCACGCGGGTGACCGCGCCGCGGCGGAATAACTGCCATGGATTGGGACAAGCTAAAAGTGTTTCACGCCGCGGCCGAAGCCGGGAGCTTCACGCACGCCGGCGAGCAGCTCGGACTGTCGCAATCTGCCGTATCGCGCCAGGTCGGCGCGCTGGAGCAGGAACTCTCAGTACCGCTGTTTCATCGTCATGCGCGCGGTCTGATCCTGACCGAACAGGGTGACTTGCTGTTTCGCACCGCGCATGAGGTCTTCATGCAATTAAAGGCGGCGCGCGCACAGCTCGCCGACAGCCGCGAAAGACCAAGCGGCGACCTCAAAGTGACGACCACCCCGGGAGTCGGCATCAACTGGCTGATTCCGCGGCTTGGCGAATTCACCTCGCTGTATCCGGAGATCAGGATCTCGCTGCTTTTGACCGACGAAGAGCTCGATCTGTCGATGAGGGAAGCCGACATCGCGATCCGCATATACAAGCCGACCCAGCCCGACCTGATTCAGCGCAAGCTGTTTGCCATATGTTTCCATGCCTACTGTTCGACCGAATACGTCAAGCGTTTCGGCACACCGCGAACGCTTGAGGAACTCAGTGGCCACCGTATCATCCTGCTCAACGAGACTCAGGCATCGCCCCATCTGCAGAACCGCAATTGGCTGATCGAGGCCGCTCGCAGCCGCTCAGGACCGCACGAACCCTACTTCACGGTCAACAACATACTGGGCCTGTTCAGCGCCTGTCAGCAAGGTCTCGGCATAGCGGCGCTGCCGGATTATCTGGTGGGCGGGAACAATCTCCTGGTGCAGTTGTTCAGCGAGTCCGATTCGATTCAGCTCGATACTTACTTCGTGTATCCCGAAGAGCTGAAATCCGTCGCGCGGGTCCAGGCCTTCCGCGACTTCGTGGTCAGCAAGGCGCAGCGCTGGCCGTCCTGATCCGGTCTATTTTGATCTCGAGCATGATCCCGAAAAGCGGAAACCGATTTTCGGAAAAGATCATGCTCAAACAGAAAGATAAGGGACGAGTCCGGTTCAACGCAGTTGAAATAGACTGTAGCGCGTTTTCTTCACGCGAAGCGGTGGCCATCCCCGGGTCAAGCCCGAGGACATGCTTCGCTCGAAAAAGCTCTGGCGCAAAAAGACAAACGCGCGAGATCCGCGCGCTTTATCACCGGCATCGAGGCGACGATCAGGCCGCGTTCTTGTGCATGGTCCCGCTCGAGGACACCGCTCCGCGGATCGCTTTGACCGAGCGTTCGATCGCCGCCCACAGCCGCCCGATCTCGGAGGCAGCGCGGCCCTGGGAATCGTATTCACGGGCGCCTTCGCCATGGGCAAGCGCCAGAAGAAGGTCTGCGCGATTGGTAATCTGGCCGCTCCAAACCGGAGCGCGGAATTTCGCCAGAGCCTCGCGCGCAATGGTAACGATCGGGCTTTCAGAGCCATCGCGCATCGCCGGCGCACCATTGATGACGACGGCGTAAGGCCTGCGCGCGGACCGGCAGCTCTGGATCGTGCCCTGGACGGCATTAACGTCGAACACGCCCGGCCGCGCGGGAATCACAACCATTGTCGCATTCCGTATGGCGTCGTCGACGACGGCCGACAGATTTGGTGGCGTGTCGATGAAGACCCACTCGACACCATCGCGCTTCGCGGAGTTGATGATTTCGGTGACGGAGCGATTGGCTGTCCGGATCGGAGGCTCGTTGGTGCCGCGCAACTTGTGCCAAAGCGTCAGCGATCCTTGCGGATCGGCATCGACAAGCAGGCAGGGCCTCGAAGCCTTATGAACTTGCGCGGCAAGATGAGCGGCCAGGGTACTTTTGCCTGAGCCGCCCTTACGCGATGCGAAAACAATAACGTTCATACCTTGGTCTCCCGATTGACCCCGGAGAATAAAATGAATCAGCATACTGATTCGTTAAAGACAAATTTTACCGTCGACGGCCGCCACGCGCCCGTCTTTCATGCGTTTGGGGCATTTTGGAGTCACATCGCTGTCGGATGTCGAGACACTCTCGGGGAGAAGAGATCCGGGTCTTGAACCGTTGAGCAAAGCCTTACAACGGGCGTTTCGCAGCCTTTCGCTCCATCCATTTGCGCTCGATCCATCCCAGTGTCCGCGCCGTCGGTCTCTGCAGAAACGGCAGATCCTGCGCGATCAAAACGACACCAAGAGGCAACATCCACAGGCCGAGAACCGGCAGAAAACTGAAGATGCCGCCGACGATCAGCGTCCCCGCCAGTGGAACGCGAACCAGCCGCGAGGACGGCTTGCGCACCCAACCCATAAACCTCGCGAATCGTCGCGGCATTTTACCCTCAAACCGGGCAAGGTGCCGATCCAGTTCCGCTCGGTGATCACTGCTCACTTTTCGCTCCATGACGCTCCATGACAAAGAGATGTTGATTTGTCACAGCGCCGCAAGGGGCGGGATGTCGCGCAGACGTCTCGCAAAAATACTCCCGATCGCGTTGTCGGATTTTAGAATCCAAAGCTCCAGACGACGCTCACCACCGCCAGCGTCAGGAAAGTGCTGAGCGTCCAGCCGATGGCATAGTTTTTCTCCTCCGGCACGATTCCGCGCATGTCTTCCAGCGCTCCGCGTGTGGGACGTCGAAGATGTAAATCCATCATAGCCACCTCCCTGTGGCAGACACTGCCGTGACGTTCCAATGGCGGGGAGCAACGCAAGTTCCCTTGGCCTGCGAATATCTGAAATAATCACCACCCGGCGCTGCATGACTTGACGGCGCGTCACACAACGGTCATGCGTACCGCATCAGTCAGCCGGACGGTCGCTCCCGCTCGGGCCGAAAGGCTTGCGGGAGAGGAAAGTCCGGGCTCCATCGACATACGGTGCCGGATAACGTCCGGCGGGGGCGACCTCAGGGATAGTGCCACAGAGAACGAACCGCCGCTCCACCCTCTCCCTCCGCTTGCCGGAAGAGTGAGGATGCGGGCGGTAAGGGTGAAAAGGTGCGGTAAGAGCGCACCGCGTCTCCGGCAACGGAGACGGCATGGCAAACCCCACCGGGAGCAAAACCGAATAGGGACAGCATCGCGAGAGGTTCGCCTTTGGCGATAACATCGCAGGGCCATGTCGGGCTCGCTGTCCGGGTAGGTTGCACGAGGCAACGTGCAAACGTTGTCCCAGAGGAATGGCCGTCACGTACCGTGTGCGCAAGCGTGCGGTGCCCTACAGAACCCGGCTTACAGGCTGGCTGATATCCGCAAAGCGTTTTGAATCGAAACGAACTTGCGGTTCGCCCGAGGAAAACGTGTCTCACGGTGAATGAGGGGTTCGGCGAGCCGGACCCCTCGCCGACGAAAACGCACGGCAGGACAGAAGACCACGGCTCGACTCCGCCGGGAATCAAACAGCCGCGAACATGACATCCGGCGCAGGCCAGCCACTATTCGTCGTAATCCGCCTCGCTGGCGTAACTATGCGAATGGTTCTTGTGTCCGCCAAACGATCCCGTCACAGCCGGCTCGCGGCCGGCATACGAACCGCGCGCGGCGGCGCGCGCGGCAATTTCCTCGCCTGATACCGGAGCGGGCTTGCAGACCGTGCGGCGACTCGCGCGGCGCATCAGATCGACATGGATATGGTTGTAGTGATGGACGTTGGAGCCGGGCGCCAGCACCGTGGCGAAGCGCTGACAGGCGGATGCTTCAACGTCGCGGAGGAAACCCTGCTCTTCCGGCAAACCCTTCCAGCCGTGCTGCACCGAAACGTATCGTCCATCCGCCAGCGTGAACCCGGCAATATCCAGCGCATTGCCGAAGGCGTGCTCGGAAATGTGCGCGCGCGGATTGCCGTTCATGCCACGGCAGGAATAGGCTGAGATCTGCTTGATCTCGGCCACTCGGGCGCCGAACCAGCGCATCGCCGCCGGCTGCACCGCATCCGCTAGCCAGCGATCGAGCGCCGAGACGATCGGGCAAGCAAGGGTCGCGGAAGGCTTCACCGCGACGGGACCGACCGCGCTGGTGACGATCCCGCGCGCAGATCCGAGACGCAGCGATGAATCCCGTGGCAAATCCGGCGCGGGCGCTGGCGGATATGTGGAGGATCGTGTGCTGCCGTAGGACTGGGATTGCGGCGGCGGATACGATTGCCCGTAACGGTCGTTCGGCGATGCGTGATAATCCCGCGTTCCCTCCGGCGGCAACTCGATGCGACCCTCGGCAGGCGAGACGCCCGGCGCGGTCAGCGAAACCGGCCCGCCCGATCCGTCGCCATAGGACGGCCGAGGAGCTGATGTGTCGGGGTATTGCGGCGACGGCGACTGGTAAGTGGGCTGCGCGATCGGCCAGCGCGGCTGGCGGCCGATTGACGCGGGGGGCCTGAGATCCTCGTCTGCAAAGCCGTACGCCGGACTTTCGCCGAGCGCCGAGACCTTCAAGGGAAATTCCGCGCCGCAAATTCCGGGACCATTGATCGAACGGATACGAACCAGGTCGGGACTTTCCTTGACTTCGCCGGATTTCAGGCATGCGACCTCGGCCTCGGCTCGCCACGGTTCGCGCACCGCAGTCTGGAAAAGACCGCGCCCGCAACCGGCCAACGATACAAGGACGACGGAGCCGACGAAATACAGGGCAACTCTGCGCGTCATCCGCGCACGTTCGACGAATTTATTTAAAGCTTCTTCAACAGGTTGCTTTCAGCGATTTTTAACCACGTCGTTGCGCTGCACGATGGAAATTCGAGGGATCGTATCGAACCGGTCGCAGGCTGTCGCGTTACCTCCGATGGCGTGGAGGGTCGTCCATGACTTTCGCGGGCCGCATGAGCATCGTCACCGCCTATATCGCGCTCGCCTTCGTGGGGGCGATTGTACTCGGCGTCTTTTAGCCAAATTTCCCGCATCTGGTCCCGCATACGGACAATGGAGTTGGGGAAGTAAATGCGGCCGAGGTTCAGCCTCAAGACCATTCTGCTCGGCGTCGGGGTCCTTGCGGTCTCGTTTCTTGTCAGTCTCAAGGCAATGGACTGGTTGTCGCCCCGCAAACTCGACAAGCCCGCGGTCGTGACATTGCCACCGCTTCCCCCTATCAGCCGCAATTCGAGCATCGTCGCGCCGATCAGGATACCGCTGACGCTCATTCGCGACGCAGCCGAGCGCGCGGCTCCGCATAACTTCGCTGGCAAGGCCGACAATCCCGCAGCGCAGATTCTTCAGAACGCGGACATCGGATGGACCGCATCCCGCGGCGCGATCAGCGCCACCGGCGCCAACGACGTACTGTCGCTGTCGACGCCGTTGACCGGCGCCGTCAAGGTGACCGGATCGCTATCGGCCAATGCCCAGGATGCAGTCGGCAACGCACTCGCGGGCGTGCTCGGCGGCGACATCGCCAAGCGGATCGGCCGGGTGAACATCAAGAACCTGAACGCCAATGCCGAAATCAAGGGCGATGTCCAGATGACGGCACGGCCGACGCTGGCCGAGAACTGGCACATTGATCCCGGCATAACCGCGCAGGTGAATCTTGGGGACACCAACCTTTCGGTCGCGGGCGCGCGCCTCAATGTGCCGTCACAGGTCAAACCCGTTATCGACAGGGCGGTCAACGAACAGATCGCAAGCCTGCAGCAGCGCATTCGTAACGATCCCGCTCTGGAGAGCAACACGCGGCGGCAATGGACGCAGATGTGCCGCTCGATCCCGTTGCGGGGCGCGGCGGGACTGCCAGACCTCTATCTCGAACTGAAGCCGGTTCGCGCTATCGCAGCCCAACCGCACATTGATGCCGGCAACGTCACGCTGACGGTCGGCGTCGAAGCCGAGACCCGGATCACCACCGCAGCAACCAAACCAAACTGCCCGTTCCCCAAGACACTCGCCATCGTGCCGGCCACGCCGGGCAAACTGAGCATCGGCGTTCCGGTCGACATGCCCTTCACCGACATCAACAAGATCATCGAGGCACAACTCGCCGGCAAGACATTCCCCGAAGATGATCGCGGCGCGGCTGAAGTCACCGTCAAACACGTCAGTGTCGCGGCTGCGGGCGACCGCCTTCTGATCTCGCTTCTGGTTGATGCGAAGGAGAAGAAAAGCTGGTTTGGCTTCGGGGGAGAGGCCACAATTCAAGTCTGGGGTAAACCTGTTCTCGACCCCGCCCAGCAGATCCTGCGTCTGACAGACATCCGGCTTGCAATCGAATCCGAAACAGCGTTCGGCCTGCTCGGCGCTGCCGCGCGAACGGCAATGCCCTACCTGCAAAACGCTTTAGCGGAGAAGACGGTGCTCGACCTCAAACCGTTCGCATCGAATGCGCGACAGAAAATCGCCGCAGTGATCGCGGACCTTCAGAGAAGCGCGAACGACGCTCGGGTCACGGCAGAAATCAGCAGTCTGAAGCTTGCGGGCCTCGCCTTTGATTCGAAGACGCTACGCGTGATCGCCGAAGCGGCCGGCACGGTGAACGTCGAACTCAAGACGCTGCCCGCGCTGTGAGATCCCGATTAATCAACCCGGCGGATAGCTGAGATGCTATCGGCCGCAAGAGTCCGTTTCAACTAGTTGAATCAGACTCGTCGCTTATCTTTTTTTTGAGAACGATCTTTTCCGAAAACCGGTTTCCACTTTTCGGGATCATGCTCCAGGCAACCGAATAAACACGCCCGGTAAAAAAACCGGGCGCGTTGTCAGTCTACCGTTCATTTAGCGGCTCACGTCGAATACTTGAATTCCGGCATCGACTCGAGCTGTTGCTTGGTCGCGCTGAAAACCGCGTGATCCGGATACCATGAATTCGTGTTCGTATTCGTCGTGTTCGTCGTAGCCGGCGCGGACGTCGAGGAGCCCGTGGTGGTTCCCGTAGTTGTGCTGCTTCCCGACGCGGACTGTACAGGCGTGTCGACGAACTTCAACTTGTCGAAGGATACCGCAACCAGGCGTTCTCCGACGCCCAGGAATCCGCCAACACCGATCACTGCCGCTTTGATCGTTCCGTCCTTGTTCAAAAGGAGATCGCTGATCGAGCCGAGCTTCTCGTTGGTATCATTATAAACATTAAGGCCGACCATCTTCGACGAACGCCAGGTGCCATGATAACCGGACTCTGACGATGTCGTAGCGGCCGGAGCATTCATGCTGTGGTTCGGTGTGGCGTTTGGCGTTTGCGCGACCGCCGCCGTTACCAGCAGCGCGGAGCCAATCAACGCGGCCGTCATATGTTTCGAGATCATCAGTAGGGTCTCCTTCAGTTAAGATGGAGTAGCGAGAACCCGTCACGCTAGGAGTGGTTCCACGGAGCGCCGCGGATAAATTCGGTTCCAATCCGGCAAACAACGTAAGGGATCTGCGGAAGTGACATCGTCACGAATGACGCACGCAAGCGCTGCCGGCTCTCGCAGCACAGCGCGACCAATGACCGCGAGCGATGCGTCATAGTCGTTCCTCGAGACTTCCGGTGCAGCTGCAACGACCCTGTCAAGCAGCGTTCGCACGCTGCTCGTCGTTCGTCTGGCCGAAAAAAGCGACAGCTTCGAACTTGTAGCCACAATGAACGCAGTGCCAGAGATACGAAGTGCGGCGCGGTCCGTCCTCAAACCAGATCGGATTTGGAATCGGACAGCCGCATTGCGCACAAGGATTTTGGTGAGGCAAATAATCAGATACGGCAGCGACCATGACGCTTCTCCCATCTGCTTTTGCTGTCTGCAAATTACAGCGAGCGCAACTTGCCGGGAATCCGCATTGTTCCTTCTGGCGCGACAAATTTTTTCGATATTCCGCCAGCGCTCGCTTCAGGTCGAGATGGCCGAGCGCCGCAGCGCATTGTCACATGAGGATCGAGTTTCTTTGCCATCCTGCCTCGGGGGCTGCGCCCCGTCACTTTTCGCCAGTTTTGCCATAGGAAAGGCACGATTGGGGCGATAGAAAAGGCTGACCGTGATGGGGTGCTCGTGACAAGTTTCCGCAGATTTGTTCCGCTTCTTGTTTTTATTGCAATGGCATGGCCGCAGCCGTCGACCGCGCAACACGCGGAATACGCGACCATGGTGGCGACGCACGCGCAAGCCAACGGCGTTCCCGTCGAGCTTGTTCACCGCGTCATCATGCGTGAAAGCCGTTATAATCCGCGCGCGGTGCATCGCGGAAACTACGGCATGATGCAAATCAAGCTCGGGACCGCCCGCAGCCTCGGCTACACAGGCACCGCCGAAGGTCTGCTCGATCCTGAAACCAACCTCACCTATGCAGTCAAGTATCTCGCTGGCGCATACCAGGCAGCTCACGGTAACCACGACCGCGCGGTGGCTTATTACGCTAGCGGCTATTACTACGCGGCGAAGCGGCAACGGCTCCACCACGTCAGACACGAGACCATGAGCGCCGATGCACGCCCCCCCGGCGCGCCGCTGTCGATCGCGCCGCGCTGAACGCGGTCGCATTCTATTCAATCCAGCGCCGGCCTGATCTTCGGAGCGGTGTTAGCAAGCCGCATATGCACCACCGCATCGCCATCGCCGTAAACCCGCCGCCATCCATCGAGACGGTCGAGCAGATGGACCGCCGGCGATGCGGGATCGAGCAGCGTCGCGTCGATGCGGTAGCCGTCGAGCAGTGACAGAAACTTGCCCACGTCCCGAAGCTGAATCGCGTTGTGGTGGGCGAGCACAAATCGTTCTCCGTACAGTTCGGTGCGGCCGTCGATGAAAACCGGCACGTCCGCGGCGATCAACGATCCCCCGAAGTCGTAATCGTTGAGAACGCGGCGGGCGCCTTGATCCTTAAGCGCCTGAACGGCGCCCGTCAGCGACTTCCCCGCCAAAGGAACGTATGAATGGCCGGCGGTGAACGCGGCAGAAAAGCCGCCGAGCCCGAACGCGACCACGGCAAGCCAGAACGTTGGCAGAGGCAGGCGCGCGACTGCTCCGTTACGGAGCGCCGCGAACTGCGCCGAAAGCGGTTCAGCGACCACGAGCGGCAGCAGGAATGCGAATACCTCGATATTGCGATTGTGCGCCATTGCCATCTGCGAAAGGCCGATCGTCAGCAGAACCCGAGGCGGCGTCAGCCGGACGCCGCGATAAAGCGCAAGACCGAGAAGGCCGAGCAAACACACCTCGAACGCGCCGAGGCGTGAAAAATCGACCGGCCGCCATTCGCCAATCAGCGACAGCGCCTCCCCGAGCCCGAGGATGTTTCGCGCCGCCAGCAGCGAGCCCCAGCCATAGGGGGTGAGACAGCTCGCACCGAACGCGGCGATCGCGAAAAGTGTCCAGCCGAGCGCCGCTCGTGTCCGCTGCGCGGCACCCGTATTCCAAAGGGCATCGAGCGCGAAAGCGCCGACCAGCACCAGGCCGAACACGAAGCCGCCATGGAGGTTGGCCCACAGGATCATCAGCGGCAACAACCACGGCGAAGGCGTCTTGCCGCGCCCGCTGGCCGACGCCAGACCACTCGCCCATCCTATCATCACCGGCATCGCCAATACGTGCGGCCGAGCCAGAAGGTGCGGCATCGCCAGCACCAGAACCCCACACACGACCACCCCTGCTTGAAGCGGCGGCAGGAAACGGCAAAGGGCGTGCGCAAGCAGCGCGAAAGCCGTAGCGGCCGCAAGCGCCGTCAAAATCACGACGCCAGCCCAGCCGCCGAAATCGTACGCCTGCGCGAACAACACCTGCGACAACCATGATGACGATATCCAGGGCTCGCCGGCGCGGGTGAAGGAATAGATGTCTGTGAAGGGCACCGCATGGTGCGCAAGAATCCACTGTCCGACCTTGATCTGCCAGAACATATCGGGGTCGTTCAGCAGACTGTCGCCACGGATCAGCAACAACAGGTAGACGCCCGCCCCCGCGACGAGCCAGGCTGGAGCGAATGCGATGTTGCTGCGTCCGCCAATCCGCTCTGTGTTCTCAACGCTCATTCGGATGATCTCGATGGAACCTGCGACTCGGCCGCTGCGGACAACTTTCAGGGCTAAAGCATAATCTCAGGTAAAACGTGGAACCTTTCCGTTGTCGACGATGAGGCTTGCCGCGCGTTGACACCCTTGGCTTTCGGTCTAGATTAGGGATGTTCCGAGGGGTGCTCCGTGGGGGAGCTGAGATACCGCAAGCTTGCAATTCGAAGATGAATCGCAAGGACCGCGGTGACCCTTTGAACCTGATCCGGGTCATGCCGGCGAAGGGACAGGGATGCTTCAGAAGGCGCGGGAGAAACGGGCGACGACTCCGATCGCGGTGATCGGCGCAGGCATTGCCGGCGCGTGGCAGGCGTTGCTGTTCGCCAAGGCCGGACACGCGGTCACGCTTCACGAACGCGGCAATGATGCAATGGCGTCTGCCACCAGCTATTGGGCCGGCGGCATGCTGGCGCCGTGGTGCGAAGCCGAGGTGTCCGAACCTCTCGTCACCCGTCTCGGCCTTCGCTCGCTGGCGCTGTGGCGCGAACACGCTCCCGACACGCCTTTCAACGGTTCCCTCGTGGTGGCCCATCCACGCGACCGCTCCGATTTTGAGCGTTTCGCGCACATGACTTCAGGACACCAGCGCCTTCAGTGCGATGAGGTAAGCAAACTCGAGCCGTCGCTCGACGGCCGATTTCGCGAAGCGCTGTTCTTTCCCGACGAAGGCCACGTCGAGCCGCGCCGCGTGTTGCCCGAACTGCACGCGTGCATCCGCGCCGCCGGTGGCCAGATCCAATTCGGCAGCGCGCCGGAGGCGTCCGGCATCGAGGCGCTGGCGATCGATTGCCGCGGTCTCGCCGCGCGCGACACATTCCCGGACCTGCGGGGCGTCAAGGGCGAGGAGATCATCGTCGAAACCGACGAGATCGTGCTGTCGCGCCCGGTTCGACTCCTGCATCCCCGATGGCCGCTCTACATCATTCCGCGCGAGGGCAATCGCTTCATGATCGGCGCGACCTCGATCGAACGCGAGGACGACGGCGTCAGCGTACGTTCCGCGCTGGAACTGCTCAGCGCGGCTTACGCGGTGCATCCGGCCTTCGGCGAGGCGCGGATCGTGGAGATCGGTTCGGGTCTGCGGCCTGCGTTTCCCGACAACCTGCCGCGCATCGCGATCGGCAAGGAACGCATCGCGGTCAACGGGCTTTTCCGCCATGGCTTCCTGCTTGCGCCGGCCCTGGCGGAACTGACGCTCGGCTATGTCGCGCGCGGGGAGATCGACAACGAGGTGATGCAATGCAGGTGACCGTCAATGGCGAACGGCGGGAGGTCATGGCGCAGACCGTGGATGCGCTGCTGAGCGAACTCGACTACGAGAGCACGCATGTGGCGATCGCCGTGAATTTCGACGTGCTGCCTAAAAGCCGCTGGGCGGATACGGCGCTCAAGAGCGGCGACGAGATCGAGATCATCACGCCGCGGCAGGGAGGGTAGAGCATGATCCCGAAAAGTGGGAACCGGTTTTCGGATCAGATCATGCTCAAACAAAGAGACGCATAATGGTTTCGTTCTATGATCGCGAATTCTCCTCGCGGCTGCTGATCGGCACGGCGCTCTATCCGTCGCCGAAAATCATGCAGGACGCGATCCGCGCCGCGGGTAGCCAGATCGTCACGGTATCGCTGCGGCGGGAAACCGCGGGCGGCAAGACCGGCGACGCGTTCTGGTCGCTGATCCGCGAGCTGGATGTCACGGTGCTGCCGAACACCGCCGGATGCAAATCCGTGCGCGAAGCGGTCACCACGGCGAAGCTCGCGCGCGAGCTGTTCGGTACGTCCTGGATCAAGCTCGAAGTCATCGCCGACAACGACACGCTGCAGCCTGATGTGGTTGGACTCGTCGAAGCCGCCGCCATTCTTATCAAGGATGGCTTTGACGTGTTTCCCTATTGTACCGAAGACCTTGGCGTCGCGATGCGGCTGGTCGACGCGGGCTGCAAGGTGGTGATGCCATGGGCCGCGCCGATCGGCAGCGCGAGAGGCATCACCAACCGCGACGCATTGAGGCTGCTGCGCGAGCGCCTGCCCGACATCGCGCTCGTCGTCGATGCCGGAATCGGCGCGCCGAGTCACGCCGCCCAGGCCTGCGAACTCGGCTACGACGCCGTGCTGCTCAACACAGCCGTCGCCAAGGCCGCCGATCCCGTTGTCATGGCGGGCGCCTTCAGGCTGGCGGTGGAAGCCGGCCGCAGCGCTTATGAGGCGGGCCTGATGGAGGCCCGCGACTTTGCCTCGCCATCAACCCCCGTAGTAGGGACACCGTTCTGGCATGCCGTATCCTGATCGCTTTTATCCCGTCATCGACACGCTGGACTGGGTGCGCCGCCTGATCGGACTCGGCGTAGGCACGGTGCAGTTGCGATTAAAAGACCTGAACGATGGCGAAGCGCTGCAACTGGTCAGCGACGCGCTGGAGATCGTCAAGGGCACGCAGACGCGGCTCGTGGTCAACGACTACTGGCGCGCGGCCATTGTCGCCGGAGCGAAGCACGTTCATCTCGGCCAGGAAGATCTGGCGGCGGCCGACGTCCACGAGATCCGCAAAGCCGGGCTGACCCTCGGCCTCTCCACCCACGATGACGCCGAACTCGACAGCGCGCTCGCAGCCGAGCCGGACTATATCGCGCTTGGTCCGATTTTTCCGACCACGCTGAAAGCGATGCGGTTCGCGCCGCAGGGAATTCCAAAGATCACCGAGTGGAAGAGGCGCGTCGGCAACATCCCGCTGGTCGCGATCGGCGGCATCAAGCTGGAGCAGGCGGCGGAGATTTTCGCGGCCGGCGCCGATTCCATCGCGGTGGTCAGCGATGTGACGCAGAACCCCGACCCCGATGCACGAGTGAAAGCATGGCTCGAACAGGTGACTGAAACCGCATGAGGCACCATCATGCAAACATCTATCTTTATCGCACGGCTGATCGGCCCGGTGATGATCGTGGTCGGGCTATCCGTGCTGTGGACAGACAGCGTTTCCATTCGATGGCAGAGGAATTCCTGGCCAGCCGCGCGCTGATGTTCCTCGGCGGCATGATGGTGATGCTGGGCGGACTCGCCATCGTGCTCACTCACAACGTCTGGACTTCCGACTGGCGTGTGATGGTAACGCTGTTTGGCTGGCTGCTGGTCATCTCCGGCACGATCCGCATCATCGAGCCGCCGTTCCTTTATGCGGGGGCGCGCGCGTTCCTGCGCCGCCCCGCTATGCCGATCGTCGCCGGCGGCATCTGGCTCGCGATCGGCACCGTCTTCTGCCTTCTCGGCTATTCGCATTGAACCGTAACGACTGGTCTCGCACCGGAGAAACGCCATGAACATTCGCTCCAATCCGGACACCACTCGCCCCGCCGTCACCACCGGCGCCCTGCCCTCGTCCCGCAAGATTTTCTCCATCCCCGAGGCCGCGCCGGACCTTCGGGTGCCGCTGCGGGAAATCCTTCTATCTGAGGGCGCGGGCGAGCCGAACCTTCCGGTCTACGACACATCCGGTCCGTATACGGATCCGAACGTCATCATTGATGTGAATGCCGGCCTGCCGCGCACGCGCCTCGCCTGGGTGAAGGAACGCGGCGGCGTCGAGGAATATGAGGGCCGGGAGATCAAACCGGAAGACAACGGCAATGTCGGCGCCGCCCATGCCGCCGCCGCGTTCAAGGCCCACCACAAGCCGCTGCGTGGCATCGGCGATGCGCCGATCACTCAGTTCGAATTCGCCCGCGCCGGCATCATCACCAAGGAGATGATTTACGTCGCCGAGCGCGAGAACCTCGGACGCAAGAAGCAACTCGAACGCGCCGAGGCCGCGCTGGCCGACGGCGAATCCTTCGGCGCATCCGTGCCCGCCTTCATCACGCCGGAATTCGTGCGCGAGGAGATCGCGCGCGGCCGCGCCATCATCCCTTCCAACATCAACCACGCCGAACTGGAGCCGATGATCATCGGCCGCAACTTCCTGGTGAAGATCAACGCCAACATCGGCAACTCCGCGGTGACCTCCTCGGTCGAGGAGGAGGTCGACAAGATGGTGTGGGCGATCCGCTGGGGCGCCGACACGGTGATGGACCTCTCCACGGGCCGCAACATCCACACCACGCGCGAATGGATTTTGCGCAACTCGCCCGTCCCCATTGGAACGGTGCCGATCTATCAGGCGCTGGAGAAATGCGACGGCGATCCAGTCAAGCTGACGTGGGAGCTTTATCGCGACACGCTGGTGGAGCAGTGCGAACAGGGCGTCGATTACTTCACCATCCATGCCGGCGTGCGCCTGCCCTATATCCACCTCACCGCCGACCGCGTCACCGGCATCGTCTCGCGCGGCGGCTCGATCATGGCGAAGTGGTGCCTCGCCCATCACAAGGAGAGCTTCCTCTATACGCACTTCGAGGAAATCTGCGACCTGATGCGCAAGTATGATGTGTCGTTCTCGCTCGGGGATGGTCTTCGCCCCGGCTCGATCGCGGACGCCAACGACCGCGCGCAGTTCGCCGAACTGGAAACGCTCGGCGAACTCACGCAGATCGCTTGGAAGAAGGGCTGCCAGGTGATGATCGAAGGCCCCGGCCATGTGCCTATGCACAAGATCAAGATCAACATGGACAAGCAGCTCAAGGAATGCGGCGAAGCGCCGTTCTATACGCTGGGACCGCTGACCACCGACATCGCGCCGGGCTACGACCACATCACCTCGGGCATCGGCGCCGCCATGATCGGCTGGTTCGGCTGCGCAATGCTGTGCTACGTCACGCCGAAGGAGCACCTCGGCCTGCCCAACCGCGACGACGTGAAGACCGGCGTGATTACATACAAGATCGCGGCGCACGCCGCCGACCTCGCCAAAGGCCACCCGGCCGCGCAACTGCGCGATGACGCATTGTCGCGCGCGCGGTTCGACTTCCGCTGGCAGGACCAGTTCAACCTCGGTCTCGATCCCGACACCGCGGTCGCCTTCCACGACGAAACGCTGCCGAAAGACGCGCACAAGGTCGCGCACTTCTGCTCGATGTGCGGGCCGAAATTCTGCTCGATGAAGATCACGCAGGACGTGCGCGACTACGCGGCAACGCTCGGCGATAACGAGAAGGCTGCGCTTTATCCGGACGCAGCACAAAAGGCGAATGACGCCGCAGGCGTCACCGAGCCGTCTTATCGCGAACAGGGCATGAAGGAGATGAGCGCGAAGTTCAAGGAAATGGGCGGAAACGTGTATCTCGATGCGGAGAAAGTGAAGGAGAGTAATCGGGTGTTGTGATCCTCCACCGTATGAAACATACTGGGACGACGCAGAGCGCAAGCAACTGATGGCAAACAGGATAGATCGAGCGAAGCGACACCCATCCCGCGGCTTAGGGGGAAATCATTGTCCACGATCGATGATCTGAAGCAGCAGGTAGTTGAATATCATTCCGCACATTCGGACCTCCACTTGGCGCATCATTACGATTTTGCAATCAAACACTCAGATCAAATCAATTATTTTTTGTTCGGAATCAATCCGGGAGAAACGGAAGAAGATAAAGCCCTATTTCCCGGCGTCGGGCATTTCAACCCTTACGATCCGCTTAAACAGCCCCCGGCCAAATTCAGTAGGTCGGCGCGACAATACACCAAATTTGCCACGACGGTCTGTGGCGGCCCTCGGTTCTTAATCAGTGAATTTTTCTTCTGGAGTTCGCCGACTGAAAAGGAAATGATCGTGCGATATGGCAAGTCACTCGGCGAGCACCAAATGTTTTGCCATCAGCAGAACCAAGCTTTGTTTGATCTATTCAAACCGAAAGCCGTCATTGTTGTGGGGCTCGGCTTAGAAGAAAAAGCAAAGGAATTCTTGAAAGATTTAAGGCATGTCAAAACGTATCAGAAGAAGAACAGGATACTGGTGCACTATGAAAACGAAAGACCATGGCTGTTCGTTAGACATCCGGCCTCCCAATTGTCGAACGATGCGAGGAAAGACATTGCGGCTTATGTACGGGAACTGGGTTGAAATCCTCCTCTGATCCTTCTCGAGTGTGGCGGATTACGCTTCGCTAATCCGCCCTACGGCTTTCTTCGTGAACCTCCTCGCGATTCGTGCGACAAATGCGGGGATTGTCAGCATCGCGAGGGATAGAGAACCATGATGCCGTTTCGGGCGATTGCCCTGTTGTCCGCCGCAGCCTTCGGTCTTTCCCTCGCGCCCGCCACCGCACAGAACAAGACGCAGCCCTCCTCGTCCCCCTCCCCGCTCGTCGAAAAGCTCAACGCCTATGTCGGCTGCATCAACCGCCTCTCGGAGCGGTCGTATGAATCGCGCAACCGCTACTTCTCCTGGGCGAAGAAGACCGGGCCGACCGGGAAGGAGCGCATCATCTACGGCACCTACACCATCTACGACACGACCAATTGCAAGAAGAACGTCGAGATGGCCAACGCGTCGGAGCCGCACGACGCCGAGCTTGAATCTGCCGCTTCCGCCTATGCCGAAGCCGTAGGCAAGCTCGAGCCGCTGCTGAAGGAGGCTGACGAGTACTACAGCCAAGAGAACTACAAGGACGACAAGATGGCCAAGGGCAAGGAGATGCACGCGCGTCTCGTTGCGGCGTGGGATGCGTTCGCGAGCGCCGACAAAAAGCTGCGCGCCGGCGTCGAGGCCATCAAGGATAAGCAGGCGGCGGAACAGCTCGCCGCGATCGAGGCAAAGGAAGGCCGCAAAACGCACTATTATGTCGAGGCGTTGATGATCCACGCCAAACGCCTGTTACGCGCGGAAAATACCAACAAGCCCGACATCGCAGCGATCACGAAGGCGCTGACCGAATATGAGACCGCGGTGAAGGCGGCCGAAGAGGCATCGGGCAAGGATGGCGATGCGAAGCTCGGCTCGTTCTTCGTGAGCAGCGCCAAATCATATTTGACATCCGCGAAGCAGCTGATGCGCCGCATCCGTGACAAGGTGCCCTACAGCCAGGGCGACCGCATGATGCTCGGCGGCGGTGGCGGCTGGATGGTCGAGGGCTCGCCGCCCCGCCTGCTCCGCGACTACAATCAGTTGATCGAGGGCTATAACCGCGGCGCTCATATCTAGAATTCTTCACCGCTTCTCGGAAGCGGCGAAGAACTCTATCATTTTGATCTGACGCGTTTTCTTCACGCGAACCGGTATCCACTTCGCTTGAAAACGCTATAGCGCGTATTCCGCACAAGTGGATACCGGTTTTGCGATCAGAATACGCGCAGAATATTGATCGAGAGCATGTTCTCGCGGCTGACCGGATTCCACCTCGCCGAAAGATGCTCTGAGCGAATTGCCTGGACGCGGGCTCGCCGCGCTCAAGACCGCTACTTCATCGTAATGGCGAGGCCGGAGAGATCAGCATTGGCCATCAGGCCGAACTGGCGGCCGGACAGTTCCAGCACCGCGCCCTTCTGGTTGCTCAGCACGATGGCGCGGGCGCCGCCGCCGATCGCCAGCCCCGCGCCCGCCGCACCGTAAACGCCGGCGACATCGGAAGGCCGGTTGATGCGGCTGACTCGGCCGTGCAGCACGGTCTTCGATCCTCCGAACACCAGACCATAATCCAATCCGCCGACCGAGAGCGGATATCGCCGTCCGTGGAAGGTGAGCGTGCCGCCGCCGCCGGAGGCGCCGATGATCCAGCCGCCCTTGTAGATGGTCAGCGTCACCGCGCCGCTGTCGGCGCTGGCGGCGGTGGACAGGCCGAAGCAGATGGCCAGTGCGAACAAGGCTGCGCGACACAGCGACGAGGACGACATGCAAAAGTCTCCTGGCACGAGAGTGCGGGATGCGATTCGGGACGGCCGCGAGCGTAAGGGTCGGCCGCGGCGGGTGCAATCCGCTCCAAAGCGGCCGTCCGCGAACAAGCCGGTCGCGAACAAGATCTCTCTGGCGGCCGAGACTGCTCTGTTCGCGGGCTAACGGCGAATCGATTCCGCGGGGGCATATCGCAACTGACAGGTGCGACTGCCGGAAATCACAATTCGCGTTAATATCATTTCTGATTTAACACTCAACTGTTACGTGCATTTTAGGCACGCAACGCGCCGTTTCGTGTGGATTTATGAGCCATCCCGACGATTCAGGATTGTTAATGATCTGGTAACCATATCATTACAGCCTTATCGCGGGATGGGGGTCTCAATCCGTCGGCTGGGACGCGAGCCGTGCTTCGGGAGGGACCGATGAACCAGGAATTCCAGAACCGCGATCAGGGTACGATACAGGATCAGGCTGCGCTCACGCCCGACGCAGTCATTCCGCTGCTGGTCGGCTCTACCGTCAACGACGTCGAACGGGAGCTCGTGCTGCAAACGCTGGCGCGTTGCGACGGCAATCGTACCCGCGCGGCAAGGCTCCTGGGCGTATCGGTGCGTACGCTGCGCAACAAGATACGGCAGTACACGACCATGGGACTCGATGTGCCCGATCACGACTAGCGCGTGTTTCTCAAACGATGTCTGTCTGTTTGCGGGCACCGTACCAAATCGAACTTTCGGGAGACACCGGCTTGCCGTTGCGCGCGCGCCCACCTATGAACGGAACATCACGTTCAGTTCTCGCGCACGCCCAGCCTGCGCTTCGACCAGGCGCCTATTTTCATGACATCATCACCTACACTTCCGAAAGCCGACCGCCGCTTACACAAGTATACGCACCACGGCATCACCCTGACGGACGACTACGCCTGGCTGAGAGATGCGAACTGGCAGCAGGTGCTTCGCGAACCTTCACTACTTGCGCCTGACATCCGCGCCCACCTTGAGGCAGAGAACGCCTATTCGAACGCCGTGCTGGCGCAGACCGGGCCGTTGCAAAAACAGCTCGTCTCCGAAATGCGCGGCCGCATCAAAGAGGACGATTCCACGGTCCCCTCCCCCGACGGACCCTTTGCCTATTTCTCGAAGTACCGGGAGGGCGGCCAGCACCGGATGATCGGCCGGCAACCGCGCCACGGCGGCGACGCCCGTTTTCTCATCGACGGCGATGCGCTTGCGGAAAACAAAAAGTTTTTTCAGCTTGGCGACGCTCATCATTCTCCGGATCATCGACTGGAGGCGTGGAGCGCCGACGATCGCGGCTCGGAATATTTTACGATCCGTATCCGCGACTGGGACAGCGGCGCCGACCTCGCAGATGTAATCGAGGAGACCGACGGCGGCGTGGTATGGAGCGCGGACTCACGCGCGTTCTATTATGTCAAGCTCGACGACAACCATCGTCCGATGCAGGTCTATCGCCACCGGCTCGGCACGGCTCAGGCCGATGACACGCTCGTTTATGAAGAACAGGACATCGGCTGGTTCACGCATATTCATGAGAGCGCCAGCGGCCGCTTCTGCGTGATCGCCGGCGGCGATCATGAAACATCCGAACAGCGGCTGATCGATCTCGCCGCGCCCCAGGCGGCGCCGCGCCTGATCGCGCCGCGCGAGGACGGCGTGCAGTATTCCGTCGCCGATCGCGGCGACGAACTGTTCATCCTCACAAATGCCGACGGCGCGATCGACTTCAAGATCATGACAGCGCCGCTGGCGGCACCCGAGCGCGCGAACTGGCGCGATCTGATCCCGTACCGGCCCGGCACCTATGTGATCGACTTTGAACTTTATTCCGGTCACATGGCGCGACTCGAACGCGCCAATGCGCTGCCGTCGATCATCATCCGCGATCTGGCGACCGGCGATGAGCACGCAATCGCCTTCGACGAGGCCGCCTATTCGCTCGACACCCATGGCGGCTACGAGTTCGACACCACGACTCTTCGTTTCAGCTATTCGTCGATGACGACACCGAACGAAGTGTTCGATTACGACATGGCGAGCCGCTCCCGCACCTTACGCAAGCGCCAGGAGATTCCGTCAGGGCATGATTCCGCGAACTATGTCACCACCCGCATCATGGCGAAGGCGGACGATGGCGCCGAGGTGCCGGTCTCGATCCTGCATCGCAAGGACTTCGCGCGGGACGGCCGTGCGCCGCTGCTGCTCTACGGCTACGGATCCTACGGTCACGCCATGCCGGCCTCGTTCTCGGCCAACCGGCTATCGCTGGTCGATCGCGGTTTCGCCTATGCGATCGCGCATATCCGCGGCGGCGCGGATAAGGGCTGGGGCTGGTATCTCGACGGCAAGCGCGAGAAAAAAACCAACAGCTTCGACGATTTCGCCGCCTGTGCCCGCGCGCTGATCGCGGCGAACTACACCTCAGCTAAAAGGATCGTCGGCCACGGCGGTAGCGCCGGGGGCATGTTGATGGGTGCAGTCGCCAACCGCGCGGGCGAATTGTTCGCCGGCCTCGTCGCGGAAGTGCCGTTCGTCGACGTACTCAACACCATGCTTGACGACACGCTGCCGCTGACCCCGCCGGAATGGCCGGAATGGGGCAACCCGATCGTGAGCGAGGAGGATTTCCGCACCATCCTGTCCTATTCGCCCTACGAGAACGTCGCGGCGAAAGACTATCCGGCGATCCTCGCCATGGGCGGGCTGACCGATCCGCGCGTCACCTATTGGGAGCCGGCGAAATGGATCGCGCGGCTGCGCGCCACCATGACGTCAGGCGGCCCCGTCCTGCTGCGGACCAATATGGGCGCGGGGCACGGCGGCGCATCCGGCCGATTCAACCGGCTCGACGAGGTCGCACTCGCCTATGCCTTCGCTCTGTGGGCTGTGAACCGTGATCAGGCTGGCTAGAGCATGATTCCGACCCGAAGGGCCGCGCCAGCGCAAAGTGGAAACCAGTTTTCGGAAAAGATCGTGCTCAAACAAAAAGATAAGCGACAAGTCTGATTCAACGCAGTTGAAACAGACTCTCTAGAGTCTTTCACCGCTTCACGGACACAGTAAAAGACTCTGGCTTTTTGATTTGACGCGTTTTCTCCACGCGAACCGGTGTCCGCTTCGCTCGAAAACGCTATAGCCAGGCAGACGCACGATTATCCGATAGAGCGTTTTCGAGCACGGCATGTCCCCAGGTCCGACCCGAGGATGGAGACCGGTTCGCGTGAAAAAACCGCGTCAAATCAAATCATAGAGCTATGCTTCTGGTTCCATCAGGAGCGGAAAGGCTGATAGCGCATAGAAGCGAGAAAGCCAGCGCGCAGTGACGCCGGCTTTTTCGTTGGAGAATCGATTGAGGGTCAGTCGTGATCCATTTCGCCGATATGCTTCTGCGAATAAAGCTCGACCCCGATCTTCTTGATGAGATCGATCTGGGTTTCGAGGAAGTCGATATGGCTTTCCTCGTCCTTCATCAGGCTCTCGAAGATATCGCGGGTGACGTAATCCTTCACGGCGTGGCAATGCGTGGCCGCCTCTTCGTACAGAGCACGCGCCGAATATTCCGCCTTGAGATCGCAATCCATCACTTCGCCGACGTTCTGGCCAATGTGCAGGGGATCGAGCACCTGCATGTTCGGGAAGCCGTCAAGGAAGATGATCCGGTCGATCAACTTGTCGGCATGCTCCATTTCCTCGATGGACTCCGCGCGCCATTTCTTCGCGAGATCTTTGATGCCCCAATTATCCAGCAGCCGGTAATGCAACCAGTACTGGTTGACCGCCGTTAATTCGTGGCGGAGCGCTTTGTTGAGATAATCAATAACCTTCGGGTCGCCCTTCATGGAACAGCTCCTGCTCTGATTTTTTTGATGCTAAAGACGGGCCATCGGGCCTGCCGAATCCAATTTAGAATACTTCTAAATCAGATTTGGCCGCACGACAACCCCCCAAGAAGGCAGGGCAGCTATCTGCTCTTAAAATGAGGAGAGAAGCGCGAAATCGTCAAACGCCGATTTCGA
The DNA here is from genome assembly GCF_000152905.1 of Nitrobacter sp. Nb-311A. Lineage (GTDB taxonomy): Bacteria > Pseudomonadota > Alphaproteobacteria > Rhizobiales > Xanthobacteraceae > Nitrobacter. The sequence continues at coordinate 51,696 of NZ_CH672417.1, forward strand.
CCTGACCGGACTCAACTTTTGAATGTATCACGGAATGAGGACAACCTTCGCAGCACTGTCGGGCGCAGGCTCCCAACGCTTCCTTAATGATGGTCTTGATGGTGCGGGCGCATCGGCCACATTCCGCGCTACACCCGAGACATCCGTAAACCTGTTTGGGCGAACGCCGCAGGTCGTCTGTTGAGGTCACCGCAGAGCGGACATCGTGATCGGTCAACACGTTACAAGAACAAACGATCATGAAAACGAAACCCAATTGGCATACCCTGACATGGCCGGAATATTGTTGGACCGGCCCGTGAAAGGCAAAGGGAAAACCCGCTATTTCAAGCTATTCCAAATTGATCGAAAATCCGGCGTGACGGCACGTACGAGAATTCCCATAACGTCTTGATATTCATCATTTAATCGCCACACTCAGGCCCGCATCATGGCAGGATTCAGTCGCTTCGTTCATTGATCGTTCAAAACGGCTGTGGAATTCTTTGTTCCACGGGACTGCATGGTATCGATTGATGAATGAGGTGACGCCGTGAAGAGAACATTGATGGCATTGACGACGATTGCCATGGTCACCGCGGTGGCCGCGCCTCAAGCAGCGGAAGCGCGCGGCGGCGGCGTCGCGGCAGGGATCGCCGGCGGCTTGATCGGCGGCGCCATCATCGGCGGCGCGCTCGCAGCTCCAGGTTATTATGGGCCGGGATATTACGGTTACGGTCCGGGATACTATGGAGCCGGCTACGGCTATTACGGTCCGGGATACGTCGCAACCCCCGGCTGCTACTGGCAAAGGCAGCGTTTTTGGGATGGCTTCGGCTGGCGGCTCCGGAACATCCGGGTGTGCGGCTGATCCAGTCCGTCATGCCTCCGGCTCACACCGGGTTGTTTTCCGGAGTGACGCGCGTGGCCTGAAAAAGCCGCTTTTTCACGCGACCGACCTGCAAAGGTTTATGTCAAGCTGACCTGGTAAGATGCCGGGCTGAACGACGGCATCGTGAGTAACCTTGAACCCGGCGCCGACCGCGGCGCTACCCTCAGGAGAGATTCCAAGATGAAGAAAACAGTTTTTGCCATCCTCGCGGCTGCGACGGTTGCGACCGGTTCTGTAGCGACCGCTCCGCAGGCAGAGGCTCGCGGAGGAGCGGTGGCAGCCGGCGTTCTCGGCGGTCTGGCGGCTGGCGCCATCATCGGCGGTGCAATCGCGAACAGCCCGCCGGCGTACGCCGTGCCGGCTCCGGTCTACGCCGCACCTCCCCCGGCCTATGTCGGCGGTCCACCGCCATGCCGCATGATCCGAGAGAGGTTCTGGGACGGGTATGGCTGGCGTTTCCGTCGCGTTGAGGTATGCGACTGATCCGATCGTTCCGAAAATCCAAACCGGGAGACCCGGCCGCAGGCCGGGTTTTTGTCGCGGAGCGACGATTTCAGCGTCCCGCATCATCCATCGCGCGCAGCACCACCTCACTGGGCCAGCAGTCCACCTTGAGGCCAGCCGACTTCTGATAGGCGCCGAGCGCCGCGCGCGTCAGCATCCCAGCCTTGCCGTCGATCTTGTCCTTGTACAAACCGAGCCGCGTCAAATGGCGCTGCATCGCCTCGACGTCCCGGCTGCGGAGCTGCGTCGAGGCGGACCACGATGTCGCGAAAGGCAACGGGCTGGTCATGCGGTCTGCAAGATGGCCGACGAACAGGACATACAGATCTGAGAAATTGTATTCCTTGATGACGAAGTAGTTCTTCGTGGTCAGGAACGACGGGCCGTAGCTGCCTTCCGGTTGCAGTAGCGACGCCAACTGTTCCCGCTCAACCGCAGTCAGCTTTTGTCCACGCACAGGCGAGAAACCTTCGCGCAGCCATTCCTTGATGGGCTTCCTCACCTCGGGCACGCCCTCCGTGCAATCGGCATGTGCCGGCGCGCGCACCTCGTAGGCCCAGCGCAGTCCCGGCTGCCAGCCCTTGTTGACGAGCTGCTGCGCGGCCGAGGCCAGCGCATCCGGCACCGAGGACCAGATGTCGATGCGTCCATCGCCATCGAAATCGACGCCGTGCTTGGCGAGCTCGGACGGCAGGAATTGAGTCAGCCCCGTGGCCCCGCCCCACGACGCACGAAAATTCTTGCGCGAAACCGCACCGCGCTGCAGCAACAGCAGCCCTTCGATGAACTCTTTACGGTACTGGTCCTTGCGGCGGCCGACATAAGCCTGGGTCGCCAGCACGCGTAGCGCGTCATAAGGCAGCGTGTAGCGACCGTAATCGGTTTCGCGGCCCCAGATCGCAAGGATGATCGTAGCGGGTACGCCGAAGCGCCTTTCGATCTCGTTCAATGTCGATTGGTTTTTCCGCATCAGCCGCTGCCCTTCAGCCGCCAGCCGCGCGATACTGCTCTCCTTGAGATAATCCGCCGGCACCTGAACGAATTCCGCCTGCGACGGCGCACCGGTCGCGGGCCGGCCGGGCAGGATAAGGTCGGGCAGCTTGTAGTCCGGCGCGAGTCCGGCTGTGAGGGAGTCGAACGTCGCGCGCGAAACGCCCGCCTGCTGCGCCTCGGGCCAGATCGAGGCGATGAAACGCGTGAAGCCGTCGTCCGCCGCATGCACCGGCGGCGGCGCTTCTCCGAGGGCGAGCGCCAACAGGATCACGACCGCGATCCACGATCGTCGCAGGATGTCCGCGGCGGTTGTCGCCATGCTAATGGCTCGCCTCGCCGTTCGATCCGTTACCTTCATTCACGATACGGTCCGCAAGCGCAATGCCGATTGCCGAAAAGATAAATACGACATGGATGATGGTCTGCCACATCACACCGGTTTGCGTATAATTCATGGCGCGCTCGGTCCCAAGGTTTCCAGCCGCGATGAAAGTCCGCAAGAGATGGATCGATGAGATGCCGATGATCGCCATCGCGAGCTTGATCTTGAGAACGCTGGCGTTGACATGGCCTAACCACTCCGGCTCGTCGGGATGGCCTTTGAGGTTGAGCCGCGACACGAAGGTCTCGTAGCCGCCGACAATGACCATCACGAGAAGGTTCGAGATCATCACCACATCGATGAGGCCGAGCACCACCAGCATGATCTGCTGTTCGGAAAAGTCGAAAGAGTGTCCGATGAGATGCCACAGCTCCTTCAGAAACAGGATCACATAGACTCCCTGGGCGATGATCAGGCCAATATAAAGCGGAAGCTGAAGCCAGCGCGAGGAAAAGATCAACATCGGCAGCGGGCGAAGGGCAGTGAAGGCAGCCTTCGGGCCCGGAGATTCAGGCATCGGGGACATTACGGGTCTCGTCGTGACGGGAGAGCTTTTTATTCGATTCCCTGTGACGGAATCGAGACGTCCGACCGCGACAAAATGCAACGCGGAGCAAGGCGGCATAGCTCGCCAAACGCCTCACCAATTATCTGATCGCCACGACGAAAAAACGCGGGAAACGCAACAGCACCTTGCCGTCCGCCTGCGTCGGATAGGCCGCGGCGATGCGCGCGGTATATTCGCGCAGGAACTCTTTCCTTTCCGTCGGCTCCAGCGGACTTAGGAAGGGCCGCAATCCAGTCCCCTTGACCCATTCGACGATTGCCGCGGTGTCCTCAAGGACGTGATTATAAATGGTGTGCCAGATCTCGATGCGTTCGCACAACGGCCGCAATGCGTCGTAGTAAGCTCCGGGCCGCGCCAGCAGGTCTTTCGCTCGCGCGGCGTCCGCAAGTCTTTCTCGCCACGGTCCCGAATGAGCCACCTCGCGCATCATCACATGACTTGGCTCATCGACATTGTCCGGCATCTGCACCGCCAGCACACCGCCTGACGGAAGCGCGCTCAACAGTCGCTGCAACTGGCGCAGATGATCCGGCACCCACTGGAAGATCGCATTGGCGAACAGCAGGTCGGTATCCGCCGGCGGAACCCAATGCGCGACGTTGGTTTCGATAAATGTGTGCCGGGGCAGCCGCTCGCGGGCCTGCCGCAGCATGTCGGCGGATGTATCGATCCCGATGACCTCGGTCCGCGGCCAGCGCTCGACCAGCAATTCGGTGGAATTACCGGGACCGCAGCCGATATCGACGGCCTTTCGCGGCGCGCCAAGTGGAACCTGCGCTAGCAGATCGCGGGACGGCCGAGTACGCTCGTCCTCGAACTTCAGATATTGCTGGGCGCTCCAATCGTCCATCGCGTCTACACGTCTCCTTCGACATCAACCCGGCGCGTTGATCAACGCCGATCACGGCGGGAAGATGTATGTGGTGGAGAGCCCCGGCGACCGGCACTCCCATCGGTCTGCTTTGGCGGGATCGGCAGGCCAGGCTCCCGCGAGCAAGCAACGACACTCTTATGTATGATATCGTGTGCATCCGTTTGGTCGACCAGCGATAGACAATAGGCGGCAGCCTCTCCCAGATTGTCCGCGACCGCGTCGGCCTTGAGGTGGTCCGTCGTCATCCCGCTGTTGGTGCATCCCCAGCAGCAAACGAGGATGCGCGCCCGCGGCATCTTGCGGCGAATCTTGCGAAGCAGATGACGCGTGTGGGCCAGGCTCCCGTCATCGAGCGTCGAGATGCATACGAGCATCACGCCCGAAGCATCGAGCTGGGAAATTCCGCTCGGCGACGTCTCCTCTTTCCTGGCGGCGCGCGCTCCAAGACCGTGTTTCGACAGGATCTCAGCCAGAAACATCGCGGCCGCTTCGTCAAGATCGCTGCGTTGCGCGACACAGAGCACGGGATGTTCGGCCTGCCACTCCACCGGCAATCCCTCGCGGATGAGGAACGGTAGCTCCGGCATCGGCGCGCCGGCCAGGTCCGCCGCCTCGGCAGCGGACGCGTTCTTCGGCTGGTGGTGGCCATCCAGCGCGTCATCGAATTCGGAAGCCAGTCCGTCGATGACCTCGGCAACGCTATCCCTGATTTCGGCAAGGCGATCCGGCGACAACCGATCGCGTTTGAGGTCGGCCTGCGCCAGCATCAAACCCTTCAGCGCGACGTTTTCATAATATTCGGCGAGCGAACGCTCCTTCAAAAACTTTTCGGCCGTCTCGACGGCCTCCGCGGGATCGTTGGCCAGCATCCGCTGATAGAACAGCTCCTGCGGCAACAGCGCCGGACGATCACCTAGCAGAATATCCAAAAATCGGAGTTGCTCGACATGACGGCCCAACACGACGAGGCAGATCGTCAAGGGGGTCGCGAGAACAAGTCCGATCGGCCCCCATAGCGCGGTCCAGAACGTTGCCGAGACCACGACGGCCACCGGCGACAATCCGCTGCTGTGCCCCACAAGCAAAGGGTCGAACACCTGACCGACCACCAGCTCCGTCAGCAGAATGAGCGCGCCGCTCCACAGCAGCATCGACCAGCCGGGATCGACCGCGATAGCCAGGGTCAACGGAAAAAATGCTGCTATGAAAGGACCGACATAAGGCACGAACCGCATGATCGCGGCCAGAATGCCCCAAAGGATGGCGCTGGGGACGCCGATCAATAGAAGTCCGGCCGCCACGATCACACCGAATCCGGCATTAAGCAGGACCTGCATCAGGAAAAGACGGCTGAGCCGGCCGGCCGCGTCGTCGATCGCCGCGGTGGCGGACTGTAGATCGTTCGATCCTGCGAGCTTGATGAACCGGTTGCGGAGATCCTCCCGCTGGAACAGGATGAAGATCACGAATACGATCACGATGCCCACGATCGCCAGCGGATGCAGCAGCGGGCTGATGAGCGCGGAAATATTCTCAAGGGCGGACTGCGGCGGCGAACGCACCAAGACGGGTATAGGCTCGACGTGATCGGCCGTTTTGGAGGATGGCGAACCCGCCGCCGATGGCGATGGCTGATTTTGCGGGCCGCTGATTTCCTTGTCGAGATTTTGAAGAAGCTCGGCCGCGCGATCCAGCGGCCCGGTCATCGTCAGGGCCCGCAGCGATTGGATCTTTTGCTGCATCGTCTGCTGGTATAGCGGCAGGCTCTCTGCGAGGCCCCTGACTTCCCTCACGATCAGACCGCCGAGGGCAAAGATTGCTATGAAAGCAAGCAGGACCACGACAGGAACGCTGGCCGCGCGCGGAAAATGCCAGCGTTCGAGAATATCAACCAGCGGGGCAAGCACGAAGCTCAAAAGCACGGCCAGCACGATGGGGACGAAAATCTCCCGACCCACATAGAGTCCGCAGATTACCAGCGCCGCAACAACGACCGCTGTTAGCGCCCGGTCGCCGATGCCTCCCCTCGCTACCCGCGGCGCTACCCTCGCGTCCAGATCCAGACTCACCGCCGATGACCCCGATATTCGTGGTCCTTCAATGGCCGATGAGCGATTTGGTTCCATCGTGTTCCGAAAATGGCGAACCGGAGATTCTTCTTCTGCCCAGGCGTTGCGTCCGCTTACCTGCCCCCCAGCACTGCGGATTACTTCCAACCGACGGCGATTTCGCTGCGGCTGCCGGTCAACCTGCTCGAGCAGATCAAGATCGCCGCCAACAGGCGCGACGTGCCCTATCGGTCGCTGATCAAGATGTGGCTGGCGGAGAAGGTGGGGTAGCGAAGAGCGAGATAAAGAATTCTCAACTCCTAATCCTTCAAATCCTCGCCGTCAGCGATTGCGTCTTCCGCATCTTTGAAAAACTGCCTATTGGTCAGGTCAGAACGCCATGCGGATTTGAAAGCTGCGAAATCGTTCTCGGTCTGAAGCCTGAAACGAAGCTCCTTACCATCTCGTACCAATCGGACATTGGCATCCGGAGCCAACCGTCCGCGCCAGTAACTCTCATCATTTTCAAATCGCCCGAACTGATGGACGGTCGCGAACTGTTTTCTTGCTCCAATCCGAAACAGGCTTCTTCCGTCACGACGGTATATGAGACGTCTTCGACCGGGAAGATTGTCTACCCCTGCCAGCACCTCCGATCTGAAGAAGCCACACACGGCATCGCTCTGGAGCGTTTTGTAAACATCGTCCCAAGTTGCCGATGTTCCTAATCCGATCTCCTTCGTTCGCCTTCGCCTTATTGCGATATCTGAGAGTTCAGGGGGAGGGTAAACTCTCGTACAGGTCAAGAAATTAAGGTCATCGTGTCTCGCCAACTGAAGGCGGTAGCATCTGATGTCTAGCTCAAACTTCTCCCAGAGCCATTCTGCGGTCGCAAGCACCCCATAGTCAAACTCTTCAGCCAGCAAAAGGACACGCTGACTTCTATTCATTACGGCAATGTCACCCTCTTCTAGTATCTCGCCGATCTCTTCCTGAGCTTCTTCGATCGTCTGAAGCTTGTCGCCGTACTTGCCGTTGAAATTTGCAAGCGCATCAATAAATTGATACGGCTCCCATTTGGAAAGCATGGCAGCATAAGACAGACCTTGAAGGAGTTGCAACTTGTCGCTATCTCTCTTCAACTCAATAACCACCGCCACTCCATCAGGATCGACTCCAAGTAAATCAATCCGGTCTTGAACGAATTCAGTAGGCTGAATTTCGGTGCCGACGATACGAATATCCTCACCCAGTTCGTTGCAAAAAGCATCGGGGCTCCGACAAATCATGTTCTGGATGTCGCGCCGTTCCCAATAGCCCGATTCACGCATGGTCTTCGGTTCTAGTCGAAGAAGCTTTTTGCTAGCACCGTCAATTCGTAGCATCCGTCGATTCCTCGCCGCTATACTTGGTCATTAGCTTGACAAATCACCGCGTCAGCTTCTTGTACTTCACGCGATGCGGGATGACGCTGTCCTGGCCCAACCGGCGCATCTTGTCTTTCTCGTAGTCCTGGAAGTTGCCCTCGAACCATTCGACGTGGCTGTCGTCTTCGAACGCGAGGATATGCGTGGCGATACGGTCGAGAAACCAGCGGTCGTGGCTGATGATAACGGCGCAGCCCGCGAAATCCTCCAGCGCCTCTTCCAGCGCCCGCAGCGTATCGACATCGAGATCGTTGGTGGGCTCGTCGAGCAGCAGCACGTTGGCGCCGGACTTCAGCATCTTGGCGAGATGCACGCGATTGCGTTCGCCGCCCGACAAGCTACCTACCTTCTTCTGCTGGTCGGCGCCCTTGAAGTTGAACGCCGAGCAATAGCCGCGCGAATTCACTTCCTTCCTGCCGAGCAAAATCTGGTCGGTGCCGCCGGAGATTTCCTCCCACACCGTCTTGCTTCCGTCGAGCGCATCGCGCGACTGGTCGACATAACCGAGATGCACGGTCTCGCCCACCGTGATCGTGCCCTTGTCCGGCGTCTCCTGTCCGGTGATCATGCGGAACAGCGTGGTCTTGCCTGCGCCGTTGGGGCCAATGACGCCGACGATGCCGCCGGGCGGCAGCTTGAAGGTGAGATCGTCGATCAACAGGCGATCACCGAACGATTTCGACAAGCCTTCGACGTCCACGACATTGGCGCCGAGGCGCTCGGCGACAGGGATGATGATCTGCGCGGTCTGGGTCTGCTTCTCACTGGCCTGTTTGAGCAGTTCCTCGTAGCGCTGATAGCGCGCCTTGGACTTGGCCTGCCGTGCTTTGGGCGAGGCGGCGATCCATTCCTGCTCCCGCGCCAGCGTCTTCTGGTGCGCGGCGTCCTCGCGGCCTTCCTGCTCGAGCCGCTTCTGCTTCTGCACAAGCCACGAGGAGTAGTTGCCCTCGTATGGAATGCCGCGGCCGCGATCGAGTTCGAGGATCCAGCCGGTGACGTTGTCGAGGAAGTAGCGATCGTGGGTGACGATCAGGATCGCGCCGGGATAATTGCGCAAGTGACCTTCGAGCCACGACACCGACTCGGCATCGAGATGGTTGGTCGGTTCGTCCAGCAGCAAGAGGTCCGGCTGGTCGAGCAGCAGCTTGCACAGCGCGACGCGGCGGCGCTCGCCGCCGGAGAGCTTGGTCACGTCGGCATCATCGGGAGGGCAGCGCAGCGCGTCCATCGCCTGATCGACCTTGCTGTCGAGATCCCACAATCCCGCGGCTTCGATCTCATCCTGCAGCCTGGTCATCTCGTCGGCGGTCTCATCGGAGTAGTTCATCGCCAGATCGTTATAGCGATCGAGGATCGCCTTCTGCTTGGCGACGCCCTCCATGACGTTCTCGCGCACGGTCTTGGCCGGGTCGAGTTGCGGCTCCTGCTCGAGGTAGCCGACGCGCGCGCCCTGCGCGACCCAGGCCTCGCCGGTGTAGTCCTTGTCCAGCCCGGCCATGATCTTCAGCAGGGTCGATTTGCCCGAACCGTTGACGCCGAGCACGCCGATCTTGGCGTCCGGATAGAACGACAGGTGGATGTTATCCAGCACCTTCCGATTCGGCGGATAGGTCTTGGACAAGCCCTGCATGAAGTAAATGAACTGGCGCGCCATCGTGATCCCTAATTCAGCGTGATTCTTAAAAAGCCCCGCGGCGGTGTTCAGACGTTCTCTTCCGCCTTGCGGCGACATCGTCAGGAGAACGTCAGAATCGACCTCCGCGCCGACCGAAGGTTTATGCTTCTTTCGAATCCAAGTCGCTGAACAGCTCGCGGGGGCCGAACGTCAGATTCACGGCGCTGGTTTCAGGAAAGTTGCTGCCCGCTGATGTAGCCGCGCGGCGGCGAAAGGGCAACCTTGCCTTAACCACTCAGAAAGGTTGACGAAAGGAATACTCCGCTCCGTCTCATTCAAACCGCCTTTTAATTGAATCGGTGAAGAATGGCGAGACCAGCGGATCTTGCCGGTCTTCCAGCAGGACGTTCGCGACCAACAAGGCAGAAACACCATGGCGACCAGCGTATCGGCGTCAGCCTCCAAACCGATCGAAAAACAGGATCATCAACGCGGACGGCCTCACGGCATTCGCGAGTTATGGCGCGAATTCATCGCCATCGCGTTCAACTCCTACCGGCCCGAACTGCATTATATGCGCGGACCCGGGCCCGCCTGGCGAGCCAAGCACGGCGAGCGTCCGCCGGTTCATTCCCAATGAGCAGACTCACCCGCAGTCGGCATCACACAATATCGAGCACGACCGCGCCGATCGTCGAAGCGACGACAAAGGAACGTCTGACGGCGGATTCCAGACCGAGTCTCCTCTGCCGGAAAACGCCACGCCTCAATCATCCGAAACGCAGGCTTGATAGGCGCTTGGGGACCTCACCTATCGGCTGCGAGATCACGCAGAACTACGGGCACTATTACATCGAGATGATCGGGAACATTGCCGCGTGGCTCAAGGACGCACGGGTACGCGCGCTGCGGTGAGCCGAAGCAGCTTTGAGTGAAGCGTGTCCTCGGGAAAGATCCGCGCGGGAGAATCGTTATGCGCGCTCGGCACTGCCCTCGGCCGCGTTAAGCGACACGGCTACCGGACCGTGACCGGCGCAGGTAGCGGCGGCACCGAGGTTGGCTGAGTTCCGGGCAAGCTCGCCGTCTGCGGCGGCTGCGGAGTCGGCGCAGCGCCCGATCCCGGAGCCGGCTGCGTCGAGGCCGTCGTATCGGTGTGCGGCGGGCCGCCCGGGAGCACGACAACGCGCGTGCCGACCTTCACACGGTCAAACAGATCCGACACATCCTCGTTGAGCATACCGATGCAACCGGAGGATACGAACTTGCCGATCGTCGAAGGCTGATTGGTGCCGTGGATGCGATAGACGGTCGAACCAAGATACATGGCGCGCGCGCCCAGCGGATTGCCGGGACCGCCCGCCATGAAGCGCGGCAGATAAGGCTGGCGTTCGATCATTTCGGTCGGCGGATGCCAGTCCGGCCACTCCGCCTTGCGGCTGATCTTCTGCACGCCGGACCAGGTGAAGCCGTCGCGGCCGACGCGCACGCCGTAACGGATCGCGCGATTGTTGCCCAAGATATAATACAGGTGCGTGTTCGACGTATCGACCACGATGGTGCCCGCCGGCTCTTTGGTAGCAAAAGTGACTTCCTTGCGGCGCAGTCTCTCCGGCAGTTGCTTCTCGCCGCCTTGATCGACCTCCGGCTGCTCATCCGGCGGCAGCGCCGACATCGGCGTCGGCCTGCCGTCCGCGCCGACGGGAGCCGGCGGCGTAAGGCCGTCAGACGGTCCGCCGGTCGAAGCGACTGTTTCCGGCGCACGCGTCTGATAATGCGTAGGGCCGGGTTGCCCGTAACGGGGATCGTCGGGCGACATTACCGGACCCGGCGGAAGATCGCGATTCGAGTAGACTGGCGAGGAACCGGGGCGACCGTAGCGCGGATCATCCGGCGACATCACGGGGCCCGGCGGTGTCAGCGTTGCGGAATTGCGGCTCCGTGTCGATTGGTCGTCGCCCGGATCGAAATTGTGAAGCCCGTCGACTGCACCTGAACGATCGTCTACATCCGGATAGGGGGAGGGCGGCACCGAATAGACCGGGCTTGGCGGGGATGGGTAGTCCTGCGCCGAGGCTAACGGCGTTCCCGCTGCGGCGGCCACGATCGCCGCAAAAACCGTCAGAATGCGTTTGATCATCATCGCCCTTGTATATAAATCCAACAAGACACCGGATCGTTAACGGCGACATCGCGCACGATAGCGGCGCATTCAAGACAATACCGGCAAAAGCCTCCCCGATTCAGTCATAATTCGAAGATCGCGGCAAACCGTGACCTTTATAGCGCTTTCGAGCGACGGGGAATCCGGCTCGCGCGGAGAAAGCGCGTCAAATCAAAAAGATGGAGTCTTTCACCGTTTCCGTGAAGCGGTGAAAAACTCCAAGGTCTCACCGGTTTCCGGCAAATTTTCCGACGGCGATTGTTGCGGTGGATTTTTGGAGGGCGCGACCGCGTCTCTTGCGGTATTCTCGATCTGTCCTGATTCGGTGGATTGCCGCCGCAACCTGTCGAGCAGGTACGTTCAGTCGCGTTTTGATGGCTCGATCACCGCCCTGGACTAGACACGCGGGAAGGCGCAACCATCCTCATGTTACCTGGTTTCCGTTCCCTGTTCGTTGTGGTCGTGCTGGCGATCTCAATGCTGATTTTCGGCCTCGGGGCCGCGGCTTTGCTGCGAGCGACCCACGAAGAGTTCGCAAGTCTGCCGCTCAAGCAGATGCCCGAAGTCACGTTTGCATCGAGAGAAGCCCAACAGCCCACACTGGCGGTACTACAGGTCGATCCATCGGCCGAGCCTGCCACGCCGGAGGCAAACCAGGCCGAAACACAGCACCTGACACCTTTATCGGACGCGCAGCTATCGGACGCGCTGCCGAAAAACGGACCCGATGCGCCGGCAACGGATGCGCTTCCGGCCAAGGATGCACCGCCGGCCCCCGATACGCTTTCGGCCACAGATTCACCCGCGGCTCCGGCCGGCAACGATGTACCGGCAGCTTCTCCGCCACCATCGGCCTCCGCTCCGGCGACGGCAGACACAATGCCTCCGGTCAATACGGCCGCGCCAGAACCATCGGAGCCGGCATCGCGCGATGAGACGGCCGTCGATGCAAGTAAAGCCGTAAAGCCCCCGAGCGACGCCGCCGCTGCCCCGGCCGCGCAAAGCGACACCTCCTCAGCGCAGGAGCAGGAAAAGCCGGCCGACGTCGTGGAAACCATGACATCTCCGTCCGGAGAGCATTTCAAACCACCCCTGCCAGGTCACCGTCCGGTAGAAGCCGCGCAGGTCACCGCCGATCCCTCGCCATCGGCCACCAAACGCTCCTCTGCGAAGGAGCCGCGCAGGGCCAAGCATCACCGCCATAAGACCCGCCACTCACATCGTTGACCCGAGCCGTCTCCCGACTGCGGGCGTGCAAAGACTCTAAGCGGGCCCCGTGGCAATCGGCGGACCTTCGTTCGATCCCCACTCCGACCATGATCCGTCGTAGAGCGCCGAGCCCCGCACGCCGAGGCGGTAAAGCGCAAGCGTCAGCACCGCGGCGGAAACCCCCGAACCGCAGGTGGTTACGATCGGCTTTGCCAAATTCACGCCAGCGCGAGAAAACACGGCGCGGATTTGGTCCAGCGGTTTCATGACGCCGGTGGCGGGATCGAACAGCTCTGTGTATGGAAGGTTGCGGCTGCCGGGAATATGACCCGACCGCAAGCCCTGCCTCGGCTCCGCCACCGCGCCGGTGAAGCGGCCTGCCGCACGCGCATCGACAAGCTGCTCGCGATGTGACGACAGGTTGCTCACAAGTTGAGCCTTGTCGCGTACATTAAGCGGATCAAAGGTCGCGGTGAAATGGCCCGGCTTCGGCGAAGCCTCGCCGGATTCGACCTGGCGGCCTTCCGCACGCCATTTCTTCAGGCCGCCGTCAAGCACCCGGACATCGGCGTGGCCGAACGACAGGAACATCCACCACACCCGCGGCCCGGCAAGCCAGCCGCCGGAGTCGTAAACAACGACCTTATCTTTCGAGGAAATGCCCAGAGCGCCCACATCGCGCGCGAACTGCGCGGCATCCGGAAACATATGCGGAAAGGACGATGCACGATCGGATACGGCATCGACATCGAAAAACACCGCGCCCGGAATGTGCGCGGCATGAAAATCATCGACCGCCAGCGGCAGCATGCCAGGCATCTTGAACGAGGCATCGATGACCTTGACGTCACGGAGATTCGCAGCCAGCCGTTCGGTGGAGACGAGAGGATCGTCGAGCATGGAGATCATTGTGATGTCCATCGCCAGGTTAATGGAGACGTCAGCAACAGATTCGCGACTGCAAGCAATAGCGCGAGATCGGGCGGAGTCCTATCGGCGCTTTTCATTGAGCTCGTAGGCAAGATGCGCCTTAACGTTCGGCCAGTCGCCGGGAAGGATGCTGTAGACGACGGTATCCCGCAGCGTCACGTTCGGTGACATTTCGCGATTGCGCAGGGTGCCCTCCTGCTTGGCGCCGAGCCGCTCGATGCCACGCCGGCTGACATGATTGAAGACGTGAGTACGGAATTCCACGGCGATGCAGTTCAACTTTTCGAACGCGTGGGTGAGCAGCAGCAGCTTGCACTGGGTGTTGACTGCCGTGCGCTGAACGCGCTTCGCATACCATGTCGAACCGATCTCGACGCGGCAACTCGCGGAATCGACGTTCATGTAGGTCGTCATACCCGCAATTCGTCCCTCGGCATCCCGCACCGTGAAGGGCAGCATGGTTCCGGCTGCTTGCAGCGACAGCCGCCGCTCGATCTCGGCGCCCATTTTTTCCGGCGCCGGCACGAAAGTGTACCAGATCTTCCAGATCTCGCCGTCCTTCACCGCGTCAACAAGGGCTTCGCGGTGATCCTGCGACAACGGCTCGAGCCGCGCATGAGGTCCTTCGAGCGTGACCGGCTGCAGCCAGGGCATAGTATACTCCGTTCCTTGTACCGCCATTTGCGCCATCGCGACAAAATTTGCAAAAGCAATTTCGTCTCACTCATATCGCGATGGCGAGGCGGGACAGATGCAGGCGACTGGAAGAAGTCGACACGGTATCTAAACTACTTCGTGTCCTCCTTCGCCGGAGTTTTTTTGTCCTCCTTCAACGGCGACTGCGGCTGCTTCTTGCCCGCCGCTTGAAGCTCGGCCACCGTTTTCCGCAGTTCCGCAACTGTGCGCTCGAGCTGCTGGATCTGTCGGTTGGCCGCATCGATCTTCTGCCCGCTGCCGGTGATATGTCTGCTGAGGGCGGCTTGCAGGAAATTGATGTTGCTCTGGAGGCAACTTGTCCGTCTCTCCATCGTCTTTTCGACGGTGCAGATCTCAATGCCGGGAACGTCCTGGGCCAGGGCAGCGCCGGAGCGGAGCGTATGGAGAGCCGCGATCATCAACATCAACGGAAGACTTCGGTCGTTCATTGAACCTCTCATCTCGCACAGTGAGACCCCGGCAGCTTGGCGGAACGCCGCTCAAGGACAGACGGGAGCATTAACTTCAAATCGCGTTCCGCCGCGTTAGACGCCATTAACGCTGGCGACGAAAATCCCGGGACTATGCAACTACTTGTCATCGAACCGGGTCTAATCTCGTTCGGTATCATGGAACGGTCATGCGCATCGACTGGCGAATGATGTTGGGCCCGGCTCTCGCGATGCTGCTCGCAGGCGCGTCCACCTATGCCGGCCGCGACCTCGCCGCCTTCCCGAACCTGTCAGCGTTGTATGTCTGTATCGTCGCATTCGCCGGCTCGCTTGGTGGAACAGCTTCCGGCCTGATCAGCGCCGCAATAGCTATTCTCGCCTCCGCAGGATTTCTGAGAGAGGACAACGCGGCAGTCGCTGACGGTTCCATTGTTCTGCACCTTGGATTGCTGACCCTGGCCGCCGTCGGCACCGCCCTGATAACCGGATTGCTGCGGCTGCGGATGGCGAATTCGCTCAAACAGGAGCGCGAGCGGCATGCAACAGCGGCACGGCTGTCCGCCGCCCTCAACCTGACCGACATCGGGATCGTCATGCTCGACGCGGACACCCGCGCCGAATTCATCAACCGCGCATTCCGGCATTACTTCTCGCTGCCGGACGAAAAGGCCGACAGCAAACCTCCATTTATCGCGCTGATGTATCATGGCCGCGATACCGGCGCGTATGAACTGCCACAAGACGAACTCAGCCATTTCATCGCCGAGCGCGTCGGGATGGTGCGCGCGGGTGATCCGACCCCGATCAACATCAAACTTAGAACTGGCGCAGTGCTGCGCTTCGTTTGTACAGCGCTTCCGGACGGCAGCCGGATGCTGAGCTATACGCCGGTAACCGATCTTATTCGCCGCACTGACAATCCAGCGGATACCGATTACTACCTGTCGCTGCGCGGCAACGGCCGCCGGCTCCCGATCCATCGCCTTCGCGCGGCCGAATAATCCCGCCGCCGAAAGAAGGCGCCGGCCGGGATTTCATCAGTATCGATCCGGACGTATGATTGCGCATCAACCCGGGCTGAGAATACATCCGACGCCATGACACGCCGGACCGGACAGCAAGCCGTTCGCCGCCTCCTCTGTTCCGGGTGCGGAACGGAATTCAGTTGCGATCCGTCCGGCAACTGTTGGTGCGCCGAGGAGACGGCGCGGCTGCCAATGCCGCCCGAAGGCAGTGATTGCCTGTGCCGCGATTGCCTGCGAAAGGCGGCGGCTCGTTCTTCATCGCGGGAGGCAGATCCCGTGTCCACGGATCCGTGAGAATGCGCCCTTTCGTGCGGGCCGGACTCGTCCCATATTGCCCGCATGGCGAAGGCTCCCGATCCCCCTCGACAACCCGGTAAGCCGGCGAGCGCACGGAAATCCAAAACCTCGAAGACGAAGGCGCATCGTCCCGAAGTGCAGCCGATCGGGCCGGCTTTGGCCGACCTGCTCAATCCGGCCATCAACCGCGGCGACGCCGGCCTCGGGTCCGGCACCGGATTGCAGCCGCCGCCGGACAATTCGTGGGACCGCCGCTCCGGGGGAGAGGCCGCGGCGCATCGCGCGCGGAGGTCAACGCGCGGCAAGAGCGATGCGACTGCGAAACGGGATGCGACGAGTTCCCCCTTTTCTCCCCAAGGGGAAGTGGCGCGAGACGGCTTCGATGAAGCGCCGCAACCGGAATTCGCGACGCCGAACTACGGCACATCGGCCACGATCCCGATGCTCGATCCGGAACTGGCGCGACAGCTGGGCCTTCCGACCGCCGAGGACGACGAGGACGCCCTGGCGCGGCCACCGCGCAGCAAGATGGAGGGCCTCGGCGTCAAGGCGACGGCGGAATCGCTGGAGGCGCTGCTTCGCGACGGCCGCCCTGAGTTCAAGAAAGACGACGGTTCGCTGAAGCTCTGGACGCCGCACCGTCCGCCGCGACCGGAGAAGAGCGAAGGCGGCGTCCGCTTCGAGATCAAATCGGAGTATCAACCCAAAGGCGA
The DNA here is from genome assembly GCF_000152905.1 of Nitrobacter sp. Nb-311A. Lineage (GTDB taxonomy): Bacteria > Pseudomonadota > Alphaproteobacteria > Rhizobiales > Xanthobacteraceae > Nitrobacter. The sequence continues at coordinate 68,461 of NZ_CH672417.1, forward strand.
CCAGCCGCAGGCGATCCGCGAACTGGTGGAAGGCATCCGGCGCAACGACCGCACCCAGGTGCTGCTCGGCGTCACCGGCTCCGGCAAGACCTACACCATGGCCAAGGTGATCGAGGCGACGCAGCGCCCTGCCCTGATTCTGGCGCCGAACAAGACGCTGGCGGCGCAGCTTTACGGCGAGTTCAAGAGCTTCTTTCCCGACAACGCGGTGGAATACTTCGTCAGCTATTACGACTACTATCAGCCCGAAGCCTACGTCCCGCGCACCGACACCTACATCGAGAAGGATTCGTCGATCAACGAGCAGATCGATCGCATGCGCCATGCCGCGACCCGCGCGCTGCTGGAGCGCGACGACGTCATCATCGTCGCTTCGGTGTCGTGCATTTACGGTATCGGCTCGGTCGAAACCTACACCGCGATGACCTTCGCCTTGAGGCGCGGCGAACGCATCGACCAGCGACAGCTCATCGCCGACCTCGTGGCGCTGCAATACAAGCGCACCAGCGCCGATTTCACCCGCGGCACTTTTCGCGTGCGCGGCGACGTCATCGACATCTTCCCGGCGCACTACGAGGACCGGGCCTGGCGCGTCAACCTGTTCGGCGACGAGGTCGAAAGCATCGAGGAGTTCGATCCCCTCACCGGCCACAAGCAGGACGAACTGGACTTCATCAAGGTCTATTCCAATTCGCACTATGTGACGCCACGGCCGACGCTGGTGCAGGCGATCAAGAGCATCAAGGTGGAGCTGAAGCAGCGGCTCGACCAGCTGCATGCCCAGGGCCGCCTTCTGGAGGCGCAACGGCTGGAGCAGCGCACCACCTTCGACCTCGAAATGATGGAGGCGACCGGGAGCTGCGCCGGCATCGAGAACTATTCGCGTTATCTCACCGGCCGCCGCCCGGGCGAGCCGCCGCCGACCTTGTTCGAATACGTCCCCGACAACGCGCTGGTGTTCGCCGACGAAAGCCATGTCAGCGTGCCGCAGATCGGCGGCATGTTTCGTGGCGATTTCAGGCGCAAGGCGACGCTCGCCGAATACGGCTTCCGCCTGCCCTCCTGCATGGACAACCGGCCGCTGCGCTTCGAGGAATGGGACATGATGCGCCCGCAAACCGTCGCGGTCTCGGCCACGCCGGGCGCGTGGGAGCTGAACGAAAGCGGCGGCGTGTTCGTCGAACAAGTGATCCGACCGACCGGCCTGATCGATCCCCCGGTCGACATCCGCCCCGCGCGCACACAGGTGGACGATCTCGTCGGCGAGGTGCGCGCCACCGCCGCGAAGGGCTATCGCTCGCTTATCACCGTGCTGACCAAGCGCATGGCGGAGGACCTCACCGAATATCTGCACGAGCAGGGCATCCGCGTCCGCTACATGCACTCGGACATCGACACCATCGAGCGCATCGAGATCATCCGTGACCTGCGGCTCGGCGCGTTCGACGCGCTGGTCGGCATCAACCTGCTGCGCGAGGGACTGGATATTCCGGAATGCGCGCTGGTCGCGATCCTCGACGCGGACAAGGAGGGGTTCCTGCGCAGCGAGACCTCGCTGATCCAGACCATCGGCCGCGCGGCCCGCAACGTCGAAGGCCGGGTGATCCTCTATGCCGATCAGGTCACCGGATCGATGCAGCGCTCCATCGCCGAGACCGACCGCCGCCGCGAGAAGCAGGTGGAGTACAACACCGCCAACGGCATCACGCCGGAGAGCGTCAGAAAATCCATCGGCGACATCCTCAACAGCGTCTACGAGCGCGACCATGTGCTGGTGGAAATCGGCGACGGCGCGGGCTCAGGTTTCCTGGCCGACGACGCGATCGCGATCGGTCATAATTTCGAGGCGGTGCTCTCCGATCTGGAAACACGGATGCGCGAGGCCGCCGCCGACCTGAACTTCGAGGAAGCCGCAAGACTGCGCGACGAGGTCAAGCGGCTGCGCGCCACCGAGCTTGCGGTGATCGACGATCCCACCATCAAGCAGCGCGGCGTCGCGGCGAAGGCCGGCAGCTACGCGGGCAACAAGAAGTATGGCGACGCGGCGAACCTGCCGGCGCGTCTCGACAAGGCGGCGCAAGGCAAGGCAGCCGGCAAGTTCGGCAAACGTGGCTCGTCAACCTCGAAAGTCCACAAGCCCTCGCTCGACGAGATGGGCATCGCCACCTGGCACGAGGTCAAGCCGACCGGCGCGCGGCCGAAGCCGCGCAAGCCGACGCTGGATGAAATGGGACCGGGAACGGAAAGCCGCATCTATCAGCCAACCTCATCGCACGAAGCCGGCCCGGAGTTCGGCCCGCGCCCGCGATCGAGCGGCGGCGCGCCGGGGAAAAGAGGCGGGTGGAAGAAAAAGTAATTCGACCGAAGAACAATCCATCGATTTCTATCGCAGGATTGAGAGCCGCATTAGGACTGGACGGATTCCCCTGATCCGTTCACGTCATCACCTCCTTCATCAATAATCAGACATTTCTTGAGCGGCGCCTGTCCCGATTGCTCCGGCTCATGTAGCCTGCTACAGCCTTTTCGTTTCTGACGGAATCAGAAGCGAGGCGCTATGATTGTAATCTGACGCGTTTTCTACATGCGAACCGGAAACCATCCTTGGGTCAAGCCTGGAGAGATGCTTCGCTCGAAAACGCTGTCAGGTGACCTTCATTCCCCTCCAACTTCCTGCACGACACTCGGGAATATCCATGGCGGACGCCGATCTCGACGTCATCATCCGGCGGCTTGCGAAACAGCAGCACAAAAATCTGATCGGTGCGGTCAAGGCGCGGCGCGACCGTTATCTCGCCCTCGCCGCCAAGGCGAAGGATGCCGCCGCCAAGCAGCGCTTGCGGCAGATGGCGAAGCACGCGTTCGAGGAAGGCGCAGCCGCCGCAAGGCGAATGCAGATGTCCGCCGACAACGCCGCCGACAGTTACGCACGCGGGATGCGGCGGGCGGCGGATATGCTTGCAGCTGAATCAGCCGCCGCGCCGAAAAAAACTCCGGCAAGACAGCAAAACGAAACCGGTAAAAGCCTGAAACGCTGAGATCACGATGATTGCGGATCGATGCGATCCGGAGTGATGACAGTGATTGATTCAGATCAGGGAGAGATGGGGGCGGAAAACCGCACCACACCTTTCCCGATTTTAGAGCATTTTCCGGCGAAGCGGATACCGGTTCGCCGGAAAATGCGACCAGACAACAATTTCTAGAGCATAGTCCGATTCAACTTTGATCGGATCTTGCTTCTAGATTTCACGTACCATCAGCCTCGCGGCCGCGACCCTCGCCTGCTCGTCATCCGCCACCAATAGGAATTCGCTGCGCGCCAATATCAAGCCGCTGGTCACGGTTACCGCGCGTTTTGGACAGACCCCAAAGCAACCGGTCAAAACCACCCGCGGGCGCTTCTCGCCGCGCGCCCGGCTCAATGCCTTCAATTCCGATTTCAACGCGCGTTTAACCCCGGGACCATTCGCAGCACGCTTGAGGCACTTCCTGCAGATCAATATCGGTGGCGGCCGGCGCGGCCGGGCGGTCGCCGGCGAGACTGGATTTACCATGATGAGCATATAGGTATCGCGCCCATGCGCGCATATCCGCGCGCCATAATTTCGAACGAACGGGGCGGCAATGTACGACTTCGGATCGGCTGGCAGAATATCATGGCTTCGAGAATGCGACGTGCGAGTTTGCTGCTTCTGGTGGCTGCTGCTGGCTGGACAACCGGGACGCTGTCGGCGCAATCGGGGTCTGCCGGGGTTCCCGACAGCCCGCCGGGCCATGTCACGACCGCCGACGACCCGCCGGGGGATCCCGACATCGACTGGGGCCAGCTCAGGGCCGACGGGTTCGCCCTTGCGAAGGAAAGGCCGCCGCAAGTCCTTCGTTCGCAACAGCAGCCACCCCAATCCGGCGACGAACTTACCTGGACATCGCGCGATACCGCTGACGGCTCCGCCGCCCTTACCGCGAAACGTTCGGTTTCGCCGATTTGGAACACGCACATCGGGACCGACCTGACTGTCATACGTCAACCGTCGCCACTGACGGCTTCGGAGGCAGACAAGCTTGCCACCAATGCCCGCCCATCGCAGTCCTCGGGTCAGGCGTGGGTGGCCGTCACCGCGCCCGGTCTGGGTCAGATCTGGGACAAGACCGGGCTTGAAGCGCGGATCGATCCGGCCCAGGATCAAACCATGCTTGATACCTCGCTCAGCAAATCGCTGCCGCTCAGCGATGGCCGTTACGCACTTACCGTTCAAAACGGCTATAACGTCATTCAACAGGACGCGCTGTCGGTCCCGGGCATCAAAGGAACGCGACGTTATAATATCAACCACTCGGCCAGGCTGAGCCTGAACGACACCGGCACCAGCCTGATCGCGGGGCAGTCGCTGTCATCGACCGATAATAAATGGCTTCGCAGGATCGGCGCCGAGCAGAAGCTGTTCGACGACATCAGCGTCGCCGGCTCGGTCAGCGAAACGTCAAACGGTCCCCTGAACGCGAGCCTGACCGCAGCGTTCAAGCGCAAGTGGTGACTTCTCCGCCGGGTGCGCCTGTTCGGCGATTGACATTGTTTGCCGCAGATCGGCCCCGATGTTGTCAAAATCGACAGTCCTGATGTAAGCGCTATAAACTCGTCGTGCGGGGGACAACCGCGCTCGCTCAACGCGAAACAGGGAACAAGCCGATGAACGCCACTCCATCTGAAAATGCGGAACCAAGCGCACCCGAAGCCGATACGAACCTCGCCGCCGTCTCTGAGGTCGAAGCGGGTATTCGGGATTTCGTGCGCAACGACATCGCCTATCTGCGCCGGCCCGCCGCTGGCCCCAGCACTCCGAACGCCGACACGAAACTGGAGCCGAGCACGGAAGCGACGGTCAACAATGTCAACTCGCTGATTCAGCGTGTCGCCGGGACCTCGCTCGCCGAGATCGAGAGCCTGGTCACTGAACTTGAAAGCCTTCGCGATCTGCTTCATGCGGAAGGACAGCGGGTCCAGCGCGAAATCTCGGGCTATGCCCAGTTGAGTCAGGCCGCAATGAAGTCGACGCGGATGATCGCCGACAACGTCGCGCAATGGAAGCGCAAAGCGGAGAACCTGCGCAACGAGTAGCGTACACCAATTAAGATCATGCTCGTGCAGCAGGATATTAAAGTTTGATCCAGATCGAGCCTGGATCAGACTTTAATGTCCTACTCCGATTTTACGTTCAGTCGAACAGACTGGAAACTGACTGCTCGGCGGCAGTGCGGCGGATCGCTTCGCCGATCAATCCGGCGATAGACAGCAGGCGGATGTTACCGGTCTTGTTCACGGCGTCGGTCGGCTGGATCGAATCGGTGATGACCAACTCTTTCAGTTTTGAACCGGCAATGCGCGCTGCGGCGCCGCCGGACAGAACGCCATGGGTGATGTAGGCATAGACGTCCTGCGCGCCCTTGGCGAGCAGCGCGTCGGCGGCATTGACCAGGGTGCCGCCGGAATCGACGATGTCGTCGATCAGAATGCACGTATAGCCCGCAACATCACCGATCACATTCATGACCTCGGATTCGCCGGCGCGCTCGCGGCGCTTGTCGATTATCGCCAGCGGAGCACTGATGCGCTTCGCAAGACCGCGCGCGCGCACCACGCCGCCGACGTCGGGCGACACCACCATCAGCTTGCCGAGTTCAAACTGCTCCTTGATGTCGCGGACCATCACCGGCGACGCATAAAGGTTGTCGGTCGGAATATCGAAAAAGCCTTGAATCTGCCCCGCATGCAGATCAAGCGTCAGCACACGATCCATTCCGGCGCGCGTGATCAGGTTGGCCACCAGCTTGGCCGAGATCGGTGAGCGCGAACCGACCTTTCGATCCTGTCGCGCATAGCCGAAATAGGGAATCACCGCGGTGATCCGGCGCGCCGAGGCACGGCGCAGTGCGTCCGTGATGATCAAAAGCTCCATCAGATGGTCGTTGGTCGGATACGAGGTCGACTGGATCACGTAGACGTCCGAGCCGCGCACATTCTCGAGGACTTCGACGAAGATCTCGTTGTCGGCGAAGCGACGGACGCTGGCTTTGGTGAGTTCAAGTCCGAGCCAACTGGCGATTTCCCGCGCCAGAACCGGATTGGAGTTACCGGCGACGAGCTTGACGGCGCCGTTCTTGGCGGACATCGACGCGTCTCCCCGCGATGTGGTGGATACAACGTTCAACATCCCGTCTCCCGAGAAGCTCTCCGATCCCGACCGAGGCGGTGTATCAAGGAGAGGCCAAGTCTGGCAATACGCTACCCGCGGAATCCGGCGGCGGGTCCCGCGGAATCGAGCGTAAACCAGGGCTTAGAGCATGATCCCGAAAAGTGGAAATCGGTTTTCGGCGACGAGTCTGATTCAACGCGGTTGAGCCAGACTCTAAGGAGGCGAAGCCGACCGCGCTCGCCGGCACATCGGCCATCCTCGAAAAATCCGCCCTGCGGTACCGGCTGGAAGCGCCAACTCCGCCTTTGAGCGGGACTTCGCCGCGCCGCTCAGCCCGCGACCTCGCTCGGCACCAGATCGTCGGCGGCCGCCCTATCCGGCGTCCAGCACGATCGCGTGAACGTGGCGGCCGAAATCCGGCTCCTTGCGATGCACCGAGCGGCGATAGCTGAAGAAACGCTCATTCGAATAGGTATCGATGCCGGTATCATCGATCGTCAACACTCCCGCGCATTCAAGCCGCGTCCGGATAAAACCGCCGAGATCGAACATGGCATGGCCGTCGCGCGCCGACCGAACGAAGAACCGCGCATGACCCGGATCGGCCGCTGTGAATCGCGCGACGAACTCGGCGCCGACTTCGTAGCTTTGCTGGCGGATGAGCGGCCCGATAGCGACGACGATGTCGCTGCGACGTCCGCCAAGCGCTTCCATTGCATCGATGGTTTTTTCCAGCACGCCCGTCAGCGCGCCCTTCCAGCCGGCATGCGCGGCGCCGATAACGCGAGCCCGCGGATCGGCCAACAGGACGGGGCCGCAGTCGGCCGCGGTCGCGCCGATCGCAAGCCCCGGCGTTCGCGTGACGATGGCGTCGGCACGCGGCCGCGATGACATATCCCAGGCCCTATCGGCGATCACCGCGTCGGGCGAGTGGACCTGATAAAGCGAGAGAAAATTTTCCGGCGCAACACCCATCGCCTCGGCCATGCGCCGCCGGTTCTCAGCAACGTGCGCCGGGTTATCCTGCGAACCGATGCCCGCATTCAAACTCGCATAGATGCCCTGCGAGACGCCGCCCTCGCGGGTGAAAAAAGCGTGCCGCAACCCGGAAACCGTCGAAAGCAGGGTGGATGCCAGCGTCATGGAGCCTTGATGCCCCCGCGACGCTCCCGGTCGCTCAGTCCGGCCAATTCGGTGAGGCCGGGGCTGGACACGCCGATCACCTTGAACATCGACCCCATGCCGCCGCGGCCGCCTTCGGTCAGACGTTTCAGCGCACTCGCAATGCCATCGGATACTTCAGCAGTTGCCTTCGCCATCAGGTTGACGGCGCGGGCCTCGATGCCGAGCCGGCGCAGAAATTCTCCTTGCGTCACCGGCCCGTGCACGCGGGCACCGACGTCCTCGGCGGCGCGGGCGAGCGCCTCGAAATCCACATGGGCTGTCACGTCCACCCGACCTGGATATTTCAGCGGATCGGCGAAGCTGTGTCTTGCGATGGCCTGAAAGGTATCGCCCGCGTCGCTGCGCTCATGGCCGTAATCGATGATCAGCGCCGCGCCGCCCTGATCGCGAACGCGGGTTGCGATGGACATGATCTCGGCATCCGGACGCCATTCGAAAATAGCCCCGACCGGCGCCGCGCGCACCAGCGGCGGCAGCAGCACATCGAAGCGGGGCGTCGGCGTAGCGCTGACGCCGAACACCAGTTGACCGCCGTCGATATCGACAACCCGCTCGTGCCATCCGTCGTCGCCCTTGACCATCTGATGGACCGGAAGCACGTCGAAATACTCGTTGGCGAAAATGATCGCCGGCCCCTGCGGCACCTCGTCCAGGCTCGCGTGCCACTGGATGTTCGGCGCGTCGGAGAGCGCCGCCATCTGCTTCTCCCTCAGCACCGGATTGATTTCGACCATATGGACGCTAAGCGACTCATACATCGGCGGCAGCACCCGCAGCGCGCGCAACGCATCCGCCATCATGGTGCCGCGGCCAGGACCAAGCTCGATCAGCCGCAGCGTGAGCGGAGAGCCGATCGTCCGCCACACGGAGGCGCCCCACAATCCGAGCAGTTCTCCGAACATCTGGCTGACTTCAGGCGATGTGATGAAGTCGCCCTCGCGCCCCAGCGGATCGCGCGCGATATAGTAACCGTGCTCGGGATGGGTCAGGCAAAGCTGCATGTAACGCCAGACCGGCAGCGGACCGGACGTCTTGATCAGCCTCTTGATGTCGGCCAGCAGCGGAGCAGGTTCAGTCACGATCGACCTTGGTTGAAACGCCCGGATTCGGGATCGCTTGCGTATCGAGCGTCCGCGAGCCGCGGGACCAGGCGGCGTAGACGATGACGAGACCGGCGATAACCATCGGTATCGATAATAGCATCCCCATGGTCAATCCGCCCCACAGAAATCCGAGCTGTGGATCCGGCTCGCGGAAGAATTCGGAGACGATCCGTGCCATTGCGTAGAGCGCGATGAAGCTGCCGAGAACCAGGCCCGGCCGCTTCAGCGCGCCGAGACGGATCATCAGCGCGAGGATCGTGAACAGTACCAGCCCCTCGAGCGTGGCCTCGTAGAGCTGGCTCGGATGGCGCGGCAACGGACCGCCGTTAGGAAAAACCATGGCCCAGGGCAGGCTTGGGTCGGCCGCACGCCCCCACAACTCGCTGTTGATGAAATTGGCGATACGGCCCAGAAACAGGCCGATCGGCCCGACCGCGGTGGCGACGTCACCAAGCGACAGGATCGGCAGGCCGTGTCGGCGGCAGAACAGGATGACCGCCGCGACACAGCCCATGAAGCCGCCATGAAACGACATGCCGCCGTTCCAGAGCTGAAAGATCTGGGCAGGGTGGTGAATGAAGAAATCCGGATTGTAGAACAGCACATAGCCGACGCGGCCGCCGAGGATGATCCCGATCGTCACCCACAGGATGAAGTCGTCGAGCTGCACCACCGAGATCGGGGCCGGTCCGCCCCAGAGCGTCTCACTCCTGAGTAGCGCCCGCGCATAAAGCCAGCCGAGCAAGATACCGCCGATATAGGCCAGCGCATACCAGCGGATCGCGATCGGGCCAAGCGAAATGGCGACGGGATCGAATACGGGATAGGTGATGAGGAGAAACATCGGATTCATTCTATCTATAGCGTTTTTGAGCGAAGTGGATACCGGTTCGCATGAAGAAAACGCATCAGAACAACAATCTAAAGATTCGCGTCTGATTCAATCAGAAGCGAATCTTTAGGCATCATCCCCGCGCTCGCCGCGGGCATCCACGTCTCGAACGGCCCCGTGACGATTGCAAGGGAAATCCGCCCCCAACAACGCTTGCGGAGGTTTGAGAAGCGGACTTGAACTGCCGTGCCGGGATCGCCATTCTCTATCGGTGACGTGGCGATCGTGCCGCCGGCCGGAGACACCAGGATGACCCAGACCAGCAACCGGTTTTTTGACGAAATCGGACGGCTTATGAACGATACCGCCGGAGTGGCTCAGGGGCTCAAGCGTGAGGTCGACGCGGTGGTCCGCCATCAGGCAGAGAAAATCCTGCGCGATCTCGATATGGTCAAGCGCGAGGAATTCGAGGCGGTGAAGGAGATGGCGCGGCTTGCGCGCGAGGACAATGAGGCGCTGAAGGCACGCATCGCGGCGCTTGAGGCCAGGCTCGGCCAGGCCGGCTGAGCGGATCGCGTTCAGTCGCAATCAGCGAGGAGCGATGCGCGCGACTGCAACATTGTCCAGCGAATATATGCCGTCTGCGTAGCGCTTCACCACGATCCAGGTTGCCAGCGCCACGGCCAGCGTCACGCTCGCGAACAGCAAGCCGACGATCTTCAATCCGGTGCGATCCGTCATAGCGTTCCCCCTGCCCCATCGAGCGTTTTCGAGCGAAGCACACCCTCGGGCTTGACCCGGGATGGCCTGCCTGTTTGCGTAACAAAAACGCGTCAGATCAAGATCGTGGAGCCCGCTTCCGACCCCCATCGGAAGCGACAAGACTCCAAGCGACTCGACAAGAGCCTCTGAGGGTTCACAATTTCTTAAGGCTGGCCGTTTCTCGAATAAAATCCTGCCGGACCAGGTCGATCTTGCAACAGTGCAGCACCTCAATCCTGCGGATGCCGGCGCGGCACGAAGACCGAGCCCAAGATAAAAAACAGTTCACCGCGCTGGTTCGTGCCGGGCCGGTGTTACGCACCTGCATAACGCCCCATTCCGAACGACTACGCGACACACGCGCCACATGCCGCGGCCCGAAAGTCCCGAAATGACCAAGGGGAAAATCTTCAAAAGTCAGGGTCATGGCGCGACCTGCTGAAGGACGCCCGATTGTGGCCGCTATTTGCGGCAATCTCAACCCGCACGCGTGCTGCGGCGCGAACTTGCCGGGAGCGGCCCTTGGGGTAAGTGCCGCCCGGCCTATGACCCGCGACGCGCGAGGGGGAACGGCAGATGTTTGAAATCCGGGATCTGTTTCAGTGGGATCGTTTCATCACACCCACGATCATCAAGGTATTTTATTGGCTGGTCATTGTCCTGATCGTGCTGTCCGGATTGTCCGGCATCTTCGCGGGACTGGCCTCAATGGCCGTCAGTCCCTTTAGTGGCTTCATTACAATTCTTCTGAACGTCGCCGGCGTCCTCGTTGGCATCGTGTTTTCGCGGATTGCAGCCGAATCCATCTTGATCGTGTTTCGTATCAACGAGCATCTCGGTGCTATTCGCGATCAAGGTTCGACGCGGCCGTAGCTCACATCCTTAACTTTTGATCGAGCATGATCTTATCCGAAAACCGGTTCCCACTTTACGCTGGCGCGGCCCTTCGGGTCGGGATCATGCTCTAGGTATTGAACCGGAAATGCATGACGTCGCCATCGGCGACGACATATTCTTTTCCCTCCAGCCGTAGCTTGCCGACATCGCGCGCGCCGGCTTCGCCCCCGAGCGCCGCATAGTCGGCGTAAGCGATGGTTTCGGCGCGAATGAAACCCTTCTCGAAGTCGGTGTGAATGACACCTGCCGCGGCGGGCGCCTTGGTGCCGCGGGTAATGGTCCAGGCGCGCGCTTCCTTCGGCCCGACCGTGAAATAGGTGATGAGATCAAGCAGCCGGTAGCCGGCGCGGATCAGCCGGTCGAGCCCCGCTTCTTCCAGCCCCAGCGTCTCCAGGAAATCGGCGCGCTCGTCGCGGGACAGCGTCGCGATCTCGGATTCGATCTTCGCGGAAATCACCACCGCGATCGCGCCTTCCTTCGCCGCATGGTCGAACACGGCCTGCGAGAAGGCGTTGCCGCTCGCCGCCGAGCCCTCCTCCACGTTGCAAACGTAGAGCACCGGCTTTGAGGTCAGCAGACCAAGCATGCGGAAGCTGCGCTCTTCTTCAGGCTTGCGCTCCATGCCGCGCGTCGGCTCGCCGTCGCGCAACAGCTTGAGCGCGCGCTCAACCAGGTCGAGCTGCTCCTTGGCCTCCTTGTCGTTACCTTTCGCCTTCTTCGAGAGATTGTCGACGCGCTTCTCGAGACTCTCGAGATCAGCCAGCATCAGTTCGGTCTCGATGGTCTCGATGTCCGCAAGCGGCGCGATCTTACCCTCGACATGAGTGATGTCGGAATCCTCGAAACAGCGAACCACATGCGCGACCGCATCGACCTCGCGGATATTGGCGAGGAACTGGTTGCCGAGCCCTTCCCCCTTGGATGCACCGCGCACCAGACCCGCGATGTCCACGAACGTCAGTTGCGTCGGAATGATCTGCGCCGATTTGGCGATCTCAGCGAGCCTGCCGAGGCGCGGATCCGGCACCGCAACAGCGCCGACATTGGGCTCGATGGTGCAGAACGGATAGTTGGCCGCCTGCGCCGCCGCAGTCTCCGTCAGCGCATTGAAGAGCGTCGACTTGCCGACATTGGGCAACCCAACGATACCGCATTTGAAACCCATGATTCATTTTCCGATGATTGGCGCAAACAGCGCCGCTGGACTGGATCGCCGAATCAAGTCCGGCAATGACGGCGCGTTTACTTGCAGGCGTTGTCGTCTTTGCTGTCCTTCTCGACGAATCCCTTCGCCTGCATCGCAAGATGCACCTTGTTCTGAAATGTCGAATCCCTGGCGGCAACGAGCAGCGCCGCGTTTTCCGCAACGACATCCACCAACGCATCGACCCAGGGGCGCTCGCCTTTGGCGAAGTCGTTCAGCACGTGCGCATGCACCAAGTCCTTGACGCCGGGGTGACCGACGCCCAGCCGGACGCGGCGGTAGCCGTTGCCAATATGCGCCGAGATCGATCGCAGGCCGTTGTGTCCGGCAATGCCGCCGCCGACCTTGACGCGAACCTTGGCGGATGGGAGTTCGATCTCGTCGTGAAACACCACGACATCACCTTCCGTCAGCTTGAAGAACCGCACGGCGTCCTGAACCGCGTTGCCGGAATTGTTCATGTAGGTCGCCGGCTTGAGCAGGATGACCCGCTCCCGGTCGAGCGTGCCTTCGGAAGCCTCGCCCTGAAAGCGACGGCGCCACGGTGCGAAACCGTGACGCCGCGCAATCTCGTCCACGACCATGAACCCGATGTTGTGTCGGTTCCCCTGATACTTCGTGCCGGGATTTCCCAGTCCGACGAACAGGCGCATGATGTCGGTTGTCGCTTACTTCTTCTTGTCGCCGCCTGCGGGCGCCTTCGCGCCGCCGGCTGCGCCCGCAGCAGCTGCGGGAGTTGCACCGGCAGCCGGAGCCGCGGTGCCGGCCGCGGCGGCAGCAGCGGCTGCCTTGAGTTCTTCCGCGTAGCCTGACGGCGGCACGATGGTCACCAACGTGACGTCCTCTCGGGCCAGCGTTTTCACGCCAGGCGGCAACTCAACGTCGGACAGATGGAGCGAGTGGTTGATTTCGAGTGCGCCGACATCGGCCTCGATGAATTGCGGGATGTTTTCAGCCGCGCACTCGATATCGATGGCATGGGTCACGAGGTTGACGGTGCCGCCTCGCTTCACGCCGGGCGCGACATCCGCCTTCAGCAGGCGAAGCGGAACGCTGACGCGAATGGCGGCGCCTTCGCCGAGCCGCATGAAGTCCACATGGATCGGAAAGTCCTTAACCGGATCGAGATGGAAGTCGCGCGGAATCACGCGGTGCTTCTTGCCATCCAGGTTGATGTCGAAGATCGTGGTCAGGAAACGGCCTGCCAGAATGCGCTGACGCAGTTCGGCTCCTTCAACCGAGATCGGCTGCGGAGGTTGCTTGTTTCCGTAGATCACAGCCGGCACTCGGCCTGCGCGACGCTCGGCCCGGGCGGCCCCCTTGCCGCTCTTCGGACGCGCGGTCGCCTTCAATTCCCTGACGGTCGCCATCGATTTATCCTTGTTTTTCAAAAAGTTAAAGGCCGCAATCGCGGCCCGTTACACGTCACCGGCAAGCCTCCAGGGGTGCGGGGGCCGTGAGACGTGGCGGCGTTCTAACTGCAAACGCCCGAAATAACAAGGAATCGGGACGGATTTTTCCGACTCTCCGGCGGTCGCGTAAGTCGCTTTTATAGCGTGGAGAATGGGAAGGCGGATCCGCTCGGGATCGCGCGCAAGGAGACGCTTCGGTCAAACTCATGCGCCGTGAAAAAAGAGACTGCTTGCACAAGAATCAAACATCGAAAGTTTTCGAAACTGATGCGGCGTTGCCGTGGGGCAGACACACCATCGCGTGGCCAACGAGCCCGGACATCATCCACGCCGGAATCTTTGAATACCGGACTCGCAGCAAGCGAGTCTTAACCGCAAGACTCGTACAACGCGCGTCCGACTCCGTTTTGTTCACGGCGCAAGCCGTCTTCCCGTTTCGATCAGTTGTGGACGACGCGCGCTTTGCCTGTGGACGGACTCCGGGCGGCGTTGCGCCGATTCCGCAAATCACATCACTTGATCCACGCAAGACAACATCTTCATTCGATCAGCACGGGTGATGGATCGTCTGAAAGATCGATGTCCGCCGCGTACCAGCACCGGCCGTTCTATGCGTGCGTATCAACACAAGAAAAAGCAAGGATCGGGACGGCATGTCGCTGCTCGAAGGCGTTATCGATTCCAAGAACAATCCGCTGGCGGTGGTCGAGGACATCGCCGCCACCAACGATTGGGCGTTCGAGCGTTCCGGCGAAGACGAAATCACAATCGTCTCGAAGGGCAACTGGACCGATTATCAGCTCACCTTCACCTGGATGGGCGAAATCGATGCGCTGCATCTCGCCTGCGCCTTCGACATGAAGATTCCGACCGCCCGGCGCAATGAGGCCCAGCGTGCGATCGCTGCGATTAACGAGCAATTGTGGGTCGGCCATTTCGATATATGGATCCAGACCGGGACGATCATGTACCGCCATGCGCTTGTCCTTCCCGACGGGCTGATTGCCTCGAACGCGCAGTGCGAGACCATGATGGCCGGGGCGATCCACGCCTGCGAGCGCTACTACCCGGCGCTGCAATTCGTGATCTGGGCTGGAAAGTCGGCAACGGAAGCGATGACCGCCGCGATGTTCGACACCGAGGGCGAGGCGTAATAGCCAGGCTTGACCTGGTTGTTCATCCCCTTGCAATTCGTTCAATGAAATGATGGATCGCCGGATCGTCCGCACTTGAGCGCGCCTCACGGGGTTCGAAGACGTGGATGGCTCGAATCAAGACGGCCATGACGCTGATATCAGTGATAGTGTGGTGTCTATTCGCCGAGCCCGGAATCTTTCATGGTTGAATCACAAACCTCCCTCGCAGACATCTCGGGCACCGTCGTTCTCGCCGGCGCCGGGAAGATGGGCGGCGCGCTTCTCACGGGATGGCTCGCGCGCGGACTGGATCCGAAGCGCGTCGTCGTGATCGAGCCCTACCCGTCCGACGACATCCGAACGCTCTCCGGCCATGATATCCGGCTGAACCCCGCAGCAGAGGACATCGGCGACGCCGCGGCGCTCGTGCTCGCGGTCAAGCCGCAGACCTTCGGCGATGCCGCTCCGGCGTTGCGGCCGCTGATCGGGCGCTCGACCCTGGTGGTGTCGATCATGGCGGGCACGACGATCGCCATGCTCGATAAGCTCTGCGGCGGCAGCATCGTCCGCGCGATGCCCAATACGCCGGCCGCGATCGGACGCGGCATCACGGTCGCGGTCGCCGCGACGGGCGTGAACGAAAAACAGCGCGCCATGGCCGACGCGCTGCTGCGCGCGACCGGAGCGGTGGAATGGATCGATGACGAAACGCTGATGGACGCTGTCACGGCCGTCTCGGGATCCGGCCCCGCCTACGTCTTCCTGCTCGCCGAGGAGCTGGCGCGCGCCGGCGTCAGCGCGGGCCTGCCTGCCGGTCTCGCTGCAAAGCTGGCTCGGGAGACCGTGGCCGGGTCAGGCGAATTGCTGCATCGATCCGATCTCGACGCCGCAACGCTGCGCCGGAACGTCACGTCGCCCGGCGGCACCACCGCCGCAGCGCTCGACGTATTGATGGGCGAGCAGGGCATGAAAGACTTGATGACGCGGGCGGTCGCCGCCGCGACGAGGCGATCGCAGGAACTGGCGAACTAACTCTTCGAAGCGCGCGCAACGGCTAAAGTGCCCCCGGCGATCCGAGAAATTCCACAATCGCTTGGCGCGCAGGTTGCCGGAACGCTCATCCGGCTTGAAGAATTGTCGTGACTTGCCGCAACATGGGCCGCCAGACCCGTTTGGGAGAAAGCTCACATGCTCGCCAACGAGGTTACCTCCCTGCTCGATCATCTCGGAGTTTCAGCCGATCGTCGGACCGGCGCACGCGCCGTGCGCTCGCCTCTGACCGGCAAGACCATCGGGCACGTTCAGGATGCAAGCCAGCAGGATGCGGCCGAGACCATCGCGCTGGCCGAAGCGGCGTTCCGGCGATGGCGCGAGGTGCCTCCGCCGCGGCGCGGCGAACTGGTTCGCCTGCTCGGTCATGAACTGCGCGCTGCCCGGGATGCGCTGGGCCGCCTGGTCACCATCGAAGCCGGAAAGATCGTTTCGGAAGGCCGTGGCGAGGTGCAGGAGATGATCGACATCTGCGACTTCGCGGTCGGGCTGTCGCGACAGCTTTACGGCCTTACCATTGCCAGCGAGCGGCCCCATCACCGCATGATGGAGCAATGGCATCCGCTCGGCCCGGCCGGCGTCATCACCTCGTTCAATTTCCCCGTCGCGGTATGGTCGTGGAATGCGGCGCTGGCGCTGGTCTGCGGCAATCCGGTGATCTGGAAGCCCTCGGAAAAAACGCCACTGACAGCGCTGGCGGTGCAGACGTTGTTCGAACGCGCCGCCGTCAGGGCGGGCAACATCCCGCACGGCCTATGCACCGTACTGCTCGGCGGGCGCGATGTCGGCGAAGTCCTGGTCAACGACCCGCGGGTGCCGCTGGTTTCCGCGACCGGATCGACAGCGATGGGCCGCGAGGTCGGAACGCAACTTGCGCGGCGGTTCGGGCGAAGCATCCTCGAACTCGGCGGTAACAATGGCTCGATCGTCTGCCCCTCGGCAAACCTCGATCTGGCGCTACGGGCCATCGCCTTCGCCGCCATCGGCACCGCCGGCCAGCGTTGCACCACGCTGCGGCGGTTGTTCGTTCATGACAGCATCCACGACGAGTTCATGGCGAGGCTGAAGCGCGTCTACGCCTCGGTGCGGATCGGCGACCCGCTTAAGAGCGACGAAGTGCTGGTCGGTCCGCTGATCGACGCAGCCGCATTCGAGAACATGCAGCGCGCGCTCAAGGAAGCGAGGGCGCACGGCGCGCAAGTCCACGGCGGCGAGCGTGTCGATGAGAAACAGTTTCCCGATGCATATTATGTCCGGCCGGCGCTGGTGGAAATGCCAGCGCAGACCGGGCCGGTGCTGGTCGAGACCTTCGCGCCGATTCTGTATGTCATGAAGTATACCGACCTCGATGCCGCGATCGAGCAGCACAACGCGGTCGCTCACGGTCTGTCATCCTCGATCTTCTCGACCGATATGCGTGAGGTGGAGACGTTCCTTTCAGTGGCTGGCTCCGATTGCGGCATCGTCAATGCGAACATCGGCCCTTCCGGCGCCGAAATCGGCGGCGCGTTCGGCGGCGAAAAGGAAACGGGCGGCGGCCGCGAAGCCGGCTCCGACGCCTGGAAAGCCTATATGCGCCGCGTCACCAGCACCGTAAACTACGGCGACGATCTTCCGCTCGCCCAAGGAGTCCGCTTCGACATATAGCGTTTTCGAGCGAAACATGTCCTCGGCCTTGACCCGAGGACGGATGACCTGTTCGCGTAAAGAAACGCGTCAAATAAAAATCTGAGAGTCTCCTTTCTGATTCCATCAGAAGCTGGATTAAGACAGAACTCAGGAGTGAGCTTCCGCGCGCGCGAATTCGTCCAGCACTTCGGCGACCCGATCCGCCACCCAATCGATCTGGGATTCTTCGATAATCAGCGGAGGTGCAAAACGAATGGTGTTGCGGTGAGTGTCCTTGGTCAGCACGCCGGCCTGCAACAGTCGAGTCGCGACCGCGGCGGCGTTGGCTAAATCACGATCCAGCTCGACGCCGGCGAACAGCCCACGCCCCCGCACCTCGCGGATGATGGGATTCTCGATCGCGCTGAGCCGTGCGAGCAGATACGTGCCGAGGCGCGCGGACCGCTCGACCAGTCTCTCCTCCATCAACGTATTAAGCGCAGCCAATCCGACCGCGGCCGCGATCGGATTACCGCCGAAGGTGCTGCCATGGTCGCCGGGCGCGAACACCTGCATCACCTCCCGCCGCGCCAGGAACAGCGACACCGGCATGAGTCCGCCGCCCAGCGCCTTGCCTAGCGTCACCGCATCGGGCCTCACGTCGTCGTGCTGGCAAGCCAGCAGCCGCCCGGTGCGACCGAGGCCGGACTGGATCTCGTCGCAGATCAGCAGGACATCGTGCTCCCGGCAGATGCGCGCGACTTCGGCGAGATAACCCGGCGGAGGCACGTTGATGCCCCCTTCGCCCTGAATCGGCTCGACAAGAAAGGCCGCGGTGTTCGGTGTGATCGCGGCCTGGAGTGCCGCCGCGTCGCCGAACGGCACCGACCTGAAACCGGGAGGAAACGGCCCGAAGCCGTCGCGATATTGCGCGACCGACGAGAAACCGACGATGGCGATGGTTCGGCCATGAAAATTGCCGTCACACACGATGATCTCAGCGCGGTCGGCCGGCACTCCCTTGACCGTGTAGGCCCATTTGCGCGCCGCCTTCAGCGCCGTTTCCACGGCCTCGGCGCCGCTGTTCATCGGCAGCGCCAGGTCCATCCCGGTCAGGCTGCAAGCGCGGGCGAGAAAGGCTCCGAGACGATCGTTAAAATAAGCGCGCGAAATCGTGTCCAGTTGTCGCGCCTGGTCGGTGAGCGCCTGAACCAGTCGGGGATGAGAATGGCCGAAGCTTGCCGCCGAATAAGCGCCCATCATATCGACGTAGCGCCGCCCGTTTTCATCCCAAAGGTAGACACCCTTGCCGCGCACGATCGTGACCGGCAGCGGCGCATAGTTGGAGGCGCCGTAACGCATTTCCAGCTGAACCGAGCCATCCATATCACCCGCTCCTTCAATTCGAGTGTACTCGAGGCCGCAGAGCATCATGCGTTCCTGGCCAGCCAGACCGCAACGAGCTCTCATTCAATGTGGGATGTCAGGACCAGGAAAGCTATAGCGTTTTCGAGCGAAGTGGATACCGGTTCGCGTGAAGAAAACGCGTCAAATTAGAAAGATGGTCAGGCCCGAGGAACATGCTTGGCTCGAAAATTATAATTACACCGGCACCCGCACAGTCGCGCGCAAGCCGCCCATCGGGCTATCACCGAGCGTAATATCGCCGCCGTGGGAGCGCGCGATGTCTCGCGCAATAGCGAGGCCGAGGCCGGAGCCGCCCTCGTCCTGATTGCGAGCGCTATCGAGCCGCAGGAACGGCTTGAAGACCTCCTCGCGCATGTCCTGCGGAATTCCCGGTCCGTCATCGTCGACCATGACGGTGAGCCAGCGGTGATCGCGGTGACCATTGATGGCGATGGAGTCGGCATATCGTGCCGCGTTTGACACCAGATTGCCAAGGCAACGCTTGAACGCCGCCGGCTTGACGGTGGCGACCGGAAGTCCGCTAAATACCGCCGTCGCTGCGTGACCGTTGCGTTCGGCATCGCTGCGCAATTCCTCGAGCGCGGCAGCCATATCGGTCGGCTGCGCATGCTCGCCGCTGTCGCCGCGCGCGAAAGCAAGATAAGCCTCGAGCATTCCATGCATCTCGTCGACATCCTTCCGCATGCCGTCGACGTCCGGACTATCGCCGATCAGCGCCAGCTCCAGCTTGAAGCGGGTCAGGATCGTGCGCAGGTCATGCGACACGCCGGCCAGCATCGCAGTGCGCTGCTCGATACTGCGCTCGATACGCATCTTCATTTCGATGAACGCATGCGCGGCACGGCGAACCTCGCGGGCCCCGCGCGGTCGGAAGTTCGGCGCCTCGCGGCCCTTGCCAAAACTCTCGGCGGCGTCCGCCAGCCGCAGGATCGGCTTGATCTGATTACGAAGGAACAGCACTGCGACGAACAGCAGGATCGACGACGTGCCCAGCATCCAGAACAGGAAGATTTCGGAGTTGGAGGCATAGGCGGCGCTTCGCTGCGCGAACACCCGCATCACCGCGTCATCGAGCTGGATCCTGATCTCGACCAGGTTAGACCGGCCGACCGTATCGATCCAGAACGGCTTGCCGATCTGCCTGCTGATCTGAACTGACAGCGACTGGTCGAGCAGAGAGAAGAACGGTTTCGGCCCGGGCGGCGGCATATCTCCCGGCGGCAAGAAATCGACTACGAGTCCGAGCCGCTGCTGGGCGATGCGCCGGATCGTCGTACGATCCTTGTCCTGCGGGTAATCCTTGTAGACTTCGATCAGAGCGGCGACATCCTGCACCACTGCCGTCGACAGCCGTCGCGTCACCGTATTCCAGTGGCGCTCCATGAATACGAAGGCCACCACCGATTGCAGCACCACCATAGGAACGATCATGATCAGCAGCGCCCGGGCATAGAGGCCCTCGGGCATCCACTTCTTGAACGCGTGCCCAATCCGGCTATTGGCGACCAAGACCCGCCGCAACGCCGTGCGGATCAGCGTCAGACCGGCATCAAGCGTGGTCGTGATCGACGTCAAGGAGCTGCGACCAGGCGATAGCCTACCCCGCGCACCGCCTGGAGAAATAGCGGATTGGCCGGATCACGTTCGATCTTCCGCCGCAACCGGTTGATTTGAACATCGACGGCGCGCTCGTTCACGGTTCCGCCGGCATTGAGTTCCCCGCGGCGAACCGTCTCGCCCGGCGTAGCCGCGAGCATACGCAGCATCTCGCGCTCGCGATCCGTCAGATGAATGACGTCGTCGCCCTGCCGGAGTTCGCCGCGCTCCAGATGATAGACATAAGGGCCGAACGCAATCGATTCGCTTCGCATCGCTGGCAGCGGGATCGTGCGCTTCAAGATATTCCCGATCCGCAGCACCAGCTCGCGCGGCTCGAACGGCTTGGCGAGATAGTCGTCGGCACCGATCTGCAGACCCTCGATGCGATTCTCGGCCTCGTGCAGGGCCGTCAGCATGATGATCGGCACCGGTGACGAGGCTCGGATGGAGCGGGCGAGATCAAAGCCGGTTTCGCCGGGCATCATGATGTCCAGGATCAACAGGTCGAAATGCAGGCTGAGCAATTTCGAGCGGGCGGCCTTGGCGCTCATGGCGGTGGTGACGCGATAACCCTCCCCCACCAGAAAGCGCGACAGCAGGTCCCGGATACGCCGGTCGTCGTCGACGAGCAGCAGGTGCGGAGCGTCGTCAGCCAGCTTCACCTGCACCCGCGCGACCGCTGCCGTTTGCATTACCGTCATGCCTTCACCATTTTGCCGTCGGCCCGCAGGATGGCCTCCAGTACCTTGTCAGGATCATCGTGATCGATCATCCCGAGCAAAAATTGACGCACCACCTCGGCGCCGGATGCGTCGAGGCCACGCAGCGCGCGTTTGATGCGATCGGTCTGAAGGCCCGCGAGCTGCGCTATCAGCGCCTCGCCTTTCGGGGTGGCGAAAAGAAGGCGCTGACGGCGGTCGGCGTCTCCGGCCTTCTGCACGATGTAGCCCTCATCGAGGAGCTGCTTCAGGACCCGCCCCAGAGATTGCTTCGTGATCCGCAGCACATCGAGCAAATCGGCGACGGTGAGTCCGGGGTAACGGTGGACGAAATGCATGACGCGATGATGCGCGCGGCCAAAGCCGAATTCTTCAAGCACGTGGTCAGGATCGCCGACGAAATCACGATAGGCGAAGAACAGCAGCTCGATGATATCCCAACGCGTCTCCGCAGGGCGCTCCCCCTCCCCCGCCGTTTGGGGATCGGCGGGAACCATCGTGGAGGATCGAGTCGGAGAATTTAGGACAGCCATATTGACATATCTTGGTTTCAATGTTACAAGCTGACCCCGAACGATGAAATATTATATCTCCTCGTCCAGAGCCCAATTCGGTCTCGATCTTCGAAACAGCGGCGGCAAAGGCCACGAATTCTGATGTCCGGACCGTTGCCGGGCGACGTTTCGGCCAACATACTGGACTTCGCGCCTTCCGCCAAAGTGGAAACCGGCCTCGGCCGCCGGGTCATGCCCCACGACAGACCGCTTCAAGCCGGAGAAACTCATGAGAGCTTCATTCGAAAAAACCGATGGCGCGACGCAGTTGGAGTTCGACATTCAACCGACATCCAGCCCGACGCAGGCGACCGTGCGCGCCGAAAAACTCGCGAACCCAGGCTTTGGCCGGGTGTTTACCGATCACATGGCCGTTGTGAACTACGATCAGGCGAAGGGCTGGCACGGCGCGAGGGTCGCATCGCGCGCCAACTTCCCGCTCGATCCCGCAACCGCCGTCCTGCACTACGCGCAGGAGATTTTCGAAGGTCTCAAGGCCTACAAGCGTGACGACGGCGGCGTCAATCTGTTCCGTCCCGACGCCAATGCGCGACGCTTCCGCAATTCGGCCGAGCGCATGGCGATGGCGCCGCTGCCCGAAGCCGTTTTCATCGAGGCCATCGAGCAACTCGTGCGCACCGACCGGGACTGGATTCCGGGCGGCGAAGGCAGCCTGTACCTGCGGCCCTTCATGATCGCGAACGAGGTGTTCCTTGGCGTCAAGCCCTCGGCGGAATACATCTTCGCCGTCATCGCTTCGCCGGTCGGCTCCTATTTCAAGGGCGGTCCCGCCCCCATCTCGATCTGGGTGTCCGAAAACTACACGCGCGCGGCGGTCGGCGGCACGGGCGCCGTCAAGTGCGGCGGAAACTACGCCGCCAGCCTGCGCGCGCAAGCCGAAGCCATCGATCGCGGCTGCGATCAGGTGGTTTTTCTGGATGCGATCGAGCGGCGCTACGTCGAGGAACTCGGCGGCATGAATGTTTTCTTCGTTTTCGATGACGGCTCGCTCGCGACGCCACCGCTGGGGACCATTCTGCCGGGCATCACGCGCGATTCGATCATCACGCTTGCAAAGGATTCCGGCACGCCTGTGCGCGAAGAGCCCTACACAATCGACCACTGGCGCACCGATGCCGCCAGCGGCAGGCTTCGGGAAGCCTTCGCTTGCGGCACCGCCGCCGTCGTCTCGCCGATCGGCAAGGTGTGTTCGGCGCACGGTGACTTCACCATCAACGGTGGCGCCGCCGGTCCCGTCGCGATGGCCTTTCGCAAGAAGCTGGTCGACATCCAGTACGGCCGCGCGACCGACCCGCACAAGTGGACTCGCAAGGTGCCGTGACCGGCGTGCGTTCGTCGCGAATGAAAGCAGTTATACTCACCGAGGGTAACGTCACCCCTGCTGGATCGCCCGAGCGCGGATCACGCGATTTATTCTGTGACCAAGACTTCGCGATGCCGCCTTTTTAGAGACACCAGACCGATTCGCTCACGCCGGACCCAGCGCGACATCATCAGGATGGCCACGACTGCAAGGCCCGAGGCCAACCCGATCCAGATGCCGGTGCCCCGAAACCCGAGTTTGAAGGCAAACAGCAAACTCAAGGACATGCCGAAGCCCCAATAGCCCAGGCCGGCATAAATCATCGGCACACGGGTATCCTGCAAGCCGCGCAGCATGCCGGCGCCGACCACCTGCGCGCCATCGGCAATCTGAAACACCGCCGCGCATGTGAGAAACGACACCGCGAGCCCTATCACGTCGGCGTTTGCTGCATCGTTGATGTCGACAAATGCGCTGATCAACCATCGTGGCGCGGTCATCATCGACACACTGGCGCCCGACATGAAAGCAATCGCCGAGACAAACGACGTCCATCCTGCGCGGGTTATCCCGTCGAGGTCTCGCGCGCCATACGCGCGACCGACCCGCACCGTCGCCGCCTGCGCCAGTCCCATCGGCACCATGAAGGAGACCGACGCGATCTGAATCGCAATGGCATGAGCCGCAATCGAGGCCGTGCCGAACTGTCCCATCAGGAACACCGCGGCATTGAACACGGTAATCTCGAAACCGAGCGCGGCGCCGATCGGCAAACCGACGCGCCACAGCGTGACGAGACGCGGCCAATCGGCGCGCCACCAGTTACCGAACAGACGATAGCGGCGGAACTTGTGGCCAAAGCTCGCCACCAGCACGAGCCCGAGGAACAGAAATGTATTCGACACCGTCGTTGCGATGCCGGACCCGAGCAGACCGAGCGGCGGCAGACCAAGATGGCCGAACACAAGCGCCCAGTTCGCGACGATGTTGAACAGGATCGCGACCGCGGTCACCATCATCGCCGATAACGGCCGCTCCAGCGCGGCGAAGAACGAACGCAGCACGATAAAACCCAGCGTCGGCAGCATGCCCCATTGCAACGCCCGCACGAACATCTGAGCGTCCGCCGCGAGCTGCGGTTCCTGATCGAACAGAATGAGGATTGCCTCTGTGTGCCAAAGCAGCAGCCAGCTCGGCACCGCAATCAGGACCGCCGCCCATATCCCCTGCCGAAACGTCCGTCGTACGTCGCGCACCATATGCAGCTTGCGGCCAAATGCTTCGGCCATCATCGGCGACGTCGCGGTGACGATACCGATGCCGAAGATCAGGATCGCAAAATACAGATTGACGCCAAGGGTCCCGGCGGCGAGCGCGGAAGCACCAACGCGGCCGAGCACGATCACGTCGGTGGTGGTCAGCGCGATTTGCGCGAGATTGGTGAGGACAAGGGGCCAACCGAGCGCCAGGGTGGCCCGGAATTCTCCGAGCCAGGCATCACGCGAAAGTGCACTATGGCGGGCATCAAAACGCATGGCGGCTCGGTCATCAACGGCAATCGGCGCAGAAAGACGGTATCAAGACGGTGGAACCTCTGACCGCATCGCCGGAGGCATCGTATCTCACTCATCCATCCCGGCGCTTAAGCCGCACGGCCTCGATCCAGAACACTTCGCCCTCGGACTCCTCGGTATCGAGCCAGAGCAAATCCGCTTGGGGATACGCTTTCTCGATCGCGGGCTTACAGCGGCCGACCTCGCACAACAGCCCGCCCGCGGGTGCGAGGTAACTTTCTGCGCCGTCGATGATCCGCCGCACCAGATCGATGCCCTCAGCGC
This sequence comes from Nitrobacter sp. Nb-311A, assembly GCF_000152905.1. Classification (GTDB taxonomy): domain Bacteria; phylum Pseudomonadota; class Alphaproteobacteria; order Rhizobiales; family Xanthobacteraceae; genus Nitrobacter. The sequence goes on from NZ_CH672417.1 coordinate 93,306, forward strand.
CGCCGTCGAACGCCATCCGCGGCTCGGCAAGACATTCCCGTGGCAGTCCCGCCATACCCTTGGCATCGACATAGGGCGGATTGGAGATGATCAGGTCGTAACGCTTGTTCTTGACTGCCGCGAACAGGTCGCCTTGCGCAAGTTGAATGCGACCGTCGAGGCCATGCTCGTGCACATTGCGCGCCGCTACCGCGAGAGCGCCCGCCGACAGGTCAGTCGCATCCACAGTCGCATTCGGAAAAGCGCGCGCAGCCAGAATGGCGAGGCAGCCCGAGCCAGTGCAGAGATCCAGCACGCGGGTAATGGTTTCGGGATCGCGCAGGCGCAGCACCTCGTCGCCGCCGAAATGCGAATCCAGGATTTCACCGATGAACGAGCGCGGCACGATCACGCGCTCGTCGACATAGAACGACAAGCCGCGCATATACATCCGGTTGGCGAGGTAGGCGGCTGGCTTGCGGGTTGCGATGCGCTGCTCGATCCAGTCAAGGATGCGCTTGCCTGCCGCCTTCGGCACGCGTCGGGCGGCCTGCGGTTCGACCTCGTCCGGATGCAGGCGCATGGCCTCGCCGACAAGGAAGGCCGCCTCGGCGACCGGATCGGTGGTGCCGTGCGCGAAGACGACGCGGGCGCGCTTGAGCCTCGCGGCTGCATGGCGAACATAGTCGAATATCGTCTCGAGTTCCGGTGCCGGAGTTCCGGCAACGACAGGGTTCGCAGCGTTTGCTGCAACCTGCGCCAGCGGGCGTTTTCGGTTTGAGCCGGCGATCGCGACTTTCGATCGTCCGCCGCGCGCGGCGGTTTTCGCCATCAGGATTTGGCCCAGCGCGCCGCAGCGGTGTCGTCGCGGTCGTGGGCGTCAACCCAACTGGAGCCGGAGGAGCCCTCCTCGCGTTTCCAGAACGGCGCCCGGGTCTTGAGATAGTCCATCAGGAACTCGGCCGCGTGAAATGCGGCCTCGCGATGCGCTGACGCCGTCACTACGAGAACGATATTGTCGCCCGGCGCGATCCGGCCGAAGCGGTGAATGACGGTGAGACCGGTGATGGGCCAGCGCGAAACCGCCTCCTCGGCATGACGCGCGATCTCTTCCTCGGCCATGCCTGGATAATGTTCCAGTACAAGTGCGGCTATCGCGTCGCCCTCGCCGTCAGCCTTGTCGCTTCTGCAGATGCCGCTGAAACTCACGACCGCGCCGATATCGGTGCGACCGCGCGACAGCGCCGCGACTTCGCGCGCGACATCGAAGTCCTCCTTCTGCAGGCGAATGGTGACGGGAACGGTCATGGACGCTACCGCTATTGAGAGATCAACCGCCGGTCATCGGCGGAAAGAAGGCAACTTCGCGCGCGCCCGCAATCGCCGTGTCCTGATTGACATGCATCCGGTCGATCGCAGCGCGGATCACTTTCGGTTTCTCGAAGGCGTAGGCATATTCATCGCCCCGCTGCGACAACCACGCGATCAGATCGGCAACCGTCGCGACGGCCGGCGGCGGATCGAGCGCTTCCTCGGCCTTGCCGACCCGCTCCCGCACCCAGGCGAAATAAAGCACCTTCATTTCTCATCCTCCTCCATGAGGTGGTGAATGCCGGCATGGAAATAGTCCCAGCCTGTATAGATGGTGAGGATCGCCGAAATCCATAATAACAGAAGCCCGATTTGGGTCACGAACGGGAACACCAGATCGCCGGCCTCCCCCGCGAGAAGAAACCCTATCGCAACCAGTTGCACGGTGGTCTTCCACTTCGCGAGTTTGGTGACCGGCACGCTGACGCGCAACGCGGCCAGATATTCGCGAAGCCCTGATACAAGAATTTCGCGGCACAGGATCACGATTGCCGCCCACAGCGTCCAGCCATGGATGATGCCATCCGCCGCCAGCATCAGCAGGCACGACGCAACCAGAAGCTTATCCGCGATCGGATCGAGCATCTTGCCGAGGGCCGACTGCTGATCCCAGATTCGTGCATAGTAGCCGTCGAAAAAGTCCGTCACGGCGGCCGCGACGAACACGCCGAGCGCCACCCAGCGCAGTTGCAACGGCCCGTCCATGATCGATTGCGCATAGACGCAACCCACCACCACCGGGATCGCGGCGATGCGAGCATAGGTGAGGATATTCGGCAGCGACAGGATATGCTTCGCGGTCGCCTGGCTGGTTGCAGTGTTCATTTCGTCTTACCAATACTGTCGCAGCGCGAACGTCAACCGGCCACGCAACGCAATTTTGCCGATCACGCGGCTCCTTTCAGCCCTATACTTTGATCTTAATACGAAAAAAGCCATCGGATATCCTAACGAAATTCCTCTCATGCGGGCCGAGCGTGAAAAAAGTCGAATATCCTGCGGGCGCTTTCGGCGCTGATGCCCGGAACCTTGCCAAGGTCCGCCACCGAGGCACGCTCAATCTCCTTTATGGTCCCGAAATGATGAAGCAGCGCGCGCTTGCGCGCCGGACCGATACCGGGAACCTCCTGCAACCCGGCTTCGCGGATATCCTTACTACGCAGCTTACGATGCGATCCGATGACAAATCGGTGCGCCTCGTCGCGCAATCGCTGGATGAAATACAGAATCGGATCCCGCGGTTCGAGCTTGATCCCCGGACGATCCGGCAGAAACAGGGTTTCGCGGCCGGCATCGCGGTCCGGCCCCTTGGCGACCGCCATCAGCGATACTTGACTCAACCCCAGCGCATCGAGAACCCCGCAGGCGGCATTGAGCTGGCCGAGACCACCGTCGATGATGACGAGATCCGGCCATTGCGGCACAGAGTCCTTCTCCGACTCCGCTACGGGGTACGGATCGGCGGATTTCTGCGCCAGCAATCTTTTGAAACGGCGCTCCAGCACCTCGCGCATCATCGCGTAGTCGTCACCGGGCGTCAGGCTCTCGGACTTGATGTTGAATTTGCGATATTGATTCTTGAGGAAGCCTTCGGGACCGGCGACGATCATCGCTCCCACCGCATTAGCGCCCTGGATGTGGCTGTTGTCGTAGACTTCGATGCGCCGCGGCGTCCGCGGCAGGCCGAGCACCGCCGCCAGGCCCTGCAACAGCCGCGACTGCGTCGCGGTCTCCGCCAGTTTGCGGCCCAGCGCTTCGCGGGCGTTGGTCAGCGCGTGCGCGACCAGCTCCTTTTTTTCGCCCCGCTGCGGCACCAAAACCTTGACCCGGTGACCCGCTTTGATCGACAGCGCATCGGCGAGCAATTCGCCTTCCTCGATCGGATGCGACAGCAGGATCAGCCCGGGCGGGGGCTTGTCGTCATAGAACTGGGCAAGGAATGATCCAAGCACCTCCTCCGGCGTGAATGATTTCTCCGCACGCGGAAAATAGGCCCGGTTACCCCAGTTCTGTCCGGTGCGGAAGAAAAAGACCTCGACGCAGAAATAGCCGCCCTCCTGATGAATGGCGAAAACGTCCGCTTCTTCCACCGTGCGGGGGTTGATGCCTTGTTGCGATTGGATCGCCGATAGTGCAGCCAGCCGGTCGCGATAGAGCGCCGCGCGCTCGAAAGCGAGGTCGGCTGAGGCTCGCTCCATCGCGCGGGCCAGATCCTCCTTCACGGCGCGGCTCCGGCCGGACAGGAAGTCGGTCGCCTCGCGCACCAACGCCGTATAGCCGGGGAAATCGATCTCGCCGGTGCAAGGACCCGCGCAACGCTTGATCTGGTACAGCAGGCAGGGGCGCGTCCGGCTTTCGAAAAAGGAGTCGGTGCAAGAGCGCACCAGGAACGCGCGCTGGAGCGCGGTTATGGTGCGGCCAACGGCGCCGGCAGACGCGAACGGCCCGAAATAGCGGCCCGGCCGCGACTGGGCGCCGCGATGTTTGAGAATCTGCGGCGCCCAGTGATCGCCCGTGATCAGAATATAAGGGAACGATTTATCGTCGCGAAGTTGCACATTGAAGCGCGGCCGCAATTGCTTGATCAAATTCGCTTCGAGCAGCAACGCCTCGGTCTCGGTTTCGGTCGAAACGATCTCGACGGCGGCCGTCGCCGCGATCATGCGCGCGATGCGCATCACCTGGCCTGTCGGCCGCGCGTAGGACGACAGACGCTTGCGCACGTTCTTGGCCTTGCCGACATAAAGCACGTCGCATGCGGCATTCATCATGCGATAGACGCCGGGCGAGGTCGGTGCATGGCGAACCGCGTGTTCGATCGCCGCACGCCCGATCGCGAGCGGAGCTTCCACGATCGGTTCGTCAGGATCGTCCGGAAGATCAGGCAGCCGCGCCTCGTCGTCTTCGTCGGTCTCAACGGTTGCGGGATCGACGTCCTGTTCCGTCGTCACCTCTCCGCGCCGTCGCATGTCCGTTCCGGAATCAGGCAGCTGTCCGGGCCCACTCGGTTTCGCAGGATCGTCAAAATCGATCGTCATGTCCATCAGTTAAGCGATGACGCCAGCCGATGCCAGCGACCCCTCTCTCGAGGAGAGCGAGCGCCGGCTCTTTGCAGCATTGAGCGGCCGGTTCCCGGCGCGGCCATGCGGGTAACACTTTTTTAAGGACAAGAGACGGCGGGGGCGCTGTCTTAAGAACCGTTTAACTTAAAACTTTCGATAAATCCTACGTACCGAATTCAGCATTTCGTAGCCATACGGCCTTGGCTCGCGATGTCACGATAGGAACGGCAAGGGGTTGGAGTGCCGAGATGAGCAAAACACTAATCGCCGCTTTGGCGACCATGGCATCAACAGCGCTGATCGGCACCGCGCAGGCCGCCGATTTCTCCTACCGGGCGCCCTACACCGTCAACCAGCCGCTCAATGCTTTCAGCTGGGCAGGACCCTATCTGGGCGGCAACCTCGGATATGCCTGGGGAAGCGTTCAAAATAGCCTCACCAAGCCGGACGGCGTGTTTGGCGGCGTACAGGCCGGCTACAATTGGCAGAGCGGTTCGATGGTGTTCGGCCTCGAAGGCGACATCCAGGCCAACGCCGCCAACGATACTTTCGCGGCCTGGAAATTCTCAAATCCCTGGTTCGGCACCGTGCGCGGCCGCCTCGGTTACGCCTTCAGCAACGTCCTGGTTTACGGCACCGGCGGTCTTGCCTTCGGTAAACTGCGCGCCGAAACCTTCGCCCTGTCGGAATCCCACACCAACGCGGGCTGGACGGTCGGAGTGGGCGCCGAAGTCGGCATCTACCAGAACTGGACCGCAAAGGTCGAGTATCTCTATGTCGATCTGTCGAGCAGCAATTTCACGATTACCGGTGCGCCCCACAGCTACCAATCCGGACTGGTCCGCGCCGGCGTGAACTATCACTTCTAGAATTTTTTTGAGATAACGAGAACAATATCATCGTACTCGACTTCCGGCCGCTCACGCGGCCGTTTTTTTGACGGCGATCCTTCCAGGCGTCTCCCGTTCAACCGGCGATCGTCTCAAGCTTGAAGCGGGCGGCTCCGCCCTGGCCCAACGGCTTCTCCAGTTCGGGAAGGATGGACTTGAGTTCGGTCCTCAACGTCCATGGTGGATTGACGATCAAAAGCCCGGCCGACGTGAGTGGCCCGTCCGCGGTCTGCGGCGCCACGCTGAATTCCAGCCGCAAGCATTTGTCGGTCTCGCCTCCCGCGACCGCGCCGATCCTGTGGGCCAGGTCATCCGTGGCCCGGCGCCGCTTTGCCGGATACCACAGCAGGTAGCAGCCGGTCGGCCATTTGGCGAAGGCTCCGGCGAATCCGCCGGCGAGGCGCTCGAACTCGTCCTCGCGCTCGAACGGCGGATCGATCAGCACCAGCCCGCGCCGTTCCTTCGGAGGCACGAAGGCGGCAAGCGCCATCCAGCCGTCGAGATCGACCACATTGGCCTGGGAGTCACGGCGCAGCGCATCGATCAGATGCTTGCGTGTAACGGGCTCGATTTCGCAGGCGACGATCCGGTCCTGCGGCCGCAGCAAAGCCCGTGCGATCAAGGGTGACCCCGGATAGCATTTCAGGCCGCGCTGGGGATTGAAGGCCCTGACGATATCGAGATAGGGCGCAATCAACGGAGCAACGGCGTCCGAAAAGCGTGCCTGCATCAGCCGCGCAATGCCGGTCAGCCACTCCCCGCCGCGACCCGCCTCCTCGCCGGTCAGATCGTACACGCCCGCGCCCGCATGAGTGTCGATGACACGGAATGCCGCCGGCTTCTCGTGTAGATAGGTCAAGATGCGGACCAGCACGATATGCTTGATAACGTCGGCGAAGCTGCCGGCGTGGAATGCGTGGCGATAATTCATGATGATGGATTCTTTGGCGCTACGCGAAGCAAAGCGTCACGCCCGCCATGACTCTTACCTTCGCCAATATCCCGTGGAAGAAGACAAAAATACTATCCGCCGCGCAATGGGGGCATTACCACCTGGTCGCGGCGGCAGTCGCGCCGGTCGATTTCCTCACACGCGCGGAATTGCAGGTCTTTGTTCATGCAGATTCGCACCTCGCTGAGCCTGGTCCGGTCGCAGATCACCGCAATTGCGGAATGGCTGAGGCCCGGATTGTCCTTGATGAAGGCGCTCTCGATGGCATCGGGCGTTATACTCTTGGGTGCGGCGAGATCGAGGAATTCCGCCGGGATCTTCACAGCGGCGCGCGATTTGCGGACGGTCTTGAAGTAAGCTTCCGCGCTGAGCCCCGAGCAGGTGCCATGTTTATCCCACTGGCTGTAGACCAGACCCGGCGCCGGCATCAAATCCAGCATCGAGGTCATGATGCGACGATCAAGCCGAGGCGCGGGACGCTGGCAATAATCGGGAAAGCCGTGCTCGTATTGCGGCCAAAGGCCGTGCACCACAAAAGAGAACGGTCGCCCTCCGCACTGGGCCTGCTGCGACCGGCTGGCATTGCCGCGTTCCGCCGCGGCAGCGCAGAACGACGGAGACCATGCCAGGGACAGGACGTAGAAATCGAATGCACCGGGCGCGTTTTGTCGTTGGTCTTTCGCCGCCGCATCGGCCGTCCACCCCGCAAGCAGAAGCAGCCACGACAAAATAGACGCGGCCGCCGCGCGAGACACCCATCTCATGACGCCAACTCCTCAGGCCCAGCCGGAATCCGGTCCTCTCGCATGAACCGAGAACAAGAGAACGAGCCCACCATAGCATAGTGGACCAGAGGCCGGGATATATCTGAATCCCTATAAGAATAGAGCGTCAGGGATTTCTGCCCACCCCCGTGGTGAAAACACGGATAGTATCCTTCCGCTTCCGGAATCAGAACCGAGATCCGTCTTTTTATGGTTGGGCGACGCTACAGCCAGGATTGTAAGCCCAGTTGCGATCGAGGCCGACCACGCACCACTCGACGCCCTGCCCCATGCTGGCGATCCCGCCGTCCTCGATGATGGAATAATGCACGGTGCGGAGTTTGCCATCGCTGACCATCGCCTCGGCGGTGCAGTAGCGACGCGGGATGTTGTCGGACTCCCGAGGCCGGAATGCCCTTTCATGGACATTGCCATATGCGGTGATGCGCAGCGGGGAATTCCAGAATTTCCTTTCCTTCTCCCAGAATTGCGCCGTGATGGTCGGCAGTCCGGCCTCACAGCTCGGCAGCCGCCCCTCATAGCTCGGACCGAACACAGGAAAATTAAACGCGCACGCAACCGGCATGGCGGCAAACAGGCCCAACGCTGCGCCGAGCAAGGCGCCAACGGCAGGTTTCTTCAAAGATGTGATAAGGTTGCGCATAGAGTTCCGCCGACTAATCGAGTCTTGCGACGGTGCCGTGAAGCGTGCGCAAGGTCAAGTGCGGCAAGGCAACACCCGCGGCCTAACTCCACGATAAGCAGCTCGCTGTTCTTTTCACGGCCGGCTCCGCGTTCTAAAGTTGGAGTTGCAACAATGGAGATGAGGATGAGATTGTTCGGAGCGGCTTTGCTGGCGGCGATGACCGGTGCGCTGGTTTGCGGATCAGCGCGAGCCGACTGGGTGCTTCCGCTCAAGGGCAATGACACCGGCGGCATCATCTCCTATTCGCTGGCGCATCAGGCCGATATCCGCGTACTCGCGGTCGATCACTGCGCGCGCTACGGCAAGGTGGCGAAATTCCTCGGCGTTCAGGCCTATCCCGGCGGCTATATCTCGTTCGCTTGCCGCTGGGTGCCTTATGGTCCGGACCAACCTGCGCTGCGGACGCGCTACTGAGCACCCTCGTGGAGGTAAATTCGACGTTCGCTGCTTTTGCTGCGGCAACGCCGCAAGTGAAACTCCAGATCAAGAACTTACGGTGCAGCTGTGTCCGACTGCTGAAAAAGGGAATACATATGATAGGCTCGCGCCACTACATCCCACCGACGGAGCTTGCGATGAGACAGTCCCTTCGGCTCTCGATTTTCCTGCCGCTGCTGCTTCTCTGCGCCGCACCTGCGCTGGCGGAGGTGCAACTGCCGCTGCGCAAGGCCGGGCTTTGGGACATCAAGGTGAAACACGAGGGCGGCAGAATGCCGCCGGTTATGGTTCAGCAATGCACCAGCGAGGCCGTGGACCGCGAGTTCACGTCGGATTTCGCCCCCTCCGCCAAGCAGAATTGCTCAAAGGCCGACATCCAAAAAAACGCAACCGGCTACGTCATGGATTCGGTCTGCACCATGGCCGGCACCACCGTGACAGCGCATGGCGAAACTTCAGGTGATTTCAACTCCGCCTACACGGTGAACGTCACCTCGCACAGCGAAGGCGGCAAGCTGGGAAAACAAGACAACAAGATCACCATAGCCGCGAAATGGACCGGCCCCTGCAAGAAGGGCCAGAAACCCGGCGATGTCGTGATGCCAGGCGGCTTCAAGATGAACATCCGCGACTTTGAAAAATTCAAGTCGATGATGCCACACTAGAATCTTTCACCGCTTCACAAAAACGGGGATTGATTTGACGCGATTTCTTCATGCGAAGCGGATTCCATCCTCAGGTCAAGCCGAGGACATGCTTCGCTCGGAAACGCTATAGCCAGCGCCGACAGGCCGATGATGTCTCACGCCGCGGCGGCGCGGGAGCAGCTTTCGCAGTTCAATTCACCAGCACCGCACCGTCGCAGCGGATACCGGAGACCCAGACGTCCGCCTGCCCGATGCCGACGCCGAGCGTCGCCAGAACCTGCGCTAGCAACTGATCGATCGACGCGGTGGCGCCGCCGATGATTCCGGTCACGGTCGGCCCAAGGCCGGGAATCGGCAGACCGAGCGGCCCCACATTAATCTTGAGCGAGAGATCGCCGAGCAGGCTGGCGGTCAGCGACGAGGTGAAATCCGAGGTCGTCACCGTCTTTTTCGTCAGCCCGGCGATGTCTGCGTAGCTGAACGACACCGGGGTGGGCGAGGTGTTGCCATGCCGGCATGGGCGCGGCCAGTGACGGTGACCGCGCCCAGATTGACCAGCATCGCCGCGTCCGGATCCGGTTTGCTGGTGAAGTTGGTCATCTCGGCCGCAGACACGTCGCCGATCCAGGCGTCGACGATGCCGGGGGTCACGCCGAGCGTGACGCTGGACGTCGCGACGTCCGGGCGACCGCAACTCACGGCGTCCAGCGTTGCGGTGCCAGAGGCGACTTCGACATAAAGCGGGAGATTGACGGCCGGCGCCGCGCCGCTGCCGACCAGCTTGATCGACAGCAGCACGCGGGTCTGCGCGGTGTGCACGCTCGCGCCTTCGGTCCCGACTGTCATCCAGCTTTTGCCCTGCGGATGCTCGCCAATGGCCGCAGTGACGGAGACGGCGGCGATGCCGGGCAATCCGAGAGCAACTGTGGCCGCGATCTGGCTGGTGCCGTTAGCGATCGCGCCGGTTGCCGAGAGCAGATCGAACACCGACACGCTGACGCCTGTTTTCGGTTTTGACCCGACCGTCATCGCCGTATAGGGACCCGCATCGAGCAGCTTCCCTGGCACGATGGTGTTGGTCAGACCGGCAAGCGCCAGCGAGACCTTCGACAGCGCGGCGGTCGCGGCATTGAGGCCGTTCGCAGCCTGCTGCGCGCTCAGCATCGCCGCCACGATGTCGGCGACCTTCACCTCGCCTGAGAGCACGGAGTCGTAGGTGACGCCTGTCAGGTCGAGCCGCGTCGCCAGCGCGTTCAGAAAATCGAAGGCATCGATATGGGCATCGATCAGCGCCTGATAGTCCATTGCCGAAAGCGATAGTGTCGTTCCGAACATCCTGCCGAGAATGGCATTGAGCAGGCCGCCATTGAGCGCGAGCAACCGCGAACCGATCGCGAACGAGGCAAGCGCGGTACTCGCCGCCGTCGCCCTGCTGGTGATGTCGAAGTGGCTGCTGCCACCGGTGAACATGCGGGCAAAGTAAAGCGGCGTCTCGGTATGCAGCGTCACCCGCGCCGCGTTGGGCGTGCCGGTCGCGGGCGTGACGAAACGCGCCGACGGCGCCAGCGCCGCATTCGCGGTGAAGGTGCCGAGTTCGACAGACAGCAGTGCGCTCGCCGGGTAGCCATTGGCCATCACGGTGGCGGCGGCCGCGCTCGTGGCCTTGCCAAGGTTGCCGGCGGCGGCGATGGCCGCAAGATCGGCGGCGCTCT